>NZ_SMBY01000004.1:0-95003 GCF_004342665.1 Samsonia erythrinae | reverse complement strand
TATCGCATCAGATTCCCATCAGGGGAAGGTGAGAACCTTCGACCAAGGTTCGACAAAACCGGAACGGTTTTGAGCAACGCATCGCGTTGACCCGCAGGGTGAGGTGCGCAGCACCGAATTATCCTTCCCCCACCACCATTTCAAGCCCTACTCTCGCACTAAACTCCAACGCCATCGCATCAGATTCCCGTCAGGGGAAGGTGAGAACCTTCGACCAAGGTTCGACAAAACCGGAACGGTTTTGAGCAACGCATCGCGTTGACCCGCAGGGTTAAGGCGACAATCGGTCAGTAATGACATCGCGGAGAAATATGCCTTTACGCCTTCCCTTTCCAGCGTCCCGGCACATACGAGAAAACCGGAAGCTGCCATGACCAGCGAATCGCCGCCAGACGTAAAGCCAGACCGATAGTGAATGACGTTAGCAGGTTAATATCGTGATTGACGTCAAACGACTTTAGCCCCAGATATAACAGGGCAACTAACAGCGAGACGCTGGCGTACAGCTCTTTCCTCAGCACCATGGGCGTGCGGTTACAGAAAATATCGCGCAGGATGCCGCCAAAAATCCCGGTGACGATACCCGCCATCACCACGACCGTCGTCGAATAATTCAGCTTTAGCGCAACATTGCAGCCGATAATGGTAAATGCAATCAGCCCCATGGCATCCAGCACCAAAAACAGACGGTGCAAATGATGCATAACGCGCGCGATGATGATGGTGAAAAGGCCGGCGCCTATGGTGAGGTAAATGTAGCCGGGGTGCTGAGTCCAGCCAATGGGATAATTGCCGAGAAGGATATCACGCACGGTTCCGCCGCCAAGCGCGGTGATAAAAGCAATCATCCCGACGCCAAAAATATCCATATTGCGACGTCCGGCAGCCAGCGCGCCGGACATGCCCTCTGCGGTAATTGCGATCAGATAGATGTAAGTCAGCACACAAGTTTTCCTGTGAAATGTGCCACTCCCTCTGTCCGCTTTACCTGAGAGTTTACGCAGCTGCGCTGCTTGCCCCTTCGGTGGGTTGCATCGCAACCTCTCTCCAGTTGGCTTAAATGAAAGTCGCAGTAGGGTGGCCTGAGCGATTATGGGAGTTTGCGCCTTCGGCGGAGCGCAATACAACGCGCCCTCTCTCCTGCGAACTGCGGAGTATAGCGGGTGGTAAGCATCCGATTCAACTGAATATAAATGAATCTTATTTTCAGCGATTTTCATCGATGGTAGAGGGGCTGAAGCCGTCGCCATCGGGCGATGTTGGCCGCCGTAAAACGCTCGCCTCACCGTGACGGCAGACCTGACTTTCTGCTACCATCAGGCCACATTTTTCAGCATATGGCAGCGAACATGAAAGTTGTTTCTTTTAATATTAATGGCCTGCGGGCGCGCCCTCATCAGTTGGCCGCCATTATCGAACAACACCAGCCGGATGTGATCGGGTTGCAGGAAACGAAAGTCCACGACGATATGTTTCCGTTAGACGATGTCAGCCGTCACGGCTACCACGTGTATTACCACGGTCAGAAAGGTCACTACGGCGTCGCGCTGCTGTGTAAAACACAGCCAATCGCCGTTCGCCGTGGTTTCCCGACGGATGATGAAGATGCGCAACGGCGGATAATTATGGCGGATTTCGCCACAGAGCATGGAACGTTCACGATCGTTAACGGCTATTTTCCGCAGGGAGAAAAGCGTGACCACCCGGTGAAATTCCCCGCGAAGACACGCTTCTATCAGGATCTGCAAACTTATCTGGAACAGCACCACAGCGCCACACAACCGCTAATCGTGATGGGAGATTTAAATATCAGTCCTACCGATCTGGACATCGGGATAGGGGAAGAGAACCGCAAGCGTTGGTTACGCACCGGTAAATGCTCTTTCCTGCCGGAAGAGCGTGAATGGTTGGCCCGTTTGCAGAACTGGGGGCTGATTGATACCTTCCGCGCCGCCAACCCGGAAAGCAACGATCGCTTTTCGTGGTTTGACTACCGCTCCGCCGGGTTTGATGACAATCGCGGTCTGCGTATTGATCTGATCCTTGCCAGTCCGTTCCTGGCCGAACGCTGTATCGCCAGCGGCATCGATTATGAGATCCGGGCGATGGAAAAGCCGTCCGACCATGCGCCAGTCTGGGCTACGTTTACGTTGTGATCCTGCCTCTATAACAATCGTTCAGGATAAAATCCCCATCACCGCGGGCATCAAGGCCGCCGCGGTGATGCAAAGCATCAACCGTATCTGCATCTTCGGTTACTGCTTAACCAACTGCCAAATCAGGTTATTCGTGCCAAGCGTCTGTTTGTCCTGCACGCATTGCAGAATCACACCATCCATTTTAACGACTGCGCCTTCTGAATAGTGACGGTTTTCATACACACAACAGCGCAGGCAGTTGCTATTGTGTTCCCTCACCGGATTTCCCGCACCCCACACAGCCTGTGGGAGGGGAACGACAACATCCGTTTCCCCGCGATGGGCCTGCGCCAGCGAGGGTAGAACCAACATGATGCTGACGAGACACAAAGATACCCGTAATTTCATTGCCCCTGCTCCTTCGCTTTTTTCGTCTTAGGTTTACGCTGCTTTACCGCCCGCGGCGGGGGTGTCGGAAGATCTTTGAATGCCCTTACCGCACCACTTTGTTTAGCTTGCAGTATTAAATTCTGCAAGGAATCGGTCAGCGGCTGCATAAAGTCCTGATATCGATATTGCTTCTCGCTAATTTTCGTCAGCGTCGCTTCCCAGTGCGCCGTCATATCAGGGTGCGCGGCGCTGTCCGGCAGTGAATGAATCAACGCGCGCCCGGCTTCGCTGGCGTGAATATAGCGCCCTTTTTTGAACAGAAATGTCCGTTTAAACAACAGCTCAATGATGCCCGCTCGCGTCGCCTCGGTGCCTAAACCGTCCGTTGCCCGTAGGATTTTCTTGAGTTCTTTATCCTGTACAAAACGGGCAATTCCCGTCATCGCCGATAACAGCGTGGCATCAGTGAAAGGACGCGGCGGCTGAGTTTGCCGTTCAACCACCTCACCACGCTCGCACAATAACGTATCCCCCTTTGCCACCACCGGCAGCGGCGTTCCCTCATTTTCTTCATCACGCTCTTTGCCGCCCAGCAGCGTGCGCCAACCGGCTTCGGCCAAAAAACGGGCTTTCGCGATAAATTTACCGCCCGCAATATCCAGTTCAATGACGCATTTACGAAACACGGCGTCCGGACAGAACTGCATAATGTACTGCCGAGCGACCAATCCATACACATTGCGCTCATTTTCCGTCAGCGAGGCGCTGGCGCTGCGCGCGGTGGGGATAATGGCGTGGTGAGCATCGACCTTGCCATCGTCCCAGCAGCGGTTACGCCGATCGATTTCCATAACCGGCTGCGGCAACAGATTGGGTTGATGTACCGCTATCGCATTCAATACGGCATGGCGGCCGGCAAAATGCTCTTCGGGCAGATAGCGACAGTCGGATCGCGGGTACGTAATCAGCTTATGGGTTTCATACAGTCTCTGGCACACATCCAGCACCTGTTGGGCGCTCAACCCAAAACGTTTCGCGGCCTCTATTTGCAGCGTAGACAATGAATAAGGCAGCGGAGCGGTTTCTGATTCTCGCTTGTCATGATAGTGGGTGACGAGTGCAGGCTGGCCCTCGATGCGCTTGACGACATGTTCCGCCAACGGGCGGTGCAACAAGCGCCCTTCTTCGTCCTGATACGGTTCGCAGGATTCGCTCGGCTGCCACAGCGCAACAAAACGCTCATCGGCAGGCGTGACGATATGCGCTTTTACTTCGAAATAATCCTTGGGAACGAAGTGCTCGATCTCTTCGTCGCGTCGCACCACCAATCCCAGCACCGGCGTTTGCACGCGCCCCACCGAAAGCACGCCGTCATAACCGGCATTGCGCCCCAACAGGGTATAGGCGCGCGTCATATTAATGCCATAGAGCCAATCGGCACGGGAACGCGCCAGGGCCGAGACACATAACGGAATGAACTCTCTGTTCTCTCGCAGGCGGGAAACAGCGCGTTCTACCGCCTGGGGGTTGAGATCGTTAACCAGACAACGACGGACCTGCCGACGTTTCTCTTCCGGCAGCGCGAGATATTCCAACACTTCATCGACCAGCAGTTGCCCCTCACGATCGGGGTCGCCCGCGTGGACCACTTCGTTGGCATCCGCCAATAACTTTTTAATGATATTCAGCTGCTTGCTGACGGATGGCCGCGGTTGCAACAGCCATTTCTGAGGAATAATGGGCAGGTCGGCAAGAGACCAGCGGGCGTAGCGCGCGTCATAGACGTCCGGCTGAGCCTGCTCCAGCAGGTGTCCTATGCACCAGGTCACGACATCATTCTGACCACAGGCAATAAATCCATCGCCGCGCCGATGCGGTTTTGGTAACACATCTGCAATCGCCCGTGCAAGGCTGGGCTTTTCGGCAATAAACAGTCTCATTATTCACCATCGAGCAGACGGGTCAGTTCCCGCACGGCGCGCGGGAAAACACAGGGTAAAACGAATAAGAAAGCGATACTGTTCAAAAAACGGCGATCAGAAGTAATGGACAAACGTGTCCGTATCCGGCGGCGTTACCGTGGTAGCGGCTTTCAACTGCGGCGTTCCCAGATACAGGAAGCCAACGATCTCGTCCTGTTCACGGCAGTGGAAAGCTTCGCGCACCAGCGTATTGTGCGTCCAGACGCCGCTACGCCAAATGCCATTAAACCCCTGCGCTAACGCCGCCATCTGCATTGCCTGAACCGCACAGCCTGCGGAAACAAGCTGTTCCCATCGCGGGACTTTGGGGTTATCGGTGCAGTGCGCCACGACGGCGATGATCAGCGGGGCACGGTAAGGCGCCTGACGCGCCTTCTCGATACCGGCTTCGTCCAACCCTTCCTGCTGCGCGGCGCGCGTCAGTAGCGCACTAAAACGCGCCATCCCTTCATTTTCGATGATAAAAAAGCGCCACGGTTGCAGGGTGCCGTGGTCCGGCGCACGCATACCGGCATGGATAATGTTATTTAATGCCTCGCCGGTCGGCGCCGGCGCGGTAAGGCGCGAGGCCGAACGACGATTTAATAATAATCCAAGCGCATCCATCGTTCCTCTCCTGTCAGGCCATCTGATTTCAGTTCTTTACGGTATCACCATTTCTTACCGTGATATGTCGCTGTACGACAACATTGCGCGCCACGTTAGCACAAGTAGAAGTTTTGTTACAAGATAACCCCGGCGGGACGCGCGCCAGCGGCGATTTAATACTGACTTTTTACTGTCCGCTCATTAGGATACTATCAGCCCTTGTGTTTTATCACTTGCCAGACGGCGATCTGAAAAACGTTGGGGTACACGCTGTTACCCGTTCATGGAGATATCATGCGCACACTGTGGCGAATTTTTAGCAGGCTGTTTAAGTGGACGTGGCGTCTGCTTAATTTTATCAGAGAATTTATTCTCAACATTTTTCTTGTCGCTCTGATTATCGTTGGCGTGGGGATCTATTCTCAGGTAAAAACGACGCCGGAAGAGGCTACACGAGGCGCTCTGCTGGTCGACCTGACCGGCGTGGTGGTCGACCAACCTTCGGTGAATAATAAACTGCGTCAGTTTGGGCGTGAATTCTTTGGCGCGGCGAACAATCGTCGTCAGGAAAACTCGCTTTTCGATATCGTTGACAGCATTCGTCAGGCAAAAAGTGATACTAACATCACCGGCATCGTGTTGGACCTCAGCGATTTTACCGGAGCCGACCAGCCATCGCTGCAATATATCGGCAAAGCGCTGCGCGAGTTCCGCGATAGCGGTAAACCCATTTATGCCGTCGGCGACAGCTATAACCAGTCGCAATATTATCTGGCCAGTTTCGCCAATTCGATTTCACTCACGCCGCAAGGCAGCGTCGATCTGCATGGTTTCGCCACTAACAACCTTTACTTCAAATCCTTGCTGGATAAGCTGAAAGTCACCACTAATATCTTCCGCGTGGGAACCTATAAATCCGCCGTTGAACCGTATTTGCGCGATGATATGTCACCCGCGGCGCGGGATGCCGACAGTCGTTGGCTTAACGCCCTGTGGCAACAGTATTTAAATACGGTTTCGGCAAACCGGCAGATCACGCCGCAGCAACTCTTCCCCGGCGCGACAAACATCCTTGCTGGTTTGCAGGCCGTCGAGGGCGACACTGCGCGCTATGCGCTGGAAAACAAGTTGGTCGATGAAGTGGCTTCGCGTTCAATGACGGAGCAAACGTTGGTTAAAGCCTTCGGCTGGAATAACCAGAAGAAGAATTTTAATTTCATCAGCATCTATGATTATGCCATTAATCCCCCCAGCCATAATAACAACCAGATCGCGGTGATCTTTGCCAGCGGCGCAATCATTGACGGGACGGAAACGCCGGGAATGGTCGGCGGAGATACCACTGCCGCACAAATTCGTGCCGCGCGTCTCGACCCGAAAATAAAAGCGCTGGTGTTGCGCGTCAATAGCCCCGGCGGTAGCGTCACCGCATCAGAGCTGATTCGCTCAGAACTGATGGCAACACGTCTGGCCGGGAAGCCGATTGTTGTGTCCATGGGCGGCATGGCGGCATCCGGCGGCTACTGGATCTCCACACCGGCGAACGCGATTATCTCCAGTCCAGGCACGCTAACCGGTTCAATCGGTATCTTTGGCGTGATTAACACGTTCGAAAATTCGCTGGAAAGCCTGGGGGTACATACGGATGGCGTTGCCACCTCTCCGCTCGCCGATCTGTCCGTAACCAAATCGCTGCCGCCGGCATTCTCGCAGATGATGCAATTAAGCATCGAACGCGGCTATAAGAACTTCATCGATATTGTGGCGCAGGCGCGTAAGAAAACGCCGGAGCAAATCGATAAGATAGCCCAGGGCCACGTCTGGATTGGGAGCGACGCGAAAGCTAATGGGCTGGTTGATCAGCTCGGCGATTTCGATGACGCCGTCAAGAAAGCCGCTGAACTGGCAAAACTGGGGCAATACCAGTTGAACTGGTACGCCGAGCAGCCTGGCGTGCTCGATACTCTGTTAAATCAGGTTAACGTTTCTGTTTACGCCCTGCTGCCAGCCGCCATTCAGTCAATGCTGCCTGCTCCTGTCGCGCAGTTGGCGGACGTGGTGCAGTCACAGCCGTCTATAATGAATAACCTGAATGACCCACAGCATCGCTACGCCTTCTGTCTGACCTGCGGAGACGTCAGGTAGCGTTCCCTCCGGGGGCCCGGTAATGCTCATGGCTTCATGATGCGATTATCGGGCTTCCGCCTCCGAAACTCTCACGTCTTCCATTACGATACCGTTTGACGCACGATGCGTCCGTCAGGTAATGCACATGAAGAGCAGCGCAAACGGCCAGCACACCTGCAATTTGACGCATAACGAGTATATAATTCACGTTTTGATGCTTACCCATACTATCATGCGAAAGAAATCCATTTACGTCGCCTATACGGGCGGAACCATTGGTATGCAGCGCTCCACTCATGGCTATGTGCCGGTTTCCGGTCATTTGCAGGAACAGTTGGCGCAAATGCCTGAATTCCACCGTGACGAAATGCCGGCATTTACCCTTCATGAATATACCCCGCTGATCGATTCGTCCGATATGACCCCGGCAGATTGGCAATACATCGCGGACGATATTCAACAGCATTATGATGATTACGATGGTTTCGTGATTCTGCATGGCACCGACACGATGGCGTTCACCGCCTCAGCGCTGTCGTTCATGTTGGAAAACCTGGCCAAACCGGTCATTGTGACAGGGTCACAGATTCCGCTGGCGGAGCTGCGCTCGGACGGTCAAACCAACCTGTTGAACGCGCTGTATGTCGCGGCGAACTACCCGATTAACGAGGTCACCCTCTTCTTCAATAACAAACTGTTACGCGGCAACCGTACGACTAAAGCTCATGCGGATGGCTTTGATGCGTTCGCGTCTCCTAATTTTCCTCCGCTGCTCGAAGCGGGGATTCATATTCGCCGTCTGGCGCCTAGCGTAGGGTGCACTCACTGCCCGCCGTTACAGGTGCATCACATCACGCCGCAGCCTATCGGCGTGGTTACCCTTTATCCCGGCATCTCCGCCGATGTGATCGGTAACTTCCTGCGTCAACCGGTGAAGGCGTTAATCTTGCGCTCTTATGGCGTTGGAAACGCGCCGCAAAGTCCGGGGTTACTTAACGAGTTACGCGAAGCCTGTGCTCGCGGTACTGTGGTCGTCAACCTTACGCAGTGCATCTCCGGGCGTGTCAACATGGGCGGCTATGCGACGGGCAATGCGCTGGCTCAGGCCGGGGTGGTCAGCGGTTTTGACATGACGGTCGAGGCCGCGTTGACCAAACTGCACTACCTGCTGAGTCAGCCGGCATTAGTCGCCGATGAAATTCGCGGCTTAATGCAGCAGAATCTGCGCGGGGAATTAAGCGATAAAGATTAAGTCAGTCAACGGAGTAGAGAATGAAAAAGGCGTTGCTATTAGTTGATTTACAAAATGATTTTTGTCCGGGCGGCTCACTGGCGGTTAACGAGGGCGATCGCGTTATTGAGATCGCCAATCGCGCCATTGAGGCCAGTGTCGACGCCGGCGTCGCGGTCATTGCCAGTCAGGACTGGCACCCCTCCGAACACGGCAGCTTTGCCGCCAATGCAAACGCCACCGTTGGGGAAATAGGCGAGCTGCACGGACTACCGCAGGTATGGTGGCCTGTTCACTGCGTTCAGGGCACACCCGGCGCGGACTTCCATCCGGCATTGCGTCGGTCTGCGATTCAGTGGGTGGTACAGAAAGGTACGCAACCGGAAATCGACAGCTACAGCGCTTTTTTCGATAACGGACATCGGGTTAAAACCGAACTGGATGATTGGCTGCGCGCTCAGGGTATCCGCCACTTGACGATTATGGGACTCGCCACTGACTATTGCGTCAAGTTCAGCGTATTAGATGCAATCGCGTTAGGCTATCGTACCGAGGTATTAGTGGATGGCTGTCGGGGCGTTAACCTTTCTCCGACAGACAGCGAGAGTGCGTTACGGGAAATGGCGCAGCGTGGCGCAATACTTACGGATATCACACGGTATTGTTCTGGATTGTCTGCCGGCGGCTGACGGAAAAAATGATGGTACATCGCCGCGGTCGTTAAGACCGTCGGCTGATGTTTAGCCCTTAGGCTTAAGGGTGGCGATCGCCTCTGCCCCGCTAAACTGCTGCTTCAGCTCTTGCTTGCTTTTCATCACAATCTCGCCATTCGTGCCAATGGTCATATGTTCCGCCTGCTCGTTGTTGCGCGCCTGCCACAGCATGACCATTTGCAGACAGTTTTCTTTCTGCTCCGCCGTCAACGCGACGCCATCCGGCCACTTGCCCAGTTCTACCGCGGTGGCTAACCGCTGGTAAATTTCAGGCGTCATCGTGTCAATCAGTTCGTTGAGTTCCATATCCGGTTCCCGCTCCGAGAAAAGTCTGGTTATTATTCTCTGAGTTCGTCACAATAGCTGAATCGTTTAAAGCTAGTGGCGCCCAGCCGTGGCATCCGTTCCGAACGGCCTTAGCCGTCAACGCGCTCGCCATCCACCGCATCAATAAAGCGGAGTGAGGCGGAGTTGACACAGTAGCGTTCACCGGTCGTTTTAGGACCATCGGGGAAAACATGACCCAAATGCGCATCACACTGCCCGCAGCGAATTTCAATACGGCGCATATTGTGCGAATCATCGTCAAGGTAGCGGATGGCTTCTGACGAAACGGGCTGATCAAAACTAGGCCAGCCGCAGCCTGAGTCATACTTGTTATCAGAATAAAACAGCGGAGACTGGCAGCACAGACAGTGATAAACGCCGGTGCGCTTGTTATGCAGCAATTTGCCTGAAAACGCAGGCTCCGTGCCGCGCTGCTGGGTGACATAGCGCTGCATCTCTGTCAGTTCAGCCTGATCAGGCGGGGTAGGCAAAACAGAGTCGTTAGTCATAGGGGCTCACCGCTAGAGTTATCAATCCAATTGATCTTTAATTATAACAAAAAATTAACAACCATACAGGCGATAATGGCCTAAAATCGTGAATATTATGGGGGTGACAATCTAATTGTGATCTGCATCACATATTGAGGCGACGCAGGCTTTATATGATGCAATCTGACCCCATATCGGTCTTAAATATTATTGAGTTACAGGCACTGGCGGTCTTTGCGCAAAGAGTGATCGCGGGTTTGACTTACCGCAACTATTGACACGATTCCGCTTGACGCCCAGCAAGGTTTTTGTAATTTTACAACCAACCTTTTATTCACTAACCCATAGCTGGTGGAATATATGACTATCAAAGTAGGTATCAACGGATTTGGCCGTATTGGACGTATTGTTTTCCGCGCTGCGCAAGAACGCTCTGACATCGAAATCGTTGCAATCAACGACCTGTTAGACGCTGAATACATGGCGTACATGCTGAAATACGACTCAACGCACGGTCGTTTTAACGGCACCGTTGAAGTTAAAGATGGCCACCTGGTTGTTAACGGCAAAACCATCCGTGTTACCGCAGAAAGAGATCCTGCTAACCTGAAGTGGAATGAAGTCAATGTGGACGTTGTTGCCGAAGCAACCGGGATCTTCCTGACTGACGAAACTGCGCGTAAACACATCGCAGCGGGTGCGAAAAAAGTCGTTCTGACTGGCCCATCTAAAGATAACACCCCGATGTTCGTTATGGGTGTAAACCACAAAGCTTACGCAGGTCAGGACATCGTTTCTAACGCCTCGTGTACGACCAACTGTCTGGCGCCGCTGGCGAAAGTCATCAATGACAACTTCGGTATCGTTGAAGCGCTGATGACCACCGTTCACGCAACTACCGCCACTCAGAAAACGGTTGATGGCCCGTCTCACAAAGACTGGCGCGGCGGCCGCGGCGCGTCTCAGAACATCATCCCCTCTTCTACTGGCGCAGCCAAAGCCGTCGGTAAAGTTATTCCTGAGTTGAACGGCAAACTGACCGGCATGGCGTTCCGCGTTCCTACGCCGAACGTTTCCGTTGTCGACCTGACCGCTCGTCTGGAAAAACCGGCCTCTTACAAAGAAATCTGTGCGGCAATCAAAGCAGCCTCTGAAGGCGAGCTGAAAGGCGTGCTGGGCTATACCGAAGACGACGTTGTTTCTACCGATTTCAACGGTGAAAAACTGACTTCAGTATTTGATGCCAAAGCCGGTATCGCACTGAGCGATAACTTTGTGAAGCTGGTTTCCTGGTATGACAACGAAACCGGTTATTCAAACAAGGTTCTGGATCTGATCGCCCACATCTCTAAATAAGCGTCGCGATGGTTCCGTGATAAAAGGGCGACATGATGTCGCCCTTTTTTATTGCAGGGTTTTTATTGCAAAGAATAAAATCACCAAAGGCACTATCATGCATAACACGATTTTTTCGCTCCCCGTAACGAAGCCGATTAGCGCAACGCTCAGCCAGCGCCAGCGGGATCAACTGCCCGTCATCGTCGTCGATCACCCCGCAGTTCGCGCGGCCGTCGCGCTGCAAGGCGCACACCTGCTGAGCTGGCAGCCCGCCAATGAAGCGCCGGTTCTGTGGTTGAGCGACAACACCCCGTTTACGCCGCATGTCGCCATCCGTGGCGGCGTACCGATCTGTTTCCCCTGGTTTGGCCCGTTCTCCACGCCGAACCACGGTTTTGCCCGCCTGCTGCCGTGGGAGTTTACCGCTCACAGTGAAGATGAACATGGCGTGCAACTGACCTTTACGCTGCGGGACAATGAGGAGACGCGTAAAAGCTGGCCGCATGAATTCACGCTGATTGCACGTTTCAACCTGGGCAAAGAATGTCGCATTGAGCTGGAAGCGCATGGCGATTACAGCATGACCAGCGCGCTACACACCTATTTCCATATCGGCAGCATCAGTGACATCCATATCTCCGGGTTAGGAACATCCTTTATTGATAAGGTTGATGAGGGCAAACTAGCCACACAGCATGGCGATCTGGTCTTTACCGATCGTACCGACCGTATCTACACCCAGCCGCAGGCCACCAGCATCGTGCACGACCCGATACTGAAACGCACCATTGAAGTGCACCATTCCAATAACAGCGACGTGGTCGCCTGGAATCCCGGTGCCGCGCTCTCCCGCACGATTAGCGATATGACCGATGAGGGTTATAAAACGTTTGTGTGTGTGGAAACGGCGCGAATTCATCAACCGCTTGTAGCGTCCGCCAAGGCGCCGGCTCGTCTGACGACGGTTATCCGCGTTAAGAAATAACAACCGCATTGGTGTATGGCGACATGGTTAACCATACACCCTTTTCTGAAAATGCTTGTCCGTCCGCTACACCACATCCAGATGCTGTTTGCGCGTCGGCGGTGGAAAAGCCTGATCTAACTGCGCGATATCTTCCGCAGACAGCACCACATCCCGCGCCTGCGCATTTTCTTCAACGTGCTTCACCGCACTGGCTTTCGGGATCGCAATAACGCCGGGCTGGCGAATAACCCATGCTAAAAGGAGCTGAGCCGGTGTGATCCCCCGCTCGCGCGCAATGTGGTTCACCACCGGATGCGAGAATAATCCGTCACGTAGACGCCCCGCCTGCGCCAGCGGGCAATAGGCCATCACCGGAATCTGCTGTTGCCGGCACCACGGCAGCAAATCAAACTCAATACCGCGCGATGCCAAATGGTAAAGCACCTGATTGGTCATACAGCGCTGCCCACCGTTCAGCGACCACAGCGCCTGCATGTCCTCAAGGTCGAGATTGGACACGCCCCACTGGCCGATTTTGCCCGCCTGCTGCAATCGTTCCATTGCGGCGATCGTATCAGCTAATGGGATGCCGCCGCGCCAGTGCAGCAGATACAGATCGATATGCTCGGTTTGCAGTCGCTTCAGGCTGCGTTCGCAGGCCTGTATCGCCTTTTCGCCTTCCGCATTGTGCGGGTAGACTTTCGACACCAGATAGACACGGTCGCGCAGGCCGCGTATCGCCTCACCGACCACCTCCTCCGCGCCGCCGTCCGCATACATTTCTGCCGTATCAATCAGCGTTAACCCAAGGTCGATACCCGCTCGCAGCGCCGCTATCTCCTGGGCCTTCATCCGGGCATCTTCGCCCATATACCAGGTTCCCTGACCGATTGCCGGAACACGGGTACCGTCTGGAAAACAGATCTCTTTTGCCACAACGCCCTCCTTATTATGTCCGTCAACCTAACACAGCGTTCAGCGCACCTTAAATGTGCAAATGGGGTGATACCACCCCATTATTGTGCTGCAAATGCACCAAATAGTTGCAAGCATCAGAAGCGATAACTCACGCCTGCGCTCATTAAGATACTGTGATTACTGTCAACGATAGGGCTGTCTTTCACCTCGTCAGACAAACGCGTGTAACGACCTACGGCCCAGGCGCTCCAGCTTTGGTTAATCTGATAACCCGCGCTCAGTTCAAGATACGGGGCCCAGCCATCGCCGGGGCTATATTGGCTAAAGCCGGAGCGTGATGACTCTTTGGCGCTAACGCCATAGTAATACTGGTTCATATTTTCGCTAAACCAGGTGACGCCGATACCGGGAGTGATGCTCACCTCCCCCAGCGAGAAGCGGTAAAGATAGGCGGTATCCCACGCAAAGCCGTTGCTATAATCGAGCGTATCACCGGCCAGCACAGTACGGATTTCGCCCCAGTCAGCGATATGACGGTAGGCCGCGCCCGCCATCAGCGTACCGCGGCGTTTATCTAACTGCTTCATACGCAGATCGTCGCTATCTCCCGGTTTAAACCCTAAAGGCAGGTAGTAGGCCGTTAAAGAGAGACGATTTGCGCCGTCATTCCACAGGTAGTATCCGCCACCCAGCCCGCGGAAATAAAAATTTTCACTCTCATAATTCAGTACAGGAAGCGGATAAACGTCATTATCAACACCACGGTACACCGACGTTGATCCCGCAGCGCCAAGGCCCAGAGAAACGTCTGCCGCATGCGCGGAAGACAGGGCTACAGCACCAGGGAGCAGCGCGGCCAGCATACATAGTTGAAATTTTTTCACTGTTTTCTATTTCCTATTACAGATAAATATCATGAAAAATGATAAGCCAATGGCACATATTCGCAATCAGGTTATATAAAAATAACATGAATGAATAAACTATATCACCGATAGGTTTTACGTCTATTAAACACCGGCGATTAACGGCAACGTTAAGGCAGGATGCCCATCAGCAGCGATATTACACCGATTATTGTGAAACTGAGTCATTGAAATATCTTAAAAATACGTCGGAGGACTGGGAGGAAATTTTGCAGATGCAAACTACGCTTTAATACTGAAGGTGACGTCTTCCCGGTCAGCAGGCATGACGAAAATCACGCCCCCCAAAACCACAAGTTGGCATAAGGGTTGCTGTATTCGGAAGACGTCTTCTTTGGGAGGGCAATATATTATCAGGCATCTTGGCCATCTCTTATTCCATGCGCTCTCTTAACCTGTGCTAATCGACGAAGGACGGGCATCGCTATGAACATATTTGATCACTACCGCCAGCGCTACGACGCTGCCAAGGACGAAGAGTTCACCCTGCAGGAATTCCTTACTCTGTGTCAGCAAGATCGCAGTGCCTATGCGAATGCGGCCGAGCGATTGTTAATGGCTATCGGTGAGCCTGTAATGGTGGATACCGCCCAAGAATCACGACTGTCACGCCTGTTCTCGAACCGCGTGATTGCGCGCTACCCTGCCTTTGAAGAATTTTATGGGATGGAGGAGGCCATTGAGCAGATCGTCTCTTACCTGAAACATGCCGCACAGGGGTTGGAAGAGAAGAAACAGATCTTGTATTTGCTGGGGCCGGTCGGCGGCGGGAAATCGTCACTGGCCGAACGTTTGAAAGCGCTGATGCAAGGCGTTCCCATTTATATTCTCAGCGCCAATGGCGAGCGCAGTCCGGTGAATGACCACCCGCTGTGCCTGTTCAACCCGCAGGAAGACGCGGCCATATTGGAGAAAGAGTATTCGATTCCTCGACGCTACCTCGGTACGATCATGTCGCCCTGGGCAGCCAAACGACTTCAGGAATTCGGCGGGGATATCACCAAATTCCGGGTCGTCAAAGTGTGGCCGTCGATTCTGGCGCAAATTGGGATAGCGAAGACCGAACCCGGCGATGAAAATAATCAGGATATTTCCGCACTGGTCGGTAAAGTCGATATCCGCAAGCTGGAGCATTATGCCCAAAACGATCCCGACGCCTATGGTTATTCCGGCGCGCTGTGCCGCGCCAATCAGGGCATCATGGAGTTCGTGGAAATGTTCAAAGCGCCGATCAAAGTGCTCCACCCGTTGCTGACCGCCACGCAGGAAGGCAACTACAATGGGACGGAAGGGATTGCCGCACTGCCCTTCAACGGCATTATTCTGGCGCACTCTAACGAATCGGAATGGGTACAGTTCCGTAACAACAAGAATAATGAAGCGTTCCTCGACCGCGTTTATATCGTGAAAGTACCCTACTGCCTGCGCGTGTCCGAAGAGGTTAAAATCTACGATAAGTTGCTCAATCACAGCGAACTGGCACATGCGCCCTGCGCCCCCGGTACGCTGGAAACGCTGGCACGCTTTTCTATCCTGTCGCGTCTCAAAGAACCGGAAAATTCCAGCATCTACTCCAAGATGCGGGTGTACGATGGAGAAAGCCTGAAAGACACCGACCCGAAGGCGAAGTCCTATCAGGAATACCGTGATTACGCCGGCGTAGATGAAGGAATGAACGGTCTGTCGACCCGTTTCGCGTTCAAGATTTTGTCCCGCGTCTTTAATTTCGATCACAGCGAAGTCGCCGCCAACCCGGTACACCTGTTCTACGTTCTGGAGCAACAGATCGAACGCGAACAGTTCCCGCAGGAACTGGCCGAAAAATACCTTGAGCACCTGAAGGGGTATCTGACGCCGAAATACGCCGAATTCATCGGTAAAGAGATCCAGACCGCTTATCTTGAATCCTATTCCGAATACGGTCAGAACATTTTCGATCGCTATGTCACCTATGCGGATTTCTGGATTCAGGATCAGGAGTACCGCGACCCGGATACCGGTCAACTCTTTGACCGCGAATCCTTGAACGCTGAGCTGGAAAAAATCGAGAAACCGGCAGGCATTAGTAACCCCAAAGATTTTCGTAACGAGATCGTCAACTTTGTCCTGCGCGCCCGCGCCAACAATAACGGTCGAAATCCGAACTGGACCAGTTATGAGAAGCTGCGCACGGTCATCGAGAAAAAAATGTTCTCCAATACCGAAGAGCTGCTACCGGTCATTTCGTTTAACACCAAAACCTCAACGGATGAGCAGAAAAAACATGATGACTTCGTCGATCGCATGATGGAGAAAGGCTATACCCGCAAGCAGGTGCGTTTGCTGTGCGAATGGTATCTGCGGGTAAGGAAATCATCATAATGACGCACGATGCTGGCAACAGCGTTTGGGGGAAACATGGCCTACTTTATTGACCGGCGACTGAACGGCAAAAACAAAAGCACGGTGAACCGCCAGCGCTTTCTGCGCCGCTATAAGTCGCAAATAAAAAAGTCGATTTCCGAGGCCATTAATAAGCGTTCGGTGACCGACATCGAAAGCGGGGAGTCCGTATCGATCCCCAATGAAGACATCAACGAACCGATGTTTCATCAGGGCCGGGGTGGACGGCGCCATCGCGTCCATCCAGGTAACGACCATTTTGTACAGAACGACAAAATCGAGCGGCCACAAGGCGGTGGCGGCAGCGGCGCCGGTCAGGGCAATGCCGGCCAGGATGGCGAAGGTCAGGATGAATTCGTCTTTCAGATATCCAAAGACGAATATCTGGATCTGCTGTTTGAAGATCTGGCGCTGCCGAACCTGAAAAAGACGCAGCATCAGCAGATGACCGAGTACAAAACGCATCGTGCCGGATACACCGCTAACGGCGTTCCGGCCAACATCAGCGTGGTGCGATCGCTGCAAAACTCGCTGGCGCGCCGCATGGCGATGACGGCGGGGAAACGCCGCGCGCTCCATGAGCTGGAAGAGACGCTGGAAACGTTGGAACACGCCGAACCGGCTCAATTACTGGAGGAGGAACGGCTGCGTCAGGAAATTACCGAGCTGCGTCAGAAGATCGCCCGCGTTCCCTTTATCGACACGTTCGATCTGCGTTACAAGAACTACGAACGGCGAGCCGAACCCTCCAGTCAGGCCGTCATGTTCTGTCTGATGGACGTGTCCGGATCGATGGATCAGGCGACAAAAGACATGGCAAAGCGCTTTTATATTCTGCTGTATTTGTTCCTCAGCAGAAATTACAAAAACGTGGAGGTGGTGTATATCCGTCACCATACACAGGCAAAAGAGGTCGATGAGCAGGAATTCTTTTACTCTCAGGAAACCGGCGGCACCATCGTTTCCAGTGCGTTAAAGCTGATGGAAGACGTGGTGCGTGAGCGTTACGACCCGGCGCAATGGAATATCTACGCGGCGCAGGCGTCGGATGGCGATAACTGGGCGGATGACTCCCCTTTGTGCCACCAGATCCTGGCGAAGCAGCTTCTGCCGATGGTACGTTACTACAGCTATATTGAGATCACCCGTCGTTCGCACCAGACGCTCTGGCGTGAATACGAAGAACTGCACGACATGTTCGATAATTTCGCCATGCAGCATATTCGTGAGCCCGACGATATCTATCCGGTTTTCCGCGAGCTGTTCCGTAAACAAACCGTAGGACATTAATCACATCATCGGCCAACGGCTATTTCGCTGGCCGACGCGCTTCTTCAGCGCGGCCACCGCACCGATTGCCACCCTGCCGCACAGATAACGCTTTCTTTCCCCTCATCAGCACTTTACCCTGTGGAACCCATAAAAACCGGATCGCTGTTTTTGTTATGCAAAGATTTCTCCTGCTTTTACTGGCGCTGGTGTTACTCGGCCCGTTAGGAATCGATATTTATTTACCGCTCATTCCCGCCATCGCGACCGCGTTGAACAGCCCGGAATCGCTGATTCAGTCGACCGTCGCACTCTTTATTCTGGTTATGGGCTTAGGCCAACTGCTGGCCGGTCCGCTGGTCGATAAATACGGACGGCGTCCAATGGCGCTGGCCGGCGTAGTGATCTATATCATCGGCGCCATCATGGCCGCGCTGGCGACCAGCGCGATGCTGTTCATCCTGTCACGCCTTTTTCAGGGAATGGCCGTCTGCTGCACCGCCGTCGCGATTTTCAGCAGCGTGCGCGACAAACTGAACGGGGATGACGCGGCCAGAACCTATGGTTTTCTTAACGGCACATTGAATATCGTGCCTGCGTTGGCGCCGCTGTTAGGCGGATTATTGGCCGAAGCGTTCGGCTGGCGAGCGCCGTTCTGGTTTCTGGCTGGCTACAGCGTTCTGGTGCTGGTGCTCATTAGCCGTTTCCTGCCGGAAACGCGTCCCGATGCGACGCTGCCGGTACACGGGATCCCTTTGCGTCAATATCAGCGTATTTTATCCGACGGTCATTTTCTGGGCTTCGCGCTGGTCAACGCGGGCGCGATGGGAATGGCGCTGACCTACGTCACTTTCTCCCCCGCGGTATTGATGAATCAGGCCCGCCTGACGCCGCTGGAGTTTTCAATCGCTTTTGGCGCCAACGGTTTTTGGATCATGCTGGTCAGTTTCTTTGCTAACCGTATTATTCGTAAAGTCGGTCGGCCACGCTGCCTGACCATCGGCAGCCTGCTGATGGGCGCGGGTTTTCTTTCACTGCTGGGGGGCGTCGTCCTGTTACCAGAGGCGATGCAAAACACCTGGCCAACCTATATGTTACCCGTTGCGCTGGCCTGCGCCGGTCTGGCATTTTTGATCGGGCCGGCCACCAGCTACGCGCTGGAGCCCTACTCCAGAGAGGTCGGAATTGCATCGGCGATGATAGGATTTATACAGATGGCCGGGGGCGCCGCGCTTGGGCTGGGAGCGATGGCGATACCGCTGCCGTCAAAACTATCGCTGGCGCTGGTGATGCTTTGTGCCACGCTGCTGGCCATACGCGCCCGCCTTCTGACGCGCTATCACAAGGGCAGCCTGACGTCGCTGCCCCGCCGTTAATTCGGAATAGCGACGCGTTAACGGGCATAACGCGACACGGATAAATCATCGGACGCAATATCCGGTGATTTATCCGACATGATATCAGCCAGCAATTTCCCTGAGCCGCAGGCCATTGTCCAGCCTAAGGTGCCATGACCGGTGTTCAGATACAGATTGTCTAACGGGGAACGACCCACCAGCGGCGTCCCATCCGGCGTCATCGGTCGCAACCCTGACCAGAACGTGGCCTGTTCAATCGGCCCGCACTGTGGATACAGATCGCGCACCACCATTTCCAGCGTTTCCCGGCGCTTCGCGTTCAGTCCGGTGTTGAACCCCACGACTTCGGCCATGCCGCCAACGCGAATACGGTTGTCAAAGCGGGTGATGGCAACCTTGTAGGTTTCATCCAGCACCGTAGAGACGGGCGACGCGTCATCATCCGCCATGGGGATCGTCAGAGAATAGCCTTTCAGCGGGTAAACCGGGATATCAAACCACTGTCGCAGCAAGCCGGTTGAATAGGCGCCACAGGCCATCACATAGGCATCCGCGACGAACATCTCGTTATCGCACTGCACGCCCGTAACGTTCTTCCCTTCAACCCGCAGTTGACGCACCGTGCGCCCCAGTTTAAACGTGACGCCGGCATCGGCGGCCATCGCCGCCAGTTGACGAGTAAACAACTGGCAGTCCCCCGTCTCATCATGCGGCAAACGCAGCCCGCCGGTGAGCTTCTCCGCCACGTTCGCCAACGCGGGTTCCACCGAGGCCAGTTCATGGCGGGTCAACAGTTGGTAAGGCACGCCGGCCTCTTGCAGCACCGCGATATCACGAGACGCATCTTCATATTGCTGTTCGGTGCGGAACAGTTGCAGCGTGCCGCCTTGCCGTCCTTCGTACTGAATACCCGTCTCCTGCCGCAGCTGTTGCAGACAGTCTCGGCTGTATTCCGCCAGACGCACCATCCGCGCTTTGTTGGTTTTATAGTGGCGCGCATCGCAGTTGAGCAACATCTGCCACATCCAGCGTAGCTGTGCCGCAGTGAAATCTGGCCGAATGGCCAACGGCGCATGACGCTGAAACAGCCATTTTATCGCTTTCAGCGGTATTCCCGGCGCCGCCCACGGCGCGGCATAACCGGGAGAGATCTGTCCGGCATTCCCGGCGCTGGTTTCCTGCGCGGGCTCCGGTTGCCTGTCAATAACGGTGACATCATGCCCTGCTTGTGCCAGATACCAGGCGGAACTGACGCCAATGACACCACTTCCCAAGATCACAACCCGCATGTTACTGCTCTCCCTTTCTCTCCGCTGATGATTGTCTAATCTGCTGGATAAATGCTTATTTAATGGAATAAAACACTAGATAAAAGGTAAAACTGAAGACTACTCTAGCACTTGAGAAGGAATTGTCACTCGTCTCAACGATAACATTTATCTATTGTTATCTTTTCGACTCGTCGATTCATCATTGAGATCGTAACGGAATAACTGTGAAATCATTCACAAAATACGCACTCGCTTTTTAACAGAAAAAGATAAAGAAAATAAAAAAGATGAAAATGTTAAATTTCAAATTAATTAACAAGTTAGTGGAATAACTTATTTTTAAATAGTGATAATCATCACAACAATAGAATCAAAAACATCAATGTCAAGACATGCCTCCCCATAGTTAAATACAAATTTGAGACATTCATCAAAAAAACACCTTATTAGTTTAATAACATTGTGTTCACACGATGGTTATTCATATTTTAGGGTATGACGATGAGAATTGGATTAGTCATTAGCGGCGGCGACGTTAGTGGAATAAATAATTTCATCTTTCAGGTGAATAGAATGGTTGCCTCAGACATCATCATTTTCGATGGTGGAATTAATGGACTTATTGATAACCGCTGTAAAACCCTCACTCGTCGCGATTTGGTGGATTATTCACTCTCATCAATGCCCTTGATTACATCAGGGAGAAAAACCGGAAAGTGCAGAAAAACAGATTACGAGAAAATCGTTAAAAACATCCAAAAACAAAAACTCGATGCGCTTATTATGGCTGGTGGAGATGGCTCATTCCAATTTCTGAAAAAATTAAGCCACTACGGTATTCATTGCTACGGCGTAGGAATGACGATTGATAACGATATCTCAGGGAATAGCTATACGATTGGTTTTTCTACCGCCTGTGAACAGGTAATGAGTGAGGTAGAAAAGCTGCGCAATACGGGCCGTGGATTACAAGGTCGGGTATTCATGATTGAATTACTCGGTGGCTATTGTGGGGAATTAACACTACAGGCAGCATTAAAAAGCAATGCCGATATCGCACTCATCCCGGAATCCCCCTGGGATATTGAGACGTTATCACAATGTATTCGGGAGAAAATCGCAGAACAAAACAGCGTGATTATTTTATGCTCTGAAGGCTATACCCATGAATATACCCCCGGCTTTCAGGGCGCTATCGATACGATTATCAAGAAACTAGAGCACAAGATTGGAATCCGTATCCGAAAAACTATTTTGGGATATGGTTTACGAAATGGCGCGCCCACCGGGGAAGAAATTATTCAGGGCACCCTGCTTGCAGAAGAGGTCGTTCGGTGTATTAACGCCGGACTGACAAATAAAATTATCATTATCAATAATAACAACAAGGCCATCCCTATCGATCTGGAGGATTCCAAACAACGTTTGGTTGATGTCGAAAGTCACTATTATAAGCTCGCGAAAGCTCATCATCTTATATGAGGCCATTATTATGTTGAAAGTACTTTGCGTTTGCGGCTGTGGATTAGGTTCCAGTTTCGCTATCGAAATGAGTGCGAAATCCGTACTAAAAAAATTGGGCATTGATGCTGAAATCAATCACACCACGATTTCAGAAGCCTCCGCCTTTAATTATGACGTCATTCTAACCCAGAAAATATTTGCTGAAATCCTGAATAGCGATGCCAGTGAAGATGAGAAAAAAAGAGTCATCATTCTTAATAAACTTACCGACAAAGATGAAATAGAAGAAAA
Source organism: Samsonia erythrinae (assembly GCF_004342665.1). Lineage (GTDB taxonomy): Bacteria > Pseudomonadota > Gammaproteobacteria > Enterobacterales > Enterobacteriaceae > Samsonia > Samsonia erythrinae. The sequence goes on along the minus strand of NZ_SMBY01000004.1, from coordinate 72,832 downwards.
AATATTAGCTTATATCCAGGCTCATAAATAGCATGAGGTGAGAAATGAACACCGTTATCAATTTCATTGTGAAAGATTTATTAGGCCAGGCATCCATATTAATCGCGCTGATCGCCATGATCGGATTGATTTTACAGAAGAAATCGGTAGGAAAAATTGCAGAGGGGACGTTCAAAACACTGCTTGGTTTCCTCATCATGATGGCGGGGATTAACATCATCGTCGATACCCTGACGTATTTGAACAGCATCTTTACTCAAGGCTTTGGTATGAAAGGCTACATCACCGATGTCGCCGCCATCGCCGGGTTGGCAAATCGCGAACTTGGGTCAGAAGTCGCGTTGACGCTCATGGTGATCTTTGCCGTCAACATCCTTATTGCGCGAATTACCCCTTTTAAATATATCTTCCTGACCGGACAGGCTCTGCTGTGGATGGCGACAATCGGTACCGTCATCGGCTATAAATCGGGCTTGACCGGCGCGACGCTGATCCTAACCGGAGGCATATTTGGCGGTATGATGGCCGTGCTGATGCCTGCACTGGCACAGCCGATTGTCCGTAAAATCACGAATTCTGATGATGTTGCGCTGGGGCACTTTTGTACCATCGGGTATCTGGTGCAGGCCGCTGTCGCTCGGCTGGTCGGTAAAAACTCCAAGTCCACCGAAGATTTAACGCTGCCCGATAACTTTAAATTTTTGCAGGATACTTACCTGTCGATGGCCGTCGTTATGGTGCCAATGTACCTCATCCCCGCGGTGGCGGCGGGACCGGCCTACATTGCGCAATATGCTAACGGCATCAACTATCTGATGTATTCCTTCATGCAGTCCATGCAGTTTGTGGCGGGCGTTTTTGTTCTCTACAGCGGCGTACGTCTGCTGCTTAACGAACTAGTTCCCGCTTTTCGGGGTATCGCCATGCGTCTGGTGCCTAACGCTAAACCCGCGTTGGATTGCCCGGTGCTCTTCCCTTATGCGCCCAATGCCGTAATTGTCGGTTTCCTCGCCACTACCGTCGGTTCCATTCTGGGAATGCTGATCTTCCCGATGTTTGGATTGGCGATGATTTTGCCAGGTTTATTGACCAACTTCTTTGCAGGCGGAACAGCGGGGATTTTCGGTAACGCGTTGGGAGGACGGCGTGGCGCAGTCATCGGCGGTGTCGTCCATGGTCTTTTCATTACCTTATTGCCCGCCATTCTGGTGCCCTTACTGGAAGTCTTCGGATTTACCGGTGTCACCTTCAGTGATTCTGATGTCATCGGTACAGGCCTGATATTAGGACACGCCTTCCAGCAAGACTGGTTATTTGTCGCCGCATTTGTCGCGTTCGTGGCATTTATTGCCTTTATTGCGAATCGTAAATCATCGTAATAGCGCATAGGCCTGTCGTCATTATGCAAATTGCTTAAGGAGTCACGATGTTTTCTCTACTTAAACGTTTTTTATCGCCAAGTCTCTCTTCCAGTCACCGCGGTAATACGGATGACAATCGTATCAGGGAAATTGAGGAAGAATTAGCGGAACTTGAATCTCGTTTAGTACAAGATCCGAGCCACAGTGAAACGCAAAAAATGCTAATGATTAAATACAATCAGGCTATTCAGTTATTTTCTTCCCATCCTGACTATCGGGATCGTGTTGATAATCTCTTCATTCAGATAGATGAACTCAGAAACACCATTCGGAAAAATATATGAGGTTTTATGAGCATAAAAAATTTCCTTTTGCAGCACAATTGCATTCAGCTCGGCGTGATATGTGAAACATGGGAAGAGGCTATTTATTGTGCCGCGAAACCATTAATCAGCGCGGGGCGTATTACGAAAAACTATCCCATCGCGGTGATAGACAGCACGAAGGAATACGGTCCTTATTATGTTTTTGATGAAGGCATCGCTATTCCACATGCACGCCCTGAATGCGGCGTTATCGAGAATTGTTTCAGTTTACTGACGTTAAAAACGCCGCTCTCTATTCAGGGAAGTGAACCGGTAGATATTTTAATTATGTTCGGTGGCGTTAACAGCGATGCGCATATTACGCAAGGTATCGCCTCAATCGTCAATTTATTGGAAAAGGACGACGTGCTCTCTCGAATTCGATATGCCACCACGTCAGACGATATTGTCGGGGTATTATGAAAACGCTTATTTTAGTAAATGGCATACCCGCATCAGGGAAAAGCACGGTATCACGTATTATTGCCGATGAATTGAGTCTCCCACGGTTAAGCCTGGATGAAATAAAAGAGCCGTTCATGATGCAATTTTGCGACATCATTGATAGAGCGCTAAATAGAAAGCTGGGGTACGCCGCGTATCAGGCGATGTTTAACATTGTTAGGCAGGCGCCTGACAATAGTATTCTCATTCTTGATGCCTGGTTCGGATTTCGTGAAAAATCGATATTACAGGAATATCTGGCGTCGTGTGATGTCAAGCATCCGCTTGAAATATGGAATGCCATCTCGCCTAACCGGGTGACAGAACGATATCAAGCCAGAATGAATGAAAGAATAAAAGGCCATCCCGGTGACGAGTATCTCCCGGAATTAATTTCACTCGCGCATCAGGCACGGCCGATGTGTATTGGGAAGTGTTACACGATTGATCAGGATAAGGAAATTAATCATCAGGAATTAATTCAATGGATTAAAAACCACCTGGATTAATCGCTTATTTACGAGAATTTTTATGAGGTAATTATCATGAACACCATGACAACAGCTGAGCATCGGGGATATCAATTAATTTGTAACGCGACGGGCGCCATGATGGTTATTGCCTGCGATCAGCGTGGCGGTATGCGAACGTTATTGGCACCGACATCTGATGCACAAGCCGCGATTACCAATGAAATATTAGGAAAAACAAAATATGACATCACCCGCTATCTGGCGGCGGAGGCAGGCTGTGTGTTGGTTGACCCGATCTGCGCCATACCCGGTCTTATCGACGAAAATATTTTGCCCCGAGATACCGGCCTGCTCATCGGGCTTGACGCTTCAGGTTGGGAAACGAGCCCGAAAGGCTACCGGATCTCCACGATGGTTGAGGGCGTAACGGCACGTAAAGTGCGCGAATGGGGTGCCACCGGCGGAAAAATCATGATCTATCTTCGTCCGGATATACCGGAAGCCAATACCCGTAACCTTGAAACACTCCGAACCGTGATTCAGGACTTTGCGCAGGAAGATTTACTGCTCGTCGTCGAATTTCTGACCTATTCTCTGGAAAATGAATCTCGTGAAACCTATACCCGCCTCCTACCCGAGCTCATTCCGGCAGGCTGTCAGGCCTGTATCGAGCAAGGCGCAAAAGTCTTGAAGATTCCTTATCCTGGATCTGATGAGGCCTGTGCACGCGTGACCACGCTCTGCGGTGAAATCCCCTGGGCCGTCCTGTCTGCGGGCGTCGATCACGCAACGTTTCTCCCTCAGGTAGAGAGCGCGTTGAAAAACGGCGCCTCTGGCGTGATTGCCGGTCGTTCTCTCTGGAAGGATTGTATCTCGCTCGATCGCAACGTTTCTAAAGAGAAGCTATCGACGATTGCCGTCTCCCGCCTCAACGATATTCAGGCTCTGTTAAAACGGTATCAACGCGCTTAGTTCATGCTGCATTTCGTGCGCTCTCAGGAGAGCGCACTGCCCTGGCGATAAGCCACGCAACACACGTCTCTTCTCTATCCCATCAGCGGCCTTTATTCGCCGAATACGGTCAATTCGCCAATTGCCGCGCGTCCAAAGCTCAGCTATAACTAAATGAACCACGGTGTTTTTTAGGCGGGGGCCAGAGGAAAGGCAGTAAACGAGATCTCACACAACAGCTTGTTATGTCAGGGGGCGCGCGGATGGCTATATCGACGGACAATCAGGCAAAAAAAACCCTTCGTCTGAGTGATGGACCGGACTGGACGTTTGAACTGCTACAGATCTACCTTGATGAGATTGACCGGGTAGCCAAACTGTATCGTCTGGAGACCTATCCTCATCAGATAGAAGTCATCACGTCAGAACAAATGATGGATGCCTATTCCAGTATCGGCATGCCGATCAACTATGCCCACTGGTCGTTCGGGAAGAAATTTATCGAAACCGAACAGCGCTACAAGCACGGGCAGCAGGGGCTGGCGTATGAAATCGTCATTAATTCCGATCCCTGTATCTCTTATTTGATGGAAGAGAATACGCTCCCGATGCAGGCGCTGGTGATGGCGCACGCCTGTTATGGACACAACTCGTTTTTTAAAGGCAACTACCTGTTCCGCAGTTGGACCGATGCCAGTTCCATTATCGATTACCTGCTGTTTGCCCGGCAATATATCGCCCAATGTGAAGAGCGCTATGGCGTGGACGATGTCGAACGCCTGTTAGACTCGTGCCATGCGTTAATGAATTATGGCGTCGATCGCTATAAGCGTCCGCAAAAAATCTCGCTGGAAGAGGAGAAATCTCGCCAGAAAAGCCGCGAGGCCTACCTGCAAAGTCAGGTCAACGACCTGTGGAAAACGCTGCCGCGTCGCGAACAAGACATTGCCCCGGAACAGACGAGACGTTTTCCTCAGGAACCACAGGAAAATCTGCTCTATTTTATGGAGAAAAACGCCCCGCTGCTGGAACCCTGGCAACGTGAGATTTTGCGTATCGTGCGTAAAGTCAGCCAGTATTTCTACCCGCAGAAACAGACTCAGGTAATGAATGAAGGGTGGGCCACGTTCTGGCATTACACCATTCTCAACCACCTCTATGATGAAGGCCGCGTCTCTGAACGCTTCATGCTGGAATTCCTGCACAGCCACACCAATGTTATCTACCAACCGCCGTATAACAGCCCGTATTACAATGGCATCAACCCGTATGCGCTGGGTTTTGCCATGTTTCAGGATATTAAACGTATTTGTCAGTCGCCGACGGACGAAGATCGCTACTGGTTCCCGGATATCGCCGGCAAGGACTGGCTCGATACGCTGCATTTTGCCATGCAGAACTTTAAGGACGAGAGTTTCATCAGCCAGTTCCTGTCGCCAAAGCTGATGCGTGATTTCCGGCTATTCGCGGTGCTGGACGACGATCATAATAACTATCTGGAAATTGCCGCGATTCATGATGAAGAAGGCTATCGGCTGATTCGTCAGGAACTGTCCGCGCAGTACAACCTGAGTTATCTGGAGCCTAACATTCAGGTCTGGAACGTGGATCTGCGCGGCAACCGGGCGCTGACGCTGCGATATGTACCGCATAACCGCGCGCCGCTGGATAAAAGCCGTCATGAAGTCCTGAAGCACGTCCACCGCCTGTGGGGTTTTGACGTCTATCTTGAACAGGCCAATGATGACGGCAGCGTTGAATTGCTTGAACACTGCCCGCCGCGCAACAGGACGCCATCAGCCTGATCCATCAATCCGTTAAGACTACAGGAAAACGGCAGCACAAAAGCAAAAGGGATTCAGGCAAACACCTGCATCCCTTTTGGCACCCTTACGCGCTGGCTGTGACGGCGTATTAACGGCGCACTTCCGCGATATCATGTGGGATCGCGCTCTGCATACTGTGCCAAATCGCGCCGCTTTCTTTACCGTAATGTCTGACGACCTCCATGACCTGATCGTACAATCCTTCACGGCGCAATGTATCCAGCCGGTTGTAAAAATTCACGGCCAGCTTACGCGCGTCCGGGTTGGAAAAGTAATACCGGCCCACGCGAATATAGAGCCCTTTCAGGCCATTGAGGATCAGACCATAAATCGGATTGCCGGAAGCAAAGGCAAGACCGCGGAACACGTTGTAGTCAAGCTGAGCAAAGGCTTCGGCGCTATCGTCCACCCTATCCGTCAGGGTCAATACATCACGCACCTTATCCGGGTGCTGACGCAGCGCCGTGCGAATAAAGATGGCAGCAATGTTGGTACGTACCGCCAGCAGATTATCGATCAACTGCGGCACGCTGTCGTGATCGAGTCGAGCCAGCGTTTCCAGAATGTTAAGCCCGGACGTTTCCCAGAAATTATTGATTTTAGTCGGTTTCCCGTGCTGTATCGTCAGCCAGCCATCACGAGCCAACCGCTGAAGCACTTCGCGCAGAGTCGTACGGGTGACGCCAATCAATTCGGAAAGCTCTCTTTCTGCCGGCAGAATAGAACCGGGAGGAAAACGGTTGTTCCATATACTTTCGATAATGTATTCTTCCGCGAATCCAGCCGGACTTTGCGCCTTTATAACCATGTGTTTGATAATCCGTAGCGGTGATTGCTGAAAAAAGCGGGGTCATCATACCAGACGAAAGAATCATGACATAGCACCACGCCGGAACAACACGCCACTTCAATAAAAAATTGTGACTGAGCGCCGCTCTATCTCTCTGAGTCCCTGCACCCTCTAGGCCTGCCCGCTTGTCACCGCTTTATTTCACGGTGGAACATGCAAACGATTCTTAACGAATTTGATCCTGACAGACAGTCACTGACTGTCACGATGGTGTATAATGCCCCGCGATGCGCCGCCAGACTAAGCCCCTTTTCAAGCGGGTGTCGTCGCATCCGAATAGCAAAAAAGAATTAAATAAACCTATCGTTACATTTTACACGGCGAAATGATGGCGGTGAAGCCAGAACGGTTTACACTGCTGCTTCAATCATGTCTGACATGGAATATTGACTATGTTGCGATTTCTTAATCGTTGCTCACGCGGACGGCGTGCATGGCTGCTGTTGGCGTTTACCGCATTAGCGCTGGAGCTGGTCGCGCTCTATTTTCAGCACGTTATGCTATTAAAGCCGTGCGTGTTGTGCATCTATCAGCGCTGTGCGCTATGGGGCGTGTTTGCCGCCGGGCTTGTCGGCGCCATTGCGCCATCAACTCTGTTGCGCTACCCGGCCATAATCCTCTGGATATACAGTTCATACGAAGGGCTTCGGCTGGCATGGAAACACACGGATATCCTGCTGCATCCGTCGCCATTCAACACCTGTGACTTTTTTGTCAGCTTTCCGGCATGGCTGCCTCTGGACAAATGGCTTCCCGCCGTTTTCAACGCAACGGGGGATTGTTCAGAACGCCAGTGGTCATTCCTCACGCTGGAAATGCCGCAGTGGCTCCTTGGCATCTTTGCCGCTTACCTGTTAATTGCGGTATTCGTGCTGATCTCCCAGGCTTTCCGCCCCAAACGACGCGACCTTTTTGGCCGTTAATCCATACCGAAAAGCCCGACGATATCGTCGGGCTTCTGGTAACCGTTTTTACGCTGTACAGGGTTGTGCCGAGCATCACTGCTGTGGTCTGTAGATATCGCGATAATGGCCTAGACGCTCGTGGAAAAAAGGACGCTTTTCCAGCGGGATCTTGCGCGAAATCTCATCAGCATCGATCTTTTTCTCCTGACTTTCCATGAAAGCAATCGTGGAGGCAGCGAAGTCGGTAAATTGCTCACTGTACTCAAGAATGATTTTCTCAAAGTTAATCATGTGCTCCCCTCCCATGCTGGTTTACTGCTCTAAAATTATACAACACGCCACCTTTTATGGTGGGCGAGACAGCATGATTCGCACAAGGAAAATGTGAGGTAGTTGGCAAAAAGCCAATGAACATTTGGATTGCGGCGTTGGACGCCTCTCCCTCTATCAACGCCACTTAAACCACCGCCTTTTTTCTGAGCGTTTTTTGTTCATAAAAGTGCCTGATATCGCTATATTATTCACGCGGTCAACAACATTTCACACGATGAGGTAAAGCCTATTCAAATCTGCTTATTCAGGAGAAATTATTATGTTAGGTAATATCAATGTCTTCATCACCGTATTGGGCATTATTCTTTTTCTTAGCTTTCTCGCGGTGTATCTAAGCCCTAAATGGGATGACTGATGAACACGAACCCTCCCCCCGATAAAAAGCCCCTCTTCTGAGCGATTCAGATGAGGGGCTGTTCATTTCAACCCGGAACCATCGCGTCAAACAGTCACTATCTCGCCCACTCAGGTTTGTTCAAAATATGCGCCTGCCAGTCAGTCACCTCACTTTCGCGCACCGCAATGTGACGTACAGAGATGCGTTCAGCATGCATCATGGTTTTAGAACCGCTAACCAGCGGATGCCAGTGCGGTAGATCTTTACGTTCATGAATCAGCCGGTATGCGCAGGTCGCCGGCAGCCAGTTAAACGTCAGCAGATTTTCTCGCGTCAGCTTAATGCAATCCGGCTCATAGTCGAAACGCTTCTCATAGTTGCGGCACTGACAGCTTTTTATATTCAGTTGATTACAGGCGACGTTGGTAAAGTAGATTTCCTCCGTGTCCTCATCAATCAGTTTATGCAAACAGCACTGACCGCAACCATCGCACAGCGACTCCCATTCGTCATCCGACATCTCAGACAAGGTTTTTTGCTGCCAAAAAGGGCGTTCAGTCATTTCTCTTCCAGTAGGTTGTGGTAAACAGGGATGTTGTGGACAAATCAGGTTGTCAAACGTGTATCGTGAATAATAACGGCATGCGGCTCTGGCGAAAGCGACACGGCTGCCCGTTTTCAACCCGGACAGCCAGATCGTTAGATAATGCGGGTAGTCAGCGTTCGGTCATTCACCGTAATCGTCAGCATATCTCCTGACACGATCGGCCCGACCCCTTTCGGCGTGCCCGTCAGAATAATATCGCCCGCGCGCAGCGTAAAAAAGCGACTCATATAGGCAATCAGCGGCAGGATCGGCGTGATCATATCACGCGTGTTGCCCTGCTGGCGCACTTCATCATTCACTTTCACGCCTAAATCGGTTTGTTGCGGATCGCCAAACTCGGCAACCGGAATAAAACCGGAGATAGGGCAAGAGCCGTCAAAGGCTTTGGCTTTTTCCCACGGCTGCCCGGCTTTTTTGAACTCAGACTGTAAATCACGCAGCGTCAAGTCCAGCGCAACGCCATAGCCGGCAATCGCCCGCGCAACGCGTTCTTCATTCGCCTGCTTTAACGGCGTGCCAATCAGGACGGCCAGTTCAACCTCATGGTGAACCGAACCCACGTTTTTCGGGATGGCGACCGGCTGGCGTAAATCACACAGTGCGGTTTCAGGTTTGATGAACAGCACCGGCTCACTCGGGGTCGCATTTCCCATTTCTTTAATATGTTCTGAGTAATTGCTGCCTACGCATACGACTTTACTCACGGGGAAATCCAGCAGTGCCCCCTGCCAGTCTCTGTGTTGATACATAGGTATTCTCCTGCCCTGTCTGTTGAATTATCGCTGCCCTTGCCCAAAGAAAGACAGCCAAGAACATGATGGTACAAAACCAACGTTATATCATCGCAACGGACTTTACCCCAACAGATTTCAGGGAGGTAAAGCCGGGGGTATCGCATGAGAGAAAAAACGGCATACCGTGCCCGCCACAGGAAATTTAAATGACGGTGAAAGTAAAAAACCAAAGCGTGGAATATGTATCTAGCGAATATGAGGCGTTCGAGGCGATATTCCACGGCAAATTATGTTTTCAGTATTATCTGAAAATAGCCGCTGGTATTATTTTTTTACACTTAAACGGGGACATTTAATAAGCTTTCAACCGGCGGCGGAACTTGCAGATAAAAACCCTGTTCTTTAAGCGCGAGCTTCACCTTTTCTATATCGGCATTCGCCAGTTTTTTACGCCCGTCCAGCGGTAATACCATCGCCAGTTGCGGCGCGCCAAAACTTTGCATTAGCGCTTCCGGCACGCGGGAGAAATCGTCTTTTTTTTCAACATAAAGATAGGTTTGATCGCGTTTAGTACTTCGATAGATCACACAAAACATTTTTTTTACTCTATTTGATGGGAATGCCGCCTTGTCTGTATATAATTGTGACTATAACATGCTTACAGCGCTCTGGAATATCATGCGTTTAATGTTACTCTGGGGATTAAAAGAGGCTGAAACTGAGTCAGGATAGATGTCACAAACGCCAATAGAGTTAAAAGGCAGCAGCTTTACCTTATCGGTTGTTCATTTGCATGATTCCCAACCCGAGGTAATTTATCAGGCATTACAGGAAAAAATAGAGCAAGCGCCTGCTTTCCTGAAAAATGCCCCCGTTGTCATTAACGTCGCCGCCTTAACGGCAGAAACCGACTGGATAAAATTACAGCAGGCCATATCGTCAACCGGGCTGCGTGTCGTCGGCATCAGTGGATGCAAAGACGAAGCATTAAAGAAAGCCATTGCACAGGCGGGTCTGCCTCTCCTGAGCGAAGGTAAAGAGCAACGCAAGGTTGTCGAGCCTGTCGCTGCGGCTCCTGCCGTGGTGAAAACGAAAGTCATCAACACCCCGATCCGTTCCGGCCAGCAGATTTACGCCCGGAACTGTGACTTAATCGTCACCAGCAGTGTCAGCGCGGGGGCGGAAGTGATTGCCGACGGCAACATTCATATTTACGGCATGATGCGCGGGCGGGCCCTTGCAGGCGTTTCTGGCGATGTACAAAGCCAGATATTCTGCACGCATCTGGCCGCAGAACTGGTATCCATCGCCGGACGCTATTGGCTGAGCGACCAGATACCCGAACCGTATTTTGGGCAGTCAGCAAGGATCAACCTGAACCTGCTGGACAATGTGTTAACGATAAAACCTCTCGACTAGGATTTCCCAAGGAAACATTTTATGGCACGCATCATTGTTGTTACATCGGGTAAAGGGGGCGTTGGCAAGACCACATCAAGCGCGGCCATTGCTACCGGTTTAGCCCAGAAAGGAAAAAAGACGGTTGTCATCGACTTTGACATCGGTCTGCGTAACCTCGACCTGATCATGGGATGTGAGCGTCGCGTAGTATATGACTTTGTGAACGTCATTCAGGGAGACGCCACGCTGAATCAGGCTCTGATTAAAGACAAGAGGACGGAAAATCTTTACATTTTGCCTGCATCGCAAACGCGCGATAAAGATGCCTTAACCTATGAAGGCGTCGAAAAAGTGCTGAATGACCTGAGCGATATGGCGTTTGATTTTATCGTGTGTGATTCCCCTGCCGGGATAGAAACCGGCGCCGTCATGGCGCTCTATTTTGCCGACGAAGCGATTATCACTACCAACCCGGAAGTGTCTTCCGTTCGCGACTCCGACCGTATTCTGGGCATTTTGTCCTCGAAGTCACGCCGCGCGGAGCGTTCTGAAGATCCCATCAAAGAGCACCTGCTGTTGACGCGCTATAACCCTGGACGGGTCAGTCGCGGCGACATGCTGAGCATGGAAGACGTTCTGGAGATCCTGCGGATCCCGCTGATTGGCGTGATCCCTGAAGATCAATCCGTACTCCGCGCCTCTAACCAGGGCGAGCCGGTGATTCTGGATACCGAAGCCGATGCGGGCAAAGCCTACGCGGATACCGTCGAACGTTTACTCGGCGAAGATCGCCCTTTCCGTTTTGTTGAAGAAGAGAAGAAGGGTTTCCTTAAACGACTTTTTGGGGGATAAATTATGGCTTTACTGGACTTCTTTCTGTCCCGCAAAAAAACGACAGCGAATATTGCCAAGGAAAGACTGCAAATTATCGTTGCAGAACGACGCCGGGGAGACAGTGAACCTCATTATTTGCCGCAGTTAAAGCGCGATATTCTTGAGGTCATCTGTAAATATGTACAGATTGATCCTGAGATGGTGACGGTACAGCTGGAGCAAAAAGGTGATGATATTTCCGTGCTTGAGTTAAACGTCACCTTGCCGGAAGCGGAAGACGCGCCTAAATGATTTTTCCGCTATAGCATCCCCTGCTTTCATGCAGGGGTGCTGTTAATTTTTCCGGCTTTCTTTATCTCCCGGTCTTATCGTTTTCGCCTCATCTTATTGGCGGCGTTGATGATTGAAAAACGCCACCGCTGAGACGTTCATTGGCCTCCGATTAACATCCTTTCAGGATGTCACGCAGCGCATCGCCATATAACTGGTTGCGCCAGCCCGACAACATTTCCGGTACGCCGCTTTCTTGTTCACTTAATTTCCAATGCCAGTTCAGCAGACGATTAATTTGGCGACGTGATGCCAATAATTCAGCAGACAGCCCGCTCTGTTCGCTGACGCGCTGCACCAGCGCTTTAATCTCTTTAAACGCTTTTTTGTAGCCGGGATAATCGATCAGATTGATGACCGGTGGCGGGCACGCCGCTTCAGCGATCCCCTCGGTTTGTGCGACGAAATCCAGCAGCGTTTTGCCATGATAGCGAATTTCCGGGCCGCTCAGCCCCAGTGAACTCAGTTCCCCCAACGATGTCGGCAGAAACCGCGCCACCTGCCAGAGATGTTCCTCGCGCACCACAAAATTCACGGCGCTGTCGCGTTCCCGCGCTTTACGCAGTCGCCATTCAGCCAGACGCTGTAAGCACGCCAGATGTCTGCCTCGCAGTTGCCAGGCATTACCAATTTCGCGGTAGGCCAGTTCCGGCGCCAGAATATCCAGCTTGCGTCGGCAAAGCTGACCGCACTCGTCCAGCGAGGCGTTTAACCAACCTGCGGCTTCCGTCTCTGATACCAGTTGGGTTGCCATCGGCAGCAGGTAGAACACGTCCGCCGCCGCGTAATCACACTGTTTTTCGCTCAGCGGCCGCGCGAGCCAATCCGTGCGCGACTCGCTTTTATCCAGCGAGACCTGCAACAGGTCGGACACCAACGCGGCAAACCCATAGGAGAGCGGTTTGCCCAGAAATGCCGCCAGAATTTGCGTATCAATGAAGGGGGTCGGCAAGACGCCAAAAGCGTTAAGAAAGACTTCCAGATCCTCGCTGCCGGCATGCAGAAATTTCGTCACCTGTTCGTCACGCAACAAGGCCTGAAACGACGACCAGTCTGTAATGGTTAACGGGTCGATTAGTGAAAGCTGTTCACCGTCATATAATTGAATCAACCCTAACTGCGGGTAGTATGTGCGGGTTCTGACGAACTCCGTGTCCAATGCCACCCGCGGATGGCGTCGCGCCTGAGCGCACACCTGCTCTAACCCGATGTTGGAAGTGATCAACTGATAATTCAAAACGTCATTCTCTTGGTTATTTTTACTTTACGATCCTGGGGTAAATCTGTATTGCGATAGAAAATCTCCACCAGAAATTTTCCATCGCCGCGACGGCCCATGAGGTGGCGGCTGAACGTCCGCCATAAAAAAGAACGCCGGATAAACCGGCGTGAAAACATCATATCGCGTCCTGCCCTTGTCTGGCAGCCGTTTTTTGCGGGAAATTGTCAGGCGGCGACGTCTTTTTTTATCTTTTTCTCTTCACGCAGTTCGCGGCGCAGGATCTTTCCGACATTGGATTTCGGTAAATCCTCACAAAACGCGATCTCTTTCGGCACTTTATAGCCGGTAAGATGACGGCGACAGTGCGTAATCAGTTCTTCCTTCGTTAACGAGCCATCGCGCTTCACCACAAAGGCTTTCACCGCTTCACCGGACACCTCGCTCTCAACACCGATGACCGCCGACTCGGACACTTTCGGATGACGACCGATAACATCTTCAATTTCAGTAGGATAAACATTAAAACCGGAGACCAGAATCATATCTTTCTTGCGATCGACGACCCGCAAAAAGCCCTCACCATCAGAAGTGACAATGTCACCCGTCGCCAGCCAGCCGTCCTTCAGGACTTCGTCCGTGGCGGCAGGTTGTTGCCAGTAACCCAGCATCACCTGCGGCCCGCGGATCCACAGTTCGCCCGCCTCGCCCGGCCCTACGTCGTTGCCGTCTTCATCAATAATTCTGACATCCGTTGACGGCACGGGCAGCCCGATACTGCCGCTGTAATGCTTCAGGTCGTAAGGATTTCCCGCCACCAGCGGCGAACTCTCCGTCAGCCCATAGCCTTCCAACAGGTGCTTGCCCGTGGTTTTTTCCCAACGTTCCGCCACCGATTGCTGAACCGACGCCCCACCGCCGACGGACAGGCGCAGCGTTGAGAAATCCAGTTCGTGAAAGGCATTATTATTAAGCAATGCGTTAAAGAGCGTGTTCACGCCGGTGATCGCCGTAAACGGGTATTGCTTCAGTTCCTTCACGACGGCGGGAATATCCCGTGGATTGGTGATCAACAGATTCTTTCCGCCCAGTTCAAGGAACAGAAGGCCATTCACCGTTAGCGCAAAAATATGGTAGAGGGGCAACGCAGTGACGACCAGCTCATTGCCTTCTTGCAAGAGGGCGCCATAAGCGCCCTTACACTGCTCAAGGTTCGCCAGCATATTACGGTGCGTGAGCATCGCGCCTTTGGCCACCCCCGTCGTACCGCCAGTATATTGCAGGAAAGCGAGATCGGAATTGATGATATCAGGACGCATGTACTGCTGACGCCGCCCTTCCTGCAACACACGGCGGAACGATATCGCCCCCGGCAAATGATACTTCGGCACCAGTCGCTTGATGTATTTCACGACGAAGTTCACTAACGTGCCTTTCGCCGTGGATAACTGGTCGCCCATGCGGGTCAGAATGACGTGTTCAACGGGCGTATTCTGGACAATTTTCTCCAGCGTATGGGCAAAATTGGATACGATGACGATCGTGCCGGCGCCGCTGTCTTTTAACTGGTGTTCCAGTTCACGCGGCGTATACAGCGGATTGACATTCACGACCACCATCCCCGCGCGCAGCACGCCGAACAGCGCAACGGGATACTGCAACAGGTTGGGCATCATCAAGGCGACGCGGTCGCCTTTTTGCAATTTAAGCTGGTTTTGCAGGTAGGCGGCGAACGCCCGGCTGCGCTCTTCCAGCTTGCGAAATGTCATCACCTCCCCCATGTTGATGAATGCAACCCTATCGGCATAGCGCCTTACGGCATTTTCAAACATGTCAATCAACGACGAATAGCGATCCGGATCGATTTCTGCCGGTACGTCCGCCGGGTAGCGTGCTAACCAAATTTTTTCCAAAACATCACTCCCGAGATATTTTTTTAATGGCATCGTCGTCGCCCTCAAAGGCCTCTTGTTATTAACATTATTTTAACTCAGCCTACCAGTTAGCTAACAAACAATGTTCAGGTTGCGAGGGCGATCACTTATTTATTCCGTCATACTTCAGCCGATTACGCGGTGTGCAAATGGCGCAGGCGTGGGTTACGGCGCAAATGCTTGCGGGATTGAATTATCCAAAAAAAATCAGGCAACCTGAGTCGCCCGATCTCTTTCACATCAAACGAAATGATTTCATTCCGTCACGATATTCTCAATACGTACAGGCCCATACCAACCGGCATCAATTCCCCAGCCTGGCCCCCAACCGTAACCCGTGTGCCATCCCCACGGGCCATAGCCGCCGGGTGGCACCACCATGCGCTGCACGACATTCCAGCGTTTGTAACCCTGCGCGTCAACCACGACATAGCGATAGGGTTTATCACCAATTTTGCCCGATTCCGTGCCGACGATCGGCCCGACAACGGTCACCAGCTGGTCTTTAAAATCAACGGGTTCCAGAAAACGATTCACATAAGCGATGAAGCGCCCTTCTGACGGCATGTCCAGCCTCGGCCTCGCGCCGCTATCCAACGGCATGCTGGCGATCTCTAAACGGGTTTTATCCGCTGCATTGCGAATGCTGACAACCCGACCGCCGAAGCGTGACTCCTGACCGACATAAATCTGCGGCGCACTCATCACGCGAACCAGATCGTCCTGCGGCGTTGGCGAGGTTCCTTTAATGGCATCCGGCACGGTAACGCAACCTGAAAGCAACAGCGCGCCAGCCACCAGCGCACCCAGGTGGCAATGCGCCGATCGGCTTTTCTGCTTAATATGCATTTTCTTTATGGGCAACGTCATAATACAACCTCTTTCTGATGTCTGATGCTTGGACTGCTCAGCATTGAATAAGTTGCTGTTATCTCCGCCAAACGGCATGCGCAGATCGAACTATTCTCGGCCCGGCAATTTTTTCCAGGCCACTTCATTGCGCAGATAGCGCGGTTGCGCCTGCTCGACGCTAACGGCCTTTCCTGACTGCCATAGTCGACAAGCCAGCGGCAGCATATCCTGCGCCTGGGGCAACAGCATTTCGCTCTTCGTCAACACCAGCGTGGAAGGATCCGCCAGTTCAGGGTAGGTTTCCCAACCCGTTCCCACCGTGGTCCATTCGCCTGACAGCGAAGCGGTTAAGCGCTGCACCTGCTCAGGTTTCAGCACCGCCTCTTCTGCTTCTCCGTACCAGTGGCCAGCCGCATCTCGTTGATAGGCGCACCAATAGACTTCGCCCATCCGGGCATCAATGGCGGCCAGCACGCGCGTGGCCTGCGTCAGACGGAAAGCGCCCTGAGCCATCGTGGCCAGCGACGATACGCCAATCAACGGTAAATCGGCCCCCAGCGCCAACCCTTGTGCAATACCGATACCAATCCGCACGCCGGTAAAACTTCCCGGCCCCTGACCAAAGGCCAGCGCATCGAGATCCCTGAGCGTCAGGCCACTCTCAGCCAGCACCTGTTGGACCATGGGTAAAATACGTTGTGTGTGTTCACGGGGACAAACATCGAACAAAGAATGAATTTCGCCTTCATTCCACAGCGCAACGGAACAGGCTTCCGTTGCGGTATCAAGCGCTAGAATTCGCGTAGACATGCCAACCTCAGGCGGGATAAATAAATCTTTAACGGCTCGCATCATAGCATAACCCGCTGTCGCGCCGCAGCCCTTCCCGGCATACGGAACCGATCGCAGTGGGTATCCGTCAAATCACATCATGGCGATGTTTCACGCGTCAGGAAATCAATCGCCTGACGCAGATCGCGGGTACGCGGCGCGGGCGGCAGACTATTGAGAAACACCGCGCCATAAGGGCGCATCACCAGCCGGTTATCGCAAATCACGATGACGCCACGATCTTCGACATCACGAATAAGGCGGCCGACTCCCTGCTTCAAGGTAATGACGGCATCAGGGATCTGCACATCGTCGAAGGGTTCTCCGCCGCGTAAGCGACAATCCTCAATGCGCGCCTTGAGCAACGGATCGTCCGGTGAAGTAAAAGGTAATTTATCAATAATGACGCAGGAGAGCGTATCGCCCCGGACATCCACCCCTTCCCAGAAACTGCTGGTGGCCACCAGCAGAGCGTTGCCCGCCGCGACAAACTGCGACAGCAGCTGCGCTTTGCCGGTCTCCCCCTGCAACAAGACCGGTAATGTCAGAGATGCCCGGAATTCCGCCGCCAGCTCGCGCATCATTTGGTGCGAGGTGCACAGCATAAAGCAACGCCCCTGATTCGCTTCAATCAGCGGCCGCAGCATCGTCGCCAACCTCTTCGCCGCGCCGGGGCGATGCGTTTCCGGCAGATGACGCGGCACGCAAAGCAAAGTCTGATTGGCATAATCAAAGGGGCTCGGCAATAACAGCGTGTTCGCGTTTTCCAGTCCCAGCCGTTCGGTGAAGTGAACCAGTTGGTCGTTAACGGATAAGGTTGCCGACGTAAATACCCAGGCGACCGGCTTCTCCTTCATCAGTTCCCGAAAGCGATCGGCCACGGACAACGGCGTCAGCGCCAGTACAAAATGGCGTGAATTGCATTCGTACCAGTAGCTGTAGCCCGGTAGTTGAATCTCTTTAAGCCGCTTCAGGCGGTTGCGATAGAGCGTCGCGCGTTCAAAAGCGGCGTCCAGCAGCGCTGAACGGCCCAGCGACAGCTTCGCGACGTCGTAGCACAGCTCCAGCGCGTCATCCAGCCGCACCAGCGCATGCTGAAGCGACGGCTGTTCCAGTACCTCGCGCAGATTACCGCGAAACCCCGGCTCGCCTAACGCCAGCCGGAAATCCTGCGTACTTTGCGTCAGGCGATCCGCGCTTTTCTGTAGTTGAGACGCATCACGCACTTCGGTGCGGTAGGCGATAATGATGTCTTTCGCCAAATCCATCAGTTGGCGGCTGGACAGCTGCTGGCCGAAATATTGGCTGGCGATATCGGGGATCTGGTGAGCTTCATCGAAGATGACGATGTCGCTTTCTGGGATCAGTTCGGCAAACCCGGATTCTTTCACCACCCGGTCAGCCAGATAAAGATGGTGGTTGACGACGACAATGTCGGCATCCATCGCCTTGCGTCGCGCTTTCACCACGAAGCACGCTTTATAATGCGGACAATCGCTGCCCAGACAGTTATCGTTCGTGCTGGTCACCAGCGGCCAGATTGTGCTGTCTTCCGCCACCCCCGCGCAGGTGGTGACGTCGCCCTCCACCGTCTCCGACGACCAGCCGCGCAGCCTGACCAGTTCACTCAGCATTTCAGCCGTTAAATCGCCGCCGGCCAGCGACTGCTGCTCAAGACGCTCCAGACACAGATAGTTCGAACGCCCTTTCAACAGAGCCAGTTTGCCTTTGTACTTCAGCGCCTGCGCAATCGTGGGTAAATCGCGGCTATAGAGCTGGTCCTGTAACGCCTTCGACCCGGTCGAAATGATGACTTTTTTATCCGAACGCAAGGCCGGTGCCAGATATGCATAGGTTTTACCGGTTCCGGTTCCCGCTTCCACCACCAGCGCCGCTTTATCCGCAATGGTTCGCGTTACCGCCTGCGCCATCTGCCGCTGTGGCTCACGAGGCTTGAAGCCTGCGATCGCTTTTGCCAGTGCGCCGTCATCAGCGAAATCATCAATTACCCGATCGTTCGTCACGCACGCTCTCTTTATCAAGGGATCTTTATCAGTATCCAGGGGTCTTTATCAGTCCGCCCCTGACCCTTCCAGGCAGCGGCAAAAATAACGCGCTGATTATGCCAAGAGTCGCCCGACGCTACCACCCTAAATCGGGAAAGCATGCCCACTCGCGCTGTGATACGCTTGGCGATTCGCTTTCATTGGTTCAGGAGACATTTCATGGCGATCGAACGTATTCATCCCGAAGCACGCTGGTCGGATGCCGTTATCCACAATCACACGCTCTACTACACCAGCGTCCCGGAAAATCTGGATGACGATGCGCAGGCGCAGACGGAAAACGCGCTGAACGCGTTGGATACGATCCTGCGACAGGCGGGGACAGATAAGAGCAAACTCTTGGACGTGACGATTTTTCTCGCCGATGCCGGTGACTTTGCCGCTATGAACGCCGCGTGGGATGCCTGGGTTGTCGCAGGCAGTGCGCCGGTCCGCTGCACGGTACAGGCGAAATTGATGCACCCGAAATATAAAGTCGAAATCAAAGCCATTGCCGCGGTATAGGTTCGCCTTCCCGCAGCGGGAGCCTGACGACGGTTATTGCGGCGCCTCGTCGTCCTCAACATGACGTCCGTCGTCGCGGTCGGCGGGGATGTCGTCATCCTCGTCAAACATCACCGTGACGTTGTCACCTTTATGGCCGGCGCGAATTTCAGCCGCAACCTGTGCGATTGCCTGGCCGCTGCTCATTCCTTCAGACATCAGCGCCTGAATGCGCTCTACCGCATCTTGCTGCTGCTCGTGCGTCAGCGCGGGCATACCTGCAATCATGATCGTTTCCCGGTTGATGAATTCGCCACTATCATCGCACGCCTGCTTCGGTATACTCCAGTGTTTCCGCTTTGTGATACGCTGTCATCAGTAAAGCCGACGCGACATAGACACCAGTACAAAAAACATGACTGCCGCCAACACGATTCACATCATCAACCATTCAGCCGCTGCGCCGGCATCTTCGCTGATTTATCACGCGCTGCCTTATTACCCGGAAGTGCTCCTCGACCGTTTCGCCCCTTTTTCATCCCTGCCGTGGGCGATGCTGCTGCATTCCGGGTTTGCCGACCATCCACACAATCGCTTCGATATCATGGTAGGCGATCCGCGCGTAACCCTGTGTACACGCGGAAACAAAACGGAAATCACGCGTGATGGCATTACAACGATCGCAGAAGGCGACCCGTTCACTCTGCAGCAACAACAGCTCGATGCCCTGGCGCTGAATGCCGAATCACACGCAGACTTCCCTTTTCAGGGGGGCGCTCTCGGTCTGTTTGGCTACGATTTGGGCCGACAGATTGAAACGCTGCCGGTACAGGCCAAGCAGGATATCGACCTGCCGGATATGGCGGTAGGCTTATACGACTGGGCGCTGATTGCCGATCATCACCGGCAAACATTAACGCTGATCGTACATCATTCCCTTCAGGCTCGGCTCGACTGGCTCGCTTCGCCGCCGGTTTCCTCCCCACAGGCGGATTTCAGATTGACCAGCGCCTGGCGCGCCAACCTGTCCCGTGATGAGTACGGCGAAAAATTCCGTAAAATTCAGGACTACCTGCTGGCGGGAGACTGTTATCAGGTCAATTTGGCGCAGCGCTTTTCCGCCGACTATGAAGGCGATGAGTGGCAGGCGTTTTTGTGTCTGTCCGCAGGGAATAAAGCGCCCTTTTCTGCTTTCCTGCGCCTGCCGGAAAATGCCGTGATCAGCATCTCGCCGGAGCGCTTTTTATGGTTGGAAAATCACCGCATCCAGACTCGCCCGATTAAAGGCACATTGCCCCGACTGGCCGACCCTGACGCCGACGCGCAACAAGCCGAGCGGCTCGCCAATTCCGCGAAAGATCGTTCTGAAAACCTGATGATCGTCGATCTTCTGCGCAACGATATTGGCCGCGTCGCCGTACCGGGCAGCGTTCACGTGCCGGCGCTGTTTGTCGTCGAACCCTTTCCGGCGGTACACCATCTGGTCAGTACCATCGAAGCGCAACTGCCCGCTGGCCAACCGGCAACCGTACTGCTCCGCGCCTGCTTTCCCGGCGGCTCCATTACCGGCGCCCCCAAAATCCGTGCGATGCAAATTATTGAAGAACTGGAGCCGCAGCGCCGCAATGCCTATTGCGGCAGCATCGGCTACATCAGCCTGTGCGGAACCATGGACACCAATATCACCATCAGAACGCTATTAACCGAACGCGGCAAAATCTACTGTTGGGCAGGTGGCGGCATCGTCGCCGACAGTCAGGAACAGGCCGAATATCAGGAATCCCTTGATAAAGTGGGCCGTATCCTCCCACTTTTGGATCACACCCGGACACGCAAGGTACAGAGTGAATGAGTGAGACAGCCTTACCGCCAACGGATGGTATGTTGAACGACTTTATCACCCGTTTTCAGCTACAGCTTCCGCGATCGCTACGCCCTGTTTATCAGCCGCGGCGGGCGGCGGTGCTAGTGCCGATCATTTGTCGCCCGAGCCCTACATTGCTGTTAACCCGTCGCGCCGCCGACCTCCGAAAACATGCCGGACAGGTGGCGTTTCCCGGCGGCGCGGCAGATAAAGAAGATGCCTCAATCATCGCGACCGCGCTGCGTGAAGCGCAGGAGGAAGTCGCCATCCCGCCGGAGAACGTCCAGGTGCTTGGCGTTTTACCGCCGCAGGACAGCGTCAGCGGTTTTCAGGTCACGCCGGTCGTCGGGCTTATTGATGCGGGGACGCACTTCCATCCCAATGAAGACGAAGTCGCCGATCTGTTTGAAATGCCGCTCGACGAAGCGTTCGCCCTCACGCGCTATTACCCGTTGGACATAGAACGGCATCAGCAACGGCACCGGGTTTATCTCTCCTGGTATCAGCAACAGTTTGTCTGGGGACTGACCGCCGCCATCATCCACCAGCTTGCCTTACAGATTTCCAATCGTCCCTGAACCCCGTTTTTGGGGCTAAGAAATCGTTATATGGGTGAAAGAGTATCCCTAACCCGACATCCCCTCGCTTACGCCCGCGTTGAGATAAGTTATATTGCGCTTTGGCATAAGTTTATTTCATGCGAAAAAGAAAACCATACAACATATTCCACACTACAATAGCGCGATTTAACGAGTTTTATTCTAATTTTTGGGTAGATATCCGCCCAATTTTAGGTTATGCCCGGCAAAAACCGCATCATCGGATAGTCAGCCACACGGCTATCCGGCTGTTGAAGGTGATAAAGGCGCTAACCTGAGAATCGCGGATAGGCGCCTGAGTCTTTGAGGAGTTTAGCGTGATAAGCGTTTTCGACATGTTTAAGATCGGTATTGGCCCCTCCAGCTCTCATACGGTTGGACCGATGAAAGCCGGTAAGCAATTTGTCGATGAATTGATCAGTCAGGATATCCTCACCACGACCACGCGTATCGCTGTCGATGTTTATGGCTCGCTGTCCCTCACCGGTAAAGGCCACCACACCGATATCGCCATCATCATGGGGCTGGCAGGCAATATGCCGGATACCGTCGATATCGATGGGATCCCCGGTTTTATCCGCGATGTCGAGCAGCGCGAACGCCTGCTGTTGGCACAAGGTCAGCACGAAGTGGATTTCCCACGCGAAGGCGGGATGGTGTTCCGCAGTGAAAACCTGCCGCTGCATGAAAATGGCATGACCATTACGGCCTTTTCTGGCAATAAAGAAATTTATTGCAAAACCTACTATTCCATCGGCGGTGGTTTCATCGTGGATGCCGAAAATTTTGGTAAAGAGACCACCACCAGCGTTTCCGTTCCTCACCCCTTCCGTTCAGCCAAAGAGATGCTGGAGCACTGCAAACAAAGTGGTTTGTCGCTGTCGGGGATGATGATGCGCAACGAACTGGCGTTACACAGCCGTCAGGACATTGACGCTTACTTTGTCGATGTCTGGCAAACGATGCGCGCCTGCATCGATCGCGGCATGAATACCGAAGGTGTTCTTCCCGGCCCGTTGCGCGTCCCGCGTCGGGCGTCAGCGCTGCGTCGTATGCTGGTGGCCTCCGATAAGCTCTCCAACGACCCGATGAACGTGGTTGACTGGGTCAACATGTTCGCACTGGCGGTAAATGAAGAGAACGCGGCGGGTGGCCGCGTGGTTACGGCACCGACAAACGGCGCATGCGGTATTGTTCCGGCCGTCCTCGCCTATTACGATCACTTTATTGAGCCCGTCAGCCCGACAATTTATATCCGCTATTTCCTCGCGGCAGGCGCCGTCGGCATCTTATACAAGATGAACGCCTCTATTTCCGGCGCCGAAGTCGGTTGTCAGGGAGAAGTTGGCGTCGCCTGCTCTATGGCGGCCGCCGGGCTGGCGGAACTGATGGGCGCCAGCCCGGAACAGGTCTGTGTCGCCGCCGAGATCGGGATGGAACATAATCTGGGCCTCACCTGCGATCCGGTTGCAGGTCAGGTTCAGGTTCCGTGTATCGAACGTAACGCGATCGCTTCCGTCAAAGCGATTAACGCCGCGCGCATGGCCACACGCCGTACCAGCGAACCGCGCGTATCGCTGGATAAGGTGATTGAAACCATGTACGAGACGGGCAAAGACATGAACGCGAAATATCGTGAAACGTCCCGCGGCGGGCTGGCGATTAAAGTGCAGTGTGATTGATTAATTTCTTCCTGCGACTGCATTACGAAGTGAAAGCCCCGCCAAATGGCGGGGTCTGAGGTTGCTGACAAAGTCCGTAGAGCGGGAGTCACGAATAGATCATAAAGACGCTGCAAGTACGTCCCTGTAAGCTCGGATTGCGCCATCCCTGGCGCAAACGCTTTACTCTTCTATTCCGTGACTCCCGTTTTCATTCGATAAATCGGCTTGTCAACGATCAGAAGCCCCGCCAAATGGCGGGGCTTCTGGTTTTTAAGCGCTTACGCTTCTTCGGGGTCTTCCTCATCCACAATGCGTTCAACACGCACCAACTCAATGCGGTAGTCGGACACCTCAACGATGCCAAAACGCAGATGGTGCAGTTCGATGATGTCACCGACCTGCGGGAACTCATCGCTGTGTGCCAGCAGCATCCCTGCCAGAGAAGCGTACTCCTCTTTCGGATCAACCAGATCATAACTATCGACGACCTGTTGCAACGCGTGCAGATCGGTTCCCCCTTTTACCAGCCAGCCTTGCCCATCCGGAACGATATCCAACGTTTCGTCCTCATCCGGAAACTCACCGGCAATCGCTTCCAGCACGTCCAACGGCGTCACCAACCCTTGCACCACGCCAAACTCGTTAGCGATCATGACCAGGCTGCCTTTTGCACGACGTAGAACAGGCAACAGGTTGATAACATCCAGCGTTTCCGGCACCACAATGGGCGGATTGGCCGCGGCAAAACTTTCCACATCCGTCTGCGTTTCTAACGCCACTAACAGATCCTTAGCCCGCACCACGCCGACCAATTCATCCAACGCGCCGCGGCATACCGGGAACAGGCTATGCGGCGTATCGAGCAGTTGCAGACGAATCTGCTCGACCGAACTTTCACTATCAACCCAGGAAATTTCAGTCCGCGGCGTCATCACGCTACGCAGCGAACGCGAGGCTAATGTGAGCACGCCGCTAATCATATTGCGCTCTTCCTCGGCAAACTCCTCTTGCGTGAGTTTGTTCTGCGGCTCGTCCACATCAACGTCATCCGCGTTTTTCCGCCCCCCCATCAGACGCAGAATCGCCTCTGCGGTACGTTCACGCAAAGGACGCCGCGACTGGTGTTTCAGGAAGTTATGGCGGGCAATCTGGTTAAACAGTTCGATCAGGATAGAGAAGCCGATCGCCGCATACAGATAACCTTTCGGAATATGGAAACCAAAACCTTCCGCCATCAGGCTCAGGCCAATCATCAGCAGGAAGCTGAGACACAGCACCACCACCGTCGGATGCGCGTTGACGAAGTTGGTCAACGGCTTAGACGCTAACAGCATCACGCCCATCGCAATAATCACGGCCGTCATCATGACGCCAAGATGGTTTACCATCCCCACGGCGGTTATCACGGCGTCCAGCGAGAACACGGCATCCAGCACCACAATCTGCGCAACCACGGCCCAGAAACTGGCGTGGGCGCGATTGCCGTTGCCATCGTGGGTTTTATTCTCCAGCCGTTCATGTAGCTCCATGGTGGCTTTGAACAAGAGGAACACACCGCCGAACAGCAGAATCAGATCGCGACCTGAAAAGCTGAAATCGCCAACGCTAAACAGTGGACGCGTCAGCGTCACCATCCAGGAAATCAGGGACAGCAATCCCAGACGCATAAATAACGCCAGGCTCAAACCGATAATGCGGGCTTTATCTCGCTGTTTGGGAGGCAATTTATCCGCCAGAATGGCAATAAACACCAAATTGTCGATACCCAGAACAATCTCAAGTACCACCAGCGTCAATAGGCCTGCCCAGATTGAAGGATCCAGCAAAAATTCCATGTCAGACTCCAGAAAATGAACGAGCAGATGACATCAATACGTGAACCGTATTGAATGGTAATAAAAAGAATTGATATGAATCAGAGTGATTCTTAGTGTGGTCCAAATGGACCGAAGAGTACAGAAAACCGCCAGCATGCGCGGGAAAACAGGAAAAGAATTGTCGGTGACAGTCCATAGGAAGGGCTGAGGCCCAGTGCTCCTAAGCAGTTTAAGGGATGGTTACTTTAACAGGTTGTTACCGATTTTCACAAAGACTTTCTCATGCCGCGCCGCATGGATAATCCACACGAAGGTTCCCTATCCTACATTTTTCAGCGCTTCGTTTAACTAGTCAGCATTAGAGCATCATCACACTATTTATTTTTTCGCTGAGTAAAATAAATCTGTCAGACAACAAGAGTCTCGCCTGACAACGTAGAGTCACACCGTGAATGTCATGAACGCAGGGTAGCATTTTCTGGCAACTCGACGAATCATACCGTGAAGGTTAACGCTCAGTCCCACGACCGCTAACCCTGTTTCCTGACACATTGATTCTGATTTGATCGTGAACGTGAGGAGGTAGCAAGTGAGTATTGCAATTATGTTATGCACTCACGGCGCCACTGCGGGTCCGCTGTTAAAGACGGCGGAAATGATCCTTGGCGAGCAGAGCAACGTCGCCTGGATCGATTTCGTTCCCGGAGAGAACGCCGAAACATTGATGGAGAAATATCAGGAGAAGCTCGCACAGTTGGAAACATCACAGGGCGTGTTGTTTCTTGTGGATACCTGGGGCGGCAGCCCGTTTAACGCCGCGAGCCGCCTTGTTACGGATAAAGAAAACTATGACGTTGTCGCCGGCGTTAATATCCCCATGCTGGCGGAAACCTTTATGGCGCGTGATGATAGTCCCTCCTTTTCCGAGCTGGTTTCTATCGCTTTGGAAGCCGGTCGGGATGGCGTAAGAGCGCTTAAACATCAGGAAAGCGCTAAACCCGTCGCACCAGCCCCCGCGCCCAAAGTCAGTGCGGCTCCCACGCCGGTTGATACCGGCGCGCGCATGAAAATCGGCCTTGCGCGCATCGATGACCGTCTGATTCACGGACAAGTCGCGACGCGCTGGACGAAAGAAACCAATGTCTCTCGCATTATCGTCGTCAGTGATGAAGTCGCCGCCGATAACGTGCGCAAAACATTGCTGACTCAGGTTGCACCACCGGGCGTAACCGCCCACGTCGTGGACGTCGAGAAAGCCGTCCGCGTTTACAATAATCCCAAATACGCCGCCGACCGCGTCATGCTGTTATTCACTAACCCGACAGATGTCTTAACACTGGTTGAAAACGGCGTAAATATTACGTCCGTAAATATTGGCGGAATGGCATTCAGACAGGGAAAAACGCAGGTAAATAACGCCGTCTCTATCGATGAGAAAGATATTGCGGCTTTCCGTGAATTAGACAAGCGCGGTATTGAACTGGAGGTGCGGAAAGTATCAACCGATTCACGAATAAAAATGATGGATTTAATTAACAAAATGCCGCGTTGATGTCTAACGCCGGGCGAATACACCCAATATTAACGTCACTATCAATAATAGCTTTATCTACCCGACATTTTCACAATGTGTATTTATATCGACATTGAAAAACCACGGGGATAGCGATTTATTCATACTCAGACGCCTTTTTATAGGAGAAGTACGATGGAGATAACCACACTTCAAATTGTACTGATATTTCTCGTTGCCTGTGTTTCCGGGATGGGATCGATTCTGGATGAATTCCAGTTTCACCGTCCACTCGTTGCCTGTACGCTGATTGGTGCCGTATTAGGTGATTTAAAAACCGGGATCATTATTGGCGGCACATTGGAAATGATCGCGCTAGGCTGGATGAATATCGGTGCGGCAGTCGCGCCGGATGCGGCGCTGGCCTCCATTATTTCCACCATTCTGGTTATTGCCGGTGGTCAGGGGATCGGCGCCGGGATTGCGCTGGCCATTCCGCTGGCGGCAGCCGGGCAGGTATTAACCATTATCGTTCGCACGATCACGGTCGCGTTCCAACACGCCGCAGACAGTGCGGCAGAGCGCGGCAATCTAACCGCCATCAGTTGGCTTCACGTCTCCGCCCTGCTATTACAGGCAATGCGTATTGCCATTCCCGCGGTGATCGTCGCAGTCTCCGTCGGCACCGACGCCGTTCATGCCATGCTGAACTCCATTCCAGACGTCGTCACCAACGGCCTGAATATTGCCGGCGGGATGATTGTTGTGGTGGGTTACGCAATGGTCATCAACATGATGCGCGCAGGCTATCTGATGCCGTTTTTCTACCTTGGTTTCGTCACCGCGGCGTTCACAGAGTTCAATCTGGTGGCGTTGGGCGTCATCGGTATTGTCATGGCGGTGCTGTATATCCAGCTCAGCCCGAAATATAACAAGGTTCAAGGCCAGCCAGTCGCATCCGGCAATAACGACCTTGATAACGAATTGGATTAACAGGAGTGAGATAAATGGTCGAAAATACGAATGTCAAAAAACTCACTGCCAGCGATATCCGCGCGGTGTTTATCCGTTCTAACCTGTTTCAGGGCTCATGGAACTTTGAACGCATGCAGGCGCTGGGTTTCTGTTTTTCCATGGTGCCGGTGATTCGTCGTCTCTACCCTGAAAATTCAGAAGAGCGTAAACAGGCGATTAAACGCCATCTGGAGTTTTTTAATACACAGCCTTTTGTCGCCGCGCCGGTACTGGGCGTGACAATGGCGATGGAGGAGCAACGGGCCAACGGCGCGCCGATTGACGACGGGGCGATCAACGGTCTGAAAGTCGGCCTGATGGGGCCGTTGGCGGGGGTCGGCGACCCGATTTTCTGGGGAACGGCTCGCCCGGTTTTCGCCGCGCTGGGGGCCGGGATTGCGATGAGCGGCAGCCTGCTGGGGCCGGTGCTTTTCTTTATCCTGTTTAACCTCGTCCGTCTGCTGGTGCGCTACTACGGCGTCGCTTATGGCTACCGCAAAGGGATCGACATCGTCAGCGACATGGGCGGCGGGTTCTTGCAAAAAATGACCGAAGCCGCGTCTATTCTCGGTTTGTTCGTCATGGGGGCGCTGGTCAATAAGTGGACTCACGTCAACATACCGATGGTTGTCTCGACGGTAACAAACCAGAACGGAGAAACCACGGTGACGACCGTTCAGTCCATCCTCGACCAGTTGATGCCAGGGTTGGTTCCCCTGCTGTTAACGTTCGGCTGTATGTGGCTGCTGCGGCGTAAAGTCAATGCGCTGTGGTTGATCATGGGCTTCTTCGCGATCGGTATTTTTGGCTACTGGATCGGGTTGCTCGGGGTGTAGAGTACCTTAGCCGGGTGTCCATTCACCCGGCTATTTCTTTACTGACGTTTGACAGGCAAAGGGGAAATATCGATGACGATGACGGATCTCGCCCTGGTGGTGTTAATTAGTGTCGCGCTGGCTTATGCCATTTATGACGAGTTCCTGATGGATCGGCGAAAAGGGAAAACGCAACTCCGCGTTCCGCTGAAGCGAACGAACCGGCTGGATACGCTGATTTTTATCGCGCTGGTGGGTATTCTTATCTATCAGAACATCATGAATAATGGCACCGCGATAACCACCTATCTTTTACTTTCTCTCGCGCTCATTGCACTCTATCTTGCTTATATTCGTCGACCTAAGTTGATATTTAAATCAACAGGTTTTTTTTATGCCAATATATTTATTCCTTATGCCAGAATTAAGAATATGAATTTATCTGAGGATGGTGTATTCGTTATCGGTCTCGAAAAACGTCAATTACTCATTCAGGTCGAGCAGCTTGACGATTTAGAAAAAATATATCATTTTATGATTGAAAATCAATGAGATAAATCCATTTTCATGGTAATTAAAATTATCTGCAACGATTCCCCCAATATCGGGCGGGTATTTTATCCTTAATAACACCGTTGTTATTTTACATACCTCGCTGCGTTTTAATTACCAAATGAAAATAATTATCAATTGCATTATTAACACGCAGAATTTTTATTGTTGTTTGCTGCATAAATAATATGGTAAGGTTGCGCCGTCATTGGGGAGTAGCCAATTTCTGAGTGATTAATGCTCAGAAATGTTCGTATCAACATACTCGTTTGACCGCTATATTATGGGCGTTCAAAACGTGGTGCGGACGGCCAGGAATAACCGGCAGGCGAGACCATAGACACGCGGCACCATCATTTAGGTTGGGGATGATCCGCGTGTAGATGGTTAAACGTCCAGCCGAGGCTATTTACAATGAACATGTCTGCAACACTTATCCTCGCATTCGGTATGTCAATGGATGCCTTCGCCGCGTCGATCGGTAAAGGTGCCGTCTTGCATAACCCCCGTTTCCGCGATGCCATTCGTACCGGTCTTATCTTTGGCACGATCGAAGCCATCACGCCGCTCATTGGTTGGGCGCTGGGCTTTTTTGCCAGCCAATACATTCTTGAATGGGATCATTGGGTCGCGTTTACGCTGTTATTGATCCTCGGTGGTCGCATGATCGCTGATGGGATAAAGGGCTCTTCAGACTGCCGCTGCGAAAAAGTTAAACATCATAGTCTGGCGCTGCTCATCTGTACCGCGGTTGCCACCAGTCTGGACGCGATGGCGATTGGCGTCGGTCTGGCTTTTCTCCAGGTTAATATTTTCCATACCGCAATGGTGATTGGCTGCGCCACCATGATTATGGTGACATTAGGTA
This sequence comes from Samsonia erythrinae, assembly GCF_004342665.1. GTDB lineage: Bacteria > Pseudomonadota > Gammaproteobacteria > Enterobacterales > Enterobacteriaceae > Samsonia > Samsonia erythrinae. The sequence continues at coordinate 42,990 of NZ_SMBY01000004.1, read as the reverse complement.
TGATGATTGGCCGCTATATCGGCCCTCTTCTCGGTAAAAAAGCAGAAATTATTGGCGGGCTGGTTCTGATTGGGATCGGCTGTAATATTCTCTACGAGCATCTCGGCTACGCCGGCTGATAAAACGGGCAGCCCGTCTAGCGCGCTGCCTGCTTTTCCTCTCCCCGTCTTACCCATCAAACGGCACCATTGGAAGCGACGTCAGTATCGCTACGTTGATGCAACCGAATAATAAAATCCGTTTCACAGCTAAATTGCGCGGTATTTCGTAGCCGCTCGCTGACTTGCGGCGTTGCGCGCCAGGCGAATGGCGTCATTTGTAATAGCGCCGCCCCTTCTGGCCCGGTTAACAGCATAGGATAAGCAAGCGTCTGCTGATCGACGAGCTTAAACCCCGCGAGCACTTCATTCTTACTCGGATGTAAGCGCACATGATCGTAAACTTCCGCCTTCAACTGATACAGGTGCCGCGGCCCGGGAGAGACCGTAATCACCCAACCGCCCGTCTTAATCGTGCGCTGTAGCTCTGCATCGTTACAGGGCGCATAAATTTTTACGACCGCATCAAGAGAATGGTCGCTGAAAGGCAGTCTCTGGCTGGATGCGACGCAAAACTCCACCTTGTCATGACGCTTCGCCGCACGCTGAATCGCCGCTTTGGAAACATCCAGCCCATAGATTGTCATTGTCCTGCTTAATGTAAGACGACGAGCCAGTTCCGCGGTGTAATACCCTTCACCGCACCCGATATCCAGCAGCGCCGATGCGTCTTCGGCGACAATGCTATCAACATGCCGGGCAACCGCATCGCGTAGCGGCTGATAATGGCCCGCATCCAGAAACTGTCGTCGGGCCTGCATCATTTCAGCGTTATCGCCGGGCTGCTTCGAACGCTTAAACTGTACCGGCAATAAGTTGACATACCCTTCTTTTGCACAGTCAAAGCTGTGTTTACCACACGTCCATTGCCGCGCGTCTTGTACCAGAGGCGACTGGCATAGCGGACACTGATAACTCATCGGTCCCTGTTCCCCTTTAAAACCGCTTCGTTGCATTATGTGTGCAGATAAACGATATATATTGAAATCACAGACAACAAAAAACCCGCACCATGGCGGGTTCTACAGCGAGACTGTAAATATTACAGCGCGGTGACGTTTACTGCGGATGGGCCTTTCTGACCATCTTGAATTTCGAATTCTACATTCTGGCCTTCAGCCAGCGTTTTGAAACCGTTACCTTGAATTGCAGAGAAGTGTACGAATACATCTTTGCTGCCATCAGCAGGTGTGATGAAACCAAAGCCTTTAGACTCGTTGAACCACTTAACCTGACCTTTAATCTTTGCCATTTCAATATTTCCTTTAATTGTTTAAACCGCCCAACGGGCGTTATACAGACAAACCAAAGTCGTTACTGCGTGAGGCACTAAGATAAGGATCGGCAGAGAAGCAGTATGCAACGATAAAGGTTGTACCTAAGACTTCTTTACTGAAAATGCCACTCATATACAGAACTGTACCTCGTTTTACCCAAAAGGGTTATTACACACTCTGTAACCGATCGCAAGGCATTTTTTATCAGTCATGGACATGCCGCACAGATTCGCGTCGCCACGGGTTCAATCGTGTGCAACGACACCGTCGGATAGCGGGATAGATGGAAGACACCGTGTACGGCAAGGTAAACGCGCTTCCTGCCCAGTCCGCCGGTAAATCGCCCCGAAGGCCTACTCGTACAACGGGCAGAGAATTGACGTTCTACGATTAAACACGCTGGGCATTTGCGTAAAGCGTGCCGCGGTTGGGCACGCTTATATCAATATTTGAAATCAATTATCAGATTGATGCTTTCTGCAATTTTCATATAGCGACATGCCATAATAAAAATTATCTAAGCTCGACGCTTTCTCCGCGGGGGGGGAAATTAACTGGTTTGAACCAGCAAAACTAATAGAATTATCAGAAGAACCAATAAAAATATACTCGCCAGCTTCCAGCGTCGCTCAGATTTCATGCTCATATTTATCCGCAATCCTTTTAGTATAAAAAATAAACAAATCACACACATTGCTCATAGGTTATCGGCAGTCAGCAGAATTATTTAAGCGTTGAGGCCATTTTCCTTTCTCTGACCTGAATGTCCCTGTGTCGCTATTAAAGATGGAGGCTTAACGTGTCAGACCGGGTTATCGTTAGACTTTCGTTGCAACGTTAAGTACGATTCATTAAATTAAAGAAATATATCTGTTACTAAAGGAGCATGATGCGTTCCTTACTGGTGCAAGCCCGTCACGACGGCCTGCTAACTACGTTTTATCGTGCCGCCAGATTCGCCTTCATATTGATTCTCCGCTCTTCTTTGCCCCTTGACTCAAATGATATTGATAATTATTCTCAAAAAACACTTTCACGGTTTGTAAGGATAGCCTCATGATTGCTTTTCACGCGCATTTACCTACCCTGTTCCGCCGGATCGTACTCCCCTGCACGCTGTTTCTGTGCGTTGGCACGTCTGCGCTGGCGGCGGAAAAACTCAAGGTCGTAACCACCTTTACAATCATCCAGGATATTGCACAAAACATTGCCGGCGATGCCGCAACGGTTGAATCCATCACCAAACCCGGCGCAGAGATACATGATTATCAGCCAACGCCACGCGATATTGTGAAAGCGCAGTCTGCTCAGTTGGTCTTGTGGAACGGTATGAATCTCGAACGCTGGTTTACCCGCTTTTTCGAGAACGTCAAAAATGTCCCCGCGGTCGTGGTGACGGAAGGGATCGTCCCGCTCCCAATCCGCGAAGGCGCCTATAACGGCAACCCTAATCCGCATGCCTGGATGTCCCCATCGAACGCATTGATCTATATTGATAATATTCGAAAAGGCCTGGTAGAAGCGGATCCGGCCAATGCGGAAACATATAATCGGAATGCGAAAGCCTACGCCGAAAAGATTAAGGCGCTTGACGCCCCGCTGCGCGAACGTCTCTCCCGTATCCCGGAAGCGCAGCGCTGGTTAGTCACCAGTGAAGGCGCATTCAGCTATCTGGCGAAAGATTACCGGTTTAATGAAGTCTATCTCTGGCCGATTAACGCCGATGAACAAGGTTCACCACAGCAGGTTCGCCGGGTTATCGATACCGTGCGTGAAAAAGCGATCCCTGTCGTGTTCAGTGAGAGTACCGTTTCCGATAAACCCGCCAGACAGGTGAGCAAAGAAACCGGGGCGCAATACGGCGGCGTGCTGTATGTTGATTCGCTGTCTACAGAAAAAGGCCCGGTGCCAACCTATATCGACCTGTTAAACGTGACGGTGGAAACCATCGCTAAAGGATTTAATCAATGAGTCGCGATCGAGCAGTACAGTCATTAGAAGTTAATGATGTTTCGGTTACTTACAGCAATGGGCATCAGGCCATTCGCCATGCCTCTTTCGCCCTCACTGGCGGTACGATTTGCGCGCTGGTTGGCGTTAATGGCAGCGGGAAATCCACGCTGTTCAAAAGTATTATGGGATTAGTCAAACCGACATCAGGACAGGTGCTGCTCAACCAAAAACCCCTCTATCTGGCACTGAAGCAAAATCTGGTCGCCTATGTGCCGCAAACAGAGGACGTCGACTGGAACTTTCCGGTACTGGTGTCCGATGTCGTGATGATGGGCCGCTACGGAAAAATGAATTTCCTGCGTATCCCCAGTCAGCAGGATCGCGCGATTGTGGCCGAATCGCTGGAGCGCGTCGGGCTTTCAGCGTTGCAACATCGTCAGATTGGCGAGTTGTCCGGCGGTCAGAAAAAGCGCGTATTTCTGGCTCGCGCACTGGCTCAACAAGGCAGCGTTCTGCTCTTGGATGAGCCATTCACCGGCGTGGACGTAAAAACGGAAAATGCCATTATCGATTTGCTGCGTACCTTGCGCGATGAAGGGCACCTGATTCTGGTCGCCACGCACAACCTTGGCAGCGTCCCGGAGTTTTGCGATAACGTCATTTTGGTCAATCGCACCGTTTTAGCCGCTGGGCCGACGGACAGTACCTTTACCCAAAGTAATCTGGAAAAAACCTTCGGCGGCGTGCTGCGCCACATCAACCTCGGCGGCGCTCACCTTCACGATGACGACGATGTGCGCTCGGTAACGGTCCTGACAGACGATGAGCGTCCGGCGGTGTTCTATGGCTCGACCAAGAGCGATCCCCCAGCCTCACGCACCATCTCAGGGGAGAAAAAGCCCTGATGATCGATATTTTATTGCAGCCATTCAGCTATAACTACATGTTCAAGGCGATCTGGGTCAGCGCGATGGTCGGCGGCGTCTGCGCCTTTCTTTCGGCCTATCTTATGCTGAAAGGCTGGTCGCTGATGGGCGATGCGCTCTCGCACTCCGTTGTACCTGGCGTCGCGGGCGCTTATGCCCTGGGCCTGCCCTACGCCGCCGGCGCATTTTTTACCGGTATGCTTGCCGCACTGGCGATGACCATCATCCGCCATCTCACCCGATTGCGCGAAGATGCGATTATCGGCTTTATTTTCTCAAGCTTTTTTGCCGTTGGCCTGCTGATTATTTCGCTCAATCCGACGTCCATCAACGTACAATCCATTATTTTCGGCAATATTTTGGGGATTGCCGACGAAGATATTCTGCAAGTTCAAATCATTACCGGCGTGACGTTCGTGATCCTCTGCCTGCTGTGGAAAGATCTGCTGGCCGTTTTTTTCGATGAAAACCATGCCCGTTCGATTGGCCTTTCGCCCCTGAAGCTGAAAATTCTGTTCTTTACACTACTCAGCGCCTGTACCGTCGCCGCGCTGCAAACCGTAGGCGCCATTCTGGTGATCGCGATGGTGATTACGCCGGGCGCGACGGCTTACCTGCTCACCGATCGGTTTGGTCGTCTGGTGGTGATCTCCATCGCACTGGGCGCCGTCACCAGCGCGGTAGGCGCGTATCTCAGTTTCTTCCTCGATGGCGCAACCGGCGGCGTTATCGTCACGTTGCAAACCGTTATCTTCCTGCTGGCGTTTGTTTTTGCCCCCAAACACGGACTGCTGGCATCGCGTCGTCTGCGGCGACGCGATCAATCAGGAGACGCCTTATGATGCTGATTGACTGGCTTATCGAGCCGTTATCCTACCCGTTCATGCAGCGCGCGCTGCTCGCCGCGATTGTCACTGGCACCGTCTGCGCGGTGCTGTCATGTTATCTGGTGCTCAAGGGGTGGTCACTGATGGGCGACGCCATTTCTCACGCGGTATTGCCCGGCATCGTTGTCGCGTTCTTGCTGGGGATCCCGCTGGTTATCGGCGCTTTCTTTTCCGGTCTCGTTTGCGCTGTCGTCACGGGATACGTAAAAGATAACAGCAGAGTCAAAGAAGACACGGTCATGGGGATCATTTTTTCCGGTATGTTCGCGCTGGGACTGGTGATGTTTGCTCGTATCGACACCGATCAGCACCTGAACCACATTCTGTTTGGTAACGTGTTGGGCATCACCGGGCCAGAGTTGACGCAAATCCTGCTGATTGCCGGAGTGACGCTGGCCGTGATCCTGCTTAAACGACGAGACTTCATGCTGTACTGTTTCGACCCCAGCCATGCTCGCGTTATCGGCCTGCCCGTCAGGATGCTGCATTACGGCTTGCTGTGCCTGCTGGCGATGACCATCGTCGCGTCACTCCAGGCCGTCGGGGTGATTTTGGTGATCGCCATGCTGATTGCGCCGGGGATTATCGCCTTCATGCTCTGCAAACGCTTCGATCGCATGTTGATCGTCGCCACGCTGGTTTCCGTGATTTCCTGTCTTGCCGGCACCATGATGAGCTTCCACATTGACGGCGCGACCGGTCCTTGCATCGTCATCATTCAGGCCCTGTTCTTTACGCTGACACTGATTTACCACCAGTACAAACAGCGACGTCAGCCAGCCTCACCGCTCGCCGTCAACGCCCCGTAACGCTTGCCCCGTGACGTAACCGTTTCGGTTACGTCATCGCTGTACCACAGCATTCGTCCTCATCCTAACCGCGTTATGTTTAATTCCGGCTATATTTGTTTCCGCAATCTCCACCTATCGGTTATCACTGTGCGTTAGATTCCATTTTTATTGCGCTCAATGGGTTACCGTAAGCGTATCACCCCTACGATCAGCAAGGTATCGGGCAACATCTACGGGAGGATGACCTCATGTGGCAAGCTATCAGCCGACTTTTAGAAGAGCATCACGGTGCTGCGGATATTCATGAGCATCGTGAATTACCCGGCGGCGAAATCCATCCGGCCTGGTATGTACGCTATGGCGAACATGACGTGTTCGTCAAATGCGATAACCGCGAAATGCTGACGAAATTCACCGCAGAAGCCGACCAACTGCACTTGTTGGCGCGCAGTAATACGGTGCGCGTACCTGAAGTCTACGGTGTTGGCAGCTCACGCGATTACAGTTTTCTGCTGCTGCAATATCTTCCCGTCAAACCGTTGGATGCGCATAGTGCCTGGCGTCTGGGCGAACAGTTAGCCCACTTGCACCAGTGGAGCGATCAGCCGCAATTTGGGCTGGATTTCGATAACGACCTCTCAACGACCCCGCAGCCCAACAGCTGGCAACGGCGCTGGGCCACCTTTTTCGCCGAACAGCGTATTGGCTGGCAGTTGCAGTTGGCGGCAGAGAAAGGGATGCACTTTGGTCATATAGAAACGTTAATCGCACGCGTAGAGGAACGTCTCGCCGGCCATCAACCCCAGCCCTCACTCTTGCACGGCGATCTGTGGCCCGATAATTGTGCGGGGAGTCAGGATGGCGCGTATCTGTTCGATCCGGCCTGCTATTGGGGAGACAGAGAGTGCGATTTAGCGATGCTGCCGCGCTATCCGACGCTGCCTGCGCAGATTTATGACGGCTACCAGAGCGTGTGGCCGCTGGATAAAGGGTTTATTGAGCGTCAACCCATTTATCAGATTTACTATCTGCTTAACCGCGCCAACCTGTTTGGCGGCAAGCACGTCGTGAACGCGCAACAGTTAATTGAACAACAGCTGTTAACCTGATGACGAAGAAGAGACGCCAGAACCTGGCGCAGTGCGCTGCGCCAGATCGTCTGTTCAGACCAGCAGCCCGAATAAGCGCAGTATCAGGTAGCCAACGCCTGCGATAATCACCGGCAGAATATAGAGCGGAAAGAATTGCTTAAAAATCGAGTGTCCGGGAACCACCACACGTGACTCCAGCGTTTCACGCGTTTTCCCTTCGCTTCCCTTCATTTTTTCCAGAATCATCTGATCTTCAATGCCTTCCCGAATGGCTTTTGCCTGACGAGACATGCGCGCGCCGGAGACTTGCAAGGCCAGACCGACAAAAATCAGGATGTAGATTAGCCAGAACATCAGCGTCGCCGCACTGGAAAGGCGAGTAAAATCCGGCACGGGCGAGTTGTACCAGAAAAGGTTCAGGAAAGGCGTATTAAACCGGACCATGTCGACCATCAGGTGCAGAAAATCCAGAAGAACAGCATCAATACCTTGTTTTTTCTCAATATAGGTGTAGAGATAATTAGCTAGCGAAACAAAGGTGGAAAGCAGTGCCGGAATAAAAAGGATCCATCCGCCAATACGTTTAACCACGGCAATACGGCCAGCCTGTTGATACGTCATGAGAACCCCTTCTTAGCGACGCAACATCGGTAATGTATCGTTTTACGAAGGGTAGCCTACTGCAAGTTTGCGCGCAGTCAACTTTTTATCGTCCGCATGGGCTGATAAGCCGCAATCCCTTTTCTCCACGTCATCTTTCAGTCCGCATTCACATTGGCTGTACGATCCCCATTTGCCGCCCTTCCCTGACGAGCCACCCTTTCACGTTGTGAAAAAGCGGATCTTTGTCCTGCGGCTCGACTTATTTAACCTATAGTTTACCATCGAAGTTTCCTGTTTTTTTGGTGATGGAGCCCATGCTATGTCCTTTGATTCTTCTACTTTACGCGCAGCGATTTTCGATATGGATGGATTGCTGATTGATTCAGAACCACTGTGGGACAGCGCCGAATTGGAGGTCATTGCCTCGCTCGGCGTCGATATCTCGCTACGGGAGTCAATGAAAGACACGTTGGGGCTGCGCATCGATATGGTTGTCGACCTCTGGTATCAGCGTTCCCCCTGGACCACGCCGAGTAAGGATGAGGTCGTGCGCCGTATTATCGAGCGCGCGATCGCATTGGTTGCCGAACGACGTCCTCTTTTGCCGGGTGTGGAACATGCGCTACAGCTGTGCCGCGAGCAAAACCTTAAAATTGGGTTGGCCTCTGCCTCACCGCTCCACATGCAGCAGGAAGTGTTGCGAATGTTTAATCTGACCCACTATTTTGATGTCTTAATGTCAGCCGAAGCGCTGCCCTACAGTAAACCGCATCCGGAAGTCTATCTGAATGCCGCAAACGGGCTGGCGGTTTCCCCCTTGCAGTGTATTACGCTGGAAGATTCGGTAAACGGCATGATAGCAACCAAGGCCGCTCGCATGCGCTCTATCGTGATCCCACAAGCGGAATTTCGCGCAGATGCCCGCTGGGCGCTGGCCGATCACAAACTGGATTCACTGAGTCAGCTGACGCGAGAACATCTGGTATAGCGAAAGCGTAGGCTATCAGGAAACATGGCCGGCCTATGACCGACCATGTTGGTGAAATTACAGAAAATCAGCCCGTTTGGGCGAGAAGGTGTCGATCAGAACGCTGCCGTCTTCCAGTGAAACCACGCCATGCATCTCATTTTTCACCGCCAGATAAGCATCGCCCGTTTTCAGAATCCGTTTTTCACCTTCAATGACCACCTCAAAGCTGCCCGCAGCGACATAGGCAATCTGGTCATGAATATCATGCTTGTGCGGCGTGCCAATCGCACCTTTATCAAAGTGCACATAAACCATCATCAGATCATCGCTCCAGGTCATGATCTTGCGCTTTATGCCGCCCCCCAGCTCTTCCCACGGCGTCTCATCATCAATAAAGTACCTTCTCATCATCCTCTCCTTTAACACTTTTATGATTCATACCTTTTATTGCGTAGACACATGGTGCACAACAATGCGTATATGCGTATGGATTACGACATTCTAGCCACATCAGTCACGGATGAAACTTAAAATAAGCAAAACCATGACGGCCCTCAAGAAATAAATAAAACATTATTTCATTTTTATTGAATTCGCATCCCATCCAAACTATCATCCCGAATAACAAGAAAGAACCGGGCATGATGAGGAATAGGTGACGTTGTCACTGCCACGCGACATTGCCTGTTTCGCCCGGTACTTTCATCAGGAATGGCTCCGGTACCGGAACTCACTCCTGTTTTTTTTGTTTTCTCAGAGAGAGAGAGAGGCTAAGACATGCAAGTTCGTCAAAGCATTCACAGCGATCATGCAAAGCAGTTGGATACCGCAGCCCTGCGCCGCGAATTCCTAATCGAACAAATTTTTTCTGCCGATACCTACACGATGACGTACAGCCACATCGATCGCATCATCATCGGCGGTATTATGCCCGTACACAGCGCCGTCGCGATTGGCAGCGAAGTGGGCAAGCAGCTGGGCGTCAGCTACTTCCTTGAGCGCCGCGAGTTGGGCGCCATTAATATCGGCGGCCCGGGCGTGGTGACCGTCGATGGTAAGCGCTATGACGTGGGGAATGAAGAAGCGATTTATGTCGGCATGGGCGCCAAGGATGTGCAATTCACCAGCGTTGACGCCGCCCATCCGGCGAAGTTCTACTATAACAGCGCGCCGGCGCATACCACGTACCCGACCCGCAGGATCACTCAGGCAGACGCTTCACCACAAACCGTGGGCGAAGATGCCACCTGTAATCGCCGCACCATTAATAAATACATCGTTCCCGATGTCTTGCCCACCTGTCAGCTTACGATGGGATTAACCAAGCTGGCCGAAGGCAGTCTGTGGAACACCATGCCTTGCCATACGCATGAGCGCCGGATGGAAGTGTATTTCTATTTCGACATGGATGATGAAACGGCGGTTTTCCACATGATGGGACAACCGCAGGAAACCCGTCACATCGTAGTTAAAAACGAGCAGGTGGTGATTTCACCGAGCTGGTCAATTCATTCCGGTGTTGGCACCAAACGCTACACCTTCATTTGGGGCATGGTTGGCGAGAATCAAATTTTCGGTGACATGGATCACGTCAAGGTTAGCGAGTTGCGTTAATCGCTTTCCATCGGAATTACCCGTGTTCCCTACAATAACAGCTAACGACGAATATTGTCGCTTACAGAGAGATTATGGCTATGATTTTAAATTCTTTTAATTTGCAAGGTAAAGTCGCGCTTATCACAGGTTGTGATACGGGCCTGGGTCAAGGTATGGCTATCGGTTTGGCGCAGGCGGGTTGTGATATCGTTGGGGTCAACATCGTTGAACCAAAAGAAACCATTGAAAAAGTCACCGCATTAGGACGCCGCTTCCTTAGCCTGACTGCCGACATGAGCAATATTGCCGGCCATGCCGCGCTGGTAGAAAAAGCCGTTGCTGAATTTGGTCACGTCGACATCCTGGTCAACAATGCCGGGATCATTCGTCGTGAAGATGCGATCGACTTCAGCGAGAAAAACTGGGATGACGTCATGAACCTGAACATCAAGAGCGTTTTCTTCATGTCTCAGACCGTGGCTCGCCAGTTCATCAAGCAAGGTAAAGGCGGCAAGATCATCAACATCGCGTCGATGCTCTCCTTCCAGGGTGGGATCCGCGTGCCTTCTTACACCGCATCCAAAAGCGCTGTAATGGGGGTAACCCGTTTGCTGGCGAACGAGTGGGCGAAACATGGCATTAACGTCAACGCCATTGCTCCGGGCTACATGGCAACAAACAATACCCAGCAGTTACGCGCCGATGAAGAACGCAGCAAAGAAATCCTGGATCGTATCCCGGCAGGCCGCTGGGGCTTACCGCAGGACCTGATGGGACCGGCAGTCTTTCTGGCCTCCAGCGCGTCTGATTACATCAACGGCTATACCATCGCCGTCGACGGCGGCTGGCTGGCGCGCTAAGCGCAATTTTTCTTAGCGCTGTATCGCCAATCTGCGACAAAAAGCACAATTACGGTTGTGCTTTTTATTTACTTTTCAGTTTATTATTTTATCTCCTATATTCCCTCGCCTCACCAAAATCATTTCCTAAAAAAAACAAAACAACGTTCCTACTTTGATCACACTTTCGATATTGCGTACATGACGGCATGGTCAATCGCACAATATAATCAATCAAAACAGTGTTTCTATTTATAAGGAACTGTCACACAGTTCTAAAAAAGAAGGTACTCCATGAGTATTTTTATAAACTTACACACCAGCATGAAGTCACAGCTTGACGAATGGATTGCCGCACTGGATAGCCATATCACCTGCGTGCAGGAGAAAGGCCGCAGTCAGCGAAATCCAACGCCATTACTGGCTGACGGCTTTGATGTAACAACCTATGCGCCAGTGGTATGGCGGTTCCCGGATGGGCGCAATGCGCCAATTTCCAATTTCGCCAGCCAGCAAAACTGGTTAAGAACGTTGTGCGCCATGAGCGCAGTGACGGGTAATGACACTTACCAGCAGCAGGCCATCGCACAAAGCCAATATTTTCTGGCCCATTTTGTGGATGAGCATAGCGGCCTGTTTTATTGGGGCGGCCACCGTTTTATTAATCTCGATACGCTGAACGCCGAAGGGCCGGAATCCAAATCTCAGGTGCATGAACTCAAGCACCACCTGCCCTATTACGCCCTTCTGAATCGCGTTGATGCGGAAAAAACGCTGAATTTTTTGCAGGGTTTTTGGCATGCCCACGTCGAAGACTGGCACTCACTGGATCTGGGGCGTCATGGCGATTACAACAAAAAACGCGATCCCGCGGTGTTCCTGCATGCCCGCCGCGACGTCGTTGATCCGTCACAGTGGCCGGTTCTGCCATTAACGAAAGGGCTTACCTTTGTTAATGCCGGCACGGACTTGATCTACGCCGCCTTCAAATATGCGGAATATACCGGTGACCCTAACGCCGCCGCTTGGGGTAAGCACCTTTATCGTCAATATGTTCTGGCTCGCAACCCGGAAACCGGGATGCCCGTCTACCAGTTCAGTTCACCACAGCAGCGTCAGCCGGTGCCAGAAGATGACAACCAGACACAATCCTGGTTTGGCGATCGTGCTCAGCGCCAGTTTGGTCCGGAGTTTGGCGACATCGCCCGCGAAGCCAACGTCCTGTTTCGCGACATGCGCCCGCTGCTGATCGATAATCCACTGGCGATGCTGGACATTCTGCGCACTCAGCCTGATGCGGAAATATTGCATTGGGTAATATCCGGGCTGAAAAATTATTATCAATACGCCTATGACGTCACCAGCAACACATTACGTCCCATGTGGAATAACGGTCAGGATATGACCGGCTATCGTTTTAAGCGCGATGGTTATTACGGCAAAGCAGGTACGGAATTAAAACCGTTTGCATTAGAAGGTGATTATTTATTGCCGCTGGTTCGCGCTTATCGCCTGAGCGGTGATGAAGAGTTGTCTGCCCTGATAAATACCATGCTGACGCGCCTGATTAAAAAAGATATTCAACATATCGCCAGTCCGGTACTGCTGTTGGCCATCATTGAATTAGCGGATCATCAACAATCAAAATCATGGGCACATTACGCCGCGCAGCTGGCGAGCGTTCTGTTCGAACAGCATTTCCACCGCGGCTTGTTTGTTCGCTCCGCACAACATCGTTATGTGCGTCTGGATGATAGCTATCCGCTGGCTTTATTGACTTTCGTTGCCGCCTGTCGCAACAAACTAAACGATATTCCGCCGTATCTGACATCAGGGGGATATATTCACGGGGATTTTCACGTTAACGGGGAAAATAGAATTGTTTATGACGTGGAGTTAATTTATCCAACGCTATTAACAGCTTAATTTTATATTTTTAATGGTTCACATTTACTAAATAGGTAAGCATTATGAATGAAAACAGAATGCTGGGGTTAGCCTATATCTCTCCCTATCTTATAGGGTTGATAGTCTTTACCGCTTTCCCCTTTGTTTCCTCATTTTTTCTCAGTTTTACTGAGTATGATTTAATGAATCCTCCTGAGTTTACGGGGCTGGATAATTATCACCGTATGTTCCTGGAAGATGATCTTTTCTGGAAATCAATGGGCGTTACCTTTGCCTATGTATTTCTGACTATTCCATTAAAATTGATATTTGCTCTGTTAATTGCATTCGTGCTGAATTTTAAATTACGCGGTATTGGCTTTTTCCGTACCGCTTATTATGTGCCTTCTATTCTGGGCAGCAGCGTGGCAATCGCCGTACTGTGGCGCGCGCTGTTCGCCATTGATGGCCTGTTGAACAGCTTCCTTGGCGTATTCGGCTTTGATGCCATCAACTGGCTGGGCGAACCTTCGCTCGCGCTGATGTCGGTGACCCTGCTGCGCGTATGGCAGTTCGGTTCCGCCATGGTGATCTTCCTGGCGGCTTTGCAGAACGTTCCGCAATCACAATATGAAGCGGCCATGATCGACGGCGCCTCCAAATGGCAAATGTTCCTGAAAGTCACGGTACCGCTGATTACGCCGGTGATTTTCTTTAACTTTATCATGCAGACCACTCAGGCATTCCAGGAATTTACGGCGCCTTACGTCATCACTGGCGGCGGCCCAACCCATTACACCTATCTGTTCTCTCTTTATATCTACGATACGGCGTTCAAGTATTTCGATATGGGCTACGGTGCTGCGCTGGCATGGGTTCTGTTCCTGGTTGTTGCGGTATTCGCGTCTATCTCCTTTAAGTCGTCTAAATACTGGGTGTTCTACTCCGCTGATAAAGGAGGAAAAAATGGCTGACATGCATTCAAATTTGACCGCAGCCCAGGAAGTTGCCGCCGCAGAAGTGCGCCGCACGCTGCGTAAAGAAAAGATCAGCGCCGCTATCCGCTACGTGATACTGCTGTTCGTCGGTTTGCTGATGCTTTACCCACTGGCGTGGATGTTTTCCGCGTCGTTTAAACCGAACCACGAGATTTTCACCACGCTGGGGTTGTGGCCGGCTCACGCCACCTGGGACGGGTTTATTAACGGTTGGAAAACCGGTACGGAGTACAACTTCGGCCACTATATGATTAACACCTTCAAATATGTGATTCCGAAAGTGATTTTGACAGTGATCTCCTCCGTCATTGTGGCTTATGGTTTCGCACGTTTTGAAATTCCATGGAAGAATTTCTGGTTTGCAACGCTGATCGCCACCATGCTGTTGCCCAGCACCGTATTGCTGATCCCGCAGTACATCATGTTCCGCGAGATGGGCATGCTTAACAGCTATCTGCCGCTGTATCTGCCGCTGGCATTCGCTACGCAAGGGTTCTTTGTGTTCATGCTGATCCAGTTCTTACGCGGCGTACCGCGGGATATGGAAGAAGCCGCGCAGATCGATGGCTGCAACTCCTTTCAGGTGCTGTGGTATGTGGTCGTACCGATTCTGAAACCCGCCATCATCTCTGTTGCGCTGTTCCAATTCATGTGGTCAATGAACGACTTTATCGGCCCGCTGATTTACGTCTACAGCGTGGATAAATACCCGATTGCGTTGGCACTGAAAATGTCTATCGACGTTACCGAAGGCGCGCCGTGGAATGAAATTCTGGCCATGTCCAGCATCTCCATTCTGCCGTCCATTATTGTTTTCTTCCTGGCACAGCGTTACTTCGTACAAGGCGTGACCAGCAGCGGAATTAAAGGTTAATAGAGGATTTATCATGGCTGAAGTAATTTTCAACAAACTGGAAAAAGTCTATTCCAACGGTTTCAAAGCCGTTCACGGCATCGATCTGACTATTAAAGACGGCGAATTTATGGTGATCGTCGGCCCCTCTGGCTGTGCGAAATCCACCACGCTGCGTATGCTGGCCGGTCTGGAAACCATCAGCGGCGGTGAAGTCCGTATCGGCGAGCGCGTCGTTAACAATCTGGCGCCGAAAGAGCGCGGAATTGCGATGGTGTTCCAGAACTATGCGCTCTACCCTCACATGACGGTAAAAGAGAACCTGGCGTTTGGCCTGAAGCTGAGCAAAATGCCCAAGGCCGAAATTGAAGCGCAGGTCGCCGAAGCCGCCAAAATTCTGGAGCTGGAAGACTTGCTGGATCGTCTGCCTCGTCAGCTATCCGGCGGTCAGGCGCAGCGTGTCGCCGTGGGTCGAGCCATCGTGAAAAAACCAGACGTCTTCCTGTTCGACGAACCGTTGTCAAACCTGGATGCCAAGCTGCGTGCCTCGATGCGTATCCGTATTTCCGACCTGCACAAACAGTTGAAGAAAAGCGGCAAAGCGGCAACAAGCGTATATGTCACCCACGACCAGACTGAAGCCATGACCATGGGCGACCGCATCTGCGTGATGAAGCTGGGTCATATCATGCAGGTTGATACGCCGGATAATCTGTACCACTACCCGGTCAACATGTTCGTCGCCGGTTTCATTGGTTCACCGGAAATGAATATCAAACCCTGCAAACTGGTTGAAAAGGACGGTCAGGTCGGCGTGGTTGTCGGTAACAACGCGCTGCTATTGAACGCGGAAAAGCAGGAGAAAGTTCGCAGCTTTGTTGGGCAGGACGTTTTCTTCGGCGTCCGTCCGGAATATGTCGCCGTGTCAGATACGCCGTTTGATGACAACCACTCTCAGGGCGAGCTGGTACGCGTAGAAAACATGGGCCATGAATTCTTTATGTACATTAAAGTTGATGGCTTTGAATTAACCAGCCGCGTTCCTTCTGATGAAGCCCGGCTGATTATCGAGAAGGGACTGCATCGTCCGGTATATTTCCAGTTCGATATGGAAAAATGCCATATCTTTGATGCAAAAACAGAAAAAAATATCTCTCTTTAACAGGAGTAGTAACCGATGAAAAAAGCGATCCTACACACGTTAATAGCTTCATCTCTGGCATTGCTGGCTGCGCCGTCTTTTGCTGCCGACCAAGTTGAGTTAAGAATGTCCTGGTGGGGCGGCAATAGCCGCCACCAGCAGACGCTTAAGGCGATTGAAGAATTTCAGAAGCAGTATCCAGAGATCAAGGTGAAAGCGGAATACACCGGCTGGGATGGCCACCTGTCTCGTCTCACCACCCAGATCGCCGGGAATACCGAGCCGGATGTGATGCAGACCAACTGGAACTGGCTGCCGATTTTCTCTAAGAACGGCGACGGTTTTTACGACCTTAACAAAGTCAAAGACTCACTGGATCTGTCGCAGTTCGATCCGAAAGAACTGCTAAATACCACCGTCAATGGCAAGCTGAACGGGATCCCGATTTCCGTTACCGCGCGTGTGTTCTATTTCAACACTGAAAGCTGGAAAAAAGCGGGGCTGGAATATCCGAAAACCTGGGACGAACTGATGAATGCCGGCAAGGTGTTCAAAGAAAAACTCGGTAACCAGTACTACCCTGTCGTGCTGGAACACCAGGATTCTCTGGCGTTGCTGAACTCCTACATGGTGCAGAAATACAATATTCCGGCCATCGACGTCAAAAGTCAGAAGTTTTCTTACAGCGACGCGCAATGGGTTGAATTCTTCGGCATGTATAAGAAGCTGATCGACAATCATGTCATGCCTGATGCGAAATACTATGCTTCCTTTGGTAAGACCAACATGTATGAGATGAAGCCGTGGATCAATGGCGAGTGGTCTGGTACATACATGTGGAACTCCACCATCACCAAATATTCCGACAACCTGCAACCCCCGGCTAAACTGGAACTGGGCAGCTATCCTATGCTGCCAGACGCGAAAGATGCCGGCTTGTTCTTCAAACCCGCGCAGATGCTGTCTATCGGTAAATCCACCAAGCATCCTAAAGAATCGGCGCTGTTGATTAACTTCCTGCTGAACAGCAAAGAAGGCGTTCAGGCTCTGGGTCTGGAGCGCGGCGTACCCTTGAGTAAAGCCGCGGTGGCGCAGTTGACGGCCGACGGTATCATCAAAGATGATGCGCCAGCCGTGTCCGGGTTGAAATTGGCTTTATCTCTGCCGCATGAGGTTACCGTTTCACCTTATTTCGACGATCCACAAATTGTCTCCCTGTTTTCAGATACTATCCAGTCTATCGACTATGGTCAAAAATCGGTTGAAGACGCCGCAAAATATTTCCAACGTCAATCAGAGCGTATTTTAAAGCGTGCAATGAGATAACATATTATCGATAATTTATATATTCCCCCTGCCGTTTCACGGCAGGGTTTTTCATTTAAATTAAAACAATGGAGATATTTAAACCGATCTGATTCACAATTTGAAACTACATTTTACTTTTTGTTACCCAAGACGATCCCGATCACAGAACGCAAACTAATTATAAATAAAATAGAACTTGTCCCAAAAAACATAATGCGTGTTTTTATTAAGCGACATCCTAACCAATAGGGAATATAACAATGAAGCTCAAATTAATTGCTCTGGCAGCCACATCAATAATTAGTGTGAATGCAATGGCTGTGACTATTGATTATCGCCATGAAATGAAAGATACCCCGAAAAACGATCACCGCGACCGTTTATTACTTTCTCACCGTTTTGCTAATGGATTTGGGCTTTCGCTCGAAGGAAAATGGCGCCAGTCAGGTAATGATACCACGCCGAATAAGCCTTACCATGAAACCGTTAGTAATGGGACAGAAGTCGTTGCCAGCTACGTTTATAAAATCAACAAGACCTTCCAGGTTGAACCCGGTTTTTCTTTAGATTCAAACTCTAACGGCAATAACTATCGTCCTTACTTACGTGGACGCGCCAACGTCACTGACGATTTATCCTTCTCGCTTCGTTATCGTCCTTATTACCAGCGCTATAATAACCGCGTGGGTACGAGTAACCCAAATACCAAAGAAACCGGTTACCAAATTACGGGCGTCGTCAGTTATAAATTCCTGAAAGATTTCCAAATCGACTACGAACTTGAATATAAAAAAGCAACGCAAGCAGGCCGTCTGCTGTATGATAACGACAATTATGATTACACCCACGACGTGAAACTGTCGTATCGTTGGGATAAAAACTGGAGACCGTATACCGCGATTGGTAACGTCTCTCAGGACGGAACAAGCGATCACCGCCAGACCCGTTTCCGTGTCGGCGTACAATATAATTTCTAATAATTAGTGATTATTTAATAACACGTCATTAATAAGCATAGGGATGTTATTGCTAATTGATATTTTTTTGATTTTATCATTAACATCCCTGAACATGATGTCAATATTCGTTCAAGAAGTCAGTCATATTGTTGAATGCCTGTGCCTTAGCTGTAAAAACTGCTGTGTCTGATTTACCCTCTTCGTGTATGAATGTTTTATAAAATTTCGCGGTTCAGGGTAGTTATTTTTTCTCCGATGTAATGACTACCCTATTTTTTGCTATTTTATCTCGATCTCCTCTTATTTCTTGCGTCAGGTGAACTATCATGATTGTTCGTTCTCTGCTTGTCGGGGCCCTTATGGCATCTGTAAACGGATTCTGTTACGCACAGCCTGTTTTCCCAATTTGGCCAAACGGTGAAGCGCCCGGCGCGTCTTCTTCAAAGACTCAGCCGCAAGTGGTCGAGCGCAGTAAAGACCCATCGCTTCCCGATCGGGCCGCAACCGGTATTCGCCGCCCGGAAATGACCGTCTATCAGGCCGAAAACCCTAATGGCACGGCATTGCTCGTCATGCCGGGCGGCGCCTACCAACGCGTAGTGCTGGATAAAGAAGGAAGTGATTTAGCCCCTTTCTTTAATCAACGCGGCTATACCCTTTTCGTCATGACCTATCGCATGCCCGGCGAAGGCCATCAGGAAGGAGCCGATGCGCCGCTGGCCGATGCCCAACGTGCGATAAGAACGCTGAGAGCCCATGCCGACAAATGGCACATCAACCCGCAGCGTATCGGAATTATGGGCTTTTCTGCCGGAGGGCATGTTGCAGCCAGCCTCGGGACCCGCTTCGCGCAGTCCGTTTATCCCACCACAGATGCGATCGATAACGTTAGCGCCCGCCCCGACTTCATGGTGCTGATGTACCCTGTGATTTCCATGCAACCCGCGCTTGCACACGCGGGCTCGCGTCAACAGTTAATCGGCGCAGCACCGACAGAAACCCAGACGACCCGTTACTCTCTTGAAAAACAAGTCACCAGCCAGACGCCACCAACGTTTCTGGTACACGCGGTTGACGATCCTTCCGTTTCAGTGGATAACAGCCTCGTCATGTTCAATGCCCTGCGCGAAAAACAGATTCCGGTCGAGATGCATCTTTTTGAGAAAGGGAAACACGGCTTCGGCCTGCGCGGAACGAAAGGGCTGCCTGCCGCCGCCTGGCCTCAACTGCTCGACAGCTGGCTACGCGCTTTGCCTGACACCAGTGAACAACCGGAAAACGCGCAGCATAAGGTGCCATAACGACAAGTGTAATAAATCGTTACGTTGTCACTGCTTTCGCGGACCAGGACAATCTCTTATACTGTATAAAATAACAGTTTTTTTGAGAGAGTTCATGACTGCGGAAGGACACCTCCTGTTTTCTGTTGCCTGCGTGATTCTGGCTAAAAAAGTAGAACTATCGCCAGCACTGGCGACAGGTGACTGGTGGCATATTATTCCGGGCGCACTCCTTACCGCGCTGCTGCCCGACATCGATCACCCGAAATCCGCCCTTGGGCAGCGGCTGAAGTGGCTTTCCACGCCGATTGCCCGGCTCTTCGGGCATCGGGGATTTACTCACAGTCTTCTCGCCATTGCCGCCGGCATTTTTTTTATCCAAACGCGCCTGCCGCCAGACTGGCTTCTCCCTACCGACGTCTACCACGCCATGATCGTCAGCTATTTAAGCCACATTCTTGCTGATATGCTGACGCCGGCGGGCGTACCGCTGCTTTGGCCCTGCCGCTGGCGTTTTCGTTTGCCGCTCTTAAACAGCCAGAAAAATAATCAGTTAGAGCGTTTCTTTTGCCTCGCCTGCATCGTTTTTTCGCTTTACCAGCCGCAAAAGAATTGGGCATGTTGTACCTACGAACAGTCCTTTAACCTCCTGCAATCCGCACAAACCTACATTTTTCAGTATGTGAAATAGCCGCATGATCACCGCCAGACATATCTCTGTAACATGATGGCAAAAGACCTGCTATCCTGTGCACGTTTGTCATTTTT
Source organism: Samsonia erythrinae (assembly GCF_004342665.1). GTDB lineage: Bacteria > Pseudomonadota > Gammaproteobacteria > Enterobacterales > Enterobacteriaceae > Samsonia > Samsonia erythrinae. The sequence goes on along the minus strand of NZ_SMBY01000004.1, from coordinate 22,765 downwards.
TATCGCTAAAGTCATCAAGCGAGTTACTGATAGGGAGAAAAGCTGGATGAGCTTTCCACTACTCATAAATATTCTGCTATTTGTCGTATTACTACTGGGCTTAGGCTACGCCAGTCGTAATCGATCCTGGAGTCTGGCAAAAAAAGTTTTGCTGGGTTTGGTCATTGGGGTGTTGTTTGGTCTGGCGTTGCACCTGCTTTATGGCGGCGACAACCCGGTAGTTAAACAGTCTATCGCGTGGTTTAACATCGTGGGCAACGGCTATGTTCAACTCTTGCAGATGATCGTGATGCCGCTGGTCTTTGTCTCCATCCTCAATTCCGTGGCTAAACTGCATAACGCCTCGTCATTAGGGAAAATCAGCGTATTGACGCTCTCAACCCTGTTGATTACTACGTTGATTTCCGCACTGGTCGGCGTTTTTGTCACCAACCTGTTTGGGCTGACGGCCTCCGGTCTGGTACAGGGCGCTCAGGAAACGGCACGGTTAACGGCGATTGAAAGCAACTATGCAGGCAAAGTCGCCGATCTTAACGTTCCGCAGCTTATTCTGTCATTCATTCCCAAAAACCCCTTTGCGGAACTGACCGGCGCGAACCCGACCTCCATCATCAGCGTCGTCGTTTTTGCCGCGTTCCTCGGCGTTGCGGCGCTGCAACTGCTGAAAGAGGATGCGGCGAAAGGCGAACGTGTATTAACCGCCATTGATACCCTGCAATCCTGGGTGATGAAGCTCGTGCGTCTGGTCATGAAACTGACCCCTTACGGCGTCATGGCGCTAATGACTAAAATGGTCGCCAGCTCTAACCTGCAAGACATTCTCAAGCTGGGGAGTTTTGTCGTCGCCTCCTATCTAGGGCTGGCGATCATGTTCGGCGTCCATGCGCTGTTCTTGTCCTTTACCGGCATCAACCCGGCGCGTTTCTTCCGTAAAGTCTGGCCGGTTCTGACCTTCGCGTTTACCAGCCGCTCCAGCGCGGCAACCATTCCGCTCAGTATTGAAGCCCAGACGCGCCGCATTGGCGTACCTGAATCCATTGCCAGCTTTGCGGCCTCTTTTGGGACCACCATCGGTCAGAACGGCTGTGCAGGCTTGTACCCGGCGATGCTGGCCGTCATGGTCGCGCCGACGGTGGGTATTAACCCGCTTGATCCGGTGTGGATCGCAACGCTGGTGGGCATTGTCACCATCAGCTCTGCGGGCGTGGCGGGTGTTGGCGGTGGCGCGACGTTTGCCGCCCTCATCGTGTTGCCCGCGATGGGCCTGCCGGTGACGCTTGTCGCGTTGTTGATTTCAATCGAACCCTTGATCGACATGGGACGGACCGCGCTGAATGTCAGCGGCTCCATGACAGCAGGTACCGTCACCAGCCAGTTGATGAAGCAAACGGATAAAACGATTTTCAACGCGCAGGAAGAGGCCGAGCTGACGCAGCGCTAAGCTTATTGGCTCTAACATCGAAAACGCCGACAGCGCAAGCCGTCGGCGTTTTTTTGATTGATGTGTTTAAATCGTGGTACTTGCAGACGCGATCGATTTAGCGTTGCGGATTGGTATCATACGCCTGGCAGCTCTGGAAGCCTTTGTTCAGCACATGACCCGTCTCGTTGTAGCTCACGAAATAGTTCTGGGCAGTACCATCACGGTTCTTCAGCAGATAATCGCTACAGGTGCCTTTCGCATTCACCAGCGGTCTTTCCGTTCCGCCGCCCGCTATCTGATGAACCTGCTGCTTCGTCATTCCCACCTTCACATCTTTGACCACGGGCTCATTGACATAACTTTCGGCCTTGTTGTAAGCCGAACACCCCGCCAGCAAAACGGCACTTGTTACCGCCATACACAAGAGTAATTTGTTATTCTTCATTTCAGTACCTCATCCATTTATCGGTCACTTTAAGGCTAGTCGCCAAAGACCACTTTTTCAAATCATAATGCCGGGATGTAACATCCTGTCAGGTAGTGTGACACCGTTTATCCATAGGAAAAATGACTGTCTGCCCGCTTGTGCTTTTTCTTCACGACAATTCGTTTTACACTCTGATCATCGAAATAAATTTCGCAGTATCAATAAGTTCAGGAGGGGGGTGGCATGTCATTACAACACGACATTATCACGGCGCTGGGGGTGAAAAGTCATATTGATCCAGCACAGGAAATCCGCATTAGCGTTGATTTTTTAAAGCGTTATCTGACTGCACATCCATTCGTAACATCGTTGGTTCTGGGCATCAGCGGCGGTCAGGATTCAACCCTGACGGGTAAACTCTGCCAGATGGCTATCACGGAATTACGCAACGAGACGGGTAATTCGCGTTACCAGTTTATCGCCGTTCGCCTGCCTTACGGCGTTCAGGCAGATGAAGCCGACTGTCAGGATGCGATCGCCTTCATCCAACCCGATCGGGTCTTAACCGTCAACATTAAACCCGCTGTCGATGCGAGCGAAGCGACCCTGCGCGCGATTGGCATAACGCTTTCTGATTTTGTTAAAGGCAATGAAAAAGCCAGAGAACGCATGAAAGCGCAGTACAGCATTGCGGGAATGAACGCCGGTCTTGTCGTCGGCACCGATCATGCGGCAGAAGCCGTAACGGGATTTTTCACCAAATACGGCGATGGCGGTACCGATATCAACCCGATTTTCCGCTTGAACAAGCGTCAGGGTAAAGCGCTACTGCGCGAACTTGGCTGCCCTTCTCATCTGTATACGAAAGCCCCCACCGCCGATCTGGAAGAAGATCGTCCATCCCTGCCTGATGAGGTCGCGCTGGGCGTCAGCTATGAAAAAATCGACGACTATCTGGAAGGCAAGTCGATCGACGCGAAGGATGCGGCCATTATCGAAAACTGGTATCGAAAAACGGAGCACAAACGTCGTCCGCCGATTACCGTTTTTGATGATTTCTGGCAGTAATTTGCCGCGGTAAACCGCATCGGACATCGGACGCGCCGTCCGGTGTCTCGCTGTCGTCTCTCTATCACGCGCGGCCCTCTGCTCTGCGGATATTCTCTGCGACCTCAACGGGCGAATTGCCAATGTTGCTCTCCCGCGTTTAGCCTCATCAGTCAATGAATTATATCCTGACGCCGATGACGGTCACATTCCACACGATAACCTGCTATAGTCTCGTTCACATTTCTTTAACTAAAAAATCGTCATACATGTTAAAGCGCTTTTTCTCCTATTATTCTCCTTACAAAGGGTTATTCGTTCTCGATTTTGGCTGCGCTGTCCTCGCGGGTTTGCTGGAACTGGGATTCCCGATGGCAATTAAAGCCTTCATCGACAAGCTACTGCCCGCTCAGGACTGGTCGCTGATTCTGCTGGCATCGGTTGCGCTCTTAGCAGTGTACCTGCTCAATACCGCGTTGATGGCCATCGTCAACTATTGGGGACATGCGCTGGGTGTCAGTATCGAAACCGACATGCGGCGACAGGCTTTCGAACACCTGCAAAAGCTGCCGTTCCGTTATTATGACAACATGAAGACCGGGCATATCATCACCCACGTCACTAAAGATTTGGAAGAAGTGGGCGAAATCGCTCACCACGGCCCGGAAGATCTTTTCCTCGCCATCATGACGTTCATCGGCGCATTCATCCTCATGGCCACGGTCCACCTGAATCTGGCGCTTCTGACGATTATTATCGTGCCTTTCATGACGTATCTTGTCAGCCGCTATGGTGCACGCATGACAGAAACCTGGCGTCAGCTATTCGGGCAGGTGGGGAACTTTAACGCACGTATCGAAGAGAGCGTGGGTGGGATCCGTGTGGTGAAAGCCTTCGCGAATGAATCACACGAGAAGAAACTGTTCGCCAACGATAACGAAAACTATCGTCGTACTAAATTGCAAGCCTATCGCATCATGACGGCCAGCATGACGCTCAGCTACCTCAGCACGCGCCTGATTCAGCTCATCGTGATGTTGGCGGGTATCTGGTATGTCATTGAAGGGGAACTCTCCTACGGCGGTTTTATCGGCTTTCTGCTGCTGATTGAAGTTTTCTTCCGCCCCGTCGCCAAAATTACCTCCGTGTTGGAAAGTTACCCCAAAGGTATTGCCGGGTTTAAGCGCTTTACCCAACTGATCGATACCACTCCCGACATTGTCGATGCGCCGGATGCACATGATGCCGGGCCGTTAAAAGGCGATATCCGGTTTAATCAGGTCAGTTTTGGTTATTCAGACGAACGCCCGATTTTACGTCATATCAACCTGACGATTCGCGCAGGGGAAACCGTGGCCTTTGTCGGTCCCTCCGGCGCGGGGAAAACCACCCTTTGCTCTCTGCTTCCCCGCTTCTACGATTTAACCCACGGCGAAATCACCATTGACGGGGTAGACATCCGTCAGATGACACAGGCATCGCTACGCAGCCAAATCGGCATTGTGCAGCAGGATGTCTTCCTGTTCGGCGGCACCATCCGGGAAAATATCGCTTACGGCAAACTTGATGCCAGCGATGAAGACATTATGGAAGCGGCACGACGCGCACGGTTAGATGAAATGATCGAGAATCTCCCCGATGGGCTGGATACCGTCGTCGGTGAACGCGGCGTTAAGCTGTCGGGTGGGCAAAAGCAACGTTTATCTATCGCGCGCATCTTCCTGAAAAACCCGCCGATCCTGATTCTTGATGAAGCGACATCCGCGCTGGATACGGCAACAGAGCAGGCAATACAGCAGTCTCTCAGCGAGCTTTCCGCAGGACGTACCACGCTGGTCATCGCCCACAGGCTGGCAACCATACAGAATGCCGGACGCATTGTGGTGGTGGATAACGGCAGCATTGTTGAACAAGGCAGCCATCAGCTACTGCTGGCGCAAAGCGGCGCCTATGCCAGATTGCATCAGGCCCAGTTCAGTCAGGCCTGATTTTCCTCAACCTTCGGCGAGGATCTTCCTCGCCTTTTCCCTATTAAGATGTGACTTCAGTGGTTTCCTCCCGAATAAATTGCATTTAAAATACACCAATATGAATGCATCAGGACATTGCGCACATGGCGAGAAAACCTCTGGGGAAATACCGACAGCGGGAGATCCGAACCGTCGGCTTGATGATTGCGCTATATGAAAAACATCACCCTGAAGCCGGCGATGACGCCGAGTATAAGGATTTATTCAACTACGCCATCAATCGTCTGGAGCGCTGCCGCTTTGGTGAAGATAAACCGGCATGCAAGCACTGCCCTATCCACTGCTACCAGCCAGCCAGACGCGAAGCGATAAAAGCGGTTATGCGCTGGTCGGGACCGAGAATGTTGTTACGCCACCCGATTCTGGCCATACGCCACTTGATTGACGACCACCGTCCGGTGCCGGACTACCCCAAAAGAGAAACGCAGTCCACGGAGACGATTGAACACACGCCACGGACACCCGCCGGGACGAAGAACTCACGCTGAGAAGACGAATAAAATGAGGAAAAGGCCGCTTTCGCGGCCTTTTGGTAACACTCTTTACTCTTTGGGAGAGGCGTTCTCTACCCTGCTTTTTAGCTTTTGTCCCGGACGAAACGTGACCACGCGGCGCGCCGTAATCGGAATATCTTCGCCAGTTTTTGGGTTACGTCCCGGACGTTGGTTTTTGTCTCGCAAATCAAAATTGCCGAAACCTGACAACTTGACCTGCTCGCCATTTTCCAAAGCACGACGAACTTCTTCAAAAAACAGCTCGACTAGCTCTTTGGCATCCCGTTTGCTCAGTCCGAGCTTCTCAAACAGGTATTCTGACATTTCAGCTTTAGTAAGCGCCATAGGTTTAATCCCTCAAGGATGCTTGGAATCGCTGTTTTAACGCCGCTACACATGCTGAAACGGTAGCGGCAATTTCCTCTTCTGCCAGTGTACGCGCGGTATCTTGCAGGATCAGGCTGATAGCCAGACTCTTATAACCTTCCGCTACACCCTTCCCTCGGTACACGTCGAATAAGTTTACGCCAACTAACTGATTTGCGCCAACTTTCTTACACTCGGCTAAAATATCGCCTGCCGGCACATTTTCAGCAACGACAACGGCAATATCACGACGGTTTGCGGGGAAGCGGGAAACCTCGCCAGCTTCGGGCAAGACACGGTCTGCCACCTTATCCCACAACAGCTCAAACACAACGGTACGCCCGTTCAGGTCCAACTTGCGCTCAAGCTCTGGGTGAATAACACCAATAAATCCAATGCGTTCCCCGCCCAGATAAATAGCAGCACTTTGTCCTGGATGCAATGCCGGATTATTTTCAGCCTTAAACTCAACCTGAGACAGTTTGCCTGTCAAGGCCAGTACGGCCTCCAAATCACCTTTTAAATCATAGAAGTCAACGGCCTGACGCGCCAAGTCCCAGTGCTCGTCATAACGCGTCCCCGTGATCACCCCGGCCAACATCAGCTCCTGACGGATACCTAAATCGGCATGACTGTCGGGTACAAAACGTAAGCCGCTTTCAAACAGACGCAGCCGGCTCTGCTGGCGGTTTTGGTTATACACCACCGCACTCAACAGGCCGCTCCACAGCGACAGGCGCATTACTGACATTTCCGCAGAAATCGGGCTTGGCAGAATTAATGCTTCATCGCCAGGGTGAATTAATCCCTGAATTTTAGGATCAACAAAACTGTAAGTAATTGCTTCCTGATAGCCACGATCGACCAGCAGCGTCTTCACCCGTTTCAGTGACAGCGACGCTTCACGATGCGACGTCATGATCAACGGCGCCTGAGTCGGAATATTCGGAATATTATCGTAGCCGTAAATCCGCGCCACTTCCTCGATCAAATCCTCTTCGATTTCCATATCGAAACGCCAGCTCGGAGCCACCGCCTGCCAGCCCGCATCGGTTTTCGTCACGTCGCAGCCCAGACGTTGCAGAATGTCGCTAACCTGCTCATCTGAAATCACATGACCAATCAGACGATCCAGTTTTTCACGGCGTAGCGCAATCGTTGCACGCGTCGGCAAATCAGATTCGCTGGTGACATCAATCACCGGTCCGGCATTGCCGCCGCAAATGTCAATCAGCAGGCGCGTCGCGCGCGCCATCGCCTTATGCTGCAATGCCGGGTCAACGCCGCGTTCATAACGGTGAGAGGCATCGGTATGCAAACCATGGCGGCGCGCGCGCCCGGTAATCGACAGCGGGTTAAAATAGGCGCATTCCAACAGAACGTTTTGCGTTTCTTCATTGACGCCGGAATGCTCGCCGCCGAAGATACCGGCCATCGCCAGCGCATTCTGCTGGTCAGCGATAACTAACGTATCCGCCTTCAGCTTCGCTTCGTTGCCATCCAGCAGCGTCAGCGTTTCACCCTCTTTCGCCATACGTACAATAACGCCGCCGTTGAGACGGTCGAGATCGAACGCATGCATCGGCTGGCCGAGTTCCAGCAGCACGTAATTGGTCACGTCCACCACCGGGTCGATAGCGCGGATCCCGCAACGACGCAATTTTTCACGCATCCACAGCGGCGTGGCCGCCTTCACATTGATACCTTTTATCACGCGGCCTAAGTAACGCGGACAGGCCTGCGGCGCGTCAACCTGAATCGGGAAGGTATCCTGAATCGTTGCGGCAACCGGCTCAATAGTCGGTTCATTCAGCGCCAACTGATTCAACACGGCCACATCGCGCGCCACGCCAATGATACCGAGGCAATCAGCGCGGTTTGGCGTCACGCTGATTTCAATCGCGTTGTCATCCAGCTTCAGGTAGTCACGAATATCCTTGCCAATCGGTGCATCTGCCGGCAGTTCGATGATGCCGTCGTGATCGTCGGAAATACCCAATTCGGAAAATGAGCACAACATCCCTTCAGACGGTTCACCCCGCAGCTTAGCGGCTTTAATTTTGAAATCGCCCGGCAACACCGCCCCGACCGTCGCGACCGCCACCTTCAGGCCCTGACGGCAGTTCGGCGCGCCGCAAACGATGTCCAGCAGACGGTCACCGCCAACGTTGACCTTCGTGACGCGTAATTTGTCCGCATTCGGGTGCTGCCCACACTCAACCACTTCCCCGACAACCACACCGTGGAACGCGCCTGCCACCGGCTCGACGCCATCCACTTCCAGCCCCGCCATCGTGATTTGTTCAGACAGCGTGTCACTATCAACCGCCGGGTTTACCCACTCGCGTAACCAGAGTTCACTGAATTTCATGATGTATACCCGCCTTACTTAAACTGTTTTAGGAAACGCAGATCGTTTTCGAAGAATGCACGCAGATCGGTCACGCCATAGCGCAACATCGTCAGCCGCTCCATGCCCATACCAAACGCAAAGCCGGAGTATACGTCCGGGTCGATACCGACATTACGTAAAACGTTCGGATGGACCATGCCGCAACCCAGCACTTCCAGCCATTTACCGTTTTTGCCCATGACATCCACTTCCGCGGACGGCTCGGTGAATGGGAAATAGGATGGGCGGAAGCGAACCTGCAAATCTTCCTCAAAGAAATTACGCAGAAAATCGTGCAGCGTTCCTTTTAAATTGGTAAAGCTGATGTCTTTATCGACGATCAGGCCTTCCATCTGATGGAACATCGGCGTATGCGTCTGGTCGTAATCGTTACGATAAACGCGGCCCGGCGCGATGATGCGAATCGGCGGCTGTTGCTTTTCCATCGTGCGAATCTGCACGCCAGATGTCTGCGTGCGCAACAGGCGCGTCGCATCAAACCAAAACGTATCGTGATCGGCGCGTGCGGGGTGATGCCCTGGGATATTCAACGCATCGAAATTGTGATAGTCATCTTCAATTTCCGGCCCGGTCGCGACAGAAAAACCCAGCTCGCCGAAAAAGGTTTCAATGCGATCGATAGTGCGGGTGACGGGGTGCAGGCCACCGTTTTCAATGGTACGCCCCGGTAGGGACACATCGATGGTTTCTTGCGCCAGACGAGCATTAAGCTCAGCAGATTCCAGCGTTTGCTTACGGGCATTCAGTGCGTCCTGAACATCTTGCTTAGCCTGATTAATCACAGCGCCGGCAGCAGGACGTTCCTCAGCCGGCAACTCGCGCAGCGAGGTCATCTGAAGGGTTAAGTGACCTTTTTTGCCCAAATATTCAACGCGCACGGTTTCCAGTGCGGCGATATCCTGGGCCTCTTCTATAGCTGTTCTGGCTTTAGCAACCAGCTCTGCGAGATGTGGCATTGTGTTCCTCTTTTTCTGCCTATGTGGCCAACGGTCATGATGGAAGAATATCGTTTTACTCAGGATCTGAGGCGCGAGTAAAAACCAATTATCGTAAACAAAAAAGCCTCCCAAAGGGAGGCTTAAGCGCTACTTTTCGTTTCTTTTCTTACGCGCAAAGCCCCCCGATATTCAGGCGCTAAAGTAAAAAAAGAAACGGAAAATAGCAGCGTTCATCACTTGCGTTACCTTGTCGTGAGAATGATAAATGATAAAAACCGTGTTGCGATGAAAAGAGGGAGCCAACGCTCCCTCTTCAAACTGACTTACGCCAGAGCTGTTTTCGCTTTTTCAACCAGTGCGCTGAACGCGACTTTGTCGAATACGGCGATATCAGCCAAAATCTTACGGTCAATTTCAATAGACGCTTTTTTCAAGCCGTTAATGAATTTGCTGTAAGACAAGCCATTTTGACGGGCTGCTGCATTGATACGTGCAATCCACAGCTGGCGGAATTGACGTTTACGTTGACGACGGTCGCGGTAAGCGTACTGACCAGCTTTGATTACTGCCTGGAAGGCAACACGATAAACACGCGAACGGGCACCATAGTAGCCTTTCGCTTGTTTCAATATTTTCTTGTGACGTGCACGGGCAACTACACCACGTTTTACGCGAGCCATATGCTCTCTCCTAAAATCTTATTCTGAATGAAAAAAAGTAACTTATGCGTACGGCAGACATGCGACAACCAGACCCAGATCCCCTTTGGAAACCAAGCCTTTCGGACGCAGATGACGTTTACGTTTAGTCGCTTTTTTGGTCAGAATATGACGCAGGTTAGCATGCTTACGCTTGAAACCACCGCTGGCGGTTTTTTTGAAGCGTTTAGCGGCGCCACGTACTGTTTTAATCTTTGGCATTATTATTTCCACTTCGCATTGTTAATAAAACGAATCAGACAAGGCGAACAAAACCGCACGGTATCATGAGATAAAGCGGTGCGGTTTCGCTACTTGAGTGCCTTACTGTTTCTTCTTCGGTGCAAGCACCATGATCATCTGACGGCCTTCGATCTTCGTTGGGAAGGATTCGACGACAGCCAGTTCACTCAGATCGTCACGGACGCGGTTAAGCACTTCCATACCAATCTGTTGGTGCGCCATTTCACGACCGCGGAAACGCAGTGTGATTTTGGCTTTGTCACCCTCTTCCAGAAAGCGAATCAGGTTGCGTAGTTTGACCTGATAGTCGCCATCATCGGTACCAGGCCGGAATTTGATTTCCTTGACCTGAATAACTTTTTGCTTCTTCTTTTGTTCCTTTGTGGCCTTACTCTTCTCATAGAGGAACTTGCCGTAATCCATGATTCGGCAAACCGGCGGCTCGGCGTTCGGACTGATTTCAACTAAATCAACACCTGCTTCCTCGGCTTTTTCTAATGCTTCATTCAGACTGACAATGCCAAGCTGTTCGCCTTCGACACCTGTCAGGCGTACCTCATGTGCGCGAATTTCTCTGTTGATGCGATTAGGACGCGCCGGTTGAACTCGTTTTCCGCCTTTAATACCTTATTCCTCCAATTGATGAAGACTACGGCTGCGAATCTCTTGCTGCAGCTTACTGATCACTTCATTAACGTCCAGGCTTCCCAGGTCTTTACCGCGACGAGTACGGACAGCAACTTTTCCTGCCTCAACTTCTTTGTCGCCACAAACCAGCATATAGGGAACCCGCCGTAAAGTGTGCTCGCGGATTTTAAAGCCTATCTTCTCATTTCTCAAGTCTGCTTTTACTCGAATGCCCGCTTCTTGCAATTTTCGGGTCAATTCATTGACATAATCAGACTGACTGTCGGTGATATTCATAATCACCGCCTGAACCGGTGCTAACCACGTTGGGAAGAAACCCGCGAATTCTTCGGTCAAAATGCCGATGAAACGCTCCATCGATCCCAAAATAGCCCGGTGAATCATAACCGGCACCTGACGTTCGTTGCTTTCGCCAACGTAAGACGCGTTCAGGCGACCCGGTAATGAAAAGTCGAGTTGCACCGTACCACACTGCCACGCGCGATCCAAACAGTCATGCAAGGTAAATTCAATTTTCGGACCGTAGAACGCCCCCTCGCCCGGCTGATACTCGAATTCAATGTTGTTTTCGGTCAGCGCCGCGGCCAGGTCGGTTTCAGCACGATCCCACATCTCATCGCTGCCGATACGTTTTTCCGGACGGGTAGACAACTTCACCACGACTTTTTCAAAACCGAAGGTGCTGTACATGTCATACACCATCTTGATGCAGCTGTTTACTTCATCACGCACTTGCTCTTCGGTACAGAAGATATGCGCGTCATCCTGCGTAAAGCCGCGTACACGCATCAACCCATGCAGGGAGCCTGACGGTTCGTTGCGATGGCAGCTACCGAACTCAGCCATGCGCAACGGCAGGTCGCGGTATGACTTTAAGCCCTGATTGAAAATCTGTACATGGCCCGGACAGTTCATCGGCTTAATGCAGTATTCGCGGTTCTCTGACGAGGTGGTGAACATCGCCTCTTTGTAGTTTTCCCAGTGACCGGTTTTTTCCCACATCACCCGATCCATCATGAACGGGCCTTTTACTTCCTGATACTGGTACGCTTTCAGCTTCATGCGAACAAACGCTTCCAGTTCGCGAAAAATCGTCCAACCGTCGTTATGCCAGAACACCATACCCGGCGCTTCTTCCTGCATATGGTACAAATCCAGCTGCTTGCCAATCTTGCGGTGGTCGCGCTTCGCCGCTTCTTCAAGGCGTTGCAAATAAGAAGCCAGCTGCTTTTTATCCGCCCACGCCGTACCATAAATACGTTGCAGCATTTTGTTCTTACTGTCGCCACGCCAGTAGGCGCCGGATGTTTTCTGCAATTTAAAGTGATGGCAGAAACGCATATTCGGCACGTGAGGGCCACGACACATATCAATGTATTCCTGATGATGATACAGGCCCGGACGATCGTCACGGCTGATATTTTCATCCATAATGGCAATCTTGTAGGTTTCACCGCGTGCGGCGAACGCATCGCGCGCTTCCTGCCAGCTGACTTTCTTCTTGATCACGTCATAGTTAGTGTCAGCAAGCTCATGCATACGCTTTTCGAGCTGTTCGATATCTTCCTGAGTCAGGGTGCGATCAATATCGACGTCATAATAAAAGCCATTGTCGATAACCGGACCAATCGCCATTTTCGTATCCGGCCACAGCTGTTTGATCGCATGGCCCAACAGGTGCGCACAGGAGTGGCGAATAATTTCCAGCCCTGCCTCATCTTTAGCTGTGATGATCGCTAACTGCGCATCGGTGTCGATTTTATCGCTGGCATCAATCAGTTCCCCGTTGACGCGACCGGCAATACAGGCTTTTGCCAGACCGGGACCAATATCAAGTGCAACATCAAGGGGAGAAACGGCGTGGTCGTAATGACGCTGACTTCCATCAGGAAGGGTGATAACAGGCATTATAATTCCCTTATTTACAGTGGTGAACCACACGAAAGCTCACATGCAAAATCATTTATCAATTGAAAATCAAAAGGGTTACCCATGCTATTCCTCTTTACTCTGCGAAATATGTGCGCATGATGTGCAGCGAAACCCGCGCATTAGCGTGACATGGATAACGTCGGGGGCAATAATACACCTTATAAGTTGTGTGTTAAAGCCAGATGGGTAGCCTGCTCATCGATACCGCACAATGAACAGGCCACTACGATGTTTACGGCGTCTGCACCGATTTCGATTCCGCTTTATTTTTGCGTGAGAGCCGAAAACCTAGCCAAATAACCGCAATCCAGAATGGAATCAATATGACCGAAATACGAATGCCGGGCGACAACAACATAATCACCAGAATTCCCGCCAGAAACGCCAGACAGAGGTAGTTGCCCCATGGATACCAGAAGGCTTTGAACGCGGGGACAATCCCCTTCTCGATCATCGCCTGACGAAAACGCAGGTGCGCAAAGCAAATCATGATCCAGTTAATCACCAGTGTCGAAACAACCAGCGCCATCAACAACGCAAAGGCTTTGCCCGGCATCAGATAGTTAATCGCAACGCCGAGAGATGTCGCCAATGCCGATAGCGCGATAGAGCGAACCGGTACACCACGCGCATTGACTTTCGCGAGCGATTTCGGGGCATTTCCCTGCTTTGCTAAACCGTACAGCATCCGGCTATTGCAATACACGCCGCTGTTGTATACCGAGAGTGCCGCAGTCAGTACGACGATGTTAAGTACGTTTGCCACCATGTTACTGTTAAGTGCATGGAAAATGAGGACAAATGGACTACCACCGTCGACGACGTTTCTCCAGGGATAAAGCGATAGCAAGATAGACAACGCGCCGATATAGAAAATCAGGATACGATAGACCACCTGATTAGTCGCCTGAGGAATTGAACGTTTCGGATCGGCAGCTTCTGCCGCCGTGATGCCCACCAATTCCAGACCACCGAATGAAAACATGATCACCGCCATCGCCATGATCAATCCACTTACGCCGTTTGGCATGAATCCACCATGGATCCATAAGTTACGCACCGTCGCCGTCTCACCGCCATTGCCACTCAGCAGTAACCAACTTCCGAAACCGATCATGCCGACAATGGCCAGTACTTTGATAATGGCGAACCAGAATTCGGTTTCCCCATACATCCGTACATTAACCAGATTAATCAGATTAATGAGCACAAAAAATATCGCGGCGGATAACCAGGTTGGCGTTTCAGGCCACCAGTACTGAATATAAATGCCCACTGCCGTCAGCTCTGCCATTCCCACCAGAATAAACATCGCCCAGTAGTTCCAGCCCGCAAGAAAACCGGCGAAATCCCCCCAGTATTGGTAGGCAAAATGGCTGAATGAACCCGCTACCGGCTCTTCCACCACCATTTCGCCGAGCTGTCGCATAATCAAAAATGCAATCATTCCGGCGATGGCATAGCCAAGCAGGACGGATGGCCCCGCCATTTGGATCGTCTGCGATATCCCTAAAAACAGCCCGGTGCCAATCGCGCCACCCAGCGCAATCAACTGAATATGTCGGTTTTTTAATCCGCGTTTTAAAACCAGTTCCTGTTCGTTAGCCATGTTGCTCTTGTCTTTCCTGTAATGCTGTCTTTATTTTTATATCAACACTGCCCACGCCATCAGCCTCGGCGCTATCGTGGGCAGGCAAAAGAGATCGTCTCGGTACAGTGACGTCGCGATTAACGTTCGGGGATCACATTTTTAAACGTTAACGCCACGTCATCACGATCGTCTGACATGTCAGACGCCGAAGGGACATGTTCCTGACCCTGTTGAGACAGCAACGTTTTCAGCAGTGCCAGTTGCTGACGCTGTTGCTCCGCGATTTCTTGCAACAATTTTACCTGCTCGTTCGCCCTGACACTTGCCCGGTTGACAAAAAACCAGACCAGCACTGCGAGCAGCACGACCAATAAAACAAAAAACACTTCTAGTATGTTCACAACGACTCCGCTTATAACCACTCATGACAGGTAACTGCGGGCTATCTTAACACCGCGGCACAATCAAGTTCGAGACTCAAACCATTCTGCACCCACAACGTTGACGTGGCATCGATAGATAGGTAGAGGGGAGAAAAGCCTGCCGCTGAGGCAGGCTCACATCAGCGTGGCGAGATCAAAAAGGGTAATCGTGGTAGCCCATTTGCTCAGAGATGTTTCTGGCAGCCGCGTGCAGCATTTTCACGTAGCCCTGCTTGTTTTCTTCTGAAAAGCGGATCGTCGGGAAAGAAATACTGAGACCGGCAATGACGACGCCAAAACGGTCGAACACCGGAACGCCGATGCAACGCAGCCCTTCCTCTTGCTCTTCGTTGTCTTCTCCATAGCCTTGTTCACGCACGAGGTCCAACTGTTTGAGCAGTTCTTCAGCCGTGCTCAGCGTATGCGGCGTGCTGCGGGTAAACTCGACCGTCGACAAAATTTCTTCAACTTCAGCGCGATCGCGCCATGCCAACAGCACTTTACCAATTGCGGTGCTGTGCAGCGGGTTGCGGCGACCAATGCGGGAATACATGCGCAGGTTGTACATCGAGTCAATCTTGTGGATATAAACGATGCCGTCTTCATCCAACGCTCCAAGGTGGATCGTTTCCCGCGTCAGCGCAGAGAGTTCGCGCATCTGTATATCCGCACTGCGGATTAAGTCAACGTTCTGCAATGCTTTCGCACCGAGCTCGAACAGCTTGAGCGTCAGCGAATATTTTTCTGATTCACCTTCCTGCGCAACATAGCCCAGGGATTTCATCGTCTGCAAAAAGCGGTACACGGTACTCTTGGACATCATGACGCGCTGAGAAAGTTCGGTAATACCAATTTCCCGCTCTTCACCTAATGCCTGCAAAATACCAAAAACCTTTAAAACGGACGACACGGAATCGGGTTGTTTATCTAAATCTGCAATAGCCATTTTGTGATTACCCTACTCAGTTTTTTTGTTTTAAAAAAAATAGAACGATGGTTTTAGTATAAAGGGAACACTTTGATTATGGCAATGGAACAACAACGATAATCAAGTAAGTTTGCGTACTTGCCACGCAGAAATTTAGTGAAAGAATATGTAAATAAATGTTGAAGCATCACACGCGCCACCTTGCATGGCGCGCGGGATTAACGACGATTAATTCCAGACAGAATCGGGCACCTTCGCCAGATACAGCGCAGGTTTACCCTCTGCATCGGATGTAAACAACACGTGTTTGTTGTCCGGCGTGAATGAGGGATGTGGATGCGTAACCTGACGATCGCCTTCCAGGACTTTCCAGGATGTATTGTGCTGCGCAATACGATGCGCTTTCCCGGTTTTCAGGTTGAAAACGTACAGGAATGGATCGTTTTCAATCTTATAGCCGCCATCGTCCTGTACGTCTACCGGCGCATCGGAGCCATCCCCGACCAGCAGCGTACCATCATAGTTACTCATCAGGTGGGAACACGGCGGCATGACGCGCAATTGGCTATCTTCCAACGTCACCGGATCGATACGGCGAATGTAGCGATTGTTGTCGCCTTTGAGATAAGAGACATAAATCATCGCCGAGCCATCAGGAACCCAGAATTCATGAGTGCAGCTTTCACCTTCAGCATGCTCTTTGACTTTACGCATGTTGGTGCCGTCTTCGTTGATGAACCACATGCGGGCATCAACCAGATCGTGCGGACCTTCGTGGCAGAAAGCCACGGTATTGTCATCGCCCGGACGATAGATAGGATGACCCAACCACTGATTTTCTTGCAGGATAGTGACCGCGTCACCGGTCACCAAATCCACGCGAATCAAGCGACAGCACGGATTGGTGAAATAGAATTCCTGAAATTTTTTCCAGTCGGTCAGCGGCTGCCAGTCGTCTTTCTTGATCTCAATACCCACGATTTTGGTGCAGTCGGAATTCGCGACCCAGGTACCATAACCGACCCAATCCTCAGGCACCTGATAAATCACTTTTTCTTCCAACGTCGCCAAATCGACGCGCATCAGATTACGCGTATTTTTCACGTAATACAGCGCATCATCATTCGGGGACAAGAACCCGCCGAAGGTATTGTCACCTTTGCCTTCCGTCAACTGTGTCGCTTCCTGCGCGTTTAAATCCAGCAGGTAATAATTCCACGGACCATCAAATGCGGCACCAAACAGTAGTTTACTGCCATCATTGAAGAAGCACTTCTGGTAGAAATAGTTGCGGTGGCAGATGACATCGGGCGGGGTTAAACGCACAACTTCGGTGCCGGTTGCTGAGTCCTGATAGGTATGAAATGTGAGGGGAATCTTGTTACCTTTGGCCATCCGTAAATCCTTAACGCTTATCATGAAGAACCTGACGCCACGCATACATACTCTTCGATAACCTGATATTTCGGACACTCGGCAAATCGGTTACCCCGTCACCGTCTGTTCAAAAAACAGGCCACCCATCTCATGCGAGACGCCTGTTATAAAGGCATTATAGAAACATTGTTTCATTTTTCCGTGATCGTGGTTTTATTTTATAAAGCATTCTTGCTGTTTTCGCACCTGTTTCCGATCGTCTGAGGCCTACCGGCAGGAATAAATGACAGGCGAAGCGATTAAAAAATGCAGAAATAACAAAGGCCCGAATGGGCCTTTGGGAATGATAACGTGGTAATTACTTCAGGTATTCGCCGGAGCGTAGCGCTTCGATACGTTTATCCAACGGCGGGTGCGACATGAACAACTCGCTGAAAGATTTGGATTTACCATTGATGCAGAACGCCATCATGCTGCTCTCTTCCTGCGGTTCATAGCTGGTTTTCAGTCGCTGTAGCGCAGCAATCATTTTCTCACGACCGACCAGCTTGGCTGAACCAGCATCCGCGTGGAATTCACGGTAGCGGGAGAACCACATGGTAATAATGCTGGCCAGAATACCGAACACCAGTTCCAGCACGGTCGCGACAGCGAAGTAAACCATCGGGTTACCGCTGCTGCTGCCCCCTTCATCACGGTTGCCGGACAGAAAACCCGACGCCACCTGGGCAATCAAACGTGAAACGAAAATGACGAACGTATTCACAACCCCTTGAATTAACGTCATCGTCACCATGTCGCCATTCGAGATGTGGCTGATTTCATGGGCGATAACCGCTTCCGCCTCGTCGCGGCTCATGTTTTGCAGCAGACCGGTACTTACGGCGACCAGCGACGCATCGCGGCGCGCGCCCGTGGCAAACGCATTGATATCCGGAGCGTGGTAAATGGCCACCTGCGGCATGGCGATCCCCGCCTGTTGGGACTGCACGCGCACCGTTTCCATCAGCCAGAGTTCGGTTTCGTTACGGGGTTGTTCAATGACTTCACCACCAACGGAACGCAGAGCCATCCATTTAGACATCAGCAGTGAAACAAACGCACCGCCAAAGCCAAACAGCCCAGCCATAATCATTAAGCCCTGGACACTGCTGGACTGAATTCCCGTCAGGCTGAGCACCAGCCCGAAAACCAACATCACCGCCAGGTTGGTGATCAGGAAAAGCGCAATACGCATCATAAAAGTCTGATTTCCTCTTGCAGAAAGATAAAATTTATCTGATTACATCGTATGGGTTGCCGTGGCATTTTCAAGCATTCTTAACTTTTCAGTGACTAAATCCACATAACTTTACATTTTTTAAAAGGAAAGTGGCGACTCGTCGCCGAGGTGTTAATCCAGGCGCCAGCCACATTACGCCCGCCCCGGTTAAAAATCGCGAACGGTTACCTGCAAATGAGGACCGATGCCAAAATTTACCCGTCCGGCGCCTTATTCAGATTCAACAACCGGGTAAATTCTTCCGCAGACATCGGGCGTCCAAAGAGGTATCCCTGCGCTGCCTCGCAACCTTCATCTCGCAGTAGTGCACACTGTTCTAATGTTTCCACGCCTTCCGCAATCACGCCTAACCCGAAACTTTTACCAAGATACAGAATCGCCCGAACAATGGCCGCATCCGCCGACGATTCACACATGGCTCTGACAAAGGTTTGATCGATCTTCAGTCTCGTGACCGGGTAGTGCTTCAACATGCTGAGCGAGGCATAGCCCGTTCCGTAGTCGTCAAACGCAATGCCAATTCCCGCGTCGCGTAAGGTATTTAATGGCTGAAGCATATTTTCATCATAACGCAGGATAATGTTTTCCGTGATCTCAAGCTCCAGCGAACCTGGCGGCAAGCCCGTTTCGGCGAGGACATCTATCACCTTTTGTGCCAACATCCCGGTACGGAATTGTGCGCTAAAAAGGTTAATGCTGACACGAAAATTGCCGTCGCGAGCCTGACACCATTTTGCCGCCTGTTCACAGGCGGTTTCAATGATCCAATCCCCGACGCGCTCAGCCCACGGACCGTTTTCCAGCGCGGTAAGAAATGCGGCTGGACCAAGTACCCCTTTTTTCGGGTGGCGCCAACGCAGCAACGCTTCCGCGCCAACAATCTCGTTCGTTACCAGCTTTACCTGCGGCTGATAGAATATCTCAAATTCATGCTGTTCATAGGCACGCACAAATTCCAACTGGAAGGCATGTTTAGCCTTGAAAACTTCCAGCAATTCATGGGTGAAAAAACGGTGACAGTTTCGCCCTTCCGATTTCGCCTGATACAGCGCTAAATCCGCACTCGTCAGGAGATCTTGTACCGTCCCTCCATAGTCGGGATACAGAACCGTCCCGATGCTGGCACTGATGTGGATTTGATGATCGTCGACCATCATCGACTGCGAAATTTCATGAATGATTTGCTCAGCTATTTTACCCGCGACTTTTTTGTCATTCAGGCCGGGAAATATCAACGCAAATTCATCGCCGCCCATCCGGGCGACCATATCGCCTGAACGCACCGTCGATTTTATTTTTTTCGCAACGCGCACCAGAATCTCATCGCCACAAGCGTGTCCCAGGCTATCATTAACATCTTTGAACCCATCCAGATCGACTACCATGACGCAAACTGACGGCTCGTTCTTCAGCACCGTGTTCAAATTGGAGGTTAATAAGGTTCGGTTCGCCAGTCCTGTCAGCGGATCCATATGCGCCAGCAAAAACAGTCGTTCTTCATTACGTCGGCGCTCGGTGATATCGCGCAATATCGCGCCATAGCTGGTGGTGCCGTTCTCTTCCCACATCGAAATTGACAATTCAACCGGCACCAGTTTGCCGCTTTGGGTTTGAACATTCAGCTCCAGCGTCACGCCTTTCATTAGCGAATTCCGCTCCGCGGCCTTATGGTTGAGTTGCACAATAAAGGCATCAGGCACGATGGTATTAATATTGCGGCCAATAATGTCATTACCGCCGTATTCCAGCATTTTTTCCGCCGCGGCATTCCAGAACGTAATAAGGCCTTTCTCATTAACGCAAAGAATCGTATCAGGCGAGGTATTGGCGATATTTTCAAATCGTACCTGACTGGCTTTACGCGCCAGTTCCAGACGCCGCATTTCCAGCTTGTCCATGACCAGTGAGGCCAAATCCTGCAAATTGTACTCATCACGCCTGCTGAATGTCGCTCTGGGGTTCAAATCAATAATACATAGCGAGCCAATAGCGTGGCCGGACGGCGTGGTTAAAGGTATACCGGCATAAAAACGGATGTAAGGCATCCCCAAGACCAGCGGGTTATTTTTGAAACGTGCGTCTTTGTGCGTATCATGCACAATCATGATCCTTTGCTGCTGGATCGTATGCGCACAAAAAGAAATATCGCGAGTCGTTTCGCAAAAAGAAATCCCTACGCTGGCGGCAAACAGCTGACGCTCGGCTTCAATCAGTGACACCAAGACGATAGGCGCGCTGAAAATGTTCGCGGCCAAACTCACCAGGTTACTTAAACTCGAATCAAATAATGCGTTCTTAATGCCATACTCACGAAGAGCAGCAAGACGTTTGTTTTCATCTTTGCTTATTGGGGCACGACTCATGGGCTCACCCTCCCCATCGTATTCTTTATATTCAGCATAGAAAAAATAGCGATAAACCCAAAATGTCGCAGCAACAATCACGAACGGAACAGTTGGCCGACATCAGTCACTCCCTCACCATTTTCCGCAGTCAAGAGACAGGCGTGATTATTAATTCAGTATGGCAAAAAATCCTCCCCCCATCGAAATAATGCCAATCATTTAAGGATCGAAATATCGAGGGTTCCCCCAATGCGAGGTATCCCTGCGGGAACCGAAATATCGTGTTTCCCTCTGGATCCATGCTTCAGTGACCAACATTCCCCCCATCGAAATCATTTTTATCGTTATAATCCTGAAAGTCGTCGTTCACCGCGTCGAGCGATAGCGTCGTTTTTTTAAACAAGAGAAATATTTTCTTGATGAAAGACAACTTCAGTTGTAGGCTAACTACATGAATACAACACTTGCAGAAAGACTAAAGACAGCCAGGGTTGCGCAGGGGCTCAGCCAAAAAGCCCTGGGTGACATGATTGGCGTATCGCAGGCAGCCATACAGAAGATCGAAGTGGGGAAAGCCTCTCAGACAACCAAGATTGTCGAGCTTGCCAATGCACTGCGCGTTCGCCCTGAATGGCTGGCCAATGGTGAAAAACCGATGCGTAGCGACGGGGCCGTTCAATTACGTCAGGAATCCTCCATTCCGCCGAAATCGGAATGGGGCAGCGTATCAGCCTGGGACAGCACGACAGAATTATCAGAGGACGAGGTGGAAGTGCCTTTTTTAAAGGATATTGAGTTTGCCTGCGGAGACGGGCGCATTCCAAGTGAAGATTACAACGCTTTCAAACTCCGTTTTTCCAAAGCAACGTTGCGCAAAGTTGGCGCAAATACTGACGGTTCCGGCGTGCTCTGTTTCCCGGCGACCGGCGATAGTATGGAGCCCATTATTCCGGACGGCACGACCGTCGCTGTCGATACCAATAACAAACGCATTATTGATGGTAAACTTTATGCCATTGCTCAGGAAGGGGGCGGCAACGACAAGCTAAAGCGCATCAAGCAGCTCTACCGTAAGCCTGGCGGCCTTCTTGTCATTCATAGCTTCAATCGCGATTCTGATGAAGAAGCCTATGAATCAGAAGTTGAGATCATCGGTCGCGTATTCTGGTATTCGGTCCTGCTGTAAGCTTGTATTCGCTCTCACTTTTGCGCTAACTACTCCCTGCCCGCCAACGCCGGTGAAGCATTCCGAACACCGGCGTTGTTTCAACATTAAACCTCGTTTACGCACATCCAGATAACCTTACCCGCGCACAACAGTTTTATACAATCAGCGTGCTACCGTTTTATCACCCTTATTGATACTGTGTTATTTTTCCTATCCATTGCTTTCCCGCCATATGGCGGGTTTTTTTTGCCACCTCCGACGCGCTCTTATCCCCACAGCGTAATGAATCACCTGCAAATTAAAACTAAAGATGTTGACACAAAAACAACTATAGTTTTAAATGAACACATAACAGCAGGGCACTCTCTCTGCTCGCGCCGCAACACCGTTTTCGTCATCAACAACACGCATCGATAACAAAAGGTGATTTATGACTGGACCACAATTTCGCAGTAAAGGCCCTGAGCTTCTGGTAGAACTTTCTCAACACGTGGCCGATACGGTCAAGAATGTCACAGAACTGGATCCACAAACCGCCGAACTGGTCGGCAATGCCGTAGCCAAACATATGATGAACGTATGGGGCGGGCAAAATGTTTACTTCCCGATGGGAATTTCATGGCGCGCTTCTCAGCGCGATCTTCAGATATACCGAGAGTTCGATGGCCGTAATCATAGTACTTTGGCGAAAAAATATAATGTCTCGCTACAGTGGATTTATAAGATTGTCAGAACCATGAGACAAGAGGAGTTACGTGCAAAACAAAAATCGCAGGCATAATATTCAGTATCAAAATGAATTAAAATAATTGCAATAATAGATCTTGCTTCTTTTACAGCGATGAAATCATTTTTGGCTCATAGCCAGAATAAAGGGTATGCAGATTGGCTACCCTTTGAGCCTGTCCGTAATTCTGTGTAATTGCCACTGTATTAAAGGTGAGCGCTCAGGCGGTCACCGAACTCGATAATAAAACGGCTCATCGCCAGCCG
>NZ_SMBY01000003.1 GCF_004342665.1 Samsonia erythrinae | reverse complement strand
GATTTTTATCTGTTCAGAACGCTGAATGAAGTACGTGAAATCACGGAAAAATGGTTATCAGAATATAACTGTGAACGTCCGCATGAATCGCTGAACAATATGACACCGGAGGAATACCGACAGCACCATTATTTGGCCGGGAACTCAAAAAATGCATGGAACTAAAACGGGTCTATTTACATTAGCGGCAAATGGGAACTAGGTACTGGAATTACTGAATATATCACATCCATACCATATGTTAATGAAGGGGGAAATAATTACTGCCCCAATAATACAGCACTATTCGCTTATTATGGATATGTTAAATACACTACCTCTTGTAGAGGAAAGGGGAGCAATTATTATGGTTGGGTTACACCATATCAATTAAGTCTTACAACTAGTGCTAGCAGTGGTGACGGTAACGATTGTGAATCTAATGTTTATAAATTATCTAATGTAACAAAGATAAAATGCGGTTAGTTTATATAATAAATCCGCTTATCCATCATTGGTGGAATTGTGAAAACAAATAATAAACAGCTTATTGCCAAAGACTAAAAAATTGATTATCTCTTAAATAATATATTGAAGAATATTTAGGAGGTAATATGATAATAAAAAATGTCGGGTTTGTGTATTTTCTATTCACATTGTTTTTTTCAGCTAAAGCCATTTCCGTAGATAGTATTTTTAAAGCTCCGGTAGGTAGTATTTATTCATTGGAATATAACCCAACATATACTGGTGCTAACGTTCTAAAGTTAAAGCTAAGCAATGTACCAGATAAGTCATGTGCGACATTGGCAACGCAATTAGCTGGACAATATTTTGAAGTGCTGGTCAATAACCAATATGTGCCATTCACGCCGCCTGCTTCAGGAACCACATGGAACAGAAACACTGTTGTAGCGGATAAAACAGCAGCATTATGTAAATCAGGTAAAGATAACACTATTGTAGTCAATCATTTTGTCTATCCCAAAACCTACGCACTATATCAATCTGGTGGGGATATTGTTCATTCCTCTGGCGGTTCTGCTGAAAAAGAAAACCTCATTAAGGTCAGTTATGAGATTTATCGAAAAACCATGCAGACCAGAGAAAACCATCAGTTATCGATTAAATAAGGATAAATATTATGATAAAAAACAAAAAGGGATATTCAGTATTAGAAATTGTTTTAACACTTGGGATTGCTTCAGGAATTGCCTATACCGCATTTAGCTTTTATCTCAATGAAAAGCATGATGCGGCGGTAAGGGAAACCGTTCAACAGGTTCGTACCATATTCGATACAGCAGATGCATATCTTATGAGTGCCAAGCCAGATGGAAGTGTTCAGGAAACCTATCCTATTTCCATGCAGATCTTAAAAAACACATTGGCTTTTCCGTTGAATCTTGGGGAACTGCGGGAAGGTTCAGAGGCAGAAGTCGCGGCAAGTACGGCAATATCAACCTCTGCATCCAAATCTGCCAGTATGTCAGCCTCACTGTCTACCAGTAAATCAGCATCAACATCGGTATCGGTGAGCGCCAGTAAGTCGATATCCTCGTCTATATCAAGTTCGGTATCAGCTTCTAAATCGGCTTCAGTGTCAGCAAGTTTAAGCACTTCAACCAGTACATCACTATCGGCTTCTAAGTCAGCAAGCACAAGTCAGTCACTAAGTGCTTCAACAAGTCATAGTCTCAGTGCCAGCCAATCAGCATCGATCTCTGCGTCTAAATCGGCTTCAACTAGCGCAAGATTATCAGCGTCAAAATCAGCAAGTACCAGTGCCAGTCTGAGTGCTTCCAGATCGGCAAGTGTTTCAGCCAGTACATCGGCATCGTTGTCGGCAAGTAAATCAGTATCTACTTCCTCATCGATCTCGACGAGTTTATCGATAAGTCAGGGAGCAGCAGAAAATAAAACGGTCCCTGACATTGAAAAAATAAAGGATAGTATAAAAGAAATTAGTACATGTAATTCTGCTCCATCACCGACAGGCCAAATATGTGGAAACTATGTCTTTATACAGTTTAACCGTTATATTAGTTTTGAGGCGACAGAAGACTCTCCTGCCAGTTTTTTCGATAAAAGCAGTAAAAGTAAAAGGGAAAAAGAGTTAAATTCCGATCCGATTGCTTATGCTTATAAAATAATAAGTATCTTTTTTTCTCCAACCATATATTACGATAGTTCTGTTTTAACTGAGGAAGAGATAAAAAACATGCCCCTTTATGAAAAATGTGGGCGTGGTTGTAAATTACAGACTAAATGATATATTTTATAATCGACTAAAAGGGCTGTTATGCCCTTTTAGCATTTCATCATCTGAACAAAGAATATTAGCTTACAGTTTCCTTCTGATAAGTCAGATGCAGTGTATTTAACCTTTCGCACAAAATAAAAGCTAAAATCTCTTTTGCCTTGGGTTCATCCAGTTCAACAACAGCGTAAATTAATGCCCGACACTGATCGATGATTTCTTCCAGTTCTAGCGGTGTGTTATCGAACATGATAAGCCTCCGTTGCTGGATGCTGAGATGTGGCAAAAAAAGCAGTAGCCAGATGCAGATTTTCAGGAAGGGAATAGGTAAACTGACAGACAGCCATAGCGTTACTCTGTATAACGTTGAGGTTAGCCCTTGTCTGGTATTGCCGTACCTTTCAGGGGCGAAACTTGTGTTCAGATGGTCTTTTGTTAAGTACGTACCTGATTGGCTGCAATTTAAGGCTAGGGGTGGTACTAGTCAATTGCTAAACTCGATACGAGAAAATCAATGCCGGATAAACTCCTGTTCTCTCAGATTCGCATAGTTCCAGAACTGAGTGAAGCGGTAGCTAAGCTACTACAGCTAAGTGAAGCCAATAACTTTTCGCTTGGTATTAGGTTTTAGTTTAATTTTAACTTTTTCGCTGATTAATTTTTCTAGACAGTTCATCAAGTGAAACCATTGGTGTTGTTCTGTGTATTATTCTATGGCAGTTTGAGCATACTATCGCAAGATCAGATAGTTTTGTAATCGTAGCCCCGTCTGATTTGTGTAGCGGTATCAAGTGATGTACTTCGCAAAAACCGTATCCATCCTCACCATAAAATTCAAAAAAATCGAAGTTGCATACTTCACATCTCAAATGTCCCTTCTCTTCTAAAACAATTCTTTTTTTCGCTTTAACGATTTTTGAGTCTCGTTCTCTTCGTATATGTGATATAAATCGTGGATTGCCTTCAATCCCCATAATTTCTTGGTCAATATCAGGTGTATGAATATTTTCGTCGGATTCAGAAATTAGCTTTCTTACTTTATTAACATACTTCTCACTTTCAGGGGTATTGGCATACCAAACATTACTTTGTCCAATTCCTCCCTTGACAGCTCTGGGAATTAAAGTGCTTCTATTATCAGTGTGTAATAAAAAAGCATCCTTCCACAGAGCTTTTATTCTAAAAGTAGTTATACCATTTTTTTTATGTTTCGATGAAGGGGATATCAAGTCTTGTGGCTCACGGAATATTGTTGCATTCTTATACCAGCCAACAACAGCAGTACCACCAGAGTCAGGGCCAGCAAGCCAAACAACAGTCACACCATCAATTTTTTCATCACGTTTGTTGGCACCTAGCTTTTCTATTTTTATCTGGCCTGTTGGTTGTACATATCCATATACATATCCATCAGAGTTTGTAAAGTTACAAACTTCATGGCCTATGGATTTTTTGTTGTAGGCTCCACCTCGTTTGATTGAATCACCATCAATTCCATCATATTTATCCATCCATCCAATATTACAAAATAAAATATTCATTATTTTCCCAGTTTTTATTAAGAACTAAATAAAATAATAATGAGAGTGTACATAAAAAGATTTTTTCAGATCAACCTGAATAGGATTGTATCTATAGAAGTCCATTACAACTTCAGGATCTGGATGATTCCATGATTTAGATTTTCCGTATCTGTCTTTTTTAGATCTTTCAGGATTCGAACTAAATACACTAAAACGGGGGCATATTTCATTTGCAATACTGTGAAACCAGTTGTTTTTTGAACCGTGATGCATTACTTGAAAGGATAATATATTATTCATTCTTTTTTCTGTAATGGAATTTTTAAGTGATTCGAATCTGTGTTGAGTATTTAAATATCCATCACCAGTAAATAGGAATCCTGATTTTTGGTTTGGTAAGTACTGGTAAACCATATCATGATTTTTTACGCAAGTGGGTGAGCACAAATGGATGTATGTTTTTTTGAGATTATTTTTTATATTTATTGGTCCAGCATACATAAACAAAGAGATCATATTTCTTTCATCTTTTTTTGTGTATTTTTCTTCATATATTTTTTTTATTTTTTTTATTGTTTTTTGTCGTTATTTATCTCTATACATAATTTTTTTATCTCTTCTATTGCTGTTTTATCGAGGTGTCCTTTCATGGCTTCGTCGTTATAAAATACAAACTCCCATTTGATAATATCTTTTTCAATCAAAACGCCTCCATTCTTCCTTAATTTAATATAGGGTGAATTAAATAAATCACTTTCGTTTTCATGAGGGGGGATATATTGTGATTCATTGGTGGGGGGAGTTTCTTCTTCGTTAAAATCGACTAGTTGTGAATCTATGTACTCTATATGAATTTCTTTGTTTTCTGATATTTCATTAATGTATTTTGTAGGGTTTATATAAAAATTAATATACTTTCCAGTAATACCAATTTTTTGCTCTAATGCTAATAGGATTCTTTTCCAAAGCGGGATGTATGGAAGTATTACTTTATTTACTTTAAATTTTTTGAGTAATGACTCACATCCGTTTATATGGTCTCTGTCAAAATGAGAAATAACTAGCATATCTATAACGTTAGGCTCATTTCTTTGTTTAAATAGAGTTTTAATTTTCCTCTCTAATAGTAATTTACCTGACTTTGAACTTGACCCACAATCATAAACCCATTTGAAAGACCTTTCATTTGAAGTTATTTCTCCAGAAATAAATAATCCTTGACCTACACCATGATATGTTACTTCCGCTGATAGTAATGTCATTTCTAATCCATCATGAAAAATTTGGTAGAAGAGTTAAATTATGCTAACACTAGGTCTAAATTAATCAAGCCATCCTTGGCTGCAAAATCTATCCCTTCTGCCCAAACTCAAACGGCCTAATCATCCCGTTGCTGTTAGCATCCAGAAAATCAGCCCACCATTGCAACATGAGGCGGCGTTACTCAAGGTGTTTGGCCTTGTGAGTGTAGGCAGCGCGAACGTTGTTCTTTTCCATGTGGCTGATTTGAAGTTCAACCACATCTTCGGGCCAGATCCCTGATTCAATTAAGGCACTACACGCCAGCGTTCGAAAACCGTGACCGCACAGATCGGTTTTGGTGTCATAGCCCATTTTGCGTAGTGCTTTGTTGATGGTGTTTTCACTCATTTACTTGTATCCGCAAGTTTAGGCAGTCCCCTTTGCCATTCCTTTGGCTTCTTGTTGATGATATTTTTCTCAAACCACTGAAACCAAATAGGCCAAGCCTTATCGACTTTTTTCTGAAAGGCTTTTGGTTGGTAAGTTGCCAGAATCTTTGACATTACCATGCTGAGGCTATGACCTAACATCAGGTCTACAATAATGGGATCAATCCCCGCCTCGTTACTCATCATTGATGCCGTACTACGTCTCAGATCGTGAGTCGTAAAGTCATTTCCTACCGTTTCCCGTAGCCTGACAGCGGAATGAGACATCGTGGTATGTCCGATATGTGTCCATATCTGTTTGCCAAGGTTGTGTTTTGTCCAAGACCACTCTTCTAACAGACTGATTAGGTAATCAGGAAGAGGGTAGACGCGCTCCTGTTTTGTTTTGGTACGTTCAGCAGGTAAGGTCCATGTCTTAGCCTTTAAATCTATTTCAGGCCATACCAGCTTTGCTGATTCTGATTTGCGAGTACCAAAGATCATAATAAAGCGCATCGCAGCATGGGAAGGGGTGTTACCCAAGGAATGCCAGAGTATGCGGTATTGTTCTACTTGTAGATGGTTATCACGCATTTTACCGATGACGGCGGCAACTTTTTTTCTGTCATGAATCTCTGACAATTTTTGCGGAACGTATACAGGTTGTCCCGGTTGTTGCCCCTGTATGCCATGCACCTGAAAGGCATATAACATCACCATTTTAATTATCTGGCACATACGATGAGAAGCGTTGCTGACCCCCATCGCCAAAATATGAGAATAGACATGGTGGTAAGTAAGCTGCTCAAGGTCTACGTTATGCAGGGCTTTACCATGTTTGTTCCAGATCGCCTGTCTTCCCGGTTTTGACGGTTTAGCGCATTTTACTTCCAGCCACTCCTGAACCAGACCATCCATAGTGGTGGGTTTTCCGGTGAGTGTTTTGCTGGGTGCAAAGCCTTGTCTGGTTTTTTGTACCTGTTGCAAATGCCATTTTCTGGCATCTTCCAGACTGTAGGCTGGATAGGTGCCTAAAGTAACATCATTGCTACCCACAATATAACGCCAGCTTTTTGTTATCACGCCTGATGGATTTCTTCGGGCAGCAAAGTACAATCCTGTTAATCCGTTGTTGAAGACGATTTCTTTCTTCATTGTCTTACCATCGGGGATGGTGAAACGCTGGATGTCAGTTTTAGTTTTGAGCATTGGCATTATCCGATTTTTTCACGTCCCTATTATGTACCTAAAATGCACCGAGATGAATAGAAATATTATGGGACATAATGAACTATTATCTCGTTGTTTTATGGCTACTATTTAACTTTGTTAGATGTTCTGAGACACTAACTTTCTATTTGAACTGGATAATGCCAGCGTAGGGAAGTCACGGTATGCCCGACCGGTTACCGCCTTCTTCCTCGCCGGTTGGGAGACTTATGATTATGCGACCCGCCGACTTTTCTGCCACTCAGGCAGCAACATCACTCACTCAATTCCGTTCAGCGTCGCCGCTGGTGCACTGCCTGACTAACGACGTTGTGCAATCTTTTACGGCGAATGTGCTGCTGGCGCTGAATGCGTCGCCTGCCATGGTGGTCGATCCTGAAGAAGCCGTGCAGTTCAGCGCAATGGCGGATGCGCTGCTGGTTAATGTCGGCACGCTGGATCGCGCGCGTGCCGATACGATACGGGCCGCGTTAAGCCGCGCACATCACATGGGGACGCCGTGGGTGCTCGATCCGGTTGCCGTGGGCGCGCTGACTTTTCGC
Organism: Samsonia erythrinae; assembly: GCF_004342665.1. GTDB lineage: Bacteria > Pseudomonadota > Gammaproteobacteria > Enterobacterales > Enterobacteriaceae > Samsonia > Samsonia erythrinae. The sequence continues at coordinate 391,983 of NZ_SMBY01000003.1, read as the reverse complement.
ACCGAATTTTGCCGGGAACTGCTGATATGGAAACCCGCGGCGATCCGCGGTAATGGGTCTGAAATCATGGCGTTGGCGGGACTCAACGCCCAGGGGCGCGGCGTGGATAGCGCCGACGACTCGTTGGCTGCGCTCCCCGCCGCGCGTGAATTGGCCCGGCAGGTGGGAACGATCGTTGCCGTCACGGGGGCCGTGGATTATGTCACGGATGGTGAACGCGATATCGCGGTGAGCGGTGGCGATCGCATTATGACGCGCGTGGTAGGGACGGGCTGTGCGCTGTCGGCGGTGGTGGCGGGGTTCTGTTCCTTAGCGGGAGAGCGGTTATCGCACGTAGCGGCGGCGTGTTATGTCATGGCGCTGGCCGGGCAGCAGGCGGCCAGGTTGGCGCAAGGGCCGGGCAGTTTTATCCCTCACTTTCTCGATGAGCTATATACCCTGAGCGCGGAGGAGCCGGCATGAAACGTATCAATGCGTTGACGATTGCCGGTACCGATCCGAGCGGCGGCGCGGGGATTCAGGCGGATTTGAAAGCGTTCTCTGCGTTGGGGGCGTACGGCACGTCGGTGATCACCGCGCTGGTGGCGCAAAATACGCGCGGCGTACAGTCCGTCTACCGGATTGAACCGGATTTTGTCGCGGCGCAGCTGGATTCGGTGCTGAGCGATGTTCGTATCGACAGCGCCAAGATTGGGATGCTGGCGCAGACCGATATTGTCGAGGTCGTTGCCGAGCGCTTGCGCCATTATGCCGTGCCTTTTGTGGTGTTGGATACCGTCATGCTGGCGAAAAGTGGCGATCCGCTCCTTGCGCCGGATGCGGTGGAATCGATCCGTCGTGAGCTGCTGCCGCGGGTTTCCCTGATTACCCCTAATCTGCCGGAAGCGGCGGCGCTGCTGAACTGCTCGCCCGCCGAGAGTGAACGGGAAATGTGTGAGCAGGGCGAAGCGTTATTGGCGCTGGGCTGCCAGGCGGTATTAATGAAAGGCGGCCATTTGAGTGAGACGGAAAGCCCGGACTGGTTGTTTAGTCGGCAGGCCGAACCGCAGCGCTTTAGCTCGCCGCGCGTGGCAACGCGCCACACGCATGGCACGGGCTGCACGCTGTCTGCGGCGTTGGCGGCGCTGCGACCGCGCCACGATAGCTGGAGCGAGACGGTCAAGGCAGCGAAAGCGTATTTACAGCAGGCGTTACAGCAGGCCGACACGCTGGAGGTCGGGCACGGGATCGGCCCCGTTCACCATTTCCACCGCTGGTGGTAGTCTCTTCCGATTCATTACCGCGTGACATCGTTTCCGGTATTGCAAACTAAATTAAACGCACGTTGACATAGACAACCTGTGGGGCGCGCGGTTATTTTGCTGTGAAATCCGGCTATAGATATGAAACGGGGTGGGTAAAATATGGCAGGTTCTGCTCGCAGTACGATGGCTGCCAAAGCGCTTCAGACGATACTCAATATCGGCCTGCTGGTATTGGCGACCATTCTGGTGGTTTTCCTCGTGAAGGAAACCTTTCATCTGGCGAAAGTGTTACTGATCTCCAATGAAAAAGAGTCTTCTTATCAATTGATTGAAGGCATTGTCATCTATTTTCTCTATTTTGAATTTATCGCGCTTATCGTGAAATATTTTCAGTCCGGCTATCATTTCCCGCTGCGCTACTTTATCTACATCGGCATCACGGCCATCATTCGGCTGATTGTTGTCGATCACAAAAGCCCCTCAGATACGCTGGTGTATTCGGCGGCGATACTGTTGCTGGTCGTGGCGTTGTATCTGGCTAACAGTAACCGTCTGAAGCGGGAGTAGCCGAATGTCGGCTATTCCAGCAGCGGACATTGAGGCGGTAGCCGGCAGCGAAGGGCCGCGGGGATCACTTCAATGTGGAAACGTTTGGCGGTCAACGGTTCGCCGTCCAGATTGAACGTCATCTCGTTCGGCGCGGTGATCGTCAGCCAGGGCAATGTTGCGGAAATCATGTTCTGGTTGTCGCTGCCGGTGAACCAGGTTTGCAGCATGTTGGGCAGCAGCTCTTTTGCTGATAGTACGCTCAGCGCCAACTGCCCGTCGTTGATGACCGCTTCCGGGCAAAGCTGTTGTCCGCCACCAGCCTGACGACCGTTTCCCACGGCAATCACCAGCGTATCGCCTGACCAGTGAAAATCGGGCCCGTGAATCTCGCCGCGTTCGGCTTGCAGCATATCCATGCGAAAAAGCGCGTGCAGCACATAGGAGGCGCTCCCCAGCGCCGCCTTCATTTTAGCCGGCGTTTCTGTGGTGATGCTGGTGGCGAATCCGCCTGTCGCCATATTGATGAAGTAGTGGCTATCGTTCACTTTGGCAATATCAATGGCGGTCGCGCTACCTTTGATCGCCAGCGTTAGCGCGTTGTGTATCGCCGTTGGGATCTGACAACCGGTTGCAAAATCGTTAGCGGTGCCCAGCGGTACAATGCCCAGACAGGGGCGGACGGCTTCCGGCTGCACCGCCAGCGCCGCGGCAACTTCGTTAACGGTGCCGTCTCCCCCGGCGGCTACCACATTGTCCGCGTTAAGCCGGATCGCTTCTTCCACGTAGCGTCCGGCATCGCCATATTCCCAGGTGACGCGAACATGCAGCGTATAATCTTCTGCGCGCAGCGCGCCAATCGCGTTGCGAAGTTCTTCATTGTCCGCGCTTTTCCCATTCAGAATCAGCAGCGTGACCGGTTTTTTTTCCATGCCGTGTCTCTCCGAGGCGGGGATGCTGGAATTAATCATAGCCACTAAATCGCCGGGCTGAAATCAGAAGAATCAATGAAGGGGGAATCCCGGGACGGGAAAAGGCGGAAGAAAAAGAAAAGCCAGCTCAAGGGAGATTGAGCTGGCTAAGGAGGTGGTTCCTAGTAGTATCACTACGCTTATTTTTCGTTCTATATTTTCTCAGCGATGAGATAGTAACCACAAGCATAATAAATTGATGTGATCTGTTTCTAATATTGGTTAAAAACCTGGGGTTTGTAACTATATGTGCGGATTATTGACCAACGGAGCGCGCGGGATAAACGGAATATCGCCGGATATGTGGCACACCCGGCGGCATTGGCGGCTACCTGGCGTTAGGGTTCCGCGTGGTGGTCCCCGGCAGATTACGCAGCAGTAGCGCATAGTCCAACGAGACGTCGTCCGGCACCGGCAGGTAAACGATATGACCGTTACCCGGCGCAACTTCGCTCGGCTGCCCTTTGGCATTCTGCATGGCGTTGATGGTGAACTGGATATTGCCGTTCGGCGTCATCATCTCCACGCTGTCGCCACAGGAAAACTTGTTCTTCACCGCAACCTCCGCCAGCCCGTCTCGGCGCACGCCGGTGAATTCACCGACGAACTGCTGACGGTCGGAAACGGAATAGCCATAGTCGTAGTTTTGATAATCTTCATGCACGTGGCGACGCAGGAAACCTTCGGTATAACCGCGATGCGCTAAGCCTTCCAGCGTTTCCAGCAATGTCGGGTCGAACGGTTTACCCGCGACGGCATCATCGATGGCGCGACGATACACCTGCGCGGTACGGGCGCAGTAGTAGAATGATTTGGTGCGGCCTTCGATTTTCAACGAATGAACCTGCATTTGCGTCAGGCGCTCGACATGTTGGATCGCACGCAGGTCGCGGGAGTTCATAATGTAGGTGCCGTGCTCGTCTTCGAATGCGCTCATGTATTCGCCGGGGCGCTGGCTTTCTTCCAGCATAAAGACTTTGTCGGTGGGCGCGCCGATACCCAGCGTAGGATCGACATTTTTTACTGCGATAGGCTCATGTTGGTGGACGATATTGCCGACATCATCCTCTTTGCCTTCCTGAACCTTATACTCCCAGCGGCAGGCGTTGGTGCAGGTACCCTGATTCGGATCGCGTTTATTGATATAGCCGGACAGCAGGCAGCGGCCGGAATAGGCCATACACAACGCGCCGTGAACGAAGATTTCCAGTTCCATCTCCGGGACATGCTGACGGATTTCCGCAATCTCTTCCAGCGACAGTTCGCGCGACAGGATCACGCGGCTTAGCCCCATCTGCTGCCAGAACTTTACCGTGGCCCAGTTGACCGCGTTAGCCTGAACAGAAAGGTGGATCGGCATCTGGGGGAAGTTTTCCCGTACCAGCATAATCAGGCCGGGATCGGACATGATCAGTGCATCCGGTCCCATTTCGATCACCGGTTGCAGATCGCGCAGGAAGGTTTTCAGCTTGGCATTGTGCGGCGCGATGTTAACGACCACATAGAATTTCTTGCCCAGCTCGTGCGCTTCGTTAATGGCTTGCGCCAGCGTCTGGTGGTTAAATTCATTGTTGCGCACGCGCAGGCTGTAGCGAGGTTGACCGGCATAAATCGCATCCGCGCCATAGGCAAAGGCGTAGCGCATATTTTTCAGCGTACCGGCCGGAGAAAGCAGTTCCGGTTTAAACATGGTATCTCTCGATTCTGATCACAAGTCAGGCTGCTTCGTGATGGAAGCAGTAAAGGCGGGGGATTTTAGCGCTAACGCGGAGAAAATGCAGTAGAGAACCCACGAAAAGTAGGCCTGTTGTTTGACGTGAATCAATCGCGCTTCGCGCTGAGGCGAGGGCGCTAGCGTTTGGCCGCCAGCAGGCCGTATAGCGCAGAGTCGGAAATTTCGCCGTCTACGATCCAACGCTGTTTTAGCACCCCTTCCTGCGTAAAGCCGAGTCGTTCCAGCGTTCTGGCTGAGGCCCGGTTTCGCGGGTCGATTTCCGCTTCCAGCCGGCTTATGCCTGCCGTGCCGAAGGCGAAATCCCGCAGGGCCGATAGCGCCTCCGCCATATAGCCTTGCCCTTGCGCATGGGTCGCCAGACAGTAGCCAATTTCTGCGCGCTTCGAGCCAATCTCAAGGTTGAACAGTACGCAGGTGCCGATCATTTCTCCGCTCTCTTTCACCTCCATACCTAACTTCATGTACTGCCCGGCGTACAATGCGCTCCAGTATTCGTCAATTGCATCATAGGCCTGTTCGATACATTGCCAGGGCGGATGATTCCAGAAGCGCATCACCACCGGATCGGACATAAAGGCAAACAGTGTCTGCGCGTCGTCACGATAGAGCGGGCGCAACAGCAGGCGGGGCGTCTCAATTTTCGTGGCGGTGGAAAATAACGGGGTCATACTTATTGTTCCTTCCTGATAACGATGCGCCGGTTAAATCAGATGGCAGGACGCGGCTTCCCAGCGATAGCCAATGCCGTACACCGTGCGGATAAACGGGGTATCTTCATCCAACTGTTCCAGTTTGCGACGCAGGTTTTTAATATGACTATCGATGGTGCGATCGGTCACGACGCGATAATCGTCGTAGAGCTGATCCAGCAGGGCTTCGCGCGAAAACACCTTGCCAGGCTCGGTGGAGAGGGTTCTGAGCAGGCGGAACTCCGCCGGCGTCAGATCAAGGTTCTGTCCCTGATAGCTGGCCTGAAAGCGATTTTTATCAATCAACAGGGCCGTTTCGCTTTTTTCAGCGGCTTTCATGTCGTCGTTCTGCCAGCCGCAGCGGCGCAGTAGCGTTCTGACGCGCACGACGACTTCACGCGGGCTGAACGGCTTGCAGATATAGTCATCGGCCCCGATTTCCAGCCCCAGCAGGCGATCGATCTCTTCGCTACGGGCAGTGACCATGATGATAGGCACGTTGGAAAACTGGCGGAGAGTGCGGCAAAGCGTCAGGCCGTCACAGCCCGGCAACATCAAATCCAGCAAGATGAGCGCAGGTGAATGCTGTCGCACCCACTCTACGACATCATTGCCGTTGTCCAGCCAGTGCGTGGCGTAATCGGCTGCCTGAAGGTAGTCCACCAGCAGTCGTCCCAGTTTAGGTTCATCTTCAACGATCAAAATCGGCGATGTCCTGGCGCGATCGGATTGGGTTGTCATGGCTCTTAATCAGGTGAATGCGACGGGAGTTCCACGGTAATCATGACACCCCCAAGTGGTGAAGGGTCAGCATACAGGCGTCCGTTATGTGCCTCAACGATATTATTACAGATCGCCAGCCCCAACCCGGAGCCGCCGCTGGCCCGGTTACGCGAACTTTCCGCGCGATAGAAGCGTTCGAAAATCCGTGTGAGCTGCTCTTCGGTGACGCCCGGCGCGCTGTCCTGCCAGATGATGGCCCAGTGTTGATGGTGCTGGACAAGCGAGATAGACAGTTGACCGCGCTCATCCGTGTAGCGCAGGCTGTTTTCCAGCAGGTTATTAAACAGTTGGCTGAGCCGATCCGGATCACCAAATACCCCTGCCCGATCAGGGAAGTCGGTCGTCAGCGCGATCTGTTTTTTCCGGAAGCGCTCGCGAAATGCGGCAAGAGTGATATTCAGGATTTGCACGACATCCACCGATGTTTTGCGATAAGCCAGCGCTCCGCGATCGGACAGCGTGAGCTGATGCAGATCGTCAACCAGTTTGGTCAGTGTCGCGACTTCAGACTGAAGCGAGTGTAGCGCGTGGGCATCGGGTTTGCGTACCCCGTCCTGTAAAGCCTCCAGCTCGCCGTTCAGCACGGCCAGCGGCGTGCGTAACTCGTGTGAGACATCGGCCATAAATGCCCGGCGCGACTGTTCGTTTTTTTCCAGCGTGCTGGCGAGCTGATTGAAATCCAACGCCAGCTTGCCCAGCTCATCGTGCGAGCCTGTGGAAACACGGGTGCTGAAATCCCCGGAGGCCAGGCTGTGCATGCCGTTAACCAGCCGTTTGACGGGGGCAAGCAGGCCGCGCGCCGTCAGCCAGGTGGCGATGATGGCGAGTAGCGTCGAAAGACCGACGATCAGCCAACTGGTGCGCTGCTGCTGCCGATCGAAACTGATATCGACGTTGCGGGTCAGGCGTTCAACGGGCGAGGCCACGATCCAGCCGACCGTCTGGTTCTGAACCTGAATGGCGCGCCAGTGGGCCTCTTTCGGTAGCGGAACGGAAGAGCCAAACAGCGTATGTTTATGGGTATCCAACACCCAGAGACGGACTCGCCACCCCTGCATTCTGTGGTTGGTGTCGCTGTTCTGTTCCATCGCATGCAGCATTTTGAAGACCAGACGCTGATTGTTATGGAGGAATGACCAGTCACCATGCTGCTGATATTGCTCCGCCAGCGCATCGCGCAACTGCGTAACCCGCTGTTCGTTATCGCGCTTGATGTAGTCAATAAAACCGCGCTCAAAGCTGATGCGCACGCCCCAATGCATGGTGATGAGTACCAGCATGCAGGTGGCGAATATCGCCAGAAACAGTTTTGCCGTGATTCCGAATTTCATGATGACCTCACGATTTGCGCGACAGCGTAGTCTGTTTGGCGAAGTCCGTTGGGACGCGGTGGAAAATCAGCGCGGGCAACGCGATGATGGCGGCCATGCTGAGATAAGTGTAGAGAAATACCGCGTGAGGTTCTCCGCTTTCCGCCGCGATATGCGGCTGGGTAAAGATGCCCAGCAAAAGCCCGGCGATACTCACTCCAAGGCTGGTGGATAGCTGCATGGTCATCGACAGCAGGCTATTGCCGCCGCTGGCGAGGGCGTCCGGCAGATCTTTCAGCGTCAGCGTGTTCATAGTGGAAAAACGGATAGCGTTCAGCACGCCGAGGAAGAACAGCACAATCGGTATCATCCAGATCCATTTCATCAGTGCAACCAAGGCGAACAGCGCGGTGACCAGCGCCAACAGCAGCGTGGAGACGATCAGTACGCGGCGGTAGCCGAAGCGGTTGACGATCTGCACCACGACACGCTTTATGCCCATGTTGCCAAGCACCATCGGTATCATCATCAGTCCGGCATGGAACGGGGAAAGGCCAACACCTAACTGCAAAAACAGCGGCGTCATGAACGGTAACATGCCGCTGCCGATGCGCGCCAATAACCCGCCGGTCAGGCCGATAGAAAAGGTGTGGGTATCAAACAGACGTAGGTTGAACAAGGCCCGTTCGTTATGACGGGCGTGCAGCCAGTAGCTCAGGAGCGCGATGAGCCCGATGGCGATTAACGCGAAGATGACAATCGGCGCAATCCCCAGACTGCGGCTGTCCAGCGCCAGCGTCAGCGTCGCCATGCCGACGGCGAGCCACAGAAAACCGCTGACATCAAAGCGCTGGGTTTTCAGGGTGTAATTGGGCATCAGGAACCAGGTGGCCAGCGCGCCGAGAAGGCCAACCGGGAGATTGATCAGAAAGATCCAGTGCCAACTGGCGTACTCCACCAGAAAACCGCCGAGCGCCGGGCCAACCAGTGGGCCAATTTGCCCCGGCAGCGTCACGAACGTCATGGCGGCCATGTACTGTTCGCGCGGGACGATCTTGATCACCGTCAGGCGTCCTACCGGCACCATCATCGCGCCGCCAATGCCCTGAATGACGCGTGAGATCAGCAGCGCATTCAGCGTTTCCGAACGCGCGCACAGCAGCGACCCCAGCGTGAACAGGAGAATGGCGGCAAAAAAGATATTCTTCACGCCGAGGCGATCCGCCAGCCAGCCGCTGGCGGGCAGCATCACCGCGACGGTCAGCACATAGGAGACAATGACCGAATGCATATGCAGCGGGCTTTCATTCAGGCTCGCGGCCATAGAGGGCAGCGCGGTATTCACGATGGTGGTATCCAGCGTCTGCATAAAAAAGCCAAAGGCGACAATCCAGAGCTGCCAGCGGACGGAGGCCGGTTGGGTCATATTCCATAACCCTCAGGCTTGTTGGATGTAGTGGGCATCGTCGGCGGTGTCCTCACATTGCGAATATTTTTATCTCGGGGTGGTTTCGTGCGCTTAACATTTGTTTTTCTCTGTATGTTTTCCGTATGCGCCCTTGGTCGGGCGCGTTCGGAATGCTACTAGAAAACAGCGAACGTTAAGCGCACGAAACTTCTCCTAAATTAGCATGTTACTGGTACTCATGTTCAGTCACGATAGTGACACATCCCTCTCCGGTGCCTTGCGCCGCCGGCTCCTCAGCTTGTCGAAAAACAGGTACACCACCGGCGTGGTGTACAACGTGAGGATCTGGCTCATGACCAGCCCGCCGACAATCGTAATGCCGAGCGGTTGCCTCAACTCCGCGCCGTCCCCGCTGGTCAGCACCAGCGGTAGGGCGCCAAACAGCGCCGCGAGGGTGGTCATCATTATCGGGCGGAAACGCAACAGACTCGCCTGAAAAATCGCGTCCTCGGCGCTGAGCCCGCCCCTACGCTGCGCCACCAGCGCAAAGTCCACCATCATGATGGCATTCTTTTTTACCACACCAATCAACAGCATAATGCCAATCAGCGCCACCAGACTAAAGGGGGCGTCGAACCACAACAGCGCCAGCAGCGCGCCAACCCCCGCCGAGGGGAGGGTGGAGAGAATCGTCAGCGGGTGAATGTAACTTTCATACAGCACGCCCAGAACAATGTACACAGTGACGATCGCCGCCAGTATCAGCAACAATTGAGAGGATTGCGACTGCTGGAATGCCTGTGCCGTGCCGGAGAACTGGCCGCGCACCGAAGAGGGCACGCCCAGCGCGGTCATGGTCCTCTCGATTGCCGTCGTCGCGCGGGAGAGATCGGTGCCTTCGGGCAGGTTAAACGAGATCGTCGAGGCGGCGGACAGCCCCTGATGGTTCACCGATAGCGGCGCATTGATCGGCTGCCAACGGGCGAAATAAGAGAGCGGGATCGGTCGACCGTCCTGATTGATCACGAACATCTTATCCAGCGAACTGACGTCCTGCGTATAGGCATCGTCCACTTCCATCACCACTTTATACTGGTTTAATGGCTGGTAAATGGTGGAAATCTGGCGCTGCCCGAAGGCGTTGTTGAGCAGGGCGTTGGCGTCGCTGACGCTGATGCCGAGTCGCGCCATCGCGTCACGATCGTAGGTCAGCGCCATCTCTGCCCCTTTATCCTGCTGATCGGAGTTCACATCGGCCAGTTCGGGCAGTTTACTGAAGGCGGCGCGAATTTTGGGTTCCCAGGCGCGTAGGTCGCTTAAATCGTCTGACAGCAGTGTGTACTGATAGCCCGCATTGGATTCGCGCCCGCCGATGCGGATGTCCTGTACCGGCATTAAAAACAGGTCGGCTCCCGGTTCTCTGGCCAGCTTGACGCGCAGGCGTCCGATTACCTGCTGTGCCGAAACATCACGCTCGGACAGCGGCTTAAGCGAGATAAACATCGAACCGCTGTTGGTTCGTGAGCCGCCGGTGAAACCCGTGACGTTATCCACAGCGGGATCGCTTCGCACAATGGTCATAAAATTCTGGAGCTTCGCCGTCATGGCCTGAAAGGAGATGCTCTGGTCGGCCTGAATAAAGCCCATCAATCTGCCCGTGTCTTGTTCCGGGAAAAAGGTTTTCGGAATGGTGATGTACAGCCAGATATTGAGTGCGATTGTCCCCAGCAACAGGAGTAGCACCCAGCGCGCATGGTTAAGCACCCATTTCAGCGAGCGGCCATAGCCCTGCTGTATGCCCAGCAGTATGCGGTTGAAACCGCGCCGATTGGGCTGGCTGCGCTCAGGGACGGCGCGCAGCAGTCGCGCGCACAGCATCGGCGTCAGCGTTAGCGAGATCAGCAGCGAGATGATGATTGCCACCGACAGCGTGACGGCGAATTCACGGAAAAGTCGTCCCGACAGCCCATCCATCATCAATAGCGGAATAAACACCGCAACCAGCGACAGACTCATGGATAAGACGGTAAAGCCCACTTCATGTACGCCCTGAAGCGCGGCCTGTAACGGCTTCATGCCCGCTTCAATATGGCGGGAAATGTTCTCCAGCACCACAATGGCATCATCCACCACGAAACTGGTGGCCACGGTAAGCGCCATGAGCGACAGGTTATTCAGGCTGAAACCGCACAGGTACATGGCCGCGAAGGTGCCGATAAGCGACACCGGCACCGCCAGCGCGGGGATAATCGTTGCCCGTCCGGATCGTAGAAACATAAAGACGACCAGAATGACCAGCACGACGGCGATAATCAGCGACTGTTCCACTTCCGCCAGCGAGGCGCGGATGGTCGGGGATCGGTCCTGCGCCACGTCAAGGTGCACTTCGGCCGGCAGACTGGCGCGCAGTTCCGGCATGGCGGCGCGAATGCGGTCAACTGTGGTAATGATGTTGGCATCCGGCGAACGGCGGATCATCACCAGAACCGCCGGTTTCGCGTTACTCATCCCCGCGTTGCGGGCGTTCTGTACGGAATCCTCCACCTTCGCGACATCACTCAGTCGGACGGCGCCGCCGCCGCTGTTGTAGCGAATAACCAACGGCGCGTAAGCCGCGGCGGTTTTTAGCTCGTCATTGGTTTGCACCTGCCAGCTTTTCTGATGATTTTCCACATTGCCCAACGGCAGGCGCACGTTTGCCTGCGCGATAGTCTGGCGAACGTCATCGAGCGAAACCCCCTGATGAAACAGCGCTACCGGGTTCAGCGCGACGCGCACGGCAGGGAGCGAGCCGCCGCCGATGGAAACATCGCCGACGCCTTCCATCTGGGCGATTTTTTGTGCCAGCCGGGTAGAGGCAAAATCGTACAGTTGCCCCGGATTGTAGGTGTCCGACGTCAGCGTCAGGATCATAATGGGCGCATCGGACGGGTTGACCTTGCGGTAGGTCGGGCGGCTGGGCATGCCGGAAGGCAGTAAAGTCTGCGCGGCATTGATCGCCGCCTGTACATCACGGGCCGCCCCGTTGATGTCGCGATCGAGGTTAAACACCAGAATGACGCGCGTGCTCCCCAGCGCGCTGGTGGAGGTCATTTCACTCACGCCGGCAATCCTGCCGAGCGCGCGCTCCAACGGCGTGGCGACGGCGGAGGCCATCGTTTCCGGCGAGGCGCCGGGCAGTGACGCGCTGACCAGAATGACGGGAAAATCCACCTGCGGCAGCGGAGACACCGGCAGCAGGCGAAAGCCCAATACGCCGCACAGGGCGATGGCCAGCGTCAGTAATAGCGTCGCGACGGGGCGGTGGATGAACAGGGCGAAAAACTTCACTCGGCGGCCTCCTCCTGACGCACCGCACGGCGCAAACGTATCGCCAAACGGTCAAACAGCAGGTAAATCACCGGGGTGGTAAACAGCGTTAAAATCTGGCTCATGATCAGGCCGCCAACCATACAGATCCCCAGCGGCTGGCGCAGCTCCGCGCCGACGCCGGTGCTCAGCATCAGCGGTAGCGCGCTCAGCAGCGCCGCCATGGTGGTCATCAGGATCGGTCGAAAACGCAACAGGCAGGCCTGATAAATGGCGTCATACGGTTTCATGCCTTGTTCGCGTTCTGCCGCCAGCGCGAAATCAATCATCATGATGGCGTTCTTCTTCACGATCCCGATGAGCAAAATGATCCCGATAATGGCGATCACATCCAGATCGCGCCCCGCTATCATCAGCGCCAGCAGCGCGCCCACGCCCGCCGTCGGCAGGGTGGACAGGATCGTAATCGGGTGGATAAAGCTCTCGTACAGCACGCCGAGTACGATGTACATGGCGACGATGGCCGCGATGATCAGCCACACGGTGCCGCTCAGCGCCGACTGGAACGCCAGCGTACTGCCCTGAAAACGGGTGGTGATATCCGCAGGCAGGTCCATCTGTCGTTCCGTTTGGGTGATGGCGTCAACCGCCTCGCCCAGCGCGTAGCCGCTGGCGACGTTAAAGGAGAATGTCGTTGAGGGGAACTGATCGATATGGTTGATCGTCAGCGGCCCCTGACGTTCTTCGATTGTGGCGATGCTGCGAAGCGGGATCGTGCCGCCGTCGCTGCTGATGAGGCGTATATCATTCAGCGCATCCAGACCGGTGTTGCTCGTCGTGTCGTGTTCCAGCACCACGCGATATTGGCTGGCCTGCGTATAAATGGTGGAAACCAGCCGCTGCCCAAAGGCGTTGTACAGCGCGCTGTCGACCTGAGACATCGTGATGCCCAGCCGGCTGGCGGTATCGCGATCGACGTTGACATACGCGACGGCGGCGCCGTCTTGCCAGTCGCTGCTGACATCTTCTAACTGCGGCAGCGTTTTCAATTCGCTAAGAAGCTTCGGCACCCACAGGCTTAACTCGTCGAGCGACATCGCCTGCAAGGTAAACTGGTATTGCGTGCGGCTGATTTGCGTGTCGATGGTGAGATCCTGCACCGGTTGCAGATAGAGCTGGACGCCGGGGAGCCGGGCGGTTTGCTGCTGTAAACGGGCGATAATTTCCGGAATGCGTTCGCTGCGCTCGCTGAGGGGTTTCAGGTTGATTTGCAGCCGTCCCACGTTCAGCGCCGCATTGGTGCCGTCAACGCCGACGAACGAAGAGACGCTCTCGACCGACGGATCTTTCATGATGATGGAGGCTACGCGCTGTTGACGATCGGCCATGTCACTGAACGAAACCGTCTGCGGCGCCTGCACCGTTCCCTGAATCATGCCGTTATCCTGTACCGGGAAAAACCCCTTGGGGATCGCGATATATAACAGGATGGTCAACAGTAGCGTACCGAGCGCGACGCTTAACGTCAGCCAGGGATGGTTCAGCACCTTGCGCAGCCAGATGCCATAGGCGTCAACCAGACGCGTCATGAAGCGCTCGCTGGCGCGGGTAAAACGGTTTTGCTGACGCAGCGACTGATGGCTCAGCATGCGCGCGCACATCATCGGGGTGAGCGTGAGCGAAACAACGCCGGAAATCAGAATAGATACGGCCAGCGTGACGGCGAACTCGCGGAACAGACGCCCGACTATATCGCCCATAAACAGCAGCGGGATCAGGACGGCGATCAGCGAGAAGGTCAGGGAAATGATGGTGAAGCCAATTTCTCCTGCGCCTTTTAGCGCCGCATTAAGCGGTTTTTCCCCTTTTTCGATATAACGTGCAATGTTTTCAATCACCACGATGGCATCATCCACCACAAAGCCGGTGGCGATGGTCAGCGCCATCAGCGTAAGGTTATTGATGGAAAAGCCGAGAAAATACATGACGGCAAAGGTGCCGATGAGCGACAGCGGCACGGCGACGCTGGGGATCAGGGTGGCGACGGCGTTGCGCAGAAACAGGTAAATCACCATCACCACCAGGGCGATCGCCAACAACAGTTCAAACTGGACGTCTTTAACGGAAGCCCGGATGCTGGTGGTGCGGTCGGTCAGCGTCGTGACCTCCACGGCGTTCGGCAGACTGGCTTTCAGCGCGGGCAGCATCTCGCGGATACTGTCCGTTGTGGTAATGACGTTGGCGCCCGGCTGACGCTGAACGTTGATAATGATCGCCTGTTGACGATTCGCCCAGGCACCGAGGTGGATATTCTCGGCGGCCTGTTTGATGCTGGCGACATCCTGAAGCCGTATCGGCGCGCCGTTTTTCCACGCGACAATCAGCTTGCGGTAATCATCAACGGATTTCATCTGGTCGTTGGCGGAGAGCGTGATCGAACGCGTCGGCCCATCCAGACTTCCCTTGGCGGAGTTTACGTTGGCGGCGGTGATCGCGGTACGAATGGTTTCGCTGGTCAGGCCATAAGCCGCCAATGCCGGCGCGTTCAAGCTTACCCGCACCGCCGGGCGCTGGCCGCCGGCGAGCGACACCAGACCGACTCCCGCCACCTGTGCGATTTTCTGCGCGATGCGATTGTCCACCATGTCCTGCACCTGCGTCATTGACATGGCATTAGATGTGACGGCCAGCGTCATAATCGGCGGATCCGCCGGATTCACTTTGCTGTAGGTGGGCGGATAAGGCAGGTCGTTAGGCAGCAGGTTGCTCGCGGCGTTGATGGCGGCCTGCACATCCTGCTCCGCGACGTCCAGCGGTAGCTCAAGCTGGAACTGAAGCGTAATGACTGAGGCGCCGCCCGCGCTCTGCGTCGACATCTGTTTGAGGCCGGACATCTGGCCGAACTGCCGCTCCAGCGGGGCGGTAATCGCCGATGTCACGACGTCAGGGCTGGCGCCGGGATACAGCGTTACCACCTGAATCGTCGGGTAATCGACTTCGGGCAGCGCCGAGACCGGCAGCGCCCGGTAGCCGATAATACCGGCTAACAGAATGGCGAGCATCAGCAGCGTGGTGGCGACCGGGCGCAGAATAAACAGGCGTGACGGCCCGCCGCCGCGGGTTGGAACGGTATCCTGCATCAGGGGATCTCCGGTGCGATCGCAGGGGGGGATTCCGTCTGCGCCGAGGGCACGACTTCCACTTTCGCGCCTTCGGTCAGGCGATCGATACCGTCAGTCACGACGTGTACGCCGGCATCCAGCCCGGCGGTGATGACGACCAACTGACCGAACGTAATACCGGTGGTAACCTGACGCTTACTCACTTCGTTTTGGTCATTCAGGATCCAGACGAAGCGGCCTTCATTCCCCATTTGTACGGCGGCCGACGGTGCAACGACGGCATTTTGCAGCATATCGACCTTCATACGGATATTGACGAACTGATTCGGGAACAGGGCATCATCCCGATTTTCAAAACGCGCTTTGAGCCGGATCGTGCCGGTGGCGGCGTCGATCTGGTTATCCATGCTGAGCAGCTTGCCCTGCGCGAGTTTGTGTTGATTGGCGCGATCCCAGGCTTCCACCAGCGGCTGACCGGATTTTTGCGCAGAAAGGATCGTGGCGATCTCCGCTTCCGGCACGGTAAAGACCACATCGATAGGATGTGTTTGCGTGATGACCACGAGGCCATCGGTGTCGCTGCTGGTGATATAATTACCGACGTCGACCTGTTTTAACCCTACCCGCCCGCTGATGGGCGCGGTGATTTTACTGTAATCCAACTGGAGCTGGGCGCTGGCCACGGCGCCTTCATCGGCTTTTAGCGTCCCTTCTGCCTGACGCACCGCCGCGATCTGTGCATCCAATTCCTGACGGGAGATCAGGTTGGTTTTCACCAGTTGCTGATAGCGCGCTAAATCCTGACGGGCGTTAGCCAGCACGGCCCGATCTTTCGCCAACTGTCCCTGCGCCTGCGTCAGTTCAACCTGAAAAGGGCGGGGATCGATTTCCACCAGCAGATCGCCGGCCTCGACCTGCTGCCCTTCCTGAAAGTGTAGCGCCATCAGTTGCCCGTTCACCCGGCTGCGCAGTGTCACGGTGTTGGCCGCCGTGACGGTGCCTAAACCGGAAAGATAGTAGGGGACGGAGGCGGACTGTGTCAGCGCCGCCTGTACGGGCGCCAGCGTTCGCATCGCGCTCCGGCGTCCGCCGGCGTCGCGGCCCGCAGGCGGCGTACCGGTGGCGTGGGGAGCGCGTGTGTCGGAAGGGGTTGGTGTCGTCGGGCTAACGTAACGCCAGATCAGCACGACGGTAACGAAGATTGCGGCAAGTATCAGCAGACGTCGGATACGTTTGACATTCATAGTGATGGATTACTCTCTCCAGATTGCGCGGCAAGTGCGGTACACCCGTCTATGTTTCGCGCTGTCTGCGCGCTGTTTCCGCATGTTATTCGACCTATAGCCTTATTTTACTAGTTTAAACAGTCGATACGGGACAAAAATGAAGGAAATATGAAAGAAGTGTCAGGGTTTGTAGGAAAACGCCGACCGCGTAAGGCGCGGTCGGCGAGCAAAGAGGGGGAATTGACGTAGCGGGGTTACAGCACCAGACCCGCGACGGAGGCGGAAAGGATGCTCACCAACGTGGAGCCGTAGACCAGTTTCAGACCAAAACGGGAGACCACGTTACCCTGGTGTTCATTCAGTCCTTTAATCGCGCCGGCAATAATGCCGATGGACGAGAAGTTGGCGAAGGACACCAGGAATACCGACAGAATGCCTACGCTGCGCGGGGACAGATCGCCTGCCACTTTCTGCAATTCCAGCATGGCGACAAATTCATTCGACACCAGCTTGGTCGCCATGATGCTGCCGACCTGAAGCGCTTCGTGAGAAGGAATACCCATGATCCAGGCAAACGGATAGAACACGTAACCAAGGGTTTCCTGGAAGCTGATGCCGAAAATCGCGCTAAAAATGGCGTTGATGGCGGCGATCAGCGCAATGAAACCGATCAGCATGGCGGCGACGATAACGGCGACTTTGAAGCCCGCCAGAATGTATTCACCCAGCATTTCAAAGAAGCTCTGGCCTTCGTGAAGATTACCCAACTGCAATTCCGACTCTTCGCCAGCCTTATAGGGGTTAATCAGCGACAACACAATGAAGGTACTGAACATATTCAGAATCAGCGCGGCAACGACGAATTTCGCATCCAGCATCGACATGTACGCCCCGACGATGGACATCGAAACAGTCGACATCGCGGTTGCCGCCATCGTGTACATCCGTTTTTCGGACATTTTGCCCAGAATGTCTTTATAGGCAATGAAGTTTTCGGACTGACCGAGGATCAGCGAGCTGACGGCGTTAAACGACTCCAGTTTGCCCATGCCGTTCACTTTGGACAGGATCGTACCGATGATACGGATAACGACGGGCAACACTTTAATGTATTGCAGGATACCGATCAGCGCGGAGATAAAGACGATAGGGCAGAGGACTTTAAAGAAAAAGGAGATCAGATTTTTTTCGCTATTGACCATGTCGCCGAATACGAAGTCCGTCCCTTGACCTGCGAATCCCAATAATTTGTCGAATAGCGCGGCGAATCCTTTGACTGCACCTAAACCGATGTTTGAGTACAGGAAGAAGTAAGCAAGCAGAATTTCGATGACGAGTAGCTGGATAATAAAGCGAATACGAATACTTTTACGATCGCGGCAGATAAGCAGCGCTAACGCCGCCACAACAAGCAATGCCAGAATGAATTGCGCGATATGGGACAGGGACATGTGTGCTCCAAATATGAGGCAGGACAAGTTTTCCACGTCATTTTATGTAACGCGTGTACTAAAAATGAGAGAAAGAACACAAAAAAAAGAATTATACCGCAGGATTTTATCTAAACTAGATGCTATGTCTCGTTATTCTCGCTTTCCGTTCATTCATTGTTCTTATCCCACAACGGAAAGTTGTTGCGGCAGGCTACACGTTGCCGATAGGCGAGTGTTTCCCATAATGTGTTCTGCATGATTCAAAAGGAGTGTGATTATGTCAGTATCAGAGATGATGCGTGAGCTTGGACGTTCGGGCATTGTGGTTCCGCCATTGGCGTTTGGCGGCAATGTCTTTGGCTGGACGGTCGATCAGCCGACCTCGTTCAGCCTGCTGGATGCGCTCATGGAGCACCGGCTGAACTTCATTGATACCGCGGATGTTTACTCGCGTTGGGCGCCCGGTAATCAGGGCGGCGAGTCTGAAACGATCATCGGCAACTGGCTGAAGAAAAGCGGCCTGCGCGATAAGGTCATTCTCGCCACCAAAGTCGGCATGGATTTGGACGAGGGCAAGAAAGGGCTGTCGCCTCGCTATATTCGTCAGGCGGTCGAGTCTTCCTTACAGCGTTTGCAAACGGATTATATCGATCTCTATCAGGCGCATACGGACGACCAGGAGACGCCGCTGGAGGAAACGCTGGCTGCGTTTGATGCCTTGATTAAAGAGGGGAAAGTCAGAGCGATTGGCGCGTCTAACTACAGCGCGGAGCGTCTGGCGGAGGCCCTGAACGTCAGCAAAGCTAACCATCTGGCACGCTATGAAACGCTGCAACCGGAATACAACTTATACGATCGGCAGGGCTACGAAGCCGAGCTGGAGCCGCTGGCGCTTGAACACGGGATCGGGGTCATCAGCTATTATTCACTGGCCAGCGGGTTTCTGTCAGGCAAGTATCGCCAGCCGGAGGATGCGTCAAAAAGCGCGCGCGGACAAGGGGTCGTCGAGAAATACCTGAACGCACGTGGGCGCACGATTCTGACGGCGCTGGATAGCGTGGCGCAGTCGCATCAAACGACGCCGTCTCAGGTGGCGTTGGCGTGGCTGATTGCGCGCCCGAGCGTGACCGCGCCGATCGCCAGCGCGACGTCGCTCGCGCAGGTGGCGGAACTGGCGAGCGCGACGCGGCTGACGCTGTCGGCAGACGATATCGAACGGCTGAATGAGGCGAGCGGCAGCGAAAACCGTTGACCGCTAACGCGCGCTTAGGTGTTACGCGCTGGTGGGCAGACCGATTGGCGGCGCACCAGCGTTGGGCTGAACAGATGGGTGGGGGCGCTCAGCGGCTGACCGTGGGAGAGCGCAATAGCCAATTCCGCCGCCTGTATTGCCATTGTTGAAACCGGATAGCGCACGGTTGTCAGTCGGGGACGAAGGTAACGGGCAATGAGGACGTCATCGAACCCTACCACCGACATATCCTGCGGAACGCTGATGCTGTTGTCGCTTAACACCGACAGCGCGCCAGCGGCCATCGCGTCGTTATAACACACCACCGCTGTCATCTGGCCTCCCCGACTCAGGAGCTCCATCATTGCCGACTCGCCGCCCGGTTCGTCCGGCGATGCCCAGGCAATAAGACGTTCATCTAGCGTGATGTTGTGTTCCTGCAAAGCATCCCGATAGCCCTGCAAGCGGTCTGCGGCGTCGGAGATGGGGTGATTAGAGCAGAGGAAACCCATTTTCTGATGCCCTTCCTGAATCAAATGACGCGTCGCCAGCCAGGAACCGTAATGATCATCCAGCGCGACGCAGCGGGTTTCATAGTCGGGCAAAACACGGTTGATAAGCACCATATCGGGAATATGGCTCATTAACGCGGCCAGTTCGTCGTCCGACAGCATCTTCGCGTGCACGATCAGCCCGGCGCAACGATGGCGAATCAACTGCTCAATGGCCTTCCTCTCCTGTTCGGCATTGTGGTAGCCGTTCCCGATCAGCAGAAAACGACCGGTTGCCTGTGCGATTTGCTCGACGGATTTCACCATCGCGCCAAAAAAGGGATCGGACACATCAGCGACAACCAGCCCCATGGTCTCCGCACTTTGGTGGGCAAGGGCTCTGGCATTGGCATTCGGATGATATTTCAGTTCCGCCATCGCTTTGTGTACCGCGTCGCGTGAGGCGGCGCTCGCTTTGGGGGAGTTGTTGATCACGCGTGAAACCGTGGCGACGGAGAAACCGGATAGACGTGCGACGTCCTTTATTGTGGCCATTGGCATTCCTGAACGGTCAAATACGTTATCCCCGTCGCGCCGCAAGCGGCGTATGCATCGGCAGAGTACAAAACGATGAGCTTTGTCCTGCCGCTCACATTGTCTGGGGGGAGAGAAGGCGAGTCGTCGCCTAACGTGCAATTAAAAGAAAAAACGGCTGATTTTTCTTTATCACTGTACAGGTTTTTCAGGCATGTTACCTATTTGACCTGCTGCCCTTTCTGATCCAGACCGTATTTATACGATCGCCATCACCCATTATCTTCTCTTTCGCTATTCCAAAATCATCGCCTGAGGTTTAGATTGAATGTAATCGTTTACACATTTTTATGCCCTTATACATCAATTCCCAATAACACTCGCATTATTACAGAGATTTTTTCTATAAATATAGGGGTAACGGTTACACGGTGACTTTTCTGACGGTGTCTGTGTGCTGCCCGATTCGCGCCCCTTATTGATGAAAGGCGCCGGGCTATGCCATTGGCTTTCCTACCTGTAAGGAATTCGCATTATTGCTTTGAGGAATCGCTTATGCCGTTTGAGCCAACAGAACATCCGCATCGCCGATTTAATCCGCTGAAAGGTGAATGGATTCTGGTTTCGCCGCATCGCGCCAGCCGCCCCTGGCAAGGTCAGCAGGATGAGCCCGATCGTTCGACGCCGCCGTCCTATGATCCCGCCTGCTACCTGTGTGCGGGCAACAAACGTATTACTGGCGATGTTAATCCGCCTTATCAGGGCCCCTTTGTTTTTACGAATGATTTTTCGGCCCTGATGGAGGACACGCCGGATGCGCCGCCGGGCAACGACGACCTTTTCCGGATGCAGCAAGCGCGCGGCGTCAGCCGCGTCATCTGTTTTTCTCCCGATCACGGTAAAAGTCTGCCTCAGCTTTCGCTGCCGGCACTGAAAGCGGTAATTGATATCTGGTGCGATCAAAGCGAGGAACTGGGCAGGCGCTATCCGTGGGTTCAGGTTTTCGAGAATAAAGGCGCGATGATGGGGTGCTCCAATCCCCATCCGCACGGGCAAGTGTGGGCTAACGATTTTCTGCCAAATGAGGTACAGCGTGAGGACGAGCGGCAGCGAGCCTATTTCGCCCGTCATGGTTCACCGTTACTGCTGGACTACGTTCAGCGTGAGCAGGCTGACGGTTCGCGCAGCGTGGTGGAAACGGCGCACTGGTTGGCGGTTGTCCCTTACTGGGCGTCATGGCCGTTTGAAACGCTGGTATTGCCGACATTCGCCGTACAGCGATTGCCGCAGTTGAGCGACGTTCAGCGTCACGATCTGGCGCTGCTCCTGAAGAAACTGACCAGCCGTTACGACAATCTGTTCCAGTGTTCATTTCCCTATTCGATGGGATGGCACGGCGCGCCATTTAATGGCGACGACAATAGGCACTGGCAATTGCATGCCCATTTTTATCCTCCGCTGTTACGCTCCGCCAGCGTGCGCAAATTTATGGTCGGCTATGAAATGCTGGCTGAAGCACAACGCGATCTGACGGCAGAGCAGGCGGCTGAACGTTTACGCAGCCTGAGTGATATTCATTTTCGTGAGCAAAGTTGAGGTCATTTTATGTCCCGGATGGAGTCTCTGCGTCAAGTCACCGAGTCTGTTTTCAGACGTTTGTTGGGTTATGCGCCACACGCCGCGATTCAGGCTCCCGGTCGGGTTAACCTGATTGGTGAACACACGGATTATAACGATGGCTTTGTTTTACCCTGTGCGATCGATTACCACACGGTCGTGAGCGCGGCTGTGCGTCAGGATGGCAAAATACGGGCGATCGCGGTGGATTATGACAATCAGCAGGATGAATTCGACCTTGCCGGGGAGATTGCGCCTCATCCGACGCTTATCTGGGCTAACTATGTCCGGGGAACCGTAAAGTTCCTGCTGGCGCGCGGCCTGCCGCTTAGCGGAATGGACATGGTGATTGCCGGCAACGTTCCCTCTGGCGCCGGGCTGAGTTCGTCGGCTTCGCTGGAAGTGGCGATCGGACAAACGTTCAAAGAGTTAAACGGCCTGAACATCAGCCAGTTGGATATTGCGTTAAACGGCCAGCGTGCGGAAAACGATTTTGTCGGTTGCCGCTGCGGCATTATGGATCAGTATATTTCGGCGCAGGGGCAGGCCGGTCATGCGATGCTGATTGATTGCCGCTCTCTGGCGAGCCGATCTGTACGGATGCTCGCCGATGTGGATTTACTGATTGTAAATTCCAACGTGCGCCGTGGTTTGGTGGACAGCGAATACAATGCACGTCGCCAACAGTGTGAAGCGGCTGCACGTCATTTCAATGTCAAGGCGTTGCGCGATGTTTCACTGCCGCAGCTTGAAGCGGGAGCGGCGGAGCTGGATCCGGTCGTGGTGCGCCGTGCGCGGCACGTGATTACCGAGAACAGCCGCACACTGGATGCGGCCGATGCGCTGGCGCGTCAGGATGCCCGTCGGTTATTTACGCTGATGGCGGAATCTCAGGTTTCCATGCGGGAGGATTTTGACATTACCGTGCCGCCGATTGATGCGCTGGTGGCGCTGATTCAGGAACGTGTCGGTGCGCAGGGGGGCGTGCGCATGACCGGCGGCGGTTTCGGCGGCTGCATTGTCGCCCTGATCCCCTCCGCGCTGACGGAAGAGGTAAAACAGGCGATAGTTCGAGAATACCCGGCGCGTACCGGGCTTCAACCGTCTATCTACCTGTGCCGGGCGTCCGACGGCGCAGGCCGATTGCGCTGAGCGTTCGCCGAAAATCACCGGCGAAAAGGGCGCAATGGTTAAGGCCCTTTTGATATTGTCAGGATCTCAGGGCAGCAAAAACAGCGTCGCCAGTCCAAGAAAAATAAAGAAGCCGCCGGTGTCGGTGATCGCCGTAATCATCACGCTGGATCCGATAGCAGGATCGCGCCCCAGCTTCATCATGGCCAGCGGGATCGCCACGCCCATCAATGCGGCGAGTAACAAATTCAGCAAAATCGCCAGCATCATGACGCCGCCCATGGCCGGGTTGCCGTAGAGCAGGAAGGTTACCAGCCCCATGACCGCGCCCCATATCACGCCGTTCACCAGCGCCACGCCCAACTCTTTGAGCAACAGATACCGCTTATTGCCATGCTCCAACTGATGCAGCGCCAGCGCGCGCACAATCATAGTGATCGTCTGATTACCGGTATTCCCGCCAATCCCGGCGACAATCGGCATGAGCGTCGCCAGCGCCACCAGATGGGACAGCGTGTGCTCAAACAGGCCGATAACGCGCGAAGCGATCAGCGCCGTACACAGATTGACGGCCAGCCATGTCCAGCGGTTACGCACCGATTTGTACACCGGGGCATAGACGTCTTCTGACGGCGTCAAACCCCCGGAACGTCGCAGGTTGCTGTCGCTTTCTCTATTGACGACATCGACGATATCTTCAATGGTCAGGCGTCCCATGAGCTTCCCTTTGCTGTCGACCACCGCGCTGGAGATCAAGTCATAGCGTTCAAAGGCGCCGGCGGCCTCTTCGACTTTATCTTCAGGCTGAAAGCTTAACGGCTGCGCTTCCATGATGTCTGCCACCCGCGCGAGGGGCGGGTGGAGCAAAATGCTGGCGAGTGACAATTCGCCGATTAGCGTGTTTTTGCGGTCGGTGACGAACAATTTGTCGGTTGATTCGGGGATGACCTTGCGGTAGCGCAGATAGCGCTGTACGGCTGCCAGCGTGACATCGGCACGCACGGTGATGATTTTGAAGTCCATCATGTGGCCAATGCAGTCTTCATCATAATTGATGGCGGCGCGCAGCTGGGCACGCTGCTTCGGCTCAAGCGACGTGAGTATTCTCCCCAGCAGATGGCGTGGGAGAAGCCGCGAAAGCTGGGCCTGGTCGTCTACATCCAGCAAACGCACCGCCCGCAGAATTTCCTTATCCTGCATATCGTCGATCAGACTATCGGAAATGCTATCGGAAGCTTCGATCAGGACGTGACCACGTTTTTCTACCGGAACGAGTCGCCAGAGCGCCAGACGCTCATCCTGCGGCAGCGACTCCAGCAAATCGGCCACGTCGGCGGCATGCAGCCTGATAATATGCTCGCGGATTTCGGCGGTTTGTTCGAGCAGGAGACGCTTATCGCGCAGCGTGGTTTTGTCTCGTAACGTCGCATCCCCGGGGGCCGTCGTGTGGAAAGGTCGCTGGATAATCTCTTCAACCAGCGCCTTGTTTTCCAGTAATAGAAGAGAAATACGACGCCGAAGGTCGGTAAGTTTTTTTACGCTCGACATGGTGTTGATGCTCGATCTGTTTTTATCCGTATTTTATTAAACGTAGCGCAAAATCAGTCGATTAAGAATAGGATTCACGGCCAATCAGGGTCTGAAAGGTTAGGCGGCATTTATCGGGCGCAATGAATACCGAACAGGCAGGGGGTAAAATGAGACGTAAGCAGGGAATAACAGGCACGGAAAAACGGTGGCAATGACCTGCTGAAAATGAATGGAATATAAGCGTTCAGAGGCGGGCTGCTACTCTTTCTGATGAATGTGTACGCTGGGAGGAAGAAAGGATTGTTCAACGCGTTGCTGCTGTTTGTCCTGATGATGGGCAAATGCAGTGAGCGTGGAGTAAGCAAAGCGGCCTAAAAGAATAATGAAGCTGATCATCAAAACGGTGCGGGCAATGCGGGAACCACTTCGTCGTGAGCGTATCGACAATCGTCGTTTTTGGATAAGTGTAGACATGACGCGAAAACCTCTGTGAAAGCGAACATTCGCTGCTATTTATTTAGGCATAAGGATAAGGGGAGGTCAATCTGTCCGGGCGAAAAAGATGATGGCCGAGCTGCGTTGCCCGCGTCAGGCGTTCAGGAATGGCATTCAGTGGACAAGGCAACCTGCCCGTCAATCGAAGAACGGGCTGCCTTGGGGGGCTTCAATACTACATTCGAGTCGCGTTTACACAACGCTATGCCGTTTGAAGCCTGACGGCGGTGTTATGCCGTGGTATTGATATTACGTCCGATGGACGGGTTTGCAGGCAAAGGGGGTAATGCCTGTAAGATGCCGGAAATAAGGGCTTCTTGATTGTCGAGCGATTTTTTCATCACCAGCGTATTGGCCTCATTGCTGGTGCGTAGGTTGCTGAGGTCGGTCGCGAGCGATGCAATCTGTGATACATCCATTTTTCTCTCCTTCACGCTGAGTTGGATTCATATCGGATATGGAAAGGAAGCGCGCCTTACCATTGAGGAGGCTGATGTTGGCAAAAAATGCTCACCAACCCTCATTTTGGTATCGGCGTCATCGCTGTAAACTTTATGTTAACCTGACTGAAACGCGGGACGCGGCGTAGCGACGGCGCGGTGCAGGCGCCGTCCGGCAGTTATCAGGCCTTTTCTTCCTGAATGATTAACTTCCAGCCAGTAACCTCCTGCCAATAAGCCTGTTCCCGTTCCAAATCCAATTGCACCAGCGTGTTATGGGTAAAAAAGTCGTAAGGAAACGTCAGCGTCCAATGGTTGTCATCCGTATGCAGCCGGAGCGTTTCCGGCGTGGTGGTGGCCTGCCGCTGATTATTGAGCAAGGCGGCAAGACGCAGCAGCTGCACCATCGGCAAATACTGTTTCTTTTTGAACAGGTTCAGACGCGGCAATTCTTCCAGCTTGATCGCCTTACGATGCAGCCGCACAATCAGCGACAGCACCAACTGTTGTTCCTGATTGAAACCGGGCAGATTGGTATTTTGCAGAATATAGGCGGAATGGCGATGCATGCCGCTATGGTTAATGCCCAGCCCGACTTCATGCAGCATGGAAGCCCAGTTTACGATGGCCTCGATTTGCGGATGAACCAGATGCGGGTTTTGTTCCGCCCACTGCGTATACAGCCGTTGCGTTGTCTCGCGCACGCGGCGAGCCTGTTCGCGGTCGATATTGTAGTGGCTGGCCAGACTTTGCGCGGTGCGGATCCGAATATCCTGATGGCGGAAACGGCCTTCCATTTCGTACAGCACGCCTTCACGCAGCGCGCCGTCGGACAGGCGTAGCGCTTTGATCGCCAGCGCATCAAAGACGCCACACAGAATCGCCAGACCGGGCACCAGCACCGACTGCCTGTCTTCGGACAGGCCCGGCAGGCTCAGCGACTTGAAGTTCTTAAACTGTAAGATTTGCTGGCGCAGCATTTCCAGCCGTTCAGGGGTGATCAGACCGTCTTTTTCTCCCATCGCCACCAGAATTTCATGGGCGGATTTGATGGTGCCGGACGCACCGAGCGCGAATTCCCAGCCATAGATGCGATATTCCCAGGACAGCGTTTCCAGCTTTTGCACGGCAGCCAGTCGGGCGCGTTTGAAGTTGGCCTCGCTGATTTCCCCGTTGGGGAAAAACTGCTGTGCGAAACTGACGCATCCCATGCGGCGGCTTTCCACCAGTATCGGTTCGAAATCTTCACCGATAACCAGTTCGGTGGAGCCTCCGCCAATGTCGATCACCAGCTTGCGGCCTTTTTCCGGCTGCGTGTGCTCTACGCCCATAAAAATCAGACGGGCCTCTTCATGCCCTGAGATGATCTCAATCGGGTATGGGATGATATCCGCCGCACGGCTCAGAAACGCCTGCGCGTTGGTCGCCTGACGCAGCGCATGCGTCCCGACGATGGAGACATTCATGGCGGGAAAGCCCTGCAAACGTTCGGCAAACAGCGCCAGACAGTTCAGGCCGCGTTCGATGGCCTCTTCGCTGAGCCTGTTTTTATTGTCCAACCCGTCGGCCAGATGCACCCGCTGTTTTAAACGACTCAGTACCTGAAGCGCCCCGTTGACCACGCGCGCGATAACCATGTGAAAACTATTGGAACCTAAGTCGATCGCGGCGAACTCTTGCGGTTTCACCTCATGCTTTTCATTGTTTGTTAATGGCATTATTCAGGCTTTTCTCCAGGTTGCTCCAGCGCCTTGATGTAATCATAGATGGCATTTTGCGCGCGTACTTTACGCCGGTTGCCGCGTGATACATAGCGGTTACTCAATTCTTTATCAATGACGCGGGCTTTCACCGTATCGCTGAACAGGATATCCAGCGTTTCCAGCACGCGGTTTTTCAATATGGGATCCAGTATTTCCGCAGCGACTTCAATGCGATAGTCAATGTTGCGCGTCATCCAATCTGCGGAAGACAGGTAGACTTTTTTGTCGCCGCCGTTGTGGAAGACATACACACGATCGTGTTCCAGATAGCGGTCAAGAATGCTGATCACCTGAATATTCTCGCTAATCCCCGTCAGGTTGGGGATGAGTGAACACATGCCGCGCACCAGCAGGTTAATTTTTACGCCCGCGCCGGAGGCCCGATACAGCCTTTCTACCAGCCCTTTATCCACCAGATTATTAACTTTCAGCGTAATGCCTGCATCACGGTTCGCCAGCGCGTTTTCGATCTCGTTGTCAATCAGTTGATAAAGCTTATCGCGTGAGTTTTGCGGCGACACGAGCAGGTACTCGAAACTGACCGGACGGTAGGGATTTTCAATGAAGTTGAAGACGCGGCGGACTTCATTGGTGATGCGTTCGTCAGCGGTGATGAGCGAGTAGTCCGTATACAGACGAGCGGTTTTTTCGTTGAAATTCCCGGTGCCGATGTGTGCGTAACGCACAATATTTTCCCCTTCCCGGCGCGAAATCAGGAACAGCTTGGCGTGAATTTTCAAACCCGGTACGGAGAAAATTACGTGCACGCCCGCTTCCGTCAGACGCTTGGCCCAGTGAATATTCGCTTCTTCGTCAAAACGCGCCTGTAGCTCGACCACCACCGTCACTTTCTTACCGTTGTGTGCGGCATGGATCATGGAATTAATAATGCGCGAGTCTTTGGCGACGCGATAAATATTGATTTTGATGGACAACACATTGGGGTCGAACGAGGCCTGACGCAGCAGTTCCAGCACGTGTTCAAATGTGTGGTACGGGTAATAGAGGAGAACATCGCGCTCGCGGATGGCGTCAAACCCGTTGCGAAAATGGCTGAACCAGCTGTGGCGCAGCCGGGGCAGCGGTTTGTTAACCAGATTGGCGCGCCCAACATTCGGGAAGGAAATAAAGTCTTTGAAATTATGATAACGACCGCCGGGGATGACGGAGTCATAGGAAGAGATGCCCAGTTTTTCCTGTAGCATGGCTACCATCGCGTCCGGCATATCGCGCTGATAGACAAATCTTACCGGCTCGGCGGTGAGGCGCTGCTTCAGGCTGGAAGACATCAGTTCCAGCAGGCTGGACTCCATTTCCGTGACCAGATCGTATTCCGCATCACGCGTCATCTTCATTGAGTAGGCGTTCAGCGCGTCATAATCAAAGAAGCCCTTGAAAATATCATTCAGACAGTAGCGCAGAATATTATCAATGAGGATCATGGTCTTACGCCGTCGGGGCGCTTCCGCCGGCAGATTGACGAACCGGGGAACTTTATCCGATGGGATTTCCAGCAGCGCGTAGCTGATGTTATCGCCACGAATAATTTCGACCGCAAGGTAGGTATAATCATCCTTCAGGAACTCGACCAGATTGGTTTCGTTAAAGATGAGAATGGGCGTGATGTGCGGACGCAGATATTGCCGGAAGTACTCCCGCAGCCACTCTTGCTGATTGGGGGAAACCTGACGTTCATTGACGAGGAAAATCTGGTTACGCGCCATCTCTAACAGCAATTCGTTGTACAGGCTGTCGAATATCTGATCGGTTTTTAGCACGCGTGCCTGAATCTTACCCAAAAGGTGCCGCAGATTGCCGTCTAAACCTTGCTCTTCATTAATCAGAATGCGTCTTTTCAGATCGGCAAAACGGACTTTATAAAACTCATCAAGGTTGCTGGAGTAAATACCGAGAAAGCGCATGCGTTCGATTAACGGATTGCTCTTATCTGCTGCTTCCTGAAGTACTCGCTCATTAAAGGATAACCAACTTAATTCTTTCTCTATGTAGAGTTTGTCCTGACCCATTGTCACTCCGCTAAACTCGTGTTTTGAAGGTTCATCCAATATTCATACCCGACTGCTTTCCAAATAGGGTACAACAACATTATGGCGTGTTAATGACGATAAAATCTAATCCATAGACAGACTTACCATTGTCATATTGTGGGTGTAAAGGCAACATAGGTTCCCCGCATCACCTTAATGACATTACTCAGGCGGCTTCACCCTAACGGCGAGAATAATGGTAAAAACAGGCAACACATTACAGTATCGGGATCGTCGGCGAGCGCGGGTCGATCGTTTGACGCACCGCGTTGTCGCCGGCAGTGGACTGCTGGTGCTGGCTACGCTGTTATTAATTTTTTTCTATCTGCTGTATGTGGTTACGCCGCTGTTCCTCTCCCCCAGCGTCAATGGTCAGAAAACGGTTCAACGCCATAGCGCGGTATCGGCATCGGCACTCGGCATTAGCGACGATGGGCAAATCGGGTTTCGCATTGACAACCAGGGCTACGGTGAGTTTATTCCTTTCATAAAAAACCAGCCAGTGTCGCGAGTACAACTGGTTCCCACCCTGAGTCTGCTGGCGCAAAGCGCTGGAGAATGGCCGGTTTATGCCTTAAATCAGCCCGATGGCCGGTTGCGATTTGTACAACCCGTCATCTCGCATAAGGAACATCTTTCTTTTGACTGGTCGTATCCGTTCGGTGAACAGACATATTCACTTGGGCTGCCCACGCAGCCGTTGCGCCATCTGGCGATTGCCTCCGTCGGGGAACAACATCTCGTGGTGGCGGCTATCGGGCAGGAAAATACCTTGATCGTTGCCGATATTGATGCCAATGGCCTCCGGGTGCGGGCACGCGTTGCGCTTAGCGACAACGCCGTTCAACAACTGTTGTTGACGCCGGACGGACAACAACTCTATTTGCTCAGCGGCGGTGAACTGATGCAGTGGCAGGTGGATGGGGCGGCGCTGACGTTGCGGGAAAAACGGCAACTGCAACTGGCTGAGCCGCTGCATCTGGCGCTCTTGTCCGGCGGGCGGTCCCTGCTGGTGCAGGCGGCTGACGGACAGATCAGTCAATGGTTTGAGGTGCCGGGAGACGACGGAGCGACGCTGACGGAAATTCGTCGGTTTGAACATATCGCTGGCGAGTCCGTACTGTTGGCGACCGAAGCGCAGCGGCGGGTGTTTGCCACGCTGAACGCGCAGGGCAAGCTGTCGCTGTTTGCCAGTAAGCAGTCGCAGGCGCTACTGACGCAAAATGTGCCGGCGCGTGCGCAGGGGCTGGCGCTTTCGGCGCGAGGTCAGGCCCTATTGATTGAGACGGCGCAAGGGTGGCATCGCTATCGGGTCGATAATCCCTATCCGGATATCGGCTGGCGCGGGCTGTGGCAGAAACTGTGGTATGAAAATTATCCTGAACCGGCGTACATCTGGCAATCAACGTCTGCCGATGATAGCTATCAGACAAAATTCAGTATGATGCCGCTGATGTTAGGCACGCTGAAAGCCGCGATCTACGCGATGCTGTTTGCCACGCCGCTGGCGCTGTCCGCGGCGGTTTACACGGCCTGTTTTATGTCTCCGGCCCTGCGGCGCTGGATTAAACCCACGTTAGAAATTATGGGGGCGCTGCCGACGGTGGTGGTCGGGCTGATTGCGGCCATCTGGCTGGCGCCGCACTTTGCGACCTATCTTTCCGCTATTCTGGCGATGCCGATATTATGGGTGTTGGCCGTACTCGGCTGCGGTTGGCTGGCGCAGCGTTTGCCCGCGCATTGGCGCGCCCGTTTCCCGGCGGGATGGGACGCGCTGTTTCTTCTTCCCGTGGTTTTTCTGACCTGGCTGGCGGCCTGTTGGATGGCGCCGTACATCGAGATAGGGATTCTGGGGCAACCGTTATACCAGTGGCTGGGCGATGATTTCGTGCAGCGCAATACCTTGGTTGCGGGCGTCGCGCTCGGTTTTGCGCTGATCCCGCTGATTTTTTCGCTGGCGGAAGACGCCCTGTTCAGCGTTCCTGCGCGCTTAAGCGAGGGGTCGCTGGCGCTGGGCGCGACAGCGTGGCAAACGTTGTGGCGCGTTGTTCTGCCGTCCGCCAGCGCCGGGATTTTCGCCGCGCTGATGCTGAGCTTTGGCCGCGCCGTAGGGGAAACCATGATTGTGCTCATGGCGACGGGCAATACGCCGATTATGGATGAGGGACTGCTTCAGGGATTGCGTTCGCTGGCGGCAAATATTGCGATTGAAATGCCGGAGGCGGTGACAAACAGCGGCCACTATCGGGTTCTGTTTCTAACGGCATTGACGCTGTTTGTTTTCACGTTTGCCGTGAACACGCTGGCCGAAGCTATCCGGCAGCGTTTACGCCGGCGCTATCGTGATGAAGGAGAAAATGCGTGAAGCGTTGGTTCGGTTCGGGAAAACCCTGGGTGTGGCTGACGGCATCATCAATTTCTATCAGCCTGCTGGCGATGTTGGCGATTACCGCGCTGTTGGTCGGGCAGGGAATGCGTTACCTGTGGCCTCAACCCGTGTGGCTGATGACGTTGCAGCCAGAGAACGGCGTGCAGCGTGCGGTGCTGGGTGAAATTTATGCCGAGCAGACGCTTTCTCCGCAGCAGTTGGAACAGGCCGGTTTAGCGGCTGCGCCGGCGCAGACGGAAACGCGTTATCTGGTCAAGATTGGTCAGCGTGAGATACATGGACAGAGCTTTCGCGTACTGCTGTCTCGTGATATAGCCCGCATTGAGAAACCCGCCGACATTCTGGTGCTAAAGCGAATGAACAATGGCACGGCTTATGGCTATCTGGCCGGGATGATGGAAGGGGAGCAGCCACTGGTGGCGGCGGATTTACCGGCAACGCTGCATCATCGCGTAGAGCAGGTGCAGGCGTTGCTGGCGATGGCGCAGGCGATCCGCATGGGGGAGATGGCAAAAATCAACCAGCAGTTTGAAGCGCTGCGGCTGGAGGAAAAAAAACGGCGGTTGACCAATACGCTGGATAATCAGGCGCTGGCGCGGCTTCAGGCAGAACGTATTGAGCTACAGCGCCAGTTTGACGGGCTTTCGCACCAGTTGACCGCACTGAATCAGGAGATCAACCGCGATACGGTGCAACTGCGGGATGCGAATGGCGCTATCCATCTTATTCCACTCAGGGATATTGAACAGGCCTGGTTTCCCAATACCATGAATCTATGGGAAAAGATCGGCCAATGGGGCAATCAGGCGAAGCACATGCTGGTGCATTACTCGCCGGACAACAACAGCGCAGGTCAGCTGTTTCCGGCCATTTTCGGCACGGTGTTGATGGTGGTGCTGATGTCCATCATTGTGATGCCGCTGGGCGTCGTCGCAGCGATCTACTTACATGAATATGCAGGAAAAAATAGCTTAACGCGCTGGGTGCGGATCGCGGTGGTCAATCTGGCCGGCGTGCCATCAATCGTTTACGGCGTATTTGGGCTAGGCTTTTTTGTCTATCTGATTGGCGGCACGTTGGACCAGCTGTTCTATTCTGAGGCGCTGCCTAACCCGACATTTGGAACGCCGGGGCTGCTGTGGGCATCGCTGACGCTGGCCTTGCTGACGCTGCCGGTGGTGATCGTAGCAACGGAGGAGGGGCTGTCGCGTATTCCCCAGTCGGTGCGTGACGGTTCACTGGCGCTGGGGGCAACCAAGGCTGAAACGCTGTGGCACGTGGTGATCCCGATGGCCGTTCCCGCGATGATGACCGGTCTGATCCTCGCCGTGGCGCGTGCGGCAGGGGAAACGGCTCCGCTGATGCTGGTTGGCGTGGTGAAATCGGTGCCGGTGTTGCCGGTTGATGATATCTTCCCCTACTTGCATCTGGAGCGGAAATTTATGCATCTGGGATTCCAGATCTACGATTTGGCTTTCCAGAGCCCGGATGTGGAAGCGGCGAGGCCGCTGGTCTATATCACCGCGCTGCTGCTGGTGCTGATCGTGGTCGGGCTGAACCTCGCGGCCATTGGGATCCGGCATGTTTTACGTGAAAAATATCGTTCGTTGTCACTCTAGGTAGGATGAAGTTATGGGCTTTATGACACAGAATGCGATGGCGCTGCTGCCTGATGTTCATCATCTGAGTGATGAGCAGAGCGCGTTAACCGTGGAGCATCTGAATCTGTTCTATAGTGGTAAACAGGCGTTGAATGATATTTCGATTCGCATTCCCAAAAATCAGGTGACGGCATTGATTGGTCCTTCCGGCTGCGGCAAATCGACCTTACTGCGCTGTTTTAATCGCATGAACGATCTGGTGGATGGCTGCCGCACGGAGGGCGATATCTGGCTGCATGGCATGCGGATTAACGACCCGCAGTTGGATGTCGCGATGTTACGTCGCCGGGTGGGCATGGTCTTTCAACGTCCGAACCCGTTTCCCAAGTCGATCTATGAAAACGTGATTTATGGCCTGCGGTTGCAGGGACTGCGCGATCGGCGTTTTCTGGATGATACCGTTGAGCGGGCGTTGCGGGCCGCGGCGCTCTGGCATGAGGTAAAGGATCGGCTGAGCGACAATGCGCTCACGCTGTCCAGCGGGCAACAACAGCGACTGGTGATCGCCCGCGCTATTGCGATTGAGCCGGAAGTCTTGCTGTTAGATGAGCCGACTTCAGCGCTCGACCCGATTTCAACGCTGATTATTGAAGAACTGATGGGTTCGCTAAAGCAGCACTTTACGCTGGTGCTGGTGACGCACAATATGCAACAGGCTGCCCGTGTGTCGGATTACACCGCCTTCATTAATCAGGGAACGTTGATCGAATACAACCGCACGGACGATCTTTTTACTGCGCCCGTCCAGCGGCGCACGGAAGATTATATTACCGGGCGCTTTGGCTAACAGGCTGCAAACCGACGCGTTTAAAATCCCCCAAAAGATTATGGATACCGTTCATCAATTATCCGTGCCATTTGACAAATTGGTGATAAACTGCGCGCAGTTTTATGACTCAGGCAGGTGGCGGGTAAGATGAGATTCAATACCATGAACGAGGGCGAAATTATTACCGAGCTTTGTCGGAGAATAAAAGACGCCAGAATCCAGCAGCGTTTATCACAGGTTGATCTCGCAGAGCGGGCAGGATTGGGAATTGCAACGATCAAACGCGCCGAAATGGGCGGATCCATCACACTCAGCAGCCTGCTTTCAATATTACGCGGATTAAACCGCTTGCATCAGCTTGAAGGCGTGCTTTTTGATGCCGGCGTGGAGTCCTTCCACGCGCAAATCAGCGGAGAGAAAAAACAGACGCCGTTGCGTATCAGAAAGAAAGCGGCGGCTTTCTCCGGCAAAACGCTCACCCCGCATGAAAATATCAAAAAGCCGGTCAACAGTACCGTTGACTGGTACATTGCGGCGGCTGAAAACAACATTGTCTGGTCGGTGCCGGAAGGCGAGAAAAAATAAAGGCTAATGTGCGTTCAGCCCCATTAGCCGGCCAGACGGATCTGGGCCGCCGTACATAAACCGCTTGCAGGGTGACGAGGAGACTATTCGCACAGGACGACTTTAAATCGCCAGACCCCCGCGCGACGTTTCACGATACTTGGCATTCATGTCTTTGCCCGTTTCATACATGGTTTCAATGACTTTATCCAACGACACGCGTGGCTCGCTGGCGCGACGCATCGCCATTCTCGCCGCGTTGATGGCCTTCACGGAGGCGATGGCGTTACGTTCAATGCATGGCACCTGAACCTGACCAGCCACCGGATCGCACGTCAACCCCAGATTGTGTTCCATACCGATCTCCGCTGCGATGCACACCTGCTCCGGGTTGGCGCCGAGCAGCTCCGCCAGCCCTGCGGCCGCCATTGAACAGGCAACGCCGACTTCGCCCTGACAGCCCACTTCCGCGCCGGAAATAGACGCGTTCATTTTGTAGAGCATGCCGATAGCGCCGGAGGCCAGAAAATAACGTAGATAAGACTCCGGCGTCACTGGCTGAACATAGTGGTCGTAGTAGGCCAGCACGGCGGGAATGATGCCGCACGCGCCGTTAGTCGGTGCGGTAACCACGCGCCCGCCCGCGGCGTTTTCTTCCGATACCGCCATCGCGAACATGTTCACCCAGTCCATCGCATCCATCGGGTCGTGAGAAAAACGGTCATTGATGAACAGCAGGCGATGCAGTGCCGACGCCCGACGAGGAACGCGCAGTGGGCCGGGCAGCACGCCTTCGGTATTCATTCCGCGATGTATACACTCCTGCATCGTTTTCCACACATCGGCAAAATAGTGTTCAATGGCTTCACGACCGTGCAGGGCAATCTCATTTTTCAGGACAATCGCGGATAACGACAGGCAGTTGTCGCGGCAGTGCTGTAGCAGCTTTTGGGCGGAGAAATACGGGTAGGGCACGCTTTCTTCCGTCATAGTGGTCTTAGCGAAATTTTCCTGATCGACGACAAATCCGCCGCCGATAGAGTAATACGTTTTGCTGTAAATTAGCTCTTGCTGGCGATAGGCGCGAAGGGTCATGCCGTTTTCATGCAGCGGCAGGTTTTCTGACTGAAAACGCAGGGCCGTCGCCAGCGGGAAGCTCACGTCATACTGTCCGTCGAGCAGCGGGAGCCGCTGGGTGTCTTTCACCTGCTGAATAAATGCCGGGATGCTATCGATATCCACGCTTTCCGGCAGGTTACCCGCTAACCCCATAATAATGGCGATATCGGTATGATGGCCTTTTCCGGTCAGCGACAGCGAACCGTAAATATCAACGACAATCTGCGTGACCGATGAGATGAAGCCGTGATTCACCAGATCGTCGGTGAACATTTTCCCTGCTTTCATTGGCCCCACGGTATGCGAGCTGGACGGGCCGATGCCGATTTTGAAGATATCGAATACGCTGACCATTGCGATTTCCTTAAAAAAAACGCCAGCCGTTAATAACGTACTGGCGTTAAATGAGTGTCGAGGGCTTACAGCAGATCGCGCAGGCTGTAAATGATGGCGGAAATCGCGATCAGCCCCATAAGCGTGACAAAGACGTTACTGATGTGGCCGCTGTATTTTTTCATCGCGGGAACTTTCTGGATGGCGTACATCGGCATCAGGAACAGCAGGCATGCGATAATCGGGCCGCCTAATGTTTCAATCATGCCCAGAATGCTGGGGTTTTTGGTTGCGACAATCCAGGTGGTGACCAGCATGAATAATGTCGTGATACGGTTCAATTTGGTGTCGGAAAGGGTTTTTCCTCTGCTGCGCAGGGCTTTTACGAGCATGCCGTTAAAACCTTCGCCGGCGCCCAGATAGTGGCCCAGAAACGATTTAGAGATCGCGATGGTCGCAATAACGGGGGCCAGATAGCCGATAACCGGATTGTTAAAATGGTTCGCCAGATAAGACAGGATAGAAATGTTCTGTGATTTGGCTTCCATCAGTTCAGCCGGAGACAGGCTCAGTACACAGCTGAAAACGAAGAACATCACCGTCAGCACCATCATTATGTGGCTGTAAGACAGGATGCGAGAACATTTCTTCTCTGCGTTATCGCCATATTCTTTACGTTTGGCGACGGCAAAAGAGGAGATGATCGGCGAATGGTTGAATGAGAAAACCATCACCGGAATCGCCAGCCATAACGTAGTCAACAGGCCGTTACCGGTGATGCTGGAACTTAA
Source organism: Samsonia erythrinae (assembly GCF_004342665.1). Classification (GTDB taxonomy): domain Bacteria; phylum Pseudomonadota; class Gammaproteobacteria; order Enterobacterales; family Enterobacteriaceae; genus Samsonia; species Samsonia erythrinae. The sequence continues at coordinate 355,301 of NZ_SMBY01000003.1, read as the reverse complement.
AGAAATGTTTTCAAAAACAGAAGTATTCCAGTTGGGAATTAAATAAAGCGCCAGCAGCATTAACACAGCAACAAAAGGATAAACAAGAATGCTCATGGCTTTAACAATCATGACTTCGCCGAAACGAACAATAAACATCAACCCGAGGATTAATATTAATGACAGCACAGCGCGCGGCGGAGAAGGCAAATTCAACTGGTGAGTAATAAAGCTATCTACGGTATTGGTAATGGCGACGCTATAAACCAATAGAATGGGATAAATAGCGAAAAAATAAAGCAAAGTGATTAAATTACCGGCGCCAACGCCGAAATGTTCTTCAACGACTCCGGTAATATCTTCACCGCTCTTTTTACCGGACAACACAAAACGGCATAGCGCGCGGTGAGAATAATAGGTCATGGGAAAGGCAATGATTGCCATGATGATTAATGGAATTAACCCACCGATTCCCGCATTGATGGGGAGGAATAATACGCCAGCGCCAATAGCCGTGCCGTAAAGGCCCAGCATCCAGACGGTATCGCTTTTACGCCAGCTTGATGTTTGCTCTAACACCTGACTGCTGTCATGAATTGTGCTCATTTTATTGGTTTCTCCTCGGTGAACACATTAATACCCGTCACGCTGGGGTATAAAAATCACACTAACGGCAACCTGCCGTTACACAGATTAAAAAACAAACAAGACATAGTGCTAATTATGTCGAAAGGTCAATACTGTTTTGTGGCGGCATTCTATATCGTGGTGGTCAGCGAATAATATTGAAGCGATCACATAAATGAATTGACGGGGAATATTTTAATAAAAGCCAGGGGGAAATAAAATATCAAACTTGATACTTTATTTTAAATATTTGTAACGGATCTTTGTTGATGCTTTTTTTAATTTCATCTGTGATGAAAAATAAACCGAAAATAAAATGAACGGAGCTGGAATAATAAACGCTATTTTTCTGGTGTCACGCTTATACGTGAAATAATTCGGTGTCCGGAGCAGGCCGCTCGCTGGCGGTTATCTATTGTCGCGGCGTCGCACAGGGACGGCAGGCCGTAGCCTGCCGGAGAGCGGATCAGCTTCGTTCACTGACGAGTTTTTCTGCTGCCCATGCCAGACCGCTGTGATATTCAGCCGGTAAGAGCGGCGTCAGGGCCTGCAAAGTGTGCTGTAGCTGCGAGATCGTTGCAGACGTGAGATTGAGATGACCGACTTTACGACCCGAGCGAACCTCTTTCTCATACCAGTGCAGGTGGATCAGCGGTAGCGCCAGCCAGTCGGTATTCACGTCAGTGCCGATCAGATTCACCATCACCGCTGGAGCCTCGACGATAGGCGCCGGTAGCGGCAGATCCAGGATGGCGCGCAGGTGAAGTTCAAACTGGCTAATCGACGCCCCATTTTGCGTCCAGTGACCGCTGTTGTGCACGCGAGGCGCCAGTTCATTAATGAGCAGGCGATCGCCGACAATAAAGCATTCCATCGCCATGACGCCGACATAGTTCAGCGTATTCATGATCGTCGACAGCATATGCTCCGCCTGCTGTTGCAACGTTGCTTCAGGTTGAGGGAGCGCGACGCTGGCGCGCAAAATGCCATCCTGATGCAGGTTATGCGTTAGCGGGTAGAACACGCATTTTCCGTGCGCATTGCGTGCGCCAACCAATGACACTTCACCGGAAAAGTGAATTCCCTGCTCAACGATACACTCGCCGTAGCACTCTGCGGGGAGCGTTTGCTGTTCACCATTACGCAAACGCCATTGTCCACGGCCGTCGTAACCACCGACCCGGCGTTTAACGATGGCTAATTCACCGAATGAGGCAAAAACGTGCGGCCATTCGTCTGCTCTTGCCAGCAGTTGCCAGGGGGCTGTCGCCAGATTCAGCGAATCCAGCAGCTGTTTTTGCGTCAGACGATCGGCCAGACGCGGGAAAATATCGCGGTTTACAAACGCCGCGTGATCGGCTAACTCGCGGGTGAGGGCGGTTTCCGGCCAGCGTTCGATTTCTGCGGTAATTACGCTGTTATGAAACGGAACGGATTCAGGTTCGGCATCCAGCCCCACGGGATAAACCGCAATGCCCAACGGTTCGCCAGCCTGACGCATCATTCTGCCTAGCTGACCATTGCCTAATACACAAACCGGTTTCATACCTCCTCCCGCGGATCGGGATGAGACAGCACATCCTCAGTTTGGGCCTGACGCCAGTCGGTCAGACGAGTGGCAATGGCGTCATCATGCAGCGCGAGGATTTGCGCCGCCAGCAGTGCCGCATTGGCCGCACCGGCTTTGCCGATCGCCAGCGTGCCGACCGGGATGCCTCTTGGCATCTGGACGATGGAGTACAGGCTGTCTACACCACTCAGCGCGGCGCTTTGTACGGGCACGCCCAGTACAGGAACCAGCGTTTTCGCCGCCAGCATCCCCGGCAGGTGCGCCGCGCCGCCTGCGCCAGCAATGATCACATCAAAGCCGTTTTGCGCCGCGCTCTCGGCGAAGCTGAACAGTTTGTCCGGCGTCCGATGGGCGGAAACGACTTCAGTATGAAAAGGGATGCGCAGCGTAGTGAGGATTTCCGCCGCAAACTGCATAGTGGCCCAGTCACTCTTTGAACCCATGACGATGGCGATTTTAGCCGGGGCAACGTTGGATGACATGCCTGTAATGCTCCTGTGATTTTACGTGTTCGTGATGCGTTCGCATCGGCCAGATAGAGAGGGTCTGACGTTGAGGGCGTAGAGCATACCATGCCATTATGTTGAGGAAAACGGTTGCGTGGGCGGAAATCTCCCTTCGTTACGGTGATGTGGCAGCGTCAATGGCGGGGCGCGATTAAAAGGGGAAGGCGATCAATTCGATATTTTGTGGTGTGACCTTAATCATCGAGCCCGCCTGATGCCAGGCGCCCAGAACGGCGCGGCGGGCGTGGGCGCCGTCAAGGTCGATCTGGTGGATGGCCGGACGATGCGTATGACCGTGGATCAGGGTGTTTACCTGATGGTGCCGCAGACGTTCGCGCACCTTTTCCGGATTCACATCCATAATCTGCTGCGTTTTTTGCTGGTTAGCCTGCTGACTGGCCGCACGCATCTTGTTCGCGATCTTCACGCGCAGAGATAAAGGTAAGCGTAAAAACAGTCGCTGAATGAACGGGTTGTGTACCCGTCGGCGGAACTTTTGATAGGCGTGATCGTCAGTACACAGCGTATCACCGTGCAAAATAAGGATTTTCTGACCATAGAGGTCGAGCACGGTTTCCGTCGGCAATAGCGTCATTGCGCTTTCATCGGCGAAGCGTTTGCCAAGCAGGAAATCGCGGTTGCCGTGTACGAAATAGCAGGGAACGCCGCGCTGATGCAGTTTATACACTTCAGCGGCGACAGTCGCATGCAGCGGTTGGGGATCATCGTCGCCAATCCAGGCGTCGAACAGGTCGCCAAGGATATACAGCGCGTCTGCGTGGACAGCTTCATGGCGCAAAAAACGCAGAAAACCGGCGGTTATCGCCGGTTCATGAAGGCTTAAATGCAGATCGGCAATGAACAGCGTTGCCATGCAGACGGGATTATTCGCTGACAGTGACGTGGGTGATCACCACATCTTCTTTCGGTACGTCCTGATGCATACCGCTACGGCCGGTCGCCACGCCTTTGATTTTATCAACGATGTCCATGCCTTCGGTCACTTCGGCAAAGACGCAATAGCCCCAGCCATCAGCACGCTCTGAACGGAAATTCAGAAAGTCGTTATCGACAACGTTGATAAAGAACTGAGCCGTTGCGGAATGTGGGTCGTTGGTGCGAGCCATTGCCAATGTTCCACGGGTGTTTTTCAGGCCGTTGCTGGCTTCATTTTTGATTGGCGCGTTGGTTTCTTTTTGTACCATGCCGGGCGCAAAGCCGCCGCCCTGAATCATAAACCCATTGATCACACGGTGGAAAATTGTGTTGTCATAAAAACCGCTGCGGCAATAGTTCAGAAAATTTTCTACGGTAACCGGCGCTTTGTCTGCAAACGTATTAATAACGATATCGCCGTGGTTGGTATGAAGCGTGATCATAATAATGAACCCTAGATAGCCTTAGTGATTAAGAGTGCTGTTCACATTGGTGAATGAACAACAAGAGCGCTGTTATAGCATAACTGGCTGAGCGAGTCAGTATGACCTTTATCTTTCGCGCGGTTGCCCGTTTGCCTGCTTTCGCGATGCGACGAAAACGCTCAACGCGTATACCACTCCGCTATGCCCATATCAGTGAGGGGATGAAAATTGTGCGACAGTGTGTTGATCGGGCAATACGGACTTTTGAAAAAAAATAAATTGATGAAATATCGATTTGATAGTTCATTCATTTGAATGATATTTTTGTTGCACTGGATCAATGTTTTGAGTCGTCAACGTATTCTTTTTTTGCGGCTAAGATTAATCTGAGAGTGATTCGTATTCCCTCATATCACGAAATGGATAGGTGAACCATGCTGGATAGTTTTAATCGAGTATTAGATAGGCCCGACTTCGGCAAATTACTGCTGCGAGTCTCTTTCAGCGTTTTGATGTTGTTTCACGGCTGGCACAAGGTACATGGAGGAATTAGCGGGATTGAAGGCATGCTGACTTCGGCGGGAATTCCTGCTTTTGTTGGTTATGGCGTCTATATCGGCGAGGTGATCACCCCGATTCTGATGATCCTCGGGATTCTGACACGTCCATCGGCGTTGATCTTCTCTTTTACCATGCTCGCCGCTGCTTCATTGGCCCACGGCGGTGATTTCCTGGCGCTGGAAAAAACCGGTGCATTGGCCGTTGAAAGCGCAGCCGTCTTCTTCTTCGCCGGATTGGCCATTGCACTGCTCGGCAGCGGAAAATACTCGGTCATGTCTAACCCGAGTTGGCGTTAATTGCGATTGTAAAACGTATTTATGTAGTGAATGGCTCGGGAAACCCGGGCCATTTTTTTGCGCCTTTCTCGCTGATGCCTTCTTCTTCGCCTTGCAATACAATGGTCTTCGGGTTTCAATACGCCGTAAGGGGATAACCCCTGATATATTGATGTTACTGACGCTGACAGCGAATGTGATTGACCTACCGTGTGAACACTATTGTTGTGAACGCAATGATCGTTGTGAACGCAATTTTTGTGAAGCCCATTCTTGTGAACGCTATTTTTGTGCAAACAATGGAACGCCCTGATGCTAAAGATTTTTAATACGCTGAGTCGTCAAAAAGAGGAATTTAAACCTATCCACGCCGGTCAGGTGGGAATGTATGTTTGTGGTATTACCGTGTATGACCTGTGTCATATCGGTCACGGACGTACCTTCGTGGCGTTTGATGTGGTGGCTCGGTATTTACGGTATCTGGGATATTCACTGAAATATGTGCGTAATGTTACTGATATTGACGATAAAATTATTAAACGCGCCGCCGAAAATGGGGAAACCAGCGAGCAGCTGACGACCCGCATGATCGCGGAAATGCATGCCGATTTTGATGCGCTGAATATTCTTCGCCCGGATGAGGAGCCGCGGGCGACGCACCATATCGCGGATATCATCGAAATGGTGGAAACGCTGATCGCCCGTCGCCACGCCTATGTCGCGAGTAACGGCGATGTCATGTTCTCTGTCGATACCGCGCCGGGTTACGGCGTGTTGTCGCGTCAGGATCTGGAACAGCTTCAGGCCGGCGCGCGCGTTGAAATTACCGAGGTGAAACGCAACCCGATGGACTTTGTGTTGTGGAAAATGTCCAAACCCGGCGAGCCTCACTGGCCTTCTCCGTGGGGGGACGGTCGCCCTGGGTGGCACATCGAATGTTCCGCGATGAACTGCAAACAGTTGGGAGAACATTTTGATATTCACGGCGGTGGTTCCGATTTGATGTTTCCGCACCACGAAAATGAAATTGCCCAGTCCCGCTGCGCGCATGGCGGCGAGTATGTGAATTACTGGATGCACTCTGGCATGGTGATGGTCGATCGTGAAAAAATGTCGAAATCGCTCAACAATTTTTTCACCGTGCGCGATGTGCTGGCGTACTACGATCCGGAAACCGTGCGTTATTTCCTGATGTCCGGTCATTACCGCAGCCAACTGAATTACAGCGAAGAGAACCTGAAGCAGGCGCGTGCGGCGTTAGAGCGACTGTATACCGCGCTGCGCGGTACTGACCCCAGCGTTGAAGCGCTGGGCGGTGATGAGTTTGAGGCGCGCTTTCGCGAAGCGATGGATGATGATTTCAACACGCCGGAAGCTTACTCGGTGTTGTTTGATATGGCGCGTGAAGTTAACCGCCTGAAAGTGGAAGACATGCAGGCGGCGAATCAACTGGCATCGGCGTTGCGTAACTTGTCTGGCGTATTGGGGCTTTTGGAGCAGGATCCTGAACAGTTCCTGCAACAAGGGGCGAAGGTGGATGACGAGGACGTGAAAGAAATTGAAGCGTTAATCCAACAACGTAAAGATGCGCGAGCGGCGAAGGACTGGGCGCTCGCGGATCGGGCGCGCGATCGGTTAAATGAAATGGGGATCGTGCTGGAAGACGGCGCGCAGGGAACGATCTGGCGTCGCAAATAATTTCTCGTTCAATATTCAATAAATGAAAAGCCCGTCGATGTTAATCGCGGGCTTTTTTGTCGACCTGATTAAAACTTCAGGATTAGCGGGCGACGCTTACGGTTTCGCCGTTGAACCGGACGGTTTGGCCCTCGACGATTTTACAGCGTTTTCGGGTTTCCGTGTGGCCGTCAACGGTGACGTCGCCCGCGGCGATAGCCAGTTTGGCTGCGGCTCCGCTTTCGCTCCAGCCCATCAGCTTTAAGAGGTCGCACAGTTCAACGTGCGGATGTTTTTCAAGATGAAACGTTGTCATAATTTCCTGTTTATCTGTGTGTGAACTCCGCCGAATTATTCAGCGCGGTCATGATACTCTTCACACGCCTGTAGCGTGTTTTGAATCAGCGTGGCAACGGTCATCGGGCCGACGCCGCCCGGCACGGGGCTGATGTAAGACGCTCTTTCCTGTGCCGTTTCAAATTCCACATCGCCAACGACTTTTCCGCTTTCCAGACGGTTGATGCCGACATCCAGCACAATTGCGCCCGGTTTAATCCATTCACCGGGAATAAAGCCCGGTTTACCGACCGCGACAACCAGCAGATCGGCGTTTTCAATATGGTGGCGCAGATTTTTGGTGAAACGGTGCGTAACGGTCGTGGTGCAGCCTGCCAGCAGCAGTTCCAGACTCATCGGACGACCAACAATATTCGACGCGCCGACTACGACGGCATTCAGCCCGAAGGTTTCGATATTGTAACGCTCCAGCAGCGTGATGATGCCGCGCGGCGTACAGGCGCGCAGCAATGGCGCGCGCTGACACAGGCGACCGACGTTATAAGGATGGAAGCCATCAACGTCTTTATCTGCGGCGATGCGTTCGATCACCTTCGTATTATCAATGCCCTCAGGAAGAGGAAGCTGTACCAGAATACCGTCAATCGTCTGGTCGGCGTTGAGTTCGTCGATAAGCGCCAGCAGCGCCGATTCGGTCGTGGTGGCGGGTAAATCATAGGAGCGGGAAATAAAGCCGACTTCTTCACAGACTTTACGCTTGCTGGCGACATAAATTTGGGATGCCGGATTGTCGCCTACCAGCACGACGGCGAGACCTGGCGCTCGTTTTCCTTCTGCCAAACGCTGTTTTACCCGTGCGGCAACTTCATCTTTAACCTGCTGCGCAATCGTTTTACCATCAATAATCTTTGCTGCCATCTGAGATGCGACCCATCAATATTAAGAATAGGGGAGATGGCCGCTATTTTGTCAGAAGCGGCGTGTGCTGTCAGGCATTGTGTCAACATTAATTGTTTAACCGGGGGATTTAAGCCGTTTTCTTCGCTGTGGGAGGAGAGAAATCCCGCATGCTTCAACCGGACCGAAGCGATGAAAACAAAAGGCGCGGAGTATTCAATAACGCGTGCAGGTGAAAAGGTAGGAGAGGGGGCCGCCGATCAGGTAAGCGTTATCCTGAATTCGGATGGTGTCTAACTGTAGCCAGGTACTGTCGGTAGAGTCTGGTTGACTGAAAGCAGCGAATTCACAGCTTATCGACTGACCCAGTTTTCCACACGTAGCCCAGGCACACGCTCAAATTCACGCACATTGTTCGTTACCAGTATCAAACCTGCTGACCGAGCATGACCCGCTAGCATGGCATCATATGGGCCGATGGGTGTTCCTTGTTTTGCCAGTTCCGCACGAATTTGGCCGGTATGTACGGCGGCGTCAAAACCGTAGTTTTGAACTTCCAGACGTGCAAAAAACCCTTCAATCACGGCGAGATTTTTTTCTGGGTTTACCGATTTCTCCGCACCATAGATCAGTTCCATCAGCGTGATAGAACTGATAGCAAACTGCCCGTAATGGCGATAGAAAGCGTCCCTGACTTCCTGCGGTTTGTTCTTGATGGTGTAAATACAAATATTGGTATCGAGCAGATATTTCAGCATCAGAAATCTTCCCTGACCTGATCATCAGGTTGCTCTCTGGTGATCATGAAGTCAGGCGTTACCCCATCCTCTTCGAACCAACTATCCCAGCTTTCGCCTGCTGGAGTAATGATACGTGTGCGACCAATCGCAACGATATCAACCTGCTTAACATCATCGGGCAGCGCAACGGCTTTAGGGAGCCGTACCGCCTGGCTGCGATTGCTTTTAAATACTGTAGTTTTCTCCATGGGAACCTCCGTGGATAAATTTTGTGCTATCGATAGCATAGATTATCAATGGGATATGTCAATGGGATATACCTATGTAACATGATTGGTTAATCACCTCGCCGCCAACATCCCCGGATAATGTTTGGCGATAATATCGTTCATCTGATCGATCAAGTCAGGACGCTTAAAGATGAGATGCCCGATGCCTTTCTGAAAGTAACGAACGCTGAAGAACTCATCCTCGTATTCCTGCTGATGCGGATTATCACGAATATGGTCCATCAGCCGGATGGTGACATCGCCCCGATTGTCGGGAATAGGTTTACCATCCAGCAGATAGAGCATACGTTCCAGAGCGGCCAGTTGATCGCGTCGCCAGCCCCAGTTCAGGCCAAAGCCCCAACGGTGGTATGTCACCAGATTACTGATGATGATTTTCTTACCGAAGTAGCAAGGGTGATTAGTTTTGTAATCCCAAGACAGCCCTTTGAATACGTTGATTACCCCGCGCTCGAATACCTCCTTCTTGCTCTGCTGTAATATTGAATCCGAACGGGAAAAACAGGCAGCCTAAATCAACCGGGGGTGCCAACTACCTTGACACTTACCGTTGGCTTAGCGGCATTGATCTGACGGGCGGTTAGCTTCATTTGGGGGTATCACTTCTATTGAACCTGCGAATACCCCCAAACATGCCCCCAAGTGAGGCTGGAACTCAAGAGACCACACTAGACCTTGGTAGCCCATACTGTAGAGGATAATGCTGATTTTAAAGGGAATTGTAGACTTTAAGAGACGTCAAAAGACGAAATTATGGTACGCCCTACAGGATTCGAACCTGTGACCTACGGCTTAGAAGGCCGTTGCTCTATCCAGCTGAGCTAAGGGCGCATTGCGCGAAAGCAAAAAGTGTGGCGGCTGCTTGTCACCACAGTGGGCAGGATTATACCCACACGTCCCGGTGAGTCAACGTATTGGCGCTGGATTTATACTATACGGTGAATACCTGTACAGCTTTGACGAGAGGGGGCTTTTCCCGGTGTGACTTTTTTGCACAATTGCGAGCGGTATCCACATAAGCTACACATAGCAATGAAAATTTCAGTTGTATCTTCTGGCCGCGTTCAGTAATTCTTTTCAAGTTATTAACGAGCGTATTCTGCGCCATGTGCTGTTGGTACACTATGCCCGCATTCGTTAGGTTTGGATGCGTGTGGGCTACTTTCACATGACGGTTCATTGTCCGGTCGTTTGTGAATCCGCTATTTTGTCGAACTTTGGAACCTTTTGATTTATGAACATTCTTTCATCCGCATTCTTGCGCGTTTGTTTGCTGGTAATGTTGATGCTGCCCGTTGGATATGTATCGGTAGCGAATGCGGAAACCGTTCCGGATCCGCAACCTGTGCAGACGGATGCGCCGGTAAAAATTAATGTTGATGCTGAATTGATCAAGCTGCAAAAACAATTAGATAACATCAAGCAGCAGGTTTCAGGCACAAATAACGACAGCAAATTCGGCGCCTTGAATGACACAACTCAGGAATTGGTGAATAGCGCCAATGAGCTTTCTAGTGCCGTGGTGCCGCAGCGCGCTCAAATTCAGGCTCAGTTGGATGTGTTAGGGCCGGCGCCGGAGTCCGGTTCAGGTATTAATGAAACCAGTGAAGTAACGCGTAAGCGAAACAATTTGAATGCGCAGAAAGCGAAAATGGATGCGCAAATTGAGCAGATTCAGGCTTTGCGCACCAGTGCGACCAATCTGTCTGCGCAAATTGTTACTCTGCGTCGTAATGCGCTGAAGACGCAGTTGGCATTGAATTCCGGCAGCATTCTTGGCGGGCGTTTCTGGGCGCCGATTGTCGCTCCGCAGGCCGAGGATGTTCGTCGTCTGAGCGCCTTTCAGGATCAGTTAAGCGATGCCTTTGTTGCAGCCTGGGAGCCGGACTGGCGTTATGGTTCTGTCTTCCTGATTCTGATCGCCATAGCCATGGGTTCCGCAGGGCGCCGCTATCTGGAGAAATATCTGGCCTGGGCGGGCATTCACTGGCTGCCGGAAGGGCGTCTGCGCAGGAGTTTTCTCGCTACGGCGTCGGTGATCTCCACCGTACTGACGATCGGTATTGCCGTGAATCTGATCGACATTACCTTGACGCGCCACGGTGAGGCCTCAGAGCGCGTTGTATCGTTCCTTGATTCAATGGTAAGACAGGCCATTTTCTGTGCGATGATAGCCGGGCTGGGCAGGGCCTTTTTGTCAAACCAGCGCCCTTCATGGCGCCTGCCTGCGATTGCTAATCCGGTGGCTCAGGCCATGAAGCCGTTCCCAGTGGTTGCCGCCGTACTCATTCTGATTTTCGGGTTTATTGAACAAATCACGGTGACAGTGGGGACGTCGGTTGCCGCGACGATTATGGTAAACGGTCTGTCCGCTCTGTTTTTAGCGCTGACCGCGGGGACAATCGCGCTGAAAAGCGATCAGATTCGTCGACAGATGGTGCATTCCGGGGAGCAACCGGAAGCGCGTTCGACGCTGTCCGGCATTATCCATCTTGCCGTCTTGGCGACATCGTTTACCGTCTTGGTATCGCTGATTATCGGTTATATCTCGCTGGCCCGTTTTCTGACGTTTGAGCTGGTATGGATTGGCATGGTGTTCTCCTGTCTGTACTTGTTTTCGACGTTTATTACGGACATCTGTGAAAGTGTTTTCTCCCCGAATAATGCCAGCGGCAAGCGGATTAAAAATTCGCTCAACTTAGACGATCGGCATTTAGCTCAGGCGACATCGCTCCTGTCGGCCTGCGGCAAGGTCTTTTTAATTCTGATGGCGGCCGTCGCTTTACTTAACGGGACATTTGGCACGACGACACCGCTGGAGCTCATCCAGAAAGCGGTTGAAATTTGGGGTGGGAAAGGGCTGGAAACATTGAGCATTGTGCCTGCTCATCTGGTCAACGCCGTGCTCTTCCTGGCGATAGGCATTTACGTTTTACGATCGTCAAAACGCTGGCTGGAGGACGAATTTCTTCCTAAAACCACGCTGGAGCGGGGTATCCGCGCCTCGCTGGTCACGCTGTTCAGCAATATCGGTTATATCCTGATTATCCTGCTGACGCTGGCGACGCTGGGGATCCAATGGAACAAGCTGGCATGGATTGTCAGTGCGCTGTCGGTGGGGATTGGTTTTGGCTTGCAGGAGATCGTGAAGAATTTTATTTCGGGCTTAATTTTGTTGACCGAGCGGCCCGTGAAAGTCGGGGATTCGGTGAGCATCAGCGGTGTGGAAGGCGACATTCGCCGGATTAACGTCCGCGCCACGGAAATTCAACTGAGCGACCGTTCCACGGTGATTGTGCCAAACTCGCAGTTTATCTCACAAAATGTGCGCAACATTACGATGGGGAATCCGTATGGGGTGGCGACGCTGGCGCTGACATTCCCGCTGGATATTGATCCTGAAGAAGTTCGCGCGCTTCTGCTGGAGGCGTATATCAACCATGATGCCATCCTTGAATCGCCTGCTCCGTCAGTGAAGTTCAGTCAGTTGAATCCGACGGGCATGGTGCTGAGCGTCACGGGTTATGTGAGTAGCCCCAGAATGGTGTCGGAAGCTAAAAGCGACCTGTTGTTTGAAATCATTAAACGTTTGCGGGCGTCGAATATTCCGCTGGTCGTGCCGCAGAAAATGGTGCTGGAAAATACCGGTCTGTCGCTGCCTGACGGTAGCGTGATTGACGATAAATAACGCTCTGGCTTCACCGCTATCCGATATCGTTTGGATAACGGTGAAGCCGTCCCGGTTGATGATGCGTGATTATTTCCCCTGTTGTTTAATCATATCGAGATAGATTTCGCGTAGCCGTAAGGTGATGCGCCCCGGCTTGCCGTCGCCAATGCTTTTTCCATCCAGCGTCACAACAGGAAGGACGAACTGAGTGGCGGAACTGAGAAAAATTTCTTTGGCGTGATACGCCTCTTCCGGCGTAAAACTGCGTTCTTCCAGCTTGATCCCATCCTGTTCTGCAAGCCGGAGCAACGACTGGCGCGTAATACCGGGCAGGATGGCATTGCTGAGTGGCCGGGTCACCACCGTATCGTCGTGCAGGACGAGATAGCAATTGCAGGAGCTGCCTTCGGTAATGAAGCCATCCTCGACAAAGAAAGCGTCGTCAGCGTGTTTGGCATGAGCGTATTCTTTCGCCAGACTGGCGGCGAGCAGGCTGACGGTTTTGATATCCCGGCGATGCCAGCGGATCTCCTCGGTGGTGACAACGTGTAGGCCGGTTGCGACCTTCGGGTTATTGACCAGCGATCGCGCCTGAGTGAATAAAACCAGCGTAGGTTTGACCTCAGTAGAGGGGAACAAAAAGTCGCGATCGCCTGCATTGCCGCGGCTAATCTGTAAATAGATCGCCCCTTCTTTCAGGTTATTTTTGTCTATCAGCTCATCATGAATCTTTTTTAGTTCCCCGGGCGCGACAGGCAACGAGAGAGAGAGTTCGCGACAGGAGCGCTGAAGACGGAGGATGTGATCGCTGAAATCAACCAGATGGCCATCAATGACTGAGGTGACTTCATAGACAGCATCGGCAAACAGGAAACCGCGGTCGAATACTGAAATTTTTGCTTCACTTTCTTTTAGGTACTGCCCATCGACATAAACTTGACGTTGCATCACAACACTCCTTAATCGTTGCTTAATGCGGTTAACGCGCGCTATCCCCACAATAATGCGTCGGGCGGTAAGATTTCGCTATCGTTATAGTGCAACCCATTATGACGATCGCGCTGCAAGAGTAGCGGGCCGTCCAGATCAACAAGAGCGGCGCCCTGTGCCACCACAAAGGCGGGTGCCATGGAGAGCGAGGTGCTAACCATGCAGCCAACCATAATTTTTAAGCCTTGAGCCAGCGCAAGACGCCGCAGACGCAGCGCTTCCGTCAGGCCGCCGGTTTTATCCAGTTTGATATTGATCATGTCATAGCGCCCTGAAAGCGGAAGCAACGACGGGGTATCGTGACAGGACTCATCGGCGCAGACAGGAATCGGGCGGGGCAGTTCCGCCAGCACATCATCGCTGCCCGCCGGAAAAGGTTGTTCGATCATGGTGACGCCGAGCGTGACAAGTTCAGGAACCAGCGACAGATAGCGCCGGACATCCCATCCTTCATTGGCATCTACGACCAGACGCACCAAGGGGGCGCCGGCGCGCACAGCGGCGACTCTTGCCAGGTCGTCTGCATCCGCCAGTTTTAATTTGAGCAGAGGGCGATGGGCATGTTGTATCGCGGCCTGCCGCATCCGTTCAGGGGTATCGAGTGATAGCGTATAAGCGGTTTCCAGCGACGCTGGCGCAGGATAATTCAGGCGCTGCCAGATGCGTTGCTGATGCTGTTTGCATTCCAGATCCCAGAACGCACAGTCCAGCGCATTGCGCGCCGCGCCCGCAGGCAAGCGGTGCTGTAACGCTTCCCGATCCAGACCGTTACGCAGATCGCTATGTAATGAGGCAATTTGATCCATAACGCTGGCGAGCGATTCCCCGTAACGGGAATAGGGTACGCATTCGCCGCAGCCGATAACGTTGCCGGTGCGGAGCGTCACCACGATGACGTCTGCCTGATGTTTGCTGCCGCGCGAAAGGGTGAATGCGCCTCGTATCGGCCAACTCTCGGTGCAATATCGTATCTCGATCATAAGTGTATTCCCGGATTCGGCATCCCGTGTCTTTGCAATATCTCTGCGCCTCTGGCGCGTATGTGCTGACCATAAAGTTTACTCCCTCTTTTGGGACGAGAGTTGCATTTTTCGCGGCTTCAACAATCAGTTAAGGCAGGAGAAAATTTCCGGACGGGCTATCGACAGGATGAATGAACTGGGATAGCTTAAATGATGCCCCGTTCAGGGGCCACGTCGCTCGGACGGTCCGGGCGCTGACGTTCATTTGAGGAAATTATGGCTGATTCTACTTCCCCTCGCCGTTTTACACGTATCGATCGTCTCCCTCCGTATGTTTTTAATATCACCGCTGAATTAAAAATGGCTGCGCGTCGGCGCGGCGAAGACATTATTGATTTCAGCATGGGGAACCCGGATGGGCCAACACCGCCCCATATTGTGGAAAAGCTTTGCACGGTTGCGCAGCGCGAAGACACCCACGGCTATTCGACATCACGAGGGATCCCACGTTTACGGCGTGCGATTTCTCGCTGGTATGCCGAACGCTATGAGGTGGATATCGATCCTGAAAGCGAAGCGATTGTCACCATTGGCTCTAAAGAGGGGCTGGCGCATCTGATGCTGGCCACGTTGGACCACGGCGATACGGTTCTGGTGCCGAATCCCAGCTACCCGATTCACATCTACGGCGCAGTGATTGCCGGCGCTCAGGTGCGCTCTGTGCCGCTGGTGGAGGGGGTAGATTTTTTTAATGAGCTGGAACGCGCAATCCGGGAGAGTATCCCAAAGCCGAAAATGATGATCCTCGGTTTTCCATCGAACCCGACGGCACAGTGCGTCGAGCTGGATTTCTTCGAACGTGTGGTCGCGCTGGCGAAACAGTACGGCGTGTTGGTGATCCACGATTTGGCCTATGCCGATATCGTTTATGACGGTTGGAAAGCGCCGTCGATCATGCAGGTTCCCGGCGCGAAGGAGATTGCGGTAGAGTTTTTCACGTTGTCGAAAAGCTACAACATGGCGGGCTGGCGTATCGGCTTTATGGTCGGCAACCCTGAACTGGTGAGCGCATTAGCGCGGATTAAAAGTTATCACGATTACGGGACGTTTACGCCGTTGCAAGTGGCGGCGATTGCCGCGCTGGAAGGCGATCAGCAATGCGTGAAAGATATTGCCGAACAGTATCGCCAGCGGCGTAATGTGCTGGTTCGTGGGCTGCACGAGGCCGGTTGGATGGTCGATGAGCCGAAAGCGTCAATGTACGTCTGGGCGAAAATTCCCGACGCCTATGCGCATTTGGGGTCGCTGGAGTTCGCCAAACGCTTACTGTCGGAAGCGAAGGTGTGCGTATCGCCCGGTATCGGTTTTGGTGATTATGGTGATACCCACGTCCGATTCGCTTTAATTGAAAATCAGGATCGCATTCGTCAGGCGGTGCGCGGTATTAAGGCGATGTTCCGTGCGGATGGTATTTTGGCGCCGGCCAAGGGCTCATCCGCGAAGGGGATGTCAGCCTGATCTTCGCCGCTCGCGGAAAGCACTCCGGGAGCGGCGTAAACATGCCGTGACAGCGCCTTATCATTTGTTAGAATGCCTCCCGTTAATCTCAATCAGGATGAGTATCATGTTGTTATCTTTGTCTCAATATTCTGCGTTAACGCTGTTGTGCGTTACGTTGGTAGGGTGTCAGCAAACGGGGACGTCTGCTCACAAGGGAACGGTGGTGGGTCAGCCTTCTGCGGTAACGGTTTCTTCTAACGATCAATTAAATCAACTGGCATCGCTGGTGGCAGGCACGCGATATCTCCAAACGCAGTGCAGCCGCAGCGATCTCCCTGATGATGCCACCATTGTTAATGTGGCGTCAGCCGTAGCGACACAGAGAGGGTGGAAGACGGTGAATGACCAGGCTTTAACGCAGCGGAGTGAAAGCCTGTATCAGGGGCTGTTGAAAGACAGTACGCCAAAGGCGACGCAGTGTTCAGCGTTTAACCGCACGTTAATGCCGTTTATTGATGACATCCGCAATTATCGTTAAGGCGTCGACTCACCATTCTCATCGTCGGCGGAATATTCACGCTCCTTGAATTTTCCGCCCGGCCAGTCCTCCAGCGCTTCCAGAATAAACGCCTCGCCCTCAACGCTGAAAATCGTCATATCATGCTGAATCTGTTCAATAATCAACCCTTCGACGGGGACGTCGCCTTCATGGAATTGCTGACCATTAAGCGTAATGCTGCGTTTTGCCTCGTCCGAGGTATAAACATGGGCGCTGTAGGTGAGCGGCGGAATATCACCATCGCGAATGGCGGGGAGCGGCAGCATGGCTTTTTTCTCCGGAGGCGCTGGCGTATCCTCAGGCGCGTTTTTTTCAGGCAGGGTCAACGCTGATGCCGACGTCGTTTGTTCGCCTGAGGTCGGTAAAGCGGAAGCGTGAGTGATCTGTGAGGATATCGCACATGCCGCGCTGCCCCAGCGCTGGTGGCTGAACCAGCCGAGCGCGATAAAAAGCAGGGCATAAATGATCATCAGATAGCCCGGTACCGGGTATTTGGTCAGCAGCGCTGGCTGTGAAGAGACGGGTGCGTTATCCATGCGCGAATCCTTAAAGGGTTGTCCTGATGTTGTTGTCTGTCCGAATGCGGGCGCCAACGTCCGTGCTGATTGAGTCCGGCTGATAACATCATAAACGAAAGTCAGGCCGTCGGAGGCGTTCGTTTTCCTTTTATTTTGTAATATCGGAAAGATTAAAACGGATTTTCCCGGTTGTGTGACCCGCATTAATTTTTATTAAAAATAATTTTAATCATAATAATAAAGAATGAAATATTGATGCGAGTCGCAAAAAAAACGTATGAATTTGATTTGATGAAACTACGTTTTATAATTTCGGTTATATTGTTTCTTTTTTGTTTGTTGGCGTCAAAAGATAACCTTAAAATAGTCAGGTTGCGATCTATTTTTTTAAATGTTCAGTATTGATTGCTAACGTTTCACCACGTGTTCCTGCTTTTTATCTGCAGGCAATGCGACGGGCAGGCGTTAAATTATAAAAAATGAATTTTAGAATAGGCAATTAATAATGCAGGGCGTTGTATGGGGGTTTTTATTATTTAACCATGCCAGAGAAAAGGATTCTCCGCGGCGATGACTCGGGCGTTGCACTTTTACCGATGGAGAACCCCTGCGCTCATGAGCCTCTGCTGTTTGGCAAGCCGATTGCGCACCAGGCGGCTTGCCGGATATCGACGATGACGCAGTAAACCTTCTGTCCAATAACGGTCACGATGCGGTCATCACGCTGTCGCATGGTGAAAGATATCGGGCACCATAAGAGTAAAAATACAGGAATGCTTATGACTTATTTATTACCTCGTACTCGCCTGACGCTCTGTGCGGCATTTATCCTGAGTGGTCTGATTGCCGGATGCAGCGATAGCGACTCAACGCCGAATGTGGGGGTTGATCGCGCCGCCGCGCCCCAGAATCTGAAAGTGCCAACGCTGGCTTATGATGATGAAAGCGTGGTTCTGGTTTGGGAAAAGCCAGAAAAACCCGCGGCCGTTATTAAGGATTACCACGTTTATATGAATGGAACGCTTCTGGGCGGGACGATTGAGAATCAGAACGCGCACTCGCCGGCGAAGCCCTACATCGATAATTTCTACAATACGATAGATAGCGCCAACTGGCATGTCCGCGTCAGTTTCCATAATTTTAAGGTGACGAAACTGTCGCCGGAAACGGAATACCGCTTTACGGTTCGCGCGGTTTATGAGGATGGAAAAGAATCGGCTGACAGTGAAGCGGTTGTTCAGAAGACCACGGCGACACCAGCGACATTGAATGTGACCAACTATGGCGCGAAAGGGGATGGTGTAACGAACGATACGCTGGCGATTCAGAAAGCGATTGACGACTGTACCCCGGCGGCGTATCCGAAAGGCTGTAAGGTCGTGGTTGACGGGGGAACGTTTAAAACTGGTGCGCTGTTCCTGCACAGCGATATGACGTTTGAAGTTGCAAAGGGTGCGACGCTGCTCGGTTCGGACAACGGGGACGATTACCCACTGGCACGCGGCTACTTCCTCTACCCGTATACTTCGCCCACGTTGCCGAAGCGTCCGCCCTCGCTGATTAACGTACTTGAAGGAAATGATAAAGGCAGCAGCCACGCCGGTACGTTCAGGAATATTCGTATCGTCGGGCAGGGTACCATTGATGGCAACGGCTGGACGCGCGGTGTTAAAATCGACGACGATAACATTAATGAAACTGATGAATTAAACAACGTATTGCCGCTCTATCGCGCGAGCAAAGCCGCAAATGTTGCTCGCGATGGCATACTGGCGAAAGACCAGACGGCCAAAGCGCTTGCCGAAGGAATGTTGCTGGATGAGGCGTATAAAAATCGGCGCTCCAGCCTGATGACGCTACGCGGCGTCAGCAATCTGTATCTGGAGGGGCTGACGATCCTGAATCCCGCGTTTCACGGCGTGATGGTCCTGGAATCTGAAAATGTGGCGATGAATGCGCTGGCGCATACGACGTATGATGCCAATAATGCCGATGGTATCGAGTTTGGTAATAGCCAAAATGTTATGGTATTCAATAACTTTTTTGATACTGGTGATGACAGCGTAAACTTTGCGGCAGGGTACGGCGCCGAAGTGGCGACGCGGGGGCAACAAGCGCAAAGCGGCGCCTGGATCTTCAATAACTACTTCCGGCGCGGACATGGCGCGATCGTCACGGGGAGCCATACCGGCGCCTGGATTGAAAAAATTGTTGCTGAAGATAATGTCATGTACAAGACGGATGTTGGCTTGCGCATGAAGAGTCGCCCTTATTATGGCGGCGGCTCGCGTGACGTGGTATTCCGAAATAATGCGATGCGTGATATTGTCAAAGAACCGTTTGTGTTCACCATCAAATATAAAGCCGATGTGAACGATACCCAGCCCGCGGCCGCCCCCGCGCAGTTCCGCGATGTGACGGTTGCCAACGTTACTGTCGATGGTTCAGCGAATAAAAACAGCATCCTGGTTGATGGCATGACCGTTGCTGAAATGGCAGAGGCTTATGGGTTCTCTTTCGGACGTGATGCTTACCATCAAGGCTTTCACTTTGAAAATGTCAAATTCAAAGGGACAAAAGCCACGTTAATCACATTCCTGAAGAACAGCGAATTTAAGAATGTCATTTTTGAGGATGTACCGGGAGCCTGGAATTTCGCGCATGTCGAAAATATCAGGCTGGAAGACCGTGTAAATAAGGATGCCGCGCTGACGACCGACGGTGATGAAACCATCACCCGGGAAGCCGCAACGGAATAAGGCATTTCCCCTGCGCCAGCGGGCGTGGGGGATATTATGGATGATGATTTATGGCACGCTCGCAAGCGTTAAAATACCCGTCTTTTCATTCGCTGCTCATCACACTCCGGTCACTGCCAGCGCCACTGATTCGACGCGTCGTGTTGGGGATAATTTTGCTGCTGATCTGCCAGCAATTAGCCGTACTGACATGGCGTGTTCTTTTGCCTGATCGCTCACCGATTACCAGCGTTTCGGTCACGCCAGCGCAGGCAAAAGAACAGCCCGCCGCGCCGCACGATTTCACCCTATTCGGGCATGCGTCCGTGACGGACCCCGCCGCCGTTTCTGGCGGCGCGCTATCCGGCGAGATCCCCTCTACCTCACTCAATATCAGCCTGACCGGCGTGTTGGCGAGCGAAGACGCCAGCCGTTCGATCGCCATTATCGCTAAAGATAGTCAGCAATATAGCCGCGGGGTGGGTGATGCGGTGCCGGGCTATGAAGCTAACGTTGTGACTATCTCTGCCGATCGAGTCGTGATCCGCTATCAAGGGCGCTACGAAGCGCTGCATTTGTATCAGGAAGAACACGTGCCCGACGGAAATGCGCCGCGTGCTTCCGGCGCATTCAGCCAATTGAAAGAAGAACGCCAAAAATCCCCGGTAACGGTGCTGGATTACCTCTCTATTTCTCCCGTCACGGAAGAAGAGGTGCTGAAAGGCTATCAGTTAAATCCGGGGAAAAATCCCGACCTTTTCTACCGCGCAGGCTTGCAGGATCACGATCTCGCCGTGTCATTAAACGGCATGGATTTACGCGATGAGGATCAGGCGCGGCAGGCGGTGGCGCAATTGGCAGGGATGAACAAATTCAATTTGACCATCGAACGTGATGGTCAGCGGCAAGAGATATATCTGGCACTGGATGGAGACCACTAATTTGTTTAGCAAGGAACAGGGATTTTTTAACTATAAAAACCGATGGCTTGATCATGTGCGCCGTAAAAGCCTGTTATGGCTCGGTGGGGGGGTTTTGCTGATGGCGTCGTCATTCGCCGTGAGCGCCGAATTCTCCGCCAGTTTTAAGGGTACGGATATTCAGGAGTTTATTAATACCGTCAGTAAGAACCTGAACAAAACCGTCATTATCGATCCGTCGGTGAGCGGAACCATCACCGTACGCAGCTATGACATGATGAATGAAGAACAGTATTACCAGTTCTTTCTGAGCGTGCTGGATGTGTATGGGTTTACGGTTATTCCGATGGATAACAACGTATTGAAAATTATTCGCTCGAAGGATGCGAAATCTACGTCCATGCCGTTGGCCAGCGATGAGCAGCCGGGGGTTGGTGATGAAGTCGTTACGCGCGTCGTGCCGGTTAACAACGTAGCCGCGCGCGACCTGGCGCCGCTGTTGCGCCAGTTGAATGATAACGCCGGGGCGGGGAGCGTGGTGCATTATGAACCCTCGAACGTGTTGCTGATGACCGGGAGAGCCGGGGTGATCAAGCGGCTGATGGCGATTGTCGAGCGGGTGGATAAAACCGGCGATCGGAATGTCATCAGCGTGCCTCTGTCTTACGCGTCTTCGGCGGACGTGGTGAAGATGGTGAATGAACTGAACAAGATGGACGAAAAAACCGCTTTGCCGGGCATGTTGACCGCCAATGTGGTCGCCGATGAACGAACCAACTCGGTGCTGGTGCGCGGAGAGCCCAATTCGCGCCAGCGCGTCATCGATATGATCAAACAGCTCGATCGCCAGCAGGCGGTGCAGGGCAATACCAAGGTCATCTATCTCAAGTACGCCAAAGCCGCCGATCTGGTGGAGGTGCTCACCGGTGTCGGCGACAGTATCCAGACCGACCAGCAAAATGCGCTGCCCGCGCTGCGCAAAGATATTTCAATTAAGGCGCACGAACAGACCAACTCGCTGATCGTGAATGCCGCGCCCGATATCATGCGCGATCTGGAGCAGGTCATCACGCAGTTGGATATCCGTCGTCCGCAGGTCTTGGTCGAAGCGATCATCGCGGAAGTGCAGGACGCCGACGGGATGAACCTGGGGATTCAGTGGTCGAACAAAAATGCGGGAATGACGCAGTTTACCAATACCGGTCTGCCTATTTCGACCATGGTCATGGGCGCCGATCAGTATCGGCAGGGTGGGACGGTAAGCAATGCCGCGACCAGCGCGTTGAACAGTTTTAACGGGATCGCCGCGGGTTTCTATCAGGGAAACTGGAGCATGTTGCTGACGGCGATCTCCAGCAATAGCAAAAACGATATTCTGGCGACGCCCAGTATTGTGACGCTGGATAACATGGAAGCCACCTTTAACGTCGGTCAGGAAGTTCCCGTATTGGCGGGTTCACAAACGACGTCCGGTGACAATATTTTCCAAACGGTGGAACGCAAAACAGTCGGGATCAAACTGAAGGTGAAGCCGCAAATTAATGAAGGCGATGCGGTACTGCTGGAGATCGAACAGGAGGTGTCCAGCGTGGCGGATTCAGCCTCCAGCGGCAGTTCGGATCTTGGCGCAACCTTCAACACGCGAACGGTGAGTAACGCGGTGCTGGTCAGCAGCGGGGAAACCGTCGTTGTTGGCGGGCTGCTGGATAAAAGCTCGCGTGAAACCGCCGATAAAGTTCCCCTGCTGGGGGATATTCCTCTTCTCGGCTATTTGTTCCGCTCAAATAGTCGACAGATGTCAAAACGCAACCTGATGCTGTTTATCCGACCTTCTATCATCCGCGATCGCAGTCAATATCAAAGCGCCTCCGTCAGTAAGTACCGCGCGTTCAGCGATGAACAAGAACAGCAGCGTGATGTTCAACGCGGCGAAGGGACGTTAAGCAACGACTTACTACGTCTGCCTGAGGGGGGGAACGCCTACACGTTTCGTCAGGTGCAGGCGTCCATCGCGGCATTTTACCCGGCGGGGGGGAAATGAGCGACATTGCCTCTTCCGCCATGGAGTCACGTCCCCTGCTGCCTTTCGCCTATGCGCGGGCGCAGCAAATCCTGTTGCTGCAAAAGGAGAATGACGCGAGCTTGCAGACGATTTGCGTCGCGCAGACCTCGCCGGCTGCCTTGTTGGAAGCGCGTCGGATTGCCGGGTGTTCGCTCAGGATTGAGCGAGTCACCGAAGACGAATTCGAACGGCAGCTTGTCATGAGCTATCAGCGCGATTCGGAAGAGGCGCGACGTCTGATGGAGGACATCGGCAATGAGATGGATTTCTATACGCTGGCGGAAGAGCTCCCGGACAGCGATGATTTGCTCGATGCGGACGACGACGCGCCGATTATTCGCCTGATCAACGCGATGTTGACTGAGGCGATTAAAAATAAAGCATCGGATATCCATATTGAAACCTATGAGCGCTATTTGCTGATCCGCTTTCGTGTGGATGGCGTATTGCGCGAAATTCTGCGCCCGCAGCGTAAGCTGGCGTCGCTGTTGGTATCGCGTATTAAAGTCATGGCCAAGTTGGATATCGCGGAAAAGCGTATTCCGCAAGACGGGCGTATGGCGTTGCGGGTTGGCGGGCGGGCGATTGACGTCCGCGTCTCAACGTTGCCTTCAAACTACGGTGAACGAGTGGTGCTGCGCTTGCTGGATAAAAACAGCGTCAAGCTCGATCTTGAACTGTTGGGCATGTCGCAAAGCAATCGGCAGCGGCTGGACAGCCTGATCCATCGACCGCATGGCATTATTCTGGTAACCGGCCCGACAGGTTCGGGAAAAAGCACCACGCTCTATGCCGCGCTTAGCCGACTGAACGCCGCGGAGCGCAATATCATGACGGTGGAAGATCCCATCGAATATGAACTGGAAGGCATCGGGCAAACGCAGGTGAACCCCAAGGTGGATATGACGTTTGCCCGCGGGCTGCGCGCTATTTTGCGTCAGGACCCGGACGTGGTGCTGGTTGGGGAGATCCGCGATGGTGAAACGGCGCAGATTGCGGTTCAGGCATCGCTGACCGGGCATCTCGTTTTATCGACACTGCATACCAACAGCGCGCTGGGCGCGCTTTCTCGTTTGCAGGACATGGGCGTCGAGCCGTTCCTGCTGTCAACCTCGTTGCTGGGCGTATTAGCACAACGTCTGGTCAGAACGCTGTGCCCTGACTGTCGCCAGCCGCTTCCCGTTGAGCCCGCACAGGCTAAGCAGATGGGGATCGCACCCGGTACGTTGTTGCAGAGCCCCGTTGGCTGCTCACAGTGTAGTTTTACCGGCTACCGGGGGCGAATTGGGATCCATGAACTGGTGTTGATCAATGATGATGTTCGCGCCGCGATCCATCGTCGTGATGGCGAAGTCGCGATTGCACAGATGCTGGGGGCGAGTCGGACGACAATCCGTCAGGACGGATTGGACAAGGTACTGGCGGGGCTTACTACCTGGGAAGAAGTGGTCCGCGTAACCAAAGAGGAATGACATGGCGCAGTACCAGTATCAGGCGCTGAATACGCAGGGGAAAAAATGCCGTGGCAGTCAGGAGGCCGATTCGGCCAGACAGGTGCGTCAGCTATTGCGAGAACGCGGGTTGGTGCCGCTGTCGGTTGACGAAAGCCGCAACGAACCGCGGGAATCTCGTTCTGTTGGCTTCTCTTTGCGACGTCAGCATCGCATCAGTACCGCCGATCTGGCGTTATTGACGCGCCAGTTGGCAACGTTAGTCGCCGCGTCCCTGCCGTTGGAAGAAGCGCTGGACGCCGTGGCGAAACAGAGCGAAAAGCCGCATCTCAGCCAACTGATGGCGGCGGTGCGCAGCAAGGTCATGGAAGGGCATTCGCTGGCGGATGCCATGAAGTGCTTCCCCGGCAGCTTTGAGCGATTGTACTGCGCGATGGTGGCCGCCGGCGAAACCTCCGGCCATCTGGATGAGGTATTGAACCGGCTGGCGGACTACACCGAACAGCGCCAGCAGATGCGTAGCCGCATACAGCAGGCGATGATCTATCCCTGCGTACTGACCGTTGTCGCCATCGCCGTCGTGAGCATTTTGCTGTCTGTCGTGGTGCCGAAGGTCGTAGAGCAGTTTATTCACATGAAGCAGGCGCTGCCGCTCTCAACCCGGGTTCTGATGGGAATCAGCGATGCCGTGCGCACGTTCGGGCCATGGGTGTTGCTGGCGCTGCTGGGCGTCGGTGTGGCGCTGCGAGTGATGTTGCGTCAGGAACAACGCCGCATCGGCTTTCACCGGCGTTTACTTTATTTACCGCTACTTGGCCGTATTGCTCGCGGCTTGAACACAGCCCGTTATGCGCGAACGCTCAGCATCCTGAATGCCAGTGCGGTGCCGTTGCTACAGGCGATGCGCATCAGCGGCGATGTCATGAGTAATGACTATGCCCGTTATCGGCTCTCTTTGGCGACGGACGCGGTGCGAGAAGGCGTCAGTCTGCATAAGGCACTGGAACAGACCGCGCTCTTCCCTCCAATGATGCGCCATATGATCGCCAGCGGTGAACGCAGCGGCGAGTTGGACGGCATGCTGGAGCGGGCGGCAGATAATCAGGATCGTGAATTCAGTTCGCAGATGACGCTGGCGTTGGGGTTATTTGAACCGCTGCTGGTGGTCAGCATGGCGGTGGTGGTGTTGTTTATCGTCCTGGCGATCCTGCAACCGATTCTGCAATTGAATACCTTAATGAGTGCGTAACAGCACGAATAATTGATCGAGGAAAAGTAAGGATGCAACAGTATCAGCGTGGTAAGGGGCAACGTGGTTTTACCCTGTTGGAAATTATGGTAGTGATCGTGATTCTTGGCGTACTGGCCAGTCTGGTGGTGCCAAACCTGATGGGGAACAAGGAGAAGGCGGATCGGCAAAAAGCCGTCAGCGATATTGTTTCTCTGGAAAGCGCACTCGATATGTACAAGCTGGATAACAACCGCTATCCGTCAACGGAGCAGGGGCTGAAGGCGCTGGTCGCCAAACCGACGGTACAGCCTGAGCCGCGTAATTACCCGGAGGAGGGGTATATTCGTCGCCTGCCGCAGGATCCGTGGGGGGCGGATTATCAGCTTTTGAACCCCGGTCAGCACGGTAAGCTGGATATTTTTTCTCTGGGGCCGGATGGCATGCCGGAAACGGAAGATGATATCGGCAACTGGAATCTTGATAAGAAATAATGCAGGGCGGCGGCGCGCCCACGGTGATGGATAAAAGGACGGCGGAAGCGCGATGGAGCGATCGATAAGGACGCAGCAGGGATTCACCCTGCTGGAAATGATGCTGGTCGTGCTTCTGGCGGGGGTGGCCGCCGGTATGGTGGTCATGGCGTTTCCCTCCGGGCGTCAGCATGACGCGACCTGGCAACTGTCCTCCTTTCAGGCGCAGTTAGCGTTTGCCGCTGAAACCAGCCAAATTCATGACGCGCTGCTTGGGGTGCGTATTTATCCCGATCGCTGGCAGTTTTATCAACTCCAACGTCTTTCTGCATCGGATAGCCTCGCGGTTGCGGGCAACAACCGCTGGCAGGGCTACAAATGGCAGCGGTGGCAACCGCATCGGGCGCGTCTATCGGCAAGGCTGCCGGAGACATTGCGGCTTGAGCCATTGCAACTCGACGGAAAGAAAGCAGCAAAAACACGAAACGGTGATGATCCCGATATCCTGATTTTGCCCGGCGGCGAGATCACCCCCTTTCGTTTGGCTTTTAAAGCCGAAAACAAAGCGCTTTCGGCGTGGTTTCAGGTTGATGCCAACGGACAAATAACGACATCGGTAAATCAGAGTAACAAGCCATGAGGCGACAAAAAGGGATGACCCTGGTGGAAGTGTTGGTTGCGCTGAGCGTCTTTGCACTGGCCGGGGTGGCCGTTTTACAGACGACGGCCAGACAGGCGAGTAGCCTGAGCAGGCTGGAAGAAAAGACATTTGCCAGTTGGGTGGCCGAAAACCAACAGGTTCGGCTGCGGCTGGAACAGCAATGGCCGGAAGCGACATGGGTAAAAGGTGAAACCGTGTTTGCCGGTGTGCGCTGGTATTGGCGCTGGCAGGGCGTCGAGACCGGCGATCCGCAGGTCAGAGCGTTGGATGTGGAGGTGCGGCGTCATAAAGAGGCCTTCGCGGCTGATGCGTCGCTACGCAGCTATGTGGTGAAGCCGTGATGTCAACAGCTATAAGGAACCGGCGAGGCCAGCAGGGTTTTACGCTGCTGGAGATGATTCTCGCGATCGCCATTTTTGCGGCGCTGAGCGTGAGTGCGTTTCAGGTACTGAATGGCGTCATGCGCAACGATGAGGTTTCGCAGCGCAAGGCTGAGCGTTTGGCTGAGATTCAGCGCGCCTTTGCCCAGATGGAGAGCGATTTTTCTCAGATGATCGCCCGGGCCAGCCGGGGAAGTACGGCGGTATTTTATGCCGGACGGGATCAGTTAAAGAGTGATGATTGGGGCGTCAGCTTTATGCGTAACGGCTGGCAAAACCCATTTGGCCTTCTGCCGCGCTCCGAGCTACAGCCCGTTGCCTATCGGTTACGCAACACTACGCTGGAACGGTTAGCCTATGCTCACCCTGATACGATTGAAGGGCTCGATCCCGGTGTCAGGACGCTTCTCACTCAGGTCGACGGCTTACGGCTACGGTTCTTCAGCGATAAAACCTGGCGCGATCGCTGGGATAATAAGACACAACTGCCACAGGGTATTGAAGTGGTGCTGACCTTAAAGGATTACGGCGAGATGTCGCGGATGTTCCTGATTACCCGCGGGCCGGTTAAATGAGAACGCGCGAGCGTGGCGTCGCGCTGCTGGTGGTGCTGCTGATTCTGGCGTTAATGGTGACGATTGCCGCCGCGATCGCAGAACGTACCGGGAACGCGTTTTTTCGTACCGAGAGCCACCTGAGCCGACAGCAGGCGAAGTGGTACGCATTAGGGGCGGAAACGCTGAGCGGACAGATATTGCTGCGTGATGCGCGGGATATGCCGGGTCGCACGTTTATCGGACAGGCATGGTCGCAGGCGGGCCGCCGCTTTCCCGTGGATGGGGGAGAAATCATCGGGCAGATTAGCGATGCCCGTACCTGCTTTAATCTTAATGCGATCAATCAAGGCGTGGATAACGAGAGCACGCAGGTAGCGACGCCGTATCCCGCGCAGGTTTTCCGGCTGTTATTAAAAAATCTGGGCGAGGCGTCGGATCGGGCGGAAAAGATTACGGCGGCGGTGCGTGATTGGATCGACGCAGATAATTACCCCTCGGCGTATGGGGCGGAAGACGAGGTCTATACCGCGCTACCCGTACCTTATCGCACGGCCAATCAGAGAATGAGCGACATCAGCGAATTGCGCGCGGTTTTCGGGATGGATAGCGATCTCTATCGTCGCCTGTTGCCCTACGTCTGCGCGCTACCCGTGGATGCGATGTCCATAAATATCAATACGATGACGGAGGATGACGCCCCGCTATTATCCGCGCTGTTCCTGAATGAAATGACGATGTTGCAGGCGAAGGCATTGGTGCAGCAGCGACCAGATAAGGGCTGGGCCAGCATCGACATGCTGCAACAAACCGGCGCATTGCCCGCGAACAGTAAAAACACGGCGCAGAGGGTACTGACCGTAAAAAGTGAATGGTTCTTTGTTCGGTTACAGGTGAGTGTTGGCGACAGTGATTTCCACCAACGTAGTTTGATTCATCTGAGTGGACAAAACGTACAAATCGTACAGCGGCAATATGGAGGATATAGGACGGTGAATCCATGAAAATAGTGGAGAAATGGAAGCAAAAGGCCGCGACAGTCACTTTACGCCGGGAAGAAAATCTGCGACACCCGTGCCTGATTATTCGCCTCCCGGTGGAGGAGCAAGGAGAGATGGAATGGCAGGCGCGTTCACCCGATGGGGCGCATTTGCTGGGGCAGGGGCGTGGCAGCGCGGAATCGGTGCGTCAGGCATTGATGGCTTACCCGTCCGTCGCCTTTACCCGCGTTCTGGTACCGACAGCGGAAGTGACGTTCTATTCCCTGACATTGCCCCGTCAGGCTCGTCGGCAGTTGGCGCAGGTTGTGCCGTTTATGCTGGAGGAACAACTGGCTACAGAGATTGAAACGCTGCACGTTGCCGCGCTGGAGATTCAGGGCGATGAAGGTACGGTGGCCGTGGTGGAAAAAAGCCGGATGCGGCGCTGGTTAGCGCAGTGTGAGGCGTTGGCGATTCGTATCGATACCCTGGTGCCGGATGCCTGCGTATTGCCGAAACATAAGGATGGCTGGAGCGCTTTGCAACACGACGATATGTGGCTGTTTCGTCAGCCGACGGGGCACGCGATGGCGGCAGAGTCTTCCTGGTGCGCAGACTTGCTGACAGCATCGATGCCGCTGCCGGCCATCTATAGCTATAGCCCGGTTCCTGCCGAGGGGGCGCTGGCGCAGTTTGACTGGCAGCCTCAGCCGGAGACGCATCTCTTTACGCTGGCGGTCACGGCAGCGCTGCCCGCTTCAGCCGATCTCAGGCAAGGGGACTATGCACAGGAGAATACGTGGCGCAATGCTCTGCTGCCGTGGCGCGGTGTGGGGATCGCGCTTGCCGGTTATCTCCTGCTGGTGGCGGTGGAGGCGGGCTGGTCGCACTACCAGCTCTACCAACAGGCTGAACATTGGCGACAGGAAAGTGTTCGCGTCTATCGCCAAATTTTCCCTTCAGAAACGAATGTCGTAAACCCGCGCGTGCAGATGCAGCAGCACCTGCAACGGGCATCGGCTGGAAACGGCACGAAAGGGCTATTGGCGCGGCTTACGCCGTTGCAGAAGCTGATCGCGCAGAATGGCGGAGTCAAAATCCAATCGCTGTCTTACGAGGGTTCCTCCGGCGAGTTTCGACTGGCCTTGTTGGCTGGCTCGTATCAGGCGTTAGAACAGTTCCAGCAGCAAGCCATGACCGATTATCAGGTTCAGGCGGGGGAGATGCGGCAGGAGCACGATCGGGTTGAAGGTCGTTTAACATTAAGGAGCCAACCATGAATGGATTACGACAACGTTGGCTGGCGATGAGCCGGCGTGAACGTCTGCTCACGGTGGCGTGTGCCGCGCTGCTGCTACTTAGCTTCCTGTATTACGCGATTTTACAACCGTGGCAATGGCGTACAGCGCAGTGGGAACGCACGATCTCACGCGAGAAGCAGACCGTTGTCTGGATGCAGAAACAGGCCGCCGTCATGCCGCAGGGAAATCAGGCGCAGGCGGATGTGAGCCAACGAGACGTCAGCCTGCCGATTCTGGTATCGCAAAGTACCCAGCGTTACGGGTTGAATATTGTACGCTTGCAGCCGCAGAGCCATCAGGTTTCGGTGTTATTGGCACAGAGCGATTTTAATCGTCTGATGCGTTGGCTGAATGAGCTGGAGCAGCAAAACGGCGTGCGGGTGGTGTCGCTGGACGTCAATGCCGTAGAACAAGCACCGGGAAGCGTGGAAGTAACCCGGTTGCTGTTGGAAAGGATGGATGAAGGTTAAGACCCGTCTGTGGCTGGGTATCGCGTTGGCGCTGGCCTATGGGGTATTTCTGCTCTGGTATGCCCCCGCCCGGCTGATTGCGCTCATGCCGTTGCCAACCGGCATGGTCGTCACCGGGGCGGCTGGGACGCTATGGCAGGGAAGCTTGCAACGGTTGAGCTGGCGCGCGTTAACGCTGGATAATGTACGTTGGAAACTCACGGTTTCGGGATTAATGCCGGCGCTGGCGATCGCGTTTAACCACCCGGATGGGATTGAAGGACATGGAACGCTTCGCGGCTGGCGGTCGGTACAGTTTTATCAATGGCGGCTCGCGATGCCTGCGAACCAGCTGTTCAGACGCCTGCGTTTTATTGTGCCCGTCAGGGCGGAAGGTCAGATGTACCTGAATCTGCAAGAGGCCACGGTCGATCGCGCTGGCTGCCAGTCACTGGATGCCAACATGAGCTGGTCGGGTGCGCGCGTGAATACGCCGCTGGGCGAGCTGGCGTTGGCTACGCCCCGGACCTCGTTACGCTGTCAGCAGGGGGCGTTCGAAGCGAGCCTGCGGCAGACGTCCTCACAGATGCAGCTGTCCGGTAAAGGCCGCGTTACTCTGAAGGGCGAATATCAGTTTGCTGGGCAGCTTCGTTACGGGGACGCTTTCCCGACGGCCATGAAGCAGCTGATGGCCGTCGGGAAAGCCGATGAACTAGGCGTCAGGATGCTGAACGTGCAGGGGCGGCTGCGGTAATCGTTGCGAAGCCGATCGCAAGAGCAGACAAGAATGTATCGCCAGCGTTGGTGGCCGTCGCAAAATATGAAATGCTCATCTCTATACCACTTCTTTATCAGTCATCAGGGATTAACGTGGACGATTTAAGGGAATTCGCAGCGGTGTTTCTGGTCGGGTGGCTCGGTGCGCTCGGCGTTCTGGGGTTGATTGTCGGTAGTTTTCTGAATGTGGTGATTTATCGCCTGCCGATTATGCTGGAACGACGCTGGCGACAAGCGCTTGACCTTCATGCGGGCATGACCGATGCCGGTAGCGATTCGGCGCATTATAGCCTGTGGTGGCCACCTTCAGCCTGCCCACACTGTCAGCAGCCTATTGCGGTCAAAGATAATATCCCGATCTTCAGCTGGCTTTGGTTACGTGGCCGCTCCCGCTGTTGCCATCAACGCATATCTGTACAATACCCGCTGGTGGAAGCCCTCGCGATGCTGGCTTTTTCGGGGGCAGGGTTACTGTGGTCGCCCGGTGTGGCGCTATGGGGCGTATTGATTCTGCTGTCTTTCCTGTTAGTTCTTACCGTTATCGATCTAAAAACGCTGTTGCTGCCGGATATGTTAACGCTTTCGCTCCTGTGGATTGGGCTG
This sequence comes from Samsonia erythrinae, assembly GCF_004342665.1. GTDB lineage: Bacteria > Pseudomonadota > Gammaproteobacteria > Enterobacterales > Enterobacteriaceae > Samsonia > Samsonia erythrinae. The sequence goes on along the minus strand of NZ_SMBY01000003.1, from coordinate 323,745 downwards.
TTGTTTAACCTGCATGGGATATTTGTCCCGTTGAATGAGGCTGTCGTTGGCGTGATAGCCGGTTATCTGTCGCTGTGGCTGCTGTATTGGGTGTTCAAATATGCCACCGGCAAAGACGCGCTGGGGTATGGCGATTTTAAGCTGTTGGCCGCGTTGGGAGCCTGGCTGGGGTGGCGTGCATTGCCGAATCTGGTTCTGGTTGCGGCGTTGAGTGGGTTAGTCGTTACCCTGGTCTGGCGCGGGTTGCGTAAAGAGAACATGGATAAACCGCTGGCCTTCGGCCCCTGGCTGGCGGTCGGCGGCGTATTTGGCATCATCATGAACGGGCTTACTCTGTAGAGCGTAGCCATGCAGTAACGACGACCGGCTGAACGACAGGCAAAAAAAACAGGCTGAGGGTAGGATTACCATCAGCCTTCTCTTATTTCTCTGCGCCCTTCAGCGAAAACGGCTTTGTCGGGCAAATGACAGGTTATTCTACCATCAGCATAAAGGTACTCACCCAAACGACTAAACAGAATGAGATACCCATAAAGAAATACTTCACCGATTTATTCTCCAGCAGAAACCACGCCAGCAACGATCCCGATTGTGCGTTTTATTTATGGAAGGAAATCATTACGCTCCGACCAGACGGCGGAAGGGTAATCTTTCCCGTTGTCATCACCAGAGTCACACCAGTTATGACGGGATCGGCGCTAAATCTACGCCGAGTCAGGGGGGGAATTCAAGAGGTCCGGAAACTATATTTTTAAAATCGCATTAAATGCGCGTTGCCCGCATTTTAACGTCGAAAAATCGTGCGTTTACACCGCTGAAAATCACGCTTTAACGTCTCTCTGGCGGTTTTATTTAGCGCAAAAGTTTTATTTTACCGGGATCGGTTACCGCGTTTTCTCACATCACAGTATGTGCCCGTTTTTTCAGTGGCGGAGACGGAGGTAAATCGGCTAATGATGGCGAACTCTGGTATCCTATACGGCATATCCGCGCCTTGTTTCGGTTCGGCGTCACTTTCCGTCATATCGTCTTTGGTAGAGTAATTACTGTGAGTTCAACCTCTTTTTCTTCCCTCGCGCTTCCGGCAGAGCAATTATCTAATCTCAATGAACTGGGCTATAACGAAATGACGCCAGTCCAGGCGGCGACGTTGCCCGCCGTGTTGAAGGGCGTCGACGTGCGGGCCAGGGCGAAAACCGGTAGCGGTAAAACGGCCGCGTTTGGTATTGGGTTGCTCAATCGTATTGTGGTGAGCGATTTTACCACGCAGGCGCTGGTGCTGTGCCCAACGCGCGAGCTGGCGGATCAGGTCAGTAAAGAATTGCGTCGTCTGGCGCGTTTTGCGCAGAACATTAAGATCCTGACGCTGTGCGGCGGTCAGCCGATGGGGCAGCAGCTCGACTCGCTGGTTCACGCACCGCACATTGTCGTTGGCACGCCGGGGCGCATTCAGGATCACCTGCGTAAGCAGTCGCTGTCCCTGAATGACGTGAAGATACTGGTGCTGGATGAAGCGGATCGCATGCTGGACATGGGGTTCAGTGAGGCGATTGATGATGTGATTTCCTATACGCCTCCCGATCGGCAAACCCTGCTGTTTTCCGCGACTTACCCGGAAGCGATCGAACAGATCAGCGCCCGCCTTCAGCGTCAGCCGGTGCGTTTCGATGTTGCTGACGAAGGAGAAGAAACCACAATTGAACAGTCTTTCTACGAAACAACGAAAGAACAGCGCTTGCCGCTGTTGATGGCGGTTTTGAATCATTATCAGCCGACGTCCTGCGTGGTGTTTTGCAACACAAAGCGTGATTGCCAGAGCGTGTTTGAGACGCTGGAGAGTCGAGGGATTAGCGCGCTGGCGCTGCATGGCGATCTGGAACAGCGCGATCGCGATCAGGTTCTGGTACGCTTTGCCAACCGCAGTTGCCGCGTACTGGTTGCAACGGACGTCGCGGCGCGTGGTCTGGATATCAAGGCGTTGGAACTGGTGGTGAATTTCGAATTGGCCTTCGATCCGGAGGTTCATGTTCACCGCATTGGCAGAACGGGACGTGCCGGTGCGCAGGGACTGGCGGTGAGTCTGTGTACGCCACAGGAAATGAGCCGGGCTAATTTGATCGAGGATTACCTTGGTATGCGCATCCAGTGGGCCTCAGTGGATCGCCTTGAGCGTCTTGGTGACGGCGTACTCGAACCTGAGATGATGACGTTATGCATTGACGGCGGCAGGAAAGCGAAAATCCGTCCTGGCGATATTCTCGGTGCGTTAACCGGAGAGGCGGGACTGACGGCAGCAGACGTCGGGAAGATTGATATGTTTCCTCTGAATGCCTACGTGGCAATCCGTAAGGCCTGTGCTAAACGCGCGTTACAGCAGCTCCAGAAAGGGAAAATCAAGGGAAAAAGTTGTAAAGTGAGGCTGTTAAAATAACCGCGGCGGGCATATCAGGCCGAAAAGAATCACGGTTGCCGGGTAAACACAGGCGAGTGGGCGAGCTGTCGTGAGCCCTGTGCCTGTATGCCGTCGGCGAGTCTGGCATATTCAGGCTCACCGTGACCGCATTGCATTTAACTGCCATCTTCACATTACAAAATCACGAGATATTTATCGTTAATGTCAGGGCAATAAATATATTGTCATGACATAACGCACTCGTCAGACGAGGTTTTCCTGAGAGCCTACGCCTTGGAGTAATTCCTGAATCTGCTGATACACTTCTGCCGCAGATAAATTGCTATATGAGGTTTTGCTCTCGAAATGTAATGCCTGTTCTTCTCCTGAACGATACAGCGCGTCCATAAGCGCAAGATCCTCTTGCGTTACGCGTTGCCCTGTAAAGGCATCAAACATTTCAGCATTTCCGTCTGGATATTTTATGACAGAAATCAGCTTGCCGTTATACAAAGGAATGCCTGTCAGCGCCAGCGAGTATTCGCTGGCGGCCTTTTGCTGCGTCTTAATTTGTTCAGGGGACGGCGTGTCATTTTCTAAAGCGGCGCGTTTCTTGCTGGAAGAGAGCATCACCTTCGCGCTTTCTTCCGAGCCTTGCATATTTTGAGAGTCGGAGTTTGTTGATGTATCTGCCTTATTCCCCTGGCCCATGGCGGCAACCACCGTTGGGTTGGCCGCTGCGCCAATCGCGGCAGGCAGGGTCGCAGGGGTTGTTGCATTCACGATTTGAATATCTGGAATCACCACAATATAACTCCTTCTTATATCTATTTAATGCTGGTACGGTTTTGTACCAGTGAGTTACTTCAGTGTTAAACCACGTGTGTTAACATTTTCAATGGTGAAATACGGGCCTGCCTGATATAGGCAAATTAATGAACTCTCTTTGAGAAAACATTAATCTGCTAAGTATAATTGCCTGCTATTCAACAACTGACATTAACCCAGTGGCTTTATTAACATGCTTTATTTAAACAGTATTTATACCAAGCACCATTTATATAAAATGCAATTGTATTAAAGAACACCCTATCGCAAAGGATATCGGCTATTTTTTGGGCTTCATTAAGAACTAAAATGCATAAGAATTAACGTATTGATTACTAGAGTTGCGATTTTGTGTCACCGATTATCCCCATTTTTAAAAAAATAACATTATCATGCTATTACGGTGAAATTTGAGGTTTTGCGACCGCGCTTGTCTCTACAAGCGGAAGGTAAACCGGTACACTGTGGTTCCTTTTGTTTTTCCTGTGTTAAGAACGCGATGCCCAGTATTAAACTCACGGTTCACTATTTATATCGTCAGTCAGGCGACTCGCGCGAAGCGTCTGAGGCGACCGCGCGTATTTTTGTCGGTGATAAACTCATTGCTAATGAAGTGGTTACCGGTATGACGGAAACCCCGGTTGACAAGTATTTGCATCATTCAGGGTCAGAAGCGTTGCCTATACGCGTTGAATGGGATTGCCCGGGAACCACAACCATGACGGTCTCGAAGGTGGAAAGCTGTCCTTGTTGCCACCATGATTAGCGCGATCGACTGGGGCCATTGCTGATGCTCCTCTTTAAGGGCGTTATTTTCCGATAAATACAGCGCGATGATTGCACCGTCAGGACGAGGGTTACTAATGTGTGGTGAAATATATCGTCGGTAAAATTAAATAACGCTTATATTGTATTCTGCGTTTTATCATATCGTCAGCAGAAATATGTTTTTTATGCATGAGTGAAAATAAATAACTTTTCACTCTCTTCTTTTTTTAAAAAAATTTTTTCTACTTTGATTTCATTCGCGACACATTTACCGCGACGGGGTGTCATGGTGTCTCTGACCAGAAAAATGATTACTTTTTCCGTTCATCCATGAAAGCCAAGTATCCAAAGCCAAGGCTTCACTCGCGCCAGGTACGATGTGGTTATGGATGCCAACGATATAGCGGATGTCCCTATTTTCATGTGATTTGAGAGCGGTAGTGGATATTGCTGAACAAACTTCTGGTGTCCCCGACTGGAATCGAACCAGTAACTAGCCCTTAGGAGGGGCTTGTTATATCCGTTTAACTACGGGGACGCGAAGCCCGCTTATTATACGCATTTTCACTCTGAGAATAAGCACTTAAGCGCGCGTTTGCTCAAAGTGTCAGCAATCGGGGTTTTTCGGGGCCGCTTTTTCTTTGTTTTCATGTGGCTTTTGGGGTTTCGCCCGAAAAGGCGTGCTCATGTCATTACGAATTTGCGCATGGCTGATGAGCGCAAAAATAAACGTACCGCCGATGATATTCCCCGCCAGCGTGGGCAACGCAAAAGGCCAGATGAATGCCTGCCAGGTGATTTTGCCGATAAACACCAGATAGAAAATCTCAGAGGCGCCCGCCACGATGTGGGTGAGGTTACTGAAGGCAATCATCCAGGTCATGATAATGATAATCCAGAGCCTGGCGGATTGGGCGTGGGGAAGCATCCAGACCATGGTGGCAACAATCCAGCCTGAGACAATGGCGTTGGCGAACATCTCCGTTGGCGAATTCTTCATAACCTTCATGGCGATATCAACTAATGCTTCCCGCGTTTCACCATCAAAAACGGGCATATAAGTAAAGGCTAGCGCTGCCAATGCCGTGCCAATCAGGTTGCCCGCCAGCACGATGAACCATAATCGACCGAGCAGGTAGACATTACGGCGCGTTGGCTTATGCATGATGGGAAGCACCGCCGTCACCGTGTTTTCGGTAAACAGCTGTTGTCGCGCCATAATGACAATCACAAAACCGATAGTGTAACCAAAACACGTCAGCAGAAAGCTCCCCGGCACGCCAACCAGATGATTGTGGAGCATACCGACTGCCATGAATGAGGTTCCCATGGAAACACCCGCCGCGATCGCTGACCACAACAGGGCCATAGCGTCGCGCTCCAGTTCTTTTTGTCCTTCCTGACGAATCTCTTCATGGATTGCAGCGGCTGGAGAGGGGAGGTGTTCTTCGTCAACGTTAATCGCTTTTCCCTGTGTATTCTCCTCACTCTCTACTGCAACGTCTTGTTCTTTCTTTTTCCGGGAATGGCTGGAATCTGAAAATGTTGTCATCGCGATGCTCTCAATGTTCTGACTGGATGGAGTGTGGCTAATAACGATGCTCAAGCCGCGGCGTTGGCACGGGTAAGACTGAAGATAAGCGTAGTCTGTTTTTACGGTGGGGGGGATGTGGCGTCTTTTACTGGTTTAAGCGGGCGGTGCTATGCTGTGGAGGGGCGTCATGAGATACCGTGCGGTCGTACACGTTATCCTGATGATAAATAGTCATCCTCTGAAAATGCAGTGATGGACAAGCCAACGTAGCGATAGGGCAATAAAATGTTACACTGTCGACCGATATCCCGTCTTTGTCTCTCCGCGAAATGGGGTGGGCTGGTACCGGGAATACCGATTTTCGGTCGTGGATATATGCCCTAAATCATTCGTGTGCAGGGCGAGGTTCATTTCATCAAGTCAGTGTTCGCGGGCGTGCCCACCAGCCAGAGGCCGATGTGAATGCGGTTTGCTGCGATACTGACGGCGTTGAGCGCACGCAAGCGTGCCAGTTGACTTCATCAACGCACAGGCAACTTGACGTATGACGGGTATAGCACACTATAAATCAGGGAGAACAGATATGAATTACCGCCTGAGTGGGGTGGTGTTGGCCAGCGTATTGCTGATTGGCTGCGCCAGTTCCGGGGATCGGTCTCAAGAAGGGCGTTCCGATCCGCTTGAAGGCTTTAACCGTACCATGTTCAGCTTTAACTATGATGTTCTGGATCCTTATCTGGTTCGTCCTGCGGCTGTTGTGTGGCGCGATTATGTGCCGACCCCCGCGCGTAATGGCCTGGGGAATTTCTTTAGTAACCTGGAAGAGCCCGCGACGATGGTGAACTACTTCCTTGAAGGTAAACCGTATAAAGCGATGGTCCACTTTAACCGCTTCTTCCTCAATACGTTATTAGGGATGGGCGGGCTGATTGACGTGGCTTCGATGGCTAACCCCAAACTGGCGAAAGAGGAATCACGGCGTTTTGGTAGCACGCTGGGAAATTATGGCATGGGCTACGGGCCTTATGTCGTGTTGCCGGGGTACGGCAACTTCACCCCCCGTGAGGATGGCGGCGGGGTCGTGGATACGCTATATCCGATGTTGAGTTATCTCACGTTCTGGATGTCCGCAGGCAAGTGGGCTATCGAGGGGCTGGAAACGCGCGCACAGCTGCTGGATTCCGATGGATTGCTGCGTAATTCTTCCGATCCTTACCTGATGATGCGTGAAGCCTACTTTCAGCGGCATGATTTCCTCGCCAGCGATGGGCAAATCACCCCGCAGAAGAACCCGAACGCCGCTGCGATTGAAGACTCGCTTGACGAGATTGATTCTGAAAAATAGGGTTTTTGCTTCTTACAAGGGCACCTTAGGGTGCCTTTTGCTTTTATAAAATACTGCTAAACTTATTTTCGTCACAACAACCCCGTGGTTTTGTTTCTTAAAGGTTATGGTTTTGTTGTTTATTTACTTACTAAAATTTATTTTCTTTATCAGATAACAATAATATTGAGTCGTTAACGGCACTGGTGTCCGTTATGGCTGAAATGTGTCAGCGTGTTGATTTTTTTGTTAACCAGATGATTAACAAAAAGGTCTCACAAAGGGGTCTTAACGCACTAGGTCTCGGTAGTGTGTTAACAAATGCCTGAAATGCGATTTACCTGCATTTATAAAAATAGAGATATAAGCATGAAAAAACTACTTGCTACGTTCTTCTGCCTGAGCGTGGTGGTCAACGCTCCGTTGGCGATGGCTGAAGAGACTAAAACGACAGAGACAACAAGGGATGTGGTGCTGATCGGCGGGGGGATTATGAGCTCTACGCTGGGCGTGTATTTACAGGAGTTGCAGCCGGACTGGTCTATCGACATGGTCGAGCGCATGGATAATGTGGCGGAAGAGAGCTCTAACGGTTGGAATAATGCCGGTACCGGTCACTCCGCCTTCATGGAGCTCAACTATACGCCGGACAATCCTGACGGCCCGATTAATATCAGCAAAGCGCTCGAAATCACCGAAGCGTTTGAGGTTTCACGTCAGTTTTGGTCTTATCAGGTCAAGAACGGCGTGCTGAATAATCCCCACTCATTTATCAACAGCGTGCCGCATATCGCCTTTGTCTGGGGCGATGAAAACACCACGTTCCTGAAGCGTCGCTATGACGCGATGCAGCACAGCACGCTGTACCGCGGCATGGAGTTCTCAGACGATCCGAACACGATTAAAACGTGGGCGCCGTTGGTGATGGAAGGTCGCGACCCGGCCCAGAAGATTGCGGCGACCCGTATGCCTATCGGTACCGATGTGAACTACGGTGAGATCACGCGTCAGCTGGTTGACGCGATGAAGAAAAAATCAAACTTCGCGTTGCACCTGAATGCTGAAGTTCGTGATATCAAACGTAATCCAGACAATACCTGGAGCGTCACTTACGCCGATCTGAAGAACGGCGAAAAAGAGAACGTGATTAAGGCGAAGTTTGTCTTTATCGGTGCGGGCGGCGCGGCGCTGCCGTTGTTGCAGAAATCCGGCATTCCTGAGGCTGACCTGTACGGCGGCTTCCCGGTTGGCGGCGAATTTCTGGTAACCAACAACCCGGAAATCGTGAACCGTCATATGGCGAAAGTCTACGGTAAAGCCTCAGTAGGGGCACCGCCGATGTCCGTTCCCCATCTGGATACCCGTATTTTTGACGGCAAACCGGCGTTACTGTTTGGTCCGTTTGCGACCTTCTCCACTAAGTTCCTGAAAAACGGCTCTCTGTGGGATCTGATTGGCTCTGTGAACTTCTCCAACGTTATGCCGATGGCGCATGTCGGTCTGGATAATTTCGATCTGGTGAAGTATCTCATTAGTCAGGTCATGATGGACGACGATGACCGTTTCGCCGCATTGCAGGAATATTTCCCGAATGCGAAGAAAGAGGACTGGAAACTGTCCATCGCCGGACAGCGTGTTCAGGTGATCAAGAAGGATGACGAGAAAGGCGGCGTGTTGAAATTGGGGACCGAGATCGTCAGCTCTCAGGATGGTTCGATTGCCGCTCTGCTGGGCGCCTCTCCCGGTGCTTCTACTGCGGCGCCAATCATGTTGAACCTGCTGCAAAAAGTCTTTAAAGATAAAGTGGCGACGCCGGAATGGCAGAGCAAGTTAAAAGAGATCATTCCTTCCTATGGTCAGAAGCTGGACGGTAATATTGAAATGACCAATAAAATCCGCAGCTACACCAGCAGCACGCTGGGACTGAACTACATTGAGGTTAAGCCGGAGTAATCGGTATTAACCACAGCACGAGATAAGGCCGCGAAAGCGGCCTTTTTTACGTGCATGTTCCGCCAGCGTGCGGGCGATAAAAAAGCAGGTAAGTTGCCTTACCTGCCTGTAACGGACTGCGAGTGACTCATCAGTACGCGTATTTTAGTTAGAATGCATAGTTAAAGTTCACGCCGTACAGCCAGGCTTTGCCTTTGGAACTGAAGTTATAGCGTGGTGAGCCGGAGTTATCAGAGAGGGGTTCGCTGATATTCACCTGCTTACCGTGCATGTAGGAGACGCCGACGTCAACAGACGCGTCTTTGTTAAAGGCGTAGGTGGTGCCTGCGCTCAGCCAGAAACGGTCCTGATCCGGGATGGAGATAGAGCGTTTATCCGCAGGAACCGGACTGTCATCAAACGCGACGCCGCCACGGAACGTCCAGTTTTCGTCATGATAATAGGTCGTGCCGAGCGCGATCCGGTAGGCATCGCGGAACCCTTCCTCTTTTTGGAACAGCGTGTTGCCATTGCTGCCTGTTGCTTTCAGCTCCTGGAACTGACTCCAACTGGTGTAGGTCAGGCTATAGTGTACTGCCCACTTGGGCGCGACGCGGTGGTACGCTGAGGCTTCCCACATCTCCGGCAGATTGAGCGTTAGCTTGCCGGGGATCTTCGCGCCGCCGGTACCGCCGGCCACTGTCGGGAGATCGTTGCTGTAGTCGCCATCAAAATCGATGTCGACTTTGGAGCGGTAGGTGAAGCCGAAGCGGTTGTTTTCATCCACTTCATAAAGAATGCCGGCGTTCCAGCCGTAACCCCACTCTTTCCCTTCCAGACGAGCCAGCTCTGAAGACGGGCCGGCTACAACCCCCTGCGCGCCGCCCATAGAAGGCGGGACATTGGCCAGTTCGCCCGCACGACGCACAATCTTGGCGTCGGCATAAACGGCGTTAACACCCAGACCGAAACTGAAGTGTTGGTTCAGGCGGTAGGCGGCGCTCAGGTTCAGGTTGGAGGTTATCAGATCGGTCTGACCGCCGATGGAGCCTGCGGCATAGTTATCATTGAATTCCGTCGCCAGACCGTAGTTGGTGGTGGCGGAAGCGCCAATCGCCCACTGTTCATTAAGCGGCATAATGAAATGCAGGTTGGGCACCCAGGCGTGCGGCGCGATATTTTTGGCGCTGGTATCTTGTCCCGTCAGGGAGTTTTTCCCCCGAACATCAATGTCCGGGTTAATGTAGGTGACGCCACCAGAGAATGACGGGCGGTCGAATAGGGTCATGGTCGCCGGGTTACGGCTGCCGGAGGTGGCGTTGTCGGCGACGGCGCCTTCACCAGAGAACGCGCGTCCCAGACCTGATGATGAGTATTCATTAAGCTGAAAACCAGCCGCAGAAACCTTTGCTGAACACAGGGCCACTGCGATAGCAATTGCGGTTTTTTTAAACAGGTTTTTCTGGTTCATGACCAAAACCTCTATATATGCTTGTTATTTAACGATGTTACACGAGGTAACAAGGGACGCGCATTGTAGGGGGCGCACTGAGTCTGACAAATCAGACCAGTTGACAAAGTATAAGTAAGGAAAGTGGAAATGTTGCTTTTGTGTATGAAAATCATTTCAAAAATGATGCAGAATTTAGATCTGCTTAACGTTTTGGTTAGTTAGTGTGACGAAGTGTTGCCGGGTTTTCACCGCCAGATAACACTTTAATGTGATTGATATCACTAAAATTCTCTGCTGGCATGAAGTTCTGGTACTGTCTTGAGGTGAGGGGGTAAAATATAAAATTATTTGAACTGGATCATCCCCCCGCATTTTAAGAGGAAAGCATTATGACGAACGTAATCAATAAATGCAGTGCCGAAGAAACGGCAGCCTGTTGCTGTGTCGATGTTGGCACTATCATGGATAACACCGACTGCACGGCGTCTTACAGCAAGGTTTTCACCCATCGCGCTGATGCGGAAGCCGAACTGGCGGCGTTGACGGAAAAAGCGCGTGCGGTAGAGTCCGAACCTTGCCAGATCGACTCCAAACTGGAGCCTGTCGACGGCGGTGTGAAGTTGGACATTGATTTCACCTTCAGCTGCCAGGCTGAAACGATGATTTTCCAGCTAGGCCTGCGTTAATTTTCGTACTGGCAGGAGCCAACGGCGCGCTCCTGCTCATCTCTTCCTCTCGGTTTTTAACTCCGTCAATGTTTTGAACGACTTCCCGTTTTCCTGCCTGCGTTGACTTTCACCTCTCATCTGTCGTAGTTCTTCACATTTTTATGTTGCGTGGCTTTGCTTAATGTAACTATCTGGTTAACAATAAAATCAGGTCAGACCTGTTGTGCGCGTAATTTATTTTCGGCTTACAGGAGCGTTTATGAGCGAGGTATTACCGCTGATAACCCGTCGTGGCGATCGCATCGCGTTCGTCAGCGGGTTACGCACCCCCTTCGCCCGGCAGGCAACGGCCTATCATGGTGTACCCGCCGTAGAGTTAGGGAAGCTCGTCATCAGTGAACTACTTGTACGAACCGGTATCGATTCCGAATTGATCGATCTCTTGGTTTTTGGGCAAGTGGTCCAGATGCCCGAAGCGCCGAACATCGCCAGAGAGATTGTGCTTGGCACCGGCATGAGCGTGCATACCGATGCCTATAGCGTCTCACGCGCCTGCGCCACCAGCTTTCAGGCGATTGCCAACGTCGCGGAAAGTATTATGGCCGGTACGATCGAGGTGGGGATTGCCGGTGGGGCAGACTCTTCTTCCGTACTGCCGATTGGCGTGAGTAAAACATTGGCCAGAACGCTGGTGGATATGAATAAAGCGCGGACGCTGAGCCAGCGCCTGACGCTTTTGAGCAAGCTGCGTCCGAAAGATTTGCTGCCGGTTGCGCCCGCCGTGGCGGAATATTCCACCGGGCTGCGCATGGGCGACACGGCGGAGCAGATGGCAAAAACCTACGGCATTACGCGCGAAGAGCAGGATGCGCTGGCGCACCGTTCGCATAAACTGGCGGCGCAGGCCTGGGCATCCGGCGTGTTGCGTGATGAAGTGATGACGGCCTATGTCCCACCTTATGAGCAGGCGTTAAGTGAAGACAACAACATACGCCATGATTCCGCACTGGAACAGTATTCACGTTTGCGTCCGGCGTTCGATCGTCGACACGGCACGGTTACAGCGGCAAACAGTACGCCGCTGACGGATGGTGCGGCAGCGGTGCTGATGATGAGTGAATCTAAAGCAAAAAGTCTGGGGATGACGCCGTTGGGCTATCTGCGCAGCTATGCGTTTCACGCTATTGGCGTACAGCGGGATATGCTGCTGGGGCCGGCTTATGCTTCTCCGCTGGCGCTGGCAAGAGCAGGGGTGACGTTAGCGGATCTGACATTGATTGACATGCATGAAGCCTTTGCCGCCCAGACGCTGGCTAACCTGAAACTGTTTGCCAGCGAGGCGTTTGCCCACCGTCAGTTGGGGAGAGCGCGCGCGTTGGGCGATGTGGATCTCACTCAATTCAATGTATTGGGGGGATCCATCGCTTACGGGCATCCTTTTGCCGCCACTGGTGCGAGAATGATTACCCAAACGCTGAATGAACTGCGCCGTCGTGGCGGCGGGCTGGGCTTAGCCACGGCCTGTGCGGCCGGCGGGCTAGGGGCGGCGATGGTACTGGAGGTGACGCCATGAACGATCGACAGCCTTTACACGCAACAACATCCTCGCCTGCGGCGGAAAGTCCGTCTGCCTTTTCCCTGACGATTCGACCGGACAATATCGGTATTGTCAGCATTGATGTCCCCGGCGAAAAAGTGAACACGCTGAAAAGTGAATTTGCGCAACAGATTCTGGCCGTCTTCGAACAGGCGCGCCAGCACGCTGCGCTCCGGGGGCTGGTGCTGCTCTCCGCCAAACGCGATTCATTTATTGCCGGGGCGGATATCAACATGCTGAACCAGTGCCAAAACGCGGAGCAGGCGGAGGATCTGGCAAAGCAGGGGCAGGACACGTTTGATCAGATCGCCTCATTGCCTTTTCCCGTGGCGGCGGCGATTCATGGCGCCTGTCTGGGCGGCGGGCTGGAGCTGGCGCTCGCCTGCGACTATCGCGTTTGTTCGCTGGATGAAAAAACCGTATTGGGACTGCCGGAAGTGCAGCTTGGCCTCCTGCCCGGCTCGGGCGGAACACAGCGCTTGCCTCGATTGATTGGCGTGGACAGCGCGCTGGACTTGATGTTGAGCGGTCGCCGTCTTCGGGCGACTCAGGCGCTACGGCTGGGGCTGGTGGATGATGTCGTACCGCACGATATTTTGCTGGCGACGGCGGTGGCGATACTTAAAAAGGGCAAGCGGAAGGCCGTACCGCTGAGTTGGCGATCGCGTCTGCTTGGCAGTCCCGGCATTCGGCAGGTATTTTTTAAGCTCGTAAAGCGCAAAACGCGCGCGAAAACACACGGCAACTACCCGGCAACCGAGAAGATCATTCATGTCGTGCGGCGTGGAATGGAAAAAGGCAGGGAAGAGGGCGCGCGGCAGGAAGCGCGGGCCTTCGGCAAACTGGTGATGACACCGGAGTCTGCTGCGCTGCGCCATCTGTTTTTTGCCTCAACGGCATTGAAGGCGTCTTCAGCCGCCGCTTCTGAAGCGAAGCCGATCCAGCGTGTCGGGGTTCTCGGCGGTGGGCTGATGGGCGGGGGCATCGCCAATGTGACGGCGGCGCGGGGACAGTTGCCGGTAAGGGTGAAAGATATCCATGAGCAGGGCATTAATCATGCGTTGAAATACAGCTGGCAACTACTGACTAAACGCGTCCAGCGTAAACGAATGACGCCTGAGGCGCGCCAGCGCTTGATGACGTTGATTTCCGGCAGTACGGACTATCGTGGTTTCGAACACGTGGATGTCGTGATTGAGGCCGTTTTTGAGGATCTGGCGCTGAAGCGGCAAATGGTGGCGGAAATTGAAGCGCATGCTGCACCGCATACCATTTTCGCCTCCAATACGTCGTCGTTGCCGATTCATCAGATTGCTGAGGGCGCGCGCCGTCCGCAGCAGGTGATTGGTCTGCACTATTTTAGTCCGGTAGACAAAATGCCGCTGGTTGAAGTTATTCCTCATGCGCAAACCAGCACGGAGACGATTGCGACGACGGTCGCCCTGGCAAGAAAGCAGGGGAAGACGGCGATCGTCGTGGGGGACAGCGCGGGGTTTTATGTGAATCGCATACTGGCGCCCTATATCAATGAAGCCGCTTACTGCCTGTTGGAAGGGGAGCCCGTCGAGTCGATCGACGCTGCGCTGGTGCGTTTTGGTTTCCCCGTCGGCCCGTTAACATTGCTGGATGAAGTCGGTATTGATGTGGCAACCAAGATTGTGCCCGTACTGCATGACGCGCTGGGCGAGCGTTTTGCCTTCCCGCCGGCGTTTCATGCGATTTTAAACGATGGGCGTAAAGGGCGTAAGAATAGCAAAGGGTTTTACCTTTACGGTAAGAAACGCCGTTTCTGGCAGCGCGGGAAGGAGGTGGATAAATCACTTTATTCTTTGCTGGGTGTGACGCCGAAAGCCCATATTGACCCTGCACTCATCAGCCTGCGCGGTGTCATGATGATGCTGAATGAAGCCGCGCGCTGTCTGGATGAAGGCGTAATTCAATGCGCCCGTGACGGTGATATCGGCGCCGTGTTCGGCATCGGTTTTCCGCCTTTCCTCGGCGGCCCGTTCCACTATATGGATCGTCTGGGCATCGAAGCCGTAGTGAAAACGCTGCGGGTATTGCAGCAGCAGCATGGCGATCGGTTCGCGCCTTGTGCTCGTTTGCTGGCAATGCGCGAAAAACAGCAGCACTTTTATTCCTCAGATGAGTCGATGTCAAAAGGGTAAGGTTCAGATTGACCTCCTCCCCATCATAAAGGGAGGAGAAGCTTATAAAGACGTAGTAACGTGCTAGTTGATAGTAACAGTAACAGTAACGGTATCGTGGTAAGAACCTACCGGTTTATTGCCCTGGTTAGCGTTGATACGAGCCGTGTAGGGGATCGTCTGAATAATGCCGCTGCCCACCCCCGCATAATCATTGGTCTCGGTCCAGGCCATATTATCTGAACGGTAGAGTTGATACTGTAAGTAATTGGCAGTACCGCCAGCCGTGGAGGTCATCCTACGCCAATTGGGATCGTCGGGATGGGAACTGGTGAGTTTCACGGTATAGGCGCCAAGACGTGTACAGTTAACGCCGATGCCGCTGGTGACTGCGGCAAAGCTGGCTGGGAGCGCAGCGGTACCGAAATTGATATTTGGCGCATTGGTGATGTTGCAATCATTGGTGACGGTCATGGTGATGTTTAACGTCGACCATTTGGTCCCTTCATCGTAGAAACATAGACCACCTATCCCGAAAGCACAGAGCTTATAGTCCCATTTGATCGTCAATGTGTCCGTATAAACCCCAGCCGCGACATTGTTACCGATGCTGGTTCGTAGAAAAATCGGCATCGTACCGTCTGATGAGTTAAATAGCCCTAATATTCCCAGAAACGTCGTGCGACTCCATTTATAGGTTGAGCCAATGTTATAAAGCGTGCCGCATCCCGAATCCATGCACAAACTGTAGGGTACGTAGTCCGAACTGTTTTCGCGATGCAGACGCATTGTTGAGCCACTCGCGTTAATCGCGCTCTCTACAGTGGCATCAATGGTGTTGGTACCGACCAAACTCAGCAAACTGCCTGTGCAACGAAATCCGCTGCCTGATTGCGTGATCTGCGGTGAGCTGTTTGAGCTCAGCACAGAGGAAGCGTAAGGTCCGAGTGTGACGCTACTGTTCGGGACGGTACAGTCCGCAACGCTGTACTGCGAATAAAGGAGTGGTGCCAGCAGCAGCCATCGTCCTCCTCCGAGAACATACTGAGTAAGCGCGGAAAATAGGCAAACCAGCCGTTTCAGAATCAACATGGTCTTATCCTTTTGAGTCAATCTGGCAGGTGAGTGGGCCAACCGTCGCGAGGGTGTTCTGCGATTCCGGCAATTGAAATTCGACTTTGCATGATTGGCCGTCGGCTTGTTTGAAACGCAGACGATTTAACTCGCTCAGGTTGGAGAAATAGACGATCCCGTCATAACCGCTAATCGTGGTATTACCGCTGGTTTCATCTGTGACCCAACTCCCTGTTGTCAGTGGTGTCCCATCCGTATTGTGAAGAATGATGTTCGCGGACCGCACGGTATGAACAGGGAACGAAACGACGGTACCACTCCCTTCTTTCACCGATACGCGCGATTCGATCTGGGGCAAAGAGACATTGATGGGTAGGTCAATCGGATCGATCTCCACTTTGGCGGGGTAGTTTGATACCACCCATGGCACAAGCAAATGCCCGCGTTTATTGGTTTTCCCCACCAACTGATTCTCATACTTGATAGGAACATCCGCATAACCGTCTGTATCCACGACGATAAAAGCATCGTTAATCCGATTGCTGAGGAACATTCCCCCGTTCATATAAATCAATGAACCATCCAGCTCGCCCCATTGTGTCGTGTCTCCCTCATTACCATAGCTACCGCCCTGAACCATCGCATAAGGACCGCGCCAACTGAGAGTTCCCTGATGGTAAGGGTTTTTACCGGTGCCATAGAGCGCATTCCAGCCGAACCCACCGTCAGTTGGGATCGTTTTGCTCATCCCGACACGCGAAGAGTAGTCGCCATTGTTATCCCGTTGGCCACCCGCGTTCATATTGATATTCGAACCCAAAGGAATTAAGAATTGCAGCTGTGCGCTGTAATCATTGGTGCCGACCGTCTTGTTAACCGCAAGATACATCGAGCTGCCCCGCCATAACTGGCGACTGTAAGAAACATTCAGCAAGCGGGTACGGTTTTCATCAAAAGTGCGGATATCGAAATACCCGAGTCCCAGTGTTCCGTTATTACTTCCAAACAATTGGGTACTTAACGTTGCCTGATAAGTTTCTTTGCTAAGACGGCTGCCAGGAAGGATTGACGTTAAATCTCGATAGGCTTCATTACGTCTGGCGTGTTGCGCATTGAGGCTGAATAATGACGCGTAATACGAATAACCCACGGTATATTGGTGTCCAGAAGCCTCTTTTTCGCTCTGGCTGTAAGAGGAACTCAGCGTTCCCAAGCGGCCAACGGTAAAATCGGCGCCCGCGCCAAGCAGGTACAACCCTTTTGTTCCTTCCCCATGCGTCGATACGGTGAGTTTATTGTTCACCCCGTAACGATAGATACCACTGACCGAAGGCTCAGTATCGTACTGGTTATTCGAGATCCCGTAATCTTCGCGCAGCGCGCCGAGCGAGAGATCAAAATCACTCAGCCCCTCCTTCAGTAAGGTATTGGAGACATAAAACGGTACGGTAGTCGAAATCTGACGACCTTGTGCATCTGTTGTTATGACCGTCGCTTCACCCGCCCCATTGAGATAAGGGGTATTGGTCAGGGTGAACGGGCCGGAATTCAGGTTGGTACTATTGGCTTTGTACCCATTAATAAACAAGTCTAGGGTAGAGGGAACGGCGGCCGTGCCGGTATACTGGAGCATCGGATAAGTGATGATATCCGGACGGATGGCGAAGTTACGCGCGATCCTTAACCCCCCCATTCGTACAGAATTGCTCCATGTGAGAGAGTTACTGATCAGATCACCTAATTGGTAGGTGATCATTCGATCATGGTCGTTGTACCGCCAGTAAGTATCGTAACGCCGGTACCCATCATGTTGAGCGTAGTTGTCACCTGAAGTGATGTTATATACGCCGGTGTTAGAGAGCGTACCGTATGAACTGAAAATACGCTGCTCCATCCAACTACTCAATGCGTCTGATCGATGACGGGGCGAACTATAATATAAATTGTAGTTAAACAGTAATCCCGGGCTGCTGATGGCGGGAATTCGGTCAGTCCCTTGTCCCCCGCCGTTGATTGATTGAGCGGGTAGCCAATCGGGAGGAACGTTCAATTTAAGTTGCTGAATGGTTTGATCATGATCCACGGTAACGCCCGATAATGTATTCACATTGATCAAACCAGTACGATTTTCTGGCAAAGGAATATGATTTTCACGTAATGTGACGGCATCAATATAATAATGACCATCACGGTACGTCACGGGAATAACGGTATGATTGCTTTGACCATTCACCGCGAGCGTTAAATAGTAAATCGCCTCATTTAAAGAAGGCATGGCGCGAGGCGGTGGGGGGAGATCGGAATATTCCGCGGCCAACAGCTCTGCACAGTAGAATGGGGCCAGTGCCGCGTAGATCAATGTAACAAGCGATCTCGCCTTAATTTTTATAGGAGATTTCATCTTCAACTCATCATTCCTGAATGCACAAAGAATATGGTTTTTAGTTCACCATCATTCACGTTTGATTAAGGTGGCGTTTGGGCTATCGGCTTGTTCAGTGAAAAGTTGCATCGTACTGCCCGGTGCAGAAACTCCAGCCGGTAAAGGCCAGCGCATTTCCTGACCGGGTAGGACATAGCCGAGAAAACCTTCTGAAATCATTGTGTTGATTTTCTTTCCATCGGGATCTGATGACCAATAAACTTTATTCAGGCGTGCATGTACGACCCCGCGATTGCGGACGTACAGATAGTTTTTCCCCGCAACGGCGTTGACTCGCCAACTTAATATTGGCGACGTAATCGTGCTATTCGGACGTATTTTTTCTGGTCGAAGGTTGCTCTGAACTCCGTTACCCGTTAAGAAAAGCGGTAACAGATAGCGCATCTGAAATTGCAGCCCCATTTTCGGGTTTTCTTTTTGTTCATAAGGTTCGGCAATTTCATCAATGATGATGCGGTAAGATTGTTCTGTATTAGGGGCAACAGGTTTAACTCGCATCAACCTGACCATATTGCGCTTTCCCGGTTCCAGTCGCATAAAAGGCGGGGTACCGATCACATCACTTTGTTGCGCATAACGATCCTGATAGTCAATTTGTCGCCAGGACATAATCCTGATTTGTAACGCGACAGGATTTTTACCTTTATTTTCCAGCCACAGCGCGGAACCATTTTCATCGGCTTCGATCACTTGGTATATCGGCCAGACAAGAATAGAGCTGGCAGCAAAACAGGCACCAGTGAACGCGCTGAGAATGAAAGCAACAACGCCTATAAAAATTGATTTTTTCCTTATCATGAATGCTCACTCTATTGACTAATATGTCAGGCTAATGGTCACGTTATCGCGATAAATTCCCGCCGGAGGCAGCGGAGTTCGGCCAAAGTAACGGGCATACACCGTGTACGTTTGTGTCGTTGCGGGAAAAGAGGGAATGTCGAGGGCAAGACTCCCGGTTCCCCATACCTGTGTACGCGCGGCATCGTGGTATAACTGGTAAGGTAATTGCACGGTTCCGTCTTCGTTGCTGAGGTAACGCCGGGCGCTGTTGCCGCCGTTCACCCCATAATCAAGCTCAATAATTGCACTAATGCCGGGTGTACAGGTTGCGATGATTGATCCCCCTCCTGGGGTGCTCGCGATGTCTATATTGGTGTCCGCTGCACTGCGAGTGCCGAAATCAAGCGTACCCATATTCGTCTCACCGCTGGCGATATCGGTCCCGAAGGCACATCCTTTTTGAATGGTGGCGTCAACGGTAAATACGCTGTCAACGGTTAACGCCATGGCCACCATCGGCGAGGTAATAACAGGAAAAAGCACGAATAATATAGGGGTCGAAAGAAAACGCATCGTTGTACCAGAATTAGTTTTTATCGAGCGAGAAAGACATTCCCCGTTTTCGTTAAAACAAGGTATGACGCGGACTTGTCACACAATGCATGCATTGTGCCGCCAGGGCGGTATATTAATGAATAAACAAAAGGGTCGGTCTCAATAGAGACAGACCCTTGTGATTTACCACTCAATCGTCGCGGTGATGGTATCGGTATACGTTCCCGCAGTAGGTGAGCTAACGGTTTGATCTGAAGATAAGATACGCGCATAAACCGGAATGGCTTGCGCATTACCGTTAGAGACAATTTCAATACCAGTAGTGCTATTGATGGGAATCTCACTCGCACGCGCTGAGTCGCTGTATAAGCGATAAGGGATATTATAATCTCCCGATCCCGGCGCGAGTTGGCGCAGTGTCGACGACGCATTGGTCCCCGCATCAAACGTTAAGGTAGCGGGTGTACCAACAGAACAACTGACACTAATTCCGTTGCCACCATTACCCGTCGTCTGACCATCAATATTTGTTGCTAAATCAGGATGGGTGCCAAAATCAATGGTTCCCCAAGTTGCCCCTGATCCTGAGCCTCCGTTTTCAACGGAACAAGATGATGTGATTGTTACAGTAACCGGGATTTGTCCATCAATAGTCGCGCTATTGGCGGTTGTAGATACGCCAAATAGCGTAATTGCTGATGCGAGCAGGGTTAATGTTGCACGTTTAGCTGTCATACGATTCCTTTATTACATTCATTACACGGAAAAACATTGAAAATAACGTTATAGTCGACTTTGGCGTCAAAAGGTGAGTCGTGGCGTTTCTATGCGTGATTACAACAGATCTTCGTAGCCATAAATTCAATAAATTTTAAGCGAATTAATTAATATCGCTCTCACCCTAGGTGCGTGGTTACGGATACGAAATCATGATCTACTGAAATAAAAATAGACTTATTTCAGTTTTCCACATGGTGATAAAATCAATAAAAGGAACAACATTGCTTCTTCCGTGGTGACGAGTCAGAATAAAATGATACCAATGATGGCTCTTTCAAATAAAATTTCATTTTTATCCAATGACTTTTGGTTGATCCTGCTTTATGGAATACAACGTTAACTGGCAAAAAATTGATTACATTATTTATAATATAACCATTCTCATGTTTTGCAATTTAATGTGGTAAATTTTAGTTAGAATAGGGCTATTTGTGGTTATTTTATTTTATTATGAAACAATCCACTATTTTTGTGTGGTTTTTTGGTCTGATCTGTTAATGTAGGGTTATATTTTCTTTATGTGATGATTTTGTAAAAAAATTATGATACTGCCTTTTGTATATTACCGTTTGTCTTTTTTGTTGCCCAGTAAGTTATGCGAAAGGGGGCTTTTGCGATCATACAGTACGCAATGAATACGTGCACAAGACCTGCTCCCCTAAATAAGGAATATGCTTTTTTTATATTGTTCTTCTCGCTAATAGTTAATTAACTGCTTGTGTTTTATCAAGTAATATCCCTTTCATAATGGATTGAGTAAAATCTGGTGCAAGATTCATTTATCCATGCGAAAAACTCGGGTACCCTACAGTGACAAGAAGGATACCTTTGTTTCTTCGCACGACAGGTCTGCGTTTCTTCATACCGCTTGTCATGGCATAAGTTGGTATAATTTGAACTCCATAACCCATAATTTAGCGGTGTGATATGCAAGTGTTAATAATGCGTCATGGTGATGCGTTACTGGATGCCGCGAGTGATGCTGTTCGCCCATTGAGCGATGGCGGTCGTGATGAATCTCGCCAGATGGCAGAGTGGCTGAACGAGCAACCTATTGATATTGAGCGCGTTTTGGTGAGCCCTTATTTACGTGCCCGGCAGACGCTCGACGTGGTGAAAAAAGTGCTGCCGTTGCCGGAAGAGGCGGATTGCTTAAACGAATTGACGCCCGGCGGCGATGCCCGACTCGTCAGCGACTACCTGCAAACGCTGGCGCGGGAAGGCGTTGGCGCGGTACTGGTTGTGTCTCATCTGCCTTTGGTCGGGTATCTGGTTGCGGAATTATGCCGGGGGGAAACAGCCCCGATGTTCGCGACGTCTGCGATTGCCAGCGTGACGCTGCATGCGGAATCCGGCAATGGCGTACTAAGCTGGCAAGTCAGCCCGGCGCAACTGCCAGAGTAAAGCGCTAAACGCGCTAAAACGGATGTCGCGCTGAGCGCCAGTGGCGATTATTCCGGCAGCGGCGCTTCCTGCGCAATCAGCACCAGCAGCGCAGCATCGCCGCCGAACGCTTTCGGTGCCTGATGAAACGCCAGCACATCGGGGTGCTGCGCTAGCCAGAGCGGCGTTTGCTGCTTAAGAATATGTTTACCGTGCCCGTGCATGACACAGGCGCAGTCAACGTGCTCACGACGGCAGGCCGCCAGCAATGCCCCCAGTTCCTGTTTTGCCTGACGCTGCGTCAGCCCATGCAAATCCAGAAATAATTCCGGTGCGTAATCCCCGCGCCGGAGCTTTTTCAATTCATAATGGCTGGCGCCCGGTTGGATGTAGCGCATCGGGCCTTCTGCTTCTAACTGCGGCTGAAATTCATCCGAGAAATAGAAGCTGGCGTCAACCTGTTCCTGCAATACCCGTTTAGCCGGCAACTCACCCACTTTTCGTCGTGGTGGTCTGTAGGTATAGGTATCCTGACGCAACTTTTTTGTGCCTGCGATTGACGCGCGAAAAAGCTGCAATTCGTCGTCATTCAGCGAATATTTTTTACTCATTTTTTATTCACCCTGCGTCAACATCCGATCAGTTTACCTTGTCTCGCTTCAGCCGCTAAATAAAAGTCTGTCTTCGGGGGCGCTCTGACGGTTATATCTGCTGATTTGTTGCGGGCTTCATGGCAAACTAAACGCCAATTTCCCATAGAGATGTGTCTGCGGAGGATACCCTTGGACAAAATTTTCGTCGACGAGGCCGTCAGTGAACTTCATACCATTCAGGATATGTTGCGCTGGGCTGTCAGCCGGTTTAACGCAGCCAACGTCTATTACGGTCACGGGACGGATAATCCCTGGGATGAGGCGATACAGCTGGTGTTGCCTAGCCTGTATTTACCGCTTGATATTCCTGAAGATATTTACGCCTCCCGTTTGACCACCAGCGAACGGCAGCGCATCATTGAACGCGTGATCCGCCGCGTCAATGAGCGTATCCCCGTCGCCTATCTGACCAACAAAGCCTGGTTTTGCGGACTGGAATTCTACGTTGATGAACGCGTGCTGGTGCCGCGTTCTCCCATCGGCGAACTGATCAACAAGGCTTTTGGTGAGCACCTGCCAGCAGCGCCGAAGCATATTCTGGATCTGTGCACCGGTAGCGGCTGTATCGCCATTGCCTGCGCCTATGCCTTCCCGGAAGCGGAAGTGGACGCAGTGGATATCTCCGGCGATGCGCTGGCGGTGACCGAGCAAAATATTCAGCAGCACGGTCTGGACTACCGCGTAACGCCGATTCGATCCGACCTGTTCCGTGATTTACCTGAGATCCGTTATGATCTGATCGTGACCAATCCACCGTATGTGGATGAAGAAGATATGTCCGATTTGCCGCAGGAGTTCCGTTTCGAGCCTGAGCTGGGTCTGACGGCGGGCAACGACGGCTTGGATCTGGTGCGTCGTATTCTGGCCTGCGCGCCAGACTACCTTAGCGACGACGGCGTGCTGATTTGCGAGGTGGGCAATAGTATGGTGCACCTGATCGAACAATACCCCGACATCCCGTTCACCTGGCTGACGTTTGAGAACGGCGGCGACGGCGTATTTAGGCTAACCCGGTCGCAGCTGCTTGATTGTAAAACCCATTTTAGCGCTTACCGTGATTAAACGGTCTTAACCCTATTCATTGGTCTTACCGTTTGCGCAACGCGCCGGAGCGTAAGACAGAAACAGAACACATGCGAAGGAGTTGTGATGGCAGGCAACAGTATTGGGCAATTTTTCCGCGTCACTACATTTGGTGAGTCCCACGGTATTGCTCTGGGGTGTATTGTTGATGGCGTGCCGCCGGGCATTCCGCTGACGGAAGCGGATTTACAACACGATTTGGATCGCCGTCGTCCGGGGACATCCCGCTACACGACGCAGCGCCGGGAGCCCGATCGGGTCAAAATTCTCTCCGGCGTTTTTGACGGCGTAACCACGGGAACGAGCATTGGCCTGCTGATTGAAAACACCGATCAGCGCTCTCAGGATTACAGTGCGATTAAAGACGTTTTTCGCCCCGGACACGCCGATTACACCTATGAGCAAAAATATGGCCTGCGTGATTACCGCGGCGGCGGACGCTCTTCCGCGCGTGAAACCGCGATGCGCGTTGCCGCGGGCGCGATTGCGAAAAAATACCTGCAACTTCAGCATGGCGTGACGATTCGCGGCTATCTGTCGCAGATTGGCGATGTCGCCTGTGAGCTGAAAGATTGGGCGCAGGTCGAGCAAAACCCGTTCTTTTGCCCGGATATCGACAAGCTGGAGGCATTGGATGAGCTGATGCGCGCGCTGAAAAAAGAGGGCGATTCGATTGGCGCGAAAGTGAGCGTCGTGGCGGAATCGGTGCCCGCTGGATTAGGCGAACCGGTCTTTGACCGTCTGGATGCCGATCTGGCCCACGCGTTGATGAGCATCAATGCGGTAAAAGGCGTTGAAATTGGTGATGGTTTTGCGGTTGTCACCAAACGCGGTAGCGAAAACCGTGATGAAATTACGCCGGAAGGTTTCCAGAGTAACCATGCAGGCGGCATTCTGGGAGGCATCAGCAGTGGTCAGAACATTGTTGCGCATCTGGCCTTGAAACCGACTTCCAGTATCATGGTGCCGGGGAAAACCATCAACCGTCAGGGAGAGGAGACGGAAATGGTGACGCGCGGGCGTCACGATCCCTGCGTGGGAATTAGGGCGGTGCCGATAGCCGAAGCCATGATGGCGATTGTATTAATGGATCACCTGCTGCGCCAACGCGCACAGTGTGGGGATGTGAAGAGTCAGGTTCCTCGCTGGTAAAAAAGAATGAGACAACGGGTCATCGGCGTTCTTACGCTGGTTTTTAGCATGTTGCCGTGCCTGAACGCCGCGTGGGCAAAAACCCCCTGGCAGGCAGTGACGCAGCCGGTCGCGGGTGCGCCGCAGGCAATCGGGAGTTTTTCTAATGGCTGTGTCATTGGCGCTCAGCCGTTGCCGCTACAGACGCCGGATTACCAGGTGATGCGCGTCGATCAGCGTCGCTATTTTGGTCATCCCGATCTACTGGCGTTTATTCAGCGTCTGAGCGCCGAAGTGAGGCGAATAACGTCAGGTCATGTGCTGGTTGGGGATATGGGGATGCCTGCCGGCGGACGTTTCAGCAGCGGTCACGCCAGCCATCAATCCGGGCTGGATGTGGACATCTGGCTGCAATTGCCCAGACAGCGCTGGAGCGAACAACAGTTGCTGAAGCCGCAGCCGATTGATTTAGTCAGCGCCAGCGGGCTTAACGTTAACCCCCGCGTCTGGCGACCAGAAATCACCACTCTGATTAAAACGGCTGCGTCAGACAGCGACGTGACGCGTATCTTCGTCAATCCGGCGATTAAAAAACAGCTCTGTCTTGAAGCGGGTCACGATCGCGATTGGTTGCGTAAAGTTCGCCCCTGGTTTGCACACCGTGCGCATATGCATGTACGCCTGCGCTGCCCGGCCGATAGCCTCGAATGCCAGGAGCAGGACGAGCCGCCCATCGGCGACGGATGTGGCGCCGAGCTAACCAGCTGGTTCCAGCCGAAGCCATCGGGTAGAAAATCACCGGAAAAAACCACCCCGCCGCCTTTGCCTCCTTCCTGTCAGGCGTTGCTCGACAGACATTTTGCTGAGAAATAACGATGGATTTGTTGATTGTCGGGCCAGAAATGTTGGTCATGTTGTTTTTTGTTGGGGCGCTGGCCGGGTTTATTGACTCAATTGCCGGGGGCGGCGGATTATTGACGATCCCCGCTTTACTGGCGTCGGGATTGTCGCCTGCGCAGGCGCTGGCAACGAATAAGTTGCAGGCCGTCGGCGGATCCTTTTCCGCCAGCCTGTATTTTATCCGCCGCCGGGCGGTGAATCTCAATGAACAAAAACTGGCTATTGCGCTGACGTTCGCCGGTTCGACGTTTGGCGCGTGGCTGATTCAGCAAATCCACGCCGATTTTCTGCGCCAACTGTTGCCTTTGCTGATTATTGGCATTGGTCTCTATTTTTTATTCACGCCCAAAATCGGCGATGCCGATCGGCAGCGTCGGTTGTCTCCCGTTCCATTTGCCATGGTGGCCGGTGGCTGCGTCGGCTTTTATGACGGCTTCTTTGGCCCGGGAGCCGGGTCATTTTATGCGTTGGCGTTTGTCACGCTGTACGGCTTCAATCTGGCCAAAGCGACGGCGAATGCCAAAATTCTGAACTTTACCTCCAACTTCGGTGGGCTGCTGTTTTTCATGCTGAGTGGAAAAGTCGTCTGGATTGTTGGCGCGGTGATGTTGGTTGGGCAGATCCTCGGAGCGCGACTCGGCGCCAGAATGGTGATGACGAAGGGGCAAGCGCTGATTCGCCCAATGCTGGTATTGGTTTCCGCCGTGATGAGCGGCAAGTTGATTTATGACAGCCATGGGCATGCGATCGCCGCCTGGCTGGAGCGGTTTTTATGATGGCAGATACCATGAAAGAGACGCATAATTATCAACAACTGATTGATATTTTTAATAATTGCTTTGGCGATGATTATAATACGCGACTGGTGAAAGGCGACGATGAGCCGATTTATCTGCCTGCGGATGATCTGGTTCCGTACCACCGGATCGTGTTTGCTCACGGTTTTTATGCCAGCGCGCTGCATGAAATCTCACACTGGTGCATCGCCGGCGAGCAGCGGCGTTTGCAGGTCGACTTCGGTTATTGGTATTGTCCGGATGGCCGCGACTCCACCACCCAAAGCCAGTTTGAAGCCGTGGAGATTAAGCCACAGGCTTTCGACTGGCTGTTCTGCGTGGCCGCCGGTTTTCCCTTTAACGTCAGTTGCGACAATCTGAACGGCGACAGTGAACCGGATCGCATCGCTTTTCAACGGCGTGTGCATAAGCAAGTGATGGCCTATCTGGAACAGGGGATCCCCTCGCGTCCGGCGCGCTTTATTCGCGCGTTACAATCGTTTTACAATACGCCGCCGCTGACGGCCGCGCATTTCCCGTACCCAGCCGATCTGGACTGAGCAGGAAGAGAATTAACCGAGGATAAGAAATGATCGCAGAATTTGAAACGCGTATTCTGGCGCTGATTGATGACATGGTCGAACATGCCAGCGACGATGAACTTTTTGCTGGCGGCTATTTGCGCGGTCATCTGACAGTGTCGGTTGCAGAAGCGGAAGAGCAGGGGGAACATACGCTCGAAGCCCTGCACGCGCGCGTTAGCGGCAGTATTCAGAACGCCATCAAAAATGGCGAGCTTTCACCACCGGATCAGGTACTGGTTAATGGGATGTGGGAGCGTTTGTTCCAGCAGGCACGGAATAATACCCACTAGTTCTTATCTGTTCTGAGCGTTAATCAGCCGGTGCTGGCTCAGCAGAGCCAGCCTATCTTTTTCCCGATTAATCCTGAGCGACGGGTTTGCCTTTCAGCAGTTTTCTTATCCAGAAACGATTCGGATTCAGCGCCGCCAGCGTGTCGCCATCCAGCGGCAGGGGGTCGCCATAAATCTGCGAGGCCAGAATTTCCGCGGCGAGCGGGGCGGAGCAGAGCCCGCGTGAGCCTAATGCGCCGATAATAAACAGATCCTGCCAATAGGGGGCGCTTGGTACCGCGTCGGCGCGGTGCTGGGGATGTAACCGATCTTCATATTCTGTCAGCGTTTTTTCATAGTCGGGTACTGCACCGACGAGCGGCAGATGGTCACGCAGCGCGCAGCGAACGCCCTGACGCGACTGCCCAGCGCGGATATCAATGGCTGTCGCCCATTCCGCATCCGGCAGACAGTGCCGCAGTCGTTGATAGTTTTCTTGTTGTTCCGCTTCCCGATAATCGCAGCGTGTTTCGCCGCGCACGTAACTTGCGCCGATACAGTGCGTCTGGTGGCGTGGACTGACGGGCGTCAGATAGCCGTCGTAGCACAGGACCTGTTTTAGTTGCCCTAACACAGGGTGAGTGGGCACATGGCTGACCTGTCCACGCACCGCGTAGCTGGGTAAATGGCGGGTTTGAGGCCAGTCGGTTATTTGATACCCATTCGCCAGCACCACGACGTTATGGTTTACACGCCGACCGCTGCTGAGGGTGAGAGCCCAGCCGTCGTCCGTTTTCTCCAGTGCGGAAACGGCGCTATTCATCTGCACCGACAGGCCGTTCTGCTGTGCCAGCGTTAACGCCGCCGCCGTCAGTTCCGCCGGGCACAGCCAGCCGCCGCCAGGGTAGATGAGGCCATTTACGCCGAGCTTCACGCCGCTCTGGTCTTCCAATTGCCGGGCATCCGCGCCGATGACCAGTTCCTCCGGCCAGTTCCCTTGCAGAATTTGTTCGATTTTTCGCGTGCTTTTCTCGTCCCAGGCGAGCTGGCTGACGCCACACCACTGGTGTTCAAACGCCAGCCCCTGTTGCGCCAGCGCGGCGTAGCTGCGTTGGGCGAACGCAAACGCGAGGGAGAAAAAACGGGATAACGCATCGTGCCGGTTATTCAGCAGCGGGTACAGCGCCCCCTGACGATTGCCGGATGCCCCCGTGGCCGGCTGGGCTTCTGCGCAGTAGAGCGTCACGTTCGCGCCGCGCCGTTGCAGGGCCAGCGCGGTGAGCACGCTGGCGATACCGCCGCCGATAATCGCAATATCTTCGGTCGTGCTGGCGGCAGGGCGCGCATACCACGGCGTCG
This sequence comes from Samsonia erythrinae, assembly GCF_004342665.1. GTDB lineage: Bacteria > Pseudomonadota > Gammaproteobacteria > Enterobacterales > Enterobacteriaceae > Samsonia > Samsonia erythrinae. Next base: position 295,332 of record NZ_SMBY01000003.1, on the reverse strand, counting down.
GCGAAGAGATGTCGGATTCGTCAGGCAGGGTGCCGATCAGCATTTCTCGCTTTTGTCCGAACCCTTTTATTTTGCTGACCTGAAATCCCGCCTGTTGCAGCCCGCGACGCACAAAACCTGCGGCGGTAAAGGTGGCGAACGTGCCTTCTTTGCGGCACAGACGTGCCATTGCCTGAAACAGGTGGTCTGTCCACATATCCAGATTTTTAGCGGGGGCGAAGCCGTCCAGAAACCAAGCGTCAACCTGATGATTCAGCGAGTCATCCAGCTCAGGCAGCAAGTCATTGACGTCACCGAACCACAAATCAAGCGTGATGCTGCCCTGCGCCAGAATCAGACGGTGGCACCCCGGCAGCGGCATCGGCCACTGCTGGCGCAATTCTTCCGCAAAGGCTGCCAGCTCCGGCCACTGGGCGTGCGCGGCGGCCAGATCGTGACGACGCAGCGGGAATTTCTCGAAGCTGATGAAATGCAGGTGTCGCAACGTCGCCTGCGGCTGCCGTTGACGGAAGTGGGCAAAGGCTTGCCACAGCGTCAGAAAGTTAAGACCGGTACCGAAGCCGGTTTCTGCCACCACGCAGTTTGCGCGCGGATGCGTAGTGAAACGCTCAGGAAACTGATTGCCCTTTAAAAACACATAGCGGGTTTCTGCCAACCCATCCTGATTCGAGAAATAAACGTCATCAAACTGTTGCGATACAGGTGTACCCTGAGCGTTCCAACTTAACGACGCGTGTTGGATGGGAAGGTTAGTCACGGTAAAAAGCTCATTATTCAAGTGATGGCGAGATTTTAGCGAGCGGAATATGGTGGTGCAAATTTAGCAATTATTTCGCGGGTATTCGGCTGATCGGACTTGTTCAGCGTACAAGTGTACGCTAAAGTGCGAGGCGAAATCCCAACTCTATAAGTGGAAGAGGTATTAAATGAAACGTGCAGTGATTACTGGTCTGGGGATCGTATCAAGCATTGGTAACAACCAGCAGGAAGTTCTGGCATCGTTGCGGGAAGGTCGCTCGGGCATTACTTTCTCTCAAGAGCTGAAAGATTCCGGCATGCGTAGTCACGTCTGGGGCAACGTCAAATTGGACACCACTGGCCTCATCGATCGTAAAGTTGTGCGTTTCATGGGAGATGCATCAATTTATGCTTACTTGTCTATGGAGCAGGCGATTCAGGATGCCAAACTGCCAGATGAGGTTTATCAGAACAATCCCCGCGTAGGCCTGATTGCCGGTTCCGGCGGCTCTGCGCGTTATCAGGTGTTTGGCGCTGACGCAATGCGCAGCCCGCGCGGCCTGAAAGCGGTCGGCCCTTACGTCGTGACCAAATCGATGGGCTCTGCGGTATCCGCCTGTCTGGCGACCCCGTTTAAAATTCACGGCGTGAACTACTCCATCAGCTCCGCCTGTGCGACCTCCGCACACTGCATCGGTAACGCGGTTGAACAAATCCAGATGGGTAAACAGGATATCGTGTTTGCCGGCGGTGCCGAAGAGCTCTGCTGGGAGCTGGCCTGTGAATTTGATGCCATGGGCGCGCTGTCAACCAAATACAATGAAACGCCGGAAAAAGCGTCCCGGACATATGATGCCGATCGCGATGGTTTCGTCATCGCCGGCGGCGGCGGTATGGTTGTCATCGAAGAATTGGAACACGCGCTGGCGCGCGGTGCGCATATCTACGCAGAGGTCGTTGGCTACGGTGCGACCTCTGACGGAGCGGATATGGTGGCGCCGTCGGGTGAAGGCGCTGTGCGTTGTATGAAGATGGCGATGGAAGGCGTGGACACGCCGATCGATTATCTGAACTCTCACGGTACCTCAACGCCGGTTGGCGATGTGAAGGAACTGGGCGCGATTCGTGAAGTCTTTGGCGATAACTCCCCGTCTATTTCCGCGACGAAAGCAATGACCGGGCACTCATTGGGCGCGGCGGGTGTTCAGGAAGCCATTTACTCACTGCTGATGCTGCAACACGGTTTTATCGCGCCAAGCATCAACGTGGAAACGCTGGATGAACAAGCGGCAGGTCTGAATATTGTGACGGAACCGACGGAACGTAAACTGACCACGGTGATGTCTAACAGCTTCGGCTTTGGTGGAACCAACGCGACGCTGGTGATGAGAAAATTCGATAAGTAATCGCGTTATCATTCGGATAAGCAAAACCCCGCAGGCGTCAGCCGCGGGGTTTTTTGTGGGCGATGGCGTGAGGGGCGAATAGACACTGGCGTTTAAATCAACACCCAGAGCAGAAACGCAGCCACGCAGGCGCAGACAATCACCAGAAACAGCGGCTTATGGAACAGGGATTGCCAACTGAGCGGCAGTGACGCAATTAAGGGGTTAAACAGCGGCGAGAGCGGTGATGATGTCGCCGCCCAGTCCGTTTCCTGCGCACGCTGAATACGCTGTGTGAACAGTAACGTTAGCAGATCGCTGACCTGTATCGGCGTCAGCGGGGTCTGTAAGCCGATATTGAAGCGGTTCTGCGCGTGCTCCATCAAAAACTGCTGTTCCTGCACGGTCATCGGGTGTTGCAATAGCATCTGCACGGGCGCGAGGTTTGGGGAAATCAGCCCGTTCTGTGCCGGCAGCGGCGGCGACGACAAATTCGCGTTCGGCGCGCTAGCCGTATTGGTTGTCTGTGGGGCTGAAGCTGTGCCTGCTGTTCCGGCATTTGCCGGCGCTCCTTGCGACGCGGACAAGGGCGCGCGCAGCGGTGTCTGCGTTTGTTGCAACTCAATCCGCGCGTGCAGGAATTGTGTGAGCAGCGGCAGATGTTTCAACGGGATGGCGTCGCCGGCGTTAAGATTCTGCATCATCATCAGGTTGCTCAACACGCGGGCAGGTTGTTCCCCGGTCATGGTTGCCAGGCGGGCGACGAGCTGATTCAGACCGCGCTGTTCTGCGGGAGAGAGCGGGCGTTCGGCGCTGGCGGACAGCGTGGATGGCGACGCTGTTGGCGACGAAATTAGGCCATTTTGCAGCCGGGTAACAACCTGCTCTAGCTGCGTTTTATTCAGCGCGCTTAGCGTGGTGCTACCGAACTGTTGCTGAATAAAATTGCTGACTGCCTGGCGATGGTTTCCCTGAGACAGCATCTCCGTCAGCCGCTGAAGCAACGCCTGACGCCCGCTGTTATCCTGCGCCTGCGTTAAACGCGTCTGAAGCATTTGCTCGGCAGGCTGGTAGTGGCGAGAGCGCAGTTCATTATTTTCTGCCAGCCCTAATCCCTGTTTTATCGTTGTCCAGACGTCCGTTGCCTTTGCGGTTGTCAGGGCGGCAACTTTGAGTACCAGATTGTCCAGCGTGGTACGCTGCGCCAGCGTCAGCGGCCTGTCGCCGTCGGTCGCTGCCGTCGAGTGGGTCGCCGATGACGTTGATGGCGTCGCCGTTCGTTCGCCGGGCAACGGGGCGCCGGGGCCACTTACAGGTTGCATATCAATTGTCCTCGCTGCCCTCATGGTGGAGGTAAATCATAGCAATCTGACGTGACGGCTGAAAGTCCATGCGTCGCTTAAAACGGGGCTAATCATGTGAGGCGCGCCCGAGTGGCGTGCGCAGACGCTGGGCGAGTATCACCCCCAATAACGTGACGCCGCCGCCAATCAGATGATAATGGTGCAGCGGTTCATGTAAAAAGCCGATCGCAATAATGGCGGTAAAGATAGGCGTCAGGTTCATCAAAATGGCGGTTTTACTGGCTCCCAGCCGCATAACTCCTTGAATCCACAAAAAAGGCGCAATGATTGAGGCCATGATGCCCGCGAAAATCACCAGCGGCAGATTCTGTTCGTTGAGCTCGATATTATCTGCGAACAAAAAGTTCGGCACGAGTAGTACCACGCCAAAGGCAATTTGCACATACAGCGAGACCCAGTTGGGCAACGGGATACTCCAGCGTTTGGTGAGTACGCCATAGAGCGCATAGGACAAGGCGGCGCAAAACATCATAAACTCGCCGGGGCCGATCCCCTGCGACAAAATCTGTTCAGGATGCCCGGCGCTGATCAGCCACACAATACCCGCCAGAGACAGCAGGCTGCCAAGCAGTACGCCCAGTGTCGGCGCCACGCGCAGCAGAGGGATGCTGAGCAGAACCGTGAGTAACGGCAGCAGCGACCCCATAATGCCCATCATTACGGCACTGATGGTATGCGCCGCGTAGTAGGCGAGGCTCTGATAAAGCACCATACCCAGCAGGCCTAGCACCAGCAGTTTCCCGGCGTGTTGACGGATTACCGCAGTATGAGGACGAAGACCGGGTAGAATGAACGGCGTCATCACGAGGAACGCCAACAGCCAGCGATAAAATGAGATGGCGGCGGGATCGATGACGGTAGCGGAGAGCTTGTTAACAATTACGTTAATCGACCAGATCAGAACCGCGATGATGGGAAACAGGGTATTCAACGTTGGCATTCCATGACAGACCCGGCGAAAAGGCACCCTTTGCCGGTCCGGACTCTTAAAGTCGGGCAAGGACGAATTGCCCACAACATAGCAGAGCATCGGGATGACTATCAACCCGGTCTGTTTTGACATGGTCGATCGTGACATCTTGCGGGAACGCTGTCGGGAAGCGGCCAGGGAAGAGATTGTGTCGTAATTGCCTTGGGCTTCTTTGTCATTCGGTGGCAAAATATCTCCCCTCTTTTTTTGCTGGCGACAGGTTACCGGAGACGTGATGAAGATACTGGTTGATGAAAATATGCCGTATGCCCGCGAGCTTTTCAGTCGTTTGGGCGAGGTGATACCCGTGCCGGGGCGTCCTTTGCCGCGTGAGCGGCTGGCCGGCGTAGATGCGCTGATGGTGCGTTCGGTCACGAAAGTGAACGCGGATCTGCTGTCGGGTTCGGCGGTCAAGTTTGTCGGTAGCGCGACGGCAGGCACTGACCATGTTGATGAAGCCTGGCTGAACGCCAACGGTATCGCATTTTCCGCTGCTCCCGGCTGTAATGCCATCGCCGTGGTGGAGTATGTCTTTTCTTCTTTATTGATGCTGGCCGAGCGTGATGGCTTCCGACTGCGTGATAAAACCGTAGGGATCGTCGGCGTGGGGAATGTTGGCAAACGTCTGGAGGCGCGTCTGAAAGCCTGGGGCGTTAAAACACTGTTGTGCGATCCACCGCGAGCCGATCGCGGTGACGCCGGTGATTTCCTGCCGCTGGAGACGCTGGTACGTGATGCCGACATTCTGACGCTGCATACGCCGCTGTCTTTCGACGGGCCGTACCGGACTCACCATTTGGTTGATGCCCGCATGCTGGATGCCTTTGCGGACGGACGCATTCTGATTAACGCCTGCCGCGGCCCGGTGGTGGACAATGCAGCGCTGCTTGACGCGCTGCAACGCGGGAAAAAACTCAGCGTCGTTCTGGATGTGTGGGAGCCTGAGCCCGCATTGTCAACCGACCTGCTGGCGCGAGTGGATATCGGCACGGCGCATATCGCCGGCTATACGCTGGAAGGGAAGGCACGTGGCACCACGCAGGTTTTTGAAGCCTGGAGCGAATTTATCGGAACGCCGCAGTCAGTGGCGCTTTCATCCCTTTTGCCTGCGCCCGAGTATGCCGACATAACATTGACCGCCCCGCTGGATGAGGCGTTGCTAAAACGTCTGGTGCATCTGGTGTATGATGTGCGCCGGGACGATGCGTTGTTGCGCCACGTTGCGCATCAGGAAGGCGAGTTCGATCGCCTGCGCAAACATTATCAGGAACGACGCGAGTGGTCATCACTCCATGTCATCTGTGCCGATGCTGACAGCGCAGATTGTCTGAACGCGCTGGGATTCACGGCGTCAGTGCGGGGCGCATCCTAACGGCGCGCCGCGCGAGCATGACTCTTTTTTTATTCATGAACTGACAGAGGGTGTCGCTATCGTCTGCCGGTTCGATTCATGATTGGTGTTTCATTCTAAATTTGGGAGAGAACCAAATGTCTGACGGCTGGAATATTGCTCTGCTGGGCGCAACGGGCGCAGTAGGCACGGCGTTACTGGAATTATTGCAGGAACGCGAATTCCCGGTGGGAGAACTGTATCCGCTGGCCAGCGAACGTAGCGCGGGTGAAACTCTTCGTTTTAACGGCAAATCCTGTCTGGTTACCGATGTGGCGGATTTTGACTGGTCACAGGCGCAACTGGCGTTTTTCGTAGCTGGTCAGGATGCCAGCGCCCGCTACGCAGAAGCCGCGGGGGATGCTGGCTGTCTGGTCATCGACAGCAGCGGTCTGTTTGCGCTGGAGCCGGATGTCCCGCTGGTGGTGCCGGGGGTGAATGCGCATACGCTGGCGGATTATCGTAACCGCAATATTGTCGCGGTGGCGGACAGCCTTACCAGCCAACTGCTGACGGCGATTAAACCGCTGACCGAGGCGGCAGGGCTTTCTCGCCTGCATGTCGTCAATATGCTGTCGGTTTCCGCCTTCGGCAAAGCCGCGGTAGACGATCTGGCCGGGCAAAGCGCCCGTTTGCTGAATGGCATTCCGCCTGAAGAAGGCGTTTTCCCGAAACAGCTGGCTTTCAATCTGTTGCCATTATTACCGGACGAGGCGGGAAGCGTGCGTGAAGAACGACGTCTGGTCGAGCAGGTGCGTAAGGTTTTACAGGACGATGGATTACCGATTTCCGTGACCTGCATTCAGTCCCCGGTGTTTTATGGTCACGCGCAGGTCGTGCATCTTGAATCACTGCGCCCGCTGTCTGCGGAAGAAGCGCGAGACGAGTTGCTCAATGCCGGGAATATTCAGGTAAGCGACGAGTACGATTACCCGACGCAGGTTGGCGATGCGTCCGGCAATGGGCAACTGAGCGTCGGCTGCCTGCGTAATGATTATGGTATTCCTGAACTGCTGCAATTCTGGTCGGTTGCCGATAACGCCCGCTTTGGCGGCGCGCTGATGGCGGTGGAAACGGCGGAGTGTCTGGTACGGGAGTATCTCGGGTAATGTCGCAAACCACTCGGGCGACGGCTGTTCAGGCCGACGCCGTTGCGGATAACGAACGCGCCCCGCTAAAAATCGCGCTGGGGATTGAGTACGATGGGAGTCAGTATTATGGCTGGCAGCGCCAGTCGGACGTTGCCAGCGTGCAGGCCTGTCTGGAAAAAGCGCTGAGCAAAGTCGCGGATGAACCGATAGAGGTGTTTTGCGCCGGGCGAACGGATGCTGGCGTTCACGGCACCGGGCAGGTTGTTCATTTCACGACGCACGCCGCCAGAAAAGATGCCGCTTGGACGATGGGCGTAAATGCGAATTTGCCGCGCGATATCGCCGTGCGTTGGGTTAAAGCGGTCGATGACGATTTTCACGCGCGGTTCAGCGCTACGGCACGTCGTTACCGCTATATTATCTACAATCACCGCTACCGATCCGCGGTATTGGCGCATGGCGTGACGCATTTTTATCACCCGCTGGATGAGGCGCGCATGGCGCGTGCTGGACAGTGTCTGCTGGGGGAAAATGATTTCACCTCGTTTCGGGCGGTGCAGTGTCAGTCGCGCACGCCGTGGCGTAATGTAAATCATTTAAAGGTTACGCGTCACGGTGACTATATCGTGGTAGATATTAAGGCTAATGCATTCGTTCATCATATGGTGCGCAACATCGTCGGCAGCCTGATGGAAGTCGGTTGCGGCAATCGCCCGGAGTCATGGATTGCCGAACTGCTGGCGGCGAAAGATCGTACGCTGGCGGCAGCGACTGCCCGCGCGGAAGGCTTGTATTTAGTGGCGGTGGATTACCCGGCGCGTTTTGCCTTGCCGCAGCCTGCGATGGGGCCGCTTTTTCTGGCGGACTAACGTTTGCTGATGGGGTCGGCTGGTTTTTTCGTGTCGCACGCTGCCGGATGGCCGCAGGCCAAAAAGCCGCGTGCGGTGCGTATTGGGACGATGCTGTTTAGCGTGCTATACGCAAGGCAACGCGGAAATCCCCGCTGCCTTGCGTATATCGACCGCGTGCGATCGATATACATTTTGGAGAGAAGACGTTGTGATGGAATTTATACAGTTTATTATTGATTTTATTCTGCACATTGACGTTCACCTAGCGGAACTGGTGGCGCAATATGGTGTCTGGGTTTATGCCATTTTGTTCCTGATCCTGTTTTGCGAGACGGGGCTGGTCGTGACGCCGTTTCTGCCGGGGGACTCACTGCTGTTTGTGGCCGGCGCGCTGGCGGCCCTGCCGTCGAATGACCTGAATGTGCATACCATGGTGTGCCTGATGATTATTGCCGCGATTGCCGGGGATGCGGTGAACTACACGATAGGGCGATTATTCGGTGAAAAACTGTTTAGCAATCCGGATTCCGTCATCTTTCGCCGCAGCTATCTGGATAAAACACATGCGTTTTATGCGCGTCATGGTGGAAAGACAATAATTCTGGCGCGCTTTGTCCCGATTGTGAGAACATTCGCGCCGTTTGTCGCCGGAATGGGACACATGAGCTATCGGCACTTTGCCGCTTACAACGTCATTGGCGCGCTGCTGTGGGTGGTATTGTTCACCTATGCCGGCTACCTGTTTGGCGATTTGCCGGTGGTGCAGGAAAATCTGAAATTACTGATTGTCGCGATTATTTTTCTCTCTATCCTACCGGGGATTATTGAGATTGCCCGTCATCGTCGTGCGGCCATACGTGGTAATGTGAAATAATCGACACATTTCAACCCCCGGTTTGACCAGTTTTTTATCCACAGTTCCGGGGCGTTATGGTTTAATGGACAGCATTTATGGTCTGTTCTCGGGAACACCCTTGCTGCCGAGGCCTTTGTGGCGCGATTGTCGTGCGTCCGGGGGATTTTCATTGGCAATGTTGTCAGGGTATAACATGAACAGCGGACTGGCATTTGCCAGGTTCAAGCAGAAAGGTTATCAATGAGCTGGATTGAACGAATTCTTAACAAGAGCAATATCACGCCGACCCGTAAAGCGAACATCCCTGAAGGGGTATGGACAAAATGTGATAGCTGCGGTCAGGTGCTTTATCGTGCGGAACTGGAGCGTAATCTGGAGGTTTGCCCGAAGTGCGATCACCATATGCGTCTTTCCGCACGCGCTCGTCTACAAGGGTTTCTGGATAAAGAAAGCACGGTTGAGTTAGGCAGTGAATTAGAACCGAAAGATGTTCTGAAATTCCGGGATTCCAAAAAATATAAAGATCGTCTGGTTTCTGCGCAGAAACAGTCCGATGAGAAAGACGCGCTGGTCGTGATGAAAGGGACGCTTTACGGCATGCCGGTTGTCGCGGCGTCGTTTGAGTTCTCTTTTATGGGCGGTTCGATGGCCTCCGTGGTTGGCGCCCGTTTTGTGCGCGCCGTTGAACAGGCTCTGGAAGATGGCTGTCCGCTGGTGTGTTTCTCCGCCAGCGGCGGCGCACGTATGCAGGAAGCGCTGATGTCGCTGATGCAAATGGCGAAAACCAGTGCGGCACTGGCAAAAATGCGCGAACGCGGCTTGCCATATATCTCTGTGTTGACTGACCCGACAATGGGCGGCGTTTCCGCGAGTCTGGCAATGCTGGGCGATCTGAATATTGCCGAGCCGAAAGCGCTGATCGGTTTTGCCGGTCCACGCGTTATCGAACAGACCGTGCGTGAAAAGCTGCCGCCGGGTTTCCAGCGCAGTGAATTCCTGATTGAGAAAGGGGCGATCGATATGATTGTGCGTCGTCCGGAAATGCGCTACAAGCTGGCCACCATTCTTGCCAAACTGACGAACCACCCAGAGCCCGGCAACGATGATGTGGACATCCGCAGCGATACGCCGTCTGAATCATCACAGGATGACGCATAATTGGCATGATGGGCAGAGCGTGCGGCACTCGTCTTATCAGAGCGCGCTCTGCGCACAATGAACTGTAAGTCAGTGAACGGGACGCATGAAGACTCTTCAAATACCTCAAGCCACGTCACCTTTGGTCACGTGGCTTCATTATCTTGAGCACCTGCACGCCCAGGCCATCGATTTAGGTCTGGAACGCGTTAAGCAGGTCGCCGATCGTCTGCAACTGTTACAGCCTGCCGGAACGGTTTTTACCGTCGCAGGCACCAACGGTAAAGGAACAACCTGCTGTACGCTGGAATCCATTCTGCTGGCTGCCGGGTTGCGGGTTGGTGTATACAGTTCTCCCCACCTCGTTCGTTATACCGAGCGTGTGCGTATTCAGGGCAAAGAATTGCCTGAAGCTCTGCATACACAGGCCTTTGCGGATATCGAATCCGGAAGAGGGGCGGTATCGCTCACCTATTTTGAATTCGGTACGCTGGCGGCATTGCAGCTCTTTAAACAGGCGAATCTGGATGTCGTCATTCTGGAGGTCGGGTTAGGGGGGCGTTTGGATGCCACCAATATTGTGGATACGGATGTCGCCGTGGTAACCAGTATTGCGCTTGACCATACCGACTGGCTTGGCAACGATCGGGACAGTATTGGGCGGGAAAAGGCTGGGATCTTCCGACACGGGAAGCCTGCTATCGTCGGTGAGCCGGATATGCCGGGAACGATTGCTGATGTCGCGGCTGAAAAAGGGGCGCTCCTGCGCCGTCGCGGTCGTGACTGGGAGTTTTCAGTACAGCGTGCGACCTGGAGTTGGCAGGACAAACAGCGTGAGCTATCGCGATTGCCATTGCCAAACGTACCGCTGCCGAATGCCGCCACCGCGCTGGCCGCAGTTTACAGCTCTTCACTCAATGTCTGCGAAGAGGCGATTCGGCAGGGGTTGCAGCGCGCCGCATTGCCCGGTCGTTTTCAGATTGTGCGCGAATCGCCGCTATTGATCCTTGACGTAGCGCATAATCCTCATGCCGCCGCCTATCTGGCGAACCGCCTGTCCGCTTTGCCCCGAACGGGAAAAGTGCGCGCCGTCGTCGGCATGCTGGCCGATAAAGACATTGCCGGTACGCTGGCTCACCTGACGCCGTTAGTTGATGAGTGGTATTGCGCGCCGCTTGAAGGGCCGCGTGGCGCGACGGCGCAGCAGCTTGCCGAATATCTGGCGCACAGCCAATCATTTCCCGATGTGGCCGCTGCCTGGCGACAGGCAATGTCCGAAGCCGCAGAGCAGGATATCGTGATTGTGTGTGGCTCTTTTCATACGGTAGCGCATGTGATGGAAGCGCTGGATGAGGAAAAAACGTATGGCGAGTAAATTTCAGAATCGCCTGGTGGGGACGGTTATTCTGGTCGCGTTGGGCGTCATCGTGTTACCCGGCTTGCTGGACGGCAAGAAAAAACATTACGAAGATGAGTTTGCGTCGATCCCCCTGATCCCAAAACCGGGCGACAGCAATGAGATGGATTCGCTGCCCGCGTTGACGCAGTCACTGCCAAATCAGCCGCCGGAAGGCGCGGAGTCGGTCATGCAGGGACGCCCGGAAGCTGAAGCGCCCGCGGTCAGTATGCCGACCACTCCCGCTTCTCCCCCTGCGGAGCAGGCCCCCGCCTTGACGGTACCGCCCGTGGTGGTTGAACACCCGCCTGTTCAGACGCCAACGCCGGTTGCGCCGAAGCCTCAGCCAAAACCTGAGGTGAAGCCGAAACCTGAACCGAAACCGGCAGTGAAGCCTGAACCCCAGCCGACGCAACAGGCGCCTGCCGGGCAAGCCTACATTGTGCAGTTGGGGGCGCTGAAAAATGCGGATAAGGTCAATGAGATTGTCGCCAAACTCCGCCTCTCTGGCTACCGGGCCTATACCGTGCCGTCAACGCCGGTTCCGGGGGAAATTACCCGTATTTATGTGGGGCCGGATGCCTCGAAGCAGAAACTGGAGTCTTCGCTGGGGGAATTGAAACAGCTCAGTGGGCTCAGCGGACAGATACGGGCGCATTCGGTTCGCTAGGGGCGAGGATATCAGCGTGTCCGATTTTGTGTTACCTGAACAAACAGGATGAGGCTGAGGGGACGAAACGCACAGCGGTTGCGTCCCCTCAGGCCCGCTCTGGAAGGCCGTTCGTTAATCGCATCAGGCACATGTGCCGAAGATGTTTTCGCCCGATCGTCTATTGATCGCATCGGCGGAAATACGCTACGCAAACGTTTTCTTTTTCTGTTAGAATGCGCCGCGAACAGGACGGCGTAGCGACTATTGATAGCATCGTTCATTATTAGGATCGTTCATGGTTTGGGTTGATTACGTCATTATTGGCATCATCGGGTTTTCGGCTCTGGTTAGCTTAATCCGGGGATTTGTTCGTGAAGCGCTGTCGTTAGTAACCTGGGGATGTGCCTTTTTTATTGCCAGCCATTACTACGCCTACCTTGCGGTATATTTCACCCGTTTTGATGATGAACTGGTACGCAACGGCATCGCGATCGCCATTCTGTTTATTGCCACGCTGATTGTGGGGGCTATCGTCAACTACGCGATAGGCTCGTTGGTTGAGCGGACCGGATTATCCGGCACCGACCGTGTTTTGGGCATCTGTTTTGGTGCGCTGCGCGGTGTGCTGATCGTTTCCGCGCTGCTCTTCTTTCTGGATACCTTTACCGGTTTTTCGCAGAGCGATGACTGGAAGCAGTCCCAGTTAATCCCGCAGTTCAGTTACATTATCAGGTGGTTTTTTGACTACCTGCAAAGCACGTCAAGTTTCTTGCCGCAGCATTTGCCGCTGCGGTAGCGCTGATGAGGAAAAGACACCATGTGCGGTATTGTCGGTATCGCCGGTTTTACACCGGTCAACCAGTCGATTTATGACGCGTTAACGGTGTTGCAACACCGTGGGCAGGATGCTGCGGGGATTGTTACCATTGATGCTCTGAATTGTTTTCGCCTGCGTAAAGCCAACGGTCTGGTCAAAGATGTGTTTGAAGCCAGACACATGCAGCGCCTACAGGGAAACATGGGGATTGGTCACGTGCGTTATCCGACGGCGGGCAGTTCCAGCGCATCGGAAGCACAGCCTTTCTATGTCAACTCTCCGTTCGGTATCACGCTGGCCCACAATGGAAACCTGACTAACGCGCACGAACTGCGTAAAAAGCTGTTCGAGCAGGAGCGTCGTCACGTTAACACCACGTCCGATTCTGAAATTCTGTTGAATATCTTCGCCAGAGAGCTGGATCGTTTTCAGCATTACCCGCTGGAAGCTGATAACATTTTTGCGGCCGTTTCCGCGACGCATCAGCAAATCCGTGGGGCTTATGCCTGTGTGGCGATGATTATCGGTCATGGTATGGTGGCATTCCGCGATCCTAACGGAATTCGTCCTCTGGTGATTGGCAAGCGCGATCTGGACGATGGCCGCAGCGAATACATGGTCGCGTCGGAAAGCGTGGCACTGGATACGTTAGGCTTTGAATTCTTGCGCGATGTGGCGCCCGGAGAGGCGATCTACATTACCGAGAAAGGGCAGTTGTTTACCCGCCAGTGCGCGGAAAATCCAAAGAGCAACCCGTGTCTGTTTGAGTATGTCTACTTTGCTCGTCCGGATTCTTTCATTGATAAAATCTCGGTGTACAGCGCTCGCGTTCGTATGGGACAGAAGCTTGGCGAAAAGATTGCGCGTCAGTGGGAAGATCTTGAGATTGATGTGGTTATCCCGATCCCGGAAACGTCTTGTGATATCGCGCTGGAAATTGCGCGTATTATCGACAAGCCGTACCGTCAGGGGTTCGTGAAAAACCGCTACGTGGGACGGACCTTCATCATGCCGGGTCAGCAGGCGCGTCGTAAGTCCGTGCGGCGTAAGCTGAATGCTAATCGCGCCGAATTTCGTGACAAAAATGTACTGCTGGTGGACGATTCCATCGTGCGCGGTACGACATCAGAGCAGATCGTTGAAATGGCGCGAGAAGCGGGTGCCAAACGCGTTTATCTGGCCTCGGCCGCACCGGAAATTCGTTTCCCTAATGTGTATGGCATTGATATGCCGAGCGTTAACGAATTGATTGCCCACGGTCGCGAAGTGGATGAAATCTGTAAGATAATTGGTGCCGACGCGCTGATTTTCCAGGATCTGGACGATCTCATCGACGCTGCGCGGGAAGATAATCCGGACATTGTTCAGTTTGAATGTTCGGTTTTCAACGGCATTTACGTGACTAAAGATGTCGATCAAGGCTATCTGGATTACCTGGAAATGCTGCGCAATGACGATGCTAAGGCATTACGCAGCCAGAATGAGGTTGAAGATCTGGAACTGCATAACGAAGGCTAACGACTGACTTCAGGGCGGGGCCGATCTAAGGGGGAAGACGCGAAAGCGTCTTCCCTTTTTGTTTTGTGTGCTTCTCCTTGCTTATCAGGGATCGATACGGCAAAGTCTGCACACATGATTTTCCCGCGTCTCACTTTGCGCGACCAGTCAGAGGGCAAACGAATGAAGCGACTCATTGTAGGGATTTCCGGTGCCAGCGGCGTTATTTACGGCATTCGGTTGCTACAGGTTTTACAGACAGTGGAAGGCATTGAGACGCATCTGATCATGAGTCAGGCCGCACGTCAGACGCTGGCGCTGGAAACGGATTTTAGCCTGCGTGATGTGCAGGCGTTAGCCAGCGTGGTGTACGACACGCGCGATATTGCCGCCAGCGTCTCTTCAGGCTCGTTTAAAACGGCGGGGATGGTTATTTTGCCCTGTTCGATAAAAACCCTTTCTGGGATTGTGCACAGTTATAGCGACAATCTCCTGACGCGCGCAGCGGATGTCATATTGAAAGAGCGCCGTCCTCTGGTGCTGGCCGTGCGTGAAACACCTTTACACTTAGGCCATTTGCGTTTGATGACCAGCGCGGTGGAACTGGGTGCGATCATTATGCCACCGGTGCCGGCATTTTATCATCGCCCGGAAAGCGTGCAGGATGTCGTGGATCAGACGGTGAACCGAATTCTGGACCAGTTCGATATCGCCCTGCCGACGGATCTCTTTACGCGGTGGCAGGGCGCATCATAGCAGACGGATGCGGCATCCCATCAGGATGGTTTCTACGCGGTGAAGAGACTGCGGTTGTCTGAAACGGACAGCCGTCAGCCGGCTTTTTTTGTCACGTCCTGTAGTGCCTCTTCCAATTCATAGAAGCGAAAGCCAAAGCCGGCGGCTTCCAGCCGTTGCGGAATGGCGCGCTGCCCGCCCAAAACCAGCGTTGCCGCTTCTCCCATAAGGAGTTTGATCGCGAAAGCCGGCGCACGCAGGAAACCGGGACGATCCAACACATGTGCCAGCATGGCGGAAAACTGTTCATTATGAACCGGATAGGGCGAAACCATATTGAAGGGCCCGTTAAGCGTTGGCTGATCCAACAGGTAAATAATGCCGTTGACCATGTCATCAATATGGATCCAGGGCATATATTGTTTACCGGAGCCCATCGGCCCGCCGAGGCCAAGGCGAAAGAGCGGCAGCATTTTTGCCAACGCGCCGCCTTGTGCCGACAGGACAATGCCGGTACGCAGCAGGCAGACGCGGGTTTGATCGCTTTCGGCAGACTGCGCCAGCGCTTCCCAACGGGCGCACAGGCGGTGTGTAAATTCATCAACAGCAGATTCATCTTCTGTGACCAGCGCTTCCCCCTGATCGCCATAGTACCCGACAGCGGAGCCTGAAATAAAAACGGTGGGCGGTTCGCTGCTGGCGGTAATAAGCTTCGCCAGCTGTTCGGTGACAGCCCAACGGCTTTGCGTCAGGCGCTGTTTTTGCCGGGGTGTCCAGCGTTTGTCGGCTATGGGTTCACCGGCGAGATTGATGACGCCGTCAAAATCATTCAGCGAAGTTACATTGTCCAACGTCGACCAATATTCCACCTGATTGCCGAGAATACCGCGGGCACGTTCAGGATCGCGAGTCAGCACCGTGATGCGATGGGAAAGCAATTGTAAACGCGAGATAAGATGGCGTCCAATAAGGCCGGTTCCACCTGTAATGAGTAATTGCATCGCTGGCCCCTTTTGTTATCGTTATGCCTTGTGATAACGCATGGTCATTGAAACCGAATCGGCGTATCGCAACGCAAAGGGTTTATCCACTTCTACTTCAGCATAGGTGATCCAGTCGTGATTGCTGGCGATATTGAGCACATCCTGCGTTAATTTTTCCAGCAGAGCGAAGCGGTTATTTTCCACGTGGCGAATGATATTTTTGGTGATGGTGCGATAGTTCAGCGCGTCATCAATGTTCTCGCTGTTGCGCGCCTGTTCTGCCGGGTAGTGAATGGTGACGTTGATGATCACATCCTGCTTATTGGCGATTTCCTCATCTTTGATGCCGATGAAGGTACGCAACCGCAAATTTTTGATGCGGATAATCGCGTCAGAATGGTGTTGTGACATTGCTCGGTCCTCGGGGGCTTCTTTTCCCGTTGCCGCCAATAAAGCACGGCACCAGTGAGTTGGGTAACAGATATCGGCGTGTTGGTAACAATATCATTAACAACAGGATAGTGATTACCATAGCAGAAGATGCCCAAAGACCGAACGGGTACTGGCGTATATTGTTATTGCTCCGCTAATTCATAGGCGCGCTGCGTCGCCGGGCGTTCGCTGATGCGCTTATACCACGCTTTTACCGCTGGGTAATCATCAAGGTCAATGCGTTGACGAGCGTAAGGAACAACCCAAGGGTAAGTGGCAATATCGGCGATGCTGTAGTGTTCGCCAGCCAGCCAGGGGTGATTTTTCAGATGGCTATCCAGCACGCGGTACAGGCGCAGAGCCTCTTGCTGGTAGCGTTCAATGGCGTAAGGCACCGGCTGCGGCGCGTAATGGTTAAAATGGTGGTTTTGCCCCAACATCGGACCAAAGTTGGCGACTTGCCAGAAAAGCCACTGTAGGGTAGCGGTGCGTTCGCGTAATTCTGAACTTAACAGAACGCGATGTTTTTCCGCCAGATACAGCAAAATTGCTCCGGATTCAAACAGACTAACGGGGGCGCCGCCGTCTGCCGGCTGATGATCGACAATGGCGGGTATCTTATTGTTTGGCGAGATAGCTAAAAACGCCGGCTTGAACTGCTCGCCTTTGCTGATATTCACGTGGTGGAGTTGGTAAGGAAGGCCTGCTTCTTCCAGAAACAGGGTAATCTTATGCCCGTTAGGCGTCGGTGCATAATATAGATCGATCATGAATCGAGTCTCCTTTTTACTTCAGCAAAACATCATGGGGCGTATGGAAACCGATCGCCACAGCGGCCAATCGGCTGTCAGGATAAGGAGGTATCATGTTGTTAATCTTATCACTCCTTCGTTTAAAAAATAAGCGACAGCGCACGGTGATGTGATGTTTGCCGGAAGTGAGCGGCCAACTTTGATAGACTACCTGCAACAACACGGCGATCGTTTTTGGGTATGAGAATGGTAGGGAAGAACGATGAAATTACTGTTTGCGTCCGACATACATGGTTCTCTCAGCGCAACGGAACGGGTGCTGAACATCTTCGAGCAGAAACAGGCCGACTGGCTTATTTTATTGGGTGATTTTCTCAATCATGGCCCGCGCAATCCGCTACCCGACGCATACCAGCCAGCGGAAGTCGCTACCCGGCTGAACGCGTATGCATCGCGCATCGTTGCCGTCCGCGGGAATTGCGACAGCGAGGTTGACCAGATGCTGCTCACTTTTCCGGTTATGGCGCCGTGGCAACAGGTCCTGTTACCGCAAAATCGCCTTTTTCTGACGCATGGGCATCTCTATCACCCCGACCATCTGCCGCCGCTACACACGGGGGATGTGCTGGTGTATGGCCATACCCACCTCCCGTTTGCCGAGCGACGTGGTGAACACTACTTGTTTAACCCCGGTTCAGTCAGCTTGCCAAAAGGTGGATATCCGGCGAGCTACGGTCTGCTCGAACAAGACGAACTGCGGGTTCTGCCACTGCATGGCGGCGAGCCTATTGCACAGGTCACGATTAGGCACTAATTTAGCGTATGTCCTGTTTTTGAACTTTTCCAGCCAGTGGCGGGGAAGGGTTACAGCAACATTCAATTATGTAAAACAGACGCGCGTAGCAACGCGCCAATACTAAAGGGTTTCAGAGGATGGCGGAACAAAGTCAGGCGGCAGGTACAGAGTGGGTTGATATCGTCAATGAAAACAACGAGGTAATCGCCCAGTCAAGTCGTCAGCAGATGCGTGCGCAAAATCTTCGTCATCGTGCGACTTACATTGTTGTACATGATGGCATGGGCAAAATTCTGGTGCAGCGTCGGACGAAAAATAAAGACTTCTATCCGGGCTGGCTTGACGCGACGGCGGGCGGGGTTGTGCAAAGCGGTGAGCACATGCTGGAATCTGCGCGTCGTGAGGCGGAGGAGGAACTTGGTATTGCCGACGTCCCCTTTGCAGAGCATGGCCAGTTCTATTTTGAAGGCGAAAACTGTCGCGTGTGGGGGGCGTTGTTTAGCTGTGTTACCCACGGGCCCTTCGCTTTGCAGGAAGAAGAGGTTGATGAAGTCAGTTGGCTGACACCGCAGGAGATTACCGCCCGGTGCGATGAGTTTACGCCGGATTCACTCAAAGCGCTGTCACTGTGGCTGACGCGCTATAGCGATCGGGAATATGGCAAGCCGATTTTACGCCAGCAGGACGAGGAGGCTGAATTACCCGCCGAGCCCGATCGCGCGGAGAACGGCAATAATGACGCGCCATCAGAAACGGACTCACTGAAATAACCTGTTAACGTCTTCTCGCCGCTGCTGTTCTTCGCAGCGGCGTCATCTGCCGAAAATTCAGTTCCAGTCTCCATTACCGTCATCAGCCAACGCGTCTCTGCTTTTTGCGTCATTTCTGGGTAGACAGAAACAAAAATGCCAGCACAAGGCTGGCATAAAGACAGCGTTACCCGCTCGGGCAACGTGAGTCAGGCTATCAATTAGATCTGGGTCGCCTGAATCGCGGTTAAAGCGACGGTATAAACGATATCATCGACCAGCGCCCCGCGGGATAGGTCGTTAACCGGTTTGCGCATGCCTTGCAGCATTGGCCCGATGGAGATCAGGTCAGCAGAGCGTTGCACCGCTTTGTATGTGGTGTTACCGGTGTTCAGATCCGGGAAGATGAACACGGTTGCTTTACCGGCGACCGGAGAATTTGGCGCTTTGGACTGTGCGACATCGGCCATGATCGCGGCGTCATATTGCAATGGACCATCGATGACCAGATCGGGCCGTTTTTCCTGTGCCAGACGAGTTGCTTCACGCACTTTCTCAACATCGCTACCCGCACCGGAGTTACCGGTAGAGTAGGAGATCATTGCAACACGCGGGTCGATACCGAAGGCCGCCGCGGAGTCGGCGGACTGGATAGCGATCTCGGCCAGCTGTTCTGCGGTCGGATCCGGGTTGATGGCGCAATCGCCGTAAACCAGAACCTGCTCAGGCAGCAGCATGAAAAACACAGACGATACCAGCGAACTGCCCGGCGCGGTTTTGATCAGCTGTAGCGGTGGGCGGATGGTATTGGCTGTGGTGTGAACCGCGCCGGAAACCAGACCGTCAACTTCGCCCTGTTCCAGCATCAGCGTACCCAGAACCACGTTGTCTTCCAACTGTTCGCGCGCAACCACTTCGGTCATGCCTTTATTCTTACGCAGCTCAACCAGACGAGAGACATAGTTTTCACGCACGGCGACGGGATCAACGATTTCAATGCCTTTGCCCAGTTCTACGCCCTGAGCGGCTGCCACACGCTGGATCTCTTCCGGGTTGCCGATGAGTACACAGTGTGCAATGCCACGTTCGGCACAGATTGCTGCTGCTTTAACGGTACGTGGTTCATCGCCTTCCGGCAGAACGATACGCTTGCCTGCTTTACGCGCCAGTTCAGTCAACTGATAACGGAACGCTGGCGGAGACAGGCGGCGAGAACGTTCAGACGCGGCGCTCAGGGAATCGATCCACTGGGTGTCGATGTGGCGGGCGACATACTCTTGTACTTTCTCTACGCGCTGACGGTCATCCGCCGGCACTTCAAGATTGAAGCTTTGCAGGCTGAGTGAGGTTTGCCAGGTGTTAGTTTTGACCATGAATACCGGCAGACCGGTCTGGAATGCGCGCTCGCACAGTTTGGCGATGCTCGGATCCATTTCGTAACCGCCAGTCAGCAGCAGGGCGCCGATTTCCACGCCATTCATGGCGGCCAGACAGGCGGCAACCAGCACATCCGGACGGTCAGCGGAGGTCACCAGCAGTGAACCCGGACGGAAATGTTCCAACATATGGGGAATGCTGCGTGCGCAGAACGTTACCGATTTAACGCGACGCGTTTGAATATCACCTTCGTTGATGATGCGAGCATTCAGGTGATTCGCCATATCGATTGCGCGCGTCGCGATCAGATCAAAGCTCCATGGAATGCAGCCCAGCACCGGCAGCGGGCTGTTGGCGAACAGCTGCTTCGGATCGACGTTGGCAACGCTGGCTTTCGTGGAGTCATCAAAGATTTCAGACAGGTCAGGGCGAGTACGACCCTGTTCGTCTACCGGTGCATTCAGTTTGTTGATAATGACGCCAGTAATGTTTTTGTTTTTGCTGCCGCCGAAGCTGGAGCGAGCCAGTTCGATACGATCTTTCAACTGTGCCGGCGAGTCATTACCCAGCGCCAGTACGAAAACGATTTCCGCATTCAGCGTCTTGGCAATCTCATAGTTCAATGCGTTAGCGAACTGATGTTTGCGCGTGGGAACCAGACCTTCAACCAGAACGACTTCGGCATCCTTGGTGTTTTCATGGTAGCGGGCAATGATCTCTTCCATCAGCACGTCCTGCTGATTAGAGCTCAGCAGGGCCTCTACGTGGCTCATTGCCAGCGGTTCAGCGGCATTGATGGCGGAGTTGGCTCGAATGATGGTGGTCGTCTGGTCTGGCGTGTTGTCGCCACTGCGCGGCTGAGCGATAGGTTTGAACACACTCAGATGGACGCCTTTCTGTTCCATGGAACGGATGACACCCAGGCTGACGCTTGTCAGACCAACGCTGGTGCCAGTTGGGATCAACATGATTATACGGGACACGGCTGAACCTCTTTACGGTTGCTCGTTAGTCAAAAACAACACCGTCAGCCTGAGCTGACGGTGTTGGGCATTATTTGTTTTACGCAGTCAGACGGTGGGCGTCTTGCGCGATGACCAACTCTTCATTGGTTGGGATAACCAGCGCCGGGCGGGTACCCTCTTTGGCGATGTTGCCGCTTTTACCAAAGCGGGCAGCCAGGTTGCGCTCGTGATCGACCTCAAAGCCCAGCAGGCTGAGTTTTTTCAGCGTCAGTTCACGCACCATCGCCGCGTTTTCACCAATACCGCCGGTGAAGATCACGGCATCTAGACGGCCTTCCATCAGTGCCGTGTAGGAACCGATGTATTTAGCCAGACGGTGGCAGTAAACATCCATCGCACGTTTGGCGTCTGCTTTCGTTTGGTAGTTATCTTCAACGTAACGACAGTCGCTGGTCACTTCCGTCAGACCCAACAGGCCGGACTCTTTGGTCAGCAATTTGTTGATGCTGGCAACGTCCATACCCAGCGCGTCATGCAGATGGAAAACGATGGCGGGATCGATATCGCCGGAGCGCGTTCCCATAACCAGCCCTTCCAGCGGCGTCAGACCCATTGAAGTATCAACGCACTCTCCGTTGCGAATAGCCGTAACAGAGCCGCCGTTACCCAAATGGCAAGTGATAACGTTCAGCTCTTCAACCGGCTTGTTCAGCACTTTAGCGGCTTCGCGGGAAACGAAGTAGTGGCTGGTGCCATGCGCGCCGTAACGGCGGATGTGGTTTTCTTTATACAGTTTGTACGGCAGTGCATAAAGATAAGACTCTTCCGGCATGGTCTGGTGGAAGGCGGTGTCGAAAACAGCGACGTTTTTATCAGCCAGATGCGGGAAAGATTTCAGCGCTTCTTCGATGCCGATGAGGTGCGCCGGGTTGTGCAGCGGTGCAAAAGGTACGGAATCTTTGATACCCTGAAGGACATCGTCAGTGATGATCGCGGATTGGGTGAACTTCTCACCGCCGTGAACGATACGGTGACCGATAGCAACCAGCTGCGCCGACAGCTCTGGTTTCTGAGACAGAATGGTGTTGACGATGAAGTTCAGCGCTTCGCTGTGAGCCGCACCGGCGCCCAGTTCGGCGTCTTGTTTACCGCCGTCTATTTTCCATTTGATACGGGCTTCAGGCAGGTGGAAACACTCGGCTAAACCAGACAGGTACTCTTCTCCGTTAATCGCATCGATGATCGCGAATTTCAGGGATGAACTACCGCAGTTAAGAACCAGTACTAACTTACTCGACATGGAAGTACCTACTTGTTATACATGGTTAATAAATGTCATACAGGGCATAGCGTATCGCATAATGCCACTGGCATTTATGATTAACATCATGCCTTGGTGCGATGCACCAGACACAACGATGAATTAGGGTCGAGACGATTACTTATGTTATACCTGAGAAGAGGTATGACACAGTGACACCGACCTGATGTAAACCGCAGCTTTAAAGCGATGGACAACCGCGTTGTGACCGTTGGCTGCGCTTAATATCGCGAAGGGAATTATACACCTCGCGTGTAGTCATACTACTTTAGGTATACCGCGGCCAAAAGGCCGGCTTAGGATACCGATAGCGTCAGATAAACACAAAATATATTTTAAGTTTACCAATTTGAGTTGTTGGTTTGTGTGAAGTTTTTATTTTTTATCAGTAAAGTTGAGGTGTGGCGATGGCGACACAGCCGGACGGTAGCAAGAGCTGGCGACAGTTACTCCAGCATGGGCAGCATTACATGAACACGTGGCCGATTGAAAAACAATTGGCGCCTGTCTTTCCTGAAAACCGTGTGGTTCGGGCGACACGGTTCGGGATTCGTGTGATGCCGCCGTTAGCGGTGTTTACATTGACATGGCAGATTGCATTGGGTGGCCAACTCGGTCCGGCTATCGCGACGGCACTCTTTGCCTGCAGCCTGCCATTGCAGGGGTTATGGTGGCTTGGCCGTCGTTCCGTTACACCTTTGCCCGCGACGTTGGCGCAATGGTTCCATGATATTCGGCACAAGCTACAGGAATCAGGCCAGACATTAGCACCGCTGGAAGAAGCGCCGACTTATCAAACCCTGGCGGATGTACTGAAGCGGGCATTTAAGCAACTTGATAAGACCTTTCTGGACGATTTGTGATCGGCGTCAGACTGTGCGCGGGTCTCAGGGTATTTTGTTCCTTCTCCTGTTTCAAATCAAAGAAGCGGCGGCTACGGCTACCCTGACACGATTCAGTATGCAATTCTACGCTTAATCGCTGTTTGACATCGACACCGCAGAAGAAGGTTCAGGAGAGCAACATGGAAATGACGAATGCCCAGAGATTGATCCTTTCAAACCAATACAAAATGATGACCTTGCTCGATCCCGATAACGCCGAGCGCTATCGCCGTTTACAGACGATCGTCGAACGCGGTTATGGTCTACAGATGCGTGAGCTGGATCGCGAATTTGGCGAGCTGAGCGAAGAGGTTTGTCGCACTATCATTAATATTATGGAAATGCATCATGCTTTGCAGGTGTCGTGGACCAATCTGAAGGATAAGCAGGATCTGGATGAACGCCGCCTGACCTTTCTGGGATTCGATGCAGCGACGGAAGCGCGTTACCTTGGCTTCGTTCGTTTCATGGTCCATGTCGAAGGACGCTATCCTCACTTTGATGCGGGTTCGCATGGCTTTAACGCCCAGACGAAAATGTGGGAAAAATACAATAGGATGCTGGCTGTCTGGCAATCTTGTCCGCGTCAGTATCACTTAAGTTCGGTGGAAATCGTACAGATCATCAACGCGTGATGAGTAACAAAGGGGCTTTCTGTGGAGTGTAAAGGTTTTCTGTTTGACCTCGATGGTACGCTGGTTGACTCACTGCCTGCCGTAGAGCGAGCGTGGGTTAACTGGGCGAAAGATCATGCTATCGCACCACAGGAAGTACTGGATTTTATTCATGGCAAGCAGGCTATCACGTCCTTGCGTCACTTTCTCCGCGGGCAGAGTGAGGAAACGATTCAACGGGAGTTTATCGCGCTGGAGAATACAGAAGCTTCCGATACCCGCGGGGTTGTTGCTATGCCCGGCGCGAAAGCGCTGCTGGAGAAGCTGGAGGCATTGGGCATTCCCTGGGCCATCGTGACATCGGGGACGATCCCGATTGCCAGCGCCCGCCACCGGCATGGTGAGTTGCCTGCTCCCCGCGAATTTATTACGGCAGAGCAGGTCGCTAATGGGAAGCCGCATCCCGATGCTTACTTACTTGGCGCGCAGCGTCTTGGGCTTCGGCCGGAGGAATGCGTGGTCGTGGAAGATGCGCCAGCGGGGATACTCTCCGGGCTGGCGGCGGGATGTCAGGTCATCGCGGTAAACGCGCCGGCAGATACGCCGAAGCTGGATAAGGTTAACCTGATTCTTGATTCATTGGCGCAGATAGACATTGAGAGATCGCCGGGGGGCGTTAAGGTTTGTTTACGCCGGTAGATCGTCTATAACCTGATGATAAAATAGTGACTAAATATGATCGAACCTCGCATTCGCGAGGTTTTTTTTATGGCAGACTATCCCCGTCCGCTGCCTTTAGGGCCATCGCGCGATGGTGTTAAGAAATGCGCCTGCATTTCTTATCGCATGCTGAAACCGACACTTCCAATACGCATTTTTCATCAGGGGATCCGTTTTTGAATAGCGAACTTCTCTGGGTTTTATCCCTCTTATTGATCGCCATGGTTTTGTTTACCACCAATAAATTACGCATGGACGTTGTGGCGCTCCTGGTCATTATTACGTTTGTATTGAGCGGCACGCTGACGCTCTCTGATGCGTTGGTCGGGTTTAGCGATCCGAACGTCATACTGATTGCTGCTCTGTTCGTGATCGGCGAAGGGTTGGTTCGTACCGGCGTCGCCTATCAGGTGGGGGATTGGCTGGTTCGGGTTGCAGGCAGCAGTGAGCTTAAGATGCTGATCTTACTGATGGTCACTGTGGCGCTGCTGGGTGCCTTTATGAGTTCGACGGGCGTTGTGGCGATTTTTATTCCCGTGGTGCTGAGCGTTTCCGTCAGGATGAAGGTTTCACCCGGTAGGCTGATGATGCCGCTCAGTTTTGCCGGTCTGATTAGCGGCATGATGACGCTGGTGGCAACGCCGCCAAATATGGTGGTGAGCAGTGAACTCATACGTGAAGGCATCGCAGGGTTTGGTTTTTTTAGTGTGACGCCGATTGGCTTGGTGGTGTTGCTGTTAGGCGTGGCGTATATGATGGTGGCGCGTTACTGGCTTGGCGGGGCGGAAGCGGCAGAGACAAAAGCGACGTGGAAAAGAAGGACGTTTCGCGATCTGATCCGCGATTACCGACTAACGGGTAAAGCACGCCGTCTGGCGATTCGGCCCGGGTCACCCTTTATTGGTCATTGTCTGGATGACCTGCGTCTGCGCCAGCGTTTTGGGGCAAACGTGGTCGGGATTGAGCGATGGCGTAAATTTCGTCGCGTGATGATCAGCGTGGCTGGGAATACGGAACTGCGTTTAAACGATGTCCTGCTGATCGATATGTCTGCGTCAGAGGTGGATTTACGTGAATTTTGCCGCGCGCAACGACTTGAACCGATGGTGCTGCGTGGGGAGTATTTCTCTGAGCAGGCGCGGGATGTCGGGATGGCTGAAGTTTCTTTGATTCCTGACTCCGAACTGTTAGGCAAAACGCTGTACGATGTCGGGTTTCGCAGCCGCTATGGTCTCAGCGTAGTGGGGATCCGCCGGGCGGGTGAAGCGCTGGAAGGGATCCTCGCTGATGAGCCGCTTCAGCTTGGCGATATTCTATTGGTCATGGGAGACTGGCGGATGATTCGTCAGTTGCACATGCAGAAAAATGACTTTCTGTTGCTTAACCTCCCCGCAGAAGTTGATGACGTTGCGCCTGCGGTGAGTCAGGCCCCGCATGCGTTGTTTTCTCTGGCGCTGATGGTCGCTATGATGCTGACGGATGAAGTGCCGAATGCCATTGCCGCGCTCATCGCCTGCTTGCTGATGGGTAAATTTCGCTGCATTGATATGGAAAGCGCCTACCGTGCAATCCACTGGCCCAGCATTATTCTTATCGTCGGGATGATGCCGTTTGCGCTGGCGTTGCAACAAACCGGCGGGGTGGCGTTGATTGTTCAGGGATTGATGGAAATTGCCGGCGGAGCCGGGCCGCATGTGATGCTGGTGTGTCTCTTCGTGCTGTGTGCGGTAATCGGTCTGTTTATTTCCAATACCGCGACGGCGGTATTGATGGCCCCGATCGCTATTGCCGCGGCACAGCAGATGGGGGTGTCGCCTTATCCTTTCGCGATGATTATTGCGATTGCAGCCTCTGCCGCGTTTATGACACCGGTGTCGTCACCCGTTAACACGCTGGTATTAGGCCCCGGCGGCTATAAGTTCGGGGACTTTGTACGTGTTGGCGTCCCTTTTACCGTTCTGGTCATGCTGGTGAGCGTGGTCATGGTGCCGTGGCTGTACCCGTTCTGACATTGTTGCGCTGTCAGAGGGGGGAGTCCTGACTGATTTCATCGAGCGACAGGCTGAAACTGGGAATGAATATCGTCATGAAATAGTCCATTTCCGGGCTACGGCGCTGCTGCAATGTTTTGTCCAGACGCGCTTTGGCTAGCGTGAATTCCGTATTTCCGGCAGATAGCTCTTCCAGACATTTCAGGTAGGCGCAAAGGGCGTCTGCCTGTTTAACGATGATGCGCTCTTCTTCGCTGGTGTAGTTGTCGTCCAGAACCATCCGATAATCCTGCTGTAGCTCTTCTGGCAACATCTCAACCAGTTTCTGCTGCGCGATTTTCTCTATCTTCTTATATTCATGGGCGATTTGCGCATTGTAGTACTTGATTGGCGTCGGCATATCGCCCGTCAGCACCTCGCTGGCATCATGGTACATTGCCAGTAGCGCAATGCGCTCTGCGTTGACGTTCCCGCCAAATTTGCGGTTTTTGATAACCGCCAGCGCATGGGCGACAAAGGCCACCTGGAGGCTATGTTCTGAAACGTTTTCCGTGCGGACATTGCGCATTAGCGGCCAACGGCTGATTAGTTTTAAACGGGACAGATAGGCGAAAAAGTGACTCTGCTGCATAGCATTCTCTCAGGCGGTGGCATGTTTAATCGCAATGTCGTGGGCGTCCATTGTGGGGACTTGGCGGAGATAATGCAAATGATGGTCGGGTTTCGCCGAGTTAAGAAAACCCGGCGAAACCCGGCTTGATTACTGGTGATAGTGCTCCAGAAAGCGACCTAATTTATGGATCGCCATGTCCAGTTCATCAACACGTGGCAGCGTGACGATACGCACGTGGTCCGGGTAAGGCCAGTTAAACGCACTCCCCTGAACCAACAGCACTTTTTCCTGCAACAGGAGATCCAGCACCAATTTCTGATCGTCGCGGATATTAAAACGTTTGGCATCAATGCGCGGGAACATATACAACGCACCGCGCGGTTTGACGCACGACACGCCAGGGATCTGGTTGATCAACTCCCACGAGCGGTTACGCTGTTCATACAGGCGTCCGCCGGGTTGAATAAATTCGCTGATGCTTTGGTAGCCTCCCAAAGCTGTCTGGATAGCGTGCTGCATTGGCACGTTGGCGCATAAACGCATGGACGCCAGCATTTCTAAGCCTTCAATGTATCCTTTAGCGTGCTTTTTCGGGCCGTTCAGGACCATCCAGCCCTGGCGGAACCCTGCAACACGATACGTCTTGGAAAGCCCGTTGAATGTGATCGTCAGCAAATCCGGGGCCAGTGCGGCAATAGAGTGATGTTGCGCCTCGTCATACAGGATTTTGTCGTAGATTTCGTCAGCGAAGATGATCAGGTTGTGTTCACGCGCAATCGAGACGATCTCCAGCAAGAGTTCCTTGCTGTAAACGGCGCCTGTGGGGTTATTCGGATTGATGATGACAATACCGCGAGTGCGCGGCGTGATTTTTTTGCGGATATCATCCAGATCGGGAAACCAATCCGCAGATTCATCGCAGAGATAGTGAACGGCGTTGCCGTCGGAAAGGGAAACGGCGGCAGTCCAGAGGGGGTAATCCGGCGCGGGAACCAACATCTCATCGCCGGAATTGAGCAGCGCTTGCATGGACTGCACGATAAGTTCTGAAACGCCGTTGCCGATATAGACATCTTCAACCGTAATATCACGCATATCCCGCGCCTGATAATGTTGAACGATGGCCTTACGGGCCGAATACAGTCCTTTGGAATCACAGTAGCCTTGTGCTGTGGGCAGGTTACGAATGACATCGACCAGTATTTCGTCCGGTGCCTCAAACCCGAAAGGGGCTGGGTTGCCAATATTCAGCTTAAGGACTTTGTTGCCTTCTTCTTCAAGTCGTTTGGCTTCCTTCAGTACTGGTCCACGGATGTCATAGCATACGTTCTCCAGTTTTTTGGATTTTTCAATCGGAGACATAAATTGTACGAACCTTTTTACAGAGAGCGCATATTCCCGTGCGGAATAGCATAACCCGCTTAATGTACTCCTCCTATACGGCCTTTTGAAGAATGATTATCGCTTTCGCTGCAAATGATTGCGCATCTGCACTATGTTGTTGTGTACTCGTCGGGTGGTGCGATATGGTAAAAGGGAGAAATTTCTGATGTCATATTGATCGTTTCTCACCGGAAGGGAGAAGGGCACCAGAGTGGAATGCTTAATGTGTTTATTTTACGAGGAAAAATAAAAAGGTGGGTTGTTATTGAATTAAAGATTAAGGCTGGCGAGCCATTTCATTATTGAGGCCTTACCCATGCAAAAGGCGATGGCGGTAACGAAATATACGTGTTTGTTTGCCCTTACCGAAAGTCTGCGATAGTGTCTTTTAAATGTATCGGTCGTTACCAGTACATCGTTATAAAACACCAGGAATATTTTTTTAAAATTAAAATAGATAAGTGAAGAATCGTATGACCAGTGCACACCGACCAGTACTTAATCTCGATCTTGATTTATTAAGAACGTTTGTTGCCGTTGCGGATTTAAACACGTTTGCCGCCGCTGCCGCCGCCGTGAATCGGACTCAATCGGCCGTCAGCCAGCAGATGCAACGGCTGGAACAACTTGTCGGCAAGGAACTTTTTGCTCGTCACGGGCGTAATAAATTGCTGACCGAACATGGTATTCAGTTTCTGGGCTACGCCAGAAAAATATTACAATTCAATGACGAAGCTTGTATTTCATTAATGTACAGCGATATTCAGGGTACGTTGACGATCGGGGCGTCTGACGATACCGCTGACACTATTCTTCCTTATATTCTACATCGGGTTACCTCAGTATTTCCTAAACTTTCCGTCAACGTTAGCGTAAAACGTAGTGCTGAAATGATGGAAATGCTGAATCAGGGAAAAATAGACCTTGTCATTACGACAATGAACGGCGCGGTATTCCCTCATGTATTATTGCGCAGCTCGCCGACGTTATGGTACTGCTCGGCAGATTATCAGTTCCAGAGGGAAGAACCTGTGCCGTTGGTGGTATTGGATGAGCCGAGTCCTTTCCGCGCATTGGCGACGCAGCAACTGACGATGGCCGGTATCCCCTGGCGAATCGCGTATGTTGCTTCCACGCTTTCTGCGGTACGCGCAGCGGTAAGAGCAGGCATGGGCGTCACGGTGCGTTCGGTAGAAATGATGAGCCCGGAATTACGGGTACTGGGTGAGGAAGAAGGGTTACCGCGATTGCCGGAAACGCGTTATTTTCTCTGCCAGAATCCTAATCGGGAGAATGAACTGGCAACGGCGATTTTTAATGTGATCGAATCAGGGAGGCCATCGGGGGCGACCTCTGTCAGTCTGTTAACAGACACGGCGAGTGAAAAACGCGCTTCCGACCCGTTGCTGAAGGATATGATGTAATAGTGAAGAAGGCCTGAACGCCATCCGGGAGGGTAGGGACACCCCTCCGAAAGGGGGCTGCGCGAATCCCTGTATTTCAGATTCGCTGATTTTTATGGCTTAGCCTACACCGTGTCGATCGTTATCTTTCCAACGTCCCCGTGGCGGGTTAAGTGTTTTTGTTTTTTATAAAACACAATTTCTTTTTTATTAAAAATATGTTGTGAAAAGCAGCGACTTCCTTAACCAATACCGTTGTGGTTTTTTTAATAACTAAATTGATAAAAATGTGTGCTGGATCAAAAAATACCCCTAATAACCCCATGGGGGAACAGGCATTTTCTGTGAAAATGGTATAGTAACGCGGCAAACTTGCTTTCTGTATCGTTGCACTCTGGTTAACGAGAGAGGGGACTGACTCGATTTAGCTCCGAGTGAGAACACAAATTGTTAACAAAACAGCGTGCATGTAAAGTAATGTACTGTTATTTTTAGTAAGGTTGAAAAAAAGTTGCAAATTTAGGGGCTCAATCACATTAGGCAGGGCGTGACTGATACGTTTCCGTGCTTTTTTGTGGTTATTAATCCTTCCTTTTAATCGATGTGGCGCATTAACTGCCGATAAAGAGCAGAGGTGTTACCCGCCACTTTTGATGAGTAAGCAAAGAGAATGTCAACAACTACTGAAATCCTCGCCCATCATTGGGCTTTTGCGCTATTCCTTATCATCGCCGTAGGCCTGTGTGTTTTCATGCTGACTGGCGGGTTCTTGCTGGGGGGGAGAGCCAGAGCCAGAGCCAAGAACGTGCCTTACGAATCCGGGATCGACTCGGTTGGCTCGGCGCGCTTACGTCTGTCTGCTAAATTTTATCTGGTCGCTATGTTCTTTGTGATCTTTGATGTGGAAGCCCTCTATCTCTACGCTTGGGCTGTGTCTATCAAAGAAAGCGGCTGGGTTGGCTTCATTGAAGCAACCATTTTCATTTTGGTGTTATTGGCTGGTTTGATTTATCTGGTGCGCGTTGGGGCGCTTGACTGGACCCCGGTACGTTCCAAAAGACAGGTCATTAAATCAGACATCGTCAACACTACCAACACTCATCCGCAGTAACAGCGAGGCATTTTAAGATGGACTATACGCTCACCCGCATAGAGCCGAACGGTGAGAATGACCGTTATCCCCTGCAAAAACAGGAGATCGTGTCCGACCCTCTGGAGCAACATGTTCACCGCAGTGTCTATATGGGCAAACTGGAACATGCATTACATGATACGGTGAACTGGGGGCGCCAGAATTCCCTGTGGCCTTATAACTTTGGTCTTTCCTGTTGCTACGTTGAAATGGTGACGTCATTTACTGCCGTTCACGACGTGGCGCGTTTTGGCGCGGAGGTTTTACGTGCGTCGCCGCGTCAGGCCGACTTCATGGTTGTGGCGGGCACCTGCTTCACCAAGATGGCCCCCGTCATTCAACGCCTGTACGAGCAAATGCTTGAGCCTAAATGGGTTATCTCCATGGGGGCATGTGCGAATTCCGGCGGTATGTACGACATTTACTCTGTTGTTCAGGGGGTGGATAAGTTCCTGCCCGTCGATGTGTATATCCCTGGCTGTCCGCCTCGTCCTGAAGCTTATATGCAAGCGTTGCTGTTGCTGAAAGAATCCATCGGTAAAGAACGCCGTCCTCTGTCATGGGTGGTGGGTGAACAGGGCGTTTACCGCGCCAATATGCAATCTGAGCGTGAGCGTAAGCGCGGCGAGCGAATCGCGGTGACTAATCTGCGTTCGCCTGATGAGATTTGACCTGTAGATGATGAGTACGGTGGTCGTGTAATACCCCGATAATAGTGTGCGGCCATCATCAGATACAGAATTAGCACATTTAATGTGGTGACCTATTTATGACAGATTTAACGACGCACGATCTCGCTCAGCCAGGCTGGCAAACCCGCGATCACCTTGATGATCCGGTGATTGGCGAACTGTGTAACCGTTTTGGACCAGATTCATTTACTGTACAAGCGACCCGCACCGGTATTCCCGTTGTGTGGGTGAAGCGTGAGCAATTACTGGATGTTGTCGAATTCCTGAAGAAACAGCCGAAACCTTACGTCATGCTGTTCGATCTTCACGGTATGGATGAACGTTTACGCACTCACCGCGAAGGTTTGCCTGCTGCCGACTATTCCGTTTTTTATCACATCATTTCCGTTGAGCGTAACCGCGACATCATGCTGAAAGTCGCGCTGGACGAGAAGGATTTACACTTATCGACCATCACCAAGTTTTTCCCGAATGCCAACTGGTATGAACGGGAAACCTGGGAGATGTTTGGTATCACGTTTGATGGCCACCCGCATTTGACGCGCATCATGATGCCGCAGACGTGGGAAGGGCACCCGCTACGTAAAGATTACCCGGCGCGCGCGACCGAATTCGATCCCTTCGTGCTGACCAAGCAGAAAGAAGATCTGGAAATGGAGTCGCTGACGTTCAAACCGGAAGAGTGGGGAATGAAACGCGGCACGGAAAATGAGGACTTCATGTTCCTCAACCTTGGGCCGAACCACCCGTCTTCACACGGCGCCTTCCGTATTATTCTGCAATTGGACGGCGAAGAAATTATCGACTGTGTGCCTGATGTGGGTTACCACCATCGCGGCGCGGAGAAGATGGGCGAACGCCAGTCCTGGCATAGTTATATTCCTTATACCGACCGTATTGAATACCTCGGCGGCTGCGTTAACGAAATGCCGTACGTGCTTGCCGTAGAAAAACTGGCGGGCATTGAGGTGCCGGATCGCGTTAAAACGATTCGCGTGATGCTGTCTGAGCTATTCCGCATTAATAGCCACCTGCTGTATATCAGTACCTATATTCAGGATGTCGGTGCGATGACGCCGGTCTTCTTTGCGTTTACTGATCGCCAGAAAATTTATGATTTAGTCGAAGCAATTACCGGGTTCCGTATGCATCCGGCGTGGTTCCGCATTGGTGGCGTAGCGCACGATTTGCCGCGCGGCTGGGAGCGCCTGCTGCGCGAATTCCTCGATTGGATGCCGAGCCGTCTGGATACCTATGTCAAAGCTGCATTGCAGAACACCATCCTGAAAGGCCGTACCCAGGGCGTCGCCGCTTATAATGCGAAAGAAGCGCTGGATTGGGGCGTGACGGGCGCAGGGCTGCGAGCCACAGGCATTGGTTTTGACGTCCGAAAATGGCGTCCGTATTCCGGCTATGAGAATTTTGACTTTGAGGTGCCAGTCGGTAACGGGATCAGTGATTGCTATAGCCGCGTCATGTTGAAAGTTGAAGAGTTACGCCAGAGCCTGCGTATTCTGGAACAGTGCCTCAATAACATGCCGGAAGGGCCGTTCAAGGCCGACCACCCGCTGACGACGCCGCCGCCGAAAGAGCGCACGTTGCAGCATATTGATACGCTGATCAACCACTTCCTTCAGGTCTCCTGGGGGCCGGTCATGCCTGCCAATGAATCATTCCAGATGGTGGAGGCGACCAAAGGCATCAACAGCTATTACCTGACCAGTGACGGCGGCACCATGAGCTACCGCACTCGTATTCGCACGCCGAGCTATGCGCATCTGCAGCAGATCCCTTCTGTCATTCGCGGATGTCTGGTATCCGATCTGATCGTTTATCTCGGCAGTATTGATTTCGTTATGTCAGATGTGGACCGCTAACTATGGCTGATAACAAAATTTTTGATAACAGCATGCCCGATCGCGACAGTCACGAGCGTCATGACGCTCATGAACAATCTGTGGTCGATTCGCTAGGCAACGAAAACGCTTTTACGTTGAGCGACGCTGAGCGCGATGCCATTGAGCACGAGAAACATCACTATGAAGATGCGCGTGCCGCGTCGATTGAAGCGTTGAAAATTGTGCAGAAAGCGCGTGGGTGGGTGCCGGATGGCGCCATCAATGCCATTGCCGATCTACTGGGTATCCCAGCCAGCGATGTCGAAGGCGTCGCGACGTTTTACAGCCAGATTTTCCGCCAGCCCGTTGGGCGTCATATTATCCGTTATTGTGACAGCGTTGTGTGTCACATCAACGGTTATCAGGGCGTACAGGCGGCGCTTGAACGTAAGCTCAGTATCAAACCGGGACAGACAACGTTCGATGGACGTTTCACGCTGTTGCCGACCTGTTGCCTGGGGAACTGTGACAAGGGGCCGACAATGATGATTGACGAGGACACCCACACCCATGTGACGCCGGAAGGCATTGAATCGTTATTGGAGCAGTATCAATGAGTAAAAACATTGTTCTGACTGCTGAGCAGCATCCTCTGACCTGGCGTTTACGTGCGGACAAACAGCCGGTATGGCTGGATGAATACCGCAGTAAAAATGGGTATGCCGCGGCACAAAAAGCGTTAACCGGCATGGCGCAGGATGAGGTGGTTACCCTGGTCAAAGACGCCGGCCTGAAAGGGCGCGGCGGCGCGGGCTTCTCGACAGGCTTGAAATGGAGTCTGATGCCGAAAGACGAAAGCATGAATATCCGCTACCTGCTGTGTAACGCGGATGAAATGGAGCCCGGCACATACAAAGATCGCCTGTTGATGGAGCAAGAGCCTCACCTTCTGATTGAAGGTATGCTGATTGGCGCATTCGCGCTGAAAGCTTACCGCGGCTACATCTTTCTGCGCGGTGAATACATTGAAGCTGCGGTTCACCTGCGTCGCGCAATTGAAGAAGCGAAAGCGGCTGGTCTGCTGGGCAAGAATATTCTGGGCAGCGGGTTCGATTTCGAGCTGTTCGTGCACACCGGCGCCGGACGTTACATTTGCGGTGAAGAAACCGCGCTGATTAACTCGCTGGAAGGCCGTCGCGCCAACCCGCGCTCCAAGCCGCCTTTCCCGGCGTCTGCGGGGGTGTGGGGTAAACCGACCTGCGTCAACAACGTGGAAACGCTGTGTAACGTACCGGCGATCATCGAGCACGGGGCGGCGTGGTATCAGGGGTTGTCTGCGGGTAAGAGTAAAGACGCGGGCACGAAATTGATGGGCTTCTCCGGTCGCGTGAATAACCCGGGCCTGTGGGAACTGCCGTTTGGCACCACGGCGCGCGAAATTTTAGAAGATTACGCGGGCGGCATGCGCGACGGGCTGAAACTTAAAGCCTGGCAACCGGGCGGGGCTGGTACCGACTTCCTGACGGAAAGCCACCTCGATCTGCCGATGGATTTTGAGCATATCGCGAAAGCGGGCAGCCGTTTGGGTACTGCGCTGGCAATGGCGGTCGATCATGAGATCAATATGGTGTCGCTGACGCGCAATCTGGAAGAGTTCTTTGCGCGGGAATCCTGCGGCTGGTGTACGCCGTGCCGCGATGGCCTGCCGTGGAGCGTGAAGATTCTGCGTGCGCTGGAGAAAGGTGAAGGCCAGCCGGGCGATATCGAAACGCTGGAGCAGCTTTGCCGTTTCCTCGGACCGGGTAACACCTTCTGTGCGCATGCGCCGGGTGCGGTGGAGCCGCTGCAAAGTGCCATCAAGTATTTCCGGGAAGAATTCGAAGCGGGCCTCTCAAAACAGTACTTGGGTAATGTTAAAGCGATTAGCGGTATTCAGCCTAACTTGTTGAAAGAGCGCTGGTAAAACATTGTCAGAGTAAGTGCGAGATGCAGCGAATGTATCCGCAGGGCGGCGCAAATAAGCCGGCCTCATAAACCCAATGGATTTCAACGCGCGGAACTAACGTATCCACGCTTTGAAAGATAGCGGGTATACAGAATTTTTGATTAGCGCCCGTGGCGACACGGGCCATTATGGAAGCATGCTGACTATGGCTACTATTCATGTAGACGGCAAAGAGTATGAAGTAAACGGAGCAGACAACCTTCTGGAAGCTTGTCTGACTTTGGGACTTGATATTCCTTACTTTTGCTGGCACCCCGCGCTCGGGAGCGTCGGATCCTGCCGCCTGTGTGCGGTAAAGCAGTATCAAAACGCGGAAGATACCCGCGGTCGTCTGGTGATGTCCTGTATGACACCGGCGACCGAGGGAACGTTCATCGCCATTGAAGATGAAGAAGCGAAGCTATTCCGTAAAACGATAGTTGAGTTTCTGATGACCAACCACCCGCACGATTGCCCGGTGTGTGAGGAAGGCGGCAACTGTCACTTGCAGGATATGACGGTAATGACGGGGCAGAACTTCCGCCGCTATCGTTTTACCAAGCGTACCCATCGTAATCAGGATCTTGGGCCCTTCATTTCCCATGAAATGAACCGCTGTATCGCCTGTTACCGCTGCGTTCGTTATTACAAGGACTATGCGGATGGCAAAGATCTTGGCGTTTACGGTGCGCACGACAACGTCTATTTCGGACGCCCGGAAGACGGTGTATTAGAAAGTGAGTTTTCCGGTAACCTGATCGAAGTTTGTCCCACCGGCGTATTCACCGATAAAACGCACTCTGAGCGCTATAACCGCAAATGGGATATGCAGTTTGCACCGAGCATCTGCCAGCAGTGCAGCGTCGGCTGTAATACCAGCCCCGGTGAACGCTATGGCGAGCTGCGTCGCATCGAAAACCGTTTCAATGGTAGCGTAAACCACTATTTCCTGTGCGACCGCGGTCGTTTTGGTTACGGCTACGTTAACCGGAAAGATCGGCCGACACAGCCGCTGCAACGTCGGGGCGCAGACTGGATCGCGCTGAATGCCGAGCAGGCGCTGCAAGGCGCGGCGGACGTGTTGCGTCAGGCGAAAAAAACCATCGGCATCGGTTCACCGCGCGCCAGTATTGAAAGCAACTTTGCGCTGCGTGAACTTGTGGGCGCCGAGAACTTCTATACCGGTATCGCGCAGCAAGAACAGCAACGTCTGCAATTAATCCTGAAAGTGTTACGCGAAAGCGGAGTAAGGACGCCAGCGCTGCGTGAAATTGAAGGTTACGACGCGGTGCTGATTCTGGGTGAAGACTTGACGCAAACCGGGGCGCGTATCGCGTTGGCCGTTCGTCAGGCGGTAAAAGGCAAAGCGCGTGAAATGGCAGCCGCTCAGAAAGTGGCTGACTGGCAGATCGCGGCGATCATGAACATTGGTCAGCATGCCAAACACCCGTTATTTGTTACTAACGTGGATCACACCCGTCTGGATGATATCGCCGCCTGGAGTTACCATGCGCCGGTTTCCGATCAGGCGCGCCTTGGGTTCGCGATTGCGCACGGGTTGGATAACAGCGCCCCCGCAGTCATCGATTTAGCATCCGATCTTGAGCAGAAAGTCGATATCATCGTTCAGGCGCTGGCTGGGGCGAAAAAACCGCTCATCATTTCCGGAACGAACGCGGGCAGCGAAGAGGTGATTTCCGCGGCGGCAAACGTCGCCAAGGCGCTGAAGCAGCGCGGTTCCGACGTGGGGATTACCTTTGTCGCTTCCGCTGCAAACAGTATCGGTTTGTCGATGATGGGCGGCGGGTCGCTGGATGAAGCGCTGGCTCAGTTGGAAAGCGGCGACGCTGACGGCGTAGTGGTTTTGGAAAACGATCTCTACCGCCATGCCTCCGCTGCTCGCGTTGACGCGGCGCTGGAAAAAGCGGAAAACCTGATCGTGGTCGATCATCAGCGCACCCGTATCATGGATAAGGCCAACATCATTCTGTCCGCCGCCAGCTTTGCTGAAAGCGACGGTACGTTGGTGAATCAGGAAGGCCGTGCGCAGCGTTTCTTCCAGGTCTATGATCCAACCTACTACAACGACAAAGTTGTCATGCTGGAAAGCTGGCGCTGGCTGCATTCATTATTCATCACTTACAACAGCCGTCAGGTTGACTGGACGCAGTTGGATAATGTGATTGACGCGTGTGTCGCGGCGCTGCCGCAACTGTCGGCGATCAAAGATGCCGCGCCGGATGCATCGTTCCGCATTCGTGGTCAAAAACTGTCGCGTTCGCCTATTCGCGCCAGCGGTCGGACGGCAATGCGCGCCAATATCAGCGTGCATGAACCCCGTCAGCCGGTCGACAAAGACACCATGTTTGCCTTCTCGATGGAAGGGAACAACAGTCCCACGGCTAACCGTCAGCACATCCCCTTTGCCTGGGCGCCGGGTTGGAACTCACCGCAAGCCTGGAACAAATTCCAGGATGAAGTGGGCGGCCATTTGCGCCACGGCGATCCGGGCGTTCGCATCATTGAAGTTGGAGAGGCCTCACTGGCTTATTTCGATAATATTCCTGCGGCGTTTGTTCCACAGACGGGGCAATGGCGTATTGCGCCGTATTATCACCTGTTTGGCAGTGATGAGATGTCACAACGTTCTGATGTGATCCAACAGCGCATGCCTGAGCCGTATGTCATGGTGAATCCGGCGGATGCTGCGACGCTGGGGGTGAATGAAGGTGCGTTGCTGGAGTTGACCTGTGCCGGGCAGGCGTTACGTCTCCCGCTGCGGTTAAGTGCGGAACTGGGTCAGGGACAGGTTGGTTTACCGCTGGGCTTGCCGGGAATTGCGCCGGTACTGGCGGGGGCGACCGTTGAAAATCTGCGGGAGGCCGCACAATGAGTTGGTTAACGCCGGAATTAAGCGAGATTCTGATCTCCGTCGGAAAAGCGATCGTGGTTCTGTTGGTTGTCGTGACCTGCGGCGCGTTCATGAGTATGGGAGAGCGCCGATTGCTTGCCCTCTTCCAGGGGCGTTATGGACCGAACCGCGTGGGCTGGGGCGGTTCATTACAGCTTGTCGCCGACATGATCAAGATGTTCTTCAAAGAAGACTGGGTGCCGAATTTTACCGATAAGGTGATCTTTACGTTGGCGCCGATGATCGCGTTTACATCCATGCTGATTGCTTTCGCGATTGTGCCGATTACGCCAACCTGGGGTGTCGCCGATCTAAACATTGGTATCCTGTTCTTCCTGATGATGGCCGGTTTGGCCGTTTACGCCGTGCTGTTTGCCGGCTGGTCGAGTAACAACAAATACTCTCTGCTGGGGGCGGTGCGCGCTTCCGCTCAAACCGTCAGTTACGAAGTGTTTATTGGTCTGTCTCTGATGGGCGTCGTCGCGCAGGCGGGGTCATTCAACATGCGTGACATCGTGGACTCTCAGCAGCATCTGTGGAACGTCATCCCGCAATTCTTTGGCTTCATCACGTTTGCCATTGCTGGCGTGGCGGTGTGCCACCGTCATCCGTTTGACCAGCCTGAAGCCGAGCAAGAATTGGCGGATGGTTATCACATCGAATACTCCGGTATGAAATTCGGTTTGTTCTTTGTCGGGGAATATATCGGTATCGTTACCGTTTCTGCGCTGATCGTGACGCTGTTTTTCGGCGGCTGGCATGGGCCAATCCTGCCTCCGTTTGTCTGGTTCGCGCTGAAAACGGGCTTTTTCATGATGATGTTCATCCTGATCCGAGCCTCGTTACCCCGTCCGCGTTATGACCAGGTGATGGCTTTCGGTTGGAAAGTCTGTCTGCCGATAACGCTTTTGAACCTGCTGGCAACGGCGGCCGTCATTTTGTACAACGCTTAACAAGGGGTGAATAAACCATGACATTGAAAGAGTTAGTGATTGGTTTCGGCACCCAGATACGCAGTATCTGTATGGTGGGATCGAACGCTTTTAAGAAGCGCGAAACCAAAATGTATCCCGAAGAGCCCGTCAACCCGCCGCCGCGTTATCGTGGCCGCATCGTGTTGACGCGCGATCCCGATGGTGAAGAGCGTTGCGTCGCCTGCAACCTGTGTGCGGTAGCGTGTCCGGTCGGCTGTATTTCCTTGCAGAAAGCGGAAACCAAAGATGGTCGCTGGTATCCCGAGTTCTTCCGTATCAACTTCTCGCGCTGCATTTTCTGCGGCTTCTGTGAAGAAGCCTGTCCGACGACAGCCATCCAGCTGACGCCGGATTTCGAGATGGGGGATTACAAACGTCAGGATCTGGTCTATGAGAAAGACGATCTGCTGATATCGGGGCCGGGTAAATATCCGGAATATAATTTCTACCGGATGTCTGGTATGGCCATTGATGGGAAAGATAAGGGCGAAGCGGAAAACGAAGCCAAACCCATTGATGTCAAAGGCCTGTTGCCCTAAGGAGCTAGCATGGAATTCGCTTTTTACACCACAGGTTTGATTGCGATACTGGCGACGTTGCGCGTCATTACGCATACCAACCCTGTGCATGCATTGTTGTACATGGTTACCTCATTAATGGCGATTGCGGGGGTCTTTTTCTCGCTCGGCGCTAACTTTGCCGGCGCGCTGAGCATCATTGTTTACGCAGGCGCCATTATGGTGCTGTTTGTCTTCGTGGTGATGATGCTCAACCTTGGTAATGCCGTTGAAGAGCAGGAGCGGAATTGGCTCAAACCCAGCGTGTGGATCGGTCCGAGTCTGCTATCACTTGCACTGTTGGTGATTGTGGTGAACGCCATCTTTAGTCTGGAAGGGCAGGGCATCACTGGCGCGCCCGTTGAGGCGAAAGCGGTTGGCATCAGCCTGTTCGGGCCTTATGTCCTTGCTGTTGAGTTAGCTTCAATGTTGCTGCTGGCGGGGTTAGTCGTCGCGTTCCATATCGGTCGTGAAGATAAACGTGGTGACGTTATCAGCAAAGACGGCGTGAACCAGGACGTTGAGAAGAAAATAACGGGGGAACGCGCATGATTCCGTTAGAACATGGGCTGATTTTAGCCGCCATTCTGTTTGTTTTAGGGCTGACCGGACTGTTGATCCGCCGTAACCTGCTGTTTATGTTGATCAGCCTTGAAATTATGATCAACGCTGCCGCACTGGCGTTTGTTGTCGCAGGCAGCTACTGGCAGCAGCCGGATGGGCAAGTGATGTACATTCTGGCGATTACGCTGGCGGCGGCGGAGGCCAGTATTGGTCTGGCGCTGTTGCTACAGATGTATCGTCGTCGTCAGACCCTGAATATTGATACAGTCAGTGAGATGCGCGGATGAACTTACTCTATTTAACCATACTCTTCCCGCTGCTCGGCTTTCTGTTGCTGGCATTTTCCCGCGGTCGCTGGTCGGAAAACACCTCAGCGACCGTCGGTGTCGGTTCAATCGGGTTGGCAGCGTTGGTTACCGCTTGGGTTGTGGTCGATTTTATGGGCCAGCAGCATGGCGGCGTGACCTTCTTTAATCAGCACCTGTGGACATGGATGGCCGTTGGCAATTTCGACATCAGCGTAACGCTGACGCTCGATGGTTTGTCGGTGACGATGCTGTCTGTTGTGACCGGTGTTGGTTTCTTCATTCACCTGTTCGCCTCCTGGTATATGCGTGGGGAAGAGGGGTATTCCCGCTTCTTCGCCTATACCAACCTGTTTATCGCCAGCATGGTGGTTCTGGTGTTGGCGGATAACCTGCTGCTGATGTATCTCGGTTGGGAAGGGGTTGGGCTGTGCAGCTATCTGCTGATCGGTTTCTACTACACCAATCCGAAGAATGGCGCGGCGGCGATGAAAGCGTTCATCGTTACGCGCGTGGGTGATGTCTTCCTGGCCTTTGCACTGTTTATTCTTTACAAAGAGCTGGGGACGCTCAACTTCCGCGAGCTGATGGTCTTGGCGCCGCAGAAACTGGCGGAAGGCTCGCCGGAAATCACCTGGGCGACGTTGATGCTGCTGGGCGGCGCGGTCGGTAAATCGGCACAGCTGCCGCTGCAAACCTGGTTAGCGGACGCGATGGCTGGCCCGACGCCGGTATCCGCGCTGATCCACGCCGCCACGATGGTGACCGCGGGCGTTTACCTGATTGCGCGTACCAACGGCCTGTTCCTGATGGCGCCGGATGTCCTGCATCTGGTGGGTATTGTCGGTGCGGTGACGCTGGTGCTGGCGGGGTTCGCTGCGTTGGTTCAGACCGATATCAAGCGCGTGCTGGCCTATTCCACGATGAGTCAGATTGGCTACATGTTCCTGGCGCTGGGCGTTCAGGCATGGGATGCCGCGATTTTCCACCTGATGACGCACGCGTTCTTTAAAGCGTTGCTGTTCCTCTCATCGGGTTCGGTGATTCTGGCCTGCCACCATGAGCAAAACATCTTTAAGATGGGCGGTCTGCGTAAGACTATCCCGCTGGTTTATGTCTGCTTCCTGGTCGGGGGCGCGGCGCTGGCCGCACTGCCGCTGGTCACCGCGGGCTTCTTTAGTAAAGACGAAATTCTGGCTGGCGCATGGGCAAATGGTCACATCAATCTGATGGTGGCGGGATTGGCCGGTGCCTTTATGACCTCGCTGTATACGTTCCGCATGATTTTCATCGTGTTCCACGGTGAAGAGAAAACGAAAGCGCATGCAGGAAAAGGCCTTTCTCACCACTTGCCGCTGGTTGTGCTGATGATCCTGTCCACCTTTATCGGTGCGATGATTGTTCCGCCGTTGCATGGCGTATTGCCGGCGACGACTGAACTGGAGCACGGTCAGTTGATGACGCTGGAAATTACCTCTGGCGTGGTGGCGATTGCCGGTATTCTGCTTGCCGCTGTGCTGTGGCTGGGTAAACGTCAGGCGGTGAACAGTATTGCGCAAAGCGCGCCGGGTCGTTTCTTCTCGACCTGGTGGTTCCATGCCTGGGGCTTTGACTGGTTATACGACCATGTCTTTGTTAAACCGTATCTGGCGATTGCGAAGCTGTTGCAGCGCGATCCGTTAGATGGGTTGATGGCCATCCCGGCAGTGATTACCCGTTGGGGTAACCGTGGGTTGGCGTTCAGTGCGAATGGTCAATTGCGCTGGTACGTCGCCTCTATGAGCTGCGGTGCCGTATTGCTACTGGCTTTGTTACTGCTGGTGTAAGCGGCGTTCGGTAACGTATGAGAGGCAGGGCATTTCGCAAATCGGAATGCCTGCCACGGCAAGT
Organism: Samsonia erythrinae; assembly: GCF_004342665.1. Classification (GTDB taxonomy): domain Bacteria; phylum Pseudomonadota; class Gammaproteobacteria; order Enterobacterales; family Enterobacteriaceae; genus Samsonia; species Samsonia erythrinae. The sequence goes on along the minus strand of NZ_SMBY01000003.1, from coordinate 252,623 downwards.
TTTCAGATTTCTTTAATTTAGGGACACAAAACGCCATGCTACTACCTTGGCTAATTCTTCTCCCCTTTATCGGCGGTCTGCTGTGTTGGCAGTTAGAACGTTTTGGTACGAAAGTACCGCGCTGGGTAGCGTTGATTGCAATGGGGCTGACACTCGCGCTGTCTGTGCAACTGTGGTTGCAGGGCGGTTATTCCCTGACGGCGCCGACCGGCGTGCCGCAATGGCAGGCTGAATATTATGTGCCGTGGATCCCTCGCTTTGGCATTGGCATCCACCTTGCGCTGGATGGTTTATCGCTGTTGATGGTGGTGTTGACGGGGTTGCTGGGGGTGTTGGCAATCCTCTGTTCCTGGAATGAAATTCAGCGCTATCAGGGTTTTTTCCACCTGAACCTGCTGTGGATTCTGGGCGGCGTTATCGGCGTGTTCCTTGCCATCGACATGTTCCTGTTCTTCTTCTTCTGGGAAATGATGTTGGTGCCGATGTACTTCCTGATTGCGCTGTGGGGCCATAAGGGGTCCGACGGTAAGACCAGAATTACGGCGGCGACCAAATTCTTCATCTATACCCAGGCAAGCGGCCTGATCATGTTGATTGCGATACTGGCGCTGGTGTTTGTGCACTACAACGCCACCGGTGTCTGGACGTTCAACTATGAAGAGCTGCTGAATACGCCGATGTCTCACGGCGTTGAATATCTGCTGATGTTGGGATTCTTCATCGCGTTCGCGGTAAAAATGCCGGTCGTGCCGTTGCACGGCTGGTTGCCGGATGCGCACAGTCAGGCGCCGACCGCAGGCTCTGTTGACCTGGCGGGGATCCTGCTGAAAACGGCGGCCTATGGCCTGCTGCGTTTCAGCCTGCCGCTGTTCCCGAATGCTTCTCACGAGTTTGCACCGATTGCGATGTGGCTGGGGGTGATCGGTATTTTCTACGGCGCATGGCTGGCATTCAAACAAACGGATATCAAACGCCTGATTGCTTACACCTCTGTGTCCCACATGGGCTTCGTGATGATTGCCATCTATTCCGGTAATCAACTGGCTTATCAAGGGGCGGTGATCCAGATGATTGCACACGGCTTGTCTGCCGCCGGGCTGTTTATTCTGTGTGGTCAGTTGTATGAGCGCCTGCATACGCGCGATATGCGTGAGATGGGCGGCCTGTGGGCTCGTCTGAAATTCCTGCCGGCCTTGTCTCTCTTCTTCGCCGTGGCGACGTTGGGGATGCCGGGAACGGGTAACTTTGTCGGTGAATTCATGATTCTGTTCGGCAGTTATCAGGTTGTGCCGATGATTACGGTGATATCGACTTTCGGTCTGGTCTTTGCGTCGGTTTATTCCCTGATCATGATGCAGCGCGCCTATTATGGCGCGCCTAAATCCGACCAACCGTTGAAGGGGATGTCGATCCGTGAATTGTCTATCGTGATGCTGCTGGTCGTGTTGCTGGTGCTATTAGGGGTTTACCCGCAGCCGATTCTGGATACCTCCAGTGCCGCGATGTCAAATATCCAGCAGTGGTTTATGTCGTCTGCTCCAGATTCAATTATTTCAACAACAAGGCCGTAATTCGCCATGACAATTACTCTTCAACAACTAATTGCGCTATCGCCGCTGTTGATCGTCGGATTGACGGTAGTGGTTGTGATGCTGTGCATTGCGTGGCGACGCAACCATTTTATCAACGCAACCGTGACGGTTATCGGCCTGAACATTGCCCTGCTGTCACTGTATTTCGTCGGGCAGGCTGGCCCAATGGACGTGACGCCGCTGCTGCGTGCTGATGGTTTCTCGATGTTCTATACCGGGTTGATTCTGCTGGCGAGTCTGGCGACCAGCACGTTCGCCTACCCGTGGCTGGAGGGTTACCCGGATAACCGCGATGAGTTCTATCTGTTAGTGCTCATTGCCGCGCTGGGAGGCATTCTGCTGTCGAGCGCGAATCATCTGGCCTCGTTGTTTATCGGCATTGAATTGCTTTCCCTGCCGCTGTTTGGTTTGGTGGGCTATGCCTTCCGCCAGAAGCGTTCGCTGGAAGCCAGTATTAAATACATGCTGCTGTCAGCGGCGGCGTCTTCCTTCCTGCTGTTTGGTATGGCGCTGATTTATGCTGAATCCGGCAATCTGAGCTTTGCCAGCCTGGGCAAAAGCCTGAGCGATCATCAAATCCATGCGCCGCTGTTGCTGGCCGGCTTGGGGATGATGATCGTGGGATTGGGCTTCAAACTGTCTCTGGTTCCGTTCCAGCTGTGGACGCCGGATGTCTATCAAGGTGCGCCTGCGCCGGTTTCTACGTTCCTGGCGACGGCGGGTAAGATTGCCGTTTTCGGTGCCGTTATGCGCCTGTTTCTGTATGCGCCGATGGCGGACAGTGAATCCGTCAGAATCGTGTTGGGCATTATCGCATTTGCCTCGATCCTGTTTGGCAACGTGATGGCGGTCTCGCAAACCAATATCAAGCGCCTCCTCGGTTATTCTTCCATCGCCCACCTGGGTTATTTGTTGGTGGCGCTGATTGCCGTGCAGAGTCATCAGTTGGCGCTGGAAACCGTTGGCGTTTATCTGGTCGGTTATTTGTTCAGCAGTCTGGGGGCGTTTGGCGTGGTGAGTCTGATGTCCAGCCCGTACCGTGGCCCGGATGCCGATTCGCTGTTCTCTTACCGTGGTCTGTTCTGGCATAAGCCTATTCTATCGGCTGTTATGACGGTGATGATGCTGTCGTTGGCGGGCATCCCGATGACGCTCGGTTTCTTTGGCAAATTCTACGTGTTGGCTGTGGGCGTGAACGCTGAGCTGTGGTGGTTGGCTGGTGCGGTGGTGCTGGGCAGCGCTATCGGTCTGTACTATTACCTGCGTGTGATGGTCAGCTTATATCTGACTGCGCCTAAGGTGTTGCAGCGCGACACGCCAAGTAACTGGGCTTTAACCGCGGGAGGCGTCGTTGTTCTGATTTCCTCTATTGCGGTACTGTTCCTTGGGGTGTATCCGCAGCCGCTTATCTCTCTGGTTCAGTTGGCGCAGCCGATGATGTAGCCACTGCGAGGGTCGCTGAGTTACACAACGCCGTTGATGAAAATCGACGGCGTTTTTTTATGGCGTTTCTCCCGTGGTTGAGCGCGATCGATGATATCGAAAAGGTGAAGATTTCCGCCATCTCGTCAGGAGACGCACTTTAGGAATGATCTGTTCTTATCTGACGTGGCAGATGCGCAGAATTGTCTATAGTTAAGAAGGCAGTCATTTTTCATAATTAAGAGGGAGAATTTTATGGCCGAAACGAAAAAACAGCCTGAAGAGATTCGTGTTGATGATGACTTGAAATTGCTGTCTGATACGCTGGATGAAGTGCTGCGTTATACTGGCGATCAAGCGGATCAGGCCTATCTTGATTTGAAGAAAAATGCGGAAAAAGCGCTGCAAGAAGTTAAAGGGCGCCTCGGCGCCAGTGATGGCTATTGTGAGCGTGCAAAGCAGGTTGCAGATAAAGCCGATGTTTATCTGCGCGATAAACCCTGGCACGGTGTCGGCATTGGTGCCACCGTAGGGTTGGTGCTGGGTTTGCTGTTGGCTAAGCGTTAATGTGCGTTCAACCGAATCCGCGTTGTCCGTCTTGATATCAGGTTGTCACGGGAGCGCCCTCAGGGCGAACGGTTCACCTTTGTGACTTGACGATGTAGCGGGGTGCCCCGCTACATTCATAATGTTAAATTTTATCCTCTTTTTCCCGCATCCCCTGAATCCAATACACGGCCTCAAACGGGCATAATGTCAGCCTTGCAGGCTGGTGACAGGGATCGGAATAATTGCTGAATAACAATCGCCAGCGGCCTTTTCCGTTCTCCGCGCAGGGTTGCCAGTCCTGGGGGTGCTTGCTGAAATTTGCCAGAACCAGCAGCCGTTGCCCCTGCCAGGTTCGTTGATAGCACCAGATGCCGGGGTGGTCTGGCAGCAAATCCTGATAGTCTCCCTGCGTGAGTAACGGTAATGCTTTGCGCATGGCGATAAGCTGTTGGTAGGTATAGAAGACTGATGTTTTGTCGGCCAGCGCCTTTTCAACGTTGATCTCAGGATAATTGGGCGCTGGCGCTATCCATGGCGTACCGGTTGTAAATCCTGCGTTGTCCCGAGTATCCCATTGCATCGGCGTGCGGCCATTATCGCGTGATTTACTCGCCAGAATCGCTAAGAGCTGTGACGCCGATTGGCCTTTACCCGTTCGTTCGGCAAACATATTCAGGCTTTCAATGTCCCGGTATTGTTCAATCTGCGTATAACCCGGGTTAGTCATTCCTAGCTCTTCCCCCTGATAAATATAGGGCGTGCCCTGCATGCCATGCAGAACCATTGCCAGCATTTTGGCGGACTGCGCGCGGAATTCTCCTTCATCACCGAAGCGCGACACAATGCGGGGCTGATCGTGATTACACCAGAACAGCGCATTCCAGGCATGGTTATGCATGCCTTGTTGCCAGTGATTAAAAATCTGCTTTAGCGCAATAAAGTCAGGCTTTGCCAGCGTCCACTTTTCATCATTGGGATAATCAACTTTCAGATGATGGAAATTGAACGTCATCGAGAGTTCGCTGCCGTCCAACGCCGCATAGCGGCGGCAATGGTCTAGTGACGTGGATGACATCTCACCGACGGTCATCAGGTCGCGAGGCTGAAAGACTTCGCGACTGAATTCCTGCAAATAGTCATGCATCCGCGGCCCGTCGGTATAGAAGCGGCGTCCGTCACCCAGTTCGTCTGATGGAAAGTCCTGCTGTTTGGACACCAGATTAATGACATCTAAACGTAAACCATCCACGCCTTTTTCCGCCCAGAACGCACAAACTTTTTTTAATTCGTCCCGCACACGCGGGTGTTCCCAATTCAGATCGGCCTGTTCGGGGGAGAAGAGGTGCAGATAATACTGTTTGCTGGCAGCGTGCCACTGCCAGGCAGAACCACCAAATTTAGACTGCCAGTTATTGGGTGGTGCGCCATCATTGCCATCGCGCCACAGGTAAAAATGACGATATGGACTGCGACGATCCTGCGCGTTCAGGAACCACGGGTGATGTGTCGAGGTGTGGTTGAAGACCATATCCATGACGATACGGATACGACGACGATGCGCTTGTGCGATCAGCGCTTCCATATCCGCCATCGTGCCATACGCGGGGTCGATAGCGCAGTAATCGGCTACATCATAGCCATTGTCTATCTGGGGAGAGAGGTAAACCGGCGTCAGCCAGATGGCATCGACTCCCAGTTGTTGCAGGTAATCAAGACGGGCGGTGATGCCCGGGATATCACCAACGCCATTTCCGCTGCTGTCCTGAAAGCTCTTTGGATAGATCTGGTAGATCACGCCATTTTTCCACCAGGGGAGTCGAGTTTTCATGAATAATTCTCCTTTAGCTATGCTCGCTTCTAAACAGACGCAGGCTGAATGGATCTGAGCGATTAAGGCGTCTCCAACGTACCGTTGCGGCTTTTACGCTTATAGACCAGAGGCGTCAGTCCCATCGGAATGATGATGGCCACCAGCATGGCGAGGGCAAAAACGCCCCAAAACTGTGGTTTGATGGAGAGGATCCCTGGCAGTCCCCCTACGCCGATACCATTTGCCGTGACGCCGTACAGTCCACAAATCAGTGCGGCAGCGGAGGAGCCGATCATGGCACACAACATGGGAAAACGGTACTTCAGGTTGATGCCGTACATTGCCGGCTCGGTTACGCCAAGAAAGGCGGAAATTGCCGCAGGAACGGAAACTTCACGTTCGTTGGCTTTTCGGCTGACGAGGATCACCCCGGTGACGGCCGCCGCCTGCGCGATGTTAGACAGCGCGATAAGTGGCCAGACGGGCGTGCCGCCTATACTCTGGACCATTTGCATATCAATCGCCAGGGTGGTTTGGTGTACGCCGGTGATCACCAGAGGCGCATACAGGAAACCGAACAGCGCCGCGCCAATCGGGGCGAAGCTGCCGGTCATCGTCAACTTCACGGCCCAGGCGACGCCATCGCCAATCATACGGCCAAACGGGCCGATCAGCGTGTGCGCCAGAAAAACGGTCAGCATAAGTGAGGTAACGGGAACCACGACCAGATAGAGGTAATCCGGCACGATTTTTTTCAGTCGGGTTTCGATAAGCGCCAGCGCCATCCCGGCTAATACGGCGGGGATCACCTGAGCCTGATAGCCGATTTTTTCAACCGAGAACCAACCAAAATTCCAGATCTCAGGCATTTGCTGGCCAATAAGGTAGGCATTCATCAACTGAGGGGAGACCAGCGTAATGCCCAGTACGATCCCGAGGATAGGCGTACCGCCTATTTTACGCACGGTTGACCAACACACGGCAACGGGCAGGTAGAAGAAGATAGCTTCTCCTAATAGCCAGAGGAAATCGTAGAGGGTTTGCCAGATTGGGTAGAGTTGCGCCAGCGTTTGTCCGTCACGGATGGGAATATCGCCGATAACGTTGCGTGCGCCGAGGATCAATCCACCGGAGATCAGGGCCGGGAGCAGTGGAAAAAAGATCTCCGCAAAGTGTGAAATACTGCGCTCAAACCAGCTCATATTCTGGCGGGCCGCAACTTTGGCCTCCTCCTTATTGATTTCGCTTTTACCCGCGGTGGCGAGCAGCGCTTTGTAGTATGCATCCACGTTGGTGCCGATCACGACCTGAAATTGTCCGGCATTGGTGAAACATCCTTTCACCATGCGCATTTCTTCAATACTTTTGGGGTGCGCTTTAGTGACGTCGTGTAATACGAAACGGAGGCGGGTGAGGCAATGCGAGACGGCGGCGATATTCTCACGCCCGCCGACCAGTGCGATCAAATGGTCAATATCCTGTTGTTTAATGCTGCTCATCGCGTTGTCCTTTTTTCTCTTTGAGGATCCAGAAGCTCAACCGTGCAGCAATGTAAGTGAAGTACATGTTTGAATGTGATGAGCTTTCTGAAGGATGCTGGCGCACGGAAAGATCACTGCTTTAAGTTTCAGCCTGACTATCTTTAATAAAGACGGAACGACTTATATAAGCTTAAGTTATAAACCCTTACTCGCTATCATAATGTTGCCCGTATAGATTTACTGGACACCCGAAACGAGGCAAATTTTCGATGCAAAAGGTCGGCGCTCAGGCGATTGAGGGCGCTAGCGTGCTCAGGCGCACAATGCATAGAGGAAGGCAGGGAGGAAGCGCTATTGATAGACTGGCGTTTGCTTTTTGCGGGCAATAAAAACAAAAGCCGCCAGAAACGGCGGCTTCAGAGATTGTTTACATCACAATCAGAATGGGCTGATGACAGACCCAATACGTTCGCAGTAGCTGACATAAACATCTCCCATTCTTTTAAAGAATTTGCTGATATTACGGAACATTTTCATCATCAGACTCCTTGTTGGGCTATTTAATGTGATATTGATCACGTTTTAAATGGTAGCGAAGATGAAATAGGATTTCAACATTTTTGTGACTGATATCACAAAAATGTTGCAGCATACAAAACGGTCTGGCGTGCAGGATAAAAAACTGACGTGCGTCGGGAGCGTTGGCGCATCAGGCAGGCGAAACCACCGGGGGATATCAGGCGGGAGAGTAATAAACGTTTTGATCGAAAAGCGTTTCGCCAATGCGTTCTGCCTGCTTTTCAGTATGGTGAAGCCGGAAATTGAGCCGTTGCGCTAATGCGTTGCTACGTGCGTTGGCGACTGAAGCCCTGATGACGCAGCGTTTAATCAGGGCCGCATGGGTATAGGCGGTAGTCATCGTCCTGACGGCCAGGGACGCGATGCCTTTTCCTTCAAAGGCTTCGGCAAGCCAATACCCGATAATGCCTTCCTGATGCTGAAGGGTATTGAAGGAGACGATGCCCGCCAGTGCCTTGTCCCAGCGGACGATGTACACGGCCGTCGTTCCGGCGAAGAAACCGTCCCTGTTGGCGCGAATGTTTTCACGCGTGTTATCAAGGGTTTTGACGGAATCTGGCCAGGGTAACGTGCGGCGCAGACGCGGTTTTTCCTGTTGGATCAGGGCGAAAAGGGCATCAGCGTCGCTTTCCTCCTGTATCGTCAGTCGTAAATGAGGCTGGTGATGTAATTCATACATCGCATTCATCAATCGAGTTTCCATCAGCGTTTCCAGTCTGGAGTTGCATGCTACCCTCAACGATCGTGACGCTGTGGCCGCCGATCCAGGGTTCGTCATTCAGGTACGTCACGGTAATACGGCCATCGCGTTGCAGTACGGTGCCTTGCCGGACGCGATAACCTAACCGGGTCAGCGCCGGAAGGGCGTGTTGCTGGCGCAAGAGTGCGGCCAGACAGGCATTGGCGCTGCCGGTAACCGGATCCTCTTTTAACGCGCCGCGTTCAATGTACAGCGCCCGAATTTCGTAGTCGGCAGGGATTGCGTCGGGGTGGGGGCCATAAATCGCGATACCCTGAGTCTGGCTGGCGGTTTGTAACGCCGTCAGGGCCTGCGCATCCGCCACGATGTTCAGGCAGGCATCGGCACTGTCTACGCGCACAACCAGCCAGCGAATGCCCATGTGAACGGCAGCGGGCGCGTAGCGCAGGTCGATTTGGCCAGAACCGATGGTTTTTTCCAACAGCGGGATGTGCTGGTTTTCGAGCGGAACGATCGTAGCCTGCGGCGCGTGAAAGGCCAGTCCATCACTCTTACTGATGTTGATGGGCACCAGACCTATGCCGCACTGTTGCACAATCTGTCTCGCGTTTTTTGGGCGTAAGCCGTCTTCCAGCAGAGCATGCGCCGTTCCCAGCGTCGGGTGTCCGGCGAAGGGAAGTTCCGATTCCGGCGTGAATATGCGCACATGATAATCGGCCAGCGGATTGGTCGCAGGCAAGACAAATGCGGTTTCCGATAGGTTCGTCCAGCGGGCGATATCTTGCATCTGTCCCTCCGTCAGCCTCTTTGCCTCCATAATGACGGCAAGGGGATTCCCCTTGCAAGGCTGCTGGGTGAACACATCGACCTGTTTAAAACGTCGTACAATAGGCATCCGCATTCTCTCCCAAATGTCCTGTGATTAAATATTGCTCAAAACTAACCGCGATCCTATCGCGCGCTTATGGCATAATGCGCGCCAAATCACATTCCGACTTGAGTAAGTGCTGTGTTAAGTACCAACAATATCACCATGCAGTTCGGCAGTAAGCCATTGTTCGAAAACATTTCCGTTAAATTTGGCAGCGGCAACCGTTACGGTCTGATTGGCGCCAATGGCTGCGGTAAATCTACGTTTATGAAAATTCTCGGCGGCGACCTGACGCCCACTGCCGGGAATGTGTTTCTTGATCCCAATGAGCGTCTGGGCAAGCTGCGTCAGGATCAGTTCGCTTTTGAACAATATAGCGTACTGGACACCGTGATCATGGGGCATGCCGAACTGTGGGCGGTAAAAGAAGAGCGTGACCGTATTTACGGGCTGCCGGAAATGAGCGAAGAGGACGGCTATAAAGTTGCCGACCTTGAAGTGCAGTATGGTGAGATGGATGGGTACAGCGCGGAATCACGCGCTGGCGAACTGCTGCTCGGCGTCGGTATTCCGGTGGAGCAGCATTATGGCCCGATGAGCGAAGTGGCGCCCGGCTGGAAACTGCGTGTATTGCTGGCGCAGGCGCTGTTTGCCGATCCGGATATTCTGTTACTTGACGAACCGACCAACAACCTGGATATCGATACCATTCGCTGGCTGGAGCAGGTGCTGAACGAACGCAACAGCACGATGATCATCATTTCGCATGACCGCCACTTCCTGAATATGGTCTGCACGCATATGGCGGATCTGGACTACGGCGAGCTGCGGCTTTACCCCGGCAACTATGATGAATATATGACGGCGGCGACGCAGGCGCGTGAACGTCTGCTGGCGGATAATGCCAAGAAAAAAGCACAGATTTCCGAGCTGCAATCTTTCGTCAGCCGCTTTAGCGCCAACGCCTCCAAGTCCAAACAGGCGACATCGCGCGCCCGTCAAATTGATAAAATCCAGTTGGAAGAAGTGAAAGCCTCCAGCCGTCAGAATCCGTTCATTCGCTTTGAGCAGGATAAGAAACTGTTCCGTAATGCGCTGGAGGTGGAAGCGCTGACGAAAGGGTTTGATAACGGCCCCCTTTTCAGCAAACTGAACCTGATGGTCGAAGTCGGTGAGAAAGTGGCCATTCTGGGGACGAACGGTATCGGTAAATCGACGCTGTTGAAAACGCTGGTGGGCGACCTTCAGCCGGACAGTGGTAGCGTGAAATGGTCTGAAAACGCCAAAATCGGCTATTACGCGCAGGATCATGAATATGAATTCGATGAGACGCTGACGGTTTTCGACTGGATGAGCCAGTGGAAGCAGGAAAAAGATGACGAGCAGGCGGTGCGTAGCGTGCTTGGTCGCCTGCTGTTCAGTCAGGATGACATCAAGAAGAAGGTAAAGGTGTTATCCGGTGGAGAAAAAGGCCGGATGTTGTTTGGTAAGCTGATGATGCAGCGCCCTAATATTCTGGTGATGGACGAACCGACGAACCACCTGGATATGGAATCCATCGAATCACTGAATATGGCGCTGGAAATGTATGAAGGGACGCTGTTCTTCGTCTCTCATGACCGCGAGTTTGTCAGCTCGCTGGCGACGCGTATTCTGGAGATCACGCCGAAAAAGGTGGTGGACTTCACCGGTAACTATGAAGATTACCTGCGCAGTCAGGGAATTCAGTAATTCGACGATGCGGCCTCTGATGAGGCCGCGATTGTATTGTGTGCCGCGCCTCTCCTGGGTTCACTAACCCGGTCTTGGTCCTGCCGACCTTGTTCAGTCCATTCCCCCGTTACCCGCTTCCCCGTTAGGTAAATGGTGGTTGAAAACGCTGTCTGTCATCTTTTACGTAACTGTGTTTTAATCGACGCCAATTGTGTTGTATTTTTGTTAAAATACAACGGGTTTAATCCGCGTGACGGTGATGATAATGGATGAAGTAAAACGCCTTCTGACAGAAGAGATCGAACGTATTAATCAGGAAGAAAAACGCGATAATAGAATACGTTTCAGCCGCAAATTCATGCAGTCGCATCCTTATCTGTTTGCTGCGATGCTGATTAGTTATGTGCCGGTGGCGATGATTCTGCTTTATTCCCCTTATTTTGGCTGGCCTTATCTGATCGGTTTTACCGTCTTTCTGCTGGTGATGGCGTTGGCGCTCTCAATCGATATCAACCCGAAATATCGCTTTGAAGATATCGATGCGCTGGATTTACGCGTTTGCTATAACGGCGAGTGGTTTACGATCCGCCATGTGTCGCAGGACACGCTGGATAAGCTGCTACGCAACGAGCAGGTGCCGCCCGCCGTGAAAACCGGGATAGAAAAGATTCAGCGCACAAAAGGCGATGTTGACTTTTATGACGTCTTCTCGCTGGCGTATCGTCAGCCCCCCTCCGCCTAGCCGGTGATACAGGTATTGGTTCGCGTCATCGGCATTGCGATCTCTTTATTGCGCTGCTCGACGAACGTTGTCAGCCACTTTATTCTTGATTCTTGTCATTTCTAACACGACGGGCGAAACAGCATGAAGGACGAAAAGGTATTACTGGTGATCCAACTGGGTCAACCGCCGGAAGGCATTGCCTCTCAGGTTGGGCAGCAAGGGAAGTGGTTTGTCGATGCGGTACAGGGGAAAACGCTGCCGGTGCAGATCGTCCGCCCCTATCTTGGCGAATCTCTGCCGACGTTTGAACGGCTAGCGGCGGTGATCATTTCCGGGTCGTGGTCGATGGTCACGGAGCGCCTGGATTGGAGCGAATATACCGCAGATTGGCTACGTTCAGCGTTTGATGCCGATATCCCCATGTTGGGCGTGTGTTATGGTCACCAACTGCTGGCTGATGCGCTGGGGGGCAAAGTGGGGGATAACCCGAACGGCAAGGAAGTCGGCGTTCAGATCGTGACAACCCATGAGGCCGCGGCACAGGATGCGTTGCTGCGCGATTATCCGCAACGGTTCGGCGCTTATCTGACCCACCAGCAATCGGTACTGGAACCGCCCGTGGGGGCGCAAGTGCTGGCGAGTTCAGAAATGGATGGCTGCCAGATTATCCGCTACAGCGACCGCGTGCTGACCGTACAATTTCATCCGGAATTCAATGCCGACATCATGCAGGCGTGCCTGCGTCATAATGAAACGGCGCTGCGACAAGGCGGCTGGGATGTCGACCGGATGATGGACATTGCGCAGGAGCCCCTCTGGGCGCGCAAGATCCTGCTGGATTTTGTGCAGCGCTACGCCGCCAAATCGTCCTGTGCGGCGGACTGATAGAGGGTGACATCAGCCGCAGTACGATCGTTGCTTGCGCTTTAAGGCATCCAATGAATGGAGGCGCGTCGCGAGCGGCACAGCGGCGGGTGTCTAAACCGGTTTCCCCTTTGTGGGTGTGGCGATGCTGACGGTTTTTCTGCTACTGTTTGCCGCAATCGCGGGAGAGCGTCGGGATTGATGGCGAAAAACCGCTATAACATTGCCGGAAATCAGAAAGTGGGTACGTATGACACGTATAATTTCCGTCAAAGGTGAACGATAGCCGCTATCTTTCGGACCCAGCACAGGCTGTCTTCCTGCCCCGAAATCTACCGGACAGACCACGTAAACAACAGGAAAAATCACCCTGATGAGTATTCGTATTGTTCCTCAGGAACAGCTAGAACAGAATGAAAAATCGATGCAGGAAGGGCACATCCCTCCGCTGCTTTTTGCCAATCTGAAAAGTCTGTACAGCAGTCGCGCGGAGCGCCTGCGCCAGTTAGCGGCGGATCACCCGCTGGGGGATTACCTCACCTTCGCCGCCAGCGTGGTGGAGGCCCAGCAGAAGGTCTTGCACGATCATCCGTTGCAGCGCGATCTCAGCGACGTACTGAAACCGTCCGGCGAACGGCCGCCGCTCGATATCGCGGTATTCCCGCGTGATGCGCACTGGCACACGCTGCTGCATGCGCTGATAGAAGAAATGAAACCGGATGCCAGCGGGCAGGTGTTAGCTACGCTGGAGAATTTGGAAAAAGCCTCAGAACAGGAACTGGAAGAGCAGGCGACCGCGCTGCTGCACCACGAGTTCCGTGCCGAGAACAATGATAAAGCTCCGTTTATCTGGGCAGCGCTATCTTTGTACTGGGCGCAAATGGCGAGCCTGCTGCCCGGCAAAGCGCGCGCCGTACCCGGCGAACACCGCCAGTTCTGCCCGGTATGCGGCAGTATTCCGGTATCCGGCGTGGTGCAGTTAGGCACGTCCAGCGGGTTGCGCTATCTGCACTGTAATCTGTGCGAGAGCGAATGGCATATGGTGCGGGTGAAATGCAGTAATTGCGAGGAGTCGAGCGCGCTGAATTACTGGTCGCTGGATAGTGAAAATGCGGCGATTAAAGCGGAAAGCTGCGACCACTGCGGCACCTACCTGAAGCTGTTGTATCAGGAAAAAGATCACCATGTGGAGGCTGTCGCCGACGATCTGGCGTCGCTGGTATTGGATGTGAAAATGGAGGAAGAAGGTTTTTCCCGCAGTAGCATCAACCCGTTTCTGTTCCCGGAAAGTTCGATCGAATAATTTCCCAATCGGTGAGGCGCATTCGCACCTCACCGTTTCTTTATGTCTTTATTCCCGCCAGATGCCGCTGAAATGCAGCAATAATACCAGCGCGGTAATCACTATTGATGACGAGACGAGCGCGATCAGCCCGCAGTTGGCGCCTGACAGCACCTGTCGGTCATGAGCGTTAAAATGATGCCGCCGCATCGCCTGTAACGACATCAGGACGGATACGCACAGCAGCAGAATGGCGCAGGCAAATACCGTGCGGCTGTTGTCTACCATACTTAAGTGGAAGCACAGCAGGCTGTTTATCAGCATCACAAACAGGGTTCGTGTCCAGGCCATACCGGTTCGCTGCGGTTGTAGCCCCGGGTCGCGTCTCGTATCCATACGCTACCCGAACAGGATCACGGCGGCGAGCGCGCTGGCGATCAGGGTGATCAGCAGCGTCACAATTGGCAACATCGGCGTGTACGGGATATCGCTTTCCTTTCGCATCGCTTTTTCATTACTGACCCAGCGGCGATAGGCCAGACCACCCAGCAGCGCCGCACAGACCACCAGCAGTAGCGCTAATCCCTGACGCACCAACGGGGCGAGATGAACCGTGAATTGATCGATGCCGATCGCACCGGCAAGAAACGCCAGCGCGGTGCGTATCCACGCCAGAAAAGTGCGCTCATTCGCTAATGAAAAACGGTAGTCCGGGGTTTTCCCCTGCTTCCACCATGGGGTTTTATCTTGTCTGGGCGTTGTCATGTCGTCATCTATTTTCAGCGCGAGGGCGTAAATCGTCGCGCCGGTTTTGGGTCGCGTGATGCTATTTTAACAGAACGACGGGCTTTTCAGGCGTGAGAATTGCATATCTCCGGTAAGTATTTTCAGGGGAGACGGCAATGGGCGTGGAACCATCAACCACCATTCGATTTTTACTTGCCTCGCGCCAGTGTGAGCTGAACAGCCTGCGTTACCTGCTGCAAAGCGGTGAGCTGGTCGGCAAGATCAGCCAGCTTGTGCATCTGTTACAGCGTGAACGGGGAACGGCCAATCTGTACCTTTGTTCTGATGGCCGCTTCTTCGCCGATGAACTGGCGCTGCGTGAGAAAGACGTGCAGGCGGCGCAGGCGCACTTGATGCTGCATCTGGCAGAGTTGGAAAAAATGACGGCGGAATTACCGCAGGCAAGCCGTCTGTTCAGCCGTGTCGCCAGCGTGGTCTATGCGCTGAGCCTGCTGCCCGCGCTGCGTCAGCGGATCCGGCAGCGCTTACTGCCTCAGCCACAGGCGATGACATTTTTCAACGATATTGTCCGTAACCTGCTGGCGTTGGTTTTTGAAGTATCCGATACGGCGGCCGATCCGGGTATTTCCCGCACGCTGATTGCCATGTTCAGTTTTATGCAGGGTAAAGAACTGGCGGGGCAGGAGCGGGCTATTGGTGCGGCGGCTTATGCGGCGGGCAGCGTCGATGAGGACACCCGGCAAAAGCTGCTGGATTTGATTGAGCGGCAGGAACGTTGTTTCGATACCTTTCTCAGTTTTAGCGATGAAGACAACCAGCAGCGCTGGCGCGCGATCGCGGTCGACAGTGAATTTGAGCGCCTGCGCCGCATTGTGTGCACCCGCCGCGCGATAGAAAAGCTCTCGGAGGCCGATAGCCTGCACTGGTTTGCGATCGCGACACGGCGCATTGATGAAATGAAGCAGATCGAAGACGAACTGGAGCAGACGTTGATGCAGCGCTGCCGTACCCGTATTGCGGCTACGGAGAAGGCGTGCAGCGATCAGCGGGCGGATCTCGACGCGCTGATGGCGCAACAGGAGAGGGATGATCCCGGCTATTCGATCTTTATCGCCGGTCATGACGTGGAAGGGCAGAACTCAGCGCCCGGCTGGCTGCATAGCGATGGCGTCAGTCCTCAACTGGGACGGTCGCTGCTGTCGTTGGTGCAACAACAGTCGCGGCGTTTACAGACGCTGGACCATGAATTGACCGCGCTGCGCGCCACGTTGAATGAAAGAAAACAGATCGATCGTGCGAAGGGCTTACTGATGCAGCACCGTGGGTTAAGCGAAGAAGAGGCTTACAAAACCCTGCGCCGCATGGCGATGAACCAGAATAAAAAGCTGATTGACATCGCAACGGCAATGCTGGCGGTAGCAGACGTATTCGGGGATACCCCTTAAGGGGTATGCGCACATGAACTGTGCGTGTTTTGCTTGCTGGCGGTGCAAGACGTCGTCTTGTGAGTGCGAAAATAGCTGAGTCACTGACGGTGTGAAGTGGTTTCGTGCGTACAAAGATCGCTATTTCTATGCTACGTTGTAGCACACGCACGACACGGGGCGCTTGAGCGCCCTGCGTCGGGCGCGTGTACGGTATTGCATAAAAGGGTGGCGGTATGGCGCACGAAAATATCTCCGAACCTGTATAGACAGGTGATTAAGAAACCGCCCCTGAGAAGGGAAGGTTTGCAAAACTGTGACATCTGGCACAAACCTTGCTTTAACTCATTAGCAAAAACCAAACATTCATAACGCGTTTCGGGCCAACGGCGGTGCGGAAGGTGTTAATCGGACAACGGCGTCCATAAGCGTGCAGATTCTGCATGGGCTTGTGGACGCCGTTTTTGTTTTTTTACCGCCTGAAAAGGCGTTTTGCGCAAGGGTGTCGTTGATGAGTGATTCCAAAACCAAAAGCATGACCGTCTCTCGCCGCCAGTTTCTGCTGGGGAGTGCGGCGCTGGGCGGCAGTCTGATGTTGCCAGGGTTGATGAATAGCGTCTGGGCCGCGGGTTCCGATGCGCCGGAGAAAAAAGAAATCCGGGTCGGTTTTATCCCGTTGACGGACTGCGCCTCGGTGGTGATGGCGGCCGTAAAAGGTTTCGATAAGAAATACGGCATTACCATCGTGCCCAGCAAAGAGGCCAGTTGGGCGGCGGTACGCGACAAGTTGGTGTCGGGCGAGCTGGATGCCGCACATATTTTATACGGCCAACTGTACGGCCTGCAAATGGGCCTGTCCGGGGCGCAGAGCAACATGGCGGCGCTGATGACGCTTAACCAGAACGGACAGGGGATCACGCTGGCAAACCAACTGCGTGACGCCAACGTCACCGATCTTGCGGCGCTGCAAAAATACATCGCCGCCAATCCGGCGGGCACCTACACCTTCGCGCAAACCTTCCCGACCGGTACGCATGCCATGTGGCTCTATTACTGGCTGGCTTCCGCCGGGATCCATCCGCTGAACGACGTGCGCACCGTGGTGGTGCCGCCGCCGCAGATGGTGATGAACATGAAGATTGGCAACATGGTGGGCTACTGCGTCGGCGAGCCCTGGAACCAGCGCGCCATCAGCGAAAAAATCGGCTTTACCGCCGCCACCTCGCAGGATATCTGGCCGGATCACCCGGAAAAAGTGCTGGGCACCCGCGCCGACTGGGTGAAGGCCAATCCGAACAGCGCCCGCGCGCTGACTGCCGCGATCCTTGATGCGTCACGCTGGATTGATGCCGCCGACGACCATCGTCGCGAGACGGCGGGCGTCATCTCTGGACGGGCGTACATCAATGCCAAAGAAGAGACCATCGTCGGTCGCATGCTGGGCCAGTACGAAAACGGGCTGGGGAAAAGCTGGCAAGACGAGCACGCGATGCGTTTCTTCCACGACGGTTCCGTGAACTACCCGTATCTGTCCGATGGTATGTGGTTCCTCACCCAGCATAAACGCTGGGGCTTGCTCACCGAAGAGCCGGACTATCTGGCCGTCGCGAAGCAAGTTAACCGCATCGATATCTACAAACAGGCGGCCGAGGCCGTAGGAAACGTGCCATTGCCCGGCAGCGACATGCGCAGCAGCGTACTCATTGATGGTCGTCGCTGGGATGGCAGCGATCCGGCGGGTTATGCCAACAGTTTCAGCGTGAAGAAATAAGTGAGGTTGATGATGAAAAACCAGGCTCAAATCATTCCGCTTGCTGCGGAACGCGCACCGGAAACCGCGCACAGCGCTGAAATTATGCCGCTGCCAACCAAACCGGCGACGCCGGAAAACGCCGCGACAGCGCCTGCTTTCGCCTACCGCCCGCTGCTGCGTAAGCTGTCTCTGGCGCTTTTCCCCGCGCTACTGGGGCTGGGGCTGCTGGTGACGGTCTGGCAGATTGCCGCGCTCAACAGCGAAAACTTTCCGACGCCGTGGACGACCTGGCTTGCGGCGCTCAGTCTCTTTGCCGATCCGTTTTACATCGCCGGACCGAACGATCAGGGTATCGGCTGGAACGTCTTGGCCTCGCTGCAACGCGTGGGTATTGGCTTCGGACTGGCGGCGCTGGTCGGCATTCCAGCGGGCTTCCTGATTGGTCGTTTTACTTTTCTGGCGGGCATGCTCAACCCGATTATTTCGCTGCTGCGTCCGGTCAGCCCGCTGGCATGGCTGCCTATCGGACTGCTGCTGTTCCAGCGCGCGGAACCGGCATCCAGTTGGACTATTTTTATCTGCTCCATCTGGCCGATGATCCTCAATACCGCCGAAGGCGTGCGCCGCATCCCGCAGGATTATCTGAACGTGGCGCGGGTATTGAAACTCTCTGAGTTCACCATCATGCGCAAAATTCTGCTGCCGGCGGTGCTGCCGAACGTCTTGACCGGTGTGCGTCTGTCGATTGGCGTCGCCTGGCTGGTGATTGTGGCGGCTGAAATGCTGACCGGCGGCGTCGGTATCGGTTTCTGGATTTGGAATGAATGGAACAACCTGAATGTGGAAAACATCATCATCGCTATCGTGGTGATTGGCGTGATCGGTCTGCTGTTTGAGCAGGGACTGATGTGGATTGCTAACCGCTTCAGCTATGACGATCGCTAAGGAGCCAACGATGCGTACCATACCGATTATTCAAGTGCAGCAGGTGAGCCAGCGTTTCAACACCGCCAGCGGTGAGTTTCTGGCGCTGGATCAGGTGAGTTTCGATATTTATGCCGGCGAGACGATCAGCCTGATCGGTCATTCCGGCTGCGGCAAATCCACATTATTGAACCTGATTGCCGGTCTGACGCTGCCGAGCAGCGGCGGCCTACTGTGTGACAACCGTGAAATCGACGGGCCGGGGCCGGAGCGCGGCGTGGTCTTTCAGAACCATTCTCTGCTGCCGTGGCTGACCACCTACGAAAACGTCGCGCTGGCGGTGCGTCAGGTGTTTCGCGGGCAGATGAACAAGCACGAGATGCACGAATGGATTACCCACAATCTGGAACTGGTGCATATGGGGCACGCGCTGAACAAGCGGCCCAATGAGATCTCCGGCGGGATGAAGCAGCGCGTGGGTATTGCCCGTGCGCTGGCCATGAAGCCGAAAGTGTTGCTGATGGATGAACCCTTCGGCGCGCTGGATGCGCTGACCCGTGCGCACCTTCAGAACGCGGTGATGGAGATTCAGCAGCGTTTGCACACCACGATTGTGTTGATTACCCACGACGTCGACGAAGCGGTGCTGCTGTCGGATCGCGTGCTGATGATGACCAACGGCCCGGCGGCGACGGTGGGGGAAATCATGACGGTCGAGCTGGAACGTCCGCGCTCGCGCGTCGTGCTGGCTGACGATCCGCGCTATCACCATTACCGCCAGCAGGTACTGCATTTCTTATATGAAAAACAGCCTAAAGCCGCCTGACCGCGAGACCGGAACCATGATGAAACCGCATCTGATTGTGATTGGCAACGGGATGGCGAGCGCGCGATTCGTCGATGTGTTACGGCAACTGGCCGCGACGCGCTACAGCATCACTGTGATTGGCGATGAACCGCGCGCCAGCTATAACCGCATCCTGCTGTCGCCGGTATTGAGCGGCGAAAAGGCGTTTTCGGATACCCTGCTGACGCCTGCAGCTATCGATGATGACGCGGCGTTGCCAGTCAATTATCTGCTGGGTGAACGGGTACTTCATATCGATCGCCAACAGCGTGAGGTGACAACGACGCAACGGCAACTACATTACGATCATCTGGTGCTGGCGACAGGTTCCACGCCGTTTATGCCGCCGATGCCGGGTATCGATCTGGCGGGCGTGTGCGGCTTCCGCACGTTGGATGATGTCGAGCTGATGTTAGCGACGATCCGCCAGTCCGTCCCTGCGGTGGTGATTGGCGGGGGGCTGCTTGGCATTGAAGCGGCGGCCGCGCTGAAACGGCGCGGTGCCGATGTCACGTTGCTGCATCGCGTCCCGATTCTCATGGAGCGTCAACTGGATGCCACGGCAAGCAACCTGCTGTGCGACAGCCTGCGTGCTCGTGGTATTGCCTGTGAGACCGATGTGCAGGTACTCGCGCTGCACGGCGATGAAAAAGGCGTAACGGCTGTCGCACTGGCTGATGGGCGCACGATTCCGGCCGGGTTGGTGGTGGTGACCGCGGGCGTGATCCCCGTCAGCCAGTTGGCGCGCGACTGCGGCTTACCCTGTAACCGCGGCGTGCTGGTGGACGGACAGTTGCAAACTGCCGACCCGTATATCAGCGCAATCGGCGAATGTTGTGAACTCAATGGCGAAACCTTCGGGCTGGTTGCCCCGTGTTTCACCCATGCCGCGCTGGTGGCGCAGCGCCTTGCCGGACACGCGCCGCAAGACTATCAGCACGAACAGGCAGCGACGCGGCTGAAAGTCACGGGAATTGGCGTGGTCAGCGGCGGCGATATTCACGTGGCGCCGGATGATGAGGTGTACACCCTGTTTGATCCACAGACGCCGCACTACCGTCGTCTGCTCCTGCGCGATGGTCGGCTGAGCGGTGTCCTGCTGTATGGCGACACCGACGACAGCCAGCATCTGCTGGCCGCGCTGGGTAGCGCAACGGAAGACGAGCCGCCTGCCTCGCTGCTTTTCGGTCTTTCCTCTCCCGATTCTGACTCACAGCCTGACGCTGTAAGGATCCCTGTCATGAGCAAACCTATTTTGGTGGTCGTCGGCCACGGTATGGTCGGCCACTATTTTCTTGAACAGCTGGTTGAGCGTGACCTGCATCGGCATTACCACATCGTCGTCTTTGGCGAAGAGCGCCATGAAGCCTATGATCGCGTTCATCTCTCCGAGTATTTTTCCGGCCGCAGCGCCGCGTCGCTGTCGTTGGTAAAAGACGGCTTTTTTGCCGAAAGCGGCATTGAACTGCGCAGCGCCAGCGAAATCGTGGCGATCGATCGGGAACGTCAATGTGTATGTGATGCGCAGGGCCGGGAAACCGCCTACGACAAGCTGGTGCTGGCGACGGGCTCTTATGCGTTTGTTCCGCCGATTTCCGGCAATACGCGCCCCGGCTGTCTGGTGTACCGCACGCTGGACGATCTGGACGCGATTGCCGCACAGGCGAAAAAGGCTAAATCCGGCGTGGTAATCGGCGGCGGTTTGCTGGGGCTGGAAGCCGCAAACGCCCTGCGTCAACTGGGGCTGGATACCCACGTGGTGGAGTTTGCGCCGCGTCTGATGGCGGTTCAACTGGATGAAAGCGGGGCGGCCATGTTGCGGCGCAAGATTGAAGCGCTGGGGGTACAGATTCATGTCAGCAAAGAAACGCGGGAAATCACCGACGGCGAGCAGGCGTTGCATCGCCTCTGTTTTGCCGACGGCAGCGTGCTGGAAACCGATTTGGTGCTATTTTCCGCCGGGATCCGTCCGCGAGACAAACTGGCGGATAGCTGTGATTTAGAGAAAGGGCCGCGCGGCGGCATCGTGATTGACGACCATTGCCGGACGTCGGATGACGCAATTTTCGCCATCGGCGAATGTGCGTTGTGGAAAGGGCAGATTTTCGGGCTGGTAGCGCCGGGCTATCAGATGGCGCGCAGCGTGGCCGATACGCTGGCGCAGTGCGACACGCCGTTTACCGGCGCAGATATGAGTACCAAACTGAAGCTGCTGGGCGTTGAAGTCGCTTCGATTGGCGATGCGCACGGTCGCACGGCGGGGAGCCAAAGCTATCAGTGGACGGACGGTCCGAACGAGATCTACAAGAAAATCGTCGTGTCTGCCGACGGCAAGCGTTTACTGGGGGCGGTATTGATTGGCGACAGCCGCGATTACAGCACGCTACTGCAAATGATGCTCAACGATATGCCGTTGCCCACACAGCCGGAAGAACTGATTTTACCGGTGCGTTCCGGCGATGCGCCGAAAGGGCTGGGCGTGGCGGCCTTGCCTGCCAGCGCACAGATCTGTTCGTGCCATAACGTCAGCAAAGGCGATATTTCGGCTGCGGTGGCGGGGGGCTGCGGCGAACTGGGTGCGCTGAAAACCTGCACCAAGGCGGGAACGGGGTGCGGCGGCTGTGTACCGTTGCTTAAACAGGTGATGGAGTATGAACTGACGCAGCTGGGTGTCGAAGTGAAGAAGGACATTTGCGAGCACTTTGCCTATTCGCGTCAGGAACTGTATCACCTGATCCGCGTGCATGAGATCCGCTCGTTCGACAGCCTGCTTGAACGCTACGGTCACGGCCTGGGCTGCGAAGTGTGTAAACCGCTGGTGGGGTCGATGCTGGCGTCCTGCTGGAATGAGTATCTGCTGCAACCCCAGCACCTGCCGTTGCAGGATACTAATGACCGTTTCTTCGCCAACATCCAAAAAGACGGCACGTACTCCGTGGTGCCGCGCGTTCCGGCAGGGGAAATTACGCCGGCAGGACTGATTGCCATCGGTCAGGTGGCGCAGCGCTATAACCTGTACACCAAAATTACTGGCGGCCAGCGGGTGGACCTCTTCGGCGCACGGCTGGAACAGCTTCCGGCGATTTGGCGCGAGCTGATTGACGCCGGATTTGAAACCGGTCATGCCTACGGTAAATCGCTGCGTACCGTGAAATCCTGCGTGGGGTCGACCTGGTGCCGCTACGGCGTGCAGGATTCCACCGGACTGGCGATCCAACTGGAGCACCGTTACAAAGGGTTGCGTTCACCGCATAAGATCAAAATGGCGGTGTCCGGCTGTACCCGCGAGTGTGCAGAAGCGCAGAGCAAAGATATCGGCGTGATTGCCACTGATAAAGGCTGGAACCTTTACGTGTGCGGCAACGGCGGTATGAAACCGCGCCATGCGGATCTCTTCGCCAGCGATCTGGATACGGAAACCCTGCTGCGCACCATCGATCGGGTCTTGATGTTCTATATCCGCACCGGCGACCGTCTCCAGCGCACCAGTACCTGGATGGAAAATCTGGAAGGCGGTATTGATTATCTGCGTCAGGTGATTCTGGAAGACAGCCTGAATATCGGTGAAGAGTTGGATAAAGAGATGCAGCGCGTGGTGGATGCCTACCAGTGCGAATGGCAAACCACGCTCGAAAGCCCGGAACGTCTGGCGCTGTTCCGTGGTTTCCTCAACAGCGATAACCCGGATGAAGCGGTAGTGATGGTGCCGGAGCGAGGGCAGATTCGTCCGGCGCAGGATGGTGAGAAGGCGGCAGCGCCGGAACCGGTTGCCCTGAAACCCGCCGTACAGGAAGCCGAGTGGATACGGGTGGCGATGCTGGACGATATTCCGCGTCATGCCGGTATGGCGGCGCGTCTTGGACAGCAGCAGATCGCACTGTTCCACCTGCCGGGCTGCGAGCAACTGGTGTACGCGTTGGAAAACCATGAACCGGGCAGTGGGGCGAATGTGTTGTCGCGTGGGTTGATCGGCGATGTCGCGGGCGAACCGGTGGTGATTTCCCCGCTGTATAAGAAACGCTTCAGGCTGCGGGACGGAGTGAGTCCAGACGACCACGTGCTGTCTGTGCGCGTCTGGCCTGTGCGCGTGGAAGACGGTGAGATCTGGGTATGCCGTCAACCACTGGCCGTGCCTGCACGCGTTGGTCTGGCAGAAACTGATATGGCGAAAGCATCATGAACGCGCGCGTCTGTCGGACCACCTGCCCTTACTGTGGCGTCGGCTGTGGCGTGCTGGCGGAACGCGACGAGCAGGGTGCGGTAAAGATCGGCGGCGATCCGGCGCACCCGGCGAATTGGGGGCGGCTGTGTGTCAAAGGTTCCGCACTGGGAGATACGCTGGATCTGAAAGGCAGATTGCTGTGGCCGCTGGTAGAAGGGCGTCGTGTGAGCTGGGAGCAGGCGCTTGATACGGTGGCCGAACAGCTGCTGGCAACCATACAGCAGCACGGCCCGCAGTCGGTGGCGTTTTATGGTTCAGGCCAGCTGTTGACGGAAGATTACTACGTTGCCAACAAGCTGATGAAGGGCTTTATTGGCGTCGCCAATATGGATACCAATTCGCGGCTGTGCATGGCGTCGGCGGTGATCGGCTACAAGCGCGGGCTGGGGGCGGATGCCGTTCCCTGTAGCTATGAGGATATCGAGCAGGCGGACGTGGTGGTGCTGGTAGGGTCTAATACCGCCTGGGCGCATCCGGTGGTGTATCAACGCTTGGTACAGGCGAAACAGCAGCGGCCGCAGATGCGGGTGGTGGTGGTCGATCCGCGCCGTACCGCAACCTGCGATACCGCCGATCTGCATTTACCGCTGCAACCCGGCAGCGATGCGGGGCTGTTTAACGGCCTGCTACAGTGGATTGCGCAGCACTCGCGGGTCGATATCATCGAATCAGCTGAGCGTTTTTCCGGCGTGGAGGAGGCATTACAGTCAGCACAGGTATGGTCGGTGGCGCAGGTGGCGGATTTCTGCCAGTTGAATGAGGCTGATATCAGGCGTTTCTATCACCTGTTCAGCACCAGCGAAAAGGTGGTCACGCTTTATTCGCAGGGCGTTAATCAATCGTCTTCGGGCAGCGACAAATGCAACGCCATCATCAATGCGCATCTGCTGAGCGGAAAAATCGGTCTACCCGGTAGTGGTCCCTTTTCGATAACCGGACAGCCCAATGCGATGGGGGGACGGGAGGTTGGCGGCTTAGCCAATCAGCTTGCCAGCCATATGGGGTTTACGCCACAGGATATCGAGAGGGTTGGACGCTTCTGGCAGAGCGATAATGTGGCGACGCAGCCCGGCCTGAATGCGGTAGATCTGTTTCGCGCCGTTGAGCGCGGTGATGTTAAAGCGGTGTGGATTATGGGCACCAACCCGGTGGTGTCGATGCCGGACGCCGACCGGGTGAAACAGGCGCTGGAGCGCTGCCCGCTGGTGATCGTCTCCGAGGTGATGCGCCATACCGATACCGCAGAAACGGCTGATATCTTACTCCCCGCCTTAGGCTGGGGGGAGAAAGACGGCACGGTGACCAATTCAGAACGCCGGTTATCGCGCCAGCGCGCCTTTCTGCCTGCGCCGGGGGAGGCCAAAGCCGACTGGTGGATGTTAAGTCAGGTGGCGCAGCGCATGGGATTTGCCGACGCATTTGCGTATCAGCATCCGGCGGAAATCTTTCGTGAACATGCGGCGCTGTCGGGGTTTGAGAATAACGGCAGCCGTGCGTTTGATATCAGCGGGCTGGCGATGCTCAGCAACGAGCAGTGGCAGCAGTTGGAACCGATACAGTGGCCGGTGAATACGGCATTCCCGCATGGCCGTGCCCGACTGGGGGACGATGGGCGATTCTGGCATGCGGATGGCAAAGCGCGTCTGGTGGCGGTTGCCCCGTCGCTGCCGCAAAGCCCATGGAGCATGGCGTATCCGCTGGTGCTGAACACCGGACGCATCCGCGATCAGTGGCACACTATGACGCGTACCGGTAAAGCCGCCCGACTGATGCGGCATATCAGCGAACCTTATTGTGAGCTGCATCCGCAGGATGCGCAGACGCACGATATTCAGGCGGGCGATCTGGTGCGTCTGTCGTCGGCGCACGGCTGGATGCTGGCGCGGGCAAGGCTTGATGCCGGGCAGGCGCGCGGCAGTGTGTTTGTGCCGATGCACTGGAATCAGCAGTTCAGCGCGCAGGCGCGGGTTGATAGTTTAGTCGCGCCTGTGACCGATCCCCATTCCGGCCAGCCGGAGAGTAAACACAGCCGGGTACGAATCCAACCCTGGCATACCGCTTGGCAGGCAACGCTATTTCTAGCCGACGAACCGATGTCACCACCGCTTACCCCCTCGCCCGATCACGATGTTCTGCCGCCGCCCGTGACCTACTGGAGCAAAGTGCCCCATGATGGCGTAACGCAGTATCTGTTTGCCGACCGCACGCCGGTAGACGACTGGCAGGCGTGGCTGGCTGAACGCTACGGGCTGGAAAATATGCAGTGCCAGACCGCGCAGGGCAAAGGCGTATTCCACCTGATTGGCTGGCGCGAAGGGCGCGTGGTGCTGGCCTGCTATGTCAGTGCGCAGGCGCTGCGTATCGACAGCGATGCGGTGCATCAGGCGTTTATCACGCCGCCCCAGCTATCGCACGAGCGGCATGCGCTGCTGGCGGGGCAGGCACCGCAGGGACAGATGAAGCAGGGCACGACGATTTGCAGTTGCTATAGCGTCGGCGAAGCGACCATTGTCGATGCGATCCGCAAAGGGTGTCACAGCGTTGCTGCATTAGGCGGCGCACTGAAATGTGGCACCAACTGCGGTTCCTGTATTCCCGAACTGAAGGCGTTATTGAGTCAGCATGTCCCAATAACGGTCAATGAACTGAAAAAAACAGGTTGAGCGCCACGGCGTAATGAGGTGTGACATGATGACGACACAATCAATAGTGGCGCGGGGTCAGCGGCGTCAGCCCGTACTCGGCGGTGAAATCTGGCTGGTGGGCGCGGGACCGGGTGATGCAGAATTACTGACGCTGAAGGCGCTGCGGGCAATCCAGCAGGCGGATGTGGTGGTCTACGATCGGCTGGTGTCGGCGGAGATTATGGATCTGGTGCCGGAGCAGGCGCTGTGCATCGACGTCGGGAAAACGCGCGGTTGCCACCGTCTGTCACAGGAAAAAATCAATCAGCTGTTGGTCGAACTGGCGCAGGCTGGGCAGCGGGTGATCCGTCTCAAAGGCGGCGATCCCTTCGTTTTCGGACGCGGCGGTGAGGAGATGGACTACGCTCAGCAGGCGGGGATCGTCTGCCATGTGGTGCCCGGCATTACCGCCGCGACAGGCTGTGCGGCAGCTGTCGGCTTACCGCTGACGCACCGCGCCTGCGCGCAGTCGGTACGTTTTGTGACCGGCTACGCGCGTGACGGCGAACCACAGTTAGACTGGCCGACGCTGGCGGACAACCAGCAAACGCTGGTGTTTTATATGGGACTCAGCCACAGCCGTCGTCTGTGCCAGCGCCTGATAGAGCACGGGCTGTCGGCGCAGACGCCGATCGCGATTATCGAACGCGGCACCCAGCCGGAGCAGCGACTATTGACCGCGACGCTGGCGACCTTACCAGCATTGTTGGCGCGCTATCAGCCACAGTCGCCCAGCCTGCTGGTGGTCGGTGACGTCGTGCGTTTCTGCCGCCATCCTGCGTTACACGTTGAGGCCACATCTGCGCGGTTGGCGATGGAAAAGCATGAAGCCGCCTGACGGCAACAGATTCCTTTCTATGGTGAGCGCCTCATTTTGAATGTGAAAAAACGTGTTTTTCTTCGAGGCGCTTTCCACTTCCTATCATGTTTTCTGTTTTGATATCGCATCCCCGTTATCTTCCCTACTGAATTTTTAGCCAGTGTCTGACAAGGAAGGGAGCGAGATGCCATCGCACGATGCGATCTTCAAGCAGTTTCTGAGCGACATCGCAGTTGCCCGGGATTTTCTGACTATTCATCTGCCGGATAAAATTCGTCAGCGATGTGATTTCAGCACGCTGCAACTGGAGTCCGCGTCGTTTATCGATGAAAAACTGCGCGCGCGAATATCGGACGTGTTGTACTCACTGTACACCACAGCGGGTAAAGGATACATTTACTGTGTGATTGAACATCAAAGTCGCCCGGAAAAGCAGATGGCTTTTCGGCTGCTGCGTTATTGTCTGGCCGCCATGCAACAACATCTGGATCAAGGACACGATCGTTTACCATTGGTGGTGCCGCTGCTGTTTTACCACGGCAGATCGCGGCCTTATCCTTACAGTCTACGGTGGTTGGACAGTTTCGCCGATCCTGTATTGGCGCAAACGCTATATGAACAGTCTTTCCCGCTGGTAGATTTAACCGTCATGCCGGATGATGAAATTCGAACGCACCGACGGATAGCGTTGTTGGAGTTAGTGCAAAAACATATTCGAACCCGCGATATGCTGGAGTTGGCGCGAGAAATTGGGTTATTATTTGAACGCTGGTCGGTACCGCTGACGCAGCGCCGAGCGATACTATTCTATATTGCGCAAACGGGAAGCACATCCAAACCCGCAGACTTCATTGACGCACTGGCTGCTCCGCTATCAACCGGTCAGGAGGACATTATGACGATTGCAGAACAATTGAAAAAAATGGGATTCGACGAGGGTATTCAGCAAGGATTAGAACAGGGGATGAAAAACAGTGCCAGGCAGATCGCCCGTAATTTATTGCTAACGGGGATGGATAAGAACAGCGTGCAGCAGGTCACTCAGATTGAAAACGAAGAGCTTGAGCAACTGATAACGGCTGTCCTACATGAAACACAGCATTGATATATGCTAAAAATCGAGCGTTGCTACTGCCTGTTACGGGGCAAGGCCAGTCTGGCAACGCTCTAATCTTGCCTTTAACGGAGAGATTTTAGCCTTTACGTACCCGCGCGGTCAGCCCTTTCAGAAAGTAGCGGATCACCTGATCGCCGCAGGCGCGATAGTTTTTGTGGTCAGGCGCGCGCATCATCGCAGTCACTTCCGGCACTGAAATACGAAAATTTTGTGCCAGCAGGATCGCCTGAATATCATCCGTTTTGAGTGAAAAGGCAACGCGCAGCTTTTTCAGGATAATATTGTTGGTCATCTTGCGTTCAAACTGTGGCGCAGGCTGGTTTTCATCTTTGCCGCGTTTTTGCAGAATCAGTCCATTCAGGAAATAACTCATTACGATGTCCGGGCAAGGTTGATAGCCTTCTTCGCCCTCTTTTTTGACGTAGCTCGCCAACTGCTGGGGAGGGACTGTCATCTCCACCAGCGCCAGGATCTTCAGCAGGTGGTCATTATTCAAATTCAGCATATAGCGCACGCTGCGCAGGACATCGTTATTCATCATTACCGGAGTTTTCTCGCCGTTCGTCTTCGTATGGCGCAGTAGTATAAAGGGAACGGCGGAGAAATGCAGAAACGATCGCGTGATGAGCGAACGTCACTTTTAGTGTGTATCTGAGTGTATCGTTCTGACTGTTTTCCCCAGCCCATTAACCGGGGTAATGATGAGGATAACTTGCCGAAAGTGGTATATAAATAGAGTCGGTACGAAATTTTAGAGCGGTATTGAGAATGATTTTTTTATCAGGGAATGAAGACGATCGTTAAATAATAGTGAATTTTTTACGAGGTGAATTTATGGAACGAATTAAAGATCTTCGTCAATATATTGATATTCTTGCTAAGTTAGGTGACATTCGCACGATCGACCGTGAGGTGGATCCGCACCTTGAGATGGCTGCCATCGCCAGGCGGGGTTACGATCTCCACGCCCCGGCACCTTTATTTAATCATATCCGTGGTACATCCCGTGGAATGAGGGCGATGGGGGGGCCCGCGGCGCTCAGTTCTGTACCCGGTAAACCCGCCGCGCGCGTTGCGCTGTCCGTCGGTTTATCTGCTGATGCGTCATGGTTGGATATCGTTGAATGTCTGGCTGCATCCAAGCACGCCACACCCATTCCTCCCCGTCTTGTTGCCAACGCGCCGTGCAAACAACATATCCTCCATGGAAAAGAGGCCAGCCTCGACCTGTTTCCTATTCCTTATCTTCATGACGGGGACGGCGGGCCTTACTGCAACACCTGGGGCACGATAGTTGTTAAAACGCCTGACGGCAAATGGACAAACTGGTCCATTGCCCGTATCCAAAAATTAGATGCACACCGTATGACGGGGCTTTTCATGCATCCGCAGCATATTAACACCGTGTGGGAGGCCTGGCGGAAAATTGGCAAGCCAATGCCTTTTGCCGTCGTGCAGGGAGCTGAACCCGCGCTTCCCATCGTATCTTCAATGCCGCTTGATGAATATGTTAACGAATCCGATTATCTGGGGGGGCATTTTGGTGAAGCGATAGAGGTGGTGAGCTGTGAAACCGTGGATCTTGACGTTCCCGCTAGTGCGGAAATTGTTATTGAAGGACATGTCTCAATTGAGCGGGAAGCTGAAGAAGGGCCATTTGGGGAATATCCCGGTTATGTGGTGACGGAAAAAAGTTTGCAGCCGGTTTATCATGTGGAGTGCATTACTTATCGTGATGGCGCGATATGGCCGTTTATTCCTGAAGGTCGTCCGATCGATGAATACCACACGACGGTTGCCGTTGCGCTCAGCGCAGAAGCGCTTTCATTGCTTCAGGAAGCGGGTCTACCCGTGGCCCATGTCTGGTCGCCACTGGAAACCGCCAATCATTGGTTATTTGTGACGGTGCAAGCCGACTGGCGAGATAAACTGCCCGGCGTCAGTAGTGAGGCGTTCACCGATAATATCGCCCAGATTATCTGGAATACCAAGTTTGGCCTGCTTTGCCCCGTCATCTATGTATTAGATGATGACATTGATCCGACACAACCGAAGGATTATTTATGGGCCGTCGCGACGCGCTGTCACCCAACAAAACGCTGCATTACCAGTATCGGCCCTGTTCTGCCGATCATCGCGTGTTATACGGACGAAGAACGCCACGCCCGAACGGGGGAACGGGTCGCCCATGATTGTCTGTTGCCTGCACCGGGCCAGGGGCGTCAAAAACACAGTTCGTTCGAAGGGGCGTATCCTCAGGAGATACGGGAGCGAGTCATTCATTTATGGGATGCGGAATAATGTGTTTTCCGCGGCACGTCCGATGACCCGGATTGTGCCCGGAGATCTGACGCGAACATCCGCACTGCTTCTGATTCAGACGTGCCGTTATTCCGCAGATTGAGACAGGACCGCGTCGAGTAAGCCGGGAAAACGCTGCTGCATTTCGCGATAGCGCAATCGATTAATGTGTGTCGTACCGCTGTTGCTGGTATGCAGCAGTCCCGAATCACGCAGCACCCGGAAGTGATGAGAGACGCTGGATTTGGGTCGACCGCCATCAAGTTCGCTGCACGTTGCTTCTCCGTGCAAGGCCAGTCGGCGCACGATCGCCATGCGTAACGGGTCGCTCAAGGCGTACAGAACGCGCTCAAGTACAAAATCTTCGGGGGCAGGGTGTTTAAAAGGTCGCATAAACGAATTATAGCGTCAGGGTTGTCTGAAATCCATTATTCGAATAATATCGAAATATCGAAGTAAACAGACAAGGTAGGAAAAATATGTCCGCACTGTTTCAACCCTTCAAACTAAAAGACATTACGCTACGCAACCGCATTGCTGTTCCACCGATGTGTACCTATTCCGCACATGATGGCCTGATCAACGAGTGGCATCAGGTGCATTATGCCTCGCTGGCGCGCGGTGGTGCCGGGTTGGTTATCGTGGAAGCGACGGCTGTCGCCCCCGAAGGCCGCATCACGCCGCACTGCGCCGGTATTTGGAACGATGAGCAGGCGCAGGCGTTTGCCAACGTAGCCAAATCCATCAAAGCTGCGGGCGCAGTACCGGGTATTCAGATTGCCCACGCCGGACGTAAAGCCAGTGCCAACATTCCCTGGGAAGGCGACGATCACATCCCTGCCGGCGATCCGCGTGGCTGGCAGACGATTGCCCCTTCCGCAGAGCCGTTCGGTGCAAATCTGCCTAAACAGCCGCAGGAAATGACGCTGGAAGATATTGCTCGCGTGCGGGATGATTTTGTCGCAGCCGCTCGCCGCGCGTTGGAGGCCGGGTTTGAATGGCTGGAGCTGCACTTTGCTCACGGCTATCTGGCACAGAGCTTCTTCTCCGTTCACTCCAACAAGCGTAACGACCAGTACGGCGGCAGTTTTGATAATCGCAGCCGTTTTCTGTTGGAAACGCTGGCTGCCGTTCGCGACGTATGGCCGCAGCACCTGCCGCTGACCGCGCGTTTCGGCGTGATTGAATTTGACGGTCGGGATGAAGAAACCCTGCAGGAATCCATTGAGCTGACGCGCCGCTTTAAAGCCGCAGGGCTAGATATGCTCAGCGTCAGCATCGGTTTTTCCACGCCGGAAGCCAACATTCCGTGGGCGCCTGCCTTTATGGGACCGATTGCTCAACAGGTGCGCGAGCAGGCCGATCTGCCTGTTTCCTCTGCCTGGGGCTTCGGTACGCCTGAGCTGGCTGAACAGGCCGTGGCGTCGGGCCAGTTGGATGTAGTGATGGTGGGTAAAGCGCATCTGGCGAACCCGCACTGGAGCTATCAGGCGGCACGCGAACTGGGCATCGAACGGGCCTCATGGACGCTGCCAGCGCCGTATGCCCACTGGTTGGAACGCTATTAATTACTGATAAATATCTGTGAGGACGTTAGGTGCATCAAGATAAAAACAGTAGGATTTCGCGCACGATAAGCGGCGAAATATCTCTGTGGAATTGATATGACGCCGCCTTAGGGCGCCCAATCGCCGGCGCGCTAAGTCCTCAGTTTTTGGGCGTCAATGGAACCGCTAACGTGGTTCCATTGGCGCCTATGGTCGCTTTTGAGTCGTCAGTGGCGTTGGCGGCACCGCTGACGCTTTTTATTGATCGACGACGGAACCGTCGACGTGCAGTCGGGTTTTCAGGCCGCGACGACGATAAGGGAAGCGGTTCTCCAGATCGTCAGCGAGCTCAATGCCGATGCCGGACTGCGTCGGTATCTCCATAAATCCCTCTACGCATTTGAACGTGTTCTTCACCACGTCTTTTTTCCGCACGCCGTTTTCGACGCCGGTCGCGCCAAATTTTTCCGACAGCGCCGGTTGATCATCCCCCGGATACTCCAGCAGGGCAAAATTCGGGATGCTGACGGCGATCTGTAAACAGGCGGCGGTAGAGACGGGGCTAAGCGGGTTGTGCGGGACGACCATCAAATCGTTGGCTTCTGCCAGCGCCGCCACTTTTTTCGCGCCGGTGATCCCGCCGCACATGCAAACATCGGGGCGCACATAGGCGACCGCGTTACGGCGGATCAGCATCGCGAACTCCTGCGGGTTATTCAGACGTTCACCGGTGGCGATAGGAATATTGATTTTGTCGGCCACCTCGGCCATTGAATCGAAGTTATCTGCGCCGATAGGATCTTCAATAAAATAGGGATAAAACGGCTCAATGCCGCGTGCGAACACCACGGCATCGGCAGGTTTCAGGCGACGGTGGACCTCAATACACAGGTCGACATCGTTACCGACCGCTTCCCGATAGAGACCGATACGCTCGATGGCTTCGCCGACCTCTTTGGCGTGGGTAGTAAAGTAGGGCGCATCGCGCGATTCATCGAGAAAAGGCGTCAGGTGCCCAATCGCGGTGAAGCCGTCGGCTTTGGCCTGTTTCAGATTGGCGATAGTCTCTTCTGTCGTGCGGCCACCCGCATGCGCATAAACGCGCGCCTTGTCGCGGCAGCGTCCGCCCAGCAGGTTATAAACCGGCGTATCGTAATACTTGCCCGCAATGTCCCACAGAGCGATATCGATGGCGCTGATGGCGCCCATAATGGCGGCGCCGCGGAAATGCCAGCAGCGGTACATATACTGCCAGTGATGTTCAATCCGCAGCGGATCCTGTCCAATCAGATACGTGCGCAGCGCTTCGACCGCGCCTTTGGAGGCATCGAGAAAGCCCCAGGCACCGGATTCGCCAATGCCCGTCAACCCCTCGTCGGTCGTGACCTCAACAAACATATAACGGTTCGCTAAAATGACGCGCACATCGGTAATTTTCATTAATACTTCCTTTTAGTTAGCCTGCTTTGCATCGAGTCTAATCACAGCGGCGTACGGGTTGTCAATGGCAGAAAAAGGTGCGAAATAGGATAGCTCTCCGGCGCGACCTGCACTCGATCAGAGATGCCCTGACAGGCGCTGGTGAATTTTCGTGCTGTTCGTGTCCAGCCCGATGATCGAAACCGTCGCATGGTAGCGGTGATAGCGGGTTTCAATCGCGTCGAGTGCCGCCACGCTGGACGCATCCCAAATCTGGGCGTGGGTCAGATCAATCGTGACGTTCTGCGGATCCTGCGCATAGAGGAAGTGCTCGAAGAGATCGTTACTGCTGCCAAAGAACAGCGGCCCGCGTACCCTGTAGTATACCGACTGCCCGTCTTCGCTCACCTGACGCTCCGCGTGAATGACGTGCGCCACGCGACGCGCAAACAGCAGGATGGCAAAGATAACGCCACCGGCGACGCCGATCGCCAGATTCCCCGTCGAGACGGTGGCGATGACGGTGACCAATACCACCAGCGTTTCCGATAGCGGCATCCGTTTCAGCGTAGTGGGGTGCAGGCTATGCCAGTTCATGGTTTTAAGCGCGACGATCATCATAATACCCGCCAACACCACCATCGGGATCTGCGCCATGAGCTCGCTCAGCCCTGTCACCAGCAACAACAGCACCAGTGCGGCGGCGAGGGTGGAGATACGCGTGCGCGCCTTACCCAACTCCACGTTGACCATGGTTTGCCCGATCATCGCGCACCCGGCCATGCCGCCGTAGAATCCGGCGAAGATATTGGTCACGCCCAGTCCCCAGCATTCGCGGCGCTTGCTGGATGGTGTATCCGTGATGTCGTCTACCAGTTTGGCGGTTAACAGTGATTCCATCAGCCCGACGAAGGCGATACTGAACGCGGTTGGCCAGATGATACGCAGTGTCTCAAGATTGAACGGCACCAGCCACTGGGTGAACCCTGGCAATCCGGGCTGCATAGGGCCGGCATCGCCGACATTAGGCACGGTGATGCCGGTAAAGATGGCAATCGCGGTCACGGTCACAATGGCAACCAGCGGTGCGGGAATGCTTTTTACCGCATAGGGCAGCAGTAAAACGATCGCGACCGTTAATGCAAATAGTAGCCAGACGAGTGAAGATTGGCCGTAAATATGTGGCACCTGCGCGGCGAAAATCAGGATGCCCAATGCATTCACGAAACCGATCATCACCGAACGGGGAATATAGCGCATCATTCTCGCCAAACCTGCCAGTCCAAACAGAATCTGTACGATCCCTGCCATGATGACGGCGGGCAGAATATAGGCCACACCGTGCGCGTGCACCATCGGACCGATAACCAGCGCCACGGCGCCCGCAGCTGCGGTGACCATTGCAGGGCGGCCACCGAGGAAGGACATCATAAAGCATAAAACCACGGATGCGATCAGGCTGACTTTCGGGTCAACCCCCGCAATAATGGAAAATGAAATCACCTCTGGAATAAGCGCCAGCGCGGTGATGGTGCCCGCCAGAACCTCACGCATCAGTAACGAAGGTGAGCGTAATATGGCAAGCGTTGATGATGCCGATGGAACCGACGGCGCTGTGGTGTTGGACGATGGAATCATAATATTGCAGGCTCTTATTCTTTTCTTACGTACCGTGATGGCCCAAACGGCATACCCGGTGGTTGAACTGACGCGTCAGGCCGTCGAAGGCCTCGTTCTGAGACCAACGCATCGCGTTGTTCAGAACGCTAACGCTTGTCACGCCATGCGAATCTTCAGGAACGATAAGGCATGATGAAAAGCGGCAAAGAATAAATTATCGGCATGATAAAAGATACTCTTCTCATCAGTGAGACATCCGCCAGTGTGGGATTCTATTGCGCCGCGCCGTGGGCTTCCTATTCCACGCGCGGTAGGTAGTCAGGAAAACCATTGACTCAATCAGGGACGGACCCTTCGGGATAAGAGCCGTAATACTGTCGCCGCCAATATCAGCATAGCTATCCCCAGCAGACAAACCGCGCCCCAGCCCCAAAGGGCCCACAAATGCGCGCCCATGGCCGCGCCTATTGCCCCGCCGGTAAAGGTGAACACCATATAAACGGTATTCAGACGAGCCCGGAATTCGGCGGGCAGCGTAAAGATACGCGCCTGATTGGCGATTTGACCGCTTTGCAAACCGAAATCAAGCAGGTTAACCCCCACCACCAGCAGAGCCAGCGGATACCCATACGGCGACCAAAACAAGAAAAACGCGAGCGCGACGGCGATAAGCGACACCGCGTTGACCAGTTCCGGGCTAAAGCGGTCACTGAGGCGTCCCATACGCGGCGCCAGCAGAGCGCCCGCCGCGCCCCAGAGGCCAAACAGCCCGATTTCGGCAGGGGTCATCCCAAAAGCCGGCGAGGCCAGATAGTAAGCCAGCGTCGCCCAGAAGGCTGAAAATGCGCCAAATACCAAAAATCCCATCAGACAAGACAGCAGCAGCGGCGGGTATTTTACTATCAGGCCCGGTATTGGCCGCAGCAGGGCCAGATAACGCTTGAAAGTGAGTCGGGGGGTATGATGACTTGCAGCAGGTAGGCAAAAAGCCAGCATCATCAGTACGGACAGGTTCAGCACAGCGGCGACAAGAAACGGCGCACGCCATGTGCCCGTCAGGTCTGCCAGCACGCCAGAGAACGTTCGCGCCAGAAGAATCCCCAGAATGAGCCCGGTCTGTAGCGAGGCAATAACTCTTCCGGTCTGTCCCTTATCCGCGACGGAGACGGCAAAGGGAATAATCACCTGAGGGATCACGGTGAAGGTCGTAAGGAAAAAGCTGGCTATCACAAGGATGTCCAGTCCGGGCGCAAAAGAGGATGCCAGCAACATCAGTGACGTCATGACCAGCAGTGCGCCGCATAAACGCCGCGGTGACAGGCTGTCTGCACAGGGGACGACGAACAGTATCCCACAGGCGTAGCCCGTTTGCGCCAGACTGGCTACCAGGCTGGCGTGCTCCGGCGCTGCGCCGAAATAGCGGGCGATCTCATTGAGTAGCGGCTGGCTAAGATAGACGTTGGCGACGGTAATACCGCAAGCGATGGCCAGTAGGAAACATGTTCCCCGACCAAGCCTGAAAGTGGGCTGAGTCATCGTGTTCGTCACGTTTTAGGTTCCTTTTTTACCACTGGAGGATGATCGTCGGTAATGAACGCAGCCCCGAAAGGAGCTTATCCGGCATTGTTTGCTGTTGCATGATGTGTTCTCCCTTTCAGAAAATTAAACAGCGGGAGACATAAAAGCAACGATCTCTGCCGGGAATGTAACGCGTTATGATACCTCACCTCAGCAATCGACTCAGAATCTTAAACCAGTGCGGCCTGTTAATCCTCATCCGGGCCAAAAACATCCTGTCATTCGACCGCCTATATTCTGAGATATCACGCCATCAAATCGCGCCATTTCACCATTTTTTCACTAAAATCAATAAGGTCTCCATCCACGCTGAAGCGGCCATCGCCCTGATGGTGGACCAG
The DNA here is from genome assembly GCF_004342665.1 of Samsonia erythrinae. GTDB lineage: Bacteria > Pseudomonadota > Gammaproteobacteria > Enterobacterales > Enterobacteriaceae > Samsonia > Samsonia erythrinae. The sequence continues at coordinate 215,692 of NZ_SMBY01000003.1, read as the reverse complement.
ACGCACATTTCGTCGCGAAGTATCGAGCCATATCCGTTGAACTTCCAGAACCCATAGGTTATAGCGCCGCGCCCAGCTATCATCGACCACCTGGCACTCCAGGTTAGCCCAGCATTCACGTACCAGAGGCGCATTGACCGTTAGCGCGGGGGCAGGTGTCAGGCCGAAACGCGCAAATTTGTCGTCTGTTTCGCCCGAACAATTGCCGATGTCGACGACTTTCTCCGTGAGTTCTACAGTGGGTACGGCCAGTACGCACTCACCGGTATCAGATAATGCCTGATGACTGTAATCCCAGGGGCCGATAATCGCGCCGACCAGAGGCGGGGCGTGCTGTATCATCATGTGAAACCCCATGGTCATCAGATTAGTACGGCCATCTATCCCCCGGGTGGATACCAGAACTACAGGGCCGGACTCCAGAATACGGTACGCTTTGTCCGCAGGTAGGCTGTCATGCATGATATATCCTCCTGAATGAAAATGAGGGGCATGCGCTGTTCACACGCCCCTTAGGGGACAGGTTATTAATCATCGAAATCCGTGGCATCTGACGCGATTCGCCAGTCCTCTAGATCCTTACTCACCGCCTGCATTTTCTGTTTTGCAAGGGTGTTGGCAATCTTACCCGCGAAAAGATGTACCGGTGATTCGTCAGCACGGGCCGCTTGCAGTATCAGGGCCGCGACTTTATCAGGGTCGCCAGCCTGCTTCCCATCCAGACCGTTGAGATGCAGATCCAGCGAAGCCTGAGCTTCGGTGTAGTCTGAAATCGAACGCTCGGCCACCACCAGCGTGTCTCTGGACAGAAAGCCGGTGCGCACCGGTCCCGGATAAACCACGGTTGCCTTGATGTTCAGCTCGGCCAGTTCGGCAGCCAGTGTTTCGGTCAGACCGGCCAGCGCGAACTTGCTGGCAACATAACTGCCCCAGCCTGCGTAACCGCCCTGGAAGCCCACGATGGAGGCCACGTTGAATATGTGGCCGCTGCGCTGGCCGCGCAAATGCGGCAGGGCATGACGCAACACGTGCAGGGGCGCGAACACGTTGACGTCAAAATTGCGGCGCAGTTCGGCATCGCTCAAAGCCTCGATGGTCCCTTGTTGGCCGTAGCCGGCATTGTTGACCACGCAGTCGATGCGTCCGAAGGTGGCGATGGTCTTGTCAATGGCGGCTTGAACGCTCGCTTCATTAATCAGATCCACTTCCAGCGGTAGCAGCCGTTCGCTGCTGTCGCCGAACGCCTGACGCAGGCTGGCAAGTGTACGGGATGTGGCGGCCACACTATCTCCGCGTGCCAGTGCCAGACGGGCCAGCGAAAGGCCGATGCCGCGTGCCGCGCCGGTGATAAACCAAACTTTAGAAAAGTGTGCTTGTTGTTGCATGGATGAGGACTCCTGTTGTTGGAAAATGAGTTGTATTACTGAATGGCGACACTCATGCCGCCATCGGCCATCACCACCGAGCCGACAAGGTAACTGGCCCTGTCCGATGCAAGGAAAATCGCAACCTCTGCGATTTCCCCGGGGTGGGCTGCGCGACCAATGGGTGCTTTGCGGCCATGCTCTGTCAGATATGCCTGCCCGTCGGGCTGGATGGTATTCGTGATGTTTGTCACGGCATCACCAGAGCCCACCGCGTTGACACGAATACCGTGGCCAATAGCCTCCAGCGCGAGCGTCCGGGTTAACTGAGCCAGCGCGCCTTTGGATGCGGCATAGGCGGCGATACCGGGAAAAGACTGGTAACAGGCGTAGGAGCCAATATTGACGATTGCACCGGAACCTGCCGCTCTCATTGGACGCATGGCTTCTCTGGAGAACAGGAATGCACCGGTGGCGTTGACTGCCATGACCTGATTCCATTCCTCAAGCGTCATTTCCGCCACCGGCCGATTAATGATGATGCCAGCGTTGTTGATCAGGATATCGAGGCGACCGAACTGTTCCAGTGCAGTCTGTACCGCCAGTGCTGCGCTGGCTTCCTGCGTGACGTCGGCGACGACTGGCACGATGCCTTCGCATGCCAGCGCGTTGACGTTATCTCCACGGCCAACGGCGACGATACTCGCTCCCTGCTGATGTAATCGTTCGACGGTTGCCAGGCCGATTCCGCTGGCAGCACCTGTGACGATGGCAACACGACCTGCAAATGGCATGGCCCGGGTAGAAGAGCTTGCTTCTGACATGAAAACTCCTGGTAGATGAAAAGATGTTTACGATTAATAACGGCTGGCCGTGGGACGGATGATGAGCTCGCTGACGTCCACGCCATCGGGCTGTGCGATGGCATAAGCAATAGCCTGCGCTACGGCTTGCGGAGGTAAGGCAATGCGTCGGAATTCGCGCATGGCGACCCGGGCCGTTTCGTCCGTAATATGATCGGCAAGCTCCGATTCGACCACACCCGGGCTGACCAGTGTCACCCGGATGGCGTCGTTCTCCTGCCGCAGTCCGTCTGAGATGGCGCGTACCGCGAACTTACTGGCGCAATAGACAGAGGCAGTGGGTGAGACCGTATGCGCACCAATGGAGCCGATGTTAATGATGTGACCATAACCCTGTGCCTGCATGAACGGCAGGACAGCGGCAATGCCGTGTAAAACGCCACGCACATTGACATCCAGCATGAGATCCCACTCCGCAACTTTCAACGCTGCCAACGGTGAGAGGGGCATAACGCCGGCGTTGTTGATGAGTACGTCAATGCGTCCGTGCCTTGCCTGCGCCATGGCTACGATGCGTTGCAAATCTTCTGGCCGCGTGACGTCGAGTGCCATCACATCAATATTTGCCCCTTCCGACCTCAGCTCAGCCTGCAATGCTGTCAGTCTTTCCAGACGTCGGGCACCGATGAACAGATGATGCCCCTGCCGGGAAAGATGACGAACCGTGGCCTCACCGATACCACTACTGGCACCGGTAAGTATGACCACCTTAGCCGCTTCTGATGCTACTGGTTTCATGTTCCCTCCTTGCTTATCTTCGACTGTTACAGGAATAGCCGTGGGAATATCGAACAGGCAGGTATCATAAAGAGGGGGAATCATCGGCGACAGGTCTAACACTCTTGCGTTATTGCCTAATCCTATTAGCCGTATTGCTTTTTAAGCATTTAAAGCGCAAAAATATCACCACTAAGTCAGTTGAACAGGTCTGTTCCATGTCAGAAATAACGCCCTTTATGTCCAGACAGTCCGAAATGGCGGCGATGATCCGGCAGCTTGCCCCACACGAAGGCCACACCCGTACGCTGCTTGATGGCGTGCGTCTGATGCGTGCAGATGGGCCGTTGGGGCGTACGCCCGTGCTCTATGAGCCGAGCATTATTATTGTCTGTCAGGGACACAAACGCGGCTATCTGGCCGACAAGGTTTACCACTATGACCCTCTGCACTACCTAGTGCTGTCAGTACCTCTGCCATTCTCAAGCGAGACCGATGCCAGCCCGGAAGAACCGCTGCTGGCTGTGTCCGTTCGTCTGGATATGACCGCGGTGGCAGACCTGGTCATGGCTGTTGATCAGCATGTCAGCACCGCATCGGGCACGCCAGTCGGCATTGTCTCGACGCCACTGGACGACACGCTGGCAGATACGACAATTCGTTTGCTGAGAGCATTGTGTTCACCGCTTGAAGCCCGGGTTCTGGGGCCAGGGATCGTGCGCGAGCTGAGTTTTCGTGTTTTATTGGGTGAACAGGGCGTTGCTATCCGTGCCGCACTGGCTTGTCATGGCAACTTTGGACGCATCGCCCGGAGCCTGCGGCGCATCCACAGCGACTACGCCCAGTCGCTGGACGTGGCTTCACTGGCGCGTGAAGCTGGCCTGAGCGTGCCGGCTTTCCATGCGCACTTTAAAACCGTCGCGGCCACTTCACCCATCCAGTACATCAAATCAGTACGTCTTCATCAGGCAAGACTGATGATGATCCGCGACAACGTTACCGCAGCAGGGGCCGCAGCCCGGGTCGGTTACGAAAGCGCATCGCAGTTCAACCGGGAGTTTAAACGGCTATTTGGTCGCAGCCCCGGAGAAGAGGCACGTAAAATGCGCTCAGCATTCGCACTGATGGAGCCCGCTCAACTTGAAGCCGCCACATCGATGCATTAATACGCATTTATCTTTAATTTATGCGAACACATTGAAAGCATGTCAGATAGATACACTGAGAGTTTTGTACTGGCGGCAGGTCCTTGTGGACTTCACGAATGATGAAGGCAAAAATGTCTCGCAACCTGGCGTGAGACTGCGCCAACCATGGCCGATGATATTCGGCTCCGGGCTGAACGGAGCCTTGCTATCAACGCCCGGTTGTCAGGCTCTACACGATTTATAAACCCAGCTTGTCTTTCATCTCCTTTTCTTCAATGGCTTTGGCAATGGCATTTCTCATCACCTTCAGGATAATACCGCTGAACATGGCCGTTAAACCGACAGTAAAGAAAGCCGTAACAGCCAGGTCCACTAACCAGAACCCTGAATGAACAAGAACAGGCCTGTAAATTGCCACACCCGCAAAAACCACCCAGTGGCTGAAACAATAAAAGCAACTGAACAGATAGCCAATCATGGCATTTCTTTTGACCATCCATTCACGCAATGGACGGAACATTTCCTGCTGCGTTACGGTAATTGAAATACAACTGGACATCAGCGCGATGACCAGACAAACCCACAACTGTTCTAAAACGTTATCGAATGACATAAAAAATACTCTCTGTAAGGATTTCATGTAATAGTATAAGATACATGAAATCTTGCGACTTATGCAACAACAAAAGTTTCATAAGTAAACATACAGCAAACAGGAATCAACAATGAGAAAAGACCACCGACTATCCCGGGCGTTACATGTACTGATTCATATGGATAAAATCCGCGATCCCGTGACCTCCGAAGATATTGCTTCGATGATCAATACGAATCCGGTCGTGGTCAGACGCCTTTTTCAGGGGCTTAAACAGGCAGGCATGATCCATTCTGAGAAGGGCCACGGCGGGGGCTGGACACTTCAGCAATCCCTCAGCTCGATTACCCTTCTTCAGGTTTTCCATGCTATTGGCAGTACTGAACTTTTTTCAATAGGCTGGACGAATGAGCACGATAAATGCCTGATTGAGGATGCGGTCAACAATGAAATCAGTGATACGCTTGAAGAGGCGAGACGCCTGATTACGAACCGCTTTTCTGAGCTGACCCTTGATAAGCTTGTGCCGGACGTTCTTAAACACCCTTAAATTCAACAGCCGGACTCATAGCGTCTGGCTGTTGAATGGTTGTTATGACTTATTCGGGCTGAAGCCTGTTATGTTACCGGTTGTTCATCAGGCGCGTCCGGTGGTATGGCCGAGTGCAGAGGCTTCCCTGATATTTTTCGGGCAATGAGGTAAAAGACGGGCGTCATAAACAGGCCAAACAGGGTTACGCCAAGCATACCAAAGAACACCGATATTCCGATTGCCTGACGCATTTCAGCCCCGGCACCATGCGATACCATCAGTGGTATCACACCCATAATGAAGGCCAGAGAGGTCATCAGAATAGGGCGAAGTCTGAGACGACATGCTTCCTTTACCGCGTCGTAAGACGACTTACCTGACAGTTCAAGTTCACGTGCAAATTCAACGATAAGAATGGCATTTTTAGACGCCAGTCCGACAAGAACGATAAATCCTATCTGCGTAAAGATATTATTGTCCCCGTGTGTAAGCCATACTCCGGTCAGGGCGGAAAGAATACTCATTGGTACAATCATAATGACGGCTAGCGGAAGCGTCAGGCTTTCATACTGGGCGGCCAGTACCAGGAATACCAGAAATACACACAGCGGAAAAACCCAGACGGCACTGTTGCCTGCAAGGATTTGCTGGTAGGTCAGGTCTGTCCATTCATACTCTACGCCAGGTGGAAGTGTTTTCTTCGCTATGCGTTCAATCTCGTCCATTGCCTGGCTGGAAGAATAGCCCGGAGCCGGAGCGCCACTGAGATCGGCCGCTGTATAACCGTTATAACGGGTAACCAGTTCAGGCCCGTGTGTGGACTCTATATGGGCAATCGCAGACAGCGGTACCATATCGCCATCGGCATTTCGGGTCTGTAGTTTCAGTATATCCTCCGGCGTAGCCCTGTACTTCGCGTCAGCCTGCATCCTTACCTGATAAACACGACCTATGAAATTGAAATCATTGACGTAATATGAGCCAAGATAGGTTTGCACTGTTTCGGTGATATCGCTGATGCTCACCCCTAGCTGCTTGGCCCGGTTCCGGTCAATATCGATATTCAGCTGCGGAACATTATTCTGGTAAGTAGAAAAAAGTGGCGTGAGCACGGGGGATTGAGCGGCTTCGGCCTGAAAGCGTCCAAGCACTTCGGCCATTCTGTCGTAACCAACGTTACCTCTGTCTTCGAGCTGCAATTTGAACCCCCCCAGCGATCCGAGGCCCATAACCGGGGGTGCCGGAAATACAGCCGCAAAATCCGCATTTGGGAGGGACCGGTATCTGGCATTCAGAGAAGCGGCAACATCATCTGCGCTGATACCCTGCCGCTGATCAAAAGGCTTAAGGAGGATAAATGTCAGACCGGAACCTGAACTGGTGGTGGTGCCGTTTACTGAAAGCCCCGCGTAGGAAGACGTGGATGACACACCCGGTTCACTTCGTGCAATTTCATTCATTTTTTCCAGCACTGCATCAGTTCTGGACAGGGATGCACCTGCGGGAAGCTGCACAAAGCTGATCAGGTATTCTTTATCCTGAGAGGGGATAAATCCCCCGGGTATCGCCCTGCCCAGAAACAGCGTTAATATCAGTAAACCGCCATAAACCATCATAATCAGTAGCTTACGTTGTCCAAGCGCGCCGACACCTTTTTCATATCGCCTGGCGCTACTGTTAAACAGGCGGTTAAAAACAGTAAAGAACCGACCGCAATACCGATGCATGATACGGGTAAGCCAGTCACTTTCTGAACCATGCGGCTTCAGGAGCATTGCTGACAGTGCCGGCGAAAGCGTAAGAGAATTGATGGCGGAGATGATCGTCGATACTGCAATGGTCACGGCGAACTGCTGATAAAACCTTCCAGTCAGGCCACTCATAAAAGCCAGTGGAACAAACACGGCGCTCAGCGTCAGTGCGATCGCGATAATGGGGCTACTGACCTCCTGCATTGCCTTGCACGCGGCCTGATATGGCGTCATACCTCTTTCTATGTTTCTCTCCACATTCTCCACAACGACAATGGCATCATCAACCACGATGCCTATAGCCAGGACCAGACCAAAAAGGCTCAGCGCATTAATTGAGAATCCGAACAAATACAGGAAAGCCATGGTACCAATTATCGATACAGGAACGGCCAGCAGAGGAATGATGGAGGCCCGCCAGGTCTGGAGAAAAAGAAAAACGACTAGTACCACGAGGAGTACGGCTTCAAAGAGGGTATGGATCACAGCCTCAATGCCGGACTTAACCGATTTGGTTGGATTGTAAGCTATCTGATAGTCCAGACCCTGTGGGAACTGTTTTTTCAGTTCCTCCATGGTGCTGTTAACCTGTGCAGCAATATCCAGAGCGTTCGCACCGGGAGATTCCTGTATGGCCAGCGCTACCGCCGGCTTTTTATCCAGGTAAGTACGCATGGCATAATTTTCTGCAGCCAGTTCGATACGGGCAACATCTTTCAACAATGTTGTTCTGGTGTCCTGCCGGGCATGAAGCACAATGTTGCCAAACTCTTCTGCTGTTTTAAGCCGACCGCCGGCATTCACGGACAACTGCAATGGCGTTTCTTCTGTCATCGGTGCTGCGCCGACACTTCCCGCAGGCGACTGCGCATTTTGCTCACGGATCGCTGAGGCGACATCGGATGTCGTCAGTCCGCGGGCTGCCATCGCAGCAGGATTGAGCCATATGCGCATCGCATAACCGCCGGGGCCCCATACGGTGACCTGGCCCACACCATCAATACGCGAAAGCTGGTCTTTGACGTTGCGTATAGCGTAATTACTGATGTAATTGTCATGATATCTGCCATCAGGCGATATCATATGGACAGCAAGCGTGATATTCGGCGAGCTTTTATTGGTCGTCACACCAAGCCGCTGGACATCTTCTGGCAAACGGGGCAGCGCCTGCGACACCCTGTTCTGAACCCACTGCTGTGCCTGGTCTGGGTCAGTGCCCAGCCTGAATGTCACTGTCAAATAGAGATTGCCATCTTCATTTGAAAGCGACTGCATATACAGCATATTTTCCACGCCATTAACGGTTTCCTCTATTGGTGCCGCGACTGTCTGCGCAATAGTGGCTGCACTGGCCCCAGGATACTGAGCATGAACGATGACGGATGGAGGGACGACCGGCGGGTATTCCGACACCGGCAGACGAAACATAGCGATAATGCCTGCCAGAACAAATAACGACGACAGTACACCGGCAAAAACCGGCCTGTCGATAAAGAACTTTGATAATTTCATTATGGCTTCCCTTCCTGGAGCTGTGAAGAGAGGGGAGCGTCTTTGCTGATCCTGACGGTATCCCCTGGCCTCACGAGCTGTGCTCCCCCGGAAATGACTTTGTCACCTTTACTGAGACCATTTTCCACAACAATCCGTGTTCCCTGCCTGCTTCCCAGCTCAAGCGCTCGATATTCAACTTTGTCATTATTTCCGACAACAAGGACGTAACGTCGGTCCTGGTCGGTGCGTATCAACGTCTGGTCAATCAACACGGCCTGGTAAGGTTTACTCGCCTGGAGCCTGACACGAGCCTGTAAACCGGGAAGCAGCCTTGATGATGGATTATTAAGAAGCGCGCGCATCCTGATAGTGCCGGTTTCGGTACTGAGACGATTATCTACAGAATTAAGGATGGCTTTATGTGGAAAGTTTTTTTCATCGGCCAGACCAACCAGCACTTCAGGCCTGTCTTTTTGGGAAAACTTATCGATATAACGCAGGTAGGTTCGCTCATCCGCATTAAAAGCAACATACACGGGATCAAGGGCGACAATTGATGCAAGAACTGAGCTGTCGCTTCCGGCTGCGACCAGATTACCAACCGTCAGTTCCGCTCTGGAAATACGGCCAGATACCAGTGCGGTGATCCGGGTATAGCTTTCCTCAAGGCTGGCGCGTTCAAGCTCAGCGCCGGCAATATCTCTGGCAGCTTTCGACTCTTGGGCAGCATTCACCAGAACATCGAAATCCCGCTGTGAAATAGCATGGGTCCCAATAAGTTTTTTACCCCGGGAGAGGTCCAGCAATGCCAGATCCTGCTTTGCTTTTGCCTGTGCATAGGCCGCACGGGCCCGCTCCAGTTCAGCCTTATAGGGCGCTGGATCGATAACGAATAAAATATCGCCTTTCCTGACCAACTGACCATCCCTGAACTTAACATCAACAATTGCGCCCGCGACTCTTGAGCGGACAGTGACCTCATCAGTGGCCTCCAGTTTCCCTGAAAATTCAACCCAGTCGTTTACAGTCTCAACAACTGCCGGTGTTGTTTGCACCGTCTGAAGGCTTGTTAATTCCAGAGCATGCGCATCGGGTATAACGGTCTGTTTTAAAAACAACGTTCCGATGACAGCAATCACAACGGTTAGGCACACTACACGTCGTTTGAACGATACAGTCATAAATCAATCCAGAAATCATTTAATTATTAAACTGAGTGTTAGGTAGTCATTGACACTTAACGCCATAGCCTTTGCCTGAGATGCTTCATTGATGCGAGCACGCTGTCGGCTTTTCCAAGCTGACATCAAAAGGTAAAGTCATGTAACTTCATATGAGTCATGATCAACCTTATCACAGGAAACTATGAAAGTTACATGATGTTTTTTGCGTGTAGTGCGTTCCTTTCTGTGTAAATGACTACAATAGAGACGGGTCGGTGGGGGGATTATGCGGGGGGCGCATTTTGGCTCCACGCCGGAAAAGAGACATTCGGGGTCACTTCATTATCGAACCAACCTGACCCCAAATCTGACCTCCATTTTTTCCCGATGCGGAGGGAACACTGACAATGTATCGGGAACGCTTTGTTCCTGAAGTTATTCAATAAAAGGATGAAAAGCAAAAATCCCGCTTAAGTTTCCTTAAGCGGGATTTTCTAAATTTGGCTCCTCTGACTGGACTCGAACCAGTGACATACGGATTAACAGTCCGCCGTTCTACCGACTGAACTACAAAGGAATCGGTTAAGTGCGATGGATAATAGCCGGAGCATTTCGGGTTGTCAAAGCTTGTTAGCGAACGGCGCGTTTGATTGACGAACTAATAACCAACGCATTGAAATTATTGCTCAAGTTGAACGCCAGAATGGTATGAAGGTGCTGACTGGTGGGCCGGTTGCACTCTAACATGACAATGGATGCTTTAGAATGATGCAGAGTGGACATTAGCCTGGAGACTCATCTCCTATTCCAGCCCAGGGATACCGGTCCACAGAGGCATTGTTTTTCCTTATTTTATTATGGGTTATCAGGGCATATCACTTCCTCTTCACCAGAAGAATAAAATATGGCGCGTTTTTTGCTACCTCTTTAGTGTAACTACTCAGGAGGCAGACATGAATTTTAGACGGCTCAAGTATTTTGTGAAAATCGTTGATATTGGTAGCCTGACACAGGCCGCGGAGTCGCTGCATATCGCACAGCCAGCACTGAGCCAGCAGTTGGCGACACTGGAAAGCGAACTGCAAAACCAGCTTCTGGTGCGGGGTCGGCGCGGTGTTACGCCGACCGAAGCAGGGAAAATTCTTTATTCTCACGCGCTAACGATATTGCTACAGTGTGAACAGGCAAAGGATGCGGTGAACAGTACAAGGCAATCACTGCGTGTGTAGATATTAACAAAGCCAGCCATTCCACGATGGCTGGCTTTTGCTCTGATGTCTTTGTTTTATTTGTCGTTAGAGTAAGAAGTCTAATTTTCATCGTTGTGAAAAAAGTCACAAGTTACAGAGGGGGATTTCTTTAGTTTAAAATAAACGGGTTTTTATTTATCTGATTTGTCTATTTTCAATTTCATCTTAGATCTTAGCGGCTGTGCGAATAACGTTGTCTTAAAATACGCAGAGACACTAGCAATCTGACCATTCACAGTGTTACATTAATCTTAGTTATGTTTCCCTTTATTCTGTTCATCAAGAGCAGATTTTAGCTTATGGCGTATGGTGGTTATTTTTTTGATTAAGGAGTTCAAATGAATAATATTCTCTCGCATCTCTTAATGAAGTTGGCAGAAAAAGAAGTTGGAGAAAAAGAACTTAACGCCAAAATTGACTCACTCGAAATACTGATCTCTGCCATTGTTTCAACATTGGATGAGGGGAAACTCAATGAGTTAAATAAGAAGATTGAAAGCGTGGTTGCTGATGCCTCTTTGCGGGGAGGTGAGTGCAATGGTTTGGCGGTGGAATTATTAGCAGAGAATTTAAACCGGATAGAAACTGTTTCATTTGGGAAGTAATTTTCTTATAAATCAATGTTGATATGATGAATGAGTAACATATTAACTCCCGCACATTAATTGATAATCATTTATATGTCATATTTTAAGTTGCGTTTGCATGACGACGTTTACTTAGCTTAAGTAGGCTTACGGGGGGCTTTCCTGTTGTGTTACAAGGGGCATATTAGTTTCACCTCAAGAGCGTGTATATTGCATTGCCTATAACGGTGTTTTGTTTTGAAATAGGTGTTATTTAGCGTATCTATCTGGTAATAGAACATATCTATGGCAGACGGAATTAGGGAGAAGGTTGAAGGCGCAGACATGGCTGCACCTTCCCTGTATTTATTCGCGCTACTTCGTATTCATAGCCTGCTTTTTACGTCGAATAAATTGATAAGCAATGGCCAGAATAATGAACCACAGTGGTGTGACAACCAGTGCTTTCAATGTATCCGGTTGTAGCGTTAAAAGAACAATGACAAATGCGAAAAAGGCCAGACAGACCCAGCACATGAAAATCCCCCACGGCATTTTATATAATGATGCCGTGTGTAGCTGAGGGCGCTTTTTACGGTACGTCAGGTAGGAGCACAGGATGATGCTCCAAATGAACATAAACAAAATCGCGGATACGGTGGTCACCAGCGTGAAGACGGTCATCACATTCGGTATCAGGTAAATCAATACCACACCTGACAGCAGGCAAATGCAGGAAAACATCAGGCCTGTGGAAGGCACGGCGCGTTTAGACAACAGGCCGAAACTTTTTGGCGCATCCCCTTGCTTTGCCAGACCAAAGAGCATGCGGCTGGTAGAAAAAACGCCGCTATTGGCCGAGGATGCCGCAGAGGTGAGAACCACAAAGTTGATGACGCTGGCCGCCGCAGGTAATCCCACCAACACGAACATTTCGACGAAGGGGCTGCGATCGGCTGTAATCGCACTCCACGGCGTCACGGACATTATCATGATCAGTGCAAAAACATAAAACATGATGATGCGTATCGGGATAGCGTTGATTGCGCGGGGCAACACGGTTTTGGGGTTCTTTGTTTCAGCGGCGGTTGTCCCCACCAGTTCGATACCAACGAAAGCGAAGACGGCTATCTGAAAGCCGGCAAAAAAGCCGCTAATGCCTTTAGGGAACATACCGCCATCGTTCCAGAGATTGGCAAATGAGGCGACGTTTCCGGATGGCGAAGAAAACTGCACCATCACCAGTGCGGCACCGACAACGATGAGCGCCACGATGGCGACGATTTTTATCATCGCGAACCAGAATTCCATCTCACCGAAAAGTTTGACGGTTGCCAGATTTAGCGTTAATAGCAGTAGAACGCAAAGCAGGGAAGAGACCCACTGCGATAAATCAGGGAACCAGAATTGTGAGTAGGCGCTAATGGCTACGACATCGGCAATACCGGTGACGACCCAACAGAACCAGTAAGTCCAACCTGTAAAAAATCCAGCCCAGGGGCCGAGTAAGTCGGCAGCAAAATCACTGAATGATTTGTAATTGAGGTTGGAAAGCAGCAGTTCTCCCATCGCGCGCATGACGAAAAACAGCATAAAACCAATGATCATATAAACGAAGATGATCGAGGGACCCGCCAGACTGATGGTTTTTCCCGACCCCATAAACAGCCCGGTGCCGATTGCGCCGCCGATGGCGATGAGCTGAATATGACGATTAGTCAGGTTACGTTGCAGCCCTTCTCCCCGTTCAGGGGAGAGGGCTGCACTTTCTTTTGATTGTTCGGCCATTTAGTACACTTTCCTGTTTCTGTCTGTGATGTTTTATTGAGCTCTTTGGTGGCTCTCGTTTGCTAAAATCAAAATAGATAAGATAGCGCAACCGCGTGACATATTATAGCGGGTACTGGAGATTGCCAGACATAAAGAGGGCAGATAATTACGTCAAAAGATGCTGTATGTTTTTTGCCCTAAGTGAAGAGGATATAAAACGGATAGCTGTGCAGATATATAGGCCGTGTAGATTAACAAAGTTGTGAATCGCTCACAATGCAATTTTCGAGCATAAAAAAATAAGAAAAAATTAAGATGAAGTATTTGACAGCCGCGCTTGAGAGGAGAATAATTCCCCCCGTTGGGTCGTTAGCTCAGTTGGTAGAGCAGTTGACTCTTAATCAATTGGTCGTAGGTTCGAGCCCTACACGACCCACCAACACCGCAATAGATTCTTTTTTGTTAGCATTTTGTTTTTGTTAGCGACATCCTGCGCGCAATGTTTTTATTTAAACTCGCTTTGTTATTTCCCCTGGTTATTTTTCTTCACTTATCTCCTTACTCTGTTATCAATCTTTATAAATCGTAAAAATACTTTTGTAATGGAAACGATGTTTTTGGCGCTCTCTTTCCGGAGAAGACCTGCTCGCTGGCGATATGAAACGGTTGGATCCCTGCCCGTCGGGAGCGGGTAGAGGAAAAAGAAAGTGCTATGCTTAACTGGTGGGATAGGCTGTACCGATGATGTTACGGGGCGTATCACATGGCATATCCACATCCACCGGGGCGACGTTGAGAGGCGGCTGGATTTTCCTGGTTGACTAAAGGGTAAATTCTGCTTGATTTCGGAGGTTCAAATGGGATTCGAAAAATTGCTGGCTGTCGTCGAAAAAAGCTATCAGGACCCAAAGTCAGTTATCTCACTGTCTGAATTGAGCCAGGCAATACATGAGATAATTTGTATGGAAAGCGCTAAGGAGTACAAAATAAATGCGTGTTTCACTGAGTTGAAAGAGTTGGTTAATGAGAGAAAAGCCCTTTCCAGGAAACAGCTTCTGGATAAAATTTCAGTCATCGAGTTGACGCAGTATAAAAAGAAAGAAGAGGCATTGCTCCTGAAGCTTATCAGTATTGAAAATAAATAGACGCGAGTCTCTATTTTTCAAGGCAGTCTTACTGAATATCACTACACCGCTGGCACCGGTAAGGTTATCGAGACAGCGGTGTAGCAAACGGTGCTATTTGCGGTAAACGGTTTTGATCTGCTTAATTGTGTTATCAAAAATAGCGGCTTGCTCAGCGTCTTCCAACTGAGATATGTATTTTTCCATATTAATTATAACCTTACCCGCATCCGCTTGACCGATTGCTTTTAATAACAGCGTCACCATTGTTTTCAGGCAGGTTACCTCATGGGCCAGCGTTTCAACGGATGCGGTAGTAGAAAAATCTACGTTGCTCATGTTTTGTCCTCAACAAGAAAAGATGTTTTCTTTGCCTGAAATGAGCGTTGCCGCTAACACAACAGACAGATCCCGATAAGCGCGAGTATAGCATAAAGCATATTATTGACGGTATTATTCGTGGATAATGTCATTTTAGTGGCTGTTTTTTATGCATTTAACTTATTAGAAAAACGCATATATTTCGGGTTTATTTTGCGGCAAAAGCTATGGATGTGTTCTGTTTAATACATACGATGTTCACTATGGATGATTTTCCCTGAATATATTATTTGTATAATATGAATACAGTTGATGGTGGGGTTCGGTGTAATAACATGGTTAAAATAGTGATTTTTTATTGACATTCCAAATGTAAAGCCAATTGCATGCCATTTGATTAAGGTTAACGGTTTTATAATTTTTGTCACAGGGTTGGTTATCATGAACCGCGTATTTAAAATGTTAATAATGTGATCAATACACACCATTCAATTAACGATATATTGTTATGATCGCAGATATGGATGATTTTTATATCTTCTTGGTCTACTTAAAAAGACTTATTCATATAAGCCAGTGTTCATTATTTTTTGAAACCAACGTAGTATCACCTGCAAGCAACGTGTCATGTAAGTGTTACTTCCCCTTTTTTGGAGAATTATTCTTTGATTAGCGTTTTTCTTGTTGATGACCATGAACTGGTGCGGGCAGGGATACGACGCATTCTTGACGATACCAAAGGTCTGAAAGTGGTTGGCGAGGCATGTTGTGGTGAAGATGCCGTTAAATGGTGCCGCAACAATGATGTGGACGTTGTTCTGATGGATATGAGCATGCCGGGCATCGGCGGTCTTGAGGCAACGCGTAAAATCTTACGGTTTTCTCCAGATATTAAAGTGATTATGCTCACGATTTATACAGAAAACCCTTTGCCCGCAAAAGTGATGCAAGCAGGTGCGGCGGGTTACGTCAGCAAAGCGGCCGCGCCTCAGGAAGTGATCTCCGCCATTCGCGCGGTACATGCGGGTAAACGATATATCGCCTCTGATATTGCCCAACAGATGGCGCTAAGACAGCTGGAGCCGCAGACGGATGCGCCGTTGGAGTGTTTGTCTGAACGTGAGTTACAGATTATGCTAATGATTACGAAAGGGCAGAAAGTGACTGAAATCTCGGATCAGCTTAATCTCAGCCCTAAAACAGTGAACAGCTATCGTTACCGTATGTTCAGCAAGCTAAATATCAACGGTGATGTAGAACTGACTCATCTGGCTATCCGGCATGGGCTTTTTACCGCGGAGACATTGTTAAGTAGTGAGTGAGAGTTTCGATGCTTCGGCATTTTTAAAAACGGTAACCAGCCAGCCAGGGGTTTACCGAATGTACGATGCTGGTAATACGGTCATCTATGTCGGTAAGGCGAAGGATTTAAAAAAACGGCTTTCCAGCTATTTCCGTCGTCATGTTGCCAGCCGTAAAACGGAGGCATTGGTCAAAAGCATCAATCACATTGATGTCACGATTACGCACACAGAAACTGAAGCCCTGCTGCTCGAACACAACTACATTAAGCTTTATCAGCCTCGTTACAACGTTTTGTTACGCGATGATAAATCTTATCCTATGATTTTCCTCAGCGGCGATGTTCATCCACGTTTGGCTATCCACCGAGGCGCTAAACACGCGAAGGGTGAATACTTCGGCCCGTTTCCTAATGGGAATGCCGTGCGTGAAACGCTGGCATTGCTACAAAAACTTTTTCCGGTGCGGCAGTGTGAAAATAGCGTCTATCGCAACCGTTCTCGTCCCTGTCTGCAATATCAAATTGGTCGTTGCCTTGGGCCTTGTGTGAGCGGTCTGGTCAGTGACGAAGATTATCAACAGCAGGTTGAGTACGTCCGCCTTTTCCTGTCAGGTAAAGATCAGCAGGTGCTTAGTCAACTCATCGCGCGGATGGAATCCGCCAGCCGTGAATGGCGCTTTGAAGAAGCCGCGCGAATTCGCGATCAGATTCAGGCGGTTCGTCGGGTGACGGAAAAACAATTCGTGTCCGGCGACAGCGAAGATCTGGACGTCATCAGCGTTGCTTTTGATGCCGGCATAGCCTGCGTATATGTCCTGTTCATCCGGCAGGGAAAAGTCCTCGGGAGCCGGAGTTACTTTCCCAAGGTGCCAAGTGGCACGGAACTGGGTGAAGTCGTACAGACCTTTGTCGGACAGTTTTATTTACAAGGAAGCCTGAGCAGAACGCTTCCCGCGGAAATTTTGCTTGATTTCGCTTTGCCTGATAAAGCGTTGTTGACCGAATCGTTAACGACGATCGCCGGGAGAAAAATACAGATACAGGCGAAACCTCGCGGAGATCGTGCCCGTTATTTAAAACTGGCGCGGACGAATGCTGCAACGGCTCTGGTCACCAAACTGTCTCAGCAGTCAACGATTCATCAGCGACTGACCGCATTGGCCGATGTCTTAAAGCTGCCGGAAATTCAGCGAATGGAGTGTTTTGACATCAGCCATACCATGGGGGAGCAGACCGTGGCGTCCTGCGTGGTTTTTGATGCGAATGGGCCGTTACGATCGGAATATCGGCGTTATAATATCAGTGGCATTACGCCGGGCGATGATTACGCAGCGATGGCTCAGGTTCTCTGCCGCCGTTATGGTAAAGCGCTGGATAACAGTAAAATACCGGATGTGATTGTGATTGACGGTGGTAAGGGACAACTCGGTCAGGCTAAAGCCGTATTTGATTCGTTGCAGGTCCCGTGGGATAAAAACAAGCCGTTATTGCTCGGTGTGGCAAAAGGCAGCGATCGCAAGGCCGGGCTGGAAACGCTATTTTTTGAGGCAACGGGCGAGGGGGTGGTATTGCCGCCAGATTCCCCGGCATTACACGTTATCCAGCATATTCGTGATGACTCGCATGACCATGCCATTGGCGGGCATCGTAAGAAGAGAGCAAAAGTAAAAAATACCAGTACGTTGGAGCTTATCGAAGGTGTCGGTCCTAAGCGTCGTCAAACGCTGTTAAAATACATGGGTGGACTACAGCCTTTGATGAATGCCAGCATTGAGGAAATTGCAAATGTTCCAGGAATTTCGCATGCATTAGCAGAAAAGATCTTCCATGCATTGAAACACTAGGGACAATGTAGCAACATACTCTTAATATCCACTCCAGCCAGATAGTTACCTAAGCGCTATGCAATTTAATATACCGACGTTGCTTACTCTGTTTCGTGTTGCCCTTATTCCGTTTATTGTGCTGGCTTTTTATCTTCCATTCGTCTGGGCGCCGTTGCTGTGTGCGCTGATCTTCGTCTTCGCTGCCGTGACGGATTGGTTTGATGGTTTTCTCGCCCGCCGCTGGAAACAAACCACGCGTTTTGGCGCTTTCCTCGATCCGGTTGCGGATAAAGTGATGGTTGCCGTTGCACTGGTGTTAGTTGCTGAACATTACCACTCCTGGTGGATTACGTTGCCCGCGGCAACGATGATTGCGCGGGAAATTATTATTTCGGCATTGCGCGAGTGGATGGCTGAAATTGGTAAAAGAAGCAGCGTTGCCGTGTCGTGGATCGGCAAAGTTAAGACAACAGCGCAAATGATGGCGCTTTTTGCTTTGTTATGGCGGCCGGAACGGGTGGTCGAAGGTGTTGGTATCGTGGCATTGTATATAGCAGCGGTGCTGACATTTTGGTCAATGTTTCAGTATTTGAACGCTGCCCGCCACGATTTGCTTGAACCTTGATCGAAGCGCCGTAAAAACCAGCAAACGAACGTGTTTGCTCGATAATTCTGTTGACTCATCGTGTCAGGTCAGTAGAATGCACCGCATCAACAGCAACGCTGGTTTGTAAGAAGTCAGAAGAATCAGTGAGTTTGGTACTGCGGGAATAGCTCAGTTGGTAGAGCACGACCTTGCCAAGGTCGGGGTCGCGAGTTCGAGTCTCGTTTCCCGCTCCAATATCACTTTTGATCCGCGTTGATAGATTTTCAAGGTAAGGCGCGTTGGCAGAGTGGCCATGCAGCGGATTGCAAATCCGCCTACCTCGGTTCGACTCCGGGACGCGCCTCCAATATTCAAGCCCGGGTGGTGGAATCGGTAGACACAAGGGATTTAAAATCCCTCGGCGTTCGCGCTGTGCGGGTTCAAGTCCCGCCCCGGGCACCATTGATTTAAAAAGAATTAAAACAAGCACTTATGTGCAATATTGTAAGCCGCCGAAAGGCGGTTTTTTTGTATCCAAATCACTCCTTCACCACATTTTCACCATATTCTGACTACCAATAACTGCTATTTTCCTGCCGTGTCTTGCAGTCTGAGTAACATTTTATGACTGGAATGGTCTGTTTTTAGTATGGATTGTCTTTTAGATCTGAAATATCTTTCACATTCAAATCATGAAACATAAATCCGGGGGAGTTCCTCTGCATTTTTCTTTGTCTTCTTCTCGTGTGTTAAAGCTGTCGCGGATGAATTGCAATCCTGATGGCTGGTGTAGCACATATATACTTGACATTCCCGATTTTAGCGGGAGAAATTCGGCGAGTTTTATTGCAGTAGATAATCATTCAGACCACGCTTTGACTTGAGGCGCACTAGTTTTACTTTGCTGCATTAGTATTCCCTGATCTAATAGGTTTTCTTTCGTAACTCAAGAATGCAGCCTGCCGAACGCAGCTCGATAGGCTAACGCCATTGCGACTTACGAGGTCAGGAAGCCCTACCAGCAAAAACCGGATAAAGACAATCTGGAAAAGGCGCTGCTGGATGCGATTTTTGACGACGACCCGGATATGGGATGGCCGAATATCAAACATTTGGGGTGAAGTTGGGCAAATTATTATGATGAGGTGAGCGTGTGAGAGATATTCAAGATAAACACTGGCTCGCGCTCCGCGTCGTTCCTGGGTAAATGTCGCAGACTGATGCCATCACAAAATCGCTGGATTCGTTTTCTACTGAATTATTGGGGGGGCGACGTATGGCGATAATGGTACTGAACACCTGTCAGCTGGTGGCGGCATGTGGGCTCAAGCGGAGGCGGACAGCTGTGAACAGCAGGAAAGAATGGCAACAGTGCTCAATAGCCTGAGGAACATGGGTTACACAGGCTGAATCGCAAGTATGTTCCGTTCTTAACGGAAAAACAGTGCATTGACCGGAGGCTCGGGTGCATAGAATTGTTCTATTCTTCCGTCTATTTCACGTTACTTGAAGAATTACGCAGAGAAAATGCGGCAATGCGTTGAAAACAGGTTGAGTCTTCATGGTTTAGGTATTCTTCGCGAAGCAGTGCCCACAGGCGACATAACTTCAGAAACCCATCATCAGTGCGAGTTTTTATTGCTTGCTTAAAAATGTTAAACGTGCGTTAATGATTCGTCGGTTTGATACACAGACCAGATAAAGCGGTTTAGTAAAGCAGTCCTCATTTCAAGCGTTATCCCGGATAATCCTTCTTCTTGAGCCTCCTT
The DNA here is from genome assembly GCF_004342665.1 of Samsonia erythrinae. Classification (GTDB taxonomy): domain Bacteria; phylum Pseudomonadota; class Gammaproteobacteria; order Enterobacterales; family Enterobacteriaceae; genus Samsonia; species Samsonia erythrinae. The sequence continues at coordinate 195,550 of NZ_SMBY01000003.1, read as the reverse complement.
ATCGTTAATAATCAAATTCTGTGGCGCAAACTCTATTTGCCGGAAGGCTCATGTATTGAGGAAATATTTATGTCTAACAAAATGACTGGTTTAGTAAAGTGGTTTGATGCTGGTAAAGGTTTTGGTTTCATTACTCCTGCTGACGGTAGCAAAGATGTATTCGTACATTTTTCTGCTATTCAGAGCAACGATTTCAAAACTCTGGACGAAGGCCAAAAGGTTGAGTTTACGATTGAAAATGGTCAGAAAGGCCCAGCAGCCGGCAATGTGTGCGTGATTTAGTATCGCCAAATCCGCCATTAGCTCAGCAGGTAGAGCGTTGCTTTTGTTTTAGGAAGTAGGGCCGGGGTTCGATTCCTCGATGGCGGCCCAAATATATGTTGAAGCCTCAGCAAATGCTGGGGCTTTTTTGCATCTATAGCTGTATTTTTAGCGTATTAGGTGTTACGTGATCTTGCCTCGTCAACACCTTACACTTTGTACCATGATTATAAAGGGTTGGACTCTACGGACTTCGAATTGAATGGCTTCACAGCCGGGCGATTAACGCTAACTATCCTAAAACGCTATGCGGAGCAGGGTGGGGATGCTTGCGACCGCATCTTCTTTGGCTTGTTGCCAACAGCGTCTGCTTAATAGCCGCATGCCTGAGTCATTCCCTTGCGTAGCTTGGTCGTGTCGATTTTAGCGCTCAGCCGGTAGTTGCTTCGCTACATCACGAAACCAGCGCAAACCATGCCATACGTTGGGGTCACCAATGATAAAGATATGTTTTTTAGCGCGAGTAAGGGCCACATTTAACAAATTAGGTTTACTTGCTGCCCATTTAGCGCCGCCGTTGCTCTTCTCATCGCAGCCCAGGACAAAAATAACAATATCGTTTTCCTTCCCCTGAAACGTATGCACCGTACCAACGCATTTATTTTGCCAATCTTTGAGTTCTTGGTGCCCTAATTGTGGTGAATGCTGTCGCCATGCTTTTATATTTCGCTGTTCAATCCGTTGCAAAATACCCGCTTTTACCGCCTTGAAGGGGGTGATGACATAAATCGAATTGAGCGATACATTTTCCGCCAGCAGGCGATCTAAAAGAGAGAGCAAATCGTTCCCGTGGCTGTCTCGGTACTGTTTTTCACCTCGTCCGCCGGTAGAAATTCGCCAGTGATTGTTAATCACATTATTTATCGATAGGCTAGCAATCTTGTCGGCATCAAGCCCATGGATCATCCTGCCATTGTAGGCCATTTTATTCGCCAGACTGAACATGGGTTCGATACATCGACGATGCACCCATAAAGGGATACCGATCCACATGGGGGTGTCCATTACATCTAATTCACATCCCCATGAATTCACACGATCGGCAACCTGTTGAACCGAGAGTTTAGCCGGATTCCAATTCCTGGCCTGCTCCTGTAGTACGTCCTGACAAAGTCGCTCCACTAGCGCTGGCGAGGTGGTGAATACAGGCTCAATCTGTAACGGATCTCCCACCACCAGGACTCGTTTAGCCCGCCAGATCGCGCCAACGGCTTGTTGCGGCGGCGCCTGTCCGGCTTCATCAATCATCAACCACCCCAGCGCTTCGCTTTTCACGCCGTGAAACATGCGGCTAACGGAGGCAAACGTGGTTGAAATGACGGGTACAACCATAAACAGCGTTTGCCACCAGCGTAATGGCGCCGTTTCAGTATGAGGATTGCTGAGGAAATGACTGAATTTTCTCATGACATGCATAATTAACCGCTTATCCAGTACCTCGTAAAGCCAGGCCTGATGTAGCTCCATCGCGCAGATAAATAATGCGGAACGCTGACGGTTTATTGTGGCATTTTGCCAGAATGCGGTACGTTGCAACGCGGCATCATTAATGGGCTTATTGACGTCCGGCAACACGATATCGGGAAATTGCGTCTTCAACGCTTGCAATCTTTCCTGATTATCCTGTTGTTGCTGAGTAACGGTGGCAAGCGTCTGTTCTGTCTCACGCTTTTTGTTCTTGATGTCATAACAATGCGCTGTCTGCTCAGCAACGCTTTGAGCAAGTTCGGCCTGCAACTTTGTCAATCTTGAAAGCTCATGCTGTAGCCCGGCCAGTGAATCCTGATAGTCAGTAAATTGTTGACGTTTTATCAAGCGAGTCAGCCAGCCTGGCTTATTATTTTCGAGGATTTTTTGCTGCTGGTGGGTGTACTGTATTTGTTTTTCCACGGCATCCTGTTGTGCGGTGGCGAGTTTTAGCTTGCTGAGGTGTTCTTCATGACATCTCTCCATATCATCCAACGCTGATGTGAGAACATCAAGGGTATCGTCAGGTTGTTTGGCAAGGAGATCGGCAAAGGTCATTAATTGCTGTTGTATCGCTTCTGTCTTTTTCACACATTCAATGAACTGTTTTTTCACCACCGCGAAAGGGGTCGGCGAGTGATAGTGTTTCCAGCGCCACAGACTCAGGTAATTTTCATCATCAGGACGAGACATTTCAGACGCCGTGTCACGTTCAAAATGCTCATCAAAGAACAGACGTTGAGTGAATTTAGTTCGATTATCCTTTTTGCCGAGTGTCGCAGAGATGACGCCCCAGCACTGCATTTCATCCTTCAGCGGGTGGAAAAGGTGATAGAGATTTCCTTTCCTCGGCCCCTCTGTGATTTTTTTATTTTCGCGTTTGGGAAGCGATTTTGCCGCGATCTGGTTTGCCGTCGGCGCTAAATAGTTAAGCGAATGAAACTCTTCTGCCAATGATTTCTTTTGTGGCAGTTCCTTTGAAATGTTTTCCACCGCGGTGTTGTTAGAGGAGGCAACCACCATTTCAAAACCGGTGAGTGCAGGGACGATGAAACCGTCGCTGTCCAGCGTGTCATCAACAGTTTTAAAACGAGACAGCACTTTGGCGCGCTCAACGACATTGTGTGCGATCAAATCACGCAGCAGCGTTGTTTTTCCCGTCCCCGGGGGGCCATTGACGGAAAGTAGGCCACCGCCGGAAAGTTCGTCTATTGCAGTATTAATCGCAAACTGCTGCATCAACGACATCGGATGTTCGGGGGAGGAAGGCCAGCGGCCATGAGGCATGTTTGCCGGCTGTAGTTTATCAATGATCGATGAAAGACCGTCTTGTGAATATAGATTGGCATTTCGCGGAGCATCGACGGACAAATACGTTCTGAGGGCTTTGCATTCATCATTCCGTTGCAAGGCAGCGATGATGCGTTCAATGTCTTCAAAAAAGAAACTATTTAAGATCGGCAGGACTAAGCTTTTATCGCCATCGCTAATTTCTTCTTCAATTTCATCCTCTTCTTCTTCCGTTGATGCTTCTGAACGGTGGCTATGTCCCCCAAACCAGTCGATTTGTAAAACATATTCCCACTGCGGTTCAAAGTCAGCCCACGCCACTAAATGTGTCGTCAGCAGCGTTAAAATATCATCCGCTGTCAGTACGCCGGGCCCGTTGTCACGCATGGGCTTTAACGTCGTGCTGAATGTTCTGAGTGTGCTCGCAAGCCGCTGACATTCGGCAGAAAAAAATTCAGCATTAAGCTCCTGAAAGCGCTCTTTTTTCAAATGGCCGAGCGCCCATGGAAGAGAACTAACGGACAGCTTATCCAAATCAGGTACGCCTTCGGCGTTCAGCAGGACTTTAGCAAAACAGGTGATGCCTTCCTGATCCAACCGCTGCTCTCGCTCTTCAGCATCATGTTCTTCATCCGGCCCGAACACCTCCTGACTGATGGTGTTTGCTATCCCTTTATCAAAGAGACCGAGATAGACGCAATATGACGCTTTGGCTGGGATTTCATACTGTTTACGTAACGCAGTAGAAAGCCAGGGAAGTTGGCTATCCTTGTGCTGGCTGAGTTTGTTAACCGATATCTGCAAACTCTTCTTTTTTTCTTCCAGAGTATAGGGTTGGAAAAATTCGATACGTTGCCAGGCGCGGAGAATAGCGTTGGGAAGAGCGGTTTTGGCCATCATAGCACTTTGATTATTATCCAAAATAAATGATAAACAGCTTACTTCAGGTGACGGACTTTTATAAACAGCAGCCTGAATATTACTACATATTTTTACGTCGCAGCAGATAAAAATCGAGCGGTTTTCTTTCAGGGGAGGAAAATATCTGCGGATAATGAACGCATTGTTGTGACCCAAAACGTCTCGGCGAGGCGAAGATGCATGGAAAAAATCCGCTTTACGCCATGTAGATTGGCCAGCGATGGTTGTTTGTCGCACCTGAACCGGTGACTATCGTTAACACGGGCTGAGGGGGATATATCGCAACCTTGCTCAAAATCAGTGAGATTAAGGCACCCTATTGGTAGTCGTATTTGTCCGTCAGGCCACTTTTTCAAGGTAGATAACTTTGTGATATTCGGCATCAACGATGCTTTGCATGTGGGAAATTCTGGCGATGAGTAAAAAGGTGAGTAAATCCTTTACGCCATATTTTCTGTAGATATTATTTTTCATATTGTTAGCCGTCTTGTGGGTTATCGCCATGTTTTTCGCGATGGTTTTTATTGAAATACCGTCCAGCCAATAATCGAAAAATATTTTCTCATTGGGTGATAAGGATATCGCCTTACCCTTTATTTCTCTGAACGATGACATTGCAGAGATGACATTTTTTATCGTGATAACCGGCGTGTATTTTGATAACAGCAGTACCTTTTTCGCCACCATCACGGGAGCATGGTGACGGTTGTTTAGAATAACGACGAAATTCCAGTGTTTATCAGCAATGATTTTCGCTAATAAGGTCATATCGATACCGTGCTCGATATCAACAACAGCGATTGGCACATTGCTGTTGTTAGTCTTTTCCAGACGGGTAAACGCCGCCGTGGTGAAGGGGCAACGGCTGAATATTTCAATGCTCATGGCGATAGTGATTCAATAAATAAACGGCGAAAATATTCCCACAGGGACATCATCCCTGTAACAGCTTTAATATATTTTCCGGCTGCTGATTGGCTTGCGACAATACGGACAGGGAAGCTTGTTGCAGGATCAGGGCTTTTGTCATCGCGGAAACCTCAATGGCATAATCGGCATCCAGTATGCGTGAGCGGGCCGTTGCCGTGGCAACGGTCTCCTGCGACAGCACGGCAATAACGGATTCAAAGCGGTTCATCTGGCTACCGTATTCGCCGCGGTAACCGTCCAGCGTTTTCAGTGCGTTATCGAACACGGCTACTGCGGCGCTCGCCTGTTCAGGGGTATCGAGCGTGACGGAATAAATCCCCAACGACTGGCTGTCAGCGGGCGTTGGAGCAAGGGTGACCGTCTGCAACGTATCATCGAAACCTGCCCCGACGACAAACGTCGTTTCCTTGCTGACCGGTACTGAGGGCGACAACGGCGGCGCGGGTTCTGTCGGGGTAGGTAGTTCATCCCAGCTTGCGTGACTGTAAAACACACCGCTGCCAGCCACAATGACAATCAGGTCTTCCGTTACCTCATCAATGTGGATCTTTTCCAGTTGGTTGCTACCCACATTTCCATTGTTGAATCCCCCGGTGTTGGCATTTTCAAAACGGTCGCCATCGCCGCTGTAGGTGATGGTCATTCCCTGATACGCGGTCTGCACTCCGGTATTCATATTGTATTCACCGATCTCTGGCAGCGAATCAGCCGAATAGGTCGCATGGGGTAAAAAGCCGTTGTCTTGCGTCATCACGGCGGCATTCATGGCGTTTTCGTCCGTTACGCCATTTTTTGACCAAACGATATCGGCGTCTGCGCTTTCTACTGGCGTACCAGCCAGATGTTTACCATCCCGCGTAAAGAGCTGGATATCGTCATCGGCACTTAATGAGTTGATGGTAATAGCAATATTTTTTGCGCCAGCAGGAATGTAAGCCAGTGAAACTACCCCGGAAGGGAATTCATACTGCGTATTCGCATCAGGAAACTTCTCTGCCAGTGGCAAGGTTTCGCCCAGTTTGACCGGCTGAGGTCCGGGCTCGGCAGGCGCCAGCGGATAACGACCAAAGATCTGTGTTGAGGAGGCGATGCGGTCGATTTCTTCCCTGATCTGCTGATACTCACCGTTCAGGCTGGACTGATCGGTATCTGACAGCGTTCCGTTTGCCGCCTGCACGGCAAGCTGCCTGCCACGTTGGATCAGGTTATTGATGGCATCCAGCCCGCTTTCGGCGGTTTGCATCAGGCTGAGGCCGTCTCTCATTCCATTGGTGATGACGCGGTTAGCATGCAGAGTCGAGGTCATCCGGTTGGCAATTGCCTGACCGGCAGCATCGTCTTTTGCGGCATTAATTCGCTGTCCTGATGCCAGACGTTCGATCGCCTGACTCAATTGGGATGCTGATTTTCCCTGTTGATTTCGTATCATTAAATGAAGAGAGGTAATCGGAGTCATTGCTCACCTATCCTGATTTGGCAAAACAACGAGATGGCTTTTATCTGTTGATGATTGGTTACCGGATAGCGGGCAACAACTTACCCTTCCCGATAATAGGAATTAAAAACAGATAAAACATTACGTTATAGTTATTTTCGGCTATAGCTTAGCGGCGGAAACGAGTAAAAGATAATTGTTTTGATAGATCGATACGATCATATCGATCGGTGTTACCGATCGAAAGTACCAGAGCCACATTCGCATGACAACCGCCACCTCAAACGCCGCGGGAGTCTGTGTCGTCTCCAGGCGTCGAAAGCAGCAGAGGCGTGGGGCACGGACGTGACGTGTTTAGCTGCCTGGATATTGATTAATTTATTGTTTTTTATGTTGTTTTTAGTAGTGGCAGCGTCGCTGCGTCGTATAGATTTGAACCGTGCCGGGGGTTATGAACCTTGTCGTCGTTCCCTCCTTCCTCAGTGGCACTCTCCTGCTGGTGTGCTGGTGCGCAAGGTCTTTATTTGGCCCGGTACAGTGTGGAATGGTCAGAGGAAAGTAAAATGTCGCTCTCTGAATGTTGGGGGGATAAGTGTGTGAATTATCCTGAACCTGATAGATATTCCCATTGATCAAAAAATGCGCGTTCAGACGATTTCAGAAAAACGTTATTTTTTATCTATCTGATTTTTCGACATAAGAATTTATTTTTTATCACGCCGTCAAAAAATCGTCCTTTAGAAACAACGGTATCGGAAATAAATTTCTTATAGATGGATTCAGGTACACCAACATATTGATAGATATCTTTATTAGTAAACTCTATCTCAAGGGTGCGCGCTTTTAAATCATACCCAATGGTGTAAATTCGTGAAGATGAAACCCGCTGTCGCTGCAATGCTCGCTCCCTCATGACGTAAAATAAGATCAAGTTACAACATTCTATACAGGACGTACTGCCTGAGATCATGCTTATTATTAAATTTTATCAAATTTTCCGGGCTGGTGGATAAATTCGAGTAATGGGGATTTACGACATTGAATGTGTTCACGGGCACCGGGGTTTTATGCAGCACTGCTCATGATGCAAACCTGCGATGATGAATGGCGCGCTGTTCACCTTAAAATGCTGACTGGGGGGCAGGTCTGCAATGAGGAGGTGAGTTATTCCGGCGCGTATTCGATCCTGTTTCTACCGTTGGATTTGGCTTGATAAAGCGCATCGTCCGCCGCTTTGATCAGACATTCGTAATCTGGGTGCCCGCGATAAACGGCGATGCCTGCGCTGATGGTTATTGTAATAACCTCGCCGTTCTGCAACTGAATTTTGTGATCCTGAATTCGCTTTCTTAACCGTTCGATAATGGCATAGGCGGCATGTTTAGACATCTCAATGAGGACAATCATAAACTCTTCTCCCCCATAGCGAAAAATATAATCGCTGTTCCTCGTGTTTTCATACAGAATCTCTGCAATTTTTTTCAGTATGTTATCACCGGTCGTGTGGCCATAGGTGTCATTGATGGCCTTAAAGTGGTCTATATCAATCATCGCTATGCTCAGTGATGAATTTGCATGCATTGCCAGTGATATTTCATGTCGGAGGATGGTGGGCAGGAAACGGCGATTGAGCAAAAGAGTTAGCGTATCTTTACCACTTTCCAGCTTCTGGACTTGATCAAAGAGGGATCCTAACAGCATGCTTATTTTATATAATTTGCTTCTGACCGCTTTAAGCAGCGGGGCATAATCCTGCGGTACCAAGGGTGTGGTGTTGCTGTAACTGCGGATGTACTCATCGGTTTCAGTTATCATGTCTGCTATAACACGTATTTCCTGTACGTTATTGAAGCTGGATTTGCCTTTGTGGTTAAACCATAGCCCGAATTCTGAATCACTCAGTTCCTGAATATTAGAGATAGGGTTACCGGTCGCAACGCTAAAAATAAAAGAATTCTCCCAATGTAACAGCGAGGCATTTTGTCGTTCTCTTTCTATACTGGCATTTTCCAGAATAGAAAACAGTCGATAAGACTCTTCGTGTTTTGCTACCAGATTGTGTGATTGTGAATACGTTCTGTTCATTATTTCTATGGCGATATCCATGGAAAGAGAGGAAAAACGCAATGCATCAAAACACAACGTTTTATCATCCGTCGCCTGTGTGATGCTTTCATAGAGGTGTAATTTTAAACGTCGCGTGCCACGTTCAATCAGATCGGCGGGAATACCGATACGAGCATGGATATGACCAATTTTCTTTTGGTAGCCCATCAGTTCCGTCAGACGTTCTCCCGTGTTTGTGAGAATATCGATTATCCACTTGGTCATGGAACATTGAAGCCGGTCATGCACTTGCTGGCTGGAAAGAAAAAGAGAGGCATCTTGGTCTTTCAACATGTAAGAATAGAACTCATCGGCAAAATCGGACGCTTTCTGAACAGCCAGGGTTTGCAGTAGCTCAAAAGATTGCGGTGACGTCGTGGCTATCAATTGTTTCCATTCTGATGTGATGGCTTGATTGTAGTCCGGTTCATCGTAATCTCTTTGTTCGTTTACGCTCAATAGTCCGTTCAACTTTTCATCTCTTTTGCGAATAGGTCGGATGTACTAGGATAGAATGTGCAACTTTGCTGAATTGGTATGTTTAATGATAAAGACCAATATATCGTTGTTTATGATAAACAAAGTTGATTATTTTACATGGCTGCTATTGTTACTGCATGCGTAAATGATAATGCTGTTTTTTTGATGTTAGAAGCTCTTTTGGGATAATTATGAAAGTTAATGATCTGGTTACGGTAAAAACCGACGGGAACACGCGCCGCGAGGGCACCATTCTGGCGGTTGAAACGTTTCAGGAAGGGACAATGTATTTAGTCGCGCTACAAGAGTACCCAGCCGGTATCTGGTTTTTCAATGAAGTGGATAGTCAGGATGGCACGTTTGTTGAACCGAAGGTGTTGCCGGGCAAAGAGTGAAAGAATACACCTCACTACGGGCATTGCCTGTGTGACGACAAAGCCCGCAGAGTGATACCGTCAGAGGGATTAGAATGTTTCCCAGTTATCTTCTCCCGGATTCGTCTGGCGGGGAAGGGCGAGTGATGTACGGTTTTTCGCAGCCAATGTATTGGCTTGCGTAGGCGCTAAATTCGCATGTGAGGCGTTGTCGGATAACTTAAATGCCTCTACTGCGCGGGTGAGCAGTGCTGCCTGTTCTTCCAGCGATGCCGCCGCCGCGCTGGCCTCCTGAACGAGTGCGGCGTTTTGCTGCGTCACGCTGTCCATTTCCGATATCGCCTGACCGACCTGAGTAATGCCCTGACTTTGTTCATCAGAGGCAGAAGCGATCTCCCCTATGATATCGGTGACGTTTGTCACGGCATCGACGATCTCTTTCATCGTTTGGCCTGCATTACCCACCAGGACAGAACCGCTGTTTACCAGACCGACCGATTCGGAAATCAGCGTTTCTATCTCTTTTGCGGCTTGTGCGCTGCGCTGTGCGAGATTGCGAACCTCACTAGCCACGACGGCAAAGCCGCGACCTTGTTCTCCCGCTCTGGCCGCCTCAACGGCGGCGTTAAGGGCAAGAATATTCGTTTGAAAAGCAATGCTGTTAATGACACTGGTAATTTCAGATATTTTCTTTGAACTGCCCGAAATGCTGTTCATTGTATTCACAACATTCGCAACGATGTCCCCGCCTTGCCTGGCTTTTCCGGAAGCATTTGTGGCTAATTGGCTGGCATGGTGTGCATTTTCTGAGTTTTGCTTCACGGTTGCGGTTAATTGCTCCATGCTTGCAGCCGTTTGCTCAAGCGCTGAGGCCTGTTGCTCGGTGCGTGAAGAGAGGTCCGTATTGCCCGACGAAATTTCCGTCGACCCCTGATAAATCGAGTCGGCACTTTCCCTGACTGTCGTGACGGTCGTCACCAGATAAGACTGCATCTGTTGAACGTTGTTTGCCAGCGTACCGATTTCATTTTTACCATAGCGTGCCGGCGGCTGAGTTAAATCTCCCCGGGCAATGCGCTGAATTCTTACCACCAACTGATTCATCGGATTGATGAGGATCCTACGCAGGAAGAAGAACGTCATGAGCGTTAAAATGACGGCGAGCACAAAGCTGCCCCCCATCAGCGAATAGCCCAATAAGGAATTGGCCTGTGCGGTTTCATTTAAACTTTTCGCTCTTTGCGTGCGGTAAGCGACCGCCTTCAGCAAAAATTTATTGTAGGCCAAATCTAAAACCCGGGTCTCTTCGGATTCAAGGGTGATAACCTCTTCGAACAACCCTTGTTTCGCGGCGTTCAGCATTGGTATCAGGCCTTGATTGACGTAAGCGTCATAGGACTGACGCAGATCGTCATCCAGCGCGGTATCCTGAGCGGTTTTAACAGGGCGTTCTTCATAGGTCAGAAAGGCTTTCTTTGACTGTTCCAGACGCTGTTGAGCCTGAGTCAGGTTGTCATTGAACACCTGAGAGTCACCGATCCGTGCCGCTGCCGCCGCCTGGATAAGTAACAGGCGCGCAGTGCGCAGATGGTTGGAACTGTTTGAGATCCCCATCCGGGTATCGATTTCTTGTGTAACGTCGGCTAATGACTGATTGCTGTTTTGTAAAAAATAGCTGGATGTGCCAATAGACGCTGCAAATAGCAGCATAATACCACCCAGAATAATGACGAATAAAGGAACTAGTCGTAAGTTGTTCAGCAGACCGTTTTCAGTTTGATGCTCAGACCTTGAAATTATTTTCATATCCATTCGCTCATTCTCAGGAAATGACGATTTACCATGCCAATAGCGGCGACACTGGCGTTTAGTTTTAGTCTCTGTGTTAATTAGTGAAACAGCCAACGTAAAAGGTAATCGGCACATATTGTGAAACCTTAATAGAATTCGATGCGATCTCGATCACGTTTTTAATTCTTTAAAAAGAAAAACGAATCTCGTGGTGCTAAATCATACAAATTGATAATAAAAAATAAAGAGTTCGCCGCTTAACTTTATTTGTCTGAGGTTAGACGTTATTATGCGATGTCTATCTTCGGAGGGACTTTTCGTGGAAACGCGTGCACATTTTTTTTCTGATAAAAAAGTTGTTTTTTTTATTGCCACTTTATGCTGTTTGTTATGGGGAAGTGCTTACCCGGCAATTAAAAACGGCTATGAGTTGTTTCATATCGCTGATAATGACATCCCGGGAAAGCTGGTCTTTGCGGGCTATCGGTTTGCGTTTGCCGGCGGATTGTTGCTGGCCATTGCAGTGTTAAGTGGTCGATCTATTGGACGTTTTCAACGTGGGCAATTGGCTCAATTGACGTTATTGGGGGTATTTCAGACATCATTGCAGTATGTTTTTTTCTATATCGGTTTAGCTTATACCACGGGAGTTAAAGGCTCGATTATGAATGCGACCAGCACGTTTTTCAGCGTACTGATTGCTCATTATTTATACCAAAATGATAAGTTAACGCTTAATAAGTTAGCCGGTTGTCTATTAGGGTTTATTGGTGTGATGGTCGTAAATATAGACAGTCATGCTATGGATTTTAGTTTTACATTTTTAGGCGATGGCTTTGTTGTTATTGCTGCGTTTATTTTATCTGCGTCAACAATATATGGGAAGCGCGTGTCGCAAACCATGGATCCAACCGTCATGACTGGCTATCAATTGGCGATCGGTGGGATTATTTTAACGTTATCCGGGTACATTACCGGCGGTTCGCTGAGCATGCCAGATTGGAAAGCAATGCTAATGCTGGGTTATCTTATATTACTTTCGTCGATCGCTTTCTCACTCTGGAGCCAATTACTGAAATATAATCGAGTCGGTATGGTTGCCCCATTTAATTTTCTCATCCCGATATCGGGTACATTGTTGTCAGCGATGTTTCTTGATGAAAGTATTTTGGAATGGAAATATTTTTTCGCTCTGGTTATGGTTTGTTCAGGTATTTGGTTGGTTAACCGAGTCATAAGAAAATAATCACGGTATTAACTATCTTCTGAGTGCATCCGTCACGGCATTGAAGTCATACAGTGCAATCGTATGACTTCCTGTTTTCACTTCTGGTAAGCCAGATTTTTATAATTCTTTTTCATCAATATCATAAATGAAGATCTTCCTGGCATCATCAGGCCTGATTGCTCTGTTATCGCTTTCGTAATGCTGTGACTGTAGAGAGGCAGGATAGGCATCATTATGTTCTTTGAGTAGGGATTGGTTAAAAAATGTCAGATTTTCGTGAAAGGTATAATTTTGCGTAACAATGCTTTTTCTGTGCATCACGTTTTTTTGTTTATCAATCATTTATATAGCAAACAAATTGTTTCTTTTTTATTATTTTAAAGACTTTTTTCTGTAACAGTTATTGTGCTTTTTTTGTGCAAAAAAAGACATGAAAGTGATCTGACCAGCTGTGTTTTTGCGCGAAATAATTTCATTTTTGTGATCTACATCACATAATAATCAAAATCACTCTTGTGTCGCGTTGTGTGTGCTAAGGGTTAGGCGGTACAGTTGCGCTGCTTTAGGATTAATCCTATGCTTTGGTCGGAGGGCACCTTCAGGATGAGACTAGCAAGAGTGGTCGTCGGACGGGAGTCGAAGTGCAATGTGTGATGTTAAAAGTTGGCAAGTAACAATTGTCCGAATAAGAAAAGATGCAGTAGTAACTCGCAGTACCTGGCATCGATAATTTTTTATGCCATCAATGGAGAGTGATTTTTGAACTGGGCGATATGGTCTATCACCTAACTTATGTTTTAAACATAGCCTGTCGGGATGGGAAATATGGGGACCTCTGAATTACTCAAACACATTTATGACATTAATCTGTCTTATTTGTTACTGGCACAACGTTTAATTAATGATGAAAAAGCTTCTGCGATGTTTCGTTTAGGCATCGATGCCGAAATGGCAGATACCTTGATGCAATTGACTTTACCGCAGATGGTAAAACTGGCAGAAACTAACCAGTTGATATGTCATTTCCGTTTTGATGATCACAATACAATCAAGCTGTTGACTCAAGAATCGCGTGTGGATGATTTACAGCAAATTCATACGGGAATTTTGTTGTCGAGTCATTTATTACAACAGTTACCTTCGAAAGAAGAAAACCTGCCTAAGAAAAGGGCATAACTAATGGCGGAGAAAAGTATTGTTCAGGAAGCGAAAGACATCCAATTGGCGATGGAACTCATTTCGCTTGGCGCACGGTTGCAGATGTTGGAAAGCGAAACTCAGTTAAGCCGCGGACGTTTAATCAAACTGTATAAAGAACTCAGAGGAAGTCCGCCGCCAAAGGGAATGTTACCTTTTTCTACAGATTGGTTTATGACCTGGGAACAAAATATTCACTCGTCCATGTTCTACAATGCCTATAACTTCTTAATCAAGAACGGGCAGTGTAGCGGCGTTGAGGCGGTTATTAAATCCTATCGGCTCTATCTGGAACAGTGCGCGCCCAAAAGCGATTCACCACTGTTAGCACTGACGCGGGCATGGACACTCGTCCGCTTTGTTGACAGCGGCATGCTGCAGCTGTCGTCTTGCAGTTGCTGCACAGGGATGTTCATTACCCACGCTCATCAACCCAAAAACAGTTTTGTTTGTAGTTTGTGTCAGCCCCCTTCCCGGGCGGTAAAAAGGCGTAAACTTTCACAAAATCTTGCCGATATTATACCTCAACTGCTGGATGAACAGGTAAAACAAGCAGTCTGAGCCTGTAGCGATTTGTGAATCTATCACTGTTCGCGTGAAGACGGTGATAGATTTCTTCCTCAAGCACGTCCTGGCTACGGCTTTAGCGTTTTATCTCTCCTTCAGCCCACCTTTTTATTATAAGGATTTCTTGTGCTGGTTCTATTGGGTTATATCGTTATTGTGGCCTCGATACTCGGCGGCTATCTCATGGTCGGTGGGGCCTTGGGAGCGCTTTATCAACCATCGGAATTGCTGATCATCGGTGGTGCCGCGATAGGCGCTTTCATTGTTGGTAACAATGGCAAGGCGATAAAAGCAACGGGGCGCGCACTGCCGCTCTTGATTAAAGGCTCTAAGTACAATAAAGCGTTATACATGGACCTCATGGCCTTACTTTTCCGGGTGATGGCTAAATCACGTCAGCAAGGTATGCTCTCTTTGGAGTTTGACATCGATAACCCGCGTGAAAGTGAGATCTTTTCCAGCTATCCCAATATTCTGGCCGACAATAATATTGTTGAATTTATCACCGACTATTTGCGTTTGATGGTCAGTGGCAATATGAATGCGTTCGAAATCGAAACGTTGATGGACGAAGAGATTGAAACCGTTGAGCATGAAAGTGAAGTGCCTGCCACCAGTTTGACGATGATGGGGGATGGTCTCCCTGCATTTGGTATCGTGGCGGCCGTTATGGGGGTCGTTCACTCGCTGGCCTATGTTGACCGCCCGGCAGCCGAATTAGGGATGATGATTGCTCACGCGATGGTGGGAACTTTTCTCGGTATTCTGCTTGCGTACGGCTTCGTATCTCCGCTGGCAGCCTTGCTTCGTCAAAAAAATGCAGAAAAAATCAAAGTGTTACAATGCATCAAGGTTACTTTACTCTCAAGCCTTAATGGTTATGCTCCGCAAATTGCCGTTGAGTTTGGACGCAAAACGCTGTACTCGACGGAGCGTCCTTCCTTTACCGAACTGGAAGAACATATTCGTCGTGTGAAATCGCCGACTCAACAAGCGTCGGACAGTAACGCATGAAACATCAGCATCCCATTATTCGCAAAAAGCGTAAGTCGGGACATGGAGGCCACCATGGCGGCTCCTGGAAAATTGCCTATGCTGACTTCATGACGGCAATGATGGCGCTGTTTCTGGTCATGTGGCTTATCGCCATCTCTACGCCGATGCAGTTGGCCCAGATTGCAGAATATTTTCGTACTCCGCTAAAAGTGGCACTCACCTCCGGTTCCAAATCCAGCGACAGTTCCAGCCCGATTCCCGGTGGTGGAGATGACCCGACGCAGCAAGATGGTGAAGTGAAAAAAGCCATCAAAATGGAGGACGTGGAGGGTAAGCTGGATGAAATCCGGCTTAATAAACTGCGTGAGCGTCTGGATCAGCTCATCGAGGCAGATCCGCGGTTACGTGCGCTTCGCCCACATTTGCTGATCGAAATGATTGATGAAGGTTTGCGCATCCAAATTATTGATAGCCAAAACCGCCCGATGTTTAAAACAGGGAGCGCACAGGTCGAACCGTATATGCGGGATATCCTGCGTGCAATCGCCCCCATTCTGAATGATTTCCCCAATAAATTGAGTATCTCGGGCCACACTGATGATGTTCAGTATGCAACCGGGGAGCGTGGTTATAGTAACTGGGAACTCTCTGCGGATCGCGCTAATGCATCGCGGCGAGAGCTGATATTCGGCGGTTTATCTGACGGAAAGGTTTTGCGCGTTGTGGGAATGGCGGCCACGATGAGCCTTAAGCAGGCGACAGGCGGCAATGATGCGATTAACCGTCGTATTAGTTTACTGGTTTTAAGCAAGCAGGCGCAGAAAGACATTGAGACCGAAAATGCAGAAAGCGCTGCTGTCAATATCGATAAAGCAGAAAATTTACAAAATATGGGGTTGGATGAGCCTAAACCTGACACTCCGTCTGCCGAAAATAGTGATAACAACACGAGTGGAAATGGTGACACTGCGCCACAACCAACTAATGGAGTTCCTGCTCCTGCGCGTCAACAGCCAACAACTGCGTTGCCTGCTGCGCCGGATAGTCAGGCGACGCCTTCTCAATAAGCCGCGATTCACAGCAGAGGTGACCACGTGAGCATGGACATGAGTGCTTTTTATCAAACGTTCTTTGATGAAGCAGATGAATTACTGGCGGATATGGAACAACACTTGCTGTTGCTGGATCCATCAGAACCTGATACGGAGCAATTGAATGCGATTTTTCGTGCCGCTCATTCAATAAAAGGAGGGGCGGGCACGTTTGGTTTTAAGGTATTGCAGGAAACTACGCACATCCTGGAAAATTTACTCGATGGGGCGAGACGCGGTGAAATGCGTCTTAGCACTGATATCATCAACCTGTTTCTGGAAACAAAAGACATTATGCAGGATCAGTTGGACGCTTATAAAACCGCACAGGAGCCCAATGCTGAAAGCTTTGAGTATATCTGTCAGGCGCTGCGTCAGCTCGCTCTGGAGTCTAAAGCTGCGGGGGAGGCTCAGTCAACGGCACCGGCTGACGCTGCGATTGCGCCGCAACCTGCCGCATCGGCATCTAAAGATTCAGGTAAAGGTGAAATGCGCATCGCGTTGACCGGTCTGAAATCTCAGGAAATACCTCAGATGCTGGAAGAGCTGGGCAATCTGGGGACGGTAAAAGATCCGCATCAGACGGATACTAGCCTGGAAGTGACGTTAGCCACATCGGAAAGCGAAGATGACATCAGTGCGGTCCTGTGTTTTGTTCTCGAACCGGAACAAATCAGTTTTAAACCCGTCGTAACCGACCAGCCGGTAACCGAAACGGTAGAAATCGTGTCCGCTGCGGTTGATACGCCGGTTGTACCGGCGACATCGGCCCCCGCCGCGCCAGCGCAGGCGGTAAAACCGCATTCTGCGCCGGAAAACGGAAAGAACAAAGCCAAAACCGGCGATACCAGTATTCGCGTGGCAGTTGAAAAGGTCGATCAGCTTATCAACCTCGTCGGTGAACTGGTGATTACGCAGTCGATGTTGGCACAACGTTCAAGTGAACTCGATCCTGTCGCGCACGGCGATCTGCTCAACAGCATGGGACAGCTAGAACGTAACGCGCGCGATCTACAAGAGTCCGTGATGTCCATTCGTATGATGCCAATGGAATATGTATTCAGCCGTTTCCCCCGTTTGGTTCGTGATTTGGCGGCTAAGCTGGGGAAACAGGTCGAGTTGACTCTGATGGGCAGCTCCACCGAACTGGATAAAAGCCTGATCGAACGTATTATCGATCCTCTGACGCACCTGGTGCGTAACAGCCTTGACCATGGTATTGAAGCGCCTGAGAAACGGGCCGCCGTCGGCAAGAGTGCCGTGGGAAATTTAACGCTCTCTGCCGAACATCAGGGCGGTAACATCTGTATTGAAGTTATCGATGATGGCGCCGGCCTTAACCGGGAAAGAATTCTGGCGAAGGCGATGTCTCAGGGACTGGCGGTGAGTGATTCCATGTCCGATGAAGACGTGGGGATGCTGATTTTCGCTCCTGGCTTCTCTACCGCAGAGAAGGTCACTGACGTTTCTGGCCGTGGCGTCGGTATGGATGTGGTTAAGCGAAACATTCAGGAAATGGGGGGGCATGTCGAAATCCATTTTCAGGCGGGAAAAGGGACGACTATCAGGATCCTCCTGCCGTTAACTTTGGCCATCCTGGATGGTATGTCCGTCAAGGTGAACAATGAGGTGTTTATTCTGCCGCTTAATGCCGTGATGGAATCCTTGCAGCCGCAGGCGGAAGATATTTATCCATTGGCCGGCGGAGAGCGTGTATTGCAAGTTCGTGGCGAGTATTTGCCTCTGGTTGAACTCTTTCACATCTTTGATGTGGATGGTGCTAAAACCGATCCGACTCAGGGGATTGTCGTGATTCTGCAAAGTGCAGGTCGCCGTTATGCTTTGCTGGTCGATCAGTTGATTGGGCAGCACCAGGTTGTCGTTAAAAACCTGGAAAGTAATTACCGCAAGGTGCCAGGCGTTTCAGCTGCAACCATTCTTGGTGATGGCAGTGTTGCGCTGATTGTGGATGTTTCGGCGTTACAAGCGCTTAACCGTGAAAAGCGTGTGGTTGAAACTGCTGCTTAATAATAAAACAGATTGTGAATAAAGGGTGGAAAACATGACTGGACTTGCAAACGTCACGAAACTAACTGGCGAAACCGTAGGGCAGGAGTTCCTGATTTTTACGTTGGGAGACGAAGAATACGGTGTTGATATTTTAAAAGTACAAGAAATTCGTGGTTATGATCAGGTAACGCGCATTGCCAACACCCCTTCCTTCATTAAAGGCGTAACCAACCTGCGAGGTGTCATCGTCCCTATCGTTGACTTGCGCATTAAGTTTGCCAAACAGGAAGTTGATTACGATGAAAACACGGTAGTGATTGTTCTGAATCTGGGGCAGCGTGTTGTCGGGATTGTTGTCGATGGCGTATCGGATGTGTTGTCATTGACCGCCGACCAAATCAGACCAGCGCCTGAATTTGCCGTCACCCTGTCGACGGAATATCTGACAGGTTTGGGATCGTTGGGTGAAAGAATGCTGATTTTGGTGGATATCGAAAAGCTATTGAGCAGCGAAGAAATGGCGCTGGTTGATAGCGTATCGAAAGGCTGAGTTACATAAGGCGCCAGGGGCTACGAGAGTAGCCCCGAAAACCGTTCACTTCTTTATCCTTGTCCGTTCAGAAATTCGTAAAGATATCCAGGATAATGCCGATATAACCGGGTGGTTGGTCTACTCAAAGGGCGCTATATGTTTAATCGTATAAAAGTTGTTACAGGTTTAATGCTTGTATTGGTATTGTTTGGGGCACTACAGCTTATTTCTGGCGGTTTATTCTTTAATTCATTAAAGAATGATAAGGATATTTTTCGGTCAACACAGATTATTAACCAGAAGCGTTCTGAACTGGATGCTACATGGTCATATTTATTACAGACTCGCAATACGCTTAACCGTGCAGGGACGCGTTTTGCCCTGGATGCCAGCGGTTCAGGGGCCGGCGTTAATGGTCAGGAGCTTCTTCTCTCTGCTCAAAAGCAATTGTCTACCGCAAACGATTTTTTTTCCCGTTATGAAAACGTGCCGCAGGATGCACGTCAGAATGAGAACATTTCCCGGGGAGTCAAAGAGAATTATGTCGCTCTGAACGCAGCGCTTACTGAATTAATTCAGTTTTTGCAGGCCGGAGAATTCAAAAAATTTGTTGAGCAACCGACACAAAGCTTTCAGGATAATTTTGAAAAAGCGTATTACGCCTACAAAGCGGAGAGCGATAAGCTTTACCACGCCGGTATCGCTAAAAATGATGCTGCTTACCAGTCAGCGCTTTGGGTTCTCGTTTCCATTTTCGTTGTGGTCTTTTCACTCGTTCTGCTCTCCTGGTTCGGTATCCGGGAATTATTAATAAAACCGCTAAATAGCATCGTTGAACATATTCGTTTTATCGCAAAAGGCGATTTGACCAAAACGCTCAACCTTCACAGCAGTAATGAGATGGGGATTCTGGCTGAAAGCATTCGCCATATGCAAAGCGAGTTTGTCTCCACGGTGAGTGCGGTTCGACAAGGGGCTGATGCGATTTATACCGGCGCGACAGAGATTAGTGCCGGAAATAATGACCTTTCCTCGCGGACAGAACAACAGGCTGCATCGTTAGAAGAAACCGCCGCGAGTATGGAGCAGCTAACCGCAACAGTTAAACAGAATGCGGAAAATGCTCGTCAGGCCAGCCAGTTAGCATTGAGTGCATCAGAGACGGCGCAGAAGGGCGGCAAGGTTGTCGATAATGTGGTCAAAACCATGCACAATATCGCTGGAAGTTCTCAAAAAATTGCCGATATTATTAGTGTAATTGATGGCATTGCTTTCCAAACGAATATTCTTGCGCTGAACGCTGCGGTTGAGGCGGCCAGAGCAGGGGAGCAAGGGCGCGGTTTTGCCGTGGTTGCAGGAGAAGTGCGTAACCTGGCGCAACGTAGTGCGCAGGCGGCAAAGGAAATTAAGAGCCTGATTGAAGATTCTGTTAACCGGGTCAGTGAGGGTTCTGTGCTGGTTGAAAGCGCGGGCGAGACGATGGACGAAATCGTTAGCGCTGTTACTCGTGTCACCGACATCATGGGTGAAATTGCTTCTGCTTCTGATGAACAGAGTAAAGGGATCGATCAGGTCGGTCAGGCGGTAACTGAAATGGATCGCGTTACCCAGCAGAATGCGTCCTTGGTTGAAGAATCTGCCGCTGCCGCTGTTGCTTTGGAAGAACAAGTCAGAATGCTGAATCAGGCCGTGGCTGTATTCCGACTGTCTGAGAATTCAGGCGCGTTGCGAGGGGCGAGCCAAATCGCTAACAGTCAAAAAACCGTATTGATTGCGCCATCGGTTGAAAGCAGCAAGAAAACGAAAGGAAGTTCCTCGACGGACAACTGGGAAACGTTCTGATAAAAGCAATGGTATTAAGGCTATCCTAATATACCCAAAATGCTGAAAGTCATTTATTGAATGAAGCACCCCCCAGCCGCTATGGATAAGTGGCCGGGGGATTGGTTTACCCACGATAATTAAAAATTAAAAGATGAAAAAATGGGTTAATCAATCGGCGCAATCCTGTGATTTGAGTATATAGCGGCCCGGTGGCGCTCGCTTCAGTATCGGCAAGATATGTCATAATGACGATTGAATTTACGCAGCCTGAATGTACGTCAGTGAATCAAAAAGTGGTTCATCGTCAGGGGCTAACCAGCGATGTCAGAGCCTGATGTTTTGTGATGTCGTAACTCATAAATAGCGTTGCAATCTGTGGTTTTGGTTAAAACACGCCGAGCAGTTCCGCTTTCAGAACTTGCGGGGTGTATTACCAATACCGTGTCGGTTTGGGTCACCACAAGTGAAAAACTGACGAATGACAATAAAAACCTGCGATAGTTGTAAAGGAACGTTTAGATTGAAAAACACCTTGCCAAAAATAAATATTCGAGCGGTTTGATATGAAAAATATACCATCGCAAAATCGCCCCGAATCTGCTTCTATCCTGACGCAGATGGTTGACAGATTACCGCTGTCGGACACGCATTTCCGACGGATAAGTCAGCTGATCTATCAACGTGCCGGGATTGTACTGGCCGATCACAAGCGGGAAATGGTTTATAACCGTCTCGTCAGGCGTCTTCGTCTGCTCGGGATTACTGATTTCGGACAATATCTGGTTTTGCTGGAATCAAATCCTAATAGCGCGGAATGGCAGGCCTTTATTAATGCATTAACTACTAACCTGACGGCATTTTTCCGTGAAGCTCACCATTTCCCCATATTGGCTGAACATGCGAAAAAACGTCCAAATGGTTATACCATCTGGAGTACGGCGGCTTCCACAGGGGAAGAGCCTTATTCATTGGCGATGACGCTCGCTGAAGCGCTCGGCAATAAAGCGAATGGATGTCAGGTATGGGCCAGCGACATCGATACTCAGGTGTTGGAAAAAGCGACCGCCGGCATTTATCGTCAGGAAGAGTTACGCTCTCTTTCTCCACAGCAACTACAGCGTTTCTTTTTACGTGGCACCGGGCCACATAGTGGGTTGGTCCGTGTTCGTCCTGAACTTGCCTCTATGGTGCATTTTCAGCAACTGAATCTGCTCTCGCCTGATTGGTCTGTTCCCGCGCCCTTCGATGCTATTTTTTGCCGCAATGTGATGATTTATTTCGATAAAGAAACCCAAGAATCTATTCTCCGTCGATTCGTCCCGATGCTTAAACCGGGCGGATTATTATTTGCCGGGCATTCAGAGAATTTCAGTCAGATCAGTCGAGAATTCTATTTGCGTGGGCAAACAGTATATGGGCTGGCTAAGGAAAGATAATGAGCAAGATAAGAGTATTATGTGTCGATGATTCTGCGCTGATGCGTCAGATCATGACTGAAATCATTAATAGCCACCCGGATATGGAAGTCGTTGCTACTGCCCCGGATCCCTTAGTTGCCCGTGATTTGATTAAAAAATTCAACCCTCAGGTATTAACGCTGGATGTTGAAATGCCGCGTATGGACGGACTGGATTTCCTGGAGAAACTCATGCGTTTGCGACCGATGCCCGTGGTGATGGTGTCGTCGTTGACGGGGAAAGGCTCGGAAATTACGCTGCGCGCTCTGGAACTTGGCGCCATAGACTTCGTGACCAAACCGCAGCTAGGTATCCGCGAAGGCATGCTGTCGTATAGCGAACTGATTGCGGAAAAAATCCGTATGGCGGCGAAGGCACGACTGCCACAGCGTAGCGCAGCGGCGGAACCCACAAAAATAATTCAGCATATGCCGTTGCTCAGCAGTGAAAAATTGATCGCGATTGGCGCGTCTACCGGTGGAACAGAAGCAATACGCCATGTATTGCAGCCTTTGCCGCCGACAAGCCCTGCATTATTGATCACCCAGCACATGCCTCCGGGTTTTACGAAGTCTTTTGCCGAGCGTCTGAACAAGCTGTGCCAGATTACCGTGAAAGAAGCAGAAGATGGCGAGCGCGTGCTTCCCGGACATGCCTACATTGCTCCGGGCGCCCGGCACCTTGAACTGGCGCGTAGCGGGGCGAACTATCAGGTACGTTTAAATGATGATGCTCCGGTTAACAGGCATCGTCCATCCGTTGATGTGTTATTCCGTTCGGTTGCAAGATTCGCCGGACGGAATGCTGTAGGCGTCATCCTTACGGGAATGGGCAATGATGGGGCGGCTGGCATGTTGGAATTGCATCAGGCTGGCGCTTACACATTGGCCCAAAATGAAGCAAGTTGTGTGGTATTTGGGATGCCACGTGAGGCGATTGCTATGGGTGGCGTCGACGAAGTGGTGGATTTGCACCAGGTGAGCCAGCGAATGTTGGCACAAATTTCTGCCGGACAGGCATTACGTATATAAGCAGCTCTTGGCGAGCAATAAATATTTTAGGAGTAAGTATGGCCGATAAAGAACTCAGATTTCTGGTAGTGGATGACTTTTCGACGATGCGACGAATTGTCCGCAACTTGCTGAAGGAACTGGGCTTTAATAACGTAGAAGAGGCAGAGGATGGCGCAGATGCGCTGAACAAACTTCGCTCTAGCGCTTTTGATTTCGTCATTTCAGACTGGAATATGCCCAACATGGATGGATTGGAGTTGTTGCAGACGATTCGTGCCGACGGCGCGCTTTCCAAACTTCCTGTACTGATGGTAACGGCGGAAGCGAAGAAAGAAAATATTATTGCTGCGGCACAGGCGGGTGCGAGCGGCTATGTAGTTAAACCATTTACTGCTGCTACCCTTGAAGAAAAACTGAATAAGATTTTTGAAAAACTGGGTATGTAAGGGGATCTTATGACGTCACATATGCCGTCCGTAAACGACACAGCTTCAGCTACCGAGATCATTTCGCGTATCGGTCAATTGACCCGTATGCTACGTGACAGCCTAAAAGAGCTGGGTCTGGATCACGCTATAGCCGAAGCAGCAGAAGCTATCCCTGACGCCCGCGATCGTCTTGATTATGTTGTTCAAATGACTGCACAAGCGGCAGAACGGGCTCTGAACTGTGTAGAAGCTGCGCAACCACGCCAAAATCAGTTAGAGTCTGACGCGAAATCGCTGAAAGCCCGTTGGGATGAATGGTTTGAAAACCCCATAGAGTTGGCTGATGCTCGCGAATTAGTGACGGATACGCGTAGCTATCTTGAAGATGTGCCGCAACACACCTCATTTACCAACGCTCAGCTGTTGGAGATCATGATGGCGCAGGATTTCCAGGACCTTACCGGTCAGGTTATCAAGCGTATGATGGATGTTGTTCAGGAGATTGAAAAACAACTGCTGATGGTGTTACTGGAAAATATTCCAGAAAAACCGGATGCGTCTAAACGTGCGAATGAGAGTCTCCTGAATGGACCACAGTTGGACAAAGGTGCCGCTGGTATTGTCGCCAATCAGGATCAGGTCGACGATCTTCTGGATAGCCTCGGATTCTAAATAAACCCATCGCTAAGAAAAGAAGCTACCTTCTTTTTGCGACGATTGTGAATGTCACCGTCCCCACTATTTATGGCCGGTCGTTACGGCCATAAATAGCTAAATCGAATTTTTCTTCTTTATCTTTCAACTATCCATTAAAGAAGCGTCGCTTTCCCTCTTTGTTCAAGCCATAAAACTTTTCCGTATTTGTCATGCTAGGCAGCAAATTCCTATCCCAAAGTTGTAACAGGAACGCCAAGTGGCTGATGATAGCGATCTGGAAAAAACAGAAGCCCCCACTCCCCAAAAAGAGGAGAAAGCGCGTGAAGAAGGCCAGATTCCCCGCTCCCGGGAATTGTCCTCTGTTTTGATGATGATCGCAGGATTGGCCATCTTGTGGATGGGGGGGAGCACCATGGCCGCTCGATTGGCGGGGATTGTCTCTCAGTCGCTGAACTTTGATTACGCGACGATTGGTGATGATACCCAGATGTTGCGCCATGTCGGTTCATTATTACGTCAGGCGGTATCCGCTTTAATACCGATTATGCTTGGTGCTGTACTGGTGGCGCTGTCAGCGCCGCTGCTGCTCGGGGGCGTGTTATTTAGTACCAAGTCGCTCAAGGTGAATTTCAAAAAATTAGATCCGATTTCCGGGCTGAAGCGACTATTTTCTTCCCAGGCATTGGCTGAACTTTTCAAAGCGATATTGAAGTCAGTGATGGTGGGCGTCGTCAGTATTTTATTCTTGATGCATAACTGGCCGAAAATATTGCATCTGATATCTGAACCCCCGAAGGCCGCATTAGGCGATGCTTTGGAACTGGCGGTGATGTGTGGTTTTCTCATCATTATGGCCCTTATCCCTATGGTCGCTTTTGATGTGTTCTGGCAAATCTGGAGCCACGTTAAGAAGCTGCGGATGAGCAAACAGGAAATTCGTGACGAACACAAACAAAGCGAAGGCGATCCGCATGTTAAAGCTCGCATTCGCCAGCAGCAGCGGGCCATGGCCCAACGCAGAATGATGGCTGATGTCCCTAAAGCCGATGTGATTGTAACCAACCCAACGCATTATGCGGTGGCTTTACGCTACGACGAGAAAAAAATGAATGCGCCAAAAGTGCTGGCAAAAGGTGCTGGTGAGATTGCTTTACGCATTCGTGAATTAGGAAACGAACATCGCGTACCTATTTTGGAAGCGCCGCCGCTGGCGCGAGCCTTATTTCGTCATTCCGAAGTTGGAGAACATATCCCGGCTGCATTATATGCTGCTGTTGCAGAAGTCTTAGCCTGGGTTTATCAACTCAAGCGCTGGAAGCGCGAAGGTGGATTAATTCCTAGAAAACCGAAACACTTACCCGTGCCGGATGCACTGGATTTTGCTAAAGAGAATACTACTGATGGCTAATTTGGCCTCTTTGCTTCGTTTACCGAGTTCGATGAAAAGTACTCAATGGCAAATATTAGCCGGACCAATACTGATCCTGCTGATACTGTCCATGATGGTATTGCCTCTGCCGCCATTCGTTCTGGATCTGCTGTTTACCTTTAATATTGCGCTGTCGATCATGGTATTGCTGGTGGCGATGTTTACGCAGCGTACGCTGGAATTTGCGGCGTTTCCTACCATCCTGCTGTTTTCTACATTGTTGCGTTTATCACTTAACGTTGCATCCACCCGTATCATTTTAATGGAAGGGCATACCGGAACGGCCGCAGCGGGAAAGGTCGTTGAAGCATTCGGACACTTTTTGGTGGGCGGGAATTTTGCTATTGGTATTGTCGTCTTCATCATCCTGGTATTAATCAACTTTATGGTCATCACCAAGGGGGCCGGGCGCATCGCCGAAGTTGGCGCTCGTTTTGTGCTTGATGGCATGCCGGGCAAACAAATGGCGATTGATGCCGATCTCAATGCCGGCTTGATTGGGGAGGATGAAGCGAAAAAGCGCCGTGCTGAGGTGACTCAGGAATCGGACTTTTACGGTTCAATGGACGGCGCCAGTAAATTCGTCCGTGGCGATGCAATCGCCGGGCTGATAATCATGGTTATTAACATTGTCGGCGGGTTACTGGTCGGGGTGGCACAGCATGGCATGCCGGTAGGGCAGGCGGCAGAAAGTTATACGCTGCTTACCATTGGGGATGGTCTGGTCGCACAGATCCCTGCCCTGATTATTTCTACTGCGGCAGGTGTTATTGTTACCCGCGTCAGTACCGATCAGGATGTCGGCCAGCAGATGGTAACCCAGCTCTTCAATAACCCTCGGGTTATGGTGCTGAGTGCGGCGGTTATCGGGCTTATTGGCTTGGTTCCCGGTATGCCTAATTTCGTCTTTCTATTATTTACGGCCTCTTTGTTGGCGCTCGCCTGGTGGATACGTGGCGCGGAGCAAAAAGAACCGGTTATGCAGCCTGTCCCGGCCTCAATGGAAAAGCATCAGGTTATTGAGGCCAGTTGGTCTGATGTGCAACTGGAAGATCCATTGGGGATGGAAGTTGGCTATCGCCTCATCCCAATGGTTGATGCACAGCAGGATGGAGAATTGCTGGGCAGAATTCGCAGTATCAGGAAGAAATTTGCTCAGGAAATGGGGTTCTTACCGCCGGTCGTTCATATTCGTGACAATCTTGAACTTCAGCCTGCCAGCTATCGTATATTGATGAAAGGTGTCGAAGTAGGGCACGGTGAAGCTCACCCGGGGCGCTGGATGGCCATTAATCCTGGCAATGCAGTAGGCTCTTTAGCTGGGGATGTGACGAAAGATCCCGCATTTGGGTTGCCCGCGGTTTGGATTGACAATGCGCTGAAAGATCAAGCTCAGGCTCAGGGATTTACGGTAGTAGAGGCAAGTACTGTGGTTGCAACGCACCTGAATCACTTAATTGCATCACATGCCAGTGAGTTATTCGGACGTCAGGAGGCTCAGCAACTGATGGATCGCGTGGCTCAGGAAATGCCTAAACTGGCAGAAGATTTCATTCCTGGCGTGGTGACGTTAACCACCTTACATAAAGTCTTGCAAAATCTGCTTAGCGAGCGGGTTTCAATCAGGGATATGCGCACGATTATGGAGACACTCGCTGAACATGCGCCGGTACAACCCGATCCTTACGAGCTTACGACGGTGGTCAGGGTTGCCCTGGGAAGAGCGATCACTCAACAGTGGTTCCCGGGTGATAGCGAGCTTCAGGTGATTGGTCTGGAAGGATCACTGGAACGCCTGCTGTTACAGGCGCTTCAGGGCGGTGGCGGACTTGAACCGGGGCTTGCCGATCGTCTCTTGGAACAAGCTAAACAAGCGCTACAGCGGCAGGAAATGTTAGGTGCGCCGCCGGTGCTGTTGGTTAACCATGCATTACGCGCGTTACTGGCTCGATTCCTGCACCGTAGTTTGCCCAACATGGCTGTGCTTTCTAATATGGAAATCAGTGACCAT
Source organism: Samsonia erythrinae (assembly GCF_004342665.1). Taxonomy (GTDB): domain Bacteria; phylum Pseudomonadota; class Gammaproteobacteria; order Enterobacterales; family Enterobacteriaceae; genus Samsonia; species Samsonia erythrinae. The sequence continues at coordinate 167,995 of NZ_SMBY01000003.1, read as the reverse complement.
CGCCAGATCCGGATGACATCGATTATAGGGGAAGCGCAGACATGAGAAAGATAACGTGGCTTCTGGCGTTGCCGGCGCTGGTTTTCTCATTTTGCGTCACCGCGACGCCAGGCAGTTGGAACGGAACCCTGCCGGGGATCAGGCTTGAGCACCGCGGCGAAATGGTCACGACATCGGCTTTTGTGCCCAATATTAGCGTCAAGCCAGAGGAAACGATCACTACGATATACTGGCGACACGTGATTGATTCCGTCATCCCAAACGGGCTTGTTGTTAAGCTCTGCTCACGATCGCCGCAGCGTTGTGTTGATTTGGATGGCAGTGGGGACGGGCAGACTCAGGCATTCGCGGGATTGACGGCAAACAACGAATTCCGCTTTATTTATTATATTGAAGGACATGGACGTATTAACAGCACGTTTCATGTTCGTACAATTGATCTTGCCGTCAATTTTAAGTGACGGTATTAGAATAGAAGGTATTCAGTGAAAGGCGTCTCTGTCCGAAAGACAGAGACGTTTAAAAGGTGATTTTCCTGCCGCCAACGGTCACACTTTTTGCCTGACCATCAGGACCATACAGCCCCTGACCATGACGGGGTTTCAATATATTGAGTGCTTCATTGGTATAAGCAATATGCCGATTGAGCAACAGACCATTGTGCTTATTTTTATCGTTCAGGCTGCTGGTGAGACTTTGAATTTGTTGCCAATAAGCAGACAACGGCTCAACGTCGCGATAAGGTGCTTGCAGATTAAGCGTCGCCTCGACTTCATGGCGGTGTGTCTCAAGATGCTGCATTGTCGCCAGTAAAGACGTTTTCTTATCTGTTACCTGTTGCAGTGCAATGCCGTTGATATGACCAGCACAAAGTAGCGTTTGTTCTTCAGACAGAACGACGTCAAGCTCGCGCAGGTTATTCAGTAATTGCTCCAGGATTGATTGCAGATTGTCCATAAATGTTAATTACCTGCTAAAAAATCCTGCGTGTCCTTAAGAAGTGCATCGGCGATTTTTCCCGTATCAATCTTGAGAGAACCATCGCGAATGGCCTGCTTCAGGGTTTCGACGCGATTCATATCGATATCCTGCGTACCGGGCTGCATGAGTTTGGCCTGCGCATCACTCAACTTTACCTGTGTTGCGCTAACTTCAGACTGGGCTTCTGTCTGTTTCTGTTTGGCTTTAGCGATATCGCCAGATTCGCGTTGCTGAACCTGCGTGACCGGCTTTAGCGGTTGGGTGCGATCGATACTCATAATAAATCCCTCTAATGTGAGGATAAAATGTTTAATCATCAATGTGTTAAAAGATTTCCGTCACATTGGTGCTCAATTTATAAACGTCGCCATGAATGACAATGTAATTAACATCGGCAAAGATACGTAAACCTTTAATTAATTACGGCGAGATCAGAATAATCCCATCGTCGCCGGCAATGCCGCTGGTTATTTGTCCATTTGCCGTTCTGACTCTCACCGCCTGACCTGCTGCCGCATTATTCATCGCCTTGCCTTCACCGTTAACCGTGAAGCCTTCCCCCTGCGCGATAATCTGCACCGATTGGCCCGCTTTAACGACCCATGCTCGCCTGATCATGGCGGTCGTAATCACTTGTCCGGGCGTCAGATCGCGTAGCAGAACGGCACCCTGTGCGTCTTGTAACGTCAGTATGGCGCGCAGCGGCAATAAATCGAGCCTGCCTTTTGTTAACCGGATGTCTTTTTCCGAGAGGGTTGTTCCACGATTTATCGGTCGCGAGCTTGTCACATAATTGCCGGTGACCTGAACCTCGGTTTGAATAAAACGGCGCTGCTGACCACAGCGCACGGACACGCTTACATTCCCCCACATTTTGGCATTCCCGGACTGGGTGATTTGGGGCGTTTCGCACTGCGGCCACTGTGATTCTGGCGATTTTATCACAACGTTAACGGTATTCTCGCTTCCCTGAAAGCGTGCCGAGAAAAACTGATTGATTTGCGCCTTAAGGTCACTTGCCTGCGCGGGGGGACAGAAAAGAAGGGGAAAAAAACAGGATGTCACCAGACAGAGATAATTCGATAGTATTTTCATTCCCGCTCTGCGCTCCTGGTTCTCTGATATCGGGCTGTAAGTGTAACGATGTCCGCGTGGGGTTAAAGCAATAAATAGCGCTGCATTTGATGCCTATTCGTTCGATGACATAGCCATAATGAGAATTATCCTACTCACTCGAAATTTTAACTCGCGGAGGGAGCATGCTCGATAAATTAAACGCCTCGTTGCGGTTTCAGCAGGAAGCGTTGAATTTGCGTGCCCAGCGGCAGGAAATTCTGGCCGCGAACATTGCCAATGCGGATACGCCGGGATATCAAGCCAGAGACATCGATTTTGCCAGCCAGCTTAACAAAGTGATGGAGCAAGGGCGAGCGGATGGTACTGGTATTGCGCTGAAAACAACGTCTGTGCGCCATATACCGGCACAAAATTTCCAACCGCCGGAGCTTGATTTGCTGTACCGCGTACCCGATCAGCCCGCGTTAGATGGCAATACGGTCGACATGGACCGTGAACGTACTAATTTTGCCGATAATAGCCTGAAATATCAAACCAATCTGACCGTTTTGAGCGGGCAGATTAAAGGCATGATGTCGGTCTTGCAGTCGGGTTCATGATCGTAGCGGGATGAAAAGGTAAAGATTTATGTCGTTATTAAACATATTCGAAATATCAGGTTCCGCGCTTTCCGCGCAATCTCAGCGCCTGAACGTGAGTGCCAGCAACCTGGCTAACGCAGACAGCGTGACGGGCCCGGATGGTGAGCCGTATCGCGCCAAACAGGTTGTATTCGAAGTGAATGCGGCTCCGGGACAGTCAACTGGCGGCGTGCGCGTTGCGAATGTTATTGAAGACCCATCGCCTGCGCGTCTGGTCTATGAACCGGGTAACCCTTTGGCTGATGGACAAGGGTACGTTCGCATGCCGAATGTTGACCCGGTAGCAGAGATGGTCAACACCATTTCAGCATCACGCAGCTATCAGGCGAACGTCGAAGTGTTGAATACGACGAAATCGATGATGCTGAAGACGTTAACGATCGGGCAATAATCGGGAGACGACAACATGTCAGTAACCATTAATGATACATACGCGGCGAATCAGACCCAGAGTACATCCAGCGCCATATCATCGGCTTCGAGTACCAGCAGTGCTGACGACCTTCAAAACCAGTTTCTGACGCTTCTGGTTGCGCAGTTGAAGAATCAGGATCCGACAAATCCGATGAGTAACGATCAGCTTGTCAGTCAGCTTGCCCAGTTGAATACCGTCAGCGGGATTGAGAAGTTGAATACCACATTGGGCTCTATCTCCGGCCAGATCGACAATAACCAATCCATGCAAGCGACCACGCTGATCGATCATGGCGTCATGATCCCAGGAAAAGACATTTTAGTCGGCCAGGAAACCAGCACCCCCTTTGGCGTCGAACTGGAAAAAGCCGCGGAAGTGGTGACGGTCACCGTTAATGATGCAACAGGCAAAGCGGTACGCACCGTTGAACTGGGGCCGCTCTCGGCTGGCGTTCATTCATTCAATTGGGATAGCAAGCTGGCAGATGGCACGGCTGCCCCTGACGGTGCCTATACCTTTACCGCTTCTGCCAGTACTGGCGGCGCGCAACAGGTTGTTCAGCCTCTGAGCTATGGCGTGGTGAATGCGGTAACCCGCGCCGATGGCGGCGTCGTGCTGGATTTGGGCCTGCGAGGTAAAGCGACGTTGGACGATGTCCGGCAAATTCTGTAACGGTATCAATTATCTGTTATTCCAGACTCGTTCATTTTCTGGAATATGACTTAATCAATTTATCTGGAGAACAACATGGGTTTTTCTCAGGCGGTCAGTGGCTTAAACGCCGCGTCTAATAACCTGGATGTGATTGGTAATAACATCGCCAACTCGGCGACAGTGGGGTTTAAATCCGGCACTGTGACCTTTGCGGATATGTTTGCAGGTTCGAAGGTCGGGATGGGCGTCCAGGTCTCATCGGTATTGCAGGATTTTGGTAGCGGTACGGTGACGTCCTCTTCACGCGATCTGGATGTGGCGATCAGCGGTAGCGGCTTCTATAGAATGCAGGACACTAACGGCTCCGTCTATTACAGCCGTAACGGTCAGTTTATGCTGAACGGTCGTAATATTGTGAATGCTCAAGGCATGCAGCTAACCGGCTTTCCGGTTGCGGGTACGCCGCCAACCGTTCAGACCGGTGCCGATCCCGTTCCGTTGACGATCCCCGATGGCGATATGCTGGCCAGCCAGACAACAACGGCATCCATTATCGCTAACCTGAATTCTTCCGACAGCATACCGACGACGGCCTGGGATGCGACCACACAGGGTCAGGAAGGCACGTACAATAGTAAAACCGCGTTGACAACCTATGACAGTCAGGGGAATGTGCATAACTTCTCGCTCTACTTCGTCAAAACGGCGGATAATCTGTGGAACGTGTACGCGAAAGACGACAGCGTGTCGCCGGTAAACTATCAAGAGGCGGGCACGCTGAAGTTTGATACCAACGGTGCGCTGATCGGTCAGACTTCTGGATTTGCAGCGCCGCCAGCGGCATCGGTTCCCAATGGCATCAACCCAATGAATATCCAGCTCGCCTCTGTGAACGGCTCCCTTGCCAGTAATTTTAATTTTAACCTGACTGGCAGCGTGCAGCAAAATACCGAATACAGTTACAAAAGCCCGACCCAGAATGGTTTCGCGCCAGGGTCGTTGACCGGTTTTGCCATCAATGACGATGGTACGATCGAAGGTAGCTACAGTAATGGTCAGAAACAGCCGCTGGGACAGATTTTGCTAGCTGGTTTTGCTAACCCTGAAGGCCTTTCGCCTGAAGGCGATAACGTGTGGTCTGAAACGGGGACGTCCGGTCAGGCGGTTATCGGTCTGGCGGGTACTGGCAGTCTGGGCAAGCTGATCGGCAAATCCACCGAAAGTTCGAACGTTGATTTAAGTAAAGAACTGGTCAACATGATCGTGGCACAGCGCAACTATCAATCGAATGCGCAAACCATCAAGACGCAGGACTCCATTCTGCAAACGTTGGTTAGCCTGCGCTAATTATCCTGACGGGGACATTGCATGGATCACGCGATTTATACGGCAATGGGTGGCGCGAGTCAGTCATTGGAAAAACAGGCGATTACCGCAAACAACCTGGCGAATGCCTCAACGCCGGGGTTCCGGGCGCAGCTTTCAGCGCTGCGTGCGGTGCCGGTTAACGGGCTGACATTGCCGACCCGAACGTTGGTTGTCGCGTCAACGCCTGGCGCCGATATGACCGAGGGCGTGATGAATTATACGGGTCGTGCAATGGACGTTGCTTTACCGAAAGAAGGGTGGCTGGCCGTACAAACTGCCGATGGCAGTGAGGCATACACCCGTAATGGCAATATGGAGATCAACGCTGACGGCCAGTTGACGATCCAGGGACGTGTGGTGATGGGAGACGGTGGGCCGATTGACGTGCCGCCGCAATCCCAGATCGGCATTTCTCCTGATGGCACGATCTCCGTGCTTAATGATGGCGATCCGCCGAATACGATTGCTCAATTGGGGCGCCTGAAGCTCGTCAGAGCCACCGGGCAGGAAGTTGAGCGCTCTGATGACGGATTGTTCCGTCTGACGCAACAGGCCCAGCAGCAACGTGGCAATGTTCTGCCGAATGATCCCACGATACGTATCATGTCCGGGGTGATAGAAGGCAGTAATGTAAACACGGTAGATACGATGGTCGATATGATTGCCAATGCGCGTCGCTTTGAAATGCAGATGAAAGTCATCAGCAGTGTCGACGATAATGCACAACGCGCTAATCAGATATTAGCAATGGGTTAAGCGCCGAGTGCGCACAGGAGTGAATAAATGATCCGTTCTTTATGGATTGCAAAAACCGGCCTGAATGCTCAGCAAACCAATATGGACGTTATTTCCAATAACCTGGCAAACGTCAGTACCAATGGTTTCAAGCGCCAGCGTGCCGTATTTGAAGATTTGATGTACCAGACTGTTCGCCAGCCTGGCGCTCAGTCATCAGAGCAAACCATGTTGCCCTCCGGTTTACAGTTAGGCACTGGGGTTCGCCCGGTATCAACAGAACGTATCCATACTCAGGGAACGTTTTCCGAAACCGGTAACTCAAAAGATGTGGCGATTAAAGGTCAGGGATTTTTCCAGGTCCTGCTCCCTGATGGTACCACGGCCTATACGCGCGATGGCGCCTTCCAGCTTGATGGCAACGGTCAGCTGGTTACATCCAGCGGCTATCAGGTTCAGCCAGCGATTACCGTTCCGTCGAATGCGACTGAGCTGAATATCGGTCGTGATGGGATCGTCAGCGTTAAACTACAGGGACAGGCGGCAACCAACCAGATTGGACAACTGACGCTGACAACCTTTATCAACGACAGCGGGCTGGAAAGCATCGGTGAGAATCTGTATCTGGAAACGGCGAGTTCTGGTGCGCCGAATGAAGCAAACCCTGGATTAAATGGCGCGGGCCTGCTGTATCAGAAATACGTTGAAACCTCTAACGTCAACGTGGCAGAAGAGTTGGTGTCGATGATTCAGACTCAGCGCGCCTACGAAATTAACAGTAAGGCGATTTCTTCTTCAGACCAGATGTTGCAGAGATTGACTCAGCTGTAATGCCTGCCTTGCTAATTTCAGCGGTGAACGTTTACGCGTTGTTAGCTTGATGTTGGCAATAGAGACAGTCTTTAACGGGGTAATGATGGCCATAGGCAACCCGGGGAATGGGGAAGACATGGCTTTGATTTACCCCGTGAATATGTGAAACAGATTAATTTAAGGCGATATCCGCAGTGATAATGAATGCAAAGTCGGTTATCAAACCACTCAGCCGACCCCGTTTGTTGGCTTTGATCTCGATGTTAGCACTTAACGGCTGCGCCTATATTCCGCATGATAAAGTTGTAACCGGGCCTACGACAGCCCAGCCAGCTTCGCCTGTATTAGCTGGCCCGAATGGCTCTATTTTTCAAACCGTGCAACCCATGAATTATGGCTACCAGCCAATGTTTGAAGATCGTCGCCCACGTAACGTTGGTGATACGTTGACGATCGTGTTGCAGGAAAATGTCAGCGCCAGTAAAAGTTCATCGGCCAATGCCAGCCGGGATGGTTCATCTACGTTTGGGCTGACAGCCACGCCGCGTTATTTGGAAGGGCCTCTCGGCAATAATCGTGCGGCGCTGAATGCGACGGGAACAAACGAATTTTCCGGTCAGGGCGGCGCGAATGCGAATAATACATTCAGCGGCACGATTACGGTAACGGTCGATCAGGTATTGGCCAACGGCAACCTGCATGTCGTGGGCGAAAAGCAGATTGCCATTAATCAGGGAACTGAATTTATTCGTTTCGCTGGCGTGGTGAATCCGAGAACCATTAGCGGTAATAATTCGGTGCCATCAACTCAGGTGGCGGACGCGCGCATTGAATATGTCGGTAATGGTTACATTAACGAGGCGCAAAACATGGGCTGGTTACAGCGATTCTTCCTTAATGTTTCTCCGTTCTAAGTTTAAGAGGCCTGCCATGCGGATTGCATCATTTTTCACTGCACTGCTGACGTTGCTGACACTCAGTGCAGTTCCTGCGTCGGCTGAGAGAATTCGCGATCTGGTCAATATCCAGGGCGTGCGTGATAACGCGTTGATTGGGTACGGCCTGGTGGTTGGTCTGGATGGTTCCGGTGACCAGACTACGCAAACGCCATTTACGATACAGAGCTTAACCAACATGCTGTCCCAATTGGGTATTACTGTGCCCGCCGGTACCAACATGCAGCTGAAAAACGTGGCGGCAGTGATGGTAACGGCGACGCTTCCGCCGTTCGGCAGAGCGGGTCAGAATATTGATGTTGTTGTGTCTTCTCTCGGCAACGCGAAAAGCCTGCGCGGCGGGACGTTATTAATGACGCCATTAAAAGGCGCGGATAATCAAGTCTATGCCCTGGCGCAAGGTAACGTTTTGGTTGGCGGCGCCGGCGCTGCCGCTGGCGGCAGCAGCGTTCAGGTTAACCAACTTGCTGGAGGCCGCATCAGCAATGGCGCGGTGATTGAACGAGAGTTGCCTAGCTCTTTTGGCGCGTCAAATACGATTATGCTGCAACTAAAGAGTGATGATTTTTCAATGGCGCAGAAGGTGAGTGATGCTATTAACCGCTCTGGGTACGGCGGCACGGCAACGCCGCTGGATTCACGCACTATTCAGGTATTGGCGCCGCATGGTAACAGTTCTCAGGTTCGCTTTCTGGCTGATATCCAGAATATTGACGTCAATGTCGGTATTCAGGATGCAAAAGTCGTAATCAATTCCCGCACCGGATCTGTCGTGATGAACCGTGACGTCACGCTGGATAGCTGTGCGATCGCTCAGGGTAATTTGTCTGTGACGATTAATCAGCAGGCCAATGTCAGCCAGCCAGACACGCCTTTTGGCGGCGGTCAGACGGTTGTCACGCCACAAACGGAAATTGCAGTGCAACAGGCCGGGGGCGCTTTACAGCGCGTGAATTCCAGCGCCAATCTCAACAATGTCGTGCGCGCGCTGAACTCTTTGGGCGCAACACCGATGGAGCTTATGTCCATTTTGCAGGCGATGCAAAGCGCAGGCTGTTTGCGTGCCAAACTGGAAATTATCTGATGAGCGATATGCTGGCACTCAATAATGCCGCCTATGATGCGCAATCCCTGAATACGCTGAAGCGTGAAGTATCAGGTAATCCTCAGAGTAAAGAGGGGATAAAGGCGGTAGCGCAACAGATGGAAGGCGTATTCGTACAGTTAATGATGAAAAGCATGCGTTCTGCGATTCCGCAGGACGGGCTTTTCAACAGCGATCAGACGCGTCTGTATACCTCCATGTATGACCAGCAAATAGCTCAAGAGATTGCAACAAAAGGGAAAGGGCTTGGGCTGGCGGATGTGATGGTTGAGCAATTGACGCGGCACTCACCCGATGTGGCATCCGCCAAAACTCCGGTTCCTTCGGTTCCGCTCACGTTTGACGGAGATGTGTTGAAAAGTATGCCATCAGGCGCCGTCGAGCAAATGGTGCGTAAAGCGCTGCCGAAATTGCCGAGCGCAGGGTCGGCTTTGCCGTTGTCCAGCAACAATTTCGTCTCTCAAATTTCTTTACCTGCCCAGATTGCCAGCCAACATAGTGGCATCCCTCATCACCTCATTATTGCTCAGGCGGCTCTTGAATCCGGTTGGGGACAGCGAGAAATTCCTACAGAAGATGGACGGCCAAGCCATAACTTATTCGGTATCAAGGCGGGCAGCAGTTGGAATGGGCCAACGACAGAGATAACTACTACAGAGTATGAGCAAGGCGTTGCCAAAAAGGTGAAAGCCAGCTTCAGAGTGTATGACTCATACATAGAGGCGATTGGCGATTATGTGAAGTTATTGACCAATAACCCACGCTATTCCGCCGTAATGAGTGCGGGAACGGCTGAACAAGCCGCTCATGCTTTACAAAAAGCGGGCTATGCGACGGATCCACAATATGCGCAGAAACTGGTGAGCATGATCCAGCAAATGAAGGGTGCGGGAGAAAAAGCGGTGAAGGCATATACCCACGATTTGAGCCGGCTATTTTGATTTTTTTATTCAAGATTTGCGCTTTCTGACCGATAAAGTAATCAACTTATGTAGCGTATTTGCTGCTTTCAGCATTTGGTTAATCGCGCAGGTCGTAAAGTGCCTGTGTAAAAGGAACAACACCCTATGTCCAATTTAATTAACACTGCGATGAGTGGCTTAAAAGGTGCACAGGTCGCGCTGAGTACCGTGAGTAACAATATTAGCAATCAGGCTGTTGCAGGCTATAGCCGACAAAATACAATACTTGAACAGGCAATTAGCAACAGCACGTCAGCAGGCTATATTGGCAATGGGGTAAATGTCGTCAGCGTTAACCGCGAATTTAATGAATTTGTTACCAATCAGCTCCGTTCTGCTCAGACAACCAGTAGTTCGGTTACCGCTTACTACGAACAAATCTCCAAGATCGATAACCTGTTAGCCAGCAGCACCACCAGCTTGTCGTCAACTATTCAGGATTTTTTCTCCAACCTGCAGAATTTAACCAGTAATTCGGGTGACTCCTCTACTCGTCAAACCGTACTGGGAAAAGCTGAAGGTTTAGTAAACCAATTTAAGGTGACCGATAAATACCTGCGTGATATGGACAGCGGCGTGAATACGCAGGTTCAAAGCATTGTCGGACAGGTTAATACTTACTCTAAGCAGATTGCGTCGTTAAACAACGAAATCACCAAGTTAATGGGCGCAAACGGCGGCACCATGCCTAACGATTTGCTCGATCAGCGCGATCATCTGGTTGACGAACTGAATAAACTGGTGGGTGTTGATGTGACTGTTCAGGACGGAACAGTCTATAACGTGACATTGAAGAACGGTACAAATCTGGTTCAGAGTGGGACGAGTAACCAATTGGTCGCCATGGGCTCCAGCAGCGATCCGGCGCGTTTGACTATTGGTTATAAAGATCAAACAAACGATGTTGTGGCATTGAATGAAAGTACCCTCACGGGCGGTTCATTAGGCGGGTTACTTTCCTTCCGCACTGATGCATTGGATGAAACGCGTAATCAGTTAGGGCAGTTAGCCTTGGCATTTACTGATGCGTTTAACGCCCAGCATCGTGAAGGTTACGATCGTGAAGGGGTTAAAGGCGGCGATTTCTTCTCGTTTGGTAAAGCGGCGGTGCTGAATGACAGTAAAAATACCGGTAGCGCCGTATTGACGCCTTCGTATACCTCAACCCAAGAGGTGCAGGCGACGAATTATTCCGTCAAGTATGACGGTAGCAATTGGCAGGTTACCCGTTTGTCTGATAATTCAAAATTCATGGCATCGGTAGATCCCTCTGATAACAGCCTGAATTTTGATGGCATGAAGATGACCATCAGCGGAACGCCCGCCACGAACGACAGTTTTCTGCTTAAGCCTGTCAATGATGTGATTACCGATATGTCGGTGGCGATTTCCGATCCTAATAAAATTGCCGCGGCATCCGTTAAGCTCGATGACGACGGCAACCCGGTACTGGATGCAAATGGCGACCCGGTGTTTGGCGGCGTGAGTGATAACACGAATGCCAAGGCGCTGTTGGCGTTACAAAATGAAAAAATCGTGGGCGGAAAAGCGAGTGTTTCCGGCGCCTACGCCGGTCTGGTCGGGGAGATTGGTAACCAGACCAACACACTGAAAATCAATAGCACATCGCAGCAAAACGTCGTCAAACAACTGACCGCCGAGCAGCAGGCGGTTTCCGGCGTGAATCTGGATGAAGAATACGGTGATTTGATGCGTTACCAACAGTATTACATTGCGAACGCCCAGGTCATACAAACAGCACAATCCATCTTTGATGCGTTGTTGGCAGCCCGTAACTAGTTTGAGCAGTTGAGATTGAGGAGTTAATACCATGCGCTTAAGTACCAGCATGATATACCAGCAAAATATGCAAGGCATCCTGAATGGTCAGGCCGCTTGGCAGAAAACGGGCGAGCAACTCTCAAGTGGAAAACGAGTGGTTAATCCGTCTGATGATCCGATAGCGGCAGCGAGCGTTATTATGCTCGGTCAGGCTCAGTCGGAAAACAGCCAGTATACGCTGGCGCGTACCTTTGCTCAGCAAAGTATGTCGCTGGAAGAGTCCATTTTAGGGAAAAGCGTTACGACCATCACCAGCGCATTAACCGAGGTGATTAGCGGCGGCGGCGTTAAAAGCGACGACGATCGTAAATCCGTCGCGACCAGCCTGCGTGGTATGAAGGCCGAACTGCTGAATATGGCGAATAGCACGGATGGTAATGGTAATTTTATTTTTGCCGGTTATGAAACAGACAAACAGCCGTTTGTTGAAGGTGCTTCGGGCATTGAATACGTCGGTGGGAATCAGGCTATTTCACAGCGTGTCGATGCTGCCCGGACAATGACGGTGGGCCATATTGGTTCTGCCGTTTTCAATGGCGTCACGGGTGATGCCCAGAAAGAACCGGATGGCTCTGTTCAATCGGATCTGTTTGAAACGCTGGATATTGCTATCAATGCACTTGAAACTCCACTCGATGGTGCCGATGAGGCGACCAGAGAAAGTGTTAAGGCCGCAATGGAACAGGCTAACCGTGGTTTAAACAACTCTCTGAATAATATTTCGTCAGTTCGTGCGGAGTTAGGTATTCAGCTTAATGAAATAGATAACCTCAATGCCATTGGTGAAGACCGCGATGTAGCGAATAAAACGACACTATCGCAATTGCAGGATACCGATTGGTATGAGGCCATTTCGTCTTATACCATGCAGATGGCTTCTTTACAGGCTTCCTATACAACGTTCCAGAATATGCAGGGAATGTCCCTTTTCCAGATGAAATAACAACAATAGAATAGATAACTATTCTATTACACGGTTTGAATACGCTTAAACCGGGCGTATTTTTTGGGCATGTCATCAACTGGATGACATGCCATTTTTTATTCTGCCATTTGTTACATCCAAATTTATTCATTATCCGGCTGTTATTCCTTCCCAAATTCAACGCTGCGTCAGCCAAAACTGTCTCCAGTAGGAATCATATCGCTGCGTCAATGAAGCGGCTAAAACAGTGGGGTTTTGTGAATTACGGAGAACGTCGCCTGACCTATGCCGGCAACTGGCTAAGAATATCAGCGAGTAAATCAAATACCTCACTGAACAAATGCTCTGCGAAGGGGGAGATCAAAGGAATCAGCATCCCTATTGTCATAATTCCGACCGTAAGGGTGATCGGGAAGCCAACCACGAATATTGAAAGCTGAGGCGCCATGCGGTTAAGTATACCGAGTGCCAGGTTGATGGTGAGCAGCAAGGTAACGATAGGTAATGCCAGCATGAGACCGTTGATAAAAATCAATCCGCCAGCACGTGCAAGGGCGAGAAAGGCATGGCTGTTAACGGGATTGGTGCTGACAGGTAAGGTATAGAAACTGTCGGCTAATAGCGAAATCAGCCAAAGGTGCCCGTCAAAGGTTAAGAACAGCAAAATGGCGAGAATATTCAGGAAACGGGCTAATACTTGCATATTCGGCCCCCCCGTCGGGTCAAAGAACGTTGCAAAGGCAAGCCCCATTTGCAAGCCAATGAGTTCGCCGGCATGGCGAATCGCGGCAAAGGCCAATTGCATCGAGAGACCCAGTGTAATGCCAATAAGGATTTGTTGTATCAACAGCCATACGCCTGCGACGGAAAAAATAGGCGTCGTGTTCAGCGGTAAATAGGGGGCGACGAGCAGAGTAATCAGTATACCGAGACCTATTTTCACTCGGTTACCAATGGCTCTTTCGTTAAAGACGGGGGCGGTAGTGATCAGCGCCAGGATCCTGACAAAAGGCCAGAAAAATTGACTAACCCAATTCACCATGTCCCAGCTATTAAACGTCAGCATGGTTACCCAATAATATTAGGCAACTGGCCGAATAGCGTACGCATATAATCCAGCATGAGGTTTAGCATCCAGGGACCGGCGATCACTAATGTTAAGAATACGGTCAGGATTTTAGGAATAAACGACAGCGTCATTTCATTCACCTGGGTGGCTGCCTGCAAAAGGCTGATAATCAGCCCGCTAAGCAGCGCCGCCATCAGGGGAGGCGCTGCCAGCGCCAGGGCTATTTTCATTGCTTCATAGCCAAGCGCCATCACCGATTCTGGTGTCATCGTCGCATTCCTCTATTCGTCTAACTATAAAAACTTTGAGCTAATGAACCGAGTAGCAACTGCCAGCCATCAACTAACACAAACAGCATAAGCTTAAAGGGCAAAGAGATGGTAGCCGGAGGAACCATCATCATCCCCAGAGCCATCAATACACTCGCAACAACCAGATCGATGATAAGGAAAGGGATAAACACGGTAAAACCGATCTGGAACGCGGTTTTCAGCTCACTTGTTACAAATGCGGGCAGGAGTACGCGCATTGGCACCGCTTCAGGCCCTTGGATCTCTGGAATTTGGGCCAGCCGGGTGAACAACGCCAAATCGGTTTCCCGGGTTTGTCGCAGCATGAATTCGCGTAGCGGCTCAGCCCCCCGTTCTATCGCGACTTCCATACTAATTTGGTCCTGGCTGAAGGGGATATAAGCGTCTTCATAAACGCGGTTTAGCACCGGGGACATCACAAAAAAAGTCAGGAAAAGCGTTAATCCCAATAGCACTTGGTTTGGTGGCGCCGTTGGCGTACCCAGCGCATTACGTAATAAGCTGAGTACAATGATGATGCGGGTGAAACTGGTCATCATCAGCAATGCAGCGGGAAGAAACGTTAGCGATGTTAGAAAAACCAGCGTTTGTACTGATAGTGTCCAGCTCTGCCCACCGTTAGGCAGCGGTTGAGTGACAATCCCCGGAAGCTGAGCCCACGCAGAAGGCGCCATGAACAACAAGCAGGCGGTCAGACCATAGCGTAACGCACGAGGCAGGGGGATAATGCGGCAATAATTAGGCAAGGCGCTCATTCCGATTTTTCCGGACGTTTTAAAACTTTCTTCAACAGTTGATTGAAATCTACCGCCTGAGAATCACCCGTAGCGGAACTGTCGTTGGTTGGCCGTGCAGGTAGCGTGTGCAGCGGAGTGATCTGATGGGCGGTAACGCCTAGTACCAGCCAAGTATTATCGACTTCCACGATAACAACGCGTTCACGTTGTCCGACCGAACAATTAGATACCACTTTTAAGAGCTTGTTCTGTTTGGTCTGAGGGGCAAAACCGAGCTTACGAACGAGCCAGGCGAGCAGCAAAATCAATAATAAAATACCAACAAGCGCACTACTGACTTGTGTCAGCAGTGTGCTGCCGGTAAGCGGTGGCTCAGTAACAAGCGTTGTTTGCTGCTGGCTTGTTACTGAAGCAGAGGATGAGTGCGTGGTTGTTACCATCAACGACTCAGGCGACGCATACGTTCAGACGGCGTGATGATATCCGTAATACGAACACCGTACTTATCAGATACGACGACGACTTCGCCTTGAGCAATCAGATAACCGTTAATCAGGATGTCCAGCGGTTCGCCTGCCAGGCCATCAAGTGCGACAACAGAACCTTGAGTCAGTCGCAACAGCTCTTTTATCGTCATCTTAGTCCGACCAAGCTCAACGGTGAGTTTGACGGGAATATCTAAAATAAGGTCGATATCCTGTAACGCGCCCAGTGAATCATGGCCTTCCAGCGTTTTAAAGATGCCTTCCGTTGTTGCTGCCGCTGACTTTTCTGAAGCCTGTTGCTCGTTAAATGCATCAGCCCACAGATCGTCCACTGATTCCTTGTCATCGGACGGTTTCTTGGTGTCACTCATGGGGCTGTTCCTCGTTATCCAGAGAATTCAATATAGGGTTAATCAAATGTTCAACGCGTAGAGCATATTGCCCGTTTAGCGTGCCATATTGGCTGGTCAGCACTGGCACTCCGTCAACGTGGGCAATCACTTTATCGGGTTTGTCGATGGGTAATACATCACCGGGCTGTAATTTCAGAACTTTTGACAGCCGTAGCGGAATATCAACAAAATTCGCAACCAATTCAAGTTCAGAATGCTGCACCTGTTTAGCCAGGGTTTCCCGCCAGCTCTGATCTTCCTGACGCGAGTTTTCCAACGGGGGATTCGCCAGCAGTTCGCGCAGCGGCTCTATCATGGAAAACGGGATGCAAATGTTAAATTCGCCGGTCAGTGAACCAATTTCAACATGGAACGGCGTGGTCACGACGATATCGTTAGGCGATGTCGTAATGTTGGTAAACTTAACCTGCATTTCAGAGCGCACATATTCAATGTCGAGCTTGTAAATCGCGTTCCAGGCCTCACCATAGGCTTCGAGTGCCAGACGCAGCATGCGTTTGACCACACGCTGCTCGGTGTGCGTAAACTCTCGCCCTTCAACTTTCGTTGGAAAACGTCCATCACCACCAAAAAGGTTGTCTACGGCGATAAACACCAAACTCGGTGAAAATACAAACAATGCCGTGCCGCGCAGAGGCTTCAAGTGAATCAGATTCAGGTTCGTCGGTACCGGAAGATTTCGGGCAAATTCATGATAAGGCTGAATTTTGATACCACCCACCGTGATATCCGGACTACGGCGCAACAGGTTAAACAATCCCATGCGGAATTGACGCGCAAAACGTTCATTAATAATTTCTAATGCTTGTAAACGTTCGCGAATAACGCGTCGCTGAGTATTCGGATCATAGGGTTTAACATCCCCATCCATTTTTGATGATACGTTGGCATCGGCATTATTATCGCCGCTGTCGCCATTTAACAATGCATCAATTTCTGCTTGTGAAAGAATACTATCGCCCATAAATGGTTACCGCAGTATAAAGGCCGTGAACAGAACATCAGTAACGACCTGGTTAGGTTGACCAGGAACTAATGGCGGGCTTAGCACTTGTTTAATTTGTTCTATCAGTTGCTGTTTACCTTGCTCATTGGCAAGCGCAATGGCGTCCTGACGAGAAAGCAATAATAACAATCTGCTGCGAACCTCAGGCAGATAATGGGTAAACTGGGTGCGCGTCGCTTCATCTGGCAAACGAAGCGTGAAGCCAACGTATAACACGCGGTCAGGGTTATTATCTGCATTGATAAGATTAACCGTGAAGGTATCCAGCGGCATAAATACAGGCTCAGGCGGTGGAGGCGCTTCATGCTCAGCCATTGCTGCATTTTTCTGATTTAATAGCCACCAGGCGGTACCCGCCGCACCTGTCGCAGCGAGGGCAACGATAGTCAGTAGTATTAGCCAAATAGACCGTTTACGTCCTGGTCGGACTTGCATATCAGACATAGCCAAAAAGAGTTCCTGTTACTTATCGATATTTGTTACTGGATGCAACCAACAACAAATAAATGCGTAATGTCGATGATTATCCTGCCTATCGTCATGTTCAATACAGAGAATAGACAGGAAAAACCGTGCTAACTTATTCGTTTACTTCACATTCAGGCAAAGATATCAACGCCGTTGACGGATGATGCCAGCGCTTTTAGCTGCTCTGGAGCGTTTAATAATTCACCGTTTTTTTCTGATGCATGACCAAACTGTTGTTGATAAGACGCGTCACGGTTGCCGTCGCCATTGTTTTTATCGGCCATCTGTTGTTGAGCCTGCTGCCAAGCTGCGGTATCGCTGCCGACGCTGCTCTGACCCAGGTTAATACCATTTTCGGCCATCAAATGGCGCAAGTGGGGAAGGGCGGCTTCCAGCGTTGAACGAACCTGACTATTTGCTGAAGCCAGATGGATTTGTGCCTGGTTATCATCGATTTTCAAGCTGATATGCAATGCGCCCAGTTCCTGTGGGTGCAGGCGTAACTCTGCGGTCTGCTGGCCATTACGGCTAAACATGATGATTTGCTGGCCCAAAGCATCTTGCCATTGTGCTGAACCAAACGGCGCATTTAATTGCGCGTTCGTCGTCTGGGGAGCCAACGTGGTGGTTCCCACTGTTGACGGTTGAGCAGGCATGGCCAGCGCCACTGATGATGTTGCCTGAGGTGCGTTATTTCCTGATGCCGACACCGATTCAGACACGTTGCGTTCGCCAACATTAGCATGCAGCGTCGTTAGCGAAAATTTAGCAGCGTCATCCGCAGCGTCTGCCGAGGTCGCATGAGCTTGCTTGTCTCCTCGCGATAAATCGCGCGATATTCCTGTCTCTTTATCCATCACAACGGGGGCGTTGAACAGGCTAGCCTGCGCACTTTGGGTGCCGGTATCGGCGTTATCCAGTATGGAAACCGGCGCTTCACCTTGACGTTTGGCATCGGTAAGCCCTGTAACAGGCAAGCCGGTTGTTGCGGCCGTCACAGAAATATTCTCAGCAGGGTTTTTTGCTGTAGGATCCGTTGCTTGTAGCATCGCAAGCAGCGCCTGCATGGCCGCAGCGTCATCAGTGACGGCAACGCGGTCTTTTTCCTGTCCTGATTTAGCTCCTGCGACATCCGGATTCTGTTTCCCAGAGGCAAGCCCGACGCCGTTGAGAGCGCTAAATGAAGAAAGCAGGGCATTTAAATCGTCACGGCTAAGCGCCGGACCATCTTCTCCCAGCGCGTTAAGCAGCGCTTCCTCGTCTACTTTATCCAGTGTTTTTTTGCCTGATGTATCGGCAACTTGTGATATACGTTTGCCCAACAGATCGACAAAATCCTTTGGTAGTTCACCCTGCGTCAGTTGAGAAGCAGAAGTGCTGCTTGTGTCGCTGGCAGTCGTCGCTATAGGTAACGCAGGCAGATTCATGATTCTGTTTTCCTCTGTGAGGCCCGTTGGGCAAATTCATCCATTTGTTTTTGTTGTATTTTATTATCTTTGGCAAGCTGTCTAATCTGTTCGCGATCTTGCAATTTCTCAAATGCGTTCAATCGTTGTTGCTTTTCCTGCCAGGTCTTCATGGCTAAATCTAAACGTGATGTCCACTGCGAGAGCTGCTGCCTATGTTGCTCTATGGCATTATCTAACGTTTGGATGAACTGCTGATAGTTTTGCCAACTATTGTTTGCCATTCCGGAGGTCATCGTCGAATTTAACTTTTGACGATAATCGTCCTGATAGTTTAACAGCATATTGAGCTGTTGTTCCGCCTGTTGGTGAGCCTGACGGACCTGACCCAACTGGCCCGCGGCTTTCTCAACATCCTTCTGCGCCAGTTCGCGTAGTGTAACCAGCGGTGACTGGGTTTTCATCTGCTCTCCTACTCGTTACGAGGGAAAATCGTGTGCAATGCCTGACAAGACTCTTCGTAGTTGCTTTGTTCAAACATCCCCTGCTGCAAAAAGGCTTCCAGCTGTGGGTAAAGTCGAATTGCTTTGTCTAACATAGGATCGCTACCCGCCGCGTAGGCGCCGACACTCACTAAATCGCGGTTACGTTGGTAGCTGGACAGTAATTGTTTAAATTGCCTGACGGAAGCATAGTGGCTTTCATCAATTAACGCCGTCATTGCACGGCTAATCGATGCTTCTATATCGATGGCAGGATAGTGGCCGGACTCTGCAAGTTGACGCGACAAAACAATATGTCCATCAAGAATGGCGCGTGCGGAGTCGGCGATAGGATCCTGCTGATCGTCGCCTTCAGTCAGAACAGTATAGAAGGCCGTAACTGATCCCCCCCCATGGATACCATTTCCGGCACGTTCTACCAACGCCGGTAATTTGGCAAACACAGAAGGGGGATAGCCTTTGGTTGCCGGCGGTTCGCCGATCGCTAACGCAATTTCACGCTGTGCCATGGCATAACGCGTGAGTGAATCCATGATGAGCAGAACGTGATGCCCACGATCGCGAAAATCTTCCGCAATGCGGGTGGCATACGCGGCTCCCTGCATCCTTAATAGCGGAGAAACATCCGCCGGGGCGGCAATAACGACGGAACGAGCCCGGCCTTCGGCGCCCAATATGTTTTCAATAAAATCTTTAACTTCCCGACCACGCTCGCCGATAAGGCCAACAACGATGACGTCAGCCTGAGTATAACGCGCCATCATGCCCAGCAGCACACTCTTACCTACGCCTGAGCCGGCAAACAGGCCCATACGCTGCCCTCGTCCCACGGTGAGCAAAGCATTAATAGCTCTGACGCCGACATCCAGAACATTTTCGATTGGCGTTCTTTGCAACGGATTAAACGGTGGTGTGATCAGCGGCGCACGATAGCCGGTATCGGGCGCCGGTAAACCATCCAGCGGTTTCGCGCTGCCATCCAACACCCGGCCGAGTAGTTCAGGGCCTAGCGGGAGTTGTTTGCCCTGGCTGCTGCTATCCTGACCGACGCGGGCGTAAACGCGCGCGCCGGGTATAATGCCTTCAACTTCTTCCAGCGGCATCAGGAAGAGCTTTTGCCCGTTGAAACCGACAACTTCACTTTCGACTTCTTCAATTTGAGTGCCATTCTGCCGCTCAATGAGGCAGGTTGCGCCCAACGGCATATGCAGCCCTGTCGCCTCCAATACCAAACCTGTTGCCCGGGTCAGGCGACCGTAACGACGTACCGAAGGGGTTTCGTCAATACGTTTCTCGAAGGAATCAAGAGAAGAGAGCCAGCGTCCGAGGCGTGACGTCATTATAGCTCTCCCGGTGCGGCCAGGCGGCAAAGTTCATGCCAGCGTGTTGCCAGCGTAGCATCCAGATCGCCTTCTTCTGCGCTAA
Organism: Samsonia erythrinae; assembly: GCF_004342665.1. Taxonomy (GTDB): domain Bacteria; phylum Pseudomonadota; class Gammaproteobacteria; order Enterobacterales; family Enterobacteriaceae; genus Samsonia; species Samsonia erythrinae. Next base: position 147,698 of record NZ_SMBY01000003.1, on the reverse strand, counting down.
CTTTACAGCCACCAGGATGGATCTGGCTGTCCGCAAGAAGTCTCCAACCTTGCAAACTTAGCGTCGGGCCTAAATATTGTTCAACGTGTTCCAAATCAGACGGGTGAACGCGCAGTTGCGTTTTCCCTGAAAACATAGGCTCTTGCTGAATCAATTGTTGTATCTGGCTAAGCAGCGCATTACCGTCGCAAACCGGAGGCTGCCCCAGAATTTGCTTGGCGGCGGTTAATGCCAGTTGCATTAGACGCGCGGGAATCACACTGTCTAGCGCATCCAGCGACTGCTGGAATTCTGTGACCATGTTCTGCATTTGTTCAATAAAGGGCTGCTGTTGTGCCAACGCATTTTGCAACCCCTGCTGTTGTCCTTGCGCTAACCCTTCCTGATAACCCGCGTCATAACCTTGTTGATGGCCTTGCGCAAAACCAGCTTCACGCGCCTGTTGCAGTGTGCTTTCGCGTAGCGCTTCCAGCTCATCTTCCATTGCTGCGAGTGGGGGAGCTTCATTGAGGCTTTCTGTTTCGGCTGCCTCCGGCACCCCATCATTTACCTGAGAAGCGGACGGAGGTTGTGAAACTGACTCCGCCAGATCGTTAAGCTTCCAAGGCTGCCAGGCCAGGTTCTTCGGAGCATTAGACATAGGCATCCTCGCCGCCACCGATGATCATCTCGCCGCTGTCCGCCAGTCGGCGAACGATGAGCAGAATCGCTTTCTGTTCGTTTTCGACCTGAGACATACGTACCGGACCACGCGTGGCAAGATCGTCGCGAAGGATTTCCGCCGCACGTTGAGACATGTTGCGCAGGAATTTTTCGCGTAACGGTTCTTCGGCGCCTTTCAATGCCAGCAGCAGAGACTCGGATTCGACCTCTTGCAGGAGACGCTGAATGCTGCGGTCGTCTACGTCCACCAGGTTTTCGAACAAGAACATTTCGTCGATGATTTTCTGCGCCAGCTCACCGTCAAATTCGCGCACGGCGTCAATAACCGCTTCTTCCTGCTGCGTTTTCATCAGGTTGATAATTTCAGCAGCAGTACGAATACCCCCCATCTTGCTGCGTTTGAGGTTTTGGCCATCCAGCAAACCGTTCAGAACATCGGTCAATTCTGCCAACGCTGAAGGTTGTACGCCGCCGAAAGTGGCGATACGCAACATAACATCATGGCGAAGACGTTCTTCGAACAGGGCGAGAATATCGGCTGCCTGAGCACGTTTCAGGTGCACCAAAATTGTTGCGATGATCTGCGGATGCTCGTCACGGATGAGATCGGCCGCAACCTGCGGTTCCATAAAGTTGAGCGTTTCCATGCCGCTGGATGTTTCGCGGCTTTCCAGAATATCTTCCAGCAAACTGGATGCCCGCTCTTCACCGAGGGCTTTGATAAGAACAGAACGCAGATAATCGCTGGCGTTAACGCTTAACGCCGCATATTGCTCTGCATCAGCCTCAAACTCTCTCAGTATCTCCAGCAACTGCTGCTGCGATACCTGTTTCATATTCGCCATTGCGGAACTCAGGTGCTGTACCTCTTTGGTTGAAAGATGGGTAAACACCTCTGCGGCGCGGTCTTCTCCAATGGTCATCAATAAAATGGCGCTTTTTTCTGTTCCCGTCAGGCTCATAGTTCAGTACTCATCCATTGGCGAATGACCAATGCGACAACGCGTGGGTCGTTCTCTGCCATTTCACGTATGCGATTACTTTGCATTTCTGCATTGACACGCTGCTGCGATCTACGTTGTTGCTCGATTTCAGACGAGCTCAGGTTGACCATAACATCGTCATCGGCACCTTTGGCCAGTGTAGCGGCGGCCAGTTCAGCCTCTTGTTGCTGGGCTTTCTTCTGCAACTGTGGTCGTACCAACTTACGCCATAGAATCCAGGCAACGATCAGCACCAGTAGCCAACGTCCGGCTTCCATCAGCAAATCGAAGAATGCCTGCTTCTGCCAGAAGGGTAGTTCGCCGGAACCATCGGTGCTGTCCATAAACGGCGTATTAACGACATTCAACGTATCGCCGCGTTCAGCAGAGAAGCCCATTGCTTCGCGCGCAACCGTTTCGATTTGTTTAATTTGCGCTTCCGTCAACGCGATCGGCTTGCCGTCCTCTCCCGGCGGCAGGTAATTGACGATAACCGCCGCGGACAAGCGTTTCACACCGCCAGTGCTGTGCTTGGTATGCAGAATCGTCTTGTCAACTTCATAGTTAGTGGTGGCATCATTACGAATATTCGAGGTTTGAATCACGGCATTCGTATTCGTCGCATTGGCTTGCGCGCCCGCCGCATTGTTCTGCTGGCCAGCCTGATTGTTATTTGCGTTGGCGTTGGCATTAGCGTTATTGGGCTGCGCAGTAATCGGCGCTGTTGGCGCTGGCGCAGGCTGGTTAGACAATGCCCCGGGAACACCACCTACGTTCGGGCCGCCTCTCTGCTCACTTTGGCTGGTTTGTTGGGAACGAACGGCCGCTTTGTCGGGAGGCTGATTGGGCTGGTATTGCTCATCAGTTTGTTCGCGTGCAGAGAAGTCGATTTGTGCGGTGACCTGAGCGTGTACATTGCCCATGCCGACCATCGGCGCGATGATCGATTCAATGCGGCGTTGATACAGCGCTTCGACTTCGTTGCTGTATTTAAGCTGTGCCGCATTGAGATCGCGGCTACTGCCGCCGGCCTGCGTTAACAGACGCCCGGTTTGATCGACGACCGTCACATTATCTGGCGGTAAACCGGAAACGCTACTGGAAACCATGTAAACGATGGAGTTGATTTGTCCTTCGTCTAATGCCCGGCCCGGTTGTAACATCAAGGTGACGGAAGAGGAGGGCGCTTTTTGTTCACGCACGAACAGCGACGGTTTGGGAATGGCGAGGTGAACGCGGGCGCTCTGTACGGGACCTAGCGTTTCGATCGTTCTGGACAGTTCGCCCTCCAGCGCGCGCTGGTAATTTATCTGTTCGCTAAATTGGCTAATGCCAAATTTTTCCTGGTCGAGCAATTCAAAACCAACGGCCCCGCCTTTTGGCAGACCTAACTGCGCAAGACGGAGTCGGGTTTCATAAACATTATCGGCGGGGATCATGATTGCCCCGCCGTTTTCCGCAAAGCGGTAGGGGATATTCAGCTTAGTTAATTCGCTGACAATGGCACCGCCGTCCCGGTCATTGATATTACTGTAAAGCACTCGGTAATCAGGGCCTTTGGCCCATAAAGTCAGGGCGACGACGATGGCAATCGTCGCGGCGGCTGCGATCAATAACGGAACTTTAGGATTGGCGCGTAACCGGTTGAGTATTTCGCCAAAGCTATTTTTACCGGTAGCGGCGCCGGCTAATGAGGCGTTCATACTCTATCTCTGCTTGGTTTTTGAACGATATACTTAACGTTGTGACGTGACAAAACAGAACTCCCTGATTGCGCAATCAATAAAACATTTCGCCTGGATTTTTCGGCATGTCATTATTTTCCGTAAAAGAAAAATCGATGGCTCGATAAGGTAGTATTTTTTGCTCTAATTATGCGATTTATCCGAAAAAGCATGTGATAGGGTATCTTCGTCACAAATTCGGTATGAAAAGTGCAATCAGTGTGGTTTTAGTGAGGTGTTATGTCCGTTCAAGGTATTGATGGCGTTCTACAGCAAATGCAGGTCAAAGCTCTGCAAGCTTCAAACACGCCAATAGCCAGACCCGCGGTAGAACCCGGTTTCGCCAGCGAGTTGAGGTCGGCGATCGATAAGATTAGCGATACGCAACAAGCCGCCCGTACTCAGGCAGAGAAGTTTACACTGGGGGTGCCGGGTGTGTCGCTGAACGATGTCATGGTCGATTTACAGAAATCATCAATTTCAATGCAGATGGGCATTCAGGTTCGCAATAAATTAGTGTCTGCCTATCAGGAAGTGATGAACATGTCCGTTTGATGTCGCCTAATGACATCGTCGCTAATGAGCGCTGTTGCGTGCTATTTCATCAGGTAACTGACCGGAATACGCGCAGCCTTATTCCGTAACCCTTTTTTACCTTCTTGCGCACTGTTGCGACGTATATTGTTGCGGTGACTGACGCGAATATATAGTGAATATCAAAAGAGCGCGCCCTATCTCTGAGCAGAGACAAGGGCGTGGTGAATAAACATACGACGTTATGGCATCATGAGTGCGGCTCACCAGGTAACAACCGTTGCTCAGCGAATTCGTTGTAGGTAGTATTAATCGATCTTTGTTTCAGTGATTGCCCCATTAACGAGCTGAGCTCGTCCATCCGCTTCTGCAGCAGTTGTTTTACTTTTGCTTCGTTATTCATCACTTCCTGTAAAATCTCACGGAAATGCAGTCGTATTACGCTGTCGATCTCATCAGGAATGGGTTTGTTAACCAAGCCTTCAACAGATTGAACGTAAACAATCTCTTGCTCAACTAACGCATCCCACTGGCCGCTCATCGCCAGATGAAGAATCTTTTGACTTAGGGAGAGAAGCTGTTGGTAGTCTTTCAGAAGCCGAGGAGGGGAGACCATTAACCTACTTCCTGATCGGGTTTGTAATTAGGGCCGATTTGCCGCCAGGCATCGGCAATGTTTTCCAGCAAGGCTTCGACTTCCGCGATTGCGTTTGCGTCATTATGCAAGTTAGCGATCAAGAGACGTTGGGACATGTAGTCGTACAGCGCGGACAGATTTTCAACCAGCTCGCCCCCTTTCTCATTGTCTAACCCGGCTTTTAATCCGTTGTTGATGATATCGATCGCTTTAGATAACGCCACGCCTTTGCCGGGAATATCGCCTTGCTCTATAAGTATACGCGCACGCATCATCGCGCTGCGTGCGCCGTCAAACAGCATAACGATAAGCTGGTGAGGGCTGGCGCTCATCACACTGCTCTCCAGGCCTACCTGAGCATAGGCCTGGCTGCCTTTCATGTTGTACATCGCATTACCTATCTTTCTTGCATCTAACATTTAGAGTTTAGAGAACATGCTTGTCAACTGACTCGCAGTGCTGTTCATATTAGACATCGCTTTATCCAGCTCAGTAAATTGCTTCTGATAGCGAGCGATGGTTTCTTCAATGCTATTACTGATTCTTGTGTGCTGAGTTTCCAGCGATTTTAGCGTTTTGTTGATACTATCTTCTTTGGTTTTGATCGCACCGTCCGTAGTATTGAGAACCTCTTTCAGATAGCTGCGGGTCTGTGTAGCAAACCCAGTTTTATCGTTATCACCAACGAAAAAGGTTTGTACTTTTCCTGGCTCTTCCTTCAACGCCTTTTCCAGCTTGGCATCTTCTATTTCAAGCTTACCGGTTTTAGAGTTTTGCTTGATACCTAAATCGGCAAGGATGTTGAACTCGCCGTTATCAGCCTGTCTGTTGGTTAACTGCGCTTTCAGTTTATTCTGTATATTACGAACCGTCGAATCACCGATTAATGCTCCGTTGGTACTGGACTGTTCTTCTCCGGCCTCAACGGCAGTATATTTTGTCTGCGCATTAATGGTGTCTTGCAGCGCGTTATACGCATCAACCCAGGCTTTGACGGCATCTTTCATACCGGTGATGTCTTGATCGATCGTCAGCGTTTCCGGCTTATCAGCTTCGGTTTTCGCCTGCAATGTGAGCGTTACGCCCTCGAATGCATCATCAATAGTATTACTTTGACGCTCAATTTCGATGCCGTTTGCTACGATAACGGAATTCTGTGCGGCGACTTTTTCTGCCGTCGTGCCCAGAACACCGCCGCTGTCTGTTAATGTAATTTCGCCTTTAGTGCCGCTGTCTCTGGCCGTAAGCATCAGATAATATTCATTGTCTTTCGCTTTAACCACGCTGGCGCTCACGCCGCCATTTGCTTTGTTAATTGCATCGCGGACGTCATTCAGCGAGGTTTCTCCGCCTTTCACGTCAACGGTGAGTGATTTGCCGTTTGCCTGAGCGATAGTGAGCGTGGTGTCCGTTGTGCTTAATGCTTCTGTCGCGCTGGCTTTGGCTCCAGAGGTAATAGAATGTGCTTGCGCTAGCTGTTGCACTTCGATGCTATAGCTTCCAGCGACGGCTTTGCTGTCGGTCGTTGCGGTAAAGGCTTTATTGGTGCTGGAAACCTTGGTATTAGTAATTCCGTCTATAGAACCCGTGGTGATACCGAAAGATTCGGATTTAGCCAGCGCATTGTTAGCCGTATTCAGTTTGTCGAGGGCGCTTTTTAGTGCGCTGACGCCAGTAAGCTGGGCTTTATAGCTGCTTTGTTGCGTGGTGATGGGCGTTAGGCGTTGATTTTCTGCCGTTCTTAACTGTGTTAATAAAGAACTCAAGTCTAGCCCGGAGCCTACGCCGAGGGAAGAAATGCTTGCCATGATCGAATCCTTTTATTCAGAGTTCAGTGGTCTATAACAGCGTTATCGGCCGAACAATAAATAAGTTTAACATTAAAAATACGCGCTATTTAGCGTTGGAATGCCAACAGGCTACGGGAATTCATCATTATTGTTATTCGGGTAATAAAAAGTGGATTTAGGTAAAAAAAAATTAAAGCTTCCGAAAAGCGTTCCGATAAATGTTAGCGACGGGGATGAACCCGTGGGTCTAACCCGAAACTGACACTTACTGATTAAGGAATCGCTATTATGGCAGTAATTAATACTAATACTATGTCTCTGGTTACCCAGAACAACCTGAACAAATCTCAATCTTCTCTGGGTACTGCGATTGAACGTCTGTCTTCTGGTCTGCGTATCAACAGCGCAAAAGATGATGCTGCTGGTCAGGCGATTGCTAACCGTATGACTGCGCAGGTTAAAGGGATGACTCAGGCGGCGCGTAACGCCAACGACGGTATCTCTCTGGCTCAGACTGCCGAAGGCAGCTTGAGTGAAATCAACAACAACCTGCAACGTATCCGTGAACTGGCGGTACAGGCAGCTAACGACACTAACACTTCGACTGACCGTCAATCAATCGAAACTGAAATGACCGCGCGTATGGAGGAAATCGACCGTGTTGCTGGTTCTTCCAAATTTAATGGTACCTCCCTGCTGAATGGTACGGCAAGTGGCGGTATTCAGATTCAGGTTGGTGCGAACAGTGGTGATACTGAATCTATCACTATTACAAGCGCATCTCTGATTGATGCTACTTCTTCTGGCGCGACTATGAGCGGCGTATCTGGTGCCATCAGCGGCGTTAGCTCTGCTTCTGGTTCTCAGGCTCTGATCGATGCAGTTGATACTGCACTGGCTGCAGTTGATACAGCACGTAGTAACTTGGGTGCGATTCAAAACCGTTTTGAATCTACAGTTACTAATCTGAATAACTCGGTAAACAATCTGTCGTCCGCCCGTAGCCGTATCGAAGATGCCGACTATGCGACGGAAGTGTCCAACATGAGCCGAGCGCAGATTCTGCAACAGGCGGGTACGTCCGTATTGTCTCAGGCTAACCAGGTTCCACAGACCGTTTTGTCTCTGCTGCGTTAAGCTTCAACGAACAAATCTTTCAGCCCGGCTTCACGCCGGGTTTTTTCTATTGTAGGGTTAACCGCAAACCTTGCACGTTTTTTAGCTCATCATTACTCTTTTTATTTTAGTAAGCTAGCATCATCATTTTTTTACTTAGGTTCCCCATTATGCCCAGTATTTTTATAAGTACGATCCAGCTAACAGATTATTGTGATGAAACATTGGCAACGTTGGACCTCATAGGAGCATTTATTGAACTGGGTTGGGAAGTTGATGTTTTTTGTCATCAATACAGTCATGAAATAAAGGCTGAGGTGGAAAATCGTTATAATGGGGAAATGATTTTCATTACTGATGATAAAGAATATGACTTTTCTAATGACTATGAGTTACTGTGGTTGCAGTATACTTCGGCGAATAGTAGCATACTGAGACGATTATTGAATGATGGAATACATACCAATTTGGTTATTGACCATCAGTCGTTGAAAAGTAATGAAGAAATGCCTGCCAATATCTATTTTGAAAATCGTTTGGCAGATCTTTCGTTGGTGACAATTAGACGGCTTTCTTCTTTTTTGCATGAAAACGGTATAACATCCTCTCTTTGTTCAGTATTTCCTTCACCTATACCGGATAAACACTTTCGTACTGTCCATACTCCTTTAGAGCAAGGACTGAAAAATATACTTATCATCTGTAATGATTTGAATTCTATTCTGAATGCGTTGCCGGAAGCTTTGGAAAAGGTTGGGGTGAATTGTGAGCTTGTAAATCAAGAGCAAGTGGTACGGCAACCGGATATTTTCCAAAAATATGATGCAGTAGTTGCAACAGGAAGAATGGCTCGGTATGCTCTTTGCGCTGGTGTTCCAGTATATTTATACAGGGAGGAACAGAACTTCCTAGGTTATATCTGTTCTGAAACATTAGAAAATAGTACCTTTAGAAATGAGAATGTTAAATTCCTAGAGCTCACGACTTCAGAGCTCGTAGATGAATTGATAAAAGGATATATTCAAGCAGCAAACTATGTCTCTCAACGCTTGGCTTTTTTTGAAACGCATTGGAGAATGTCTTTCTGCTTGAAACAGTTGCTATCAATTCTGCCTCCAAAAGAACTTAAAACAATAAGCGAGCAGGAACTACAATATTTAGAACTGCATAATTTGACCTTGCGGGATAAGGTTAAACCGGTTTATTCATTGGAAAGTTGGCTGAGCGAGCGACAAATTACACCTGCACGCAGTGCTTTATTACAGGCATATATCCATAACACACCAGAGTTAGGAAGAATTGCGGTTGTTGTGATTGATGAAAATGAGCATCATGTAGATGAACAGGCTATCTCTGCGTCGCTTGAGAGTCTTCAAGGGCAGTTATGTAGAGCGGAAGAAACCTATGTCGTTACTTGCCACCCAGCAGATAAAAAAGAGAGAGACGGTGTTGTCTGGTTATCTGATCCTAAAGGGGTTACGAGAGTTTTAAATCAGATATCCACACAATGTTCAGCTTCTTTTTTGCTTGTGCTTATGGCAGGTGATCGGTTATTTCCACACATGATATTACTACTGGCGGAATATCGTTTGCGTTTTCCTACGGCAAAAGCTTTTTACTTTGATGAAGCACTATTGGTTGATGGCAATGTACAAAATTTGATGCTAAAACCTGAATGTAATATTGATATGTTACGCAGCTATCCCTATATTGGCCGAAATCTGGCGGTTGATGTCCAATGTATTCGAGAGCTTGAAGGAATATGTACCGAATATCAGGTGTTGGGAACTTTAGATATTGTATTTCAACTGATTGAGAAAGATGGGCCTCAGGCGATAGGGCATATACCAGAAGTAGTTATTTATACGACTCAAGGATTGCTTGAATGGGCCAGTAGCGATACTGTTTTATTGTATTATCCGAAAGTTTTACAACAGCACTTGCAGCGCTGCCATGTTTCTGCCTCAATTGTTGAAGGAAAAAAACAAGGCATTTTCAATATAAATTACCAGCATGATGTTCAACCTTTAGTTTCTATTATTATCCCTACACGAGATAATTTACCGCTATTGAGTCGATGCATTGAAACACTGATGGAGAAAACATGTTACACACGATATGAATTGTTGATCATGAACAACAACTCTACAGAATCTGATGCGTGCCAGTACCTATCTCAGTTAGCTGATATGTCTTTACATAATGTCAAAATCTTGAACTGGCCTCACCCTTTCAATTTTTCCGCCATTAATAATTATGCAGCGGAACAGGCCAGAGGTGATGTTTTACTATTCCTTAATAACGACACCGAAATTATCGATGGTCAGTGGTTGGACAATATGTTATCGCATGCCTTACGGCCAGAAGTCGGTATTGTCGGAGCTAGACTGGAATTTATTGATGGCAGGATTCAACATGGTGGTATTGCACTAGGTTTAAATGACCACTCAGGAATCCTGTTTCAGGGGCTATCCTCATCCACATCTGGTTATATGAACCGCTTGTGTACAACTCACAATGTCAGTGCTGTCAGTGCTTCCTGCATGATGATGCGTCGTGAGGTGTTTGATGAGCTGGGAGGATATAACGCAGAATGCTTTCCAGTGTATTTTGGTGATGTTGATCTTGGTATCAAAGCCCGTCAGCAAGGGTATTTGGTAGTTTGGACTCCAGAGGCAAGAGTAATGCACTTGGGTGGTGCCTCTCGCTTATTGAAAAAATTTGATTTGGCACCAACTCCGCAACCGTCAGATGTGGAAGCGTTATATCAGGAATGGTTGCCTCAACTAGTAAATGATCCTTTCTATCATCCTTCCTATAGCAAACTTGCTCCTGGGTTTTCACTGGGATCTGAAATGGTTCGCTGCCAGCCGCCCTTGCCTGGGCGTCCTTTACCTGTTGTAGTCGGGATGCATGCCGATTGGTTCGGATGCGGACATTATCGCGTTATACATCCGTTCAAAGCGTTAGAGCGCGAGTTTCATATTGACGGTGGGCTAATTTCATCTTTATCGGGGGTAGTGGATCTAAAACGCATCGAACCTGATGTTACTGTTGTACAGAGAGCTGTGACTAAAAGTATTTCTGAGTATATAAAAAAATATAAGAAGTACACACAATCTCAAATTGTACTTGAGTATGACGACTTTTTATCCAACATTCCTGTAAGATCAATACATAGAAAGGATTTTTCTCAATCGGTTATTGGCGGATTGCGCCGCTGTATAGAAGTAGCTGACTGGCTCGTAGTATCAACAGTTCCGTTGGCTGAAGAGCTTTCTAAGTTTCATTCAGATATTCGTATTGCTCAGAATCGATTGAATCCCCTCTGGTGGCGGCACTTGCGTAGTCAGCGTCGAGTTGGAAAGAAAATACGTATTGGCTGGGCCGGGGGAAGTAGTCATTCTGGAGATCTAGATATTTTGCGGCCTGTGATGAAAGCCTTGGAAAATAAAGTTGAATGGGTATTTATGGGAATGAAACCTGAAGGTGTTAAATGTGAATTTCATGCTGGTGTACCGATAGAATTTTATCCACAAAAAACAGCGAGCTTAAATCTAGATTTGGCATTGGTCCCGTTAGAGTATAACCAGTTCAACGTGTGTAAAAGCAACCTACGATTATTAGAATTAGGTGCATGTGGTGTTCCTGTTATTTGTACGGATATAGAACCTTATCGGTGTGGGTTGCCTGTAACACTCGTCAACAATCGTTTTAAAGATTGGATGGAAGCAATTCGTTCTCATCTGGCAGATATGGATGAGGCTGCTAGGTTAGGCGATGAATTGCGTGAAGCTGTTTTATCTCATTGGATGTTGGAAGGAAACGGATTAAATGATTGGTTGCATGCATGGTTACCGCGATAAAAGTCCTCTTATATCTGGTATGTCTACCATGGATACTATTTTGTGTATAACAGTTTCACTATGGATATCATAATCAGAGTAGGTAATTAAAGGCATTGGATGCATGCGATTATAGTGTTTTTTAATTTTAAATTTTGAATGTTTTATAAAAATATAAAAGTCTAATCAATCTAAAGTGAGGTGTTCGGATTATGAGCTATAATATAGCAGTCAATATAGTATTGATGCAAAAAATGAGCAGTTCTAGTGTGGCCAACCCTCATTTTTTGGCATTTTTAGATGTTGCTTTATTTTATAAATATCAGTTTGAGAACTTAGGGAAGATAGTTACCATCACTAAAAACAGGCTAAAGTATGATTCTATAAATATTATTTTTGGCGCGAATGATATAATTCCTACTGGTTGGGAAAACTATTGCAGCCTATTTGTAAATCTTGAGAATCTATCAAGGGATGTATCTCATGTTGGAAATGAATATAAAGAATTACAAAAGAAGGCCCAATTTATAGATTACAATAAAGCTAATATAAAAGAATATGATGAGAGTCTTTACGATGTGATCTATGCTCCTTTAGGGTATGCTCCGTATTTAAGAAAAGAATTTCTTCCTATTGAAGAAAGAGAAATTGACGTTTTATTTATTGGGGCAATGAATGAAAAAAGAAAGAAAATATTAGACCTTATTGAATCTGCTGGTGTCAGTGTAAGTACTTTTAGTAGTCCATTATATGGACCTGAAAGAGATTTTTTTATACGAAATTCAAAGTGCGTATTTAATTGTCACTATTATGATTCTGCCATTTTTGAGGAGGCGCGAGCTTTTAACTGTTTGTCTATCGGTACTCCATTTATTTCTTTGCTTGATGATAATGAAAGTATTCCACCTTATTATAATGATAGTGTGTTTTTCCTCAAAAAGGATGAGTTGCTTGATTTCTTTACAAATAAAATGAAAACTAAAGAATTTTATTCGGAGGGTTATGCTAAGCTTGAAAATTTTAAATCAAAATGTCAATTTGATTCTTATAAGGAAATTATAAGGGTTGCGGAAGGGATTGTTAGTCAAAAAAAATTAAGTAATTTTTCTGATAAAATAAATAAAATACATATAGGTTCAGGGAAAGACTATAGAACAGGGTGGATTAATATAGATATTTCTGAAGAAACATTGCCAGATGTTATTTTAGACTTGAGTGGTGAGCACTCTTGGCCTGTAAGATTAAAGTCCCCTTTTCTTGGTGATGTAATCATAAGAAAAGAATCGTATGATTTTATATATGCAAATAATGTTCTGGAGCATGTGCCTAATCTTGTTAGAATGATGAGTAACTGTCTTGATCTTCTAAAAGTTGGCGGCTGCTTTTTTATTGAAGTCCCTTATGAAAAATCTGTTACAGCATGGCAGGATCCAACTCATATAAGAGCAATGAATGTTAACTCGTGGATATATTATACAGAGTGGTTTTGGTATTTAGGTTGGTTTGAGTATAAATTCATAATGAAAGAGTCTTGTTTTCTGGATATTAATTTATCAGAATGCCAGGAGAGTAATGCAGCATTTATGCGGATCTTATTAGAGAAAGCACCTACAACATTTCATGAAAAATGTGTAGCAAGAGCTATGCAAGCTAATATGGGGGGGATAGGCGACTCTTTTGAGTACTGATTTTATTAGGTCTGACAGTTACTGATTCTTGCATAGGTAACTGTCGACTCTATGAATAATACTGTGTAATTGCCACGGTATTAAAGATGAGGGCTTAGGTGGTCAAAGTTTGAATTACAGTCTCTAGCAGTAGTTCAACTCTGAGCTAATATATTTAAAGTAATGCTATCACTGATTGTTAAAAAACACTATCGAATACGATTTATCCCCTCAAGCGCAGGGCGGTAATCACCACATCGTTGATAATAATCCAGTGCCTCAGGCTTCATGCCAAAGCATTCGAGGATGACGGCGATATTATAATTTGCCTTGTATGTATTCAGGCCTTTCTTTCGACCTGGCTCCATCCTTGTACATACTTGAAAAGTGTCTAATGCGCCTTGGAAATCTGCATTGTTCATGAGTATCAGTGCTTTTAGAAACATGAAATCGGTAGAGGTAAAAACATTCTCATACTTTATAATATCTAAGGCTTTTTCATATTGTGCAGTGTTGAGCAAGCAATAACCGTAGCATTCAATGAGCACGTCATTATAATTATGGTATGCTCCTTTTTGTAAGGTCAGGGCGTTTTCAAAGCAGCCGGCAGCCATGACATAATCTTTTCCCAAATAATAACTTTTCCCTAACTGATAATGCCAGTAAGGATCTTCGGGCGCATGATTTATTGCTTCTTTTAATAGGTTAATATTGCGGGAAATTTTGTCTTTACTCGCTAATATCTCATGCTGATACCCCACATGAAGAAATGATAAGGAGGTGTCAAAACGGCGTGTCGGAAGACTACCCGTTTTTTTGTTGCATATTTGCTCATGGACAATACCGCGATAGTGATAGAGTGAACGATTGAAAAGACGGCTAATACGTTCTTTAACCGAGTCTGTTTCTTCGGGCGTTTCGCTGCTGATGATACTGCGTATTTCGACTGTTCCAACGTGTGTAGGTGGGGCGGAGATCTGAGTGGCGAGTTTGTCTTTATCTATAAAATTCAGCTCTTCATCAGCATCAACAACTAACACCCAATCATATTTTGCAAATTGCAGGGCATAGTTTCGTGCGGCGGAAAAATCAGATACCCATGTGAAATCATAAATTTTATCAGTAAATTCGCCCGCAATTTTTTTTGAATCGTCAGTCGAACCGGTATCAACAATGACGATGTCGTCAAAGTATTTAGCAATAGCTTTGAGTGTGGCTTGTAAGTGTTGAGCTTCGTTTTTAACAATCATGCAGACCGATATCATTGCGTACCACATTTTAGGGCGTTAATATTTTCCAATACTATATCAATTTATTATCGAAAACAATTTGATGCAGTTTATTACCAGCGCCCAAGGGACGTTGCTGTTATTGTGAAATGATCATCGCATTATGTATTTGTTTTCCATCATGATAAAATATTCCCGGCTCCCACTTTCCGCAGAATGCGCCAGTTCATTTTAAAAAGATTGCAAGTTCAGGCAGTTTTTTTGTTCAGAGAGTCCGCGATAAAAGTTGTCGGAGTGTTTATGGCGAAATTATCGTGAATTTGAACTGGACGCGAATGGTCGGCGCATTTTACTGATGGCCTTAAGAACGAGTTTGAATGCTCTTTCGCCAGCTCCTCCTGAAGGAGCATAAAATTATTGCTTTATTTGATTAAACGTAGAATCATTTTAAAAATAGAGGTGTATCACAACTTTGCTGTATTTTAACGCTGTTTACGGTTAGCGCTTGTCCTCCTTCTACGGTTCTTTACAAAATCCTGCCACACATAGCAGGAATAACCCTTCTTTTTTAACGCTATTCATGCGATTGGCTACCCTACCTAAACGCATAATAGTGTCGATAACATTATCATCGTAGGTACTTGTCACTGTGAGCGATTTGTATACCGCCGAAGGCACAATGGATAAAAATTCCCTTTGGAAGCGCTATGTTCCGCTAGTGCGCCATGAAGCCTTGCGTTTACAAGTTCGTCTCCCCGCAAGCGTCGAGCTTGACGATTTGCTGCAAGCCGGTGGTATCGGTTTGCTTAGCGCAGTTGAGCGTTACGATTCGTTGCAAGGCACGGCGTTTACGACGTATGCCGTTCAGCGGATCCGTGGTTCGATGTTGGATGAATTACGCAGCCGCGATTGGGCTCCTCGGAGTGTGCGGCGTAATGCGCGGGAAGTTGCACAAGCAATGCAGCAGGCTGAACAGCGACTGGGTCGAACTCCAACTGAGCAGGAGGTTGCGCAGGTCCTAAATATCACGCTGGAAGAATATCGTCAGATATTGCTGGACACGAACAATAGCCAGCTTTTTTCTTATGATGAGTGGCGTGAAGAACATGGCGACAGCGCAGAAGCGTTATTGGAAGGGAATGAAGACGCTAATCCATTGCATCAACTGATGGAAGGGAATTTACGCCATCGTGTAATGGATGCGATTGAAAACCTGCCAGAGCGTGAGAAGCTTGTGTTGACGCTGTACTACCAGGAAGAGCTGAACTTGAAAGAGATCGGCGCCGTTCTGGAAGTTGGAGAGTCGAGGGTTAGTCAACTGCATAGTCAGGCGATAAAGCGTCTGCGCGTGAAATTAGTCAACGATGTTTAATTACACGGCGTAGGAATACTGTTATCACATAGACCTTCAGTGATTGAAGTGGCAGGATTACAACGTGTTTGAATGCGGGTAAGCGCATGGCATTACGATGCCAATCATTCGTGTTTCCTGTTTCTATAGCGCGGGTATTTTTACCCTAATGTATGGCGCTAGCGCTTCTCATTAAGGCTATATATGTCATGGAATGGATTCATGCATCTATCAACCCGGAAGAAACAGCTATTAAGCCGTTATCTGAAAGATTTCAAACATAGACAAACCAACTGTTCTCATTGCAATAAAGAGCTGGACCGCGTTTCACTGGTGTTTCGTAATCAGCTAATCAATAAAAAGTCGATTGGCAGAATCGACAGGCTTATTGATGACGAAATTTGGTCTGGTTTGCAACAAGAACTCGTCCCACTTTGCCGTTTTTGTAGCGAAATATTATGTAATACCCAGGCTAGCTATTTCGATATAAAGGCTTTCACACAATACCTGATTGAACAAACCGAAGTGCGCCATAGCACGATGCGAGAATACGTTATTCGCCTTCGGCGGTTGGATGAGCTGCTGGTCGCGAATAATTATCCGGCAGAAAAATTCTCCGGGCATCGCAATGGTGTTCAGCAGCAGTTATGCGATCATTTTCCTGATATCGAACAAAATATCTACCGCAGCGCGTTACGTAAATACGATCAATATCTGGACTGGCAGCGACATTTCTAACGCGTGCTATGTATTTTTTATGCCTCTGCGTTGTGAAATTCCAGGATACCGACTATAGATAAATGTCATGACAGTGTAAGAAATGCTTGCGTTATCGGGGTAAATTACGGCACTGTCATACTATTGAAATCATTCGATACTAGCTTTATGCCGTAGTAAGTCGCGATTTTGTTATGCGATCAAGCATTATTCGGTGGCGTAGTCACTGTTACTGTGAGGAACGCGAATGGTAATGTCCTTTGCCGGACTTTGTAGTCGATATCAACATGCTAGCCCACTGACTTGCCGACGCGAGCGCTTCTTTTCCCCCTTGATTTCAGTGCTACACGATTCTTTTTTTACGCCAACTCCTCATTTATTTTCCTTTCTTGTCTACGAGTATCCCGCCTATTTTTCTTTCGGGTTGTGGGGTAATCATATCCGTTCTTTGTCCATTATCGGCTTAATAAGGAAGCCAGACCTCGTTAGTGAGTTAAACGTCACGCGCTGTAAGGCAGTGCGGTAAGTGAAACAAACTGTAAGGTGCCACTATGGGAAGACAAAAAGCAGTGATCAAAGCTCGTCGTGAAGCGAAACGCGTTATTCGTCGTGAGTCGCGTAGTCATCGTCAACGCGAGGAAGAATCGGTCACTTCTCTGGTACAGATGGGTGGGATTGAAGCGATAGGAATGGCGCGAGAGCATCGCGATCGTTCCGTGATTGAGGCTCGTACTACCGCCCAGCAACATTACTTGTCTGAGATAGAAAACAAACAGTTGATTTTTGCCACTGGCGAAGCGGGCTGTGGCAAGACGTTCCTGAGCGCGGCGAAAGCGGCGGAGGCACTCATTCAAAAAGAGGTTGAGCGTATTATTGTGACACGGCCGGTATTACAGGCTGATGAGGATCTTGGCTTTCTACCCGGTGATATCGCGGAGAAGTTTGCGCCTTATTTCCGCCCGGTCTATGACGTTTTGTTAAGACGGTTGGGGGCGTCTTTTATGCAGTACTGCCTGAGACCGGAAATAGGCAAAGTTGAAATTGCGCCTTTCGCTTATATGCGCGGGCGGACGTTTGAAAATGCCGTTGTGATTCTGGATGAGGCGCAAAACGTAACCGTAAACCAAATGAAAATGTTCCTGACGCGTTTAGGCGAGAATGTCACCGTTATTGTTAATGGCGATGTGACGCAATGTGATTTGCCGACCGGGGTTAGATCCGGTCTGCAAGATGCGTTGGAGCGCTTTGTTGAGGACGATATGATTGGCGTCGTCTCTTTCGGTAAAGAGGATTGTGTGCGTTCGGCGCTGTGTCAGCGCACGCTTCATGCCTATGATTGAGGCTTGTGCGGTATGGAAGTGAATATTTCTATGCCACCGATATTGTGATAAAAAAACGCCCTTAACGTAAGTTAAGGGCGTTTTCTTCTCGGTGTATCCATCTCGATGGATGGGCGCATTAAAAATTTAACGATATTTTGCTAACCAAATCGTTCTGTCACAACAGAGGTCGTTTTCTATGTAATCAATAATATCAAAGCCATTGCTGTCTAATTGGTTGCGATATTCTTCAGGTGATAAACTGGCATGGTATAGATCATCACCAAAAAGTCTTCCAATTACCTCACCGTCATAGGTTCCGCTCGTGAACATTAGCATTGCACCCTTGCGAGAATGTGCCTTAAAGATAGGAAACATTTTTCTTTGGTCATCTTGAGTAAGATGAAAGAAACTATCCCAAACCAGGATTCTATTAAAGGTTTTATTCAATGATAACGTGCGCATATCGCCAATAATCCACTTGGAAAAAGGATGGCGTTTTACGCAGAGTTCAATTAATGGCGAAGATGAATCAATCCCTGTGAGATTGTAACCTTGATTGATTATATATCCACCCAGTGGAGTACCAGAACCGCAGCCTATATCAACTATATCGCTATTCGGTGGGATGTCTGATAAGAATCGATCTATCCAGGTTTTTTCGAGAAAACGTCGCTGCCTTATCTCATCCCATTCATAGGCATGTTTATGATAAAAATCAATAATCGTCGCTGATACAGGATGGGACATAAAACCTCAGTTATCATCGTGATTGATATCGATATACAGACTAAACACCATGCTTCAGCACTTTATTCCAATCGAGAGTTGTTCAGCTATGATAATAACCTAGGAACTTCAATTTAGGCACTGGATTTTCCTGTCTGCCGCGAGTGTTGGTATGTAGTCAAGATCGCTATCAGGCTGTGCTGGATTACCCGGACGACTTGGAAAACGGGTGATCTCTTCCTTGGTAGGCTTGTAATCATCGCTGTTAAATTGTGTGCATTTGTCATACTCAGTGTGTGGCACATAGATATCTTGATCCTCATGAAACGCATAATTTTTAGCAACGCGCTTATCGTGATCAACAACGGAGGCAACCGGCTTCTTGGCCCAGAGAATATCTCTCTCATGTATTCGACTACCAGTAAGGTTAAACGTTTGAAAATCCTATCCTGACGAGGTTTAACGTATCGCCTCTTATTTTATTAGTTAAATCAAAATGTTGTTATTTCAATAGCCTATGAATGATTTACATAATGGTTTCCTATGTGAGCATATATTCAGATAAAAACGCCTTTCTCTTGGTGATTTGATTTCTTTTTGGCAATTATGTATTGTCGGTACACCATTCTTTTGCGAGGGAAGTTATCAATATGTCTGAGGCTATTGATACATTAGAAACTGCTCTATCCAGATTACAGTGCGTTATGGTCGCTCGCAGGGCTTACTACACGCCGGAGAAGGTATCATGGAGTCAGTACGATATCCTTGAAGTATTGCGTTTAAATGGTCCATCAACCCCTTCAGGTCTGAGCAAGAGTTTGGGTATAACCCGAGCAAGCATGTCAAAATCGCTAAGGGTGCTGAAAGATTTGGGTTTTGTTACGCAAGATCAGGACGCTATAGATCGTCGGGAACAGAGAACGGCTATTTCGGCATCGGGAAGGGATTTTCTCTCTCGTGCCGCTACCTGCCATCATGATATGGCGACGTTAGCAATGGAAGTGCTGACACCTGGAGAGCAAGCGATTTATACCGAATTATGTAATAAAGTTAGTCATGCGCTTGCTCTCAGCAGTACTCTTTTTGTCGAGGAAGGGAAGGAAAAAAAACTGTGATGCTTATTAACAGCGCTTTATACAGGCGGGACGAATAATGAATTTTGAAAAAAAAGTAGCAATTGTAACGGGTAGTACCAATGGTATTGGTGAAACTATAGCTGATATTTTACATGAGAATGGTGCTTATGTTGTTATCGCATCAAGAGATAAAGAACATTCAGAAAGAAAAGCTTACGAGTTAGACCCCGCAGGAAAAATTACGTTAGGTATAGAATGCGATGTTTCAGATCCAGTATCCGTAGAACGGATGGTTGATAGTGTAATGAGAAAATTTGGTGCGTTGCATTTAGCTGTGAATAATGCCGGGATAACAGGTGCACATAATAAAAATATACCGGATCAGAGTATTGATGATTGGAACAGAGTTATCAATACCAGTCTAAGCAGTGTGTTTTATTGTTTAAAATATGAGATCCCTGCAATGTTAAAAAGTGGCGGTGGGTCAATAGTTAATCTTTCTGCTGTTAATGGTTTAGTGGGTATCGCGGGGTTAGCCCCATACACTGTTGCCAAACATGGCATAATAGGACTGACGAAATCAGCTGCACTTGAATTCGCTGATAAAGGAATACGGGTAAATGCTATTGCTCCAGGATATGTTGATACCCCCAGAATGAGGGAAGCTCCTGCTAACGTGCTTGAGGCGTTTGGTAATAGTCATCCGATGAAGCGTTTTGCTACAAGACTTGAGGTCGCTAATTTTATTTCTTTCTTATTGTCAGATCTGGCAGGATTCTGTACTGGTAGCGTATACCCTATCGATGGTGGTTATTTAGCACAGTAACGTAAAAAATCATTTTTTCTCATACATTCAGATAACAATGAAGTCTTATCTTGATTATTCGGCGTCAGGAAGAATGAATAATCTCCATTCCTGTTCATGAGGTAAAAACAATTTAGGGGATTACATAGGGAGCAATGTCTTTCTAAAGGCTATGCTGGGGTCTACAAGGGAGGTGGGGGAGAACTAACGAATGAGAGAGGCCGGATTTCATAAACAAAAAGTCCGCCGAAGCGGACTTTTTACGTATGATTTTATGCATAACAAAATCAAGGTTTGAGTTTTTGATTTTGTACAAAATATGGCGGTGAGGAAGGGATTCGAACCCTTGATACGTTTTCACGTATACACACTTTCCAGGCGTGCTCCTTCAGCCTCTCGGACACCTCACCGGGGGTCGCCAACAAGGGGCAACGGGGCGCTACTATAGGGAGTCGCTAAGCTCTGGTCAAGCAGTATTTAGCGCTATCGGTGCGTCTGGCTAAGCATTGAACGTTAACGGAGAATTTGCACCGCAGCAGTACGTGAATGTACATGCAAATGGGCATCGCGCAGGCATAAAAAAACCACTGGCCATCGCGACCCGTGGTTTTTGTTAACGTCCGGAGGATTAAGCCAGCAGCGTTTTGATGTAGCTGGTCAATGCTTCGTCTTTGCTGTTCGCGAAGAAATATTCCTGGAATTTGGGGCCGGCAATGGCGCCTTTCACAAGATCCTGATCGAGACCCTTCAGGATAGTGATCAGATCGTTATAGGTGACTTTTTTTACTGCATCCAGGATTTTTTTATTGCGCTGCTGAGGTGCAACACGATCGCTCGGATAGCCTCTGCCGCCTTCTTCCTTGAACAGCTGGGTGAACAGGTTTTCCAGATTCAGCTCTGCTCCCCAACCGAAGCCTTTCGCGTAGGGAACGGAAACCGCGTTACCGTTGTTGATCTGCGAGAACAGGTAAGCGTCGGAGGGGTCAACAACCAGACCACAGATGACGCCAGGGAAAGAGTTACAAGCCAGCATGGCTCCCTGACCCGTACCACAGCCGGTGACGACGAAATCCGCGGCGCCAGAGTTCAGCAGGATAGCCGCCAGAATACCGTTCTGGATGTAGGTCAACTGTGCAGCGTCTTCAACGGCATATTGACCGTAGTTGTGTACAGTGTGGCCCAGCGGCGTAACGGCTTTGGTCAGAGACTCGGCGATGATGGCGTTTTTGGCTGCCTGGCTGTTCTCGTTAATCAATGCAATTTTCATGTTCGTTCCTTTTTTGTGACGGACAAATACATTTTTTAAAACCGTATTTCAATTTAATGAGTGCAGTATACCGTTTCAAAAATAAAGCGCAAATTGCAGAAGCCAAGAATGCGGCATAGCCCATAGTTCGGGGAAGCGGTAGATGGGGCGGAAGGTCTCGTGATGCGGTTGTAGTCCATTAAAAGATGGCGCTGTTAACAGCGCCATTAAGTGAGTGATCATGCGTCAGGGAAGGTCAACGTATTCCCCGGAGCTTCTCTATTGAGATGGAGAAAGTTCATGTGTCGTTCATATTGATCCAGAATATCGTTGATCACTTGCTCTTTGCTGTAGTCCATCAGGTCGTTACCCTGACTGCCTTCCAGCAGGAAAGTTTCTAACCGATAATAGTCTGATTTACCGGCGCGGGCGCGATAGGTAAACGCCGGAACGCTGTAACGTTGCGGCCAGATTTGGTAAAGGAAATTCTGTTCATCCCCTAAATCGACCAGCAGTTCTAGATGGTTCAGCCGTTCATCTTCAACCGGCGGCAGTTCGCTGACGTCGACGTTGGCTCCCCGCAGGCGTAGTTCGCGTGCGACGTCTTCCATGGCCGGTTTACAAACATCATCCAGCATCTTCTGCGTATGCGTGGTGCCGGGGAAGTTCATCACGCGTGAGATACGCTGTTTCCAGTTCAAACGGCCGTCGCCGGAAACGGGCATGGGGGCCGAGGTCTGTAACGAGCTGGCTTTGCGGTAATCCTCGACTCTCAGCGATTTATACAGCCCGGCCATAATAAAGAACATCACAAAGCTGAAGGGCAGCCCCATGATGACGGTCGTATTTTGCAGGGCGGATACGCCGTTTGTCATCAGCATGCCCAGCGTCAGCAGGCCGATAGCCACCGACCAGAAAATGCGTAACCAGTTTGGCGCATCATTATTGATGTCGCTCAGACGTGAGGTAAAGTTGCCCAGCACCAGTGAACCGGAATCGGCAGAGGTCACATAAAACAGCAAACCGGTAATGGTCGCGACAGAGGCGCTCAGACTGAAGCCCGGATACTGCGCCAGCAGACTGTAGAAACCGCGCTCCGGGTGCTGCATGACTTCATTCGCAAAGTCCAGATTACCGTGGATCACTTGATAAAGCGCGCTGTTGCCGAAAATAGAAAGCCACAGCAGCGTAAAGACAAACGGGATAATCAGCGTGCCGACGACAAACTGTCTGATCGTCCTGCCGCGTGAGATACGTGCGAGAAACAGCCCGACAAACGGCGCCCATGCCACCCACCATGCCCAGAAAAACAGCGTCCAACTGTTCATCCATTCCGTGGGACGATCGAATGCAAAGCTGTTCAGCGTCATGCCTGTAAAGCGATTGATGTAATCACCGACGTTAAGCACCAGCGCATTGAGCAGAAATTCAGTATCCCCCCAGAAGAGCAGAAACAGGATCAGACCGAGCGCAAGCAGGACATTGAGTTCTGAAAGAAAGCGAATGCCGCGGTTTACGCCGGACGTTACGGATACCGTTGCCATGATGACGGAAAGTAAAATCAGCGAGGCCTGAACGGTGAGATTCTCAGGAAGCTGGAACAGGACTTTCAGCCCGTAGTTAAGCTGGACGACGCCGATACCGAGCGTGGTTGCGATACCAAAGATAGTACCGAGCACGGCCGCAATATCAACGCTGTGACCAATCGGGCCGTTGATGCGCTTGCCAAAGATCGGGTAGAGGGCTGAACGGATCGTCAGCGGCAGATTATATCGGTAGCTGAAGTAACCCAGCGCGATCCCCATTAAGGCGTACATGGACCAGCCGGTCAATCCGTAGTGGAACAGCGTCCAGACCATGGCCTGTCGCGCAGCCTCCATCGTTTGCCCGTCGCCTTCCGGTGGCATCATATACTGCGTGATGGGCTCCGCGACGGAGAAGAACATTAAGTCGATACCGATCCCCGCGGCAAACAGCATCGCCGCCCAGCTCATCAGGCTAAATTCAGGCTTTGACTGCTCCGGCCCAAGCTTAATCGCGCCAAAACGTGATGAGGCGATGAAAATAACGAAGACGATGTACAGCGTGGCGGCCAGCAGGTAGTACCAGCCAAAGGTGGCGGAAACCCAGTTGAGCGCGCGGGTTATCCAGGCATTTGCCGCCTTATTGAACAAGATCGTCATCAGTGAGAACGTCAGGATCAAGGCGGCTGAGGTATAGAACACGACAGGATTCAGACGATCCTTCGCGGGTTGAGCGGTAATTTCTGATGCTGGCATGGTTATCCCCTGCATTGCGTGAACACATACGCTGACCCACATTGCACGAAGCGCGCTTAGCGCATATCAAGAACACTGCGCAGGACATCCGCTGAGTACGCTTTTCGCCAAGTGTGATTGTCAGAACAAAAAATCAGTTATTCCTTTTAAGGTGGCGTTATCCTCTGAACTTAAACCATTTTTTATGATAATTGATACTAATTTTTAACTTTTCAGCAATAAAAGATATTCATTTTTTATTGAACGTTCAATCAAAAAAAAGTTTAATGGAAAATCATGGAGCATGAATCACTGCGTTTTACCGTGATTTATTCTGCAAAAATGAGGAATGAAGGAGAGATGCTGTGCCTAAAGTCGGAATGCAGCCCATCAGGCGGCAGCAACTGATCGAAGCGACGCTGGCCGCGATTAATGACGTTGGTATGCATGATGCCTCAATTGCGCAAATTGCCCGACGCGCCGGCGTTTCGAATGGCATCATCAGCCACTATTTTCGCGATAAAAATGGCCTGCTGGAAGCGACGATGCGTTATCTGATTCGTCATCTGGGTCAGGCGGTGAAATCAAGATTGCAAAGTCTGGAAGATCCATCGCCCCGCGCCCGTTTGCGGGCGATTGTTCAGGGGAATTTTGATGAGAGCCAAACGAACAGCGCGGCGATGAAAACCTGGCTGGCTTTCTGGGCCAGCAGTCTGCATTCCCCTAAGCTCCATCGGTTACAGCAGGTTAACAATCGTCGTCTTTATTCTAACCTGTGCGTCGAATTCAGCCGCTGCCTGCCGAAGGCGAGGGCGCGTATCGCGGCGAAGGGCGTGGCCGGTTTGATCGACGGACTGTGGCTACGTAGCGCCTTGAATGATGGCGTCTTTGACCGCGAAGAGGCGCTGAGTATTGCCTGCGATTACATTGAGCAACAGCTCGCCCGCACTTAGACCTTTTATCATTTTGCCTTCTCTGCCCGGCGTGCGCTGGCAGTTATCAGACAGGAGAGTTTATGTCTCACTACGGTTTACAACAGCTTTATATCAATGGTGCTTATGTCGACAGCACGGGGAGTGACCGGTTTGATGCGGTCAATCCCGCTAATGGCGAAATTATCGCCCAGATTCAGTCGGCCACCGCCACAGACGTCGAACGGGCGGTGACGGCGGCGGCGGCGGGACAGAAAGTATGGGGAGCCATGCCGGCGATGGAGCGGTCGCGCATTTTGCGTCGTGCCGTCGATATCTTACGTGAGCGCAACGACGAACTGGCGCTGATTGAAACGCACGATACCGGCAAGCCGCTATCGGAAACCCGAACGGTTGATATCGTTACCGGGGCGGATGTTCTGGAGTATTACGCGGGTTTGATTCCGATGCTCGAAGGCCAGCAAATCCCCCTGCGTGAGACGTCATTTGTCTATACTCGCCGCGAACCTCTGGGCGTTGTGGCGGGTATTGGCGCGTGGAATTACCCCATTCAAATCGCGTTATGGAAATCGGCGCCTGCGCTGGCGGCGGGCAATGCCATGATCTTTAAACCCAGTGAAGTGACGTCGTTGACCGCGCTGAAGCTGGCGGAGATCTACACCGAAGCCGGATTGCCAGACGGTGTCTTCAACGTACTGACGGGAACGGGCGCCACTGTCGGTCAGGCACTGACCACGCATCTAGGCATTGCCAAGGTGTCTTTCACCGGGGGCGTCGTCAGTGGAAAGAACGTCATGGCCAGTGCCGCCAGCTCGACGCTAAAAGACGTCACAATGGAGCTCGGGGGAAAATCGCCGCTGATTATTTTTGACGACGCCGATCTGGATAGGGCAGCGGATATTGCGATGATGGCGAATTTTTTCAGCTCAGGTCAGGTCTGCACCAACGGTACGCGCGTCTTTGTTCCTCAGGCGTTACAGGCCCAATTTGAGGAGAAGATTCTGGCGCGAGTCCAACGCATTCGTGTTGGCGACCCGACGGATGAGCTGGTGAATTTCGGCCCGTTGGTCAGCTTTCCGCATATGGAATCGGTACTGCGTTACATCGACAGCGGCAAGCGTGAAGGGGCGCGCGTGCTGGTGGGCGGCATGCGTATGACGGAGGGCGACTATGCTCAGGGCGCCTATGTCGCACCTACCGTGTTCACCGATTGCAGAGACGAGATGACGATTGTGCGGGAAGAAATTTTTGGCCCGGTCATGAGCATTCTGACATATCGGGATGAAGATGAGGTTATCCGCCGGGCGAATGAGAGTGAGTATGGGTTGGCTGCGGGAATTGTTACCCGCGACCTGAGTCGGGCGCATCGGGTTATTCATCAGCTTGAAGCCGGGATTTGCTGGATCAATACCTGGGGCGAATCGCCGGCTGAGATGCCGGTAGGCGGCTATAAGCATTCGGGTGTCGGCCGCGAGAACGGCATTACAACGCTGGAACACTACACGCAAATCAAATCTGTACAGGTTGAACTGGGTGAATTCCACTCGGTATTTTGAACGAAGGGGAGAAAGCCTAATGGAATATGACTACATTATCATCGGCGCCGGTTCCGCGGGCAATGTGCTGGCAACGCGTTTAACGGAAGACAGTGATGTGAGCGTGTTGCTGCTTGAGGCCGGGGGGCCGGACTATCGGCTGGATTTTCGCACGCAGATGCCTGCCGCGTTGGCTTTTCCTTTACAAGGGAGACGCTATAACTGGGCTTATGAAACCGATCCAGAACCGCATATGAACAACCGCCGTATGGAATGCGGTCGTGGTAAAGGGTTAGGCGGTTCGTCGCTGATTAATGGCATGTGCTATATCCGCGGCAATGCGATGGACTTTGACAATTGGGCGACGATGCCGGGTCTGGAGAACTGGAGCTACCTCGACTGTCTGCCTTATTTCCGTAAAGCCGAAGCGCGAGATGTGGGGCCGAATGACTACCATGGCGCGAATGGACCGGTTTCGGTGACAACGCCGAAAATGGGAAACAATGCGCTGTTCCATGCGATGGTGGACGCGGGCGTACAGGCGGGCTATCCGCGTACGGACGATCTCAACGGCTATCAGCAGGAAGGCTTTGGGCCGATGGACCGAACCGTTACGCCGAGAGGACGGCGCGCCAGTACCGCACGTGGCTATCTGGATCAGGCGAAGGGACGTAAAAATCTGACCATTGTGACGCATGCCTTGACCGATCAAATTCTCTTTGAGGGAAAGCGGGCCGTCGGCGTCGCCTACGTTAAAGGCGAACGTAGGCAAACGGCGAAGGCGCGGCGTGAGGTGCTGCTGTGTGCGGGTGCGATTGCCTCGCCGCAAATTCTACAGCGTTCGGGCGTAGGGCCGGCAGATTTGTTGCAGCGGTTCGACATTCCTGTGGTGCACGATTTACCCGGCGTCGGGGAGAACCTACAGGACCATCTGGAAATGTATTTGCAGTATGCCTGCAAAGAACCCGTATCGCTCTATCCGGCACTACAGTGGTTCAATCAGCCAAAAATTGGCGCGGAATGGTTATTGAATGGGACAGGCATCGGCGCCAGCAATCAGTTTGAGGCGGGCGGTTTTATTCGCAGCCGCGAGGAATTTGCCTGGCCGAATATTCAGTATCATTTCCTGCCTGTCGCGATTAACTATAACGGCAGTAATGCGGTAAAAGAGCACGGCTTTCAGGCCCATGTCGGTTCTATGCGTTCGCCCAGCCGAGGGCGCGTACAGATCCGCTCCAGAGATCCTCGTGAGCATCCGAGTATCTTATTCAACTACATGTCGACGGAACAGGACTGGCAAGAGTTTCGCGATGCGATTCGCCTGACGCGTGAAATTATGGCGCAGCCCGCGCTGGATAAATACCGTGGTCGGGAGATTAGCCCGGGGCCGGATGTTCAGACCGACGAGGAATTGGACGATTTTATTCGCACGCATGCCGAGACCGCATTCCATCCTTCCTGCTCCTGTAAGATGGGGGAAGATGAGATGGCCGTCGTCGATGGGCAAGGGCGTGTACACGGGATGGAGGGGCTGCGCGTGGTGGATGCTTCCATTATGCCGCAGATTATCACCGGCAACCTGAACGCAACCACGATCATGATCGCCGAGAAAATTGCTGACCGCATCCGTGGACGTCAGCCGTTACCGCGCAGTAAGGCGCGCTATTATGTTGCGGGAACGGCGCCGGTGAAGAAATCGCCGCTGAAATCCATATCGTAATTCACCAGCTTCAGTTTATGGGCTGTGTTTCTGGCTCAGCCCATACTTTTCATTGTTATACACAACCTGACAAACAAACGTCCTGAGCACCATTACTATTGAACAGTAATGTCATGAGTGATGGCACTTTTCCTTGGGAGAACGAAATGAATAACTGGCTGCAACAGATTCAGGGCTTATTAAACTCAGGTAGCAAGCAGGGTAATCATCATCAAGGGGGCTCGAACGGTAATCTGGGCGATATGATGAAACCTGCGGCGTTAGGGGGGCTGGCCGGGGTACTGCTGTCGAATAAATCCGCGCGGAAAATCATGGGCTCATTGGGTAAAAACGCGTTGATTATCGGTGGTAGTGCGGCAGCCGGCGTGGTTCTGTGGAATCAATACAAGAAACGCGTTCGTGACGCGCATCAGGATGATCCGCAGTTCGGCGCTCACGCCTCGTCTGACAATATCCGTGCCCGGCGCCTGATTCAGGCTCTGGTCTTTGCCGCCAAGAGTGATGGCCATATTGATGCCACGGAGAAGCAGCGCATTGAGGAAAATATTCAGCAGTTGCAATTAGGCAGTGAGGCAAACCGCTGGGTGCAGGAAGCCATAGAACAACCGCTCGATCCGGCCTTGCTGGCAAGAGACGTGAAAAATGAGGAAGAAGCGCTTGAGATTTACTTTCTGAGCTGCGCTGTGATCGATGTTGACCACTTCATGGAAAAAAGCTATCTGGACGCGTTAGCGACGGAGTTAAAAATCCCGCAGGATGTACGGCATTCGATAGCGAATGAGCTGAAAAGCCCATCATAAGTGTTCTGGACGTCATCAGAGGAGCGGAGAGTGTCGTGCGGGCGAAGCGATTTTCGCCCGCAATAGCACTTGACGCTTAGAACGCGTTAGTGTCTTTGAACAGGCCGACTTTCAGCTCATTGGCGGTGTAGATCGGGTGTCCGTCGACCAGAACTTCACCGTCAGCAATCCCCATAACCAGACGACGGTTAATGACGCGTTTGAAGTGAATACGGTAAGTCACTTTCTTCGCGGTTGGCAGAATCTGTCCGGCAAATTTCACTTCACCTACGCCGAGCGCGCGGCCTTTACCTTCGCCGCCCAGCCAGCCCAGATAGAAGCCGACTAACTGCCACATGGCATCCAGACCGAGGCAGCCCGGCATGACGGGATCGCCGATGAAATGGCAACCGAAGAACCACAGATCAGGCGTGATATCCAGTTCGGCTTCCACGTAGCCTTTGCCATACTTACCGCCATCCTCTGTCATTTTAACGACGCGGTCCATCATTAGCATGTTAGGCGCCGGTAATTGCGGACCCTGTGGGCCGAACAATTCACCCCGACTGGAGGCAAGGAGGTCTTCTTTCGTATAGGATTCGCGTTTATCTACCATGGTCTCTGTAAGCCTTATTTTAATGAAGCACGCAGGTTAGCGTACAGATGTACGCTGAGCAAGTCTGTTACGTCTGGTTAAACCAGTTGCGTTAACGGAAAAACCAGGGAAAACGTCTGCGCTCTTGCGGCATCATGTGTCCAATCCGCTCACGAATCGCCGCCAGCAAGTTAGGCTGCTGTTCATCATCGTAAGCAAGGTTAGTCAACAGCGATACCGCTTCCGGCGCAGTTTCTACCGGAATGAGATGAAATTGCCCTTGGCGGACAGCGTCCACAACGTCTTCCTGCAAGCAGAGGTGACGCAGGTTGGCAGCCGGTAAAATCACCCCCTGGTTTCCCGTTAGCCCACGACGCTGACAAACTTCAAAAAAACCTTCAATTTTTTCATTTATGCCGCCAATGGGCTGGACGTGACCAAACTGGTCGACGGAACCGGTGACGGCGAACTGCTGATTGATTGGACGCAGGGAGAGCGCGCTCACCAGCGCACACAGTTCCGCCAGCGAGGCACTGTCGCCGTCGACTTCACTGTAGGACTGCTCAAAGACCATGGAAGCAGAGAAAGGGAGCTGCTGATCGAGTTCCAGTTCCGCAATCAGGAACGCCTGCATGATCATCATCCCTTTGGCGTGCAAATTGCCCGCCAGTTCAGCCTTCCGCTCGACGTCGGTCAGTTCCCCGTCGCCCGCATGTACGACGCAGCTGATGCGCGTCGGTTCGCCAAAGGCAACGGGATAGCCGGGAAACTCAAGAACGGAAAGCCCGTTGACCTGACCGATGACTTCACCTTCGGTTTCAATAAGGATCTGGCCTAGCTCGATTTCATCCTGCATCCGCTCACGAAGATAACCTTCACGCCATTGACGAGCGGCAACGGCGTCAACCAGCGCCTGCTTCGTTATTTCTCCCTCTCTGGCGTACAACGCGGCGTATTTCAGTTGGCCGATAAGCCAGCGCGGGCATAAAGGTAAATTCCCCTGATCGCCGCTGTAACGGACTGCGATGTTCACTAACGCCGGCCAGGCATCGGCGGCAAGCCGAGGCAGATGATTTTCGCTGCATAACGCGTTGATATAGGCGCACCAGCGCGCCATGTCATCGGTTTCAATCAGCTGCAATAGCGCTTCAAACTCACCGTATATGGCGTGCTCGCTTAGCTCCGGCTCCATATCATGAATATCCGCCAGACTGTCGCGGTCACCAAGAATAATCAGGCGGACATTGAGAGGCATCGGTGGAATATCAACAGGCAAGGGTTTGCGCTCGTCTGGCGACTGCCAGCGGTAGAGCCCTTCAGCCATAATCTGTTTCAAACGCAGCCACATCAACGGCTGCGCCAGTAGCGATCTGGCTGACAGAATCAGCGTACCGCCGTTAACCTGATGAATCAGCCCTGGATACAGCGTGATTTCATCGTGAAAACTGCGTACACAGCCAAAGAGCTGCTCCGGCTCTATCCATTCCTGATAGCCACAGGATTGCTGGGCGGCGAAGTTATCTGTCGGCAACGTGGCGGGTTCAACCCGGATATGGCGACCCTCAATGATATATTTACTGCCATATACCGCGCCAGACTCCGGCCTGATGGCGTTCAGCGTGCGGGAGATTAATGCCATGTATTCGTCGTTTTCCTGTGCTTTCAACAGCATAAAGCGGGAAGGCGAATGAGGGTGGCAAAAAAGGGTCAGGCTGTCTGACAGGCGCGGCTGAATAGCGGAAAATTCAACAGGTGCAAGCTGAGCAGCCTGAGTGAATAGCGTTTGATAAGGCGTGTTATTGGGCAGTAAATGCTGCCATGAGAGTCGGTTACTGGTCAAAGTATCAATGTAATTGTCTAAAGGAAAACCGTGATTATACAAGAATAACGTGTACTGCACAGAAGGAGAGTCATCTCCCCGTCATCTTTCATGCGTTATCGTCCTTACCGCGTTTGGCTAATCGTCTTAAAAGCTGCCGGAAAGCGGTCAAAATCAGAGAAAACTGTTATGCTAGAAGTAACGTTACGCGGTCACTGAAGCATTTAATATGAAATATCAACAACTAGAAAATCTTGAGTGCGGGTGGAAATGGAAGTACCTGGTGAAGAAGCACCGGGAAGGTGAGGCGATTACGCGTTTTCTGGAACAGAGCGCGGCGGATGAGGCTGTGCAAACGTTGCTTCGGATGGAAAACCAACCGGTAAACGTGCTGGAATGGATAGCGCAGTGTATGAACCCCGCTTTAGAAAACCGGATGAAGCAAACCATCCGTGCGCGACGCAAGCGCCATTTTAATGCGGAACATCAGCATACGCGTAAGAAATCGATCGATCTGGAATATCTGGTCTGGCAGCGGCTTGCGGCTCTGGCTCAGAGACGGGGCGCTACGCTGTCCGAGACGATTGTGCAGTTAATCGAGGATGCTGAACATAAAGAAAAATACGCCAGCCAAATGTCCCTGCTTAAACAGGATCTCAAAGCGATTCTCAATAGTGATGGGAAGTAGTCGTTTGTGATTTAGGGTAAAGAGCGTGACCAGCGTGCATAAAAAAACCTCGCCGAAGCGAGGTTTTTTCGTTAATAACTTAAGCCTGAGGCTGAGTTACAACGTCTTTGATGCCTTTAACTTCGATCTCTACACGACGATCCGGTGCCAGGCAGTCGATCAGCGCAGCGCGCGGCTTCACGTTGTCACAGGTAGAACCGGTAACCGGCTGAGATTTACCCTGACCACGAGCAGAGATTTTGTTCGCAGGAATACCTTTGGATACCAGGTAATCAACGACGCTCTGAGCGCGTTTTTCAGACAGGGCCTGGTTGTATTGCTCTGAACCTAAACGGTCGGTGAAGCCCAGAACAACAACGGAACCGTCTTTCGGATCCAGAGAGCTCAGCTGAGTGTACAGTTGATCCAGTGATTGCTGGCCTTCTGCTTTCAGCGTTGCTTTGTTGAAGTTGAACAGCACGTCAGATTTCAGCGTGAAACGCTTGGTTTCAACAACTGGCGCCGGAGCCGGAGCCGGAGCTGGTACTACGCGATCTTCCTGACCGAAACGGTAGGACAGACCCACGCTCATCAGCATGTTGTCTGGACGCGCACCAACGGTACCTGCGTCACCGATGTTGCTTACCCATTGGTAGTCAACACGGGTAGCCCAGTTTTTGTCGATAGCGTATTCAACACCGATAGCTGCCAGCGGGGAAACGCCGGTATCGTCGTTGTTGATGTGTCCGCCGCCGATAGCCGCGTGGCTATCAGTACGCCAAATCATACCACCCAGACGAGTATAGATGTCCAGATCGGATAATACTGGGTAGCTCAGCTTAGCTGCCAGCTGAACGCCTTGAGCTTTAAAGCTTGCGCTATCTGCTGCATTAGATGTAGAGCCAGCATATTTCATGCGACCCAGCCAATCGTAACCCAGTTCAAAACCCAGGTATGGGTTTGCTTGATAACCAAGGAAGGCACCTGCGCCTAGCTTGGTTTTGATTGGGTTGTTATTGACACCGGAATAACCATTTCCGTAGAAACCAGTATCGTGGAATTGAGACACACCCAGTTTACCACCGGTGTACCAGGTATTATCTTTAGGAGCAGCTTGCGCGATGGTCGCGAAGCCAGCCAGTGCCACTGCAACTGCGATAGCTGTTTTTTTCATTTTACGCCTCATTATCATCCAAATCGGTAATTAACCCGTGCGGGCTAATAAACCTTTGGTTAAAATCCTTTGGTTGGAGACTTTGCCCTTATTTATGACTCACTGTCAGTCAACTGACGTTATAAAAGAGCAACTCCAGCGAGTTAAAGTCTACAACGTGATGAGAAAGTTACAAGTATGATGTTATTTGCGACTTAAGAAAAACGCACGATTCATACATACTTATTAACAAATAATAGATGGTTTTGACAGATGTTGCGTCTTTCATGTGTTTTAAAAATAAACAAAAAGCCCGCAGAATACCGCTTCGCAGCGATCTGCGAAGCGCATGGTCTGATCGGGCTGAGAAAATTCTTAATTTACTTAATGATACAATGTTGAGTGAATTTTAAGGCTCGGAAAGAGTCTATAGGCGTCATCGCCCGCGCTTTCGGAGCGCATAATAAAGCCGTAGGTGTTTCCTGCCTGCGCCGCCTGCCGTAACCGAACCTTTTCTTCTTCCGTTAGCTCATCGGACAACCAACATAAGACGGCGCTGTAATTGCCAGTCAATAACGCTCTTTCCATTGCGTCAACCGTAAACAGAGGATTGATGTGATGGAGTTGGACTATTTTTTCGAGCGGTAACCCGGATTGCTGTACCCAGGGACGGCTCAATTTTTGTTGTGGGGATAGCCACAGCAACCAGCGAGACTGCGCGCCCAACTGTTGTAAAAGCGGTAAGAGCAGGTGTGTGACTATGGGTTGATCGGCGTTGTACACGATTTCGCTGATGATTCCGCCCGTACACGCTGCGGGAGCCGCAGCACGTTGAGTCACAGAAAGCGATGGGGCCTGAACGTTGTGAGAGCTGCTTGATTGCGTACGCATAATGAGTTTCACCCATAGTGTTACTGTATGGGTATACAGTATATCCTGTGTGAGCGAAAATCAACCTGATTTTGAAAGTGCCTCGCATATTCCTTATGTGAAAGACATTAAACACATTTTATGTTTGAAGCTGCCCCTGCGCTGTGATTAATTATTTGTTCCTGCTATTGATTTTACTTGACTGATTTTTGCGGGATAAAATTATTTTAACACTAAGGATTACCCATGAAGCATTTATGCAAAAAAAGGATTTTGCAATCACAGCACTCTTTTTCATCTTTGGGGAACATCACTTCGCGTTCCCAATTTGGTGGCTACAGCATCGCAGCAAATAAGACAATTTTCGGCCTGGTCTCTGAGGGCGAACTTTACCTTCGTGCCAGTAAGAAAGATGAACAACATTTTCAGCGTCGTGAAATGATTAACCTGATCTATACCAAACGCGGCATACCGGTCCCCCTTAACTACTTTCTTGTGGACGAGGCATTATGGCAAGAGCCGTCACAACTGCTGTTTCTGGCCCGGGTGGCGCTGGCGGGCGCGCAGTACGATAAAACGGTCAGAAGTGCAAATGGACGTTTGAAGGATCTCCCGAATCTTAATCACGATATCGAGCGCTTGCTATGGAAGGCGGGCATACAGAATGTCGATGAATTACAGCATTACGGGGCAAAAAGCAGCTACCTTGAGCTGCGAAAGATTCGCAGCAACCTGAGCGTCAATGTGCTGTTGGCGCTGGCGGGGGCGATTTGTGGCACACATCAGGCCGCGCTGCCTCACCCTATCCGCCGCGAGCTGGTGGAATGGTATCAGCACCATGCCGTCTCTAAGGAGCCCAAGCACTAGCAGCGCTAAAGATTTCACTGAGTGGTCATCTCGTTTTTTAGCTGTACCAGTTCGGGCAGCAGCCCGATCAGCAGGCCGATCTGCTGGATGACTAACGATTCTTTGCTGTCTGGTTCAGGTGTAAGGGATTGGATTCTGGCGGTGATGGTTTCCGATCCCTGATTAAGATGCAAACGTTCTTCTTCACGGCACTGCAGCGCGTCATCAACATGGCGAACGGCATCATCCAGTAATTGCAGCGTTTCCAATGAGGCGATTTTCCCCCGGTGTGCGCCTAACGTCGAAATATAGCTCAACAACGTGTGGTTCAGGCACATGAGACGGAACGCGCTGTCCAGCTGGTTTCGGGGGGCATGGGGTTCTGACGACATATTTGACACGAGGGATGCCAGTTCCGCATCGCAGTTATGCGCATCACGGCGGGCAATCCGATAGGGCAGGCTATTGTCCTTGCCCTGATGATATTGCGCGATGATCGCGTCAAGATAACGACAGTTGGCCTCCAGGGTCTTGGTGATAACCGCGGGCAGCGTGCGGAAACGCCAGTCTGGCCAGATAAAGCTGACTGCCGCCCACGCGATGGCGCACCCCAGCAGCGTATCAATGATACGTGGAACGGCGACTTCAAAGCCTTCCCCCAGAAGGTTGAAACACAGCAGGACGAGCAGAGTAATAAACATGGTGGCATGCGCATATTGTACGTTGCGAAAGGCAAAGAACAGAACGCCGCTAATGACGATCAGCGTTAGTTGGCCTTCTAATGAGGGAACGAAATACAAGATGGGCAGGCCAAGTAAAATACCGGTTAGCGTCCCGATAATTCTCAGCGTCAGGCGTCGCCGGGTAGCGTTATAGTTGGGCTGGCAGACAAATAAACTGGTCAGCAGGATCCAGTAACCGTGTTGTAAGCCTGTCACCTGAATCAACGTATAGCCGCTGCACAGTAATACAGACATGCGTACAGCGTGGCGAAACAGTGACGACTGAGGCGTCAGGTGGCGGCTAATGCGTAGGCGTATGTCGCTCCAGCCTGTAAGCTTGTCATCGGCCAGCGTGTTTTCCGCCGTGTTTTCCTGTTCGATAGCCTGTTCGGATTCAATGGTTGCTAACTGCGCATCAATCGCGCGCAGATTATTCAGCAGATAAGTGAGCGCCTTGATTTGCGCGATATCAGCCATTTTGTTGGCCGCGATGCGTTCAATGGCCGCTTCGAGATGGACAAAAGCCCGCTCAAACCGGTTGTCATGCTGATATTTTTGATGCAACAGAATGGATTGCGACAACTGCTGGCAGGCTTTGGCCTGCATCGTCAACAGGCGTTGAAAGCGAAACAGGACATCGCTGTAGCGCAGTTTTTCGCGCAATAGCGGGTAGTAAACGTGTGATGAACTGGCGCGTTCGTGAATGTCCTGAGCGACAAAGTAGTAATGCAGCGTTTGCCGTGTCCCCCGCTGGCCGCGATCGCCCCGCAGTCGGGTAAGCAGCGAGGATTTGGCCTGATTGAGCGTAGCAACCAGCTGGCTGTTTGCCATGGCGACATCAATTAATGGTCTGTCGGTTTCCTCTTCTATTTCCGGATCGAAAAGGTTGGCTTTCGCATCCAGATAGTGAGCCAACTGTTGATAACACTGAGCGAGGTTATCCTGCAATGGGCGGATAGGGAATATCAAATGGCCGAGCAGGGTGAGCAGGTTGTACCAGGAGGCCCCGACCAGCAACATGATGGGCTGCTGATACCAGTTATCATAAAGCGATATCCCTAACATGGTGTAAATGGCGATCAGCAATGCGCCAAAGGCGATGGTCGCATAGCGCTGACCTAATGCGCCGAGCAGGATAAACCCCCATGTCGACACCGCCAAACCCAATCCGAACAGCCAGGGATAAGGGAAAAGCAGTTCGATCGAAACAGAAGCCACAAAAAAGCAGGTCAGCGTAATGAACAGATTGCGTAAACGACCAGTGAGGCGATCGTCAAGATCGGTCAGTGCAGCGGCGACGACGCCAAGGGTGAGGGGAATGGTCGACGTGGGTTGGCCCAGCCACCAGGGAACGGCCGATGCGCCACTGAGTGCAATAAAGATGCGGATGGTATACAGCCAGCTGCTGTTGTACACATAGCGGCGAATGCCCGGTGAAAGGGTGAGCAACGTCATTTCCTTAGAGGCCGTTAACGATAGTGACGACGGGCATTATTTTCCCGCGCCGCCTGAGCCATTTCGACGGAAACCACGCGACGTCCTACAGGCCATAGCGCGATAGCGGCGATTTTAAAGTTGGCTATCCCAACGGGGATGCCGATGATCGTAATGCATTGGGCAATCCCCGTCACGATGTGCGACAGGCAAAGCCACCAGCCGAAGAAAATGAACCAGAAGATATTCAGCACCGAACCGCCCGTGCTGAGAATGGCACTCTTTTCATCCGGGCGCAGTTCATCAACATGGATCGCTTCATTACCGTATGGCAACAAGGATAGCTTGGTAATTTCCCAGCATGAACGCGTCAGCGGTAGGGTGAAAATCAGCAAGACGCTCACAATGGTGGCCAGAAGCCAGGCTAATGTGGTGAAAAAACCACCCAGTACGAAGTTAAGGATATTTAAAACAGTACGCATAGTTTTCCTATATTTACAGGTTAGGCAAACTCTCTGATGGTTAAAGAATTATCACATCAAGTGTCAGGATATCCTAACCTGTTTTTAAGGCTAGAGGGGGATGTCAGATAACGGGTAAACTAGGGAACAGTGAAGTTAAAAACTAGCCGAATAACCTCTATACAGTCATGGCGCGAACATCATGGAACTGAAATCCACCTCGTTAGGCAAACATTTGGCTCAGCATCCTTATAACCGGGTGCGATTACTGAATGCCGGTGTTGAAGTGAGTGGCGATAAACACGAATACCTGATCCCGTTTAATCAGTTGCTGAGTATCCACTGTAAAAGAGGGCTGGTATGGGGAGAGCTGGAGTTTGAGTTGCCCGCTGGAAAAGTCGTTCGCCTGCACGGTACTGAGTGGCAGGAAACGCAGGCTTTTTATCACCACCTGCTTAAATCCTGGCTTAGCTGGAGCGAAGACATGAGCCAGGTCAGCGCCGAGGTTTTGCAGCGCCAAATGGACAGCGTTCAAACATTGACGCAGCAGGATAACTGGCTGAGTCGTCAGGCGCTGGCGACATTACAGCGTGACATCCGTGATTCTCTGGCGGCGCTGCCGCTGCCCGCATCTCGGCTCGACGCATTCGATAACTGCCGTGAAAACTATCAATGC
The DNA here is from genome assembly GCF_004342665.1 of Samsonia erythrinae. Taxonomy (GTDB): domain Bacteria; phylum Pseudomonadota; class Gammaproteobacteria; order Enterobacterales; family Enterobacteriaceae; genus Samsonia; species Samsonia erythrinae. The sequence continues at coordinate 109,800 of NZ_SMBY01000003.1, read as the reverse complement.
TGTTTGAACTGGCTTGAGCGGGGCGATGAGATGCGGGTTGCGGCTAATCAGGCATGGATGGCGCGTACCCTTGAGGCAGAGCAGGCTTTCTTCGGGTCGGTGGAGCGCTCGCCGCTCAATGTGTCTCAGAGCCAGGCCGTGATTAATGGCGAAGACGGTGTGCTGGTTCTCGCCGGGGCGGGAAGCGGAAAAACTTCGGTGCTGGTCGCCAGAGCGGCATGGCTACTCCATCGGCAAGCGGCCACGCCCGATCAGATTCTGCTGCTGGCATTCGGTCGTAAGGCGGCAGAAGAGATGAATGAGCGGATCCAAGAAAGGCTCCACACTGAGGCGATTCAGGCTAAGACGTTCCACGCGCTGGCATTGCACATTATTCAACAGGCCAGCCGCAAAGCCCCGATCGTCAGCCAGTTGGAAAGTGATGCAAAACGGCGGCGTGAGTTGCTGATTACTCACTGGCAACAGCAATGTCACGAGAAAAAAACGCAGGCTAACGGCTGGCGGCGGTGGTTAACGGAAGAGCTGGGGTGGGCGGTGTCCGAAGGTGATTTCTGGAATGACCCGATGCTGGCGAACCGGCTGGCGGGACGGCTGGAACGTTGGCTGGGACTGATGCGTATGCATGGTGGTAGTCAGAATGAAATGATAGAACAAGCGCCGGAATCGATTCGGGCGCAATTTCAGCAGCGTATTCGCCTGATGGCGCCGCTGCTGAAAGCCTGGAAAAAAGCGCTCAAGGAGGAGAATGCCGTCGATTTCTCCGGTCTAATCCATCAGGCCGTGAACCTGCTTGATAAAGGGCGCTTTGTAAGCCCGTGGAAGCACATACTGGTGGATGAATTTCAGGACATTTCGCCACAGCGGGCAAAGTTGCTTGCGGCATTACGCAGGCAAAATAGCCGTACCTGCCTTTTTGCCGTGGGAGATGATTGGCAGGCGATTTACCGCTTTAGCGGCGCTGAGCTGACGCTGACGACCGCGTTTGAACAGCATTTCGGCGTGAGTGAACAGTGCGCGCTGGATACCACTTACCGCTTTAATGATCGTATCGGGGAGATCGCCAACACGTTTATACAGCAGAACCCTTATCAGTTGAGAAAACCGCTAAATAGCCTGAGCAAAGGCGACAAAAAAGCGGTGACTATCCTGCCTCAGGAGCAGCTTGAGCCGCTGCTGGACAAGCTAAGTGGGTTTGTTAAGGCTGATGAACGCGTTCTGATCCTGGCCCGTTATCACCATTTACGCCCTGATATTCTGGATAAGGCTGCGACCCGATGGCCGAATTTACCGCTTGATTTTATGACGGTACATGCCAGTAAAGGGCAGCAGGCGGAATATGTCATTATAGTCGGCTTGCATGATGGGAAAGACGGTTTCCCGGCGCCAGCCCGTGAATCGGTGATGGAAACGGTATTATTGCCCGAACCTGAGGATTTCCCGGATGCGGAGGAGCGTCGCTTACTGTATGTGGCGCTAACCAGAGCGAAACACCGCGTCTGGTTACTACAAGATGTAAAGAACCCATCCGTCTTTATCGAACATCTCCATCGACTGGGGGTGCCGAAGCAACGTAAACCGGGGTGACAAAAAGTTCAAAACGCCGTGCGTTAACAGGGCGAAGACCAGCAAGCAAAGCATCGCTGGTCTATTGGCGACGGCGACTATTTCAGACGGTCTTGCAAATAGCGCTGGTAGTCAGGGATAGTAATCTGAACCGGTTCTTTAAATAGCGCGGAGTTAATCAGAAAGTCAGCCGTTGCCCGGTTGGTCGCAACCGGAATGTTCCATACCGTCGCCAGCCTCAGTAGTGCCTTTACGTCAGGGTCATGCGGCACGGCATTGAGCGGGTCCCAAAAAAAGATCATCAGGTCGATTTTCCCTTCGGAGATTAACGCGCCAACCTGTTGGTCGCCTCCCATGGGGCCGCTTAACATGCTTTTGACGGGCAGGCCGGTATTTAACTGAATCAGGTTGCCTGTTGTGCCCGTGGCATAAAGGACATGTTCTGCAAGTTGTTGTTTATTTTCACTAACCCAATCTAATAAAGCCTGTTTACAGTGATCATGCGCGACCAGCGCAATGTGCTTTTGCGCGGCGATGGTGCGGGTGGTGAACTCCATAGTGACATCCTTCAATCTGGTGTAGTCATGCTGAAACTAAGGTAAAGACAGATTACGAAAACGCTGTTTTAGTGCAAAGGGATAAATACAGAAAAAGGCAAACCGCTATCAAAGTTCTGACGTAGCCGCGCGTAAAATCACCAACTTACAGATTCGTTCAGCGTGGCGGCAAAGCTCGCTACCGAGGCTCCCTTCGCCGACGCGTTATATTCCGACATCTTTCTCTCTATGTCAGGTAATTCACTCTCAGCAATCGCCAACGCATCGCTGAGAACGGGGATAGCCCGGTTTTTCTCATCAAGCAATTGGTATTGGGGCTGGACGGTAAAATTTTTGCGATCCTGAAATGTTTGCAGCGGCGGCAGTTTAAATGAAACAGCCAGCACATTTTCAGTATTAAACGCCGCAATAAACGTTTGGGGGAAATAGGTGGCGGGCAGGCCGGTCTGCGCATCGACAGTTTTGACAACCTTGAACAAAATTTGGTGTTGACCGTTGCTGAGTTCAAGGCTATCGGCACCTTTCAGCAGCGAACCTGCCATTTTTTGTCCATCAACCATGAGAAGATCGACTTTCTGATCCAATTTCAGCGTTGTTGCCGCGAAGGCTGAACCACATAAGCCAGCGATGAAAAGGCAGGCGGTAATAAAGCTGAATTTCATAATTTTCTCAGATGACGAACAGGTTACATATTGTTGAGTAATTGGCCTGGTGTGTCAAAGGTTTCAGTTTGCAACAGACTGTCATGATATTGTTCGGGCCGACATCCTCCATTGAACGACGTGGTCAGCGCTGTTTCATCGAGGCGACGTGGAATGGGAAATGAAAAGCGGTGATTTCACCTCGCGCGTGGAATCTACGATACACTGAAATAAACCATGCGAAAGAGGCTGAATAATATGAATGACAGCGATATCAAAGCGGTGCTGGGCTCGGTTAAAACGATTGCGCTTGTCGGGGCGAGCGATACGCCATCGCGACCAAGCTATGGCGTGATGGCGTATCTGCTTACACAAGGTTATGACGTGATTCCCGTTAGTCCCAAACTGGCCGGACAGACGCTTTTAGGACAAAAAGTCTATGCCCGCTTAGCGGATATTCCTAAGCCGGTTGATATGGTGGATGTTTTTCGTCAGCCTGAAGCGGCCTATGAGATCGCTAAAGAGGCCATTGCTATCGGCGCTAGCGTCTTATGGTTGCAAATTGGCGTTATCAACGCGCAGGCGGCTATTTTAGCACGCAACGCCGGTTTACAGGTTGTGATGGATCGTTGCCCGAAAATCGAAATCCCCCGGCTGGGGTTGACTAAATAAGCCGCAAGCATTGAGTGTGATACCGGCGAGGCAACCTATCCGGGCCTGCTCTTGGCACTGCCTCTAATGGCGCAGATAGGGGGCCCGACGTTGAATGGCTTCGGCCAGTTCATTGAGAGAAGGGTTATCGTGTTCGGAAAGTTCTTCCTTTATCAAATGCGCTTCCGCCAGATAGGTGTGGACCGGTTGCCCTTCATCATTTTCCATCACCACGTGATACCACGGCTCGGAGCGCGATGTGTCAGTGTCGCTTATCTCTTCCCACGGGGGCGTTTCCAATGAGTACTCAGGGTCGATATCAATAATGACGCCTGGATACCCGAGGAATTTATGACGAATCTGCTGTCCGATACTGAATTTACAGATGATCATATAACCTCCCGAAAAATTGATACCGCTTTCTGTGTACGACAGATAAGACGGATGCGGCCATGGCATTCGTCCGACAACGACCTCTGAGGCAGAGCGGTATTCCGTTTTTTCAAGTGATGCTGCGCGGTGTTCTTAAGTGGAGCACGGATTGAGTACATGATTAATAGTATGGTGTAAATTTATAGAATATACAGCCCTGCTGCTGACGTGTTATTGGCGTTCAGCGTTGGGAAGGAGGAAAATATGGCAAAAATAGCTGTCGTGGCGTATGTCTATGGTCTGGTTCAAGGCGTTGGATTTCGCTACAGCACACAACATCAGGCCGTGAAGCTTGGGCTGAATGGTTACGCGCGCAATTGTGATGACGGCAGCGTGGAAGTGGTGACAAACGGTGAGCAGGACGCGGTTGAAACGCTGCTTAGCTGGCTTAAACAAGGGGGCCCGCGAAGCGCCCGGGTTGATAAGGTGCTTATTGAGCCGCATGGTAAGACTGACTATGAACGTTTTTCGATCCGTTATTGACCCGGAATAGGCCTAGATGCATTTCACCGGTTTGGGTAGGCCGGCGATTTTAGTCGCCTGCTTGGCTGGCCCTTTAGGAAACAGTCGATACAGATAACGGCTATTGCCTTTTTCTTCGCCGTACTTTTGCGCCATGGCTTTCACCAGCATGCGTATCGCCGGTGAGGTATTAAATTCGAGATAAAAATTCCGCACAAACCGGATGACTTCCCAATGCGCTTCGGTCAATTCGATGCCTTCCTGCGCGGCTAACATGGGAGACAATGCTTCGCTCCACTCCGTACTGTCCATGAGGTAACCCTGGGCATCTGTTGCGATCGTTCGCCCTTCAAACTCCAACATCTTCTCTCCACCTGCACTACGACTGTTCGCAGTTTAACAAATTTTTCTGTCTGAACCGGAATAAAAAAAAGCCCCGGAGAAATTGGGGCTTGGAGAGGACAATAAACGAGACTTAGTCGTTACGCATAATGCCCAGAATGCTCAACAGGCTAACGAAGATGTTGTATATCGCGACATACAGGCTAACCGTCGCCCGAATGTAGTTGGTTTCGCCGCCGTGGATGATGTTGCTGGTTTCCCACAGGATGGCGCCTGCAGAGAACAGAATGAACAGCGCGCTGATCGCCAGATGCAGCGCCGGGATTTGTAAAAACAGATTGGCAATGACAGCGACTACCAGAACGACAAACCCTGCCATCATCATGCCAGACAGGAAGGACATATCCTTACGCGTCGTCAACACATAGGCTGAACAGCAGAAAAACACCAGCGCCGTGCCGCCTAACGCCAGCATAACGATATCGCTCGCGCCGGAAGCGATCAGCGAACTTAATAGCGGGCCGAGCGTATAACCCATAAAGCCCGTCAGCGCGAACGCGGCCAAAATACCTGCCGGACTGTTCGCCAGTTTATGCGTCAGGAACATCAGACCATAAAAACCAACCAGCATTAATAACAGGCCGGGCGCAGGCAGATTCAGCACGGTACTTACCGTTGCCGTTACGGCGGAAAAACCCAGCGTCAGCGACAGAAGAAAATAGGTGTTTCGCAGCACTTTGTGAGTGCTGAGTAGCGAACTTTCACGGGTAGAGGAAACAACAATACGATCCATATCAGAGACTCTCTCTAGGGTGCTAGTATCTAATATCCAAGAATAAATAGTTGCAGAATGTTATTAAAGACGGTTTACCCTTCTTTACGCTGTCAATTCATCATTTCGTTTAAAGCGAAATGGCGCAGATCATTGCGTTTACCTTCACCGGTCGAATCATCGCAGAAATAGCGCGTTGCATTTATGTCCATTCTGGCGACTTTACGCGCGCTTACGTCCTGTTAGGTTGTTTTTCAGGCAATCGAGCGCGATGACGCTTTACAAGATCTCATGCACTGTTTATAGTTCGCGTCACTGCGGAGGAGTGGCCGAGTGGTTGAAGGCACCGGTCTTGAAAACCGGCGACGCGAAAGCGTTCTAGAGTTCGAATCTCTACTCCTCCGCCACTTCACGCGTTAATCATATTTCTCTCTGCCAGCCATTTATCGTCTCCTTTTGTGATTATGGATTTGCCTTTTCATACTATTTTTGTTTAAACACAGATCGTTAGTTTTTGATGCGCGTTGAGATCAGGCGGGACTTATTTTGTTTCTACAACGAATGTATCGTCTGCACTTCATGCTGAAAAACATAAGGATCGGATAAAAGACAAAATTTATCATCTTCAGGGTAAGTGACGGCGACATGATAATCCTCTTTATTCGCTTAGCACGGGTGTCATGAAATTTTGCTACACATCCTTATCGTTTGTGGCGGCCCAACGAGCGTTTGCCAACTTGATTTATACAGAAATGAAGACGACGAGTAGATAAAAATAAAGATGTGCGTGCCACGGAAATATTAATTATGCGATAACGATCATTAAAGATAGTGATAACACTTGTATCTTTATTATTCATTATTGACACGTTCGTGCATAAGTAAACCGTGAATGAAATAAACCTGCATCTCATCAAAAGGGAAGAAAAAGGTATTTTCGCAAGTTAAATAAGAACATCATCCTGCGTTTTAAAAACCACAAATTCCAGCAGTGAACGGTATCTTTCCTGAAAGACGGCATTGGTCTCCGTTTCAATCTTGTTTACCAATTTTGCGATTATAGCTTTGTTACTAACGCTGTCGCCTGACCGTATGATCTCTTCCACAACATTACCGAGTATTTCACTATCGCTGATTTGGGATTCCAGACCCAGGACATCCGAGCTTAAGTGCTCGTTTGGCGTCATCTCTGAATACATAACTTCCCCCTCCCTAATGTGCTGATGATATCGTGACCGGTTTTCTGGTGAGCTTCACTGGAGCGCCCGTCAGCGATGAAGAAATGACCCATTTATTTTAGCCCATCATGCACATAAAACCAGTCGGCAGGATAAATAATTATAATGACCTAATCACTTATCTGACGTTAAAAGATCAGAAGGACGGTGATATGGTTTTATCCTTTTCACCCCATTATTCTAAGGGGATTACACGATATAGCGTGATATCAATGTGTTAAATAGCGCGTGATTACGTTCAGCGATAAATTATAGGATGATGGCGACATGCTGGAATTCATTTAATCCATTTGAACTATTAAGTAGCGGGTTTTGACGTCTGGTATTAACATGCAAGAGTAGGGTAAGAAACGGAGAGTATCATTGTTTTATAAGAATGAACGGTTAACTGTATGCTAAACATTATTTCTGTCAGGCGTCATCCTGAATATAAAAAACACGCAATTGACTATTTTCAGCGCCATTGGGCATCGGATGAAACAGGAATGCTTTATGAAGATTGTATTACCCACTGTATTGGTGCTGACAATCCATTACCGGATTGGTACTTGCTGGAAAAGGAAGGGGACATTCTTGGCGGAACGGGGTTGGTGACCAATGATTTTATCAGCCGTATGGATCTCTACCCCTGGCTGTGCGCGCTGTATGTGGAAGAGGATCACCGCGGTAACGGTTATGCGGGGTTGCTGATCGAACATCTGGCTCAGGAGGCTCGCCGGATAGGTTTTTCCCGCCTGCATTTATGTACTGAACTGCAAGGTTTTTACGAACGGTATGGATTCCACTTTACCGGCATGGGCTATCACCCGTGGGGAGGATTGTCGCGTATCTATTCGCGATCCCTTTAAAAGTAAAAGCATCGGTCTGTTTATAGGGCATTTTATGCAGAAAATAGCCGGTAACTTGCATAAAAGTGAACGAGATCATATTCCCCAGATAGCAGATGGACTCGGTTTCTTACATACTGACAGATAAGCAGTCATCCACTTTGGGGATCGGTGATTATGTATACGACAATTCTCGTACCAGTCGATATAGAAGAAGATGAACTCACCAGCCATGCAATTACGCACGCGGTGAGGTTGGCGAAAATGTCAGGTGCCGCAATACACCTTTTTCATTCTCTTCCAGATGCGTCTGCGTTTTTATCCGCATATTCCTTTGGCATCAAAGAATTTGAAAACGAGGCGGTGGTGAAGGCGAACGACAAGCTCAAGGCGATCATGAAAACAATAGACCTTCCGCCATCGCGTTTGTCATGCAGCGTTAGCTTTGGGCCCCCCAGAGATGAGGTCCTATCGCTGGCGGAGGAAATTAATGCCGATTTAATTGTCGTTGGTTCGCGGCGGCCAAATGTGAAAACTTACCTGCTTGGCTCTAATGCCGCCGCGATCGTTCGCCATGCGAAAATGTCAGTGTTAGTTATCCGTTAGTTCTGATATCTGCTCGGGATGGGTCACGTCGCAGCCGCGGCGTGATACACCATGCGTTTTTTCGGGGCGAGAAGCAATAACGTGACGATCGGCCTATTTAACGCGTTCTACCAACAGCTCGTTCTCGCGAGCGGGAAACGCGTCAATACTGCGCTTACGCCACCATTTTGTGCAAGTCACTTCAGAAGATTGAAAATAGCAAGGCGATGGGAAAGCTCATTGGCCAGGTCAGGCCTACCATTAATGATGCCAGAGATCGGATGAACAGTGATTTATCTTTACTTAATAAGAACGTCACGATCGTGGAAATGACAAAGCCGATAAGATAGCTGAGCTTAATAAATTCCCATAGGGAGTGATGTGACACGTTTATTTCCTTTTATCGTTGAAGCGCCTGCATTCTATGTTGTTAATATTTAATGATCAATTTTTTAACCCATCATGAATCGTCAACGCTGCACACTTTCCGTCTCCCTCGCCATTTCTGTTGCCTACTTTGGCGTGGTGTGGTGGTCAGAAGTTGTTGATATGTGCTGTCTCTCAGTGTGCTCGACTATTTGCACTACGCTGATTAACGCCGGGTGCATGATCCCCCACGAATAAAAGCAACTCTGACTATCGCAACGCGTTTACACCCTGGGGACTGATTCTCCTGTTGATAGTATGGCGAAGCGTTGCCAAATTTCTGATGAACAGGTCAAAGAAAAGATCATTCAGGTAAGCCGAAAGGCAATGGAGGATTGGAGAACGAAAAATAAAAACACTACCACGAAAGGAAGAGCGATTGTGCAATCGTCACTTTCGGGTCAGGTAAGAATTGATGATTTTTTTGTGACAAAAATATTAAATTTTTATTTCAGTATGGACATTATGTGAGGGCTGTCATAGCTTACTATTTTACCCCACGAGAAAGGTAATAAAATGAGTGAGATATCTAGTTTATCCTTAAAGATTTCTTCTGATTTGAAAGAAAAAATTAAGGCCGCCGCGTTGGAAAATGAAGTATCAATCAGTGCCGAAGTCAGTTCCCGGCTACTAAGGAGCTTTGATGATAACCCGGCTTCTCAGGTGTCGCTGGATTCGGTAGACAGTCAGGGGACCGAAGAAGTCATCTTAGAATCGCCTTTGACGCAGAAAGAGATAAAAAAGCTCCGGGAACTGCTGAAAGGCAAGTCTAAAGCAGGGTCTAAGAAAAAGTAATAGTGTCACGAAACTAAGCTATCCGATTGATTTATATAAAATGAAAGATAAATTGCCCAGGTGCCTTGATAAAGGGTGGCTGGGCAAGTTTGGATTTTCCCTTTATACCTGCTTTTATCCCTTTTCACTGAGATTTTTTTCTTATACATCTCATTTTTGCGATATTGATCAATAAGATTCCTGCTGTCCTGCCGATAAATGTTACTCATGTTATTCTGTGAGGTTGTCGGATTATGTTAATGGGAACGCTAAAAGAAACGTTGATTTTTGCTCAGGGGGATAATACTCATCTTCATCGGTATGAGATCTACAAGAGCCAGCACAATGCTGGATATTTTGCTGTCATTTATACACAAAAAACGTTCTTTTCTGGAGATGAGGCGATCATGGCATGGACTATTTCCGAACCCTATCATGGTCTGACATCACGCTATATTCCAAATGCTCGTATAGAATGTGAAAATCATTGGAGAGAAGCTTATCGTGCGATGTTAGTATGACCGATATATTCATTCTCTCTGCGTCTTACCACGGTTTTCTATTTTAATAAGTATCCCGGATGGGCATATTAAAATAGAATCCCCCCTAAAATAACCCGCCTGAATGTTGATTTAATTCTCTGTGTTTTCCCCTGTTTTGTTTTAAAGAAATGTTCATTTTACGAAATCAAAAATAACATCGGTTTGTTTGTATTTTAAATTATCAACGCTCTAATTATAAAATATATGATATTTAATTTAATGAAATAATTCTTATTATAATTAGTTATATCTCGTAAAGAGATAGATTTTTAAAAAATGATCGATTAAGTCGATATTAAAATCATAAGTTAGAAAATATAAAGATTTTATATAACTGGTCGATACCCATTTCGGCGTAAGTAATGCGTCTGTTGGTCTGCATTGCTTATAGATTGTTTTTTAAACGTTCATGTTAATGGGATATGATTTTATATCATCATATCAATAACCTACCCGTAAGTGGACGTTTTTTGTTATGGCGATGTTGTGAGGGATGTTTGTTTTTTGTGGGAAATATTAGTTTTTAAGTGTGGATGTTCTTATACAAATGGAAGAATAAGGAGATGTTAATGAGTTTAGCTAACTGGCGCATAGGTTATCGATTAGGAGCCGGGTTTTCCTTTTTGATATTAATGCTTTTGGTGATTGGCAGTATTTCCATTTCTAAATTAAGTAATTTTCATGGCCGAATAGATGATATCGTTTCTCAAAACTACCCTTTGACGGTGGATGGCAATAAACTCATTAATGAGTTAAATAATTATCTTAATGGTCAGCAGTTATTGTTATTGCTTAAATCAGAAAATGAAATAAATAAGCAACTGGCATTAAATGAAAAGCACTCGGGAACAATATCTGAACTCATGGAGTACTTAAACAAATCTGTCAATGATGACAAATCTGTTGCGGTGCTGCGTGAAATTGCTGAAATTCGAAGTGATTTTTTGCGCTCAGCGAATAAGCTCACTTCACTGGTGACCGCAGGGCAGACGGAAGCCGCCGCCGAAGAATATTTCAATGTCACGCGCGTTACTCAGGCAAAGTATACCGAAAGCGTGCATGAATTCATCGATATACAGGATGATAAAATGTCGTTCTCTGCGCAAGAGGTGGGGGAAAGTTATAACAATGCGCTGGTGGTGCTTGCCACGATCATTGCCTTCAGTGCGTTGTCTGGGCTGTTCATCGCTTTATTTATTACCCGTAGCGTCACTCAACCGCTACAGGAAGCGCTGGGTATTGCAGAAAACGTCGCCAAAGGCGATCTGACCTCTGACATTCATATCGATCGTAAAGATGAAACGGGCATGCTGCTAACCGCCCTGAATAATATGAATCGTAGCCTGCGACAAATTGTCAGTCAGGTACGCGATGGCGCAGAAACGATATCGACCGCGGCGTCACAAATTGCGGCGGGAAATCAGGATTTATCCGCCAGAACGGAAGAACAGGCCAGCTCGCTGGAAGAGACGGCCTCATCAATGGAACAGCTGACGTCAACGATAAGAAATACTGCAGATAATACGACGCAAGCGACAGAACTCGCGGTGAACACTTCTGAAACAGTGAAGAGAAGCGGCGAAATGATGGAAACGGTAACGAAGGAAATGCGTGGTATCCGTGAATCATCACAGCGTATGGCGGAAATTATCGGTGTGATTGATGGAATTGCGTTCCAGACCAATATTCTTGCCTTAAATGCGGCGGTTGAAGCTGCGCGTGCGGGGGAACAAGGTCGAGGGTTTGCCGTCGTTGCCAGTGAAGTTCGGGCGCTGGCACAACGAAGTGCTACTGCCGCCAAAGAAATTAAAGAACTTATCGATGACTCGTTCAAGAAAGTCCAGGATGGAATGGGACTGGTAGAAGAAACGGGCGCTACGATGAACGCGTTGGTGTCTAATGTGCAGGACGTGACGGGAATCATTAGCGAGATCGCCCAGGCTAGCCGCGAGCAGAGCGATGGGATCAACCAAATCAATTTGGCTGTTGGGCAGATTGACACGACGACTCAGCAAAATGCGGCTCTGGTTGAAGAATCCGCCGCTGCGGCACTCTCTTTACAGGAGCAGGCGAATAGCCTCACGAATACGGTCAGCGTATTCAATCTTGGCGCATTTTATAAAGGTGCGGCATTCAATAATAAAGCGGAAACGCAAGCGCTAACGGCACCGAAAAACAGCGGAGCAGAGCAAACGGCCAAAGGCGAATTGGCAGACTGGAGCTACATTTAATACCGTTTCGTTAACCTTGAGCCGTTTTTTAACCGCCATTGTGTTAGGCAATGGCGGTTTTGATAGGGCGATGTCGCGCGGTGGCGACCGGGCGGAAATCAGCTTTTGGCGGCGGCGTGCGTCGTCCGGTTGATATACCACCGGGTAATGTCAACCAGCAGAAAGATCATCAGGCTTATTCCCATGATGGGCAAGCTCAGCGCCAGCAAGAGTGTCATCAAGACAATGAGTACCCGGTGAAAAACGGGAACCTGTAGCAGCGCGGCTGTCAGCGTCTTGATGGGATGAGTGACATATCGGGATTTCGGGCGACGTAACCACCACATCCGGTATCCCCACACGATTGTCGCACAGAGTCCAAGCCCAAATCCTGCCAGGATCAGTTGGTTCGGTAAACCGAACAGCACACCCATATGCGCATCGACTCCCCAGCGAGTGAGTTTGGCCGCAAGTGGGAAGGTGTTGAAATCTATTTTGTCGACGATCGCCAGCGTATCGGGATTGACCGACACCGCGTCAACCTGTGTCGGCCAGGACCGGTCAATTTCACTGACGGTCCAGGCGCGGTGCGGTTTCATGGCCGGGCGGATTTCGATCTTGTTGGCGTCGATCCCCGCGCGCCGAGCGGCAGCGAGTACGTCATCAAATTTTTCGGGCGAATAGGGTTCGGCATCCTCCATTGGAGGGGGAGTATGGTGTTCTGCATGTTCGTCCGCAGACATTGTACTGCCATGATCATGCATCATGCCGTGATGGGCATGCGGCATGGGCAATTGAGTGTTTACAGAAGGCGTTTGCCAGCCCAACGCGGCGCGGGCGACAGAGATGTTGCTGCCAGCCCACTGCGACCAGGTTAAGCCCGTAGCGGAGAAAAAGATTAAGCCCAAAACAAGAGCAAGCCCCATGGTGGTATGCCAGTGGCGCAGACGTAGCGTCTTTGCCGTTGTCGTTTGGCTGTTTTTCAATTTCCGTCTGGCGGTTGAGTTCGTTTTCCGGGTTGACCACCAGATGGCAATGCCCCCAAGCGCTGCGACCCATAGCCAGGATGCCGCCAGTTCGCTGTAATTACGTCCGATATCCCCTAACAGCAAGCCACGATGCAGGTAATCAAGCCAGGTACGGAATGGCAGGATGCCGCTGGTGCCGTAAACTCTCTCGCTACCGCGATTCTCCAGTGAAACCGGATCAATGAAAACCGCATAGCTTTCCCCCGGGGCTAATCCCGGCGAAGCAAACATAATGCGCGAGGTTCCTCCGACGTCAGATGCCGGGCGTATCGCCAATAATATAGCTTCATGGTGCGGTAGCCCTGCCTGTGCGGCACGGATCTGATCGGCCAGTGAATGTGGTGTGCCCCGACTATCGGTAAAAAGCTGGTGCGAATAGAGTCGGTTTTCAATCTGTGGCGTTACCACGTACAGCGTTCCAGTGAGTGCCGCAATGAAGATAAAAGGGCCGACAAAAATACCAATGTAAAAGTGGAGCCGAATGAGTAGAGCCACGATCGCAGCCCGTGGCGATATTTTATCCATGGTGTATTTATCCCGCGGTGCCGCGCCGACCGGTGGTGCGGTGGATGTGGCAGCAGTCGTCGATGTCTGATCAGGGTATGACATAGATCCCTCTGAAATCAGTTAGCAGAAATAACCAAACGCCATGTCTGAATGACTATGGTCTGGTACGTTATTAATGCCCAATGGGCATGGTGGTGCATGATTCAGAGAGGCGGGGCGCGAACAACGGGGGTGGCGTAACGTTCTGGCGCAATGAAGCGGGAAATAAAATAGATAACCAGAACGTCCGATAAAAGCGCGGTCAGTATCGGATTGAGCGCGCTGGTTTCGAACAGCGCCGGGCTGTATGAAAAAAGAACGCAGTAACCACAGGCCGCATGATCCATCATCATAACCGGCTGTGAGTGAGAATGGGGGGACTGAACAAAATGATGCTCGGGCATCGTATGCCCGGCGTGATGATGCCGTTCGACGCTACCGTCGCTCTGGTCTGGCGATGTCATTATCCCATGATCGTGGAGCACCAGCGTCTGTGAAATCACCGGGGCAATGAAAATGGTCAAAATAGCGAAGATGCCGAGCCAGGCAGGAAATCTTCGTCGTTGCAACGCAGACAAAAACATAGTGGTCGTTATTCAACAATACCAGGTTCAGGCCGGGCGCCTATCTTACTTGCCCTTGCTTTGTTACACAAATGTTTATACGCGCCGCACATCAAGGCCAATTTCACAATCCGGCGTGATTTTTAGCGCTTAGCCGGTGAAATCAGGCAGGCGTATACGGAATAATCCTACGCACGTACAGGCGGATATTCGTTATAGTCCGTCGCTGTTTTCCATTTTTGCAACCCGGTTTATCATGGTTTTGTGTTCTCGTTGTTTAAACGCTGACCTATTATGATGAACAATACCTTTATCAAGTTGTCGGAAAGCTAACTTATCCATTACTATGGATTTTAGTTGATTGAAGCACACGAACAGGGGGAGCTGTGCTGGTTAATAAATTTGGGTTTAAACAGCGGGTTGCCAGCCTTCGCTGGTTATCAGCCGCCGTTATGTTATCTGTGAGCGCAGTGCCTGTCTGGGCATTTTCTATTGATGATGTCGCACAACAGGCTGAAAAGCTGGCAGCAAAAAGCTTTGAAGCGCCGAAAAGTAACCTTCCTGCGCAATTTCGTGAGATGAAATTTGCAGACTATCAACAAATTCGTTTCAATGACGACAAATCCTACTGGAATAATTTACAGACGCCTTTCAAGCTCCAGTTTTATCATCAGGGGATGTATTTCGACACCCCGGTGAAAATTAATGAAGTCACGGCGACAACCGTCAAGGAGATTAAATACTCTCCTGATTACTTTAATTTCGGTCCCGTCAATCACGACCCTGAGTCGGTTAAAAACCTCGGCTTTGCGGGTTTTAAAGTCCTTTATCCAATCAATCAAGCTGATAAAAACGACGAAATCGTGAGTATGCTGGGAGCCAGCTATTTCCGTGTGGTAGGTAAAGGCCAGATTTATGGTTTATCAGCGCGCGGCCTGGCTATCGATACCGCGTTGCCGTCCGGTGAAGAGTTCCCGCGCTTTCGTGAGTTTTGGATTGAACGCCCGAAACCGAATGATAAACACCTGGTTATTTTCGCGCTGCTGGATTCACCGCGCGCCACCGGCGCTTACCGCTTTATCGTTTATCCGGGCAGCGACAGCGTCGTAGACGTTCAGGCCAGAGTTTACCTGCGTGATAAGGTCGGCAAGCTGGGCATTGCGCCCCTGACCAGTATGTATCTCTTTGGGCCAAACCAGCCGTCACCAACGCTGAACTATCGTCCGGCGCTGAATGATTCTAACGGTCTGTCGATTCATGCAGGTAATGGCGAATGGATTTGGCGCCCGCTGAACAATCCTAAGCACCTGTCTGTCAGCACCTATGCAGTGGAAAATCCGAAAGGATTTGGTCTGTTGCAACGTGGTCGCGATTTCGCAGCCTATGAGGATTTAGACGATCGTTACGACCTGCGCCCAAGCGGTTGGATCGAACCGAAAGGCGAGTGGGGTAAAGGAAAGGTTGAGTTGGTTGAGATCCCAACGGCGGATGAAACCAATGACAATATCGTTGCGTTCTGGACGCCAGATGTACTGCCTGAAACCGGTAAGCCGCTGGATATCAAATACCGTCTGCACTTTACTCGCGATGAAGATCAGTTGCATTCCCCGGATATCGCCTATGTTCAGCAGACCCGTCGTTCGACCGGCGATGTGAAACAATCTAACCTGATACGCCAACCTGATGGCACGATCGCTTACATTGTCGATTTTATTGGGCCAAATCTGAAAGCGCTGGATGAGAATACGCCGGTCGCTTCTCAGGTCAGCATCGGCGATAACGGCGAGATTGTCGAAAATAGCGTTCGCTATAACCCGGTAACTCAGGGCTGGCGTTTGACGTTGCGTTTACGCGTGAAAGATGCGAAACAGCCAACGGAAATGAGAGCTGCGTTGGTTAATGGCGAAACGACATTGACTGAAACCTGGAGCAATCAGCTACCTGCTAATGAATAAGTCAACTTCTTCTCTCGATTATATTGAGAAACTTCCGCTGCCTGCCGAGCAGGCAGCGGTTTTTCGCGAAAAGCTACCGCAAGCGGCCTGCAACGATCAGGCCGTTTTGCATCAGGTTTTGTCCGAAGGTCGCCAGGTAAATGTTCAGGCTGAAGACGACGCTGCGCTGCTTTCTGTTAAGACGCGTCTTGAAATGGCCTGGGCTGATGGTCTGGATGAAGGGCGCCAACTGGGTACAGACAGGGAAGGGCGGACGGCATTAAAAGCAATGCCCGTCATTACCCGGGTTTCCATGTTCCCTGATGCCTGGCGGACTAACCCACTGGTTCGCTGGTGGGAAAGCTTATTAGGACGAACCGTTCCTCCCCGTCCTCATTACAGCCCGGAGGAAAAGATTTCCGAAAGCCGCTGGCGTATGGTGGGAACAATCCGTCGCTATATTTTACTGGTGCTGACGCTGTTCCAGACGGCGATTGCAACCTGGTACATGAAAACGATCCTGCCCTATCAGGGGTGGGCGCTGATCGATCCGTTTGAAATGGCCGATCAGCCCTGGACGCGTTCGCTGATGCAACTGCTTCCCTATGTGTTGCAAAGCGGCATACTCGTTTTGTTTGCGGTGCTGTTCTGCTGGGTTTCTGCCGGATTCTGGACAGCGCTGATGGGGTTCCTGCAACTGCTTATCGGCCGCGATAAATACAGTATCTCTTCGACCACCGTGGGTAATGAACCGCTCAATCCGGAGCACCGCACGGCGTTAATTATGCCGATTTGCAACGAAGACGTAGAGCGGGTTTTCGCGGGGCTGCGCGCGACGTATGAATCGGTTGAAGCGACCGGGAATCTTGAGCATTTTGACCTGTATGTATTGAGCGACAGTAACGATCCCGACATCTGCGTAGCGGAACAAAAAGCCTGGATGGAGCTGTGCCGGGATGTCGGCGGTAGCGGGCGTATTTTCTATCGTCGTCGTCGTCGTCGCGTCAAACGTAAGAGCGGCAATATTGATGATTTCTGCCGTCGTTGGGGGAGCCAATATAGTTACATGGTGATCCTGGATGCCGACAGTGTCATGAGCGGAGAGTGTCTGAGTTCTCTGGTCAGACTGATGGAAGCTAACCCGAATGCCGGGATTATCCAGTCTTCGCCGAAAGCATCGGGCATGGATACGTTATATGCGCGCTGTCAGCAGTTCGCCACGCGTGTTTATGGCCCGCTGTTTACCGCCGGTCTGCATTTCTGGCAGTTGGGGGAATCGCACTACTGGGGGCACAACGCGATTATTCGCGTTAAACCGTTCATCGAGCACTGTGCGCTGGCGCCGCTGCCCGGTGAGGGGTCGTTTGCCGGGGCGATTCTTTCGCATGACTTCGTTGAGGCGGCATTAATGCGTCGTGCCGGATGGGGCGTCTGGATCGCTTACGATCTGCCGGGAAGTTATGAGGAGCTGCCGCCGAATCTGTTGGACGAGCTGAAACGCGATCGCCGCTGGTGCCACGGTAACCTGATGAACTTCCGGTTATTTCTGGTTAAAGGAATGCACCCGGTTCACCGTGCGGTTTTCCTGACGGGGGTGATGTCCTATCTGTCCGCCCCGCTATGGTTTATGTTCCTGATGCTCTCTACGGCCTTGCAGGTGGTGCATACGCTGATGGAGCCGCAATACTTCTTGCAGCCCCGGCAACTGTTCCCCGTTTGGCCACAATGGCGGCCTGAATTAGCCATTGCGCTATTCTCCACCACATTGGTTTTGCTGTTCTTGCCAAAACTGCTGAGCGTCATTCTGGTATGGGCGAAAGGAGCAAAAGAGTACGGCGGCGTTTTCCGCGTATTTATTTCTTTGCTGCTGGAAATGCTGTTCTCGGTGTTGTTGGCGCCCGTGCGTATGCTGTTCCACACGGTGTTTGTCGTTAGCGCTTTTCTCGGCTGGTCAGTCCAATGGAATTCCCCTCAGCGCGATGATGACGCGACGCCTTGGGGAGAGGCTTTCGTGCGTCACGGTTCGCAACTGATCCTGGGGCTGGTATGGGCGATTGGTATGGCCTGGCTGGACCTGCGCTTCCTGTGGTGGCTGGCGCCGATTGTCTTCTCGCTGATTCTGTCTCCATTCGTTTCGGTTTTTTCAAGTCGGGCATCGTGGGGAATTGGATGCAAGCGATTAAAATTACTGATGATACCGGAAGAATACAATCCGCCTCGTGAATTGGTTGCTACAGACGAGTACTGTCGTTTGAACCATCAGCGCCGGTTGGATAATGGGTTCATGCAGGCTGTTTTTGATCCTTCCATCAATGCGCTTGCCAGCGCAATGGCGACTGCGCGTCACCGTTTCAGCCGGGCGATCGAAGCGGTGCGTGAGCAGAATGTGCGTAATGCGCTGAATCGCAAACCGGAAGAGGTGAGTAATGAGCAGCGTCTGGCGTTGTTGAGCGATCCGGTAACGATATCGCGTCTGCATTATCATGTATGGCAAACGCCAGAGGTTCATGCGGACTGGGTTGACGCTTACCAAAAGCTGCCTGCGCCTCACATTAAAAACTGACGGATATTGATCGATTAAAGTGATAGCAACGGCAATTGCCGTTGCTTTTTTTTTGCCCCAAGTTCAGTGCATGCCTGAGATGGTATATCAGATCGCGTATGTGCAGAACGTTAAGGAGGCATTGCCGAGGGGAGAAAAGTGGGAGATATGACTAATACCCTGCCCATACGGCTAACGCTATGAACAGGGTTACCGGTTTTTGCGGCCTAATAGAGAGAAGGCTCTCCTTCAGGGCGAGTTTTAAATCGGCGGTGTAGCCACATGTATTGGTCCGTAGCCAGCAGGATATTCTGCTCAACCACTTTGTTCATCCAGGTCGCCGTCACCGTTTCATTGTCTACAGGGGCACCTAACTCCGCAGGCTGGATGAGCAGTTCATAACCTTTGCCGTCAGGTAATCGGCGTGGTACGAATGGGACGACTGCCGGAGAGGCCGTTTTGATCAGCATATAGCTGCCTCGGGTTGTCGCTGCATTATCTACAGCAAACAACGGGGCGAATACGCTGCTGGCGGGGCCATAATCGTGATCCGGCGCATACCAGATAATTTCTCCCTGTTTGAGTGCACGAATCATGCCTTTGAGATCTTTGCGATCCAGCATGGATTTATTCGAGCGTAAGCGTCCCCAGGTCTGTAGCCAATCGATCAGCTTATTATCATTGGGTCGATAGACGCCAATTCCCGCATTTTTCATGCCAAAGATGCGAGCGCCCAGTTCCAGCGTCAGGAAATGCAGGCCGATGAGCAACACGCCTTGCCGCTTTTCCCGTAAAGGGCGCATGTGCTCTAAGCCCTTAACCGTAAACCAACGATCGATACGCCAGTCGGGCCAAAACCAGGCCATGCCTGTTTCCAGCACTCCCATGCCGACAGATTCGAAGTTTTTTCTGATCAACGCATCACGCTCGCTCTGCGGCATCTCAGGGAAGCAGAGTTCGAGGTTACGTGAGGCAATCTTGACGCGCCGCGGCAGCATGCGCATCGACAGATGGCCTAACCCGGTGCCGATACGATAAATCACGGGGTAGGGTAGTAAGACGGTAAGATAAAGGATGCCAATGCCCAACCAGGTGAGCCAATAGCGTGGGTGCAACAGTGAACGATTAAAGGAAGGAAGTTGTGTCATGGCCTCAATATCAATTTTCTGGTGCTACTCAGCACGCGAACCGTTTAAAAGAATCAATAGAGTGTTAACTACAAGGTAGATTATTGCGGTGCTTCGCCAATAAAACAAATTATTGCCGTCTTATCTGCTGATTTTCATGCAAAAAAAACGCTAATCTTACCATCTCCGGATGGTAAGTTTTGTCTTTTGATGGCAAAACACCGTGTAAAAAAGCGGCCTGATAGGCTTGTTCGACATTGAAGGGGCGTGCAAAACTATTGTTTGAAAATACCTCTGACATGGTGTGGTTCGCTACGCCAGTACTGTGGTGGTGCAGATACCTGAGCCCCCAGTCGGGCTGCCGCATGCCACGGCCAGCGAGGATCGAAGAGTATGGCCCGAGCGAGTCCGATAGCATCGGCCTCCCCTGTGGCGACAATGGCTTCTGCCTGTTCCGGTTCGGTGATCAGCCCAACTGCGATAGTGGTAATACCAACCTCTTGTTTAATGCGCTGCGCATACGGGACCTGATAATTCGGCGCAGGGTTAATCTGTTGCAGGGGAGATAACCCGCCGCTGGAGACATGAATGAAATCGCAGCCTGATTCGTGCAGCGCTCTACTCAGCTCTACTGATTGTTCCAGATCCCAGCCGCCGTCAACGCCGTCAGTCGCGGAAATCCGCACGCCGACGGCTTTATGCGCAGGGAAGACTTCACGAACCGCACGGAAAATCTCCATGACCAGACGCATTCGGTTCGCGAGTGAACCACCATAGCTGTCCGTGCGCTGGTTTGCCAGCGGTGAAAGGAATTGGTGCAGCAAATACCCGTGAGCGGCATGAATCTCTACCAGATCAAACCCCAGACGATCCGCACGCTTAGCTGCTTCGACAAACGATGAGATCAGCGTATGAATTTGCTGTTCTGACAGCGCTAATGGGGCATCATCGCTTGCTGCATAGGGAAGCGCTGAGGGCGCAACGGTTTGCCATCCGCCTTCATCCGGACGAAGAAATACCCGACTATGCCACGGAACCGCCGTCGAGGCTTTACGACCGGCGTGAGCCAGTTGTATGCCGAGCGGCATGGCAGAGTAAGTTTTGACTGAGTGGATGACGTTGGCGAGAGCCTGCTCGGTTGCGTCATTCCACAGGCCGAGATCGCGCGGGGAAATCCTGCCTTCCGGCGAGACGGCCGTGGCTTCCAGTATGAGTAACCCCGCGCCGGAATGCGACAGGCTACCTAAGTGCATCGTATGCCAGGCCGTCGCTTTGCCATCTTCAGCTGAATATTGACACATAGGGGCGATGATGATGCGGTTAGGCAAATCGAGTTTTCCCAGCGACACGGGAGAGAATAGTTTGCTCATAATGACAGATCCTTGAGTGATGGTTTGTCGTGAACGTGAAATGAACGCCAGAGACTATCCGGTTACGGTAGATCAGTCGTCATCTTTTCGCCAGGGATTTCATGCCCTGACAGCTGCGGCACTATCAGGTATGATGCCGGGCGATGCGAACCATTGGGCTAGCGCTCAATGAGAAACCTCGCAGGCTAACCTTCATGAAGACAGGAACGTACACCATGCCAGTGTTACATAACCGGGTGTCCAATGAGGAACTAAAGGCGCGTATGCTTGCTGAAACCGAGCCGCGTACTACTGTTTCTTTCTATAAATATTTTACGATTGACGATCCCAAAGCCTTTCGTGACCGCCTATATGTTCAGTTTGAACAGCGTAAGGTATTCGGGCGCATTTATATTGCAACTGAAGGGATTAACGCACAAATCAGCGTCCCCAATAATCAGTTTGATTCCTTTAAAGAAGCCTTATTTAGCGCACATCCGGCGCTCGATCAGGTTCGCTTAAATATCGCACTGGAAGATGACGGGAAGTCGTTCTGGGTACTGAGAATGAAAGTTCGCGCACGGATTGTCGCTGACGGGATTGATGATCCCACCTTTAATCCGGCGAAGGTCGGGCAGTACCTGAAAGCAGAGCAGGTCAATGCCATGGCCGAAGATCCCAATACGGTATTCGTTGATATGCGGAATCACTACGAATATGAAGTCGGGCACTTCAAGAATGCGCTAGAGATTCCGTCCGATACGTTTCGCGATCAACTTCCTATGGCTGTTGATATGCTGAATGACGCGCGTGATAAAAATATTGTCATGTACTGTACGGGGGGCATTCGCTGCGAGAAAGCCAGCGCTTACATGCTTCATCATGGCTTTGAAAATGTGTATCACGTAGAAGGCGGTATTATTGAATATGCGCGCCAGGCTAAAGCGAAAGGGCTGCCGCTGAAATTTATTGGCAAGAACTTTGTGTTTGATGAACGCATGGGTGAACGTATCTCTGATGAGGTGATCGCACACTGCCATCAGTGCGGAGCCTCATGCGATACCCATACCAATTGCCGCAACGAAGGGTGTCATCTCCTGTTTATTCAGTGCCCAAACTGTGCGGCAACCTATGAAGGGTGCTGTAGTCGCGTATGTCAGGATGAAATGAAACTGCCCCTGGAAGAGCAACGGGCAAGGCGCAGCGGGCGTGAAAATGGAATGAAAATTTTCAATAAATCCAAGGGACTATTGACGTCATCATTACGTATTCCTCTGCCTGAGACGAAAGGTAATACGGAATAATTGGTGATAGCGCGCTCAAGTAAAAAGCCCTTTCCTGAGGAAAGGGCTAGGGTTTGCCGCAGCAAGCGTTAAACTTTATTTCTGACGAATGCCTTCAACCGAAATAATCAGTTCGACTTCTTGTGACGCCGGGCCGAGGTCGGTCGTGATGTTGAAATCTTTCAGCTTGATAGTACCTTCTGCTTCAAATCCCGCACGGTAGTTGCCCCACGGGTCATCCCCCTGACCGATGAGTTTTGCATCCAGTTTAACGGGCTTGGTCACGCCATTTAACGTCAGGTTACCGGTAATATCGTATTCGTTGCCGTCTTTATTTACTTCCGTTGAGGTAAAGGTTGCCTGAGGATGCTTGGCAACGTTTAAAAACTCTGCGCTACGCAGGTGCTTGTCACGCTCAGCATGATTGGTATCAACGCTGTTGGTGTTGATCGTGACATTTACTTTATCCGCTGACGGGTTTTTTTCATCAAAGGTAAACGCGCCATCAAAGTCATTAAAGCTGCCATAAAGCCAGCTATAACCAAGGTGTTTAATGCGGAATTCAATAAACGCGTGCTGGCCTTCCTTGTCTAACTTGTATTCTGCGGCTAACGCTGAACCGGCAGAGGCAAGCATAGATACTGCGGTCAGGCCCAGTAGTGTTTTTTTCAGCATTCGTGTTTCTCCATAATCTCAAAAGTTAAGGAACGTTGCGACCCAACATCCGTTTCAACGTGTTATCACCATCGATAAAGTGGTGTTTTAATGCAGCTAAGCCGTGCAGCACTGATAGAGCAACCACCGCCCATGCAAGATAAAGATGCACGTCGCCTGCTATATCGGCTTGATCCGTCAAGCCGCTGACAATGGCCGGAATTGAAAACCAGCCAAAAACTGAAATTGCTTGTCCTTCCGCGGTGGAAATCAGATAACCACTGATAAGAATTGCGAAAAGAATCACGTAGAGCGCAATATGCGCCAGGGTTGCGCTCACCCGGGTCAATGTTGAGTAACTTTTCAACGGGGGCGGTGGCGGGGAAATAAAACGCCAAACCACACGAAACAACATGACGGCAAACAGCAGAGTACCGATAGCTTTGTGAATTTCCGGGGCTTTGTGATACCAGATGTCGTAGTAGCCTAATGAAACCATCCAAAGCCCTAAAGCAAACATACCATAGACTGTCAACGCCGCTATCCAGTGCAGCAGAATGCTGATATGGCCGTAACGAGACGATGTATTACGCCAAAGCATAGTGATAACTCCCTATCAGATTTTTAACATGGCTGGTTGGCAAAATTAAACAGGAAGCAACATAAAATCAATATAAACTTTTAAATTGCAACACTATCATAAACAAGAACAGTTTTTTTGAATCTAAATTCATAACTTATTCAATTCAGTTATGGTAACTCATGAACCGTGACCGCTATTTCTGATGCCGGTTTTCAGACGGAAATGATGAATAAATATGACATTGACGCGAAAGCGGTACATTCAGAGGACAAATAACAATCGGTCGAGGGTAATTGATTGAAGAATATAAAAAAGAAATGAGAATAAAACTAAAATAACGGCACCGCCAATATAGCGGTGCTGTTATTAAGTCAAATTAACAGAAGATTGAATCGATGATTAATAACGCAATCAATGGTTAATGTTTTCGATAGTCGCCGACATCAAAGTCAGTCGATTCGATTTTCGCAATACCGGCTTCAAGTATGTTTATCAACTGCCTTGCTACATCGGTCGTTAGCCAAAGTGTCCGGTCAACATGTGCTTCATCTGGTGCTTGATCCGCGTCGGACAAGTAGTGTAAACGGATCATCATGGCGTCATAACTGTCAACGGTACTGATGTCCCAACCTACAAGAGGGTGTGTCTGAATAACTTCATTTTTTCTATCCATAAATACCCCTTATTGACTAGTTACTAACATGAGTGACTAACGAGGTTTCAGGTGGCTCATTATCTTGACTGAGCTTTATCAGTATACTGCTGCTTATTTAATTTATGGGAAATATTTTCAATTTTTTGTAAAAAAAATGACACGGGCCAATATGAATAAACGCAGTGGTATATCAAATAAAATATCGGGACGAACACCATTTTCATCCCGAAGAGAGGGGGGATAGGCGACGCGGAACATTATTCCGCAACCGGCCCTGCGTTTTTCTCCAAGCTGGCGGCGAGGCGGGCAAGATATTTTTTCATGACCGGATCCCGGTTCTCATTTTGAGATTCCAGCGTCAGATTGTGGATCATCAACTGGTTTGACTTTTCATCAAGGCAAAATGCCAGCGATGAAAAGGCGAGTTCCAGCGCGTCGAGTTTGCGTTGTTGCTCTCCAATAAGCGCCAGCAGTTCCCCGAATGTCATTGCTTCTTCTGGTTTCTCTACCGTCATAACAGATACCCTCAGTCATAACACATGGCGAAATGCCGTTTCGAACCGTCATTACAGCCAGATCCTCGTTATCTTTCAAGTTGTAACATCGACTTATTGCGGACGTCGCATCATCGGATGTCAGCGCATATGCATAACATAGGTTCTGATACCATGCCACTGCGCGACACCGGTCAGATAACGTAATAATTTTTATTTTTTTAAAATCTCAAACATCCTGCTCTGGCGTAAACCAGTCATCGGCGCTTTCCCAGGTTTCTTGCAGAATGTCTGAGATGCGATCTTTATCCTCTTTGCCTGCTCCCAACACTGTCAGGCTATTCGAGGATGCGTAACGCACCTGAATGGGGATATCAGGGTAAATTCTGTGAATACGGTTTGTCAGTTCTTGCTGAAGCGCATCTATCGCACCGGGGGGTAAAGGCGTTGTCTTAGCAAGAGTAATTTCTACGCGCATGTTGAGTCTCCCAATGAAAACTGTTTATTTATACAGTCATTGCGTGTCAAGAACAAGGCGCGACATAAAATTTAGCCCATCGGCATTATACGGATGGGCTAATCGATTAACGAACTGACCAGTTGAGGCGTTGTCCTGCCAAAAAAGGGATTAATGATTCATCACCGAGTGGGATTTCTTCAGGGAATGTTATCGCTTCGCGATGCAGCTCAATCCAGCTTTCATTAACCGGCAGGCCGTAAAAACGTGGGCCGTTCAGTGAACAGAATGCCTCAAGCTTATCTAACGCGTTCATCTCTTCGAAAACCGTAGCGTATGCGCTTAAGGCCGCTTGTGCGTTGAACACGCCGGCACAGCCGCAGCAGGACTCTTTTCTGTGTTTGGCATGAGGTGCAGAATCGGTGCCGAGGAAAAGGCGATTGCAGCCGCTGGCTACTGCATTACGCAGCGCCTGTTGGTGGATGTTGCGTTTTAATATGGGCAGGCAATACAGGTGAGGGCGAATGCCGCCGACCAGCATATGATTGCGGTTGAACATCAGATGCTGGGGAGTAAGGGTTGCCGCGAGATAATCGTTTCCGTCAACAACGTATTGTGCCGCTTCTTTTGTCGTAATGTGTTCAAGGACGATTTTCAATTCAGGAAATTGCCGGCGCAGAGGCTCCAGCACGGTTTCAATAAAACGGGCTTCCCGGTCAAAAATATCAATGTCGGGATCGGTAACTTCCCCGTGGATGAGCAGCGGCATCCCTATCTTTTGCATTTTTTCCAGGATGCCGGAAATATTGGCAACGTTGGTCACGCCATGGCTGGAATTTGTCGTGGCGTTGGCTGGGTATAGTTTGGCCGCGGTGAAAACGCCTTGCTCAAAACCGCTGACAATTTCATTGGCGTCGAGCCCATCGGTCAGATAGCAGGTCATGAGCGGCTGAAAGCGATCCCCCTGCGGGACAGCGGCTAAAATACGCTGACGGTATGCAATGGCGCTCGCTATGCTGGTAATCGGCGGCGTCAGGTTCGGCATGACAATAGCACGACCAAAGATGCGGCTGGTATAAGGGAGTACGGTTTCCAACATCTGATCGTCACGCAGATGAATATGCCAATCATCAGGGCGACGAATTTTAAGTGTGGAAGGCTGTGCGGTCATGACATTGTGCTCCGGCGGTCAGTAGAAAAACATCATCTTCAAGTTGGTGTTGGGACTGATAGGCGGGGGACAAGGATAAGCGTAAAGTGGCTACAATGCATCCGTTTGTTTATGAAAGCTTGAAATTAACGCCGTATTGGCATTTGATATCATTATCTTATCTATGAAGAAATAAGGGATGTGTATGGAAATTCGTATTGTCGCCACTATTCAGGCAAAGGCAGAATTCATTGCGGACGTTAGCGCGACGCTAAAACAAGTTGTCGCGTCCAGCCGACAGGAAGCGGGAAATGTGCAGTATGATTTGCACGAGGTAGTCGATAAGCCTGACACTTTTGTGTTTTTCGAACGTTGGAAGGATCGGGATGCTCTGGCGTTACATGAGCAGAGCGAACACTTCAAACGTCTGCTGGCTGAGCTGGATGGAAAAACGGAACGCGTGGATATTAACCAACTGAACCTTTTAGGCGAATAAGCGAAAGTTAACGGTAAAAACCCCCGCCGGACGGCGGGGGGAGATAGTGACGAAAGACAGGCTTATTCGTTGACTGGCGCAGGCTTGGTTGCTGGCGCAGTTGAATGGTTCAGCGCAGCGTGGCCGCCTGCGGACCCTTTACCGGAGAACGCATAGGTCGGGCGAACCCAATCGCTGTGCCGTGCCGGCTCGGGCTGGTATGCCGGTGCTGGCGCATGGGTTGCCGGCGCCGTCGCGTGGAGCTTATAGCGAGGCTCGGCGACATCGGCCTTGTCTTCAGCATTCGAGTCAGTAGATCCTATCGCCGGTTGAGCGTTAACCGCGACCAGTGCAGGCTCGTCCTGAAGCGGTTGCGGCTGGCTGATATCCTGCGTTGCTGTAATAGCAGGCTCTGCGGCATCGGTTTGCTCCACGGCGTCAGCCTCAGATGGGATGTCTTCGTTGACAACATCATCTGCAATCTGCTCATTCGCATGGTCAGCCGTCGTGTCAACAATTTCATCCGTATTAACGACCTCATCCGCATCAACCGCTTTCACTTCTTCAACTGCACTTACGGCCACTGCGGCAATTGCATCGTCGATCGCGGTATTATCAATGGCTGATCCGACAATGGTTTCGCTACCATCGGCGCTGACGTCGACATCAGTAACATTACTATCCTGAATAACGTCAGCAGTGTGCGCGGTTGCTGTCGGCTCGGTCTCGTTCTGAGTCCCGTTTTCAACAATCGCGGCGTCCACAACCGTTTGAGTTTCTACGGTATTGACTTGCTCAGGTTCCGTTGCGGCGATAACGGCGGGTAACAGCGGCGTTGTTGCGGTGAGGCTTTCTTCCTGCTGTTGTCCTTCGGCCTGCTGCGCCTGTGCGACAGGATAGCTAACCCAGACCTTGCCTGAGGCCATTTCCGGCGATGCGGCAGCAAACGCCAGTGGCATCGCGGATTGAGAAGGGTAGCGCTCATCGCGATAACGGCGGCGACGCTGACCGCTAACGCGCAGGTGGCGAGGTGAACGACGTGAACGACGCGGCATACTGCCATTCTCGTTATTGGCGCGATTCGCCTCGTTTTGCTCGTTATCGGTTTCCTGGCTGTCTGCCGCAACGTTGATGGTGTTGACGTCAGATGGAGACAATGTGGATGTTTCAACAACAGGCTGTACGCTGTCCGGCTCGGTCGCTTGTTCGTTTTCTGACTGAATACGTACTTTCTGCGTGAGCTGACGGCGCTGACGGCGAGGCATAACCTGAGCGGGTTTATCCTGCTCCTCGGTGTTATCGTCCGAATTTTCAGCCGTAGATTGCGCTTTAGTTTCTGCTGAAGACTGGCGACGCTCTTCCTGACGGCGACGCTGGCGTTCAGCACGCGGCTCGCGACGCGGTTGTTCTTCAACGCTGGCCTTCTCTGCGGTGTCTGAGAGCGTGTCTACCACCGCTTCCTCAGGATTTTGCCGCTTATTACGGCGCGGGTCATCGCGCTGCTCACGATTGTCTCGTGAGCCACGGTCACGGCGATTACTGCCTTGACGGCGCGAATGACGACGCTCAGGGCGTTGCGTTTCAGCGGATTTTTCTTCTTCGGCTTTCTGCTCATCAAGCGTATCTGCCGCTTTTGTGGCAGGTTCGGAAGCAAAAAGACCTTTTAGCGCGCTGACGAAACGGCTAATGAAGCCCGGCTGCGTTTCCGCCGCGGCTTGAGCGACGACTGGCGCGGCTTTGGCCACCGGCGCGGCGGTTTCCGTCGGCATGTCTGCCAGGGAAAACGTCGCTAAAGCGGGCTGCTCAGGTTGCTTACGCTCAATCGTTTGCTCTTCTTGCAACTGCTGAGTTTCGGTTTCTAACCGCTGAGGCAACATGTAGCTGAGCGTTGGTTTTTCTTCACCTTTGCGAACGCGAACCACAGAGTAGTGCGGTGTCTGCATGCCATCGTGCGGCACGATAATGGCACGAACGCCGCCTTGACGTTTTTCGATGGCATTCACCGCATCACGCTTCTCATTCAGCAGATAAGACGCGATCTGAACGGGAACGATGGCGTGAACTTCTTTGGTATTTTCCTTCAGGGCCTCTTCTTCGATCAGACGCAGAATAGACAGTGAAAGCGATTCGTTGTCACGGATCGTACCGGTGCCGCTACAGCGAGGGCAAACATGATGGCTGGATTCGCCCAACGAAGGACTCAGGCGCTGACGCGACATTTCCAACAGACCAAAGCGGGAAATGCGGCCAATCTGGATACGAGCGCGATCCTGACGAACGGAGTCACGCAGACGGTTTTCAACTTCGCGCTGGTGGCGAACCGGGGTCATATCAATAAAATCGATAACGATCAGGCCACCAAGGTCGCGCAGCCGCAACTGACGGGCAATTTCATCTGCGGCTTCAAGGTTGGTATTAAAGGCGGTTTCCTCAATATCGCCCCCACGCGTCGCACGAGCGGAGTTGATATCGATAGCCGTCAGCGCTTCGGTGGTATCAATAACGATAGAACCGCCGGACGGCAGGCGAACCTCACGCTGGAAGGCCGACTCGATCTGCGATTCGATCTGATAATGGCTGAATAACGGAATTTCGCCGCTGTACAATTTAATCTTACTGCTGAAATCGGGGCGACCCAGCGCAGCAATATGCTCTTTCGCCAGATCGACGATTTTGGGGTTGTCGATTAGGATTTCGCCGATATCCGGACGCAGATAATCGCGGAATGCGCGCACGATCACGTTACTTTCCTGATGGATCAGGAAGGGCGCCGGACGTCCTTCAGCCGCTTTTTTAATCGCGTCCCAGTGCTTCAGACGGAAAGCCAGATCCCATTGCAGCGCTTCGGCAGATTTGCCCACGCCCGCGGTACGAACAATGAGTCCCATACCGTCTGGCAGTTGCAGAGAGCCCAATGCTTCTTTAAGTTCGGTGCGGTCGTCACCTTCGATTCGGCGAGATATGCCGCCAGCGCGCGGGTTATTCGGCATCAAGACCAGATAGCTGCCCGCCAGACTGATAAACGTCGTCAGCGCTGCGCCTTTGTTGCCGCGCTCTTCCTTATCAACCTGAACGATGACTTCCTGACCTTCACGTAACACGTCTTTAATGTTAGGGCGACCGTGGGAAGCATAGTTATTGGGGAAGTATTCGCGGGCGATCTCTTTAAGAGGGAGGAAACCATGCCTTTCTGCGCCATAATCAACGAAAGCCGCTTCAAGACTGGGTTCGATACGCGTGATTTTACCTTTGTAGATATTTGCTTTTTTCTGCTCATGACCGGGACTTTCGATATCCAGATCATACAGCCGTTGACCATCAACCAAAGCAACACGCAACTCTTCCTGCTGAGTTGCGTTAATTAACATTCTTTTCATCTTCAACTTACTCGTTATTTTTACTTGCATTATTGATAGAGCTGCGGACAAAAGAACCGCATGACCGGAGTGAACCGATGGCCTCGTGGCTTATCGCAGGGACGTCAACCTCCCGGTTGTCGCCTGCATAGAGGCGCATGTTTCGGTAGCCTGTTTTTCCTGATGGAAAACAGCGCATTTACTGGGGGAACCGCTTCTGAAGAATGTCGCCAGACCTGATTCCATTTGCCGGCCAAGCTGCAGTCCGCAGCCCGCTAACTGCTTGATTTCGCATTACGTCTTACGCCATTGCTGCGTGTGTGCGCTATCAGGCAAACTTAATAATTTCGCAATTTCCCTCGTTTTATCGGAAACCCGCGTGGGAAACGCAAAAGCATTATTCCACTGCTGACACCGTTATAGCAAGGTGACTTTGCCTGTCTGTATAAAGATAGTTCTGTCGCCATCACCAAAACAGGCAGAGTTTGACGCTAAGCCTGCTTGACCCGCCGATGTAACAATATCTTTATAAGTCAGACACACAGTTAAGCACAGAAAAAGAAGTGGCGCTATTGGGTTGCTCTATTTAGAATCGCGCATCATGAAAACAGATCATCCTTCAGTACAATTTGTGACTATCTCCGCAGATGAAGCGGGGCAGCGCATCGATAATTTCCTGCATACCCGCTTAAAGGGTGTGCCTAAAAGTCTGATCTACCGCATCTTGCGAAAAGGCGAGGTAAGGATAAATAAGAAGCGGGTCAAGCCAGAATACAAATTGCTCGATGGCGATGAAATCCGCATTCCGCCTGTTCGACAGGCTGAACGTGACGAAGCGCCTGTTTCTGCCAGCCTTGGTAAAGTCGCCGCGCTGGCGGAGTGTATTCTTTATGAAGATGATTACCTGCTGGTGTTAAACAAGCCGTCAGGGACAGCGGTACATGGCGGGAGCGGCTTAAGCTTTGGCGTGATCGAGGGGTTGCGCGCTTTGCGCCCGCAAGCGCGTTTTCTGGAGTTGGTACACCGTCTCGATCGTGATACTTCCGGCGTTTTACTGGTCGCGAAAAAGCGCTCGGCGCTGCGGTCATTGCATGAGCAACTGCGCCTGAAAGGGATGCAAAAAGATTACCTCGCGTTGGTTCGCGGCCAGTGGCAGTCTCATTGCAAGGTCATACAGGCGCCGTTGCTTAAGAATACGCTGCAAAGTGGTGAACGCGTGGTGCGGGTAGACAGCGAAGGTAAGCCATCGGAGACACGCTTTAAAGTTGAAGAGCGTTTTGAGCATGCGACATTGGTGCGGGCGAGCCCGGTTACTGGACGTACGCATCAGATTCGCGTGCATACTTTGCATGCCGGGCACCCCATTGCGTTTGACGATCGTTACGGCGATCGCGAATTTGATCGGCAACTGGCAAATACGGGGCTAAAACGTTTGTTCCTGCATGCGCAGGCGCTACGTTTTGAACATCCTCATTCCGGCGAGACGCTGAGGATTGAAGCCCCATTGGATAACGCGCTTCGTCAATGTTTGCAAACGCTGCGTAAGACGAAATCTTAAACACCGTCCGGTTTCTCCTCCGGGATAGTTCGTCATCGGGCTATCCCGCGTCATTTCATACCGTCAGCGGATTGATGCCTTCCTGTCTCAGCATGTGCGTCAGCGCGATCAGCGGTAGCCCAATGAGCGCATTGGGATCTCGCCCGGATAGTCGCTCGAATAAGGTAATGCCCAGCCCTTCACTTTTAAAACTGCCAGCGCAGTTCCAGGGTTGTTCTTTATCCAGATAGCCGCTGATTTCAGTCTGTGTCAGCGCACGGAAATACACGTCAAAGGGTTCCGCAATGCTCTGCATGTTTTGAGTCGCGCTATTAAAAAGTGCCAAACCGGTAAAGAATGAAACGCATTTTCCGCTGGCCTGTTGTAATTGTCGCGTGGCATTGACCTTATTATAGGGCTTCCCCGTAATCGTATCTTCCAGCACGCAAACCTGATCGGAACCGATAATCAGATGAGCGGGATATTGTGCAGCCAGCGCCCGCGCTTTGTTTTCAGCAAGACGAATCACGAGATCGCGGGCGTTTTCGCCGGGGTGGGGCGTTTCGTCAATATCGGGCGATGCGCAAATAAAAGGGATGGCCAGTTTTTCCAGTAAGGCCCGGCGGTAAGGTGATGTTGAAGCGAGGATAATCTGCTGCATAATTTTTTGATAAACCATGGCGTAATAATGAAAGGCATTTTAAACTATGCGCCGCTCTGGAAGCGAATATTGGTGAAAGGCGGCGCTTCACTGCCTTTTTCTTTGACTCTATGTCGTTACGACGTTAATATGCGCGCCCTATGCAAAAGGTAAAATTACCCTTAACCCTTGATGCGGTTCGCACTGCTCAAAAGCGTTTAGACTATGTTGGTGTCTATTTGCCTGAACAAGTAGCGCGGGTTGCCGAATCAGTGGTGAGTGTGGATAGTGATGTTCAGGCCTCCTTATCTTTCAATATTGATAATCAGCGCCTGGCGGTGATTGACGGTAATGCGGACGTTACGGTCACACTGATGTGCCAACGTTGCGGAAAGCCGTTTGAACATCAGGTCCATGCGACATTTTGTTTCAGCCCGGTCGTCAATGATGAACAGGCCGAAGCGTTACCGGAAGCGTATGAACCGATCGGCGTCGATGAATTCGGCGAAGTCGATCTGCTGGCAATGATCGAGGATGAAATTATTCTGACGTTGCCTATCGTTCCGGTGCATGATTCTGAACACTGTGAAGTGTCCGAAGCGGACATGGTGTTTGGTCAACTGCCTGAAGAGGCGGAAAAGCCAAATCCGTTTGCCGTATTAGCCAGTTTAAAGCGTAAGTAATTAAGGAGTAAGGTCCATGGCCGTACAACAGAACAAACCTAGCCGTTCCAAACGTGGTATGCGTCGTTCACACGATGCGCTGACTACCGCTTCTGTATCCGTAGATAAAGTTTCTGGCGAAACTCACCTGCGTCACCACATCACTGCGGACGGTTACTACCGCGGTCGCAAGGTCATTGCCAAGTAATTCTTGCGAATTATTTGCAAGGCAATATCTTGACACGCCTAACTCTGGCGTTAGATGCGATGGGCGGGGATTTCGGTCCCTGCGTGACAGTGCCTGCTGCGTTGCAGGCACTGGCTTCAAATCCAGTCCTCAATTTGTTATTAGTCGGCGATCCCGCTGCGATTACCCCATTACTTGCCAAAGTCGATTCTGAGTTGCTGTCCCGTTTAGACGTTGTTCCAGCAGAATCGGTTATTGCCAGTGATGCAAGACCGTCGCAGGCTATTCGTGCGAGTCGTGGTACCTCAATGCGCATTGCGCTTGAATTGGTGAAAGAGGGCAGAGCGCAAGCTTGCGTGAGTGCGGGTAATACGGGCGCACTGATGGGGTTGGCCAAGCTTCTGATTAAACCGCTTGAGGGGATTGAACGACCGGCGTTGGTGTCAGTCTTACCCCATCAACAGCGCGGAAAAACGGTCGTGCTGGATCTTGGGGCGAATGTCGATTGTGATAGCACGATGCTGGTTCAGTTTGCCGTGATGGGCTCGGTGATGGCGGAAGAAGTGCTGGCGCTGACGAATCCCCGCGTCGCATTGTTGAATATTGGTGAAGAAGAAAGCAAAGGATTAAGCACGATCCGTGATGCGGCGGCGCAGTTAAAAGAGGCGCCGTCAATAAACTACATTGGTTATCTGGAAGGCAATGATTTGCTGACAGGAAAAACGGATGTGATGGTTTGTGACGGCTTCGTGGGGAATGTCACATTGAAAACGGTGGAGGGCATGGTCAGGATGTTCCTGTCATTGCTAAAATCACCCGCTTCGGACCCGACGAAAAAACAAAAACAGTCCTGGTGGTTGAAATGGTTGGGACGCTGGTTAAAAACACGGTTATCAAAGCGTTTCAGTCATTTGAATCCCGATCAGTATAACGGCGCATGTCTGTTAGGATTACGGGGAACTGTAATCAAAAGCCACGGCGCAGCAAACCAGAAAGCGTTTGCGGTTGCTATCGAGCAGGCAATGCAGGCGGTACGGCGGCAGCTTCCTGAACGAATTGCCGCCCGTCTACAAGCGGTATTACCCAAGAGTGACTAAGCGTACATGTATACAAAAATAATCGGAACGGGCAGCTATTTGCCTGAAGAAATCAGGACGAACGCTGATTTAGAGAAAATGGTGGAGACGTCGGACGAATGGATCGTCACGCGTACCGGAATTCGTGAACGTCGCATTGCTGCGGCGGATGAAAATGTCGCGACCATGGGATGCCGGGCAGCGCAAAACGCGTTGGAAATGGCGAACGTCGATGCGTCTGAGGTGGGGTTGCTGATCGTCGCGACGACATCATCAAGCCATGCGTTTCCCAGTTCAGCCTGCCAGATTCAACAACTGCTGGGCATCAAAGATACCATTGCTTTCGATCTGGCTGCGGCCTGCGCGGGGTTCACTTACGCTTTAAGCGTTGCCGATCAATATGTTAAAAACGGCACGGTAAAATACGCGCTGGTGGTGGGTTCTGATGCTTTGTCTCGTACATTGGATCCTGAAGATCGCGGTACGCTGATTCTGTTCGGCGACGGTGCTGGAGCTGTGCTGTTAACGGCATCAGAGCAACCGGGCATTCTTTCTACCCATTTGCATGCCGATGGTCGTTACGGCGAGCTGCTGGCGTTGCCGCATCAGGACCGTAGCCGCCAGGATACGCCTGCTTACCTGACGATGGCGGGTAATGAGGTCTTTAAAGTGGCGGTCACGGAATTGGCGCATATTGTTGAAGAAACGCTGCAGGCGGCTCAACTGGATAAAAGTGAAATAGATTGGCTGGTTCCTCATCAGGCCAATCTGAGAATCATCACCGCCACCGCGAAAAAACTGGGCATGGGAATGGACAAGGTCGTTGTGACGTTGGATCGTCATGGCAACACCTCCGCCGCTTCCGTGCCTTCCGCGTTGGATGAAGCGGTGCGAGACGGGCGTATTAAACCAGGACAGTTAGTGCTGCTTGAAGCTTTCGGCGGCGGCTTTACCTGGGGTTCCGCACTGGTTCGTTTTTAATTAAACAGGATTGTGATATGACGCAATTTGCAATGGTGTTTCCCGGTCAGGGATCGCAGACGGTCGGCATGCTGGCGGATCTGGCCGCTGAATACCCGATCGTTGCCGAGACATTTGCTCAGGCCTCTGAAGTTTTAGGCTATGATTTGTGGCAGCTTACCCAACAGGGGCCAGTTGAAGCGTTGAACAAAACCTGGCAGACGCAACCTGCGTTACTGACGGCCTCTGTTGCTATCTGGCGCGTCTGGCAGCAGCATGGTGGGAAAACGCCGGCATTGATGTCCGGTCATAGCCTTGGGGAATATTCCGCGCTGGTATGTGCCGGGGCGCTCGATTTCCAACAGGCTGTCAGTCTGGTCGAGTTACGCGGCAAACTGATGCAGGAGGCGGTGCCGGAAGGGACCGGCGCGATGTACGCCATTATCGGGCTGGACAATGAGGCGATTGTTAAAGCGTGTGAAGCGTCTGCGCAGGGGCAGGTGGTGTCTCCGGTAAACTTTAATTCACCGGGACAGGTAGTGATTGCGGGTCATAAAGACGCCGTCGAACGTGCTGGCGCGGCGTGCAAAGCGGCTGGCGCGAAGCGTGCTTTGCCGTTGCCTGTCAGCGTACCGTCACACTGTGCCTTGATGGCGCCGGCGGCAGAGAAACTGGCCGTCGCGCTGGAGAGTGTGACGTTTAATTCTCCTGTCATTCCCGTGGTAAATAATGTTGATGCCCGCATCGAAACGGCGCCAGAGGCGATCCGTGATGCGCTGGTGCGCCAGCTCTATCGTCCCGTTCGCTGGACTGAATGTGTTGAATTTATCGCTTCTCAGGGCGTTGAGTCGCTGCTGGAAGTCGGACCGGGCAAGGTATTGACCGGTTTAACCAAACGAATCGTCGATAGCCTGACAGCAACTGCGGTGAACGATCCTGCTTCTCTGTCAGCGGCGATTGAGAAATAAGAACGGAGAGACCATGAGTTTTCAGGGGAAAGTTGCACTGGTTACTGGCGCAAGCCGGGGTATAGGGCGAGCCATCGCCGAGACGTTGGTTGCCCGCGGGGCAAAAGTCATAGGTACCGCAACCAGCGAAAAAGGGGCTGAAGCGATTAGCGCCTGGCTGGGTGAGAACGGTAAAGGTTATAAGCTGAATGTTGCCGATGCGGCTTCAGTGGAAAACGTATTAGCAGAAATTCGCGCGGAGTTTGGCGACGTTGATATTCTGATCAATAACGCCGGTATCACTCGTGATAACCTGCTGATGCGCATGAAAGATGATGAATGGCAAGATATTCTGGATACCAATCTGACTTCGGTATTCCGGATGTCCAAAGCCGTGATGCGCGCCATGATGAAAAAACGTTTTGGCCGTATCATTACCATCGGTTCCGTTGTAGGAACAATGGGCAATGCAGGGCAAGCCAACTATGCGGCTGCGAAGGCGGGGCTGATTGGGTTCAGTAAATCCCTCGCGCGCGAAGTGGCCTCTCGCGGCATTACGGTCAACGTGGTTGCGCCTGGTTTTATTGAAACAGATATGACTCAGGCATTGACAGAAGAACAGCGAGCAGGCATTTTGACGCAGGTTCCCGCTAACCGACTCGGTGATGCGAAAGAAATCGCCAATGCTGTTGTATTTTTAGCCTCTGATGAGGCTGCTTACATTACTGGCGAAACATTGCATGTCAATGGCGGCATGTATATGATCTAAAAAGCTCGAAAACTATTTGCATTATTTGCGGTGATAACCGCAAAATAGTATAAAATCGTGGTTCGACCAGCCGAGATTTTGTTGCATCTTTTCAAACATTTTATACACTACGAAAACCATCGCGAAAGCGAGTTTTGATAGGAAATTTAAGAGTATGAGCACTATCGAAGAACGCGTTAAGAAAATCATCGTTGAACAGCTTGGTGTTAAGCAGGAAGAAGTCGTAAACAATGCTTCTTTCGTTGATGACCTCGGCGCTGATTCTCTTGACACCGTTGAGCTGGTAATGGCTCTGGAAGAAGAATTTGATACTGAGATTCCAGACGAAGAAGCTGAAAAAATCACGACTGTTCAGGCAGCCATTGATTTCATTCAGGCTAACCAGCAGTAAGCGAACATATCTAGGCGGTCATTCGACCGCCTAAGTTTTTTTGTCCCGCAGTGATTTTTTTTCCCTCCCTGGAGGATAAGCGTGTCTAAGCGTCGAGTAGTTGTGACCGGACTGGGCATGTTATCTCCTGTCGGCAATACAGTTGAGTCTACCTGGAGTGCTCTTCTTGCCGGTCAGAGTGGTATCAGCCTGATCGACCATTTCGATACTAGTGCCTATGCAACGCGTTTTGCTGGCTTAGTAAAGAATTTTAATTCTGAGGAATTCATTTCGCGTAAAGAAGCTCGCAAAATGGATGCCTTCATTCAATACGGGGTTGCTGCTGGCGTACAGGCCATGCAGGATTCTGGTCTGGAAGTAACGGATGAAAACGCATCGCGTATCGGTGCGGCGATTGGCTCCGGTATCGGCGGTCTGGGGCTTATTGAAGAAAACCATAATGCGTTGGTCAAAAGCGGCCCTCGCAAAATCAGCCCGTTCTTCGTACCATCGACCATTGTCAACATGGTCGCCGGCCACCTTACCATCATGTATGGACTGCGTGGCCCGAGTATCTCAATCGCCACCGCCTGTACCTCCGGCGTGCACAACATCGGTTACGCAGCACGTACCATTGCTTACAACGATGCGGATGTAATGTTGGCCGGTGGGGCGGAAAAAGCCAGTACGCCGTTGGGCGTTGGCGGGTTTGGCGCGGCGCGTGCGTTGTCTACACGCAATGAGGACCCTCAGGCGGCGAGTCGCCCGTGGGATAAAGATCGCGATGGCTTTGTGCTGGGCGACGGTTCCGGCATTATGGTGCTGGAAGAATATGAACACGCGAAAAAACGCGGTGCGAAAATCTACGCGGAAGTTGTCGGTTTTGGCATGAGCAGCGATGCGTATCATATGACGTCACCGCCGGAAGATGGCTCAGGCGCCGCGTTGGCGATGGAAAACGCGTTGCGAGACGCAGGCTTGTCGACGACTCAGATCGGTTATATTAACGCGCATGGCACCTCTACGCCGGCGGGTGATAAAGCTGAAACGCAGGCGGTGAAATCTGTGTTTGGCGCTGACGCTGGCCGTGTGCTGGTCAGCTCGACCAAATCCATGACGGGCCATTTGCTCGGCGCAGCCGGGGCAGTGGAGTCTATCTTCAGTATTCTTGCTCTGCGCGATCAGGCGGTTCCGCCGACGATCAATCTGGATAACCCCGATGACGGTTGCGATTTGGATTTCGTGCCGCACGAGGCGCGTCAGGTGAGTGGAATAGAATACGCCCTTTGCAACTCTTTCGGTTTTGGCGGGACCAACGGTTCGCTGATCTTCCGTAAGATTTAATTGCGGCGGTATGTTGAAAAAACCCGGTTTCCGGGTTTTTTTTTGTCTGGATAAAATCAGAAATACCTGTTTGTACAAGGTGCCGTTTTACTGGCAAGCTGGCGACGGTGAACATTATGGGGTCCATTATGCTGTGGATTGATGGTCAGTTACAGCAACAGCTTTCAGTGCTCGATCGGGGTACGCAGTATGGCGATGGCTGCTTTACCACAGCCAGAGTCTGTGCCGGTGGGATTGTCTGGCTTGATCGACATATTGCGCGTCTGCAACAGGCCGCTGAGCGCTTATTATTTCCGGCGGTGGACTGGGAAAGCCTGATCGCTGAGATGAATCAGGCAGCACAGGGTCAATCGAACGGCGTCGTGAAAGTGATGCTAACTCGTGGCGTCGGCGGGCGTGGTTATAGTCCGAAAGGCTGTCTCCAACCGACTCGCATCGTCATGCAGGCGGACTATCCTGCGCACTATGCTAACTGGCGTGAACGGGGCATTAATCTGAATCTGAGTCCCGTGGCGTTGGCCAAAAATCCGCTGCTGGCGGGAATAAAACATCTAAATCGGTTGGAACAAGTGCTGATCCGTGCAGCCCTTGACCAGACCTCCGCCGAGGAAACGCTGGTGCTTGACACGTCAGGTATGCTGGTGGAATGCTGTGCCGCTAATTTATTCTGGCGTAAAGGCCACCGTGTTTATACGCCGGATTTGTCTCAGTCAGGGGTGGATGGTGTTGCCCGCCAACATATCATCGCTTTGTTAACGGGGTCCGATTTTGAACTACAGATTGTCAACGAACCGATCTCTGCGTTGGGGGATGCGGACGAAGTGCTGGTTTGCAACGCATTAATGCCAGTCGTCCCCGTGAATCAGGCGCATGTCTGGCGCTATCATGATCATGCCAGAACGCTTTATCGCTTTTTGCATCCCGGCTGTGAGTAATTGGTTGATTTATGAATAAAAAGAAAGTTGGTTTATTGATCGTTGCCGTCATCGTATTGTCGATAGCGATCGCATGGCAGAAAATGCAGCGTTTCGCCGCCTCGCCGTTGGCGATTGAAAAAGAAACCATTTTCACTCTCCCGGCAGGTACGGGGAGAGAGGGGCTGGAAAGCCTGCTTGTTGAACAAAAAATTATTGCTGACGGCACGTTCTTCCCGTGGCTGCTGCGTGCGGAGCCCGAACTGGCGAAGTTCAAGGCCGGAACCTACCGTTTTATGGTGGGGATGAGCGTTCGTGAGATGTTGGCGCTGTTGTCCAGCGGCAAAGAGGCGCAATTCTCTATCCGTTTTGTAGAAGGATCGCGCCTGAAAGAGTGGCTTGAAACCCTGAGACAGGCGCCATATACCACGCATACGCTGGTCGATAAAAGCGAGCAGGATATTGCGATGTTGTTGGAGATAAAGGATAAGCCTAACCCTGAAGGATGGTTTTATCCTGACACTTATTTATATACCGCCGGAACGAGCGATATTGACCTGTTGCGGCGCGCGCATGAGCGCATGAAAAAGACGGTTGATGAGGTCTGGAAAAGGCGTGAACAGGGGCTGCCCTATAAAACGCCGGATGAATTGCTCACGATGGCATCGATTATTGAAAAAGAAACGGCCATCAATGAGGAGCGTACTCAGGTTGCCTCTGTTTTTGTCAACCGCCTGCGGCTTGGTATGCGTTTGCAGACTGACCCAACCGTGATTTACGGCATGGGAGACGATTATAAAGGGGTGATAACCCGCAAAGCGTTGGACACGCCGACGCCTTACAATACTTATGTCATTTCCGGTTTGCCGCCCACGCCGATCGCCATGCCGGGAAAAGCGTCGCTGGATGCGGCTGCTCATCCGGCCAAAACGTCTTATCTGTATTTTGTTGCAGATGGCAAGGGCGGACACCGTTTTACCACTAACCTTGCAGATCATAATCGGGCTGTGAAGGTATACCGCTCAGCGTTAAAGGAACGGGATGAACAGTAAATTTATCGTCATTGAAGGATTGGAAGGGGCAGGAAAGACGACAGCGCGTAATATCGTTGTGGAAACGCTGCGCGCACATGGCGTACAGGATGTGGTGTTTACGCGAGAGCCGGGAGGTACGCCGCTGGCAGAGAGATTGCGTGAGCTGATCAAACAAGGCATGACCGATGAGAAGGTTACCGATAAAGCGGAAGTTCTGATGTTATACGCGGCCAGAGTACAACTGGTGGATAACGTCATCAAACCCGCATTGGCCCGCGGCCAGTGGGTTATCGGCGATCGTCACGATCTCTCTTCACAGGCTTATCAGGGCGGAGGACGCGGTATTGACCAGCAACTGCTACGGTCGCTGCGCGATACCGTATTGGGTGATTTTCGCCCTGACCTGACGCTCTATCTTGATTTACCCCCCGCGATTGGGCTTCAGCGCGCGCGTCAGCGTGGCGAACTGGATCGCATTGAGCAAGAGTCGCTGGCTTTCTTTGACCGTACCCGTTCCCGCTATCAGGAATTGGCCGCGGAAGATAACCGCATCGTGACCATTGATGCGTCGCAATCGATTGATGCCGTCAATGCCGATATTCGGTCGGCATTACAGCAGTGGCTGCGGCAGCAGGGGCTACATCCCGTCGAGCAGGAGTCGCGTTGATGGATTGGTATCCGTGGCTGAAGGCTTCCTACCAGCAGCTTATCCGCCAGTATCAGGCGGGGAGAGGCCACCATGCGGTTCTGTTGCATGCATTGCCGGGCATGGGCGACGAGTCGCTGATTTATGCGCTGAGCCGCTGGCTGATCTGTCAACGGCCTAACGGCATGAAAAGCTGCGGACAATGTCACGCTTGTCACCTGATGAGTGCGGGCACGCATCCCGACTGGCACGTGCTGAGTCCGGAGAAAGGCAAGCAAAGTCTGGGGATAGACCCGGTGCGCGACGTCGTGGAAAAAGTGTATCAGCGCGCCCGACAGGGGGGCGCGAAAGTGATTTGGCTGCCTGCCGCCGAACAGCTAACCGAGGCCGCGGCGAATGCGTTGTTAAAAACACTGGAAGAGCCGCCGGAGAAGACCTTCTTTTTATTGAGCTGCCGCGAGCCGGCCCGTCTATTGGCGACGCTGCGAAGCCGTTGCCTGTATCACTATTTGGATGTACCGAACGAAACGCAAAGCGTGCTGTGGCTGAATACGCGCCACCAGTACGATCGTGAAGCCCTGCGCACAGCGCTGCGATTACAATCGGGCGCGCCGCTGGCGGCAGAGGCGCTGTTGCAACCGGACTGCTGGAAGCAGCGAATGGTATTGTGTCAGGCGGTTTCTGACGTACTTACTTCACGAGACTGGCTGGCGCTTTTGCCGGCGCTGCATCATGATGATGCCGATGTGCGCATTCATTGGCTGACTGTGCTGCTGCTGGACGCCCTGAAATGGCAGCAGGGTGCCAGCGAACATTTGGTGAATCAGGATCAGGTCGCACTGGTTGAGCGTCTGGCGCTCGAACCTGGCGCGCACTTGCAGTATGAACTGCAACAGTGGCTGGCATGTCGACAACGATTACTGAGTGTGACGGGCGTGAATCGTGAGCTACTGCTGACGGATCGCCTGCTTAACGGCGAGCGCACATTCTCTTCATCAATTCAACGAACCGATCATCCCTTTCTGGTTAACTAAGAGTAAATATCATGTTGTTAGTGGATTCCCACTGTCATCTTGACGGTCTGGACTATCAGTCATTACATAAAGACGTGTCTGATGTGCTGGAGAAGGCGAAACGCCGCGATGTCGGTTTTTTTCTGGCTGTGGCGACCACGCTACCCGGCTACCGGGCGATGGTGGATTTGATTGGCGAACGTGACAACGTCGTGTTTTCCTGTGGCGTCCACCCGCTGCATCAGGACGAGCCTTATGACTATGCCGAGCTGCGTGAATTAGCCCGTTCCAGTCGCGTTGTGGCGATGGGGGAGACGGGGCTGGATTATTTCTATCAACAGGAAACGAAA
The DNA here is from genome assembly GCF_004342665.1 of Samsonia erythrinae. Lineage (GTDB taxonomy): Bacteria > Pseudomonadota > Gammaproteobacteria > Enterobacterales > Enterobacteriaceae > Samsonia > Samsonia erythrinae. The sequence continues at coordinate 67,133 of NZ_SMBY01000003.1, read as the reverse complement.
CCCCAACAGCAGGCATCTTTTCGTGAACATATTCGCATTGGCAATACGCTGAACAAGCCGATTATTGTGCATACGCGCTCGGCCCGTGAGGATACGCTGGCGATCCTGCGGGAAGAGCAGGCAGAGAAATGCGGGGGAGTTCTGCACTGTTTTACGGAGGATTTAGCCACGGCAAAAGTCCTGTTGGATCTGGGATTTTATATTTCTTTTTCTGGGATCGTGACGTTTAAGAACGCCGAAGCATTGCGTGACGTGGCGCGCTATGTGCCGCTGGACCGTATGCTTATTGAAACGGATTCCCCTTGGTTGGCTCCCGTGCCGTTTCGCGGACAGGAAAATCAGCCTGCGTATGTCCGTGATGTTGCAGAATATCTTTCTGTTCTGAAGGGGATCTCGCTGGATGTGTTAGCGGCCGCCACGACGGAAAACTTCTCCCGTTTATTCCACATTGATAGGCTTCGGTTGACCACTGGCTAATCGTGGCTGAGAATAACCGAGTTTTTTTTATCTGTGTAATTAATGACGTTTCATTACCCCCTTTGAAGAGGATTTTTCTCTGCGAGGGGGGATGTTTTTCAGCGACATATCACAAAAAAGTACAATACTTGTTCGATCCTGGCCCGTTGGCTAATGGAAACGTGATAGCAGTCAAACATTGTGAAAGTGATTTATTTTACTCTGCGTAAAAATTAAAGGGGGCTAAGACCCCTCAGCGCACAAAGGCCATCCTCCCTGCCTTTGCCTATATGAAGTATCAGAAGTAAAAGCACTATTACTCAGGAGCACACTCAATTATGTTCAAAAATGCATTCGCAAACCTGCAGAAAGTAGGTAAGTCGCTAATGCTGCCCGTATCCGTACTGCCTATCGCAGGTATCCTGTTGGGCGTCGGTTCGGCCAATTTTAGCTGGTTGCCAGAAATTGTCTCCAGCGTCATGGCGCAGGCCGGTGATTCGGTATTTGCTAACATGCCGCTGATTTTCGCCATCGGGGTCGCTCTGGGCTTCACCAATAACGACGGTGTTTCCGCGCTGGCGGCGGTGGTGGCCTACGGCATTATGGTGAAAACCATGGCGGCGATTGCGCCGCTGGTTCTGGGCTTGCCAGCTGCCGAGATTGCCGAAAAGCATCTGGCGGATACCGGGGTATTGGGGGGGATCATTGCGGGTGCGATTGCCGCATATATGTTCAACCGCTTCTACCGCATCCAATTGCCTGAATATCTGGGCTTCTTTGCCGGTAAACGCTTTGTGCCGATTATTTCCGGTCTGACCGCGATTGTTACGGGTGCGGTGCTATCGTTTATATGGCCGCCCGTCGGTAGCGCGATTCAAACGTTTTCACATTGGGCTGCGAATGAGAATCCGATGTTAGCATTCGGTATTTATGGGGTCGTTGAACGTTCCCTGGTGCCGTTTGGTTTGCACCATATCTGGAACGTGCCTTTCCAAATGCAGGTTGGCGAGTTCACCAATGCGGCTGGACAGGTTTTCCATGGCGATATCCCACGTTACATTGCCGGTGACCCGACTGCGGGGAAACTGTCCGGCGGATTCCTGTTTAAAATGTACGGCCTGCCTGCGGCGGCGATTGCCATCTGGCATTCGGCTAAACCAGAGAACCGCGCGAAAGTGGGCGGTATCATGATCTCTGCGGCGCTGACCTCGTTCCTGACGGGGATCACCGAGCCAATCGAATTCTCATTCATGTTTGTTGCGCCGATCCTGTATGTCATCCATGCGATTCTGGCCGGTCTGGCGTTCCCAATCTGTATCCTGTTGGGAATGCGTGATGGTACCAGCTTCTCACACGGGCTAATCGACTTCGTGGTACTGAGCGGCAACGGCAGCAAGCTGTGGTTATTCCCGATTGTCGGCCTGTGCTATGCGCTGGTTTACTATACCTTGTTCCGCATATTGATCGCGAAGCTGAACCTGAAAACGCCGGGACGCGAAGATAGCGCAGGCGAGAAAAATTCACAGGACAGCACTGAAATGGCCGCTGCGCTGGTTAGCGCATTTGGCGGCAAGGAAAACATCACCAACCTCGATGCCTGCATCACGCGTCTGCGCGTTAGCGTAGGGGATGTGTCCAAAGTCGATCAGGCCGGCCTGAAAGAGCTGGGCGCAGCGGGTGTGGTTGTCGCGGGCTCTGGCGTTCAGGCTATTTTCGGGACCAAATCCGATAATCTGAAAACGGACATGGACGACTACATCCGTAATCACTGATGGGTTGTCGGGGAGTTGCAGAAAGGGGCGAAAGCCCCTTTTTTTATGGCGGGGAACAAGCCGCTTACGGGCTAATACCGGCCAGACGATGAGCGCTTTCTCTGAATCCCGTGAGCGCGTCTGTGAAGCCTGTTGCTCCCGGTCGATAAATCGCCCGTGCAGTAATGGCGCGGTAAATAATAGCCAGAGAGGATTACGCTCGGAAGGATGTGCGCCGACGCTGAAAAGCGGATTTACCGGTTCATATTTCAATGGACGGTGTGCAATCCTTATCGCCGCGATGATGGTCAGGCTGTTTCGGGATAACGCTGGCGTACTTCTGGTTTTTTCTGCGTGTCGTATTTTGACCAGCCGCGCCAGAAATAGACGAAGAAGGTTGAAAGAAATGGAATATGTCACTCATACTGCCTATATCGCTTTGTACAATGTCTGTTTTAACAAGGAAATCGCTCATGGCTGAAGAAACCATTTTTAGTAAGATTATCCGCCGGGAAATTCCTGCCGATATCGTTTATCAGGATGAACTGGTCACCGCTTTCCGTGACATCGCACCGCGCACGCCAACCCATATTCTGATTATCCCGAATGTCTTGATTCCTACTGTTAACGATACGGCGCCGGAACATGAAGCGGCGCTGGGCCGTATGGTGACGGTCGCAGCGAAGATTGCCCGGCAGGAAGGGATCGCGGACGATGGGTATCGGTTGATTATCAACTGTAATCGACACGGCGGTCAGGAAGTTTATCACATCCACATGCATCTTCTGGGGGGCCGGGCGTTAGGGCCTCTGCTGGCAAATTAGGCGATATCATGATGCCAGATAACCATTTTCAGATGAGAAAGCCATGCGTAATCCGACGTTTATCTCAGCGTGCCTGATCGCTGGGTTTCTGGCGGGCTGTAGTGCGCCAAAGGTGATGAGCATCAACGATCGGCAAACACTGATACTTGATGCATCGGTGCTGTCTGCCGGTATTATCGCCGGCAATCCCTCATTGGATGCAGAAAATGGTCTGCCGCGCGCGTCTTCCATCGTGAGCAACGATGCCTCACACGCGGTGACCCTACATTATCGTTTCTATTGGTATGATGAAAACGGGCTGGATGTCTTGCCGTTTGAAGAGGTGCAAACCCTCGATATCCCGCCTCAGACGGAAGTGAAAATATTTTCAATGCGCAGTCGTCCTAACGCGCGTCAGGTCCGTCTTCATCTGTTTTTATAATGCTGTGTTGAGAGCGTAAACATGAAAAAGTATCTAGGGGTGATACTGGCGGCACTGGTGCTGACCGGGTGTCCCAGCCACCCGCCGGAACCGACTGAGCCTGCAACTATCGAACCCGTGGAACCTGAGGCGCCGTCTCAGCCTGCGCCGCCACCGGGAGAGGCCGTTCCTCAGCCTCCGAAAATCCAGACGCTGAATTGGGAAGCCAGTATCAACCCGATGGTGACGCAGATGCTGAAAGCCGATGGCGTCACGCCGGGCAGCATACTGCTGGTGGATAGCGTGAAGAACAACACCAATGGTTCACTGCCGATGTCGAAAGCGACAGGTGCGCTGTACAACGCATTGTCTTCCGCTAAGGCGTTCACACTGGTGCCGCGCGAGCAACTGGCTGCGGCGAAGCAGACGCTGGGGCTATCGGTTGATGACAGTCTGGGGTCGCGAAGCAAGGCCATTGGTCTGGCGCGCTACGTCAGCGCACAGTATGTGCTGTATAGCGATGTCAGCGGGGATGTGAAATCACCGCAGTTGGATATGCAATTGATGCTGGTACAGACCGGCGAAATTGTGTGGTCAGGCAATGGCGCCGTTCAGCGCTAGGCCTGAGGGCACCCGACAGCCGCTGATGACGGCGCTCCAGAAGCACTTTCCGGCGTTGGACATAGCGGATATTCGCGTTGAACCGGTAAGCGGGCTAAGCAGTAAAAGCTGGCGTATCCGCAGTGCGGGCATCGACTGGCTTGCCCGCGAACAGCCGTTAGCCGAGCGACAGCTCGGCGTCGATCGCCAAAGGGAGTTTGCTCTGCTACGCCAGATGTCTGCGGCGGGGTTGGCGCCGCGGCCTTTGCTGTGGCGCGATGGTTGGTTAATCGTCGAATGGGTGCCGGGGCGAAGCGCGACGCCTGATGAATTCCTGATGATGCTGGCTAACGGAGAAATCGCGCGTATGCTGTCTCAACTGCATAGCCTGCCGCGCTGCGGCTATACGCTCGATCTTAAAGCGTTACTCTCCCGGCATTGGCAAAGGATGGATCCGTGCCGTCGTTCACCCGCCTTGCTGCGTGCCCACCATTATTTTCAACGCACCGCGCTACCCAAGCCTTTGGCACTGTCTCCTCTGCATCTGGATGTGCACGCGGAGAATGTGTTGCTTGTACCGCAGGGAACAAAGCTGATTGATTGGGAATACGCCGTCGATGGTGATATCGCCTTTGAGCTGGCATTCATCATACGCGCCAGTCAGATGGAAAGTCGGGCGCAAACGCGTTTCCTACAGGACTACCAGCGATGTCGGCGAGCGTTTTCCATAAGCAGTCTTCAGCAACGGGTGACGCAGTGGTTTCCCTGGGTGGATTATCTGGTATTGATGTGGTGTGAAGTGCGTTGGCACCAGACGAGGGATCCTGAGTTTTTAGCGTCGATTCCCGCACTGCGCCGCCAGTGACGGCTGGCGAGAGCGTCTTATCGTGGTTATGGATCGGCAAAGTACGCGCAGCGCGGGGCGTTTTGGGGAACGCGCACTGGCCGCGATACAGGCAGGACGCGACACGATTCTGGTGGGCAATCGTCGGGAAGGGCGGCCAGCGTGCTGGATAACCTGTCCCTGGTCAAAGCAGAACGATTGACACGTTTATATCATCAAGGTTCGTTTTCTCGTCGGGAACCGTTGAGCTCGCCGCGCTGGCAGCCGCCGCATCAGGCGCTTTCGTCACTGAGCGAGTGTTGGGAGACGCGCAAAAACGGCGAGAAATAGACAACCAGTAGTCGTAGCAGTGAGGGTAAAAGATGATTATCTATTTACATGGTTTTGACTCGAACAGTCCCGGCAACCATGAAAAAGTCTTGCAGCTTCAGTTTATTGATGACGATGTCAGACTCATTAGCTATAGCACGCTGCATCCGCGTCATGACATGCAGCACCTGTTAAAGCAGGTGGATAAGCTGATTCAGCATTCGGATGACGAGCGCCCGCTGATTTGCGGCGTGGGATTGGGGGGATTTTGGGCCGAACGGGTCGGCTTTCTGTGCGATATCCGGCAGGCCATTTTTAATCCGAACCTTTTCCCGCAGGAAAACATGAAGGGGAAAATTAATCGCCCGGAAGAGTATCTGGATATTGCGACGAAATGCGTCGCGAATTTTCGCGAAAAAAATCGCGATCGCTGTCTGACCATCCTATCCCGGCAGGATGAAATGCTCGACAGCCAGCGTAGCGCGCAGGTGCTGGGTGCGTATTACGAGATTGTCTGGGATGACATCCAAACGCATAAATTCAAAAATATCTCTCCCCATTTGCAACGGATAAAAGCCTTTAAGACGCTGGGCTGATGTACCGTTAACATTTTGGCATGAGTGCTCCCGTTTTTCCTTCTGATATGTCTGTTCGACGCTATCAGAAGGAATCACGCCGTTTGTTCTCTTTTCCTGCGATTCACGCCGCTGCTTGCTTTCTCTCTTCGTTAGCCTCTGGTAATTAACTGAAATAAAAATGGAATTCCCCTCCTAAAAATCCACGTGGCGAAATAAATTGATATATATCAATTTTGGTATGACCAACTAACCTGACGTGCTATTCTTGCAGCAGAGAACAGGCTTAACTTACGCGAACCCTATGTTATATAAGGATATTATTTTTACTCTTTATTAACTATTGGTTCACATTTTAGGGGGTCATTTTGCCATCACCAACCAAAAAAATCGTTATTGTCGGCGGGGGAGCCGGTGGACTTGAACTGGCAACCAGTTTGGGCCATAAATTAGGGCGCAAGAAAAAAGCGGATATCACGCTGGTGGATCGTAACCATAGCCATCTGTGGAAGCCGTTGCTGCATGAAGTGGCGACGGGCTCGCTGGACGATGATATGGACGCGCTGAGCTATCTGGCGCACGCCCGTAATCACTATTTCCAGTTTCAGTTGGGAATGCTGACGGATATCGATCGAGAGCAGCAGCAGATTCAACTGGCTGAAATCTGCGATGAGCACGGCGAAGTGCTGGTTGCGGCGCGCCGGATCCCGTATGACATTCTGGTGGTGGCGCTGGGCAGTACCTCAAATGATTTTGGTACGCCGGGCGTGAAAGATCACTGCATCTTCCTGGATAACCCGAAACAGGCGCGTCGCTTCCATAACGAGATGCTGAATCTGTTCCTGAAATTCACGGCAAATAAGGAAGAGAAAGAGCGCGTCAACATTGCCATTGTGGGTGGTGGCGCAACCGGCGTCGAGCTGTCTGCTGAGCTGCATAACGCGGTGAAGCAACTGCACAGTTATGGTTTTGACGGGCTGGATAATGAAACGCTGAATGTCACGCTGGTGGAAGCGGGCGAACGTATTTTGCCTGCGCTGCCGCCGCGCATTTCCGCTGCCGCCCATCAGGAGTTGACCAACATTGGCGTTCGCGTGCTGACGAAAACCATGGTAACCAGTGCGGAACGCGGCGGCCTGAATACGAAAGACGGTGAGTTTATTGACGCCGACCTGATGGTTTGGGCGGCGGGGATCAAAGCGCCGGATGCAATGAAAGACATTGCGGGTCTGGAGACGAACCGGATTAACCAACTGGTTGTTGAACCGACGTTGCAGACTACTCGCGATCCGAATATCTTCGCGATTGGCGACTGTTCATCCTGTCCGCAGGAAGGCGGTGGTTTTGTGCCGCCGCGCGCGCAGGCGGCTCACCAGATGGCGTCACGTTGCCACAGTAATATTATTGCTTTACTCAACGGGCAAGCGCTTAAGCCTTATGTCTACAAAGATCATGGCTCTTTGGTTTCACTGTCGAAGTTCAGTACGGTGGGAAGCCTGATGGGAAACCTGATGCGGGGATCGGTCATGGTCGAAGGACGTATCGCACGCTTCGTTTATATCTCCCTATATCGCATACATCAGATCGCGTTGCATGGCTACATTAAAACCGGGCTGATGATGCTGGTCGGTGGGATCAACCGGGTGATTCGCCCGCGTCTGAAGTTGCATTAATCCCAACGCGGATACCGTTATCAACACGGGCGTGAGTGTGCTTTCATGCCCGTATTTTTATGTATCGTCCATCATCTGATGCTTGTCTGATATCCTCCCGTTTCGTCACACCATCAACACCGCGTTATGACTCGTCCGCAGCGCTGCCACCCCACTGTTTTTACAGTATAAAATATCGTCTTATTGGCGATTCCAGTTAAGAAAATTCTCAAATGGCGGTTTTGTGTTATGAATCTGACACTTTTGGTTAATTAGTCTTATTGCGAGAGTTTGAAACATTGTGCAGACTTTCCACTGTTTACAGATGACGTAGCACGCACGTCGAAAATTCTGAATGCTGATATTCAGGAGGTCTCATCGGATTCATCGCGTTAAACGCGAGCGGGCCGTAAAGTGAACTTTACGCCAGAGTTGCAGATGGGAAATGCGTGAGAATAGATTCGGGAGGTATCCTGTGAACAAATCAATGTTAGCGGGTGTAGGTATTGGTGTGGCTGCTGCATTGGGTGTGGCGGCGGTGGCGAGTATGGATGTGTTCTCCTCTAAACCTCAATTTGCACAGGTGCTGACGGCAACACCAATCAAAGAAACGGTAAAAACGCCTCGGCAGGAGTGCCGTAACGTCACGGTGACGCATCGCCGTCCGGTACAGGATGAACATCAGATTGCCGGGTCGGTACTGGGTGCCGTGGCAGGGGGCGTTCTGGGGCATCAGTTTGGCGGCGGACGCGGTAAAGACGTCGCGACGGTAGCGGGCGCGCTGGCAGGCGGCTACGCCGGTAACCGCGTACAAAGCGGCATGCAGGAAAATGATACGTACACCACGCAGCAACAGCGCTGCCAGACGGTGTACGACAAATCACAAAAAGTGCTGGGTTATGATGTCACCTATAAAATCGGCGACCAGCAGGGCAAAATCCGTATGGATCGCGATCCGGGCACACAAATTCCAGTGGACAAAAATGGTCAGTTGATCCTGAATCAGCAGAGTTAATTGATCTGATATCGACGCTTTAGCGCTGACACCTTGTTTGCAAACCGCGAGACACCTGAAGATGTGTGCTCGCGGTTTTTTTATGGTCAGCCACTGGTTCTGAAACAGGCTTCCGCCCCCTGAGCCAAGTGCGATACCCATCGTCAACACGCCAAGATACCGCACAGGGAGCTTAACGGCGAAAGAGAATTTCCGCCCAGCGCGCCAGTCCGGCGGTCACGGAACCAAAATCGTTGCCGCTGGCGATAGGAATATCGGGAAGCAATTGCTGAATGGCCTGACGCAACAGGGGCGAGCGTGCGCTACCGCCGGTCAGGTAGATGACATCCGGTCGGGTCTGACTAGTTTCTAATGCCAGCGTCACCTGCTGCTGAATGCGCGTGAGCGGATTGTCGAGCGCGGCATTGAGTTCATCAACATGAATCGAGGTTGTCAGGCCCGGTTCGATAAAGTGCAAGTCCGCCGCCGTTTCCGGCTGACTGGAAAGCGCAATTTTGCTCTCTTCCGCCAGCTGAATCAGGCGGTAGCTCAGGCGCTGTTGCCACACGGTCAACAGTCTTTTCACCAATTCAGGCTGGCGCGCATCGCGGATCATCTCGTTGATTAACGTGCGGCTGTCACGGCTATGGAACGCTTTCTGCGCCGGAATATCGTTAATCGCGACCGCATTCCACCAGGTCATGATCGGCAGAGCGATGCCATTTTCCGTTTCGCTGTTCATACCCAACAGCGGCATCAGCTGTTTGAACGCAAGCATGATATCCAGATCGTTACCACCGACGCGGCAGCCGCTGTGCCCTAACAGACTTTGTGTCCGTTCACGCTGCCGATGCCACGTGGGCCCCATCAGCAGCATGGAGCAGTCGGTGGTTCCGCCGCCGATATCCACGACCAAGACGCGGGTTTCTTCCGTCAGCGTGGATTCGAAATCCAGCCCGGCTGCCACGGGTTCGAACTGAAAAACGACGTCGTCAAATCCGGCGCGGTGCGCGGCACGATCCAAAATCCCTTGCGCCTGCTGGTTGGCTTCTTCGCCGCCGATGCGCTGAAAGTTGATCGGACGACCGATGACGGCCTGACGAATAGGCTGGCCCAACTGGCTTTCCGCCTGTATGCGGATATGCAGCATCATGGCGCAGACCAGATCTTCGAACAGCGCAATCTGCTGCGCCTTCAGCCCGACGGCGCCGAGGAAGGACTTCGGCGACTTAACGAACCATGTCTCTTCCGGATCATCCATATAGTGACGTAACGCATCGCGTCCGAATTTCACACTGTCAGGTTGTACGCGAATATCTTCCTCACGGTTGTTGCTGATGGCGCGTTTTAGCAACAGCGCATTCTCGCCCTCGGCATTGACCTGATGGTGGCGCCATAACCATTCGCTGACTACTTCGCGCACGGGGGCGCAGAGCAGAGAGGAAAGATAAGGCGAACCGTTTTCCAGCGACAGGAGCCGTGGCGTACCGGCATCCATCACTGCTACGGAACAGTTGGCGGTGCCATAGTCAAAACCGATAAACATAGTAAGACCCCATGCCATAAAAAATTTCCGGGAGACAGGCTTAACGTCGCCGGGAAGGGGAACCGCCAGAGAGGGCGGGCCATAAAAGGCTGGCGACTTTACTGCGTTCCGGCAGGGCTTGTAAAGGGAGATGCGCGATGGACATCACATCGGGCAGCGAGCTGCCCGATCATCGCCTTAAACAGGGTTACGCGTTTCGCAAGGTGGCCTTAGGGGCGATTGATGATGACAATATCAGGGATTGGCGGCAGGCCCGGTAGAATGAGGGTGACACGCTCGACCGTTGCCGGCGGGGCCACAAACAGTCCTTGCCAACTACCGACGCGGGGATTTTTCTTGCGGTCATAGCTGAAGTTAAGACGTAGCGTTTTCGCTACGGCCGCTTTCCCGGCGGCGCTCAGCGGCCAGCGTTGCCCCTCCGCTTCAAGATAGACGTCATTCTCTATCCGCTCTGAGGATAAATCGTCATAGATGATTTCGCCGCCGAACGTGTCGGCTACCGTTTCAAAGCGTAAGTCGATTTTCAACTGGTCGCCTTGACGAACCGCACGGATCACCTGTGCTTCGGCCTGATCGCTGGCCGTCATCACGTGTGGTTTTTCGGCGGCGTGGACGGTAAACAGAGATGAGAGCAGCGCTGAACACAGCAGCAGGGGAAGAAGCGTCCAGCGCGGCCGGGAAAGTGTCGGTTTTTGCGTCAACATGAATGAATACGTTCTCTTATACGGGATTAGCATTGGCTGTGCAGGGGGTAAGCCCCGCACAGCCTCATGTGATGGCTTACTTAGCCTGTGGGGTGGCAATGCCGAATGCGTTCGCAACCGTGCGGAAAATATCGGTGTTATCGACGAAGTGCTGGCTCTCTTCCGGCACATGGTAAGTCGCTAGACCGGGATTAGGCTTGGCCACGTTGGTCAGGAAGTCCGCGCCCGGGCCTTTGGCGTATACCGGCACCAGTTCGCGCGTGTGGGTATCGGTGTGCCAGCGTACCAGCGGCAGTGCGCCAGCCCCCTGATTCACAATGTCAGAGTAGGCGTGAGTATTCGAGTCAGGGCCTTGCAGAAGACCATTCCCATGGTCGGTGGTCACAATCACCAGCGTTTCATCCCACGAGCTGTTTTCTTCCACCCAGTTGGCGACGGCTTCAACCGCCAGGTTAAAATCGATTTGTTCTTCTATTAAGCGCGGCAGGTTATTGGCATGAGCCGCCCAGTCTACCGCGCCACCTTCTACCATCAGCAGGAATCCGTTCGGATTCTTCGCGACCAGATTCAGGGCGCCTTTGGTCATGGTGGCAAGGTCGGGTTGATTAGGAAGCAGGTTGCCTGCGCTGACGCCATCGCGGTTGAACTGTAACGTCGCGTTGTTTTGCACCGTCCCCATCAGCTTGCTTTTATTGCCCATGTTCAGCTTACCGTCAGCCAGCGCGATGAAATCCGCTTTCGTCTCGATATGTTTGTAGGCGGTTTTGCCCGCGATCAGACGGTCCCATTCTTCTTTACCGCCGACATAGCGATAGGCTTTGTCGTTTTTAGGTTTAATGGCCTGACCATTTTGGTCGTAGAACGGATGTCCTGATCCCATGACTACCGTGGCCAGCCCCGATTCGATAATCTCTTTACCAATGGCGGCATAGTCGTTTCGGCTGGCATTGTGCGCCAGAAAACCGGCTGGCGTGGCATGGCTCCACTGAACGGAGGTGATGACGCCTAATGCCTTGCCATTTTCTACCGCGTACTCGCCAATGTGTTTCAGTTTTTGATTGTCATTAGACCAGTTGATCGCGTTGTTATAGGTTTTATGGCCTGATGCCAGAGCAGTCGCAGCGGCGGCGCTGTCGGTGTAGTCGGCGCGCAGATAGTCATAGCCGGAAAAATAGCCGGGATAGTTACCCAGACTGCCCTTGAAAACGCTGTCCGACTTATCCTTTCCCCATATTTTTTCAGCATCGAACGTGACGGCGCCGTCCTGCGAATGGGTCGGGACATTCGACGTGTTAAGCGGATGCGTAGAGGCGAACAGCTTGATGTCGAAATCATCGTAGACTTCATGGCCTAACGCCCCGTGACGATAATAGCTGGCGGCATGCCAGGTATTGATGCCCGCGCCGTCAGAGATCAGCAGGATGACGTTTTTTGCCTTGTTCGGTGAGGCATCTTGCGCGACGGCCTGAGTCGCCAGCGGGACGCTGAGTGAAAAAACCAACAGGGCAGAGGAAGAGATACGCATGGGGATAATCCTTTGTAGTGAAATATTACAATCAGAAAGATCCCCGACACGTTACTTTATACGCATGACGTTTTTGTTACAGGAATAAGAAGGCTATGTTATATCATAACATGCCTTCCCTTGCGCCATTCTCAGGCCGCCAGCGTGTGCTGCGCCATGTTCTCCAGCAGTGACGCGATGAATTCAATGCGCTGTGGGCGATCGCTCAAATCCTTCATGAATTTCAAGCGGGTCGGACCATCAAGACGGTAGGTCGCCGGGTCGCGTTGTAACAGGCCGATGAGGTGGGACGGATCGACGCGGTTCTGCTCGCTGAATTCGATAAATCCTCCTTTTTCGTTTCCTTCAATACGACGAATACCCAGCGCCTGCGCCTGCTGGCGCAGCGCGGCAATCTGCAACAGATAGCGGCTTGCATCGGGAAGCAGGCCAAAGCGATCGATCAACTCGACCTTCAGCTCGTCCAGCTCGACACGGGTTTTCGCGCTGGCGATGCGTTTGTACAGCGACAGGCGCGTATTGACGTCGGGAATAAAATCGTCGGGTAGCAGGGCGGGTAAACGCAGTTCGACGTCGGTCTGGCTGTTGATGAGATCTTCCAGCGACGGTTCCCGGCCAGCCTTCAGCGCATCGACGGCGCTCTCCAGCAGCTCCATATACAGCGAGAATCCGATGCTGGTCATTTGTCCGCTCTGGTCTTCTCCAAGCAGTTCGCCTGCGCCGCGGATTTCCAGATCGTGTGTTGCCAGCGCGAAGCCCGCACCCAGGTCTTCCAGCGAAGCGATCGCCTCCAGACGCTTCTGCGCATCGGTGCTCATCGCTTTGGGATTCGGCGTTAGCAGGTAGGCGTAAGCCTGATGGTGAGAACGCCCGACGCGGCCGCGCAACTGGTGAAGCTGTGCCAGTCCGAAGTGGTCGGCACGCTCAATAATGATGGTGTTGGCGCTCGGGATGTCGATGCCGGTTTCGATGATGGTGGTACACACCAGCACGTTGAAGCGCTGATGATGGAAATCATTCATGACCCGTTCCAGCTCACGTTCGCGCATCTGACCATGACCGATAGCGATGCGTGCTTCCGGCACCAGCTCCGCCAGCCGCTGGGTGGCTTTCTCGATATTCTCGACATCGTTATAGAGGTAATACACCTGTCCGCCGCGCAGAATTTCGCGCAGGATGGCTTCGCGCACCACCAGATTGTCGTATTCGCGCACGAACGTTTTCACCGCTAAACGACGGGCGGGGGGGGTGGCGATGATCGACAGATCGCGCATCCCGCTCATTGCCATGTTGAGGGTACGCGGGATCGGCGTGGCGGTGAGCGTCAGGATATCTACGTTTGCCCGCATCGCTTTGATGCGCTCTTTGTGACGCACGCCGAAGCGGTGCTCTTCGTCCACAATCAGCAACCCTAAGTCGCGCCAGCGCACGTCGCTCTGTAGCAGCTTATGGGTGCCGATCAGAATATCGACTTTGCCTTCCTGCGTTTCCTCCAGCACCTGCGTTTGTTCGCGCGCGCTGCGGAAACGGGAGATCATTTCAATCTTCACCGGCCAGTTGGCGAAGCGATCGCGAAAGTTGTCAAAATGCTGTTGCGCCAGTAGCGTCGTCGGCACCAGCACGGCAACCTGCTTATGGTTTTCAACCGCCAGAAACGCGGCGCGCATCGCCACCTCGGTTTTACCAAAGCCGACGTCGCCACACACCAGACGATCCATCGCCAGCGGCTGACACATGTCGCTCAGCACGGCGTTGATGGCCTGCGCCTGATCGGGGGTGGTTTCGAAGGGAAAACTCTCGCAGAAAAGCTGGTACTGCGTTTTGTCGTGTTTGAAGGCAAAACCGCTTTTTGCCGCGCGCTGGGCGTAAATATCCAGCAGCTCGGCGGCCACGTCGCGCACGCGTTCCGCCGCTTTTTGCCGCGCGCGCGACCACGCATCGCCGCCCAGTTTATGCAACGGCGCGTTCTCATCGGCGCCGCCCGCGTAGCGGCTGATTAAATGCAGCGAGGAGACGGGAACGTACAGTTTGTCTTCGCCTGCATAGGTTAAAATCAGGTATTCGGCCTTGATGCCGCCCGCTTCCAGCGTGGTCAGCCCGGCATAGCGACCCACGCCGTGTTCGAGATGGACGACAGGCTGCCCCGGCCGTAGTTCCGCCAGATTGCGGATCAGCGTATCGGTGTTGATCGTGCGACGATTATCCTGACGCCGACGGCTGACGCGCTCGCCCAGCAGATCGCTTTCGCAGATTAAGGCGCGCTGGCGCAGCGTGTCGATAAAGCCGTGTTCGCTGGCGCCGATGATCAGGTATGTGCCACGTTCCTGAGCCTGCTCCAGCGTGTTAATGAGCGTAGGGTTTAACTTCACGCGCGCCAGCAGCTCTTGCAGCGTTTCGCGACGGCCTTCGCTCTCGACGGAGAAAATGACCTGCCCCTCGAACGGTTCGATAAAACGGCGTAGCGCATCCAGCGGGGATTTTTGCTGGTGCTGAATCGCCAGATCCGGCAACGGCAGATAGGCCAGATTCACGTTGGCGGCTTTTTCCGGCAGCGTGTCGGTTCTTAGCTGCACGCGCGGCCACGCTTTCAGTTCGGCGAACAGGCTGTCGACACGCAGCCACAATGATTCGGACGGCAACAACGGGCGCATGGGATCGACGTGGCGACTTTCAAAACGCTGTTGAATATCCTGCCAGAAGCGCTCGGCGCTCTGTTCGATATTGCCCGTATTCACGATCAGTGTGTTGTCCGGGAAGTAGCTGAACAGCGACGGCAATGGTTCATCGAAGAATAGCGGCTGCCAGTATTCGATCCCGGCGGGCCAGACGCTTTTGCTGACCTGTTGGTAAATATGCTCGGCATCGCGTCGGACTTCGAACTGCTCGCGCCACTGGCTGCGGAAAAGTTCAATGGCGGCTTTATCGGTCGGGAATTCGTGCGCGGGCAGCAGGTTAATGTGCGGCACTTCATTCAGCGTGCGCTGAGTGTCGACATCGAACAGGCGCAGGCTGTCGATCTCGTCGTCAAAGAAATCGATACGGTAAGGTTCTTCGCTCCCCATGGGGAACAGGTCTAGCAGCGCGCCGCGCGTGGCGTATTCACCGTGTTCCATGACCTGATCGACGCTGCGGTAGCCCGCTTGCTCCAACTGCGAGCGCAGTTTGTCGCGTGAGAGGCGCTGACCTTTTTTTAGCATCAGCGCATGGCCGTGCAGAAAACTGTGCGGACAGACGCGCTGCATCAACGTGTTGACCGGCAGAATCAGCACGCCCTCCGTCATGTGGGGCAGTTGATAGAGCGTGGCAAGACGGGTTGAAATGATTTCCTGATGGGGAGAAAAACTGTCGTAGGGTAGCGTTTCCCAGTCTGACAGCGTGGTGACATGCTGTTCGGTAAATTGTTGAATTTCATCACGCAAGCGCAAGGCGTTTTGCATATCAGGAGCGATAAGCACCACCAGTCCGGCGTGGCGTTCAACGATCTCTGCACATTCAACGGCGCAGGCCGCGCCGGTTAACTGGCCCAGCAGGCGCTGTTCACCCGCTTTGGATGGCAGCGAATAACGGTAATTTTCAGGCATCATCAAGTTATCTGGTCTCGCCTCCCTGCATCCGGCCAGGAATAAGAAAAAGCCGTAGAGTGAGGGCGTTAGGGTTCCATAAAGCAGTACTACCCTTTATTATCCTTGATCACTTTGCTTTGGCAACCTTATCCAGACGGATTTCATGTATCAACCTGTCGCTTTATTTATTGGCCTGCGCTACATGCGTGGGCGCGCATCAGACCGCTTTGGCCGGTTTGTCTCCTGGTTATCCGCCATTGGCATCACGCTGGGGGTGATGGCGCTGGTCACCGTGCTTTCCGTGATGAACGGCTTCGAGCGCGAACTGGAGGATAACATTCTCGGCGTGATGCCTCAGGCGCTGATCTCGACGCCGCAAGGGTCGTTGAACCCTACGGCGATCCCTGCCTCCGCTTTAAATTCGCTGATGGGCGTGACGCGCGTTGCGCCGCTGACGACGGGCGATGTGGTGCTGCAAAGCGCCCGCAGCGTCGCCGTCGGCGTGATGCTGGGCATTGAACCAGACCAACCGGAGCCGCTCTCGCGCTATCTGGTCAATGTCAGGCAGCAGCAGCTTCAATCCGGTCAGTATCAGGTGATTTTGGGAGAAAAACTGGCCGAACAGCTGGGGGTTAACATCGGCGATCGGCTGCGCATGATGGTGACGAGCGCCAGCCAACTGACGCCGATGGGCCGTATTCCCAGTCAGCGTATTTTCACCGTTGCCGGTACGTTTGCCGCGAATAGTGAAGTCGATAGCTACCAGCTGCTGGTGAATCAGCAGGATGCCTCTCGCCTGATGCGTTATCCGGCAGGCAATATTACCGGCTGGCGTTTATGGCTGGAAAAACCGCTGACGGTCGATTCGCTGAGTACACAAGCGCTGCCGGAGGGCACCGTCTGGAAAGACTGGCGCGAGCGTAAGGGCGAACTGTTTCAGGCGGTGCGCATGGAGAAAAATATGATGGGACTGCTGCTCAGTCTGATCGTCGCCGTGGCCGCATTCAATATTATTACCTCGCTGGGTTTACTGGTGATGGAAAAACAGGGAGAGGTCGCCATTTTGCAAACGCAGGGGCTGACGCAACGTCAGATCATGGCGGTGTTTATGGTGCAGGGGGGCAGCGCTGGCGTGATTGGCGCGCTGCTGGGGGCATTGCTGGGAGCGCTATTGGCCAGCCAGTTGAATACGCTGATGCCGGTATTGGGCGTATTGCTGGATGGCGCCGCGTTGCCGGTCGCGATCGATCCCGTTCAGGTGGCGACGATCGCCGTTTCCGCGATGGTGATTGCCCTGTTATCGACACTTTACCCGTCATGGCGCGCCGCCGCCGTTCAACCCGCAGAGGCTTTACGTTATGAGTGATTTATCGTTATTGCAGTGCAGTAACCTGTGCAAGCGCTATCAGGACGGCAAGTTGTCTACCGATGTGCTGCGCGATGTCTCCTTCGAGATGAACCGCGGGGAGATGATGGCGATCGTCGGAAGTTCTGGATCCGGCAAAAGTACGCTGCTGCATCTGCTGGGCGGGTTGGATACGCCAACGTCCGGCGAGGTTATCTTTAAAGGGCAGCCGTTGAGTTCGCTCTCAGCGGCGGCAAAAGCGGATTTACGCAATCGTGAACTGGGGTTTATTTATCAGTTCCACCATCTGCTGCCGGATTTCACCGCGTTGGAAAACGTGGCGATGCCGTTGCTCATTGGTAACGCGCCGACGTCGCAGGCGCAGGATAAGGCACGCGAAATGTTGTCTGCCGTCGGGCTGGAGGCGCGCAGCCACCACCGTTCGTCGGAGCTGTCCGGCGGCGAACGGCAGCGCGTTGCGATTGCCAGAGCGCTGGTCAATAACCCCTCGCTGGTGTTGGCGGACGAGCCGACCGGCAACCTCGATCAGCGCACCGCCGACACCATTTTTGAACTGCTGGGCGAATTAAACGTCCGGCAGGGCACAGCCTTTCTGGTGGTAACGCATGACCTGCAACTGGCTAGCCGATTGACGCGCCAGTTGGAAATGCGCGATGGCCGGTTACAGCAGGAACTGACCCTGATGGGAGCGCGGCAATGAGATTTCCTCCGCTCTCGCTGCTGATTGGCCTGCGCTTTAGCCGTGGCCGTCGGAGTGGCGGCATGGTTTCGCTGATTTCGGTGATTTCGACGCTGGGGATCGCGCTGGGCGTGGCGGTGCTGATTGTCGGTCTGAGCGCGATGAATGGCTTTGAGCGCGAACTGAATAACCGGATCCTTGCGGTCGTTCCGCATGGCGAAATCAGACCGGTCAACCCGCCGTTTAATGGCTGGCAGACTATGCTGTCTAAAATAGAGCAGGTGCCCGGCGTGGCGGCTGCCGTGCCTTATATCAGCTTCACAGGGTTATTGGAAAACGGCGCGAAACTTCAGGCTGTGGAGGTAAAAGGGGTCGATCCGCAGCAGGAGCGCCGTCTCAGCGCCTTACCTGACTATGTGTCAGATGACGCCTGGTCACGTTTCCGGGCGGGAGAGCAGCAGTTAATTATTGGCCAGGGGGTGGCTAACGCGCTGAATGTGGCGCAGGGGGATTGGGTTACGGTGATGATCCCCAACAGTGACCCGGAAATGAAGCTGATGCAGCCGAAACGCATCCGGCTACAGGTAAGCGGCATTTTGCAACTGAGCGGGCAGCTCGATCATAGTCTGGCGCTGGTTCCGCTCACGGATGCCCAGCAGTATCTGGACATGGGGCAGAGCGTGACGGGGATCGCCATCAAGGCCGACGACGTTTTCTCCGCCAATACGCTGGTCCGTGAAGCGGGCAAGGTGACGAATGCCTATGTCTACATTAGTAGCTGGATTGGCACCTATGGTTATATGTATCGGGATATCCAGATGGTGAGAACCATCATGTATCTGGCGATGATCCTGGTGATTGGCGTGGCCTGTTTTAACATTGTTTCAACTCTGGTGATGGCGGTGAAAGACAAAAGCAGCGACATCGCCGTACTGCGCACGCTGGGGGCATCTGACGGGCTGATTCGCGCCATTTTTGTCTGGTACGGGCTGCTGGCGGGGCTGTTAGGCAGCGTGATAGGCGCCGTGTTCGGCGTCATCGCCGCATTGCAACTGACGACGATCATTCGCGGTATTGAAGCGCTGATCGGCCATAAGTTACTGTCCGGCGATATCTATTTTATTGATTTTCTGCCGTCGGAGTTGCACGTGATGGATGTGGTTATTGTGCTGGGCACGTCGTTGGTACTCAGCCTGATCGCCAGTTGGTATCCGGCGCGGCGTGCCAGCCGGATTGACCCTGCACGCGTACTGAGCGGACAGTAACGAAAGTGGGCAGCCCGCGGTCTTTCCTGCTACCGTGAATGAGGGGACGGCACGCGATCATCTGACAACGCCAGTGCGGCTTTCAGTATGAGGGGAGCCCCCCAATCGTGTGGGAAATCATGACACCCTAAGGAGCGATCATGTACTACGGTTTTGACATGGGCGGCACGAAAATTGAGCTTGGCGTGTTTGATGCCGAGTTGAACAAAGTGTGGCAAAAGCGGGTGCCGACTCCGCGTCATAGTTATGATGAGCTGCTCGCGACGCTGATTGAACTGGCGCACGAAGCCGATGCGCAGGTCGGCACGCAGGGGAAAATCGGCATTGGCGTGCCGGGAATGCAAACCGGCGAAGACGGCGCGCTTTTTACCGCCAACCTGCCCGCGACGATGGGAAAACCGCTGCGCGTTGATTTGTCACAGCGTTTGCAGCGAGAGGTGCGTATCAACAACGATGCCAACTGTTTTGTCTTGTCGGAAGCCTGGGACGCCGAGTTTCGTTCTTATCCTGTTGTGATGGGAATAATCCTGGGTACGGGGCTGGGCGGTGGGTTGGTGGTTGACGGGCGTCCGGTCGAGGGACGTAACGGCATCGCCGGCGAGTTTGGTCACCTGCGCTTACCGTCCGATGCGCTGGATGTCATCGGGGCCGATATTCCCCGCGTCGAATGCGGCTGTGGACAATCCGGCTGTATCGAGAACTATATCTCCGGACGTGGATTTGAATGGCTCTACGAGCACCTGTATGGCGAAGCCCTGCCTGCTGTGACCATTATCCGCCATTATCGCGGCGGAGAATCAAAAGCGCTGGAATTTGTCGATCGCTTTATGGATTTGCTGGCGGCCTGTCTGGGGAATCTGCTGACGCTGTTCGACCCGCATCTGTTGGTATTGGGCGGCGGCCTGTCGAATTTTGATGAAATTTATCAAATTTTGCCGACGCGTCTTCCTTCACGACTTTTACCGATCGCCAGATTGCCACGCATAGAAAAAGCGCGTCACGGCGACGCGGGCGGCGTGCGCGGCGCCGCTTTGCTACACTTAATGGATAACTAGCAGGAGCAAGAATGTATACGCTTCAACGATTAGGGCGTTTCCGTCAGGGGAAACGTATGCGGCAGCAGCGTCTTCGTGCGCGTATCTTTCATCGGGATTATCTGGCGGCGAGCGAAGTGAAAAAACCTCGGGTGGTGGTCCTGACGGGGGCAGGCATTTCGGCGGAATCGGGCATCCGTACTTTTCGTGCGGGCGATGGCCTGTGGGAAGAGCATCGCGTCGAAGACGTGGCGACGCCGGAAGGCTTTCAGCGCAACCCTGAGCTGGTGCAGTCGTTTTATAACGCCCGCCGTCGCCAGCTACAGCAGCCGGAAATTGTGCCCAATGCCGCGCATCTGGCGCTGGCGAATTTGGAAGCGATGCTGGAAGATAATTTCCTCTTGATTACGCAAAACATTGACAATCTGCATGAGCGCGCCGGGAGCCAGCGGGTGATCCATATGCACGGTGAGCTGCTGAAAGTACGCTGTAGTCAAAGCGGGCAGATTTTTGACTGGACGGGCGATCTCGCCGTTGGCGAACGCTGCCACTGTTGCCAGTTTCCCGCGCTTTTGCGTCCGCATATCGTGTGGTTTGGCGAAATGCCGTTGCACATGGACAAGATTTATCATGCGCTGTCACAGGCGGATTATTTTATTGCCATCGGCACATCCGGGCATGTGTATCCCGCCGCCGGTTTTGTGCATGAGGCGCATTCGCACGGCGCTTATACGCTGGAGCTGAACCTGGAGCCTAGCCAGGTTGAGAGCCAGTTTGATGAAAAAATCTATGGCCCGGCCAGCACGGTGGTGCCTGAATTCGTGGGCGCCTGGCTGACGCGCGGCAGAAGCATCAAGTTTTAAGCGCCGGTAAACAGCGAAAACGTCATGAATTGTGTGAATGTGGCGTTTTCTCTTGCCTATCCTTGGCACAGCAGCATTCCTCGATCTGATCGAACGGCAACATGGCGGCGTGGTTAAAGAAACAATACTCACTCTCGCTACAGTGAGCGTGTGCAGCGGTTTCTGTCGGCGAGACCGCGTGTGGATGCGGTGGCGACAGGCGGTCATGGCGTGACAGTGTTCGTCGGAGAAAGCTCAGCATAACGTGACCCTCGCGATGTCTTATGACAGACAGGCATATTAATGAGACTTAATCTCATCAACGTTAAGCTAAGCGTAGTGGATTTTCCGATGATGCGGGAATGACAATTGTCAAAATGTATATCTGAAAGGGTTCTATCGGTTCGTTAGCGCTGCGTCTGCGTCGCCTTAGCACATCAGAATGTCCGTCGGGCCTCGGCGGCCAGATCTTCCAAAAAATTCAGATCGCACAATTCCACCTGATGGCCACGATAGGTAATGTGGCCTTGCCGCTTCCAGTCGGACATCAAGCGACTCAATGTTTCACTGCGCATCCCCAATGACGTCGCGAGCTGACCACGACTCACCGGTAATGTCAGATGCTGAGTCTGCTGAATGTGACGTTGCCGCAGCAGATAATCCGCCAGTCGCTGTGGCGCGGAGCTGGACGTCAGCCAGTCGATCTGGTTGATCGTCGAATAGAGCTTCTTGCCTAAATAGTTGAGCAAACGCAGCGCCAGCGCCGGGCGTTGTAAACAAAACTGGTGAATATCCTGCCGTGGGATCATCAGCGTGTGGCCGTCGCTCAGCGCACGAATGTTCATCGGGAAGCGGCCGTGATCCATAAATACCGCGGCGATAGCTACAAACTCTCCGCGAGCAAACTGCCCGAAAATTTTCTCATCCCCGCCATAAGTATGGCGAAAAGCCTGCAACCTTCCCGCTTCAACCAGCAAACAGTGCTGCATTTTGTCGCCTTCGCGAAACAGGATGTCGTCCTGCCGGAAAAACAGGCGTTCACTTTTGGCCAAAAGCGCACACACCACATCGCTCGGCTCATCGCGCATCCAGTCATGCTGAAACAGCACCTCGCCATATTCATCGGGCGACAACGCCTTTTTGACAAATGTCATTTGCCCTCCCAGAGGCGGATATTACTATTGAAATAGTAAATGAAAATAATAATCACTTGCATAGATTCGGCAAGCAAAAACGCGCTCACCGAATTGACAATAGCGGAGAGTTTCCATGAAAGAAAATACCCTTCCCGCCGCACAGGCGCTGGTGCTCCATGAGTTGATTACCCCAACCGAACACGGTATCGCCAGCCGCGTGCTGGCCCGCACCGACGGTGGTAATGTTACGTTGTTTGCCTTCGATCAGGGGCAGGGGCTGAGCGAACACAGCGCGCCTTATGATGCGCTCGTTATGGTGCTTGACGGCGAGTTGTTGCTGACGATCGACGGTAAGCCGATCGTTGCGCAACCTGGCACGCTGGTGCGTATGCCAGCCAACATCCCTCATGCCGTTGATGCCAAACAAGCGTCGCGCATGTTGCTGACAATGTTGAAGACAGTGAAAGTCCACTAAAGGGTGATAGTAATAAGGAGCAACAGGATGAGCAATCATGAAGCAGGGCACAAATTTTTAGCCCGACTGGGGAAACAACGTCTACGTCCCGGCGGCAGAAAGGCTACGGAGTGGCTGCTCAATCAGGCTGGGTTTCGGCAGGATAGCATCGTGCTGGAAGTCGCCTGTAATATGGGCACCACCGCCATGGAGATCGCCCGTCGTTTTGGCTGTCAGGTCATTGGGGTCGATATGGATAACGCGGCGTTACAGAAGGCGCAGGAAAACGTTGCGGCAAACGGTTTGTCATCTCAGGTGACGATTAAACAGGCAAATGCGCTGGAACTGCCGTTCCCCGATAATCACTTTGACGTGGTGATCAATGAAGCCATGCTGACCATGTATGCCGATAAAGCCAAGAGCCGCATTATTGCCGAATACTACCGCGTATTAAAACCGGGGGGCCGTTTGATTACGCACGATATCATGCTGCTGTCTGAAAAGGATAGCGGGGCGCTACAGGCGGTAGAACAGATGCACAAGGCGATCAACGTACATGCCCAGCCGATGCTGCGTGAACGTTGGGTCGCGCTATTTCAGGCGTGTGGCTTCAGCAAAGTGCACTACGATCACGGCGCGATGACGCTGCTGACGCCGCAAGGGCTGATCTATGATGAAGGGCTGACGGGAGCCGCCCGTATTGTGAAGAATGCGCTGAAAAAAGAAAATCGCAGTATGTTCTTCAACATGTTTCACACCTTCCGTCGCAATCGCAACCAGCTTAACTATATTGCGGTGTGCAGCACCAAGTGACTGAAACAGACGCGGCGGCGTTTGGCGGCAGAGAAATTTAGCGTATAAGGGAAGCGAAATCGTTTAACATACGTGACAACGCTCAGGCATGCTCCTTGCGGTAAAACCGTGACGGAGCATTTTCTTTCGTGCGCTGAATTCTTTGCGACGGTGAACCATGCAGCCATTACCGCCGGGTGAGTACCTGTTAAAACATGCGACTCAACCCCCCCATTACCGCCAGTTAAAACAACGTCAGCGTCGGCGCGATCGCCGCAGTCTGACGCTATTGCTGGCGTTTCTCTTGCTGACCTTATTTATCAGTCTGTGTGCCGGGGAGCGCTGGATTTGGCCAACCGCCTGGCTGGATGAGGCCCAGCAGCTCTTTATCTGGCAGTTACGCCTGCCCAGAACATTGGCGGTGCTGCTGGTGGGCGCGAGTCTGGCGATGTCGGGCGCCGTTATGCAGGCTGTCTTCGATAACCCGCTGGCGGAACCGGGACTCTTGGGCGTTGCGAACGGCGCGGGCGTCGCGCTGGTGCTGACGGTGCTGCTGGGACAGGGGTTGCTTCCCGTCTGGACATTAAGCCTGAGCGCGATTATCGGTGCGTTGCTGATTACCTTTCTGTTGCTTCATTTTGCTCGTCGTCCTATTTCCAACCCCCGCTTATTGCTGATCGGCATTGCGCTGGGGATCATCTGTAGCGCCGTGATGACCTGGGCCGTCTATTTCAGTACCAGCCTCGATTTACGCCAACTGATGTATTGGATGATGGGCGGCTTTAGCGGCATTGACTGGCGGCACGGTTGGCTGATGTTGGCGTTATTGCCGCTGCTGCTGTGGCTGAGCCGTCAGGGCGCGGTGTTGAACGGATTGACGCTGGGCGAGATTCAGGCGCGTCAGCTAGGTATTCCGGTCTATCGCTGGCGCACGATCCTCGTGTTGATCATGGGGGTGCTGGTTGGGCTGAGCGTGGCGTTGGCCGGTATCATCGCATTCATTGGTCTGGTGATCCCACACATGTTACGGCTGTGCGGGTTGACCGATCAGCGTTATTTATTGACCGGCTGCGCGTTAGCCGGCGGCGGGGTTCTGCTGCTGGCGGATACGGTGGCGCGCGTTGCGCTGAGCGCAGCCGAGTTGCCGATTGGCGTGGTTACCGCTACGCTGGGGTCGCCGTGGTTTATCTGGCTGTTATTACGCAATCGACTGTAGTGACAGCGTTTGTTTTACCCACGCTTGTTTTATAACCAAAGGGAGCAAAACGATGAGTAATGAAATCTATGCGATTCCGCTGACCACCATCGACGGGAAAGCGACAACGTTTGAAGCGTTTAAAGGGAAGGTGGCTTTAGTCGTCAACGTCGCATCGAAATGCGGCCTGACGAAACAGTATGACGCGTTGGAAAAACTCTATGAAACCTATCGCGATAAAGGTCTGGTCGTGCTGGGCTTCCCCTCCAATGAGTTTGCCGGGCAGGAGCCGGGCTCGGAGACGGAAATTCAGGCGTTTTGCCGTGGCACCTTTGGCGTTCAGTTCCCGATGTTCAGTAAGATTGAAGTGAACGGCGAGAACCGTCACCCGCTGTATCAACGGTTGATTCGCGAACAGCCGGAGGCTAACGGAACCTGGAAAAGTGACTTTTTTGCGCGTTTGGTCAATAAGGGCCGCAAACCTAAGCATCCGGAAGACATCCTGTGGAATTTTGAAAAATTTCTGGTGGATCGCGAAGGACGCGTGATCGATCGCTTTGCGCCGGATATGTCGCCTGATCATGACACCATTGTGAAAGCGATTGAAGACGCGTTGGCAAAATAAGTGACGCAGCAGACTCCTGCGTTATTGCAACTGCGGCAGGCCAGCGTCCTGCCGCGTTTGTCGCCGATCAATGCGGCGTGCCGCCGTGGCGAACTGTTGCACATCATTGGCCCGAACGGCGCAGGGAAAAGCACCCTGCTGGCGAGAGTGGCCGGTCTGCTGGCCGGCGAGGGCGAGGTTTATCTGGACGGTACGCCGTTGTCACAGTATTCGGCGGCGGATTTAGCCGTGCGGCGCGCCTATCTGGCACAGCAGCAACCGCCGCTGGCCACCATGCCGGTGTTCCAGTATTGGCGACTGCACCAGCCGCCGTTGGCTCAGGAAGCGGCGGTAGAAGAGGTGGTGCAGGTTCTGGCGCAGCGCCTGTTGCTGAGCGACAAACTGGCGCGTCCGCTCACGCAGCTATCGGGTGGTGAATGGCAGCGCGTTCGGCTGGCCGCGGCGCTATTGCAGATTTGGCCGACGCTCAATCCGCATGCGCGTTTGCTCTTGCTGGACGAGCCGACCAACAGTCTGGATGTGGCTCAACAGGCGGCGCTGGATACATTGCTGAGCGAACTTTGTCGTTCAGGCATGACGGTCGCGGTTTGCGCACACGATCTGAACCACAGCCTGCATCATGCCGATCGCGTGTGGTTACTGTCGGCAGGCGTACTGGTGGCGCAAGGCGAGACGGCGGCAGTCATGTTGCCGGAGGTGTTGTCCCCTGTTTTCGGCGTGGCGTTCCAGCGGTATGTGGTCGAGGGGCGACATTGGCTTATCACCCACAGCGTCTGAGCCCTTTCATCATAAAATAGGAATTATCGCCTTTACTTGTCAGTCGACCCGATTAAACGTTAAATTAAGCGGATACTTAGCGCCATTTTCAGCCGTGACGCGTCTTTGGAACGTTGGTTTTTTTGGTAATCGCACATGATACGTCTACGACATGTTTTGATTCTCGCCAGCCTGATTTTAGTCGGCTGTAGCAGTCGGCATCATAATCCGCCGCCGAATGCGCGTCTGAGCGATTCGATCATGGTGATGGTGCAGCTAAACGACCAACTGGGGCAATGGTACAGGACGCCTTACCGTTATGGCGGGCTGGATCGTAACGGTGTTGATTGCTCAGGGTTTGTCTATCTGACATTTCGCGATAAGTTTGGCCTGCAACTGCCGCGCACCACGGAAGCGCAAACGGCGTTGGGCGAGCGCGTTGACCGCGATAATCTGCTACCGGGCGATTTGGTCTTTTTCAAAACGGGCAGCGGCAGCAGTGGGTTGCACGTCGGCATTTATGATAAAGACGACCAGTTTATTCATGCTTCCACCAGCCAGGGCGTCATCCGCTCGTCGCTGGAGAATGTGTACTGGAAACGGGCTTACTGGCAGGCTCGCCGCATCTAATCCCTCTTTTTATTATGCTTACAGCATGGAGCCGCTCATGTCCTCTCTGCGTTTATTCATCTCGGATTCTTACGATCCCTGGTTTAATCTGGCCGTCGAGGAGTGCATCTTTCGCCAGATGCCGACGACGCAGCGGGTGCTGTTTTTGTGGCGCAATGCCGAAACGGTGGTCATTGGTCGTGCTCAAAACCCGTGGAAAGAGTGCAATACCCGGCGGATGGAAGAGGATGGCATCAAGCTGGCCAGGCGGAGCAGCGGTGGCGGTGCGGTCTTTCATGACCTCGGCAATACCTGTTTCACCTTTATGGCCGGGAAGCCGGGATACGATAAACGCGTCTCCACGCAGATTGTACTGGATGCGCTCGCCTCACTGGGGCTGAATGCCAGCGCGTCAGGTCGTAACGATCTGGTCGTGGAAACCGTAGACGGCGTGCGTAAGGTTTCCGGTTCAGCCTATCGGGAAACCAAAGATCGCGGTTTTCATCACGGTACGCTGTTGCTGAATGCGGACCTGAATCGTTTAGCGGATTATTTAAACCCGGACAGTAAGAAACTTCAGGCCAAAGGAATTACGTCAGTCCGTTCCCGCGTCGCCAATCTCGTGGAGCTGTTGCCTTCTGTCGATCATTCAGTCATTTGTCAGGCGATTACGCAGGCCTTTTTTGATTACTTCGGCGAACGCTGCGCGGCGGAAATCATTTCGCCTTCCGCCTATCCGGATTTACCGGGGTTCAGTGAGCAATTTGCGCGCCAAAGCAGCTGGGAATGGAATTTCGGTCAGGCACCGGATTTCTCACATCAGTTAGATAACCGGTTTAGCTGGGGCGGAGTTGAATTACATTTCGACGTTGAGCGAGGGAGGATTGTCCGAGCGCAGGTTTACACCGATAGCCTGAATCCGACGCCGCTGGAAGCGCTCGCTTCTGGATTACAGGGCGTTCCCTATCGCCCGGAGAGCCTGGCGACGGCGTGTCAGGAACTGATTAATACCTTCCCTGAGCAGCAAAACGAGTTACAGGCGCTGGGTGACTGGCTGGCGCAGCATTTGCGCTAGTATGCATGACTGTATGCGGGACAAATTGATTTTTCTGTAAAATATGGCGGTGAGGGAGGGATTCGAACCCTCGATACGTTTTCACGTATACACACTTTCCAGGCGTGCTCCTTCAGCCACTCGGACACCTCACCGTCGTCTCGCGGTATGTCATACCGGCGGACGGCGCTAATGTAGGAAAATTGCCGGACAGCGTCAACCAACTTCTTCATGCGGTAGGCGTGATTAGCTAAAGTTAACGCAATTTGTTGTTTTACTCGCCATTTTCCGTTCGCAATTTTGTATATCCTGCTGGCGGTGAGAGAGAACCGCAATGTTTCATTTGTGTTAATGATGTGTGGCGGTTTAGCGCTCCGGGCTGCGGAACCTCTGTAAAAATGGTATGATCGCAAGTAAATGTTTGCCTAGGAGAACCTATGTATCCCGTCGATTTGCATATGCACACCGTGGCCAGTACTCATGCTTACAGTACGTTGCATGACTATATCGCTGAAGCAAAGCAGAAAAATATTCGTCTGTTTGCCATTACCGATCATGGCCCTGATATGGCGGATGCCCCGCATTACTGGCACTTTATGAATATGCGCGTCTGGCCGCGGCGGGTTGACGGCGTCGGCATTCTGCGCGGCATTGAAGCCAATATTAAAAATATTGACGGCGAGATCGACTGTACCGGACCGATGTTGGATCAGATGGATGTGATCATTGCCGGTTTCCATGAGCCGGTTTTTCCGCCCCAGGACAAAGACACGCATACCGCGGCCATGATAGCGACAATGGCGCGTGGTGATGCAGATATCATCAGTCACCCCGGTAACCCGAAGTTTCCCGTCGATATCCGGGCGATTGCGGAAGCCGCCGCGAAGTACCATGTCGCGCTGGAGCTGAATAACTCCTCTTTCACGCATTCGCGTAAGGGCAGTGAACCGAACTGTCGGGCGATTGCCGAAGCGGTACGCGACGCGGGGGGATGGCTCTCGTTAGGTTCTGATTCCCATATTGCTTTTTCGCTGGGCGATTTTACCCACTGTGCGCGCATTTTGCAGGAAGTGAATTTTCCGCAGGCGCAGATATTGAATGTCAGCCCACGACGCGTGCTGGATTTTCTTGAACAACGTGGCAAGCCCGTTATCACTGAGTTTGCTGATTTGTGACGTTGTCACTTAAAGATCAATAAGGTCATGAATGAACGAATTTTCTATTGTGTGTCGCATTCTGGGTTCGCTGTTTTATCGCCAGCCGCAGGATCCGGTGTTAACACCGCTATTGACGCTGATTAAAGAGGGAAAGCTGGCGCAGCAATGGCCATTGGAGCAGGATGCCTTACTGGCGCGTTTGCAAAAGGGAGGGGATTTGCCCGCAATCGCGGCGGATTTTCAGGCGCTGTTCGATAGTCAAGAGGGTTCTGTTTCACCGTTGCGTTCGTCCTATGAACCGGATGCCGATGACGAAGAAATCCGTACCTTTCTGCACCAGCGCGGCATGCCGCCAGATGACGGCGCGGTCGGCCATTTTGGGCGTTTGCTGCTTGCAGCGTCATGGCTGGAAGATCAGGCGCAGGAAGATGAAACGGCGGCGCAAATCGTCTTGTTTGATAAGTATCTATTGCCGTGGAGCGATCGTTTTCTCGGAAAAGTGGAAAGCCATGCCGCGACGGCATTCTACCGCACGTTGGCGATCGTCTGTCGTGAAGCGCTGGCTGCCATGCGAGAAGAGCTGGGAGAAAGCGAAGCGGAAGGCGACTCAGAAGCGGAAGCGTAATACGGTGGGTTTGTACGCCGATAGCCAAGATCGCAGGGGCTATCGGCGAGCTGAGCATTAATCAGTAAACAGGATAACGATCTGGCCGGGTTTGATTTCAATACCTTTCGCCATCTTCTTCGCCAACGATTCCGTCGTGCTCTTCTCTGCATCCAGGACATAAGCCGGTTTTTGATCAAAATAGCTTTTTAACGATTGATTGAGATAAGGGCTGAGCGTCTTCATGACGGTCTGCATTTTTTCCGGTTGTATGCTGTAATCAACCAACTCCATCTCTTTGAGATAAATCGCGCCCTGAGTTTTATCGAATACCGGCTGTGCTTTCAGCGTAAGTTTCATATCGGCAGTCTGATTTCCCAACAGAGAAGAGATATCAACCTTCGCATTGCCCGACAGCGTCACTTTTCCCGGTTCTTCCCGCCCGATCTGGCTGGATAGCTCGGTCAACACGATATGCGCATCGACGACGCCGGGCACGCCCAACTGCTTCTGATAATCATTGTGCTTTTGCAGGTAGGCGTTCACTTCCTGTTCACTTAGCGTGTACTGAGTGAGTTTATTGCAACCGCTGAGTGTAAAAGCAAACAATACCGCCGCCGCTGCCATCCATCCTGATTTTTTCATTATTCTGACCTCATCATGCCATTTATGCGTGCCATGTATTCCGGGTGTTACACGCGTAATCAATACGAAATACGCACAGCGTGCGCCGGACATACAGTGTAAACAATAGGATAGCACTGAAAGGGGAGAGATTGCCGCTTCAGAACGAAGCGGCGAAGTAAACCGATCAGATTGCCAGGCTGCTGAGCAACGTGACCTGAGTCTGTTTGGCCATATTGTCGCGATAATCGGCGACGCGCGAAGGTGGCGTCACGCCGGCAACAATCGATAAGGAACGGAGTAGCGGGAAGAGGTTGATGTCATCCGTTGACAGTTCGCCGTTACAGGCATTCGGCTGGATAATTAGCGGATCCAGATCCTGTAGGTCGTTATTCAGTTTCTTAATCAGTCCCTGCGAATGGTTAAGGTGGTCGCTGAAACTACCTAGCTGCGCCTCCTTTTTATTAATGAAGTACTGCCGGGCGGAAGCGGAGGCGAACTCTTCGAACGCCGCCTGTGCAAAGCGAGGAATGATCAGGCGCGGCGTATATTCATTCACTTTACGCAGCCAGGCGGCAATGGTCGGATTCGTTGGGCCCGTCAACAGCGGTTTACGATCATAGCGATCGATGAAATCAACAATGTCCATACTTTCAGGCATATGGCTGCCATCGTCTTTTTGCAGTATCGGCACCATTTTCTGACCGATGAGTCTTTCCGGCGTTTCCGCATCATCATTTGCCAGTATTTGCAGTTCGACGGGGATGTTCTTCAGGCCAAAGATCATGCGCGCTTTAACGCAATAGGGGCAGTGATCGTAAATGTAGAGCTTCATATCTCGTCTCCTGATTCACGGATAAGCCAAAGCCGCAGGCGCGGCCGCGAGTGAAACCGGGCATCAAACAATCTCAACGGCATCTCTCCCTGACGGATGAAGAAACAATTGCTTGAATGTATTAGGAAAGTATAGGGGGGCTTTACCGACGAGATCAAACTCGTCGGTAAAAATCAGATTAATGGCCACCGAGCATGGCGGGTTCAATACGGCGTTGGTTGAATTGCCAATACAGCGCGGCCAACGTCAGCAACCCGATGGTGCCAAGCATGAACCACGGCAGTTCCGGCCGGTTCAGCGCGTGGCCGGTATCAAATAGCCAGCCGCCGCCGCTGTAGCCAATGGCGCCGCCGAGCGCCAGTCCAAGCCGGCTGAACCCCATGTAACTGCCTCTGGCTCGGGCATCAGCCAGAGAAGCGCTTAAGGTTTCACGCGCGGGTTCCGCAATAATCGAACCAATGTAAAACAGGCTGATCAGCATTAATAGCGTTTGCAGTTCCGTCGTCATCCCGATGGGGAACATGCTGATGGACATGACGAAAAGCCCTGCCATCAGGCGTTGTTCCAGCCGGAAATGTTTTTCGCTCCAGCGGGCGATAGGGTACAGCAACGTCAACGAGAGTGTCGCTTCAATGGCGTACATCCACTTCACCGCGGAAGGCGTACCCGCGATTTCGTTGACCATGATGGGCAACATCAGCAATACCTGAACGGCCAGCATGTAGTACCCCGTGAGGGTTAAAACATACAGCAGAAACCGGCGGTCGCGGATGACGCGCGACATGCCCTCTATGATGGGCGTTTTCACCGTCGAGATGCGGTAGGCCGGCAGCAGCCAGGCATTGAGGGCCGCGGCGAGCACGAAGATAGCCGCGCCGGCCCAGCAAACGACTTCAAAATCGTACTGAAGCAGCCAACTGCCGAGCAGCGCGCCAATCACCGCGCCAGTGCTGTCTTGCATCATCAGCAGTGAATAGAAACGACCACGCTCCTGCGGGCGAACCAGTTTAATCACCAGCGCGGTACGCGGCGGATCGAAGAGCGTTCCGCCCAGGCCGGATAACGCGCAAGACAGCCAGAGCAACCAGGGTTCGTCGGCAATCGCCATGAAAACAAAGCCGGCGGCGCGTAACAGCATACCTGTGATAATCATCGGTTTCGCGCCGAAACGGTCGGCAATAGCGCCACCAAAA
Organism: Samsonia erythrinae; assembly: GCF_004342665.1. Lineage (GTDB taxonomy): Bacteria > Pseudomonadota > Gammaproteobacteria > Enterobacterales > Enterobacteriaceae > Samsonia > Samsonia erythrinae. The sequence continues at coordinate 35,170 of NZ_SMBY01000003.1, read as the reverse complement.
ATCCCCAGCCCTTGCTGAATAAACTGGCGCAGTCCCAACGCAATACCGACTAATAATGCGGCCCAGCCGAGTTCATCGACAAATCGAATGGAAATAAGGGGAAAAACGACAAAGAACCCCAGAACCACCAGCATATTATCCAGTAATAAAAAATACTTACCCAAGCTCCGAGCTTGCGACATCAGAGGCATGTTTCACCATAACAGCAGAAGAGAAGAGGAAAATAACTCACGTGACTATTTTGTACTCTAATTTGACGTTGGTATAGCCCATTGTTGGATAATATTTTTTTATCGATTTAACGTTATCCGGATAACATTTTCGCGCAAAAAAATTTCGTCCCCGATTCAACTGCGCAATAACTCGGCGTCAGGGGTTTTACGTCTATGAATTTATGTGGTTATAGTAAGGATGACTGAAAATACCGATATTTCCGCTTATGAGGATAACGTTACGTTTTCAGCCGCGATGAATTTTACTTATCGATAATATGGAGAGGTAGGGGAAAATGTTTGGCTACCGTTCAACGCCAGCAAGAGTGCAATTGACAACCGATCGGCTGGTGGTACGTCTTGCCCATGAACGCGATGCCTGGCGTCTGGCTGAATACTATTCGGAAAACCGCCACTTCCTCAAACCGTGGGAGCCTGTGCGAGATTCCAGCCACTGTTATCCGTCTGGCTGGCAGGCACGGCTGAGCATGATCAACGATATGCACAAACAAGGCAGTGCCTATTATTTCCTGCTGTTGGATCCGAATGAAAATGAAGTATACGGCGTGGCAAATTTTAGCAACGTGCTGCGAGGGGCGTTTCACGCCTGCTACCTCGGTTATTCTCTCGCGCAGAAATGGCAGGGGCAGGGGCTAATGTATGAGGCGTTGCAGCCCGCGCTACGCTATATGCAGCGCCAGCAACACATGCATCGCATTATGGCCAATTACATGCCGCATAACCTGCGTAGCGGAAACCTATTGGCCCGGCTGGGGTTTGAGCGTGAAGGCTACGCGAAAGATTATCTGCTGATTGACGGCAAATGGCAGGACCATATATTAACCGCGCTGACCAACACCGAGTGGAAGCCGCCGCGCTAAGGAATCAAGATGAAACACCCGTTAGATGCTCGTGAAGCCCGCGTGATCGGCTGTCTGTTGGAAAAGCAGATCGTGACGCCCGATCAGTACCCGATGTCGCTAAATGCCCTCACTGCGGCCTGCAATCAGAAAACCAACCGCGAACCCGTGATGACGCTGAGCGAAAGCGAGGTGCAGGACACGCTGGATGGACTCATGAAAAAGCATTTCCTGCACACATTCAGCGGCGTGGGTAACCGCGTTATGAAGTACGAGCATCGTTTTTGCAATTCGGCATTTGGCGATCTGACGCTCTCTCCTGCGGAAATCGCGCTGGTGGCGACGCTACTGCTGCGTGGCCCACAGACGCCGGGAGAGCTGCGGACACGCGCCGTGCGACTGTATGAATTTTCGGATGTCGCCGAGGTTGAATCCACACTGGAGCAACTGCGACAGCGCGATGACGGGCCCTTTGTGGTGAGGCTCATGCGGGAACCCGGTAAACGGGAAAGTCGCTACCAGCACCTTTTCGGCGGCGAGATCAGTGAGGTAATGACTCCAGACACAGACAGCACAAGTGACTATTTACCGCTGATCGAGCGGATTGCGGCGTTAGAAAAAGAGGTGGCGGAACTCAAACGTCGGTTTGATGAGCGTTTAGCGCAATGACGTCAGAACAGGTCGACGCGGTACATCATATCATGGCGATAATTGAACAACGGAAACTAGCGGAAACATCCGGTAACGGGGCGTTGCAGTCTCAACGTATGAGGGAAAAATTGCTGGAAAATACCGCTGTGATGATAATGTTCGGTAGCTATTGTATGCGCAATGCGTAGACTAGTCGCACCCCGCAATCAGGATAGCCTGTAAGGGATCATAATCGCTCCTGAACAATTCAGAAAATAATCGGATGAATCTACTTAAATCACTGGCTGCCGTCAGTTCCATGACCATGTTGTCGCGCGTTTTAGGCTTTGTGCGCGATGCGATCGTCGCGCGTATTTTTGGTGCAGGTATGGCGACGGACGCCTTCTTTGTGGCGTTCAAACTGCCTAACTTGCTCCGGCGAATTTTCGCAGAAGGCGCATTTTCACAGGCCTTTGTCCCCATTCTGGCCGAATATAAAAGTCAGCAGGGCGATGAGGCCACGCGGACGTTTTTAGCTTATGTCTCCGGTATGTTGACGCTGATTCTGGCGCTGGTGACCGTCGCAGGGATGCTGGCCGCGCCCTGGGTCATTATGGTGACCGCCCCCGGTTTTGCGGCGACGCCGGAGCGCTTTGAGCTCACCTCTGCGCTCTTGAGGGTCACGTTTCCCTACATCTTGCTGATCTCACTGACCTCGATGGTGGGGTCGGTGCTGAATACCTGGAACCGTTTCTCTGTACCTGCCTTTGCCCCGACGTTGCTTAACGTCAGCATAATTGGCTTCTCGCTATTTGCCGCACCGTATTTTGATCCCCCCGTGATGGCGCTGGCCTGGGCAGTGCTGGTTGGCGGTTTGCTGCAACTCGGCTATCAACTGCCGCACCTGAAAAAGATCGGCATGTTGGTTCTGCCGCGCCTGAAGTGGCGCGATCCGAGCGTCTGGCGGGTTATGAAGCTGATGGGGCCTGCGGTGTTGGGCGTATCTGTCGGCCAGATTTCGCTGATTATCAACACCATTTTCGCGTCCTTCCTCAGCGAAGGGGCGGTGTCATGGATGTACTACGCTGACCGCCTGATGGAGTTCCCTTCCGGCGTGTTGGGCGTGGCGCTGGGAACGATTCTGCTTCCCTCTTTAGCGAAAAGCTTTGCCAGCGGTCACTATGAGGAATGCTCGCGTCTGATGGATTGGGGATTACGCCTGTGTTTCTTGTTGGCGCTGCCGAGCGCGGTGGCATTAGGCATTCTGGCGCAGCCCTTAACGGTGTCGCTGTTCCAGTATGGCAAGTTTAGCGCGTTTGATGCGTTGATGACGCAGCAGGCGCTGATTGCCTACTCGGTAGGGCTCGTCGGGTTAATTGTCGTCAAAGTCCTCGTGCCGGGCTTCTATTCCCGTCAGGATATCAAGACGCCGGTAAAAATTGCGATAGTGACGCTGATCCTGACGCAAATCATGAACCTGATCTTTATTGGCCCGTTACAGCATGCCGGTCTGGCGTTGTCCATCGGTCTGGCTTCCTGCCTGAACGCAGGGTTGTTGTACTGGCAACTGCGTAAGCAGGCTATTTTCCAGCCGTTGCCGGGGTGGCGGGGATTTCTGGTTCGCCTGCTGATTGCGGTTGCCGTCATGTCGCTGGTGTTGCTGGGCATCCTCGGGTGGATGCCCGCATGGGATGAAGGCAGTATGACGCTGCGGATCCTGCGTTTGCTGGTGGTAGTGATCGCCGGCGCCGCCGCTTATTTCGCCACGCTGGCGCTGTTGGGCTTCCGGCCCCGGGATTTCGCTCGCCGTAGCGTATAATCGCCAGATAAAAAAACGCCACTGGCGGCAGCGCCGGTGGCGTTTCTGTCACTAATTGCGAAGCGGTTACATCTTCTCAACGGTTTCGATACCCAGCGTATCGAGACCTTGTTTCAGCGTTTTTGCCGTGAGCAGCGCCAGTTTCAGACGGCTCTGACGCACGTCATCATTTTCGGCGTTGAGAATCGGGCAGTGTTCGTAAAAGCCGGAGAACAGACCCGCCAGATCGTACAGATAGGCGCACATCACATGTGGGGTGCCTTCGCGTGCGACGAGGGTAATCGTTTCTTCAAATTGCAGCAGGCGTGTGGCCAGTGCGTATTCGCGCTCGTCGTGCAGCGCTACCGGCTGGGTTAACTCAGTTTCCTGAATGCCCGCGCGTTTAAAGATAGAGGCGACGCGCGTGTAAGCGTATTGCATGTAAGGCGCGGTGTTGCCTTCAAAGGCCAGCATGTTATCCCAGTCAAACACGTAGTCCGTGGTACGGCTCTTCGACAGATCGGCATATTTGATCGCACCGATGGAAACCACTTTCGCCAGCGCGGTTAACTCATCGCTTTCCATTTGCGGATTTTTTTCCGCGATAAGTTTCAGTGCGCGATCGTAGGCTTCATCCAGCAGCTCGGACAGCTTGATCGTTCCACCTGCCCGCGTCTTAAAGGGCTTGCCATCTTTACCCAGCATCATACCGAACATGTGGTGTTCCAGACTGACAGAATCCGGCACATAACCGGCTTTGCGCACAATGGTCCAGGCCTGCATCAGATGCTGGTGCTGGCGAGAATCAATATAATAGAGTACGCGATCGGCATTCAGCGTTTCATAACGATATTTGGCGCAGGCGATATCCGTTGTGGTGTAGAGATAACCGCCATCCTTTTTCTGGATAATCACGCCCATCGGTTCGCCTTCCTTGTTTTTGTATTCATCAAGAAAAACCACCGTAGCGCCTTCGCTTTCCACCGCCAGACCTTTTTCCTTCAGGTCGGCGACGATCCCCGGCAACATGCCGTTATACAAACTTTCACCCATGACATCGTCTTTGGTCAGGGTGACATTGAGGCGCTCATAATTGATCTGGTTTTGCGCCATGGTGATATCGACGAGCTTGCGCCACATCTGGCCGCAATATTCATCTCCACCTTGTAATTTCACCACGTAACCGCGCGCACGTTCGGCGAACTCGGCATCCTCGTCGTAGTGCTTCTTCGCTTCACGGTAGAACGCTTCAAGATCGGAAAGATCCATCTCGTTGGCGTTTTCGTTTTGCATTTTTTCCAGATAGGCAATCAGCATGCCGAACTGTGTACCCCAGTCACCGACGTGGTTGGCCCGAATCACGTTGTGGCCTAAAAACTCCAGCGTGCGGGCTGCGGCATCACCAATAATCGTTGAGCGCAGGTGTCCGACGTGCATTTCCTTTGCGACATTCGGTGCAGAGTAATCAATCACGATCGTTTGCGGTTCAACCGGCGCCAACCCCAGTTTGGGGGCCGTCAGCGCATTCTCAACCTGAATCGCAACCCATTGCTTATCAAGGAAAATATTAATAAACCCCGGTCCTGCGATTTCTGTTTTTTCCGCAATACCCTCCAGCGCTAAAAGCTGGACGACTTTTTCGGCCAGTTGCCGCGGCGGGATGCCCAGTTTTTTTGCCACGGCCATGACGCCATTGGCCTGATAATCACCAAACTGTGCTTTTGCTGACTGACGAACTTGAGCTTCGCTGCCTGCTGGCGCACCTGCGGCAGTCAACGCCTGGCTGACTTTTTCAGAGAGGAGAGCCTGAATATTCACTGGTTTACCTTAAATAAAAAATCAAGCCTTGCTTATACCATATTTGCCTTTCCTCGTCAGCAGACGGCAGGCGTGCCGGCGGGAGATTCGGGCGAAAAGAAACCCGACACGCAGGAAAGGGATAAAATGACAGAAGGGAAGAAAAATGAAAGGAGAACACGACTAAAAGAAACAATAAATTTAAAAAGAGGATAAATGAAAATTGCGTTGTTAACGTTTTTTGGAACGATTATTTACACCAATTTTATGCGCATCTCTGGTTTTAAAATGGCGAAAAATCGCATACAACGCAATAATGATAAGCGCGATAGATATAATGAGTAAGACCATGATGTTATCTCAGTGTTATTATTGGATTCTTTAAGCTATACGTTTTCTATTCGCGATTCAACGGGAGTCGATGTATTTAAGATTCATCCCAGTGTCGATAGCGAAAGATATTGATATTTAAGATTGCGGCAAGATTTTTTCGGCTTATTCATCAAATAATATGGTTTTTGTTTCTTCTCATTTAGTGCGATTTTACTTGTGAGGATGTAAATGAATGTGCGCAACGTAAAAGCAGAATTGAAAATGTTATTAATATGATATTCTTAGCGCATTAAAGGCCATTGAACACAGAAAATGCAGCAAGGAATGTTATCCGATATGTTACCCCATGATTTGTTAAAGGATTTAGTGCGTTTCGAACAGGAACTCGATGCACTGGCTGATGAACTACGGTTGGATTTGGGGGCGTTTCACGCTGACCACATTTCGCTACGCTGCCATCAGAACGCAACGGCGGAACGTTGGAAAACGGCGCTGCTGAAGGCTGGCAGGCTATTTTCCGACAACCAGATTAATGGTCGTTCGATCTGCCTGTTTACCCTAAACGACGCCCTCCCGGTTGGCCCCTGGATGATTGAGTGCATTGAGCTGCCGTGGCCGGGGGAAAAACATTATCCTCATGAGGGCTGGGAACATGTCGAGCTGGTGCTGTCTGGCGACGCGGAAACGCTGCATCAGCGTGCGTTGGCCTGCCTGTCTGATAACGCGTTATCTACACCGGGCATCAAACTTAAATTCAGTTCACCGCAGGGTGAAAATGAACGGCTTCCTAATCCGACGTTGGCGGTCACGAATGGTAAGGTGACAATAAAGTTTCACCCTTTTGATATACGAGAGGTGGCTGCCAGTGAAATGGGTTGGCAATGTAAATAACAGCGCTGGCGTAATTAGAAAGAGCACGTTAACCGGAAAGATAAATAGGGAAGATCCTTTATTCGTCCCCATTTTATCCGCTGTGCAGCAGATTAATAAAATTGTGGTTTATGTCATGTTTATTTCAGTGACTTATCTTATTCATTGTGACTCCTGTCTCCTCATGATGCGAAAGTGAGTGCCATAGTTATTACTTTAGTCGGCGTGATGATTCGCCGCTGTCATTGATAATGAAGAAAGCCTGTAGGCGTACATGGAGGAGCAGCGATGATCAAACTGGAGGTGTGTTGTTATAGCGTTGATTGCGCGATAACGGCAGCCCAGTCCGGGGCTGACAGAATTGAGCTCTGTGCGGGGCAACGGGAAGGGGGCGTGACGCCAGGGTATGGGGTATTACGCGAGGCCCGGAAAAAGATTGCGATTCCTGTTCATCCGATTGTGCGCCCGCGTGGCGGTGATTTCTGTTACAGCGCGACGGAGTTTTCTGCGATCAAATATGATCTGGCGCAGATACGTGAAATGGGGTTTCCCGGCGTCGTTGTGGGCGTATTGAATGAGGAGGGGCACATCGATTTAGCGAAAATGCGTGAAATCATGGCGCTGACTCAGGGGATGACGGTGACCTTTCATCGCGCGTTTGACATGTGCCTGAACCCCTATGTTGCATTAGAGCAGCTTACCGATCTTGGGGTGTCGCGTATTTTGACTTCCGGCCAGCAGCAGACCGCGGAAAATGGGTTGCGATTATTACGTGAACTAACACAGGCCAGTCGCGGTCCAATTATTATGGCCGGTTCCGGCGTGCGCTTAACTAACCTGCATAAATTCCAGCAGGCCGGAATCCGGGAGTTGCATAGCTCAGCAGGCCAGTGGATGCCATCCGTAATGCGTTACCGCAAGATCGGCGTGTCAATGTGCGCTGAAACAGAGCTGGATGAGTTCAGCCAGTATTGTGTGGATGGTGATGTCGTGGCGGCGATGAAACGAGCGGTAAGTCCGGATCGTGAGACACAATACGCCTCATAAACGTCATGTGTTTTGCGGCGCGGATGCAGGCAACGTCATGCCATTTTTCACTTTTGCCGCGCAGCATTCCGTCAGGTTTGTATGGCAAGTACCAGGCCCCAGCGTGTTGCTGGGGCTTTTTTTGTCGGGTTCGTTAAAGGCGGGGGATAAAGGCTATAGGTCGATGCCGGGCTTACGCGCAACCAGTACGGCACGCACCGGCGCGGGATAACCCTCCACCGTTTTCGTCGGATCATCCGGGTCGAGGAATTCAGCCAGCGATTCCGTGACCATCCAGTCAGTGCGGCGCTGCTCCTGGGTGGTCGTGGTGCCGATATCGACGACGCGGATATCAACAAAGCCGCATTTCTCAAGCCACGTGGTCAAGGCTGCGGCGGAAGGAATGAAATACACATTGCGCATTTGCGCGTAGCGTTCTCCCGGAACCAACACCTGATTTTCATCGCCGTCAATGACCAGCGTTTCCAGCACCAGCTCGCCACCGGCCACCAGCTGATTCTTCAATTGCCACAGGTGATCGAGCGGGGAACGGCGGTGATACAGCACGCCCATGGAAAACACGGTGTCAAACGCGGCCAGTTCGGGAAGCTGTTCAATGCCGAGCGGTAAAACGTGCGCTCGCTGATCGTCACCGAGCAGTTTACGGACGGCTTCAAACTGACATAAAAAAAGCTGCATGGGATCGATGCCGATCGCCATCGTCGCACCTTCCCCAACCATACGCCACAAGTGGTAGCCGCTGCCGCATCCCACATCCAGAATCAGGCGGTTCTTTAGCGAGCTGATATGCGGCAGAACGCGCTGCCACTTCCAGTCGGAACGCCACTCGGTATCGATGTTCACGCCATAGAGTGAGAAAGGGCCTTTACGCCAGGGCATTAAATTACGCAACAGCTTTTCGATGCCTTCACGCTGGCCTGCGGAAATATCCGGTTCCATGCGTGCGGTGATGCCGTTGTGTAAATCCAGCGTCGTTGGCGTCAGGGCGGGAAGATGCTCCAGCGTGTTAAACCAGAGCTTAAATTTGCCGTGCAGTGAGGCCTGCTGCCAATGACTTAACTGCGCAGGTAAGGTGTTCAGCCAGTGGCTGAGCGGGCCTTTTGCGATTTGCTGATAAAAACCGCCGAAATCAATCACGCTTTTTCCTCTGCTTTCACCGCTAATAGCGAGCCAAAATTAAAACACTGGAACCAGATTTCGCTATGTTCAAAACCCGCGGCAGACAGCCGAGCCTTGTGCGTTTCTACGGAGTCGGTCAGCATGACATTTTCCAACATACTGCGCTTCTGGCTGATTTCCAGCTCGCTGTAGCCGTTTGCCCGTTTGAAGTCGAGATGCATGTTAAACAGCAGTTCGCCGACGTCTTTGTCGGCAAAACTGAATTTCTCGGAAAGGACGAGTACGCCGCCGGGATTAAGTCCCTGATAAATGCGCTCAATGAGTTTCTGCCGTTGCGACGGCGCCAGGAATTGCAGCGTGAAGTTCAGCACCACCATTGAGGCGTTGTCGATCTCGATATTGAGGATATCCGCTTCTACCACCTCTACCGGCGTATCGGAACGGAAGGCATCGATGTGGCTGCGGCAGCGCTTTATCATGGCCGCAGAATTATCCACCGCGATTATCTTGCAGCCCGGCACGTGGATATTGCGCCGCATAGACAGCGTCGCCGCGCCCAGTGAACAGCCCAGATCGTAAACGCGGCTTTCAGGCCGGACAAATCGCTCGGCCAACATGCCAATCATCGAGATGATGTTGGAATAGCCGGGTACAGAACGTTGGATCATGTCGGGAAAGACGTCGGCAACGCGTTCGTCGAATGTCCAATCGCCTAAATTGGCAATGGGCACGGAAAAAAGCATATCGCGATTTGGCATGGCTGAAAGTGCATCGAGAGAAAAAAGAAGCGCGCATTCTAGCAGAATACGGCATGGCCTTCACCTTCCACGTTGTGCCGGGGGTAGGGATAGCATCGCCAGCCGGACAGAGGAATTGCCGTTCATCCGGGCGGGACGAACGGTGTTTTCGCCTCACGTGGTTAGTACAGCGTGAAGACCAGATCCCAGGGGAGATAGTAAAGATTTGCGGCAATCATCAGGATGAGCGAGGCATAGGTGGCCGCCATGCCAGATCGCCGCCAGTTAAACTCGCGGTGACGAAGCCCGTAATAGTGAAATAAACGCCCGGCAAGCAGTAAAATACCGCAAAAGTGGATCATCACGATAAGCGCGCCGTTCATCTCCATCAGCACCAGCAGAATCGCGGCGATTGGGATATATTCCACCGCGTTGCCGTGCACCCGAATCGCCGTTTGCAGTTCATAAAACCCGCCGTCGCCATGTGACACGCGATATTGCATTCTGAGTTTAACGACATCGATAGACAGTTTTATCAACAAGATTGCGCCAAGCACGATATAGAGCGCACTGACCATTTTTCACTCCGTGACCTAACCAAAAACGGCTTGCGAAATAATAGCTTTACTGCGCGCGACTGTCGCCTGTAAAGCCCGTTTTTTTTAGCGGAAATGGATTAGGTTACCAAATTGTTTATAACAAAAAGAACTAATACTTATCGGTATTCGCCGGATTAAAAGAGTGTAGCCTGCTGTGGCCAATCGGGTTGGGGCGGCAATGTCGGGTTGATCTCGGCGAGGAAAGGCCAAAGTTGCCGCGCCAGAGGCGGCGCATCGCCGATATCCGGGGTATGGATAAAGAAAAACGGTTTTGCCTCACGCCACTGCGGCAACGTGTTACGCCATGATTCGAACCAGTGGCGGTTTTCTGCCCACGTCTCACAGCCGATAAAGCGAATCAGCGGCTGCGTAGCCGTCAGTACCGCGTGTACCGGCAGACGCGGTTTTTTACGCTGCGCTTCGCGCATTGCCGCACTCTCTGGCGCGGCATGATGAACCGGACGGCTGTCGAGGATCACGCGGTTGATGCCGCGCTGCCGGAGTCCCTGATTGAGTTCGCGCTCTTCATCGCCTTTGGCGAAAAACAGCGGATGGCGTACTTCTACGCCATAGCTGAACCCGTGTGGCAGGGCGTCAAGGAAGCGCCACAGAACGGACAACAGCGGCGGGCCAAAGGCCGCAGGGAGCTGTAACCAGAGCTGCCCGATGCGGTGCTCAATCGGCGTCAGACACTGAAAAAACAGGCTGACATCGTTGTCGCAGTGTTGCAAGGCCGCCTGATGGCTGATCGTCGAGGGGAATTTGAAGCAAAAACGAAACTCGTCGTGCGTCATATCGCGCCAGCGCTCGACGGAGGCGCGAGCGGGCAGGGCATAGAACGTCGTGTTGCCTTCCACGCAGTTAAAATAGCGGCTGTAGTCGGCCAGGTTGTTCATTCCCAGTCGGTGCCATGCGGGGTGCTGCCATTGTGGTAATCCGATGTACATGATTGCCCAATCGTCGTGATGCGGCCCAATAGAATGTTGCGCTGATTATCGCGCATCTTGGTGGCGCACGCGAGCAAAGTCGGCCCGACAGGGGATGAATCGCTAAGCCTCCGGCGTTATTTCGTGACGGCGGACAATGCCGGATTAATGAGACAACGCAAGGCAATTCCTGCGGCGCCGACTAGCGAACATTTTATTAGCCGGAAAGGAAATTTCGCAAAAAGAGTAGGCGACTGCGACGCAGCGCGTTACCTTCATGCTTATCGTTCGGGCGAATATCCTTTATAATAGTCGCCTTTTTTCACCGGACAGTAATCCAGAAAAACCATCCCGCTTAGCGAAAATGCCACTGTTTTTGCGCTGCTACCCGTGAAACGTGTGAGCTGGCGGATGAGTAAAAGGACATCGTGATGCGTACTAATTATTGCGGGCAGTTGAATTCGTCCCATGTGGGCCAGGAAGTGACATTATGCGGTTGGGTTAACCGCCGCCGCGATCTGGGTGGTTTGATTTTTATTGATATGCGTGACCGGGAAGGGCTGGTTCAGGTCTTTTTTGACCCGGATCGTCAGGAGGCCTTTACGCTGGCGTCCGAGCTGCGTAATGAGTTCTGTATTCAACTTACCGGCGTGGTGCGCGCGCGTCCGGAAAGCCAGGTCAACAAAGATATGACGACCGGGGAAGTGGAAGTTTTCGCCAGCGCCTTGACGATCATTAACCGCTCTGAAGCGTTGCCGCTGGATTCCAACCAAACCAACACCGAAGAAGCGCGTCTCAAATTCCGTTATCTGGATTTGCGCAGGCCGGAAATGGCACAGCGCCTGAAAGCACGCGCGCGCATCACCAGTTTTGTCCGCCGCTTTATGGACGATCACGGTTTTCTGGATATCGAAACGCCGATGTTGACGAAAGCGACGCCGGAAGGCGCGCGCGACTATCTGGTGCCGAGCCGTGTGCATAAAGGCAAGTTTTATGCGCTGCCGCAGTCGCCGCAGCTGTTCAAACAGTTGCTGATGATGTCCGGGTTCGACCGTTACTATCAGATCGTCAAGTGCTTCCGTGACGAAGACTTGCGTGCCGACAGGCAGCCGGAATTTACCCAGATCGATGTGGAAACCTCTTTCATGACTGCGCCGCAGGTGCGTGAAGTGATGGAAAAACTGGTGCGTGAATTATGGCAGGAGATAAAAGGCGTCGATCTGGGAGATTTCCCGACCATGACGTTCGCGGAAGCGATGCGCCGTTTCGGTTCCGATAAGCCGGATTTACGTAACCCGCTGGAACTGGTCGATGCCGCCGATCTGGTTAAAAACATCGACTTTAAAGTCTTCTCCGGCCCGGCAAATGACGCGAAAGGGCGTGTTGCCGCTATCCGCGTACCGGGCGGCGCACAGTTGAGCCGTAAGCAGATTGATGAATACGGCAAATTTATCGAAATTTACGGCGCGAAAGGTCTGGCTTACATCAAGGTCAACGAACGTGCCAAGGGGCTGGAAGGGGTTCAAAGCCCGGTAGCGAAATTCCTGAATGAAGAGAATCTGTCTGCGCTGTTGGATCGTACCGCAGCGCAGGATGGCGACATCCTGTTCTTTGGCGCGGACAGCGCGAAAGTGGTCACTGATGCGCTGGGCGCGCTGCGTCTCAAACTGGGGCGTGACTTAAACCTGACGAAAGACGATAGCTGGGAACCACTATGGGTCGTTGATTTCCCGATGTTTGAGGAAGATGACGAAGGCGGTCTGGCCGCGATGCACCATCCGTTCACCGCACCGCGTGATATGTTGCCTACTGAACTGGCGGCCAATCCCGTTTCCGCTATCGCCAACGCCTATGACATGGTGATCAACGGTTACGAAGTCGGCGGGGGTTCCGTGCGTATTCACAATGGCGAAATGCAGCAAACCGTGTTCAGCATTTTGGGCATTACGGAACAAGAGCAGCGCGAGAAGTTCGGTTTCCTGCTGGATGCGTTGAAATTCGGGACGCCGCCTCATGCCGGCCTGGCTTTTGGCCTTGATCGTCTGGTGATGTTGCTGACGGGCACGGATAACATTCGTGACGTTATCGCCTTCCCGAAAACAACGGCGGCGGCCTGCCTGATGACGGAAGCGCCGAGCTTCGCCAATCCGGCCTCGCTGGAAGAACTTGCTATCGCCGTCGTCGGGAAAGGGAAATCGGCTCAGGATGGCAAAGCCGAGAACGAATAAAATGGCCTATAAGCGACCCGTCTCGGTTCTGGTGGTGATCTACGCACGTGACACCGGTCGGGTGCTGATGTTGCAGCGGCGTGACGATCCCGAATTCTGGCAGTCGGTCACCGGCAGTATAGAAGAAGGGGAAAGTGCGCCGTATGCCGCGCAGCGTGAAGTCAAAGAAGAAGTTAACATTGATATCGCGGCTGAAGCGTTAACGCTCTTTGACTGTCAGCGCTGTATTGAATTTGAGCTGTTCGCTCATTTAAGACGTCGCTATGCGCCGGGCGTGACACACAATACCGAACACTGGTTTTGTCTGGCATTACCGACGGAACGCGAGGTGCAATTATCCGAGCACCTTGCCTACCAGTGGCTGGATGTGTCCCATGCGGCACAGCTTACCAAGTCCTGGAGCAACCGGCAGGCGATTGAGGAATTTGTTATTTATCCGGCCTGAACAGGCTTTTTTCGGAGATTTTTATGGCAGGTCATAGTAAGTGGGCTAACACAAAGCATCGTAAAGCAGCGCAAGACGCCAAACGCGGTAAGATTTTTACCAAGATTATCCGCGAACTGGTCACCGCGGCCCGTCTGGGCGGCGGCGATCCCGGGTCTAACCCGCGTCTGCGCGCAGCGGTCGATAAAGCACTGTCCAACAACATGACGCGCGATACCCTGAACCGCGCGATTGCCCGTGGTGTCGGCGGTGACGACGATGCCAACATGGAAACCATCATCTATGAAGGTTACGGCCCGGGCGGTACCGCGGTTATGGTTGAGTGCCTGAGTGACAACCGCAACCGTACCGTATCTGAAGTGCGTCACGCCTTCAGCAAGTGCGGCGGTAACCTCGGAACAGACGGTTCGGTCGCCTATCTGTTCACGAAGAAAGGCGTGATTTCGTATGCGCCGGGGCTGGATGAAGATACGGTAATGGATGCGGCGCTTGAAGCCGGTGCGGACGACGTCGTGACTTATGACGATGGGGCGATCGACGTTTTCACCCCGTGGGAAACCTTCGGTGAAGTGAAAGATGCGTTGGATGCGGCCGGTCTGAAAGCCGAAGCCGCAGAAGTGTCCATGATCCCATCCACCAAGGCGGATATGGATGCGGAAACGGCGCCGAAGCTGATGCGTCTGATCGATATGTTGGAAGACTGCGACGATGTGCAGGAGGTTTACCATAACGGCGAAATCTCCGATGAGGTGGCTGAGCTGCTGTAACGGCAGATCGGGAATGCAAAGCAAACACCTCAATTCACGCGGGCGAACTGGCGGAGCGGTGTGATGACAATCATATTAGGCATCGACCCCGGTTCGCGCCTGACGGGCTACGGCATTATCCGTCAGCAAGGGCGTCATCTGACCTATCTGGGTAGCGGCTGTATCCGCACCGTGGTGGATGATATGCCCACGCGTCTTAAGCTGATTTATGCTGGCGTCAGTGAGATCATTACGCAATTTCGTCCGGACTGTATGGCGATTGAACAGGTGTTCATGGCAAAAAACCCGGATTCGGCTCTGAAGCTGGGGCAGGCACGCGGAGTGGCTATCGTCGCGGGGGTGAATCAGGAGCTGCCCGTGTTTGAATATGCGGCGCGGCTAGTGAAACAAACCGTGGTGGGTACGGGCGCGGCGGACAAAAAGCAGGTGCAGCATATGGTTCGTTCGCTGCTGAAGCTGTCCGCCAGTCCGCAGGCGGATGCCGCCGATGCGCTGGCGATCGCCATTACCCATTGTCACTTCAGCCAGAACCTGTTGCTCACCTCTGCCGCGAAAGTGAGCCCACTGGCGGGGCGACGGCGCTGAAACAGGAGGCTGGATATTCATCCAGCCTTTTTTATGTTATATACTCGTCATAGTTCAAGCCATTCTTTCCCTATATAAAAGGAAGCGCAACGTGATAGGTCGTCTCAGAGGCATTATCCTGGAAAAACAGCCGCCGCAGGTGCTGATAGAAGCTAACGGCGTGGGTTACGAAGTCCATATGCCGATGACGTGCTTTTATGAACTCCCTGAGCTCAATCAGGAAGCGGTGATCTTCACCCATTTTGTTGTTCGTGAAGATGCGCAACTGCTGTTCGGTTTTAATGATAAGCAGGAGAGAGCGCTGTTCCGTGAGCTGATCAAAGTCAATGGCGTCGGGCCAAAGCTGGCGCTGGCGATTCTTTCCGGCATGTCCGCCACGCAGTTTGTCAGCGCAGTGGAACGCGAAGAGATCGGCGCGTTGGTTAAACTTCCTGGCGTGGGTAAGAAAACGGCGGAAAGGCTGGTGGTAGAAATGAAAGATCGCTTCAAGGGATTGAGCGGCGATCTGTTTAATCCGATCGGTGATATTGCGCCATCGCCTGCTGTTGCAGAAAATCGCGCCAGCGATCCAGAAACGGAAGCCGCAGCGGCGCTGGTAGCGCTGGGCTATAAACCCCAGGAGGCCAGCCGCATGATTTCTAAGATCGCGCGTCCTGATGCCGACAGTGAAACCCTGATCAGGGATGCACTGCGCGCGGCGCTGTGAGGTATTCATGATAGAAGCCGATCGTTTGATTTCCGCTGATGCCGTGCCCGAAGAAGAATTTATCGACCGGGCAATCCGCCCCAAGCTGCTGACGGAATATGTGGGGCAGCCGCAGGTGCGAGAGCAGATGGAAATTTTTATTCAGGCGGCCCGTAAACGCGGAGACGCACTGGATCATCTGTTGATTTTCGGCCCCCCCGGTTTGGGTAAGACAACGTTGGCGAACATTGTCGCCAATGAAATGGGTGTGAACATGCGCACAACGTCGGGACCGGTGCTGGAAAAGGCTGGCGATCTCGCCGCGTTGCTGACCAATCTCGAACCTCACGATGTGCTATTTATCGATGAAATCCACCGTTTGTCGCCTGTTGTGGAAGAAGTGCTGTATCCGGCGATGGAAGATTATCAGTTGGATATTATGATCGGCGAAGGGCCAGCTGCCCGTTCGATCAAACTCGATTTACCGCCTTTCACGCTGATTGGTGCGACGACGCGGGCTGGTTCGTTAACCTCGCCGCTGCGCGATCGCTTCGGCATTGTGCAGCGTCTGGAGTTTTATAAAGTCGCGGATTTGCAGTATATCGTCAGCCGCAGCGCGCAATGCTTAGGGTTGGATCTGACATCGGATGGCGCCCTTGAAGTGGCGCGTCGCGCGCGTGGTACGCCGCGTATTGCCAACCGGTTATTGCGACGAGTGCGCGATTTCTCCGAAGTGAAGTCGGAAGGGGCGATTACCGGTGCCGTGGCGACGCAGGCGCTGGACATGCTGGCGGTGGATACCGAAGGCTTTGACTACATGGATCGCAAACTTTTGTTGGCGATCATCGATAAATTCATGGGCGGCCCCGTCGGTCTTGATAACTTAGCGGCAGCGATTGGCGAAGAGCGTGAAACCATAGAAGATGTGCTGGAGCCGTTTCTGATCCAGCAGGGGTTCATCCAGCGAACGCCGCGGGGACGAATGGCAACGCAGCATGCCTACCGGCATTTTGGCATCACGCGTGAGGAATAGTCTCGCTTTCTGCCTCCGGACTATGCCGCGCAACATGTGAGCGGTTATAACCCGCATAGTCAATATGGCCAGCGCGTCAAACGATCGGGCCCCGCTGAAATGCTTATTCAGCGGGGCTTTCTTTTTGTCGTGATGGTTCAGGCAGGCTGTTTTCGCAGCAGACTGAAAATAAACAGTAGGGATGCGCATAGCACCACAGAAGGGCCTGCGGGCGTATCATAGAGCGCGGAGAATGCCAGGCCGCCTGTCACTGCGATCGCGCCAACAAGAATGGCAAAGCCTGCCATTTGCTCCGGTGTCCGGGCAAAGCGCCGGGCGCTGGCGGCGGGGATGATCAGCAAGGAGGTAATGATTAATGCGCCGACAAACTTCATTGCGATGCCAATGGTTAGTGCCGTGGTCAGCATTAAAATCAGTTTGGTTCGCTGTAGGTTTACGCCATCAACGTGTGCCAGCTCCGGGCTGATTGTCATGGAGAGCAGCGCACGCCATTGCCAGCGCATCATGCCAATCACCACCATGACGCCGGCTCCGATGACCCACAGGTCTTCCGATGTGACGGAGAGCAAATCGCCAAACAGGTAGGCCATCAAATCGATGCGCACATTATTCATGAGGCTGACGACAACCAGCCCAAGCGACAAGGCACTGTGCGCCATAATGCCGAGCAGCGTGTCCACGGCCAGATAAGGGCGACGTTCCAGCCAGACGAGTCCCAGAGCCAGAAGGAGTGTGACCACGATGACAGCGGAAAACAGATTGATGTTCAATAACAGGCCGAAAGCGACGCCCAGTAGGGAAGCATGCGCCAGCGTATCGCCAAAGTAAGACATTCGCCGCCAGACGACGAAAGACCCCAGCGGGCCTGCCGCGATTGCCAGTAACATGCCCGCCAGCCAACCGGGAAACAGGAGTTCGATCATGCGTCCTTTCCACCTTGTCGTTGCAGAATAATACGTCCGTGCAAATCATGACGATGATTGTGATGGTGACGATAAATCGCCAGCTGTTCTGCCCCCCGCTGACCAAACATCGCCAGAAATTCAGGATGAAGAGACACCACCTCAGGGGTGCCGGAGCAGCACACGTGCTGATTCAGGCAGAGGACTTCATCCGTTTTTGCCATCACTAAGTGCAGGTCGTGCGATACCATCAGCACGGCGCAATGAAATTCCTGCCGCAGTTGATTGATCAAATCGTACAGTGCCAACTGCCCGTTGACGTCCACCCCTTGGGTCGGCTCGTCCAGCACCAAAAGCTGGGGCTGGCTGAGTAACGCACGCGCGAGCAGAACGCGCTGGGCCTCACCACCGGAAAGCTTCTGCATCGGCTGTTCCCGCAGATGCGCGGCCTGCACGCGTTTGAGCGCAGGTAAAATATCCTGTTTTTTCACACCGGGACGCAGCTGCATAAAACGACTGACGGTTAAGGGGAGTGTGGCATCCAGATGCAGTTTTTGCGGGACATACCCGATGCGCAGCGCGGGTTCCCGCACGACCGAGCCGGACGTTGGGGCAAGCAAACCCAGTACTATGCGAACCAGCGTGGATTTCCCCGCGCCATTTGGCCCGAGCAGCGTCAGAATCCGACCTGCCTGTAAGGTAAGGCAAATATCAGACAGGACCTTTCGGTTGCCGAATGCCACTGAAATATGATTGAGCGAGACTAATGTGGACATAGAATTCGGTTTATATCACCTTCGCAATGTTATAATGTAACAAATATTGTGTTAAAAATCGATAGGGCGGCTTTTATGCAAAGATATAGTCAGAATAAAAAAGGGATAAAACGTGCGTTTGTGGCCAGCATACTACTCGCGAGCGGGATGTATGCCAGCATTGTATCAGCGGCGATCGTCACCTCTATTCGCCCATTAGGTTTTATTGCGTCGGCGATTGCCGATGGCGTGACGCCAACCGAGGTGCTTTTGCCGGATGGCCTTTCGCCTCACGATTATGCCTTGCGTCCGTCCGATGTCCAGCGTTTACGCTCCGCCGAACTGGTGATTTGGGTCGGGCCGGAAATGGAGACGTTCTTAGAGAAACCGCTGACAAAAGTTTCATCAGCTAAACAGTTGATGCTTTCTGCGCTGCCTTCGGTCAAATCCGAACTGGAAAAAGAAGCGGGTCATGAGCACGAACATGAACACGAACACGCGCATGCACACGAGCATGATGGCGCTGTCGATGACCACGAACACGATGATGGGCATCACCACGGTGAGTATAATATGCACATTTGGCTGTCGCCGACGATGACAAAACAGGCAGCGATCGCCATTCACGCCAAATTATTGGAACTTATGCCCCAAAATAAGGACAAACTAGACGCGAATCTGCTTTATTTCACGGATAAAATCGCGCAAGCAGATGAAAAAATTGTTAAGATGCTAGAGCCTGTGCGGGGTAAGGGCTATTTTGTGTTTCATGATGCCTATGGTTACTTTGAGAAACACTACGGGTTAAGTCCATTGGGATATTTTACGATTAACCCTGAAGTCCAACCTGGCGCGCAGCGTTTACATCAAATACGAACACAGTTGGTTGAGCGTAAAGCGGTATGCGTTTTTGCTGAACCACAATTCAGGCCAGCCGTTATTAATGCTTTGGCCAAAGGAACCGACGTGCGCTCGGGTGTGCTCGATCCATTGGGAAGCAATATTGCACTGGGCAGAGATAGTTATGCCAACTTCTTGTTGCAGCTATCCCACCAGTATTTGAGCTGTCTGGAGGAAAAATCATGAGGATACGAATAAGTGCAGCAGATAGTCCGAACTATCGCTCTGGCGTATAACAGCTTACCGAGACCCCATCGCGTCATGCTGGGGTCACTGACTGTTGTCACACTGGCCGTTGCCGTTTGGCGGCCTTTTGTTTATCCCCCCGTGAATGATGCGCCCGTTATCGTGAAAGATATCGATCTGGAAGCTAACCAGATGCGCACGTTGTCGCCAGAAGCCAGCGAACCGATAGACCAACCCACCCCGGATGATGACATCCCGCAAGATGAACTGGACGATAAGGTTGCCGATGAAGGCGGCGTCCATGAGTATGTGGTTTCCACCGGGGATACGTTAAGCAGCATTTTGACGCAGTATGGCATTGATATTGCAGATGTTACCCAGCTCGCTGAGCAAAACAGAGATTTGCGCAACCTGAAAATCGGTCAGCAAATTTCGTGGGTTTTGGGCGAAAACGGCGAACTGAAAAGTTTGACCTGGCAGATGTCCCGCCGAGAAACGCGTATTTACGAGCGCGTGGGGGCTGACTTCAAAGAACGCGTTGAAACGCTGAAGGGCGAATGGCGCAATAGCGTTCTGAATGGACGCGTAACGGGCAGTTTTGTCAGCAGTGCGAAAAACGCCGGTTTGAGTAATGCGGAAGTACGTGAAGTCATCAAAGCGCTGCAATGGCAGTTGGATTTCCGTAAGTTACGTAAAGATGACACCTTTTCTGTCCTGATGTCTCGCGAAATGCTGGAGGGTAAAAGCGAGCAGAGCGAGCTGCTGGGGGTTCGCCTCAACACGGGCGGGAAAGATTATTATGCCATTCGTGCAGAAGACGGCAAGTTCTACGATCGCGAAGGTTCTGGTCTGGCGCGTGGTTTTATGCGCTTCCCCACCATGAAGCAATTCCGCATTTCTTCAAACTTTAATCCACGTCGTTTGAACCCGGTTACCGGGCGCGTCGCGCCGCACCGTGGGGTCGACTTCGCCATGCCGGTTGGTTCGCCGGTTCTGGCTGTCGGTGACGGTGAGGTGGTGATTGCCAAACGTAGCGGGGCCGCAGGTAACTATGTCGCTATTCGTCATGGTCGCCAGTACACCACGCGCTATATGCACCTGCACCGCATTCTGGTAAAGCCGGGGCAGAAGGTAAAACGTGGCGATCGCATCGGACTGTCCGGCAACACGGGGCGTTCAACCGGTCCGCACCTGCACTATGAATTTTGGGTCAACCAGCAGGCGGTAAACCCGTTAACGGCGAAGCTCCCGCGCTCCGATGGTCTGACGGGGAAAGATCGTCGTGATTTCCTGGCGCAGGTTAAACAGGTCGTACCGCAGTTGACGTTTGATTAACCCTACCTGTCATGCTTCGGGCGCGAAGACGTTGGCGGACCTGATTTACTCCGAGAGATTCGCTCGGGTAAATTCTCGGAAATTGATGGCACTTGCTCTCCGGGGGAGCGCTGAAGCGGGTTGGATGCCCACTTTTTGTCACTCCACCTGCATGATTTGGGGTAGGAAGTGATCGTCTGTTTTATGCCGGTGGCTTGCTGCCGGCATTTTCATTTGTATACTCGTCATACTTCAAATTGCGTGTGGGTTGGTTACACATCTTTTTGCACAGTTACCAGCGCGTTGTTAAACGCTGTCCGGTGATGATGATTATTTTTACTGATTGTTTTTAAGAGCTTAGGCATGGAAAAAGAGAAAAAATCGACCGCTGAATTTGTTCCTCAGTTTCAACGTGCTTTTTTTCATCCCCGTTATTGGGGTGTTTGGTTGGGCGTTGGGGTGATGGCGCTCGCCGCCTATATTCCCGCACGGGTAAGAAACCCGGTACTGGGTGGGTTAGGGCGTTTTGTCGGCAAATTATCAAAAGGCGCGCGACGCCGTGCTCGCATCAACCTGCTGTATTGCATGCCGGAATTAACGGAAGCACAGCGTGAAGCCATTATCGACGATATGTTCGCCACGGCCCCCCAATCGATGATCATGATGGTGGAAGTGGGAATTCGGAATCCCCGAAAAATAGAAAAATATGTTCGCTGGCACGGTGAAGACATCCTGAAACGTATTCAGGAACAGCAGAAAAACGTGATTTTTCTGGTACCGCACGGGTGGGGCGTGGATATTCCGGCGATGCTGTTGACCTCGCGGGGGCAGCGCATGGCGGCGATGTTCCACAATCAAAAGAATGCGCTGGTCGACTACTGGTGGAATCGGCTACGTCGTCGCTTTGGTGGTCACATTCATGCGCGCAACGACGGGATTAAACCGTTTATCAGTTCTGTACGCTCAGGATGCTGGGGCTATTATCTGCCCGATCAGGATCATGGACCAGAACACAGCGAATTTGTTGATTTTTTTGCAACTTACAAAGCTACGTTGCCGGCCGTCGGGCGTTTAATGAAAGTATGCCGTGCTGATATTGTGCCGCTGTTTCCGGTCTATAACGCGAAAGAGGGCTGTCTGGATGTCTTCATTCGTCCCCCGATGGACGATCTGGCGGATGCCGATGATGCATACATTGCGCGGCGGATGAATGAGGAAGTCGAGATTCTGGTCCGGCCAAACCCGGAACAGTACACCTGGATTCTGAAGCTGTTAAAAACCCGTAAGCCGGGAGAGATTGAACCTTACTGCCGGGACGATTTGTATCGCAACTAAAGGGTATCCCTGGTATTTTTAGCGCGTTGTGCGCCAAGCGGCGCAAATTCGTAAATAAGAAAGCCGGACAACACGTCCGGCTTTTTGCTATCAACTCAACGTTCGTCACGTTGGCTGTGAGCGGATTAGAGGAATAAACTACTCCACTCGCAGGATGCGGATGGTGTTGGTTGAACCGATGGTACCCATGACATCGCCCTGCGTCACAATAACCAGATCCCCGGACATCAGATACCCTTTATCCCGCAGCAGGATCACCGCATCGTTGGCGGCGGCAATGCCATCCGTATAGCTGTCAATGTATACGGGGGTGACTCCGCGATATAGCGCTGTCAGGTTCAGCGTATGCTCGTGGCGGGACATGGCGAAGATCGGCAGGCCGGAGCTGATACGGGACATCATCAGCGCGGTACGGCCCGATTCCGTCATGGCGATCAGGGCGGTGACGCCTTTTAGGTGATTCGCGGCATACATCGCGGACATGGCGATGGATTCTTCCGTGTTATCAAACTGTACCTCAAGACGGTGTTTCGATACGTTGACGCTCGGGATCTTCTCCGCCCCTAAACACACCTTCGCCATCGCGGCTACGGTTTCCGCCGGATACTGTCCGGCGGCGGTTTCTGCCGACAACATCACCGCATCGGTGCCATCCAACACGGCGTTGGCCACGTCCATCACTTCGGCGCGTGTCGGCATCGGGTTGGTGATCATGGACTCCATCATCTGCGTAGCGGTAATCACCGCGCGGTTAAGCTGACGGGCGCGACGGATCAGTTTCTTCTGAATACCGACCAGTTCAGGGTCGCCGATCTCTACGCCCAAATCGCCTCTGGCGACCATGACCACATCGGAGGCCAGAATAATGTCATCCATTGCGGCATCAGAGCTGACGGCTTCAGCACGCTCGACCTTTGAGACGATTTTGGCATGGCAGCCAGCATCGCGTGCGAGGCGCCGCGCGTAATTGAGATCTTCACCGGTACGGGGGAAGGACACGGCCAGATAGTCGACGCCTATTTTGGCGGCAGTGATGATGTCGGCTTTGTCTTTTTCCGTTAGCGCTTCGGCAGACAGGCCACCACCTAACTTGTTGATGCCTTTGTTGTTAGACAACGGCCCGCCGACGGTAACCTCCGTGTAGACTTTCATGCCTTCAACCTGAAGGACTTTTAACTGCACCCGACCGTCATCCAATAACAGGATGTCGCCGGGCACCACATCACTCGGCAAGCCTTTATAATCGATCCCGACTTTTTCTTTATCGCCTTCGCCTTTCGCCAGGTTGGCGTCCAGCAAAAACTTATCGCCGATATTCAGGAAAATTTTACCTTCTTTAAAGGTAGATACACGAATTTTGGGTCCCTGTAGATCGCCAAGAATGGCAACATGGCGGCCTAATCTCGCCGCAATTTCACGAACTTTGTTGGCACGTAATAGGTGGTCTTCTGCTGTGCCGTGAGAAAAATTCATGCGTACTACGTTAGCGCCCGCACTGATAATCTTTTCGAGATTGTTATCGCGGTCGGTAGCGGGCCCCAGGGTGGTGACAATCTTGGTTCTTCTGAGCCGTCTGGACATGTATAACTCCGTTCACTAGTGAAGCAGCGGTGTTGCGATTAAGCGTCGAACAACGATGATGAAGAAGTAACTTTACAACAAAACTCTTTCACCTATGTTATCCGAACGTCGTGTTGAATCTAATTATCATACTATCTCTGTTGGTGATGTCTGCCATCTTTCCATGACTTAGGGCTATTGGCATTGCCCTATTTACTCACTAACCGCTGGTGCCAACGGCCCGGGCCATGATTAAAAACAAAAAAAATTTAAACATCAGGCATATTTGAAAGGGTTAATCAATCGCTCGTCTTTATCAAAACGCGATTCCCGCAAAGCCTCTTTGACCCGTTTGAGGTTATCCCTGAATTTCTCTCCCCGGCGCAAGGTGAAGCCTGTCGCCAGCACGTCGATCAGCGTCAATTGCGCGAGACGGGACACCATAGGCATGTACATATCGGTATCTTCGGGAACATTGAGTCGCAGCGCCAGAGACGCTTCGCGAGCCAGCGGCGTACCGTCCGAGGTAATGGCGATGACTGTCGCATCGTTTTCTCGCGCCAGCTGCGCCATATCGACCAGACTTTTGGTTCTGCCGGTATGGGAGATCAGGACCACAACGTCGCCATCGCCGGAATTCATGCAGCTCATGCGTTGCATCACGATGTCATCAAAATACACAACGGGGACGTTGAAACGGAAAAATTTGTTCATTGCGTCGTGTGCTACCGCGGCGGAGGCGCCTAAACCAAAAAAGGAGATTTTCTTTGCCTGAGTCAGCAAATCCACGGCGCGGTTGACGGCAGCGATATCCAGACTGGATTTTACCTGCTCCAGACCCGCCATCGCGGATTCAAAAATTTTGCTGGTGTAGGCCTCAACGCTGTCGTCTTCCTCAACGTTACGGTTCACATAGGGCGTACCGTTTGCCAGACTTTGTGCCAAATGTAGTTTAAAATCAGGAAAACCTTTGGTGTCGAGGCGACGGCAGAAACGGTTAACCGTTGGCTCGCTGACATCGGCCATTTTAGCCAGAGTCGCGATGCTGGAGTGAATGGCTGTTTGCGGCGTGTTCAGGATTGCTTCAGCAACCTTTCTTTCCGATTTGCTTAAAAGCTCCAAATGATTCTGGATTTTTTCCAGCATATTCATATGACTAAGGCCATGTAAATTTTCCAATTTCAACGAAAGGTACAACCGACGCGCATTAGATGAAAAAACACTAATGATGAAAATATACTACGACCCTGTAGCGGTTGGCAGAGGGCATTGCGTGAAGTTTCCGTCTTTTTTTGCCAGAACATGACATGTGTCTAACTTTCAGAAAAGTGATTGAGTGTCAAAACGATGGGAAATGGGGCTTAAAATCGCAGACATCAGCGATTTCAGCCGTGGCGCAGAGCGGCTTACGGGCGTATTTTCGTCAATGCCGACAATTGCTTGGCAATTTTACGACGGGTTTACGGGTTGTAGTCAAAAAGAGTACATTAGCGCTGTAATAAAATTACAGCGTCCTGCAATGAGGAGATGAATAATGGCGGTAACTTCAACAGCCCAGGCGTGCGATCTGGTTATTTTCGGTGCCAAAGGCGATTTGGCGCGCCGTAAATTGCTGCCTTCCCTGTATCAGTTGGAAAAAGCAGGCCACATCCACCCGGACACCAAGATCATCGGTGTAGGCCGCGCGGATTGGGATAAAGAAGAATATACCCGCGTCGTGCACGAAGCGCTCGACACTTTTATGAAAGAAGACATCGACGCTAAATTGTGGGAAACGCTAAGCAATCGGTTGGATTTCTGTAATCTTGATGTCGACGATACGAAGGCTTTCAGTCGACTCGGTAAGATGCTGGATCAAAAAAACCGCACGACGATCAATTACTTTGCGATGCCGCCCAGCACGTTCGGCGCTATCTGTAAAGGGTTAGGCACCGCCGGGCTGAACAAAGAACCTGCACGTGTCGTAATGGAAAAACCGTTAGGTACCGATCTCGCGTCTTCTCGCGTGATCAACGATCAGGTCGCGGAATATTTCAATGAGTGTCAGGTTTATCGTATCGACCACTATCTGGGTAAAGAGACGGTTCTGAATCTGCTGGCACTGCGCTTCGCCAATTCGCTATTTACCTCAAACTGGGACAACCGGACCATCGATCATGTGCAAATCACGGTCGCCGAAGAAGTCGGGATTGAAGGTCGCTGGGGCTATTTTGATAAAGCGGGCCAGATGCGCGACATGATCCAGAATCATCTGTTACAGATTCTGACCATGATTGCGATGTCTCCGCCATCAGATTTAACCACCGATCGCATCCGTGATGAAAAAGTGAAGGTACTGCGCTCGCTGCGGCGCATTGATCGTTCCAACGTGCATGAAACGACGGTGCGCGGCCAATATACTGCCGGTTTCGTTCAGGGGCATAAAGTGCCGGGCTATCTGGAAGAAGAGGGCGCGAACAAGAGCAGTAGCACGGAGACGTTTGTGGCGATTCGCGTCGATATCGATAACTGGCGCTGGTCCGGCGTGCCGTTCTACCTGCGTACCGGCAAACGCCTGCCGACGAAATGTTCGGAAGTGGTGGTGTACTTTAAAAAGCCCGCGCTGAACCTGTTTAATGATTCTTATCAACAGCTTCCACAGAACAAGCTGATCATTCGCCTACAGCCGGATGAGGGCGTGGAAATTCAGATTCTGAATAAAATACCGGGTCTGGAGCACAAGCATCGTCTGCAAACGGTGAAGCTGGACCTGAGCTTCTCGGAAACCTTTAACCAGCAGCACCTGGCGGATGCCTATGAGCGTCTGCTGCTGGAAACCATGCGTGGGATTCAGGCGCTATTTGTTCGTCGTGATGAAGTCGAAGAGGCCTGGAAATGGGTGGATTCTATCATGGAGGCTTGGGCGATGGACAATGATTCCCCGAAACCGTATCAGGCTGGAAGCTGGGGGCCTGTCGCCTCCGTGGCGATGATCACCCGCGATGGTCGCTCCTGGAATGAGTTTGAGTAATTTTTGGTAATACATCCGTAATGGAGGTGCCGAGGAGCGTCGGCATCTCACCGTTTTAATGTATGGCTAACGGTGCGGTCGGACATCTGCGGCGACGCAGATCCCTGTGGCAGGGGCGCGCTATATAATTAATGATGCCTGCGGGCATGACTGGAGATAACTCTTGATGAAAAACTGGAAAACGAGCGCGGAACAAATTTTGACGACAGGCCCCGTTGTTCCTGTGATTGTGGTTAACAAACTGGAACACGCGGTGCCGATGGCAAAAGCGTTAGTCGCGGGCGGCGTTCGCGTTCTGGAACTGACATTGCGTACCGACTGTGCCATCGAAGCCATCCGCGCGATTGCGAAAGAAGTACCGGAAGCCATCGTGGGGGCGGGGACGGTAACAAACCCAGAGCAACTGGCTGCGGTCGTTGAAGCCGGTGCCCAGTTCGCCATCAGCCCCGGCCTGACCGAACCGTTGCTGAAAGCCGCGACGGAGGGCGATATTCCGTTGATTCCGGGTATCAGCACCGTGTCTGAACTGATGCTGGGGATGGATTACGGACTGCGTGAATTTAAATTCTTCCCTGCGGAAGCAAACGGCGGCGTAAAAGCGCTACAGGCGATTGCCGGTCCGTTCGCGCAGATCCGTTTTTGTCCCACCGGCGGCATTACGCCGAAGAACTACCGTGATTATCTGGCATTGAAGAGCGTGCTATGCGTGGGCGGTTCCTGGCTGGTGCCCAACGATGCGCTGGAAAACGGGGATTATGCGCGGATTACGGAACTGGCGCGTGAAGCCGTTGCCGGTGCCAACGCCTAAGTATGCTCGTGACTGAATGACGAAGGCCACTCACTACGAGTGGCCTTTTTTATGACGAACATCCTGTCCGTCACCCTGCGGGGCGTTGCTTCACAACATTGAAGAACGCGTTTGTGTTTTTATGGTGGATGTTCTGTCCGTCATCAGTGACGTCTTATCTTACCCAGTCGGCAGTAGCCTATCAGCCGCTGACGTTTACACCCGCAGCGACCTGTTTGGCGATGGCCACGGCATCGCTCGTGGTTTCCGCACTGGCTAACGCGACGCCCATCCGGCGCTTGCCGCCAATATCCGGTTTGCCAAACAGGCGAATCTGCGTATGAGGGCGTAGCGTGCTTTCCAGTCCCTGATACCGCACGTTGTTGCTCTCCAGCGCGGGTAAGATCACGGCGGAAGCCGACGCGCCGTACTGACGAACCGCACCAATGGGCAGCCCGAGGAAAGCGCGAACGTGCAGGGCAAACTCGGACAGATCCTGAGAAATCATCGTCACCATGCCGGTGTCGTGCGGGCGAGGGGAGACTTCACTGAAAATCACCTCATCGCCGCAGACGAACAGTTCAACGCCGAACAGGCCATAACCGCCGAGTGCTTTCACGACATCGGCGGCTATCTTTTGCGCGCGCTCCTGCGCCAACACACTCATCTGCTGCGGTTGCCAGGACTCACGATAGTCGCCGTCTTCCTGCCGGTGCCCGATTGGCGCACAGAAGTGGATGCCGTCAACCGCCTGGATGGTCAGCAGGGTGATCTCAAAATCAAAACTGACCACCCCTTCGACGATGACGCGTCCACCGCCTGCACGTCCACCCTGTTGAGCGTAGCGCCACGCCGAATCTAACTGTTCAGCGGAACGAATCAGGCTTTGTCCTTTGCCGGATGAACTCATGACCGGCTTAACAATGCAGGGATAGCCAATTTCCTCTACAGCCTGACGAAAGCGCGCTTCACTGTCGGCAAAACGGTAGCGGGAGGTGGGAACGCCGAGTGTTTCCGCCGCCAGACGACGGATCCCCTCACGGTTCATCGTCAGGCGTGTGGCTTCGGCGCAGGGCACAACGTGGTGTCCCTGTTTTTCCAACGTCACCAGCATATCGGTGGCGATGGCTTCAATTTCCGGCACGATGTAGTCAGGGCGTTCGGCTTCAACCAACGCTTTCAGTGCGTCGCCATCCAACATATTGATGACATGGCTGCGATGCGCAACCTGCATCGCAGGGGCATCGGCATAGCGATCGACCGCAATCACTTCAAGGCCAAGACGCTGACACTCAATCGCCACTTCTTTGCCTAACTCGCCGGAGCCGAGCAGCATCACTCGTGTGGCATCCGCACGCAAGGCGGTTCCAATCGTTAACATAACCTTACACCTGATCGGGTTGTGAAAAATGGCCGCAGTATAAACGAAAACGTTTGCGTGCGCATTAAGAGGAAAGGGATTGGAAAGCAGTACGCAAAAACACGGCAGGAGATGCGAGGGCGTCTTGGCATTGCCGGGTAATCATGCCACTCTCAGCGAAGGAAAATTGATACCCATACAGCGAGATATGACGTAATGAAGGCACCGCAAGCCGAAAAAAGGCCCCACGCGCTAAGGACACATGACGATACGCGCATTGACAACTATTACTGGCTGCGTGACGACTCGCGTACCGATCCACAGGTGCTTGCCTATCTGGCGCAGGAAAACGCCTATAGCGAAGCCGTCATGGCGCCTTATGATGCATCTACTAAACGTGCGCTGTATGATGAAATGATCGGGCGAATCCCGTCGACCGATATGTCGGTGCCTTATGTCAGAAAGGGGTATCGTTATCAAAGCCGTTATGAACCGGGTAAAGAGTATGCCATCTATCTGCGTCAACCTGAGGAGACAACAGAAGAATGGGAAACGCTGCTGGACGGGAATCAGTGCGCGGAAGGGCATGAATTTTACAGTCTCGGCGCGCTTGAGGTTAGCCCGAACAATCGGCTGTTGGCGTTCTCGGAAGATTTTTTATCCCGCCGGCAGTACACGCTCCGTTTTCGCGATCTGAACAGCGGCGAGTGGTTACCGGATGCGATCGAAAATGTGACTGCGGGGGTTGAATGGTCGGCGGATTCGACGGTGCTGTATTACGTGCGCAAACATGAGCAAACGCTATTGCCGTACCGGGTCTATCGTCACCGTCTGGGTAGCGATCCGGCGCAGGATGAACTGGTCTATGAAGAGAAAGATGACACCTATTATGTCAGTCTCAGCAAAACCACGTCAGAGCGCTATATTACCATTTATCTCAGTAGCACCACGACGACGGAGGTGTTATTGCTCGACGCGGCAACCCCAGATGCCGCGCCGCAGATAGGCATTCCACGCCGGAAAGATCATGAGTATGGCCTCGATCACTATCAGGGCATGTTTTATCTACGCTCTAATCGGGAAGGGAAGAATTTTGGACTCTACCGTTCGCATAAGCCCGATGAGCAAGCGCTGGAAACACTTATCGCGCCTCATGAGCATCGCGTGCTGGAGAGCTTTGAACTTTTCCGTGATTGGCTGGTGGTTGAAGAAAGAGAACGCGGTTTGACCCGTCTGCGGCAGATCCATTGGCAGACGCAGGAAGAAAAGAACATTACCTATAACGATGAGAGTTATGTGACGTGGCTGTCTTATAACCCTACGCCAGAAACCGAACTGCTGCGCTATGGCTATTCCTCAATGACGACGCCTAATACGCTGTATGAGCTAAATCTGGATACGGGAGAGCAGCGGTTACTTAAGCAGTCGGAAGTGAAGGATTTTTCCCCGGAAAATTACCGCAGTGAGCGTCTGTGGATTACGGCGCGAGACGGAGTTGAAGTCCCTGTCTCTCTGGTGTATCACCGAGAGCATTTCAATCCGGGTAAGAATCCGATACTGGTGTATGGCTATGGAGCTTACGGCAGCAGTATGGATCCGGATTTCAGCGTCAGCCGTTTGAGCCTGCTGGACAGAGGGTTTGTCTTTGCCATAGCGCATATTCGCGGCGGGGGGGAACTGGGGCAAACGTGGTATGACGCTGGCCGATTACTCAATAAAATGAACTCCTTCACGGACTTCATCGATGTATCTCAGGCATTGATAGCGCGCGGCTATGGCGACAAGAAAAACATGTTCGCAATGGGGGGCAGTGCGGGAGGACTATTAATGGGCGCAGTAGTGAACATGGCGCCCGAGCTGTTTAAAGGCGTTGTGGCTCAGGTTCCTTTTGTCGATGTATTGACGACAATGCTGGATGAGTCGATCCCGTTGACGACGGGAGAGTACGACGAGTGGGGCGACCCAAACGAGCAAATTTACTATGACTATATCAAACGCTATAGCCCCTATGACGGTATTACCGCTCAGTGCTACCCACATTTATTGGTGACTACCGGACTGCACGATTCTCAGGTGCAGTATTGGGAGCCAGCTAAGTGGGTAGCAAAATTGCGGGAAGTTAAAACGGACGATCGTCTGGTGCTGCTGTACACCGATATGGATGCCGGGCACGGTGGAAAATCCGGGCGCTTCAAACGTTATGATGATATTGCGCTGGAATATGCGTTCCTGCTGATGGTGCTGGCAATGGCGGGAGAAGATTGTGAATAATAACGAAAAGTGGTGATTATGCGGGTAAACCCTGTGCGGGGTTTACCCGACGGCATGACACCGGGCTGATGTTGTCAGCCCCGGGTTAGCAATATTAGGTTATTGATACCTAGGTAATATCACCCTGTGTTTTCTTTGCTCTTTTCTCGGCCCGTTTTTCGGCAGCCGTTCTTTGCGGTTTTTTCTTGCTGTTCTTTTTGCTATCCAGTCCTTTACTCATATCTTGCCTCGCTTGATAAAAGGTTAGGTTGCCACCTCATTAACCTCCTGTGTGAACCGATATGCAAGCGGAAAATCGTTTTTGCCGTGTAAAGACGGGTACCCGTGGGAAAGGACGCTTCCCACGGGTACCCGTCTTCCACGGGAATGAAGGGTGAAGGTTATTTCATCTTAGGCTCGTAGGGTAAACGAGAAAACTGTAGCGAGCGTTGGCGATAAAAAATCACACGTTCACGAAAGTAGTCGCGCAGATGTTCGGGCTGTTCTCTCTCAATGGCTTCCGGAATGACCGGCATATTGTAACGCTCTTTGAAGGCAACGCCTGACGCCGCCAAATCGACGTTAACCTTATCCATCTCCTCTTTGGACAATTCAGCCAGATTATGTCCCATACTGCTTTCTCCTGCCTAATTGGTCACAGACTTATGTGTGCCACGGTAAAGTAGCCGCAGGAAAATGGCAAGCGTTCATCTATTTGTATGGATGGCTATTATTCTCATTACGGAATAGGAATCATTTTTAATTCAGGAACACCGCGACGGTATTAAATCTTCGGGCGTTATTATTGATAATAAAAATGATTATCAATAATAGATGAACGCTATTTTCAGATGAAAATAAATATCATTGACAAGGGTCTAACTTGTTGTTTTTATTTTATTAAATTTATTTTCACATCAATGTTAATAAAGTGTTTTCTATTTTATTTTTTCAGGCATAATGCCTCTAAATAATTCCACCTGCCGGGAAAATAGGACGTTAATATGTTAAAAAAAGAAATGATTCAGAAGCTAAATGAACAGCTTAATTTGGAGTTTTATTCTGCGAATTTGTATCTGCAAATGAGCGCATGGTGTGGTGATAAAGGCTATGAAGGCGCATCGGGTTTCCTGAAGGGACATTCTCAGGAAGAAATGCAACATATGCAGCGCCTGTTTGATTATCTCGACGACACCGGAAGTATGCCGATATTGGGCGCAATTGCGGCACCGCCGGTTGAATTTGACTCACTGGCCGATGTCTTCAGGCAGACCTATGAACATGAACAACTGATTACCGCAAAAATTAATGAGCTGGCGCATGTTGCGATGACGCTACAAGACTATTCAACGTTTAACTTCCTGCAATGGTACGTTGCTGAACAGCATGAAGAAGAGAAGCTGTTCCGTTCGATTCTGGACAAGCTGGCGCTGGTCAATACCAATGAAAGCGGGTTGTTCTTTATCGATCAGGATCTGAAAAAAATGTCTGCTGTGGCACCGTCAGCCTGACCGTCATCGAACTCTTTGCCGATGAATCCACAAAACTACGCGGGATAAGATCTCCCTTCTCCCGCGATTTACACCTGTAAACAGCCTTTGGGCCCACTGCGCCTGCGTTGATGCTTTCCTGCTCGACTTCATCTTCTTCTACCGCTATGATCGCGACAGTAGTGATATACAACCTTCTGTTTTATAAGGTTTGACGCTGTTCTTTTTCTGATGAGGGCCAACTGAAAAATTCGCATGCGTCACCGTCCGAATACGTTAACCGGGAATACCCTAATGAAGAAAGTCTTGTTATCAATGATGCTCACCTCACTTGCTGTCAATGCCTTTGCCGCAGCTAAGCTGGCAACAATCAGCCGACTGGAATATGGCGATCGCTGGGCCTTCACGCGGGAAGAAGTGCAACTGATTTGTCGTCCCGGTAATGCGCTCTATGCTCTGCATACCGGAACGCTGATGCAGTATCCGCTGAATGATGTTGCGGTTGCTCAAATGAAGTCGGGTCAGGTGAATGCGCAGCCCATAGATGTTATCTGGTTGGACGATCCCCATAATCCCGGACAGAAAAAAAGCCTGAAACCCTTCATCGAACGTGCAGAGCAGCTGTGCGAGTAACGCCGCGCGCTTCAAATGAGCGTGTTAACTAATTGCATCAATCGGGTTAACTTAAAGTGTGAAATCTGTTCCATTTGTGATAATTCCGATGGGGAAATGCTGGAAAAGGCGGGGGAGTTGGCTACGCTTAATGCGACAAGGCTAGTGTAGCTTGTATCAATGCCAACTTTTAGCGCACGGCTCTCTCCCAAGAGCCATTTCCCTAGACCGGATACAGGAATGGTATTCGGTCTTTTTTAACTTGTTGATTTTTAACGAGTTTATTTTAATAATCCCGAAAAATCCCGAAAAATCCCGAAATTCCCCCGAAAATCGATATCCGGTCTTTTACAGGTAAGTATATTCTTTCCCTCTTGTTTCCAGATATTTATCAGTCATTTTGGCTGATTTATGACCGAGTAGTTTCTGGGCAAACTCCTTCCCTCGCTCTTTTTCGTAGAGTCGGCCGGCAAGACTCCTTATCTCATGAAAGGTTGGCGGATTATCATCAAAATGACGCCCGTGGATTTTCTTGCTTTTACAAAACCTTTTGTAAGGCTGTCAGGGTTTATCATCCCGTCAGGACTGTTTTTTCTAACTCCGGCGCTAATCAAATAATCGCTCTTGCTGGCTAACCGACGCAGAGAGAGAGCAACTGCGTCTGGTCGTTACCAACACTTTATCGATATTGGCCGCATTACAAAGATTTGCTGGGGTTGCCGGATTTTAGCCCCAACTCACAGGGTAGGCTGGCAATACAGCTGATTCGCGAGCGTCGGGCGCTGGCGGATATTGAGCGCGGTGATATTAAAGAGGCCATACGAAAATGTTCAAACATATGGGCCAGTTTGCCCGGAGCTGGATATGGACAGCACGAACATAAATGGCTGACCTGTTAGCGCAGTATCAGGCCGCTCTCGGTGCTCTGGTATGAACATTATCCCTAGTTGGAAATTAACGGTCGTTTCGCTGGTGGCTGGTATTGCGATCGGTTGGTACGTCCAGGGACTGCGCTGGGATGCTGATGCTGCGGAAGTAAGTCGCAAACAGTCTGATGATATCAGCGCATCACAGCAGGCCATCATTGCGCGTCAGTCGTTTGAGTTTCATCGCTACAACGAGATAGCACGCAACGCTAATCAACACGGCACAATTATTAAAGTGAATTCCAATGAAAAGCAGGTTGAATACAGGACAATTATCAAACGTAGCCCAGCTGGTCGTGAGTGCGTTTCTGATGATGTCGCTTATCGGTTGCTCGGCTACGCGCACAGTCTACGTGCCTACGCAATGCACGCCTCTTCCGGTGGAGCTGACACAACCGATACTCGTGCCATTACCTCCGATTGCAGACTGACGTATGCGCAGGCCGTTTACTGGATTGACCCGCTGCTAACTGCGCTGGACCAAGCAAATAGCCAGTTGGCAGGGATAAGGGAACTCAACAAATTTTCATCGAATCAATGAATCTAACCAAGAGAGGCAATTATGTTAGAAGTCACTAAAGACGAATCAGGTCAAAATACGGTCTTAATCACGAAAGAGCAAATGAAAGGACTGATTAAGACGACTTTGGGCGGGAATTATGAAGGGGCTTTAGTGCTTAAGCACGACTACCAGCCCTTACTTGGCCGAGTAGGTGGAGGTGAGCAACCGATAGATGAGGTGCTGGATGTCATTGCGAACACATACAATGTCGCATTCAGTATTGATGGAAAGCTTTTCGTAGAGCAAGTTATAGTAAAAATTAATGAAGACAGAACAAACTGGATGCCAGAGTCTGATTTGTATAATGTTCATGAAATGCAAAGTGAAGAAGATTTCCCATCAATTTCCCCAGTCTCCGGTGTTGAAATTATGGGTGTGGCGTATGTTTAACTGAGTTTTAAAATTACGTAATATCATTGCCCCAGCAAATGCTGGGGCTTTTGAGACTGTAATTAAAATTGTGTAATTGCCTGTTTTTGATATGTTCACTCCAACAGCGGAGACAGGCAGAATATGGACGAGAAGAAACTCAAAGCCCTTGCGGCAGAAC
>NZ_SMBY01000002.1 GCF_004342665.1 Samsonia erythrinae | reverse complement strand
GATATTTACGCGGCGTGGGATGCCAAACCGGCCGGTCAGCGTAAGGAAGCGGCCTGGAACGAAGCCTTTGCCGCTTATGCCAGCGCTTACCCGGAACTGGCGGCCGAGTTTAAACGTCGTACCGCCGGCGAACTGCCCGCCAACTGGCAGGCGGATGCGCAGAAATTTATCGAAGAATTGCAGGCCAATCCGGCGAAAATCGCCAGCCGAAAAGCCTCACAGAACGCGCTGGAAGCCTATGGCAAGCTGCTGCCGGAGTTCCTCGGTGGTTCAGCCGATTTGGCGCCGAGTAACCTGACGCTCTGGTCCGGCTCGGTATCGCTGGATAAAGACCACGCGGGCAACTACATCCACTACGGCGTGCGCGAGTTCGGTATGACGGCGATGGCCAACGGGATTGCCTTGCACGGCGGTTTTATACCGTACACCGCGACCTTCCTGATGTTTGTGGAATACGCGCGTAATGCCGTGCGTATGGCGGCGCTGATGAAAATCCGCAGCATCTACGTTTACACCCATGACTCCATCGGTCTGGGCGAAGACGGCCCGACGCACCAGCCGGTTGAACAACTGGCGAGCCTGCGCGTGACGCCGAACATGAGTAACTGGCGTCCGGCGGATCAGGTGGAAACGGCGGTGGCGTGGAAATACGCGATTGAGCGTCAGGACGGCCCGACGTCTCTGAGCCTGTCCCGTCAGAACCTGGCGCAGCAATCGCGTACAGCCGAACAGCTGGCGAACGTGGCAAAAGGGGGCTACGTGCTGAAAGACAGCGACGGGCAACCGGAACTGCTCCTGATTGCCACCGGCTCGGAAGTCGAGCTGGCTGTCGGCGCCTATGACAAACTGACCGCAGCAGGCCGTAAGGTGCGCGTGGTGTCGATGCCGTCTACGGATGTGTTCGACAAGCAGGATGCGGCCTATCGTGAAGCAGTGCTGCCGCAAGCGGTGTCGGCGCGCGTGGCGATCGAAGCGGGTATAGCGGACTACTGGTACAAGTATGTCGGCCTGAACGGCGCGATTGTGGGGATGACAAGCTTTGGCGAATCAGCGCCGGCAGAACAGCTGTTTGAAGCGTTCGGCTTTACGGTAGACAACGTGGTCGCGAAGGCTCAGGCATTGCTGAAGTAAAGCCGTAGTGCAGTAAACTGAGCCACTGCGCTGCTCGCTTGCGTTTTGAGTTCGACGGCAGCCACGCGTACATTTATCGCAATGCTGAATAGTCGATCTCAATACAAGAAATTCAGGAAAAATTGCCTCAAAAAACGTCCATACCGGACCGACTAAAGTGATGACACCCAAGCCACAATTAAACTCATCACATTGAAATTCAAATGAGAAATCAGCAATAGAAAAACAAATCAAACGGCACACGTAGAGATCCGTGTGCCGTAAAATACGTTTACCCTTTGGCGAACCAGCCGCGAATGATCGCATGCTGTAACAGCATAATGGTCTTGCCGTCTTTAATCCGGCCGTCGTTCATCATCGCGATGGCTTCGCTAAACGGCAGTTCCAGCACCTCAATATCTTCATCGTCCACACCGCCGCCCGGATTGTCCCGCAGCGACTCATTGTATTCAGCAGCGAAAAAGTGCAGCCGTTCTGTTACGCCCCCCGGCGACATGTAAGCATCAAACAGCTTCTCCACGTTGCCGACCGCATAACCGGTTTCTTCTATCGCCTCGTTGCGGATACATTCTTCGGGCGAATGGTCGTCCAGCAGACCCGCGCAGGCTTCCAGCAGCATGCCGCTTTCATTGCCGTTCACATAAGTGGGAATACGGAACTGTCGCGTCAGGATCACCGTGCCTTTCGCGCGATTGTACAAAAGGATTGTCGCCCCATCACCCCGATCGTAAACCTCACGGATCTGGCGCACCACGCCACCATTTTTTCTTTTTAAGTCAAAAACATACTTATGCAGAATAAACCAGTTATCGGATAGCAGCTTCTTTTCGACAATATCAATAGGAGACGACATGCAAACACCTCGGCGATCGATGGCTGGGGAACGCTTGGCTTATAAAACAACGCAAATCATCATATCCCCTTTTCATTTCAGCATAAACGGATAAGAAGGTGGGTATCAAACGAAAAACACAGCAAAAAAAGGATTAACCCTATGATTTATATTGATTAAGTCTATTGTCGCTATTCCGCTCTTTTCGTCCATCTCACGTTTATCGACTATGCTATATCTTAATCCAGTCACGTTTCAGAAAGTCGCGCTGCGCTTTCGTTTCCTCCATCACCGCCGTCAAGGTGATCACTTCTCAAACCACATCATCGAGGTAGATAACATGAGCCATTTCATTTTCTCTTCACCTAGAAAATATGTTCAGGGTCGCGGCGTACTGGATGAACTGGGGGAACAACTCAAGCCACTGGGAACGAAAGCGTTTCTGATGGCAGACGACGTTGTTTGGGAGATTATCGGCCAGCGCGTTGATGCGTCCCTCAAACAGGCGGACATCGGTCACCATTACGAGCGTTTTAACGGTGAGGCATCCAGCAACGAAATCACTCGTCTTGCCAAGATAGCACGCGACGCGGGCACGGACATTGTCGTCGGATTAGGCGGCGGTAAAACGCTGGATACGGCAAAAGCGGTCGCCGATGAGCTAAAACATCATGTTGCGATTGTCCCTACCGCAGCCTCGACGGATGCGCCGTGCAGCGCGCTGTCCGTCATTTACACCGACGAGGGGGTATTTGAGTCCTACCGCTTTTACGACAAAAATCCCGATCTGGTGTTGGTCGATACCGGCGTCTGTGCGCAGGCACCCGCACGCCTGTTTGCCTCCGGCATTGCCGATGGTCTGGCAACCTTTGTCGAAGCACAGGCGGTTCTGCGCTCCCATTCCCTCTCCATGCTGGGTGGTAAACCCACGCTGGCGGGCATGGCGATTGCCGAAACCTGCGAAAAAACGCTGCTAACCTATGGCTACAGTGCTTACCAGGCGGTGGAAAAAGGCGCCGTGACCCCCGCGGTGGAATCCGTCGTTGAAGCCAACACGCTACTTTCCGGACTGGGCTTTGAGAACGGCGGGCTGGCGGGCGCTCACGCCATCCACAACGGGTTTACCGCGATCAAAGGTGATATTCATCACCTTACGCACGGGGAAAAAGTCGCCTACGGCACGCTGACACATATGGTGCTGGAGCAACGTCCTGATGAGGAAATCGCACGCTACATCCGTTTCTACCGCGCAATTAACATGCCGACGCGGCTAAAAGATCTGCATCTGGAAAATGAACCCTTTGAGAATCTGGTCAAAGTGGGTGAACTGGCGTGCAGCGACGCCGATACGTTGAAAAATCTGGACAGCGGATTAACGGCTGAAGACGTCGCCCACGCGATTATTGCCGTCGACGCGTTCAGTAAAACCATCAGCTAAGCGCGACCTCGATAAAACGGCCCGACGCCAGCACAAGCTCCGCACAATGGCGTCGGGGTTAATATAACAGGAGGATTTCTCACCACCGCACCCCAACCAGAAAACGTTCTCTTTGCGTCAGTAACCTGCTCATGACTATTCACTTTTCCCTGACAAGAAAACAGGCACAATAACGGCATATTCTCTGCACATTGGGTTATCGCATTATGAAACGTCCTCGCCTTATCACCCTCTCGGATACGCTGACCCTCGCCCTTTTCGGGGCAATGGCGCTGGCATTGGGTATGGGTCTTGGGCGCTTTTTGTATACGCCGATGCTGCCCGTGATGCTGGAAGAAGGCCGCTTGACCTTCGGTCAGCTCTCCTACATTGCCAGCGCAAACTATGCCGGTTATCTGCTCGGTAGCCTTTTTTTCTCTTTCCACCGCCGCGACGCAAGCGTTCAACCGTCGACCCTGCTGTACATCGCCGCGGCAGCGAGCGGCGTTTTACTTTGCTCGATGGCATGGACGACCAGCCCGTTATGGGTCACGTTCATTCGCTTCATTGCTGGGATCGCCAGCGCGGCGATGATGATTTTCGGCTCCCTGATCGTGTTGCAGCACACGCAACACCACGCAAAACGTATTCACATTATCGCCGCACTCTATTCCGGCGTTGGCTTAGGAATTGTATTAGGCAATGAATACATCATCATAGGACGGCATTACGCACTCACCGCCGAACGATTGTGGTACGGGGCCGCCCTGCTCTCCGCGCTACTGCTGTTTGCCCTCTATGCCCTTTCACCACATAACCCCGGCAGCGTGCAACCGCCGGTGGCCGATATCGATGAGCAACCTGCTCTCGGCTGGCGACGGCTTGCATTGCTGTATGGCCTTGCGGGTTTCGGCTATATCATCATCGCGACCTATCTGCCGCTAATGGTGACCGCTCTGGGCATACCGCGGTTATCGCTGCATTTATGGTCGCTGGTTGGGCTGGCAGCGATCCCCGGCTGTTTTTTCTGGCTGTGGGCTGCCCGCCGCTGGGGTACCTTACCCTGCCTAACGGCCAACCTGCTCATTCAGGGCATCTGCGTTCTGATGACGCTCTTCCACTCCCCGGTGGCGTTGATATTCAGCTGTATCGGCTTTGGTGCTACCTTTATGGGCACCACCTCGCTGGTGATGCCATTAGCCAAACGACTACGCGCGCCGCACAGCATCAACCTGCTTGGGCTGGTGACGCTCACTTACGGTATTGGTCAGATTCTGGGCCCGCTTTTAACCAGCGCCCTGACGACCAACGCGGTCGCGGTATCGATTCTGTGTAGCGCGGCAGCACTTTTTATCGCGGCAGGGCTCTGTTTCCCCTACCGTCGTCTCTCACCATCATCCCGGAGAACGCATGCCATACGTCAACATTAAAATCACCAATGAAGGGGCAACCGCAGACCAAAAACGCCAGTTGATCGAGGGCGTAACCCAACTGCTGGTCGATGTGCTCAACAAGAACCCGAAAACCACCGTGGTCGTGATTGATGAAGTCGAAACGGACAACTGGGGGATCGGCGGCATACCGGTGACGGAGTTGAGGAAAACCAGCAAATAGCGAAACCGTGCCACCTCGGTGGCACTGGATTTATCCCCCCGACATCGTATCAATAAGCAGATACATATTCAGGGCAACCACCAGCACCACAATGAGTTGCCCAATACGCTGCACCCATTTGCCGTTAACCATTGCCCCCATCAGTTCACGGTTGCCCGTGAAAGCCAACAGCGGCATGAGCGCCAACGCAATCCCGAAGCTCAGCACCACCTGACTCAACACCAGCACTCGCGTCGGATCCATACCGGACAGAATGACGATAAACGACGGCAACATCGTCACGGTGCGACGAACCCAAAGCGGGATATGGAATCGCACGAACCCTTGCATCACCACCTGACCCGCCAGCGTGCCGACAACCGTAGAGGAAAGCCCCGCAGCCACCAGACTCAGACCAAAAATCACCGCAGCGGCTTTACCTAACAGCGGCTCCAGCGTGAGATAGGCTTTATCCAAATCGGCAATATCCTGATTGCCGCTGAAATGGAACGCCGCCGCCGCTGTTGCCATCATGGCCAGATTAACGAACCCGGCGATGGTCATCGCAATCGCGACATCGACTTTCGTTGCTGAATAGCGCTCGGCACGGGTGTGGCGACTCCCATGCTGCGTCAGCGAAGAGTGCAGATAAATCACATGCGGCATAATGGTCGCCCCCAGGACCCCTGCGGCCAGCAGCACGGCATCAGAAGTGGGCAAACTGGGGATGACCATGCCTTTGGCTAAGGCCGCCAGCTTAGGCTGAGAAAAGACCAATTCGACGATATATGCCGCCGCAACAAACAGCAGCAGGCCGCCGATCACCTTCTCCAGCGGCTTCTGGCCGCGCTGTTGCAGCATTAAAATCAGAAAGGTTGCAATGGCGGTGAGGATCGCGCCTTCCAGCAGCGACACGCCCAAAAGCAGTTTGAAGCCAATCGCCGCACCGATAAATTCGGCCAGATCGGTCGCCATGGCAATGATTTCGGCCTGCACCCAATACGCCCATACCACCGGACGCGGAAAGCGATCGCGGATATGCTCCGCCAGATTCTTACCGGTAGCGATCCCCAATTTAGCGGACAGCAGTTGGATCAGCATCGCCATCAGGTTCGCCCACACCACCACCCACAGCAACGTATAGCCATAAGCCGCGCCGGACTGGATATTGGTGGCGAAGTTACCCGGATCGATATAACCAATCGCCGCGATAAACGCCGGGCCCATCAGAGAAAGT
Source organism: Samsonia erythrinae (assembly GCF_004342665.1). Classification (GTDB taxonomy): domain Bacteria; phylum Pseudomonadota; class Gammaproteobacteria; order Enterobacterales; family Enterobacteriaceae; genus Samsonia; species Samsonia erythrinae. Next base: position 455,682 of record NZ_SMBY01000002.1, on the reverse strand, counting down.
TTCATCTTCCTCGATGTACGGCTTGCTGACTCAATAACCCGGCTACCTGGCATAGTATGACCCTTCTAACACTGTTGTTTTATTACTCTCACAAAAATGATAATGATTATCAAGTGCATTCAGGGCGGTGATACCAATTCTTTTGATAGCTAAAGATGATGAGTCATTCAAAACCTAAAAAATATCTTTTTATCAAACAAACCTTAACAAAATGTACACTAATGCCTTCATGTTGCGAGATAAAAACAAAAAACCCCATGCGGTAGGCACGGGGTTCAGAATGAAGGGATTACGCAAAAACAGAATGTATCAGCCTTGTGCTTTTGATACCGCAACCATCGCCGGGCGCAGCAAACGACCGTTCAGCGTATAGCCTTTTTGCATGACCATCATGACATGGTTCGGCTGATGATCGGCTGATTCCAGCATCGTCATCGCCTGATGTACTTCCGGGTTAAACGGAACGTTTACATCGCCAACCACCTCAATACCGAACTTGCGTACCGCATCCAAAAGCGATTTCAGCGTCAGTTCGACACCTTCAATCATTGATGCCAGCGATTCGTTGGATTTGTCTGCCACTTCCAACGCGCGCTCCAAATTATCAATCACGGGCAACATCTCGCCGGCAAATTTCTCCAGCGCGAATTTGTGCGCCTTTTCAACATCCATTTCGGCACGACGACGAATATTATCGGCTTCAGCACGGGCGCGTAATACATTGTCCCGCTCACGCTGCTGCAATTCGGCTAACTGAGCTTCCAGCTCGGCGATGCGCGCATCACGCGGGTCAGCGACGTCTGCCGTCTCTGGCGCGGCATCCGCCTGCTGCTCCTTTACTTCTTCCTTTTGATCCAAGACTTGCTCGTCAGGCGTTTTCTGTTCTTTACTACTCATGAAAATCTCCGCGGTTTAGCATTAATCTCGCTAATTGCTATTATGGGGATCAAAATGGGGGATTCAAGGGAACCCCTCACATATTGATTTTCGCCGCCGCCGGTACACCACGCTGAGGACAAAAACAGCAATGAACACACCGCTTGTAATGAACAGGCCGTTTAATCGTATTGGCATTGTCGGCCACCCACGACACCCAACCGCGCTGGCAACGCATGAAATGCTCTACCACTGGCTGAGCGACAAAGGTTACTCCGTGCTGCTTGAACAGCAGATTGCCCGCGATCTGAACCTGACAGGCGCATCGACGGGCAGTCTTGCCGATATCGGCCAGCAGGCGGATTTGGCGGTTGTGGTCGGCGGCGACGGCAACATGCTGGGCGCAGCGCGGGTGCTGTCGCGATATGACATCAAGGTTATCGGCGTGAATCGCGGCAACCTCGGTTTTCTGACCGACCTCGACCCTGATCAGGCGCAGCAGCAACTTTCTGACGTGCTCGACGGCCACTACCTGAGCGAACAGCGTTTCATGCTGGAAGCGCACGTCTGCCGCGTAAACCAGCCCGACAGCGTCAGTACCGCCATTAACGAAGTGGTGCTTCATCCGGGAAAAGTCGCCCATATGATTGAGTTTGAAGTCTATATTGACGACAAATTCGCCTTTTCCCAGCGCTCGGACGGCTTGATCATCGCCACCCCTACGGGGTCGACAGCCTATTCGCTTTCCGCTGGCGGCCCTATCCTGACGCCATCGCTGGATGCCATCGCGCTGGTGCCGATGTTTCCACATACCTTGTCTGCCCGTCCGTTAGTCATCAACAGTTGCAGTACGATCCGGCTGAAATTTTCCCGTATTACCAACGATCTGGAAATCAGCTGCGACAGCCAGATTGCGCTGCCTGTTCAGGAAGGCGAAGAAGTGCTAATTCGCCGCTCTGAATATCACCTGAATCTCATACATCCAAAAGATTATAATTATTTCAATACGTTAAGTTCAAAACTCGGCTGGTCAAAAAAATTATTCTAAAATTTCACCCAGCCACTTTACTGTATATAAAACCAGTTTATACTGTATGTAATTACAGTCCCATGATGCCCTAAATCATTCGAGTTTCAGGTCAAACGTTAGCGTTTGAACACCGTGCAGGCGACTTGAGGTAGGACGGGTATCTTACATACAGGAAATCTATCATGCTGGCGCAACTCACTATCAGTCACTTCGCCATCGTGCGCGAGTTAGAAATCGATTTTCAGTCAGGAATGAGCGTCATCACCGGGGAAACCGGCGCGGGGAAGTCCATTGCGATCGATGCCCTCGGTTTATGTCTGGGGAATCGCGCGGATGCCAGTATGGTCAGGCCGGGGGCGGCTCGGGCCGACATTTGCGCCCGTTTTGCTCTGTCAGATACCCCAACGGCACGCCAGTGGCTGGAGGAAAACCAGCTGGATGACAGCAATGAATGTTTATTACGCCGCGTCATTAGCGCCGATGGCCGCTCGCGCGGGTTCATTAACGGCACCGCCGTGCCGCTGTCTCAACTGCGTGAACTCGGTCAGCATCTGATTCAGGTACATGGTCAGCATGCTCATCAGCGCCTGCTCCGCCCCGATCATCAAAAACACCTGCTGGATGCCTATGCTGACGAGCCTCAATTACTGGCCGCTATGCAACAGGTTTGGCAGCAGTGGCACCAGAGTTGTCGTGCGCTCGCGCAGTTAAAACAGGCGGCGATTGAGCGCGAGGCCCGCCGGGAACTGCTGCAATATCAATTAAAAGAGCTGAATGAATTCGCCCCACAGCCCGGCGAATACGAACAGATAGACCTTGAATACAAGCGTCTGGCGAATAGCGGCCAGCTCCTGACAATGAGCCAGCAAGCGATGCAGTTGCTTAGCGAAGACGAAGAGCAAAACATCCTCAGTATGCTGCACAGCGTAAAACATCAGCTTGGCGAACTCATCAGCATGGATGACAAACTGTCCGGCGTGCTGTCCATGCTTGAAGAGGCCGGTATTCAGCTTAGCGAGGCCAGTGATGAACTGCGCCACTACAGCGAACAAATGGATCTCGACCCGATTCGGCTGTATGAGCTGGAACAACGTCTGTCACGTCAGTTGGCGCTGGCACGCAAACACCATATTGCGCCAGAGGCGCTCCCGGCATTCCATCAGCAGTTACTGGAAGAACAACAGCAACTGGAACAGCAGGAGAGCGATCATGACGCGCTCAGCGCCTCCGTCGGAGAATATCATCAGCAGGCATTGCACCTTGCAGAACAACTGCACGTGCGCCGTCAGCACCATGCCAGCGAACTGGCGCTGCTTATCACCACCAATATGCGTGAACTGGCGATGCCACACGGCCATTTCACGATTGATGTGACGTTTACGCCAGACAACCTGACCGCCACGGGCGCCGACAGCATTGAATTCCGCGTCACCACTAACCCCGGCCAGCCACATCAAACCTTGGCGAAGGTGGCATCAGGCGGTGAATTATCCCGCATTGCATTGATTATTCAGGTGATCACGGCGAAGAAAATGGACACGCCAGCGATGATCTTCGATGAAGTCGATGTGGGAATCAGTGGGCCAACCGCCGCCATTGTCGGCAAAATGCTGCGCCAGCTTGGGGAATCCACTCAGGTAATGTGCGTAACGCACCTGCCGCAGGTAGCGGGCTGCGGCCATCAGCACTTCTTCGTGAGCAAGCAAACGGACGGTGCAGCAACGGAAACCCTGATGCAACCACTGGACAAACGCGCACGGCTACAGGAACTCGCACGCCTTCTGGGTGGCAGCGCGGTAACCAAAAACACGTTGGCGAATGCCAAAGAACTGCTGGCGGCCTAAAATCGTCGCCGATAGGGGTGAGAAAGGTGCATAACAGGTAAAAAAGCTCAACTTTTTTACCTTCCTGAGGTCATACAATCGCCTTGCAGGTTTTCAAGTCCTGCAAGGTCTATTATCATCGGCAACCTATGCCCTTAAGGAATGTAATCACTATGCGCTGTAAAACGCTGACTGTCGTCGCCACGGTGGTTGTTATGCTGACCGCCGGTTGTTCCACACTGGAAAAGGTGGTCTATCGGCCGGACATCAATCAGGGAAACTATCTGGCACCGGCTGACGTTGCGAAAATTCACACCGGCATGACCAAACAACAGGTCGCTTATACGCTGGGAACACCCATGATGCAGGATCCGTTTGGCAGTGATACGTGGTTTTACGTCTTCCGCCAGCAGCCCGGTCATGAATCGGTCAAACAACAAACGCTGACGCTGACCTTCAGCAATGGTGGTGTGTTAACCAACATTAACAACAAACCTGCGTTGGATTAATCCTCGCGTTGTTTGGCGCAGCCAGTGGGATAGGCCGACAGGGACAGCGGTCGCGTTGGCCCAGAAGATTCAAACCCGATGTTCACGCGCAAAACAGGCAAGTCTGTTCGCTTCAGGCTTGCCCGTTTCGTTTTCGGTCGGAACACGTCAGGAGAATGAGTGAGTGGTTTAACGGTCTGGCTCAGGCTTTGTGTTTAGAACGCTCAGCCCGTTGGCGGCGTAATTCTTTCGGATCGGCAATCAGCGGACGGTAAATTTCCACGCGATCCCCCTCCTGTACAACATCGGTCAGCTTCGCCGCACGGCTGTAAATGCCGACTTTATTCACCTGCAAATTGATATCGTGACGCAGTTCCAACAGGCCCGATGCGACGATAGCCTGCTCTACCGTACTGCCCTCCTCCAGCGTCACCGTGCGCAGATACTGGCGTTCCGGCAACGCATAGACTACGTCAACCTGCATTGCTGACACTGTAGACCTCTTTGGCTCGCTGTGTGAAAGCTTGCACCATACTCCCCGCCAACTCCTTGAATACTTTTCCAAAAGCGAGTTCAATCAAGGCATTGGTGAATTCAAATTCCAGATGCAGCTCGACTTTGCAGGCGTCGGCGCTCAGCGGCGTAAAATGCCAGTCACCGCCCAACTGACGAAAGGGGCCATCGACCAGTTGCATATTGATATTCTGATTGTGGGTCAGCGTATTGCGCGTGGTAAATGTCTTGCTGATGCCGGCCTTGGAGACGTCGACAGCGGCGGTCATCTCCTCTTCTGAAGAGGCGAGCACGCGGCTCCCGGTACAGCCCGGCAAAAACGCAGGGTAGGCAGCGACATCATTGACCAGCTTGTACATCTGTTCAGCACTGAACGGCACCAGCGCGGAACGACTTATCTTTGGCATACTCTTTTCCGTGATTCATAAAACGCGCAAAATGATAGCACTGATAACCCGACAGGCAAAAATTCTGCGACGCTAATCGCACGATATCATTAACCACGACACGGACGCACGGCGGGGATTTCATTCCCAATGACATCCAGTATAATGACGGCATTATGACAAAGAAAAAAGCACACAAACCCGGTTCCGCCACCATTGCGCAAAACAAACGCGCCCGTCACGAATACTTCATTGAGGAAGAATTTGAGGCTGGACTTGCGCTGCAAGGATGGGAAGTTAAATCACTGCGCGCAGGCAAAGCTAACCTCAGCGACAGCTATGTCACCTTCATGAACGGTGAGGCTTACCTGTTCGGCGCGACCATTACGCCGCTGAATGTAGCCTCATCACACGTGGTGTGCGATCCCACACGCACGCGCAAATTGCTGCTTAACAAACGCGAACTGGATTCGCTGTTTGGTCGCGTCAGCCGTGAAGGCTACACGGTCGTCGCGCTGTCTATGTATTGGAAAAATGCCTGGAGCAAAGTCAAAATCGGCGTGGCGAAAGGGAAAAAAGATCATGACAAGCGTGATGACATCAAAGAACGTGAATGGAAGTTAGACAAAGCCCGTATCATGAAGAACGCCAATCGCTAAGCCACTGGCTTAACAACGGTAAGTTCTGATATACTGGCGACAGTTTCTTGGGGGCTGATTCTGGATTCGACGGGATTTGCAAAGCCCAAGGTGCATGCCGAGGGGCGGTTGGCCTCGTAAAAAGCCGCAAAAAAATAGTCGCAAACGACGAAAACTACGCTTTAGCAGCTTAATAACCTGCTTAGAGCCCTCTCTCCCTAGCCTCCGCTCTTAGGACGGGGATCAAGAGAGGTCAAACCTAAAAGAGATCGCGTGGATGCCCTGCCTGGGGTTGAAGCGTTAAATCTAATCAGGCTAGTTTGTTAGTGGCGTGTCTGTCCGCAGCTAATAAGCGAATGTAAAGACTAGACTAAGCATGTAGTGCCGACGGTAGAGTAATTCCGGACGGGGGTTCAAATCCCCCCAGCTCCACCAATTTAGACATCGGGTATTACCAGATAAGTCCGATGAAGTACGAAAAGCCCGCATAGCGCAAGCCCTGCGGGCTTTTTTGTGTCCGTCATTGTCCGACGATATTCGCCTGAATCCAGAGATTATTGGCCTACGTTTAGGCCCACGGTATCATATAGGCCTAAAAACGTAGGCCTAAAACACGGATGACCCCGCCATGCCAAGAATTGCGCGCCCTTTGACACACACCGAAGTCAGCAAAGCACGAACGCCTGATAAAGAGTTAAGCCTGCATGATGGTGATGGACTCTTTCTACTGATCAAACCGTCAGGGAAAAAATTATGGCGGTTTCGCTATCTACGCCCTGATACCAAGAAACGCACGACACTCTCCTTTGGCAGCTACCCGGCCTTATCATTGGCCGACGCAAGACAGCTACGGGCAGAACATTTAGCCCTGCTGGCAAAAGGCATAGATCCACAACAAAAAGTGGCGAAAGAAGAGGAAGAAGCGCAAATCGCGGTAGAAAGCATCTTCATCAATGTGGCGCGTAATTGGTTCACGTTGAAGCAGACCAAAGTCAGCGCGGATCACGCCAAAGACATTTGGCGATCGCTGGAAAAAGATGTACTCCCGGCGATTGAGAATATCCCGGTACAGGAAATCAAAGCCCGCACGCTGATACAGGCGCTAGAACCGATTAAAGCCCGTGGTGCACTGGAAACCGTCAGGCGGTTAGTGCAGCGTATTAACGAAATCATGGTTTACGCGGTCAATACGGGGCTGATTGACGCTAACCCCGCCTCTGGTATTGGTATGGCGTTTGAACGTCCTAAAAAGCAGCACATGCCGACTATCCGGCCAGAAGAACTCCCTAAGCTAATGCGTACCATTGCCATGTCTAACCTGTCCATCCCAACCCGTTGCTTATTAGAATGGCAGCTACTGACGCTGATTCGCCCGGCTGAAGCCTCCGCAACGGCATGGGCAGAGATCGATACAGAGAAAAGAACGTGGAGCATTCCGGCTGAACGCATGAAAGCCAAGCGTGATCATATCGTTCCACTCTCCGATCAGGCGCTGGAACTGCTCGACATCATGCGCCCTATCAGCGGCAACCGCGAACACGTATTTCCTAGCCGCAACGATCCTAAAAAACCCATGAACAGCCAGACCGCAAACGCCGCATTAAAACGCATAGGCTACGGTGGCAAACTGGTCGCACATGGTTTACGCTCGATAGCCAGTACCGCAATGAATGAAGCCGGTTTTAATCCCGATGTGATTGAAGCGGCGTTAGCGCATTGTGATAAGAATGAAGTTCGGAGAGCATATAATCGTTCGACTTATATCCCACAGAGAATTGAACTAATGACGTGGTGGGGAATGAAAGTAACGAGGTAGGGCTTACGCCCTACTCATTCATAAGGTATTTAGAGAAAAGTTACGATACCTCATTAAAGCATATATATATCTTGTAGTAGACGCTGGTGTCCATGATTTTTCTAGCTCCCTAGCTAAAGAATCGCCCATCATTTTTTTATCATTTTCACCGAATTTATTAATATAGACATTTAATATCTTAATTGCAGGTGAATCAGATACTAACCTAGCGATAATTCTTTCAAGCTGACTATTTTCTAATAAAATATTAATTTTTTGGTTAATTACAATCCGTTCATCTTGGCGAGAACAAAAACTCAATGCAACTAAATCTTGTGTCGCATTTCTATATTTATTATGCTTGATATATTCGTAGTCCATTGATTTATTTTTTTGTAAATATCTCGCAACTTCGAGGGTTTTCTCAGGAGTTGTTGCTGCAAGGAAAAGAGAACCTCTTCTATTACGAGCACCGCGTTTATTGAGATCAATAGCTCCGAATGCAGGTGAAGCCACCTCTCCATCATATATAACAATATTATTACCTATCACTGAAACGAGTCCGACATATTGTAACCATGAAAGAAAACGTGAACTGTATCCTTTTGGATAACTACCATCTTTATTAGTATACAATTTCTTTATTATACCTTCATATTGACCTAAACTAACTCGTTTTAATTCAACATCAGTCACATATTCTAGCATATTCAAGTAAACACTGTGACTTATAAAATGCTCCCTCAGAAACTCAGGGACATTTTTTATGTTTCGTCGAGAAATAATATCACCAGAAGAACTCTTTTCAACTAAAACAAAATACTGTAAATCCATAATTATATTTTTTAAAGTCCCTTTACTGTAACTCAATAACACTTGTAATTTTTCAACGTTAACAGCATTCCCATTACTCAAAGCATTAAGTATTAGCGAGACCATTTTAGGTGATGTCAAAGGCATATACGACCAAGGTATAGAGGGCAAATCATTTCCTTTTAAATAATCTCTGAATACATCCCAATATACAGATAATTTTTCACCTGTCTTAATTATCATTCTATCAGAAATAAGTTCCAGCACGGTATCACCACCAAATTCTTTAGTTGTCTCATACTGACTAACCGGAGAGTTTTTAGCAACAAACTTCAAGCAAGCCTTTTGCTTATCAGGTCGTTCAAGATCTTCATCAAAAAGATTTGATATTTGCATCTGACTAACTAACATTTGATCCTGAGATACACCACTTTTCAACTTATTAAATACATGTATACATAATTTTTTTAATAACCAAGGGTAACCTTGGGCCTGTTGTATCAAACGGGTACGAAGTGGCTTTTTTAATTTTGAACTAGAATTTAGCTCAAAGCTGCTGATAAGTTTTGATGAATCTTTATGATCAAATGGTTCTAGTTTTTTTTCAACACGATAGTCTTTAAGCTTATTCCACATAGAATAAGCTGGATTCTCATCACCCAATGTAATTCCCGTTCTCCATGAGAAGCCAACTACAACATTACTTTTTAAAGCGGAAACATCTAGCGCAAACCTTTCAAAGGCTTTGAACAATCCAAATAATTCCTCCTTCATAAAAACTTCTTCAAACTGGTCAAAAAATATAGTTAATACTTTTTCATTATTGACTAAATAATCAAGACATTCCTTAAAACTTGTAGAGCTTGTAATATCTGATATATTCTCTATAACAAATGGATCTTTATAATCTATAAACTTATCATTTATAGCTGTAGTAAATGCCTTAACAACGGCTTCTGAAACAAAGCGTCCACCTCGAGCAGATCGAACATCTACAGATGACAAAAAGAATTTATTCTTCCACTTTTGATTCTTAAAGCGTGATGATAACCTTGCTATTAATGAAGACTTACCATTACCTGAACCACCAATCAATGATATCACTCGACTTTGAGAATTTAACCCTCTGACACTTTCGAGATAATCCCATATTTCTTTTTGAATAACATCACGCCCAACAAAATCCTTAGGCTGACACGGTTTATAATCCATAAGGTCATCAGCCAAAATAATTTCGCTAACAATTTCCTTTTCATAATTCTCGGATGGATTTATATTGGATATTTTGTTTTCTGGCTCTGAAAAAACAAAGAAATCAGTTATCTCTAGCCCTTCAAATAAACCTTGTTCTTTTACGATCTCACTAATTCTTGATACCGTTGGTTTGTTAACATCATTATTCATTATGAAAGGCACTAGCTTTATCGAACTACCATTTTCGGTCTCTTGAAGCAACCATGTCATTTCAATTTCCGGATGAACAAGTAAAGTGGCATTTGTATATTTAGCAGAAATTTTACTCTCTGGAATATCAGTAACTTTACCTGTCGCCAGTATCGATAATAGAATTTCTTTCTTATCAAAGAACGAATAATCAGTACGTTCATCAAGTCTATAATTTTCAAGGGTTGATTGTGCATCTTTACCAAGATCAGAAATTGAAAACAGTGCTATTTTCTTGACTTTAAGTCTAAATGATTGTGCAAATGCTAAATCGACTATAGAAGAGTCTATTCTTTGCTGCATAAATTTACATTCAACATATAATTTTTCATTTGATGGCGTATGAGTGGCCTGAATATCAACCTCCATGCCAGACATCCTAACTTCCATGCCATCTATTCTGAATGATTGGCGACGAAGTATATCGGCGCAAAAGTTCTCAAAAAACTTTCCTTTTTCTGAAGTTGAATAGCTTTTAGGTACACAAACAATTAAATCTTTATTTAACGGTAATGGTCTTGACATAATTAACCCTTTTTTCTCTTCCCATTACTGGCAAAGTTAGCAATATATATGCATACATAAGCCAGTGCGACCTTCAAATCAATTTATCCGTGTGACACTACATTTTAACTAGCCCGCGCGCAATGCTATCCCCGCCACGCCTGCCCGCTTTATGCAGCGCATTTCATGCAGTTGCATGGAAGCGTTCAGGCCGCGCCAATACTGGCACTGTAGGTCAGATTCGGGGGTAAGTATTGCATGAAAATCCATGCACCGTATGCATGCACGGTCAAAAAATCGCTAGCCAGAGAAAAAAGCTCGCAAAAAAGCCCGCGCAATGGCGGGCGACGTTCTGATATTAACGACAATGAAATTATAATCTGGCTAATTAATTCCGTTGAGTTGCGGTTGGGTAATCCTTATATTTTTTCTGCATAGCCGGTGATAGCGGAATATCCGGCACCGGCAGATCTCGTCTATTCGACGGCTGAATAATTTCCTCTATCGATTCCAGTGTCCGAAAGGTTGCTGAACATTCAATATTCCGACACTGGTGATAACGCTGTTTGACGTTCTCCGATAACGGGCGACTGGTGCGGGTATGCGCTGCATGGCCACAGAACGGGCAGGACATCATTTTGCGTTCTCCCGCTGTTTACGCAGTGCCTCTGCTTTTTTCATTCTTGTTATTGGGCTGGTCAATAATTTCTGATCCACATTCTTAATGGATTGGCTGTAGAGGCCAATTTCCTCTAACAGCGCTTCCTTTTTCATGTCAAAGAGGTAGCTCTCCATCCGGCTTTCAAGTTGCTGAGTCACCTCCTGTAGCACTACCTGATTGTCGCTTGCTGTAAAGTTCACATGGTGATAGATCTGTTCATCATGCGATTTCAGGGAAAGTGCATGAAGCCGTAAGGCCATACCCCTGATAAGCGGCTCTGCCGTTCTCATCGCCATTTCCAGCTCATAAGCAGCGTAACTGCGTATCAGGGAACGGTGAGCATTTTGATAATTCAGCCCGCTTTGGGCGGCAACCAGTTCTGCCTGTCCTTTATCCAGCTCCAACGCGGCCACCAGACCGTCATACTCTTTCGCCAGCTCTTTGTGTGATACCTGTTGCAAATGGAGCGACTTCAAATCGTCTGACATCTGGCCGCCTGCATCACGAAAGCGCTGCCGCCAGTCGTTTTCCAGTAACTGGCTCTTTTCCTGCTCCGCGCGCTGCTGCTTCTGGGCATTTTCAATCGCGTTAATCACATTCTGTAACGCATCGCTGTCTTTCTGGTATTGCGCTTTAGCGTTGTTGTAGTAGTTACGTTGTTTTTCGATACGTTCATTCAGCAATGAGGCTACGGTTTTGGTCATGGTCATTTCTCCGCTAGGGTTAGTGTCTGATGGCTATTGTGCAATTCACTACACAACCCCCGCTATCTGAGCCTGTCCTGCCATCGACCACACAAAACAATCTCCCCCTTAGGCGGTTTGCCCGATTTAAAACCCACTCTTTTATAAAACTATTCACTACTCTTCACCTGAGAAAAAAGAATAGATAAATCAATAAATAAAGAGGTTAACAGTTGATAAAAAACTCTTCACCGAGTGTTCACACTGTTCACCCGGTTTTTTGAGTTTTTTTCTGGCGAGCGGTTTTTTCCATGTTTTTTGCTATCAATATAGGAAGGATTAATAGGGGTGAACAATGTACTTTCTTCAACTCAGCTATATTCAGTAACTACCGATAACTATCAGAATTAACATAACTTTCCGCCTTTACTTTGTTCATTCATCACACAACAGCCCCTTGTTGCCAGCCCTGAAAATATTCACATAATAGCGAGCTACCAGAGCAATCCAGCGCCATCCGGCCAGAGTCGGGCGGACATTAACGAGGTAGCGTCACATGTTGTCAGCCACACCCCCAGCCCCCATTCCTGCTATGCCTCCGATGCCACAGCATCCGGCCAGAGAGCGCTTAATGCGCCTGCCGGAAGTGCTGCACGTCACCGGCATTTCCCGCTCGACGCTGTACGAGCTGAGCAGCCGCAAAGCCTTTCCCGCCAACGTTTCGCTGGGTGGGAAAAGTGTCGCGTGGGTTGAGTCCGAAATTCATCACTGGGTGGCCGAACGTATCGCCGCCCGTCAACAGGAGAACCACGCATGATCACCTTAACTATCGCCGGGCAGTCGGTCACACTCGATGAACGGGAAGCCCTTAACCTGTGCGATCAACTGTTTCCCGCCATCCGTAACCCGGCCACCGTTGCCGCCCGTGAACAGCGTTTCGGCGCGTTGCTGCTGAGCGTTGCACCGACGCCCGCCGCTTCTGATTCACCCCGGCGTTACTGCGCATCCCGTGCCGGTGATGCGCTGACTAACTGCTGAGGCTATTCATGACTGCGCAATTTATCCGTTTCCCCGGCTTGCCTGCCGGGGCTTTTTGGCGTTATAGTTTCGTCGCTGTCGCAAAATCGGCAGTCGGGCGTAGGAACCCGAGTTACTCAACGGCGACACCAGACGCGCCATGCGTCTTTTTTTACGTCGCAGCCTTAGCACACCTGCATAAAATGCGGCATGTTTTACGCCGTCATTGCATCCAAATTATGGTGGCTCAGGCGGGGCAGCCTTCGGGCTGGCCGGTGTTCGTTGAGGCCGGTATTCCTACCCCCGTCTGGGCTACCACCCATGAGTGTAGGAACTCCGGTGGTAGCAGTTTTAGCTACTCAACGGAGATTGCCACATGGCTACGCCCCCTATCCCGTCACACCCGCAATTTACCTTCTTGTTTCTGGCCGTGCGTCGCGCCGAATTACGCGCCTTACCGCACCGTGAAACCGTTATCGCCCCGGATGAAATCAGCGCCCGCCGTCTGCTGGCGCGTGACTATGTGCTGTCGTTTGCTGGCCGTCTGCCGCTGCGGAGTACACGCCATGTTTGATGACACGCCCCTGACCCCGGAAGAGCTGACCGACCAGTGCCGCGCCCTGACGCACGCCGTGATTGAACTGGATAATCCGATGGCGAAAGAAGTGCTGCTCTTTGTGCTGGCTGAACGGCTGGAAGTGTTGTCGTCCACGCTGGATACGCCCGACCACATCGACGACCTGAGCGATGTTGACTACACCGACACCACACTGCATTAAGGGGCGACACATGGCACACCTTACCGTGACACAGACCATGAAACGCGCCAGCAGCCACTGGCCGCAACTGCTCCCGGCAGTGGGTATTCGCATTGATGCCACCGGGCAGCATACCGCCTGCCCGATGTGCGAGGGCAAAGACCGTTTCCGCTTCGATAACAAAGAAGGGCGCGGCACATGGATTTGTAACCAGTGCGGCGCAGGTGACGGCCTGAATCTGGTGGAGAAAGCCCTGAACCTGACGCCGACAGAAGCCGCCCTGAAAGTGGGCGCATGGCTGGGCGACCTGCCGGACAGCCCGGTAGCGTCCACATCTGACGACGCAGACAGCGAGGCCGCCCGGCAACGGGCGGCAGTTCAGGCGCAGGCGAAACTGAAAGAGGCGGTGACACAATCCGGCAACACGTATCTCAGCGCCAAAGGCTGGCCGGATATCGCTGTGCCCACCCTACAGGGTAAACCGCCGCGCGTAGGCGGTATTACCTATCAGCCCGGTGATGTACTGGTGCCGCTGACCACGCCGGAGGGTGAGGTGGTGAATCTCCAGCTTATCAACGCACAGGGTGACAAACGCACGCTGAAAGGTGGGCAGGTCAAAGGCGCTTTTCACGCTTTCAGCGGCAAACAAACCAGCTTTATCTGGCTGGCTGAGGGCTACGCCACCGGCTTAACGCTGCATCAGTTAACCGATGATAGCGTGTATGTCGCGCTCAGCGCGAACAACCTGCCGTCCCTTGCCCGTGAGCTGAAAACCCGCCACCCGGCGGTCACGCTGCTGATAGCCGCTGACCGGGACGAGAACGGCACCGGCCAGACCAAAGCGGAACAGGCCGCCGCTGCCGTCAATGGCCGTGTCGCGCTGCCGCCGGTGTTTGGTGACTGGAATGATGTCTATCTTGCTGAGGGTGCCGACGCCACCCGCCAGCATCTGAACGCGTTTACCCAACCAGAGCCTGTCAGCCCGTTTGCGTCGCTGGGCGAGGCCGAGTTCAAGGCCATGGGCGCCAGCGAGAAAGCGGAGAAGATACGCGAGCATTACCGCGATACGCTGGCGATTGACGCTTTTGGGGAAACGTTCTTCCAGTACCAGAACGGCGCATGGAAAGTGTTGCCCTATCGCCTGTTAAGCCGGGATATCGCGGCGCTGTTTCAGAAGATACAGGCGCCCTTTACCGCGTCCGGGATTGGCAGCGTGCTGGACACCCTGAAACTGATTATCCCGATGCAGGAAAAGCCCCAGCGTCGGTTAATCGGCTTTCGTAACGGGGTATTTGATACCGTCAGCGGTGAATTTAAACCCCATCGCCGGGAGCACTGGCTGAATACCGTGAATGACGTGGATTACACGCCGTTTAAGGCCGGGGAAAATCTTGCCGACAACGCTCCGCACTTCTGGCGCTGGCTGACCCGTGCCGCCGGGAACCACGCGGATAAACAGGAGCGTATTCTGGCCGCACTGTTTATGGTGCTGGCGAACTGCTACGACTGGCAGCTGTTCCTTGAAGTCACCGGCCCCGGCGGCAGCGGAAAGAGTATTCTGGCAGAAATTGCCACCATGCTGGCCGGGGAGGACAACACCACGGCGGCCACCATCAATACCATTGAATCGTCCCGTGAACGCTCGTCGATTATCGGCTTCTCACTTATCGTGTTGCCTGACCAAGAAAAATGGAGCGGTGACGGTGCAGGCATTAAGGCGATTACCGGCGGCGATGCGGTGATGGTTGACCCGAAATACCGTGACGCCTATTCCACCCGGATACCGGCGGTGATTCTGGCCGTGAACAACTCGCCGATGCGTTTTAGCGACCGCAGCGGCGGCGTGTCCCGTCGCCGGGTGATAATCCACTTCGGTGAAACCATCCCGGCCAGCGAACGCGACCCCAAGCTGAAAGAGAAAATCCGCGCAGAGCTGGCGGTGATTGTGCGTCACCTGATGAAACGTTTTGCTGACCCGAACGATGCCCGGACGCTGTTACAGGCACAGCAACACTCCGCCGAGGCGCTGGAAATCAAGCGGCAGGCTGACCCGCTGGTTGATTTTTGCGGCTACCTGCTGGCACACGGCGACACCACCGGGCTGTATATGGGCAACGCCAACATTACGCCGCGCAACCCGCGTAAATACCTGTATCACGCCTATCTGTCCTTTATGGAGTCGCACGGCCACCAGAAGCCCATCAGCCTGACGGCCTTTGGTAAGGTGCTGCCGAATATGATGTCGGAATACGGGCAGACATACCTCAAAGGGCGAACCAATCAGGGCATACAGACTAACCTTGAGCTGAAAGACGAATCAGACGCCGACTGGCTGCCCAAATGCGAGATAGCGAGGTAGAGATACCAAATACGACGAAACCGGCTCCGGCCGGTTTTTTTGCGTCCAGACACTTCAATATTAGATGCCTCTAATCGTATAACCATTTTCCTGCTTTAGCTGACTCAATAATCATCCCGACCGTGAGCGGTTTTAACGCTTGCGATAGGGGTTTCTTTTGCCAGATTGGATACTCATATTCAAAATAATTTCTTCCATCAAAGTTTGAGTGCTCAATATTAAAATGTCCGAATACATCGAGAAGAAAATCGTGAGCATCCTCCGGCAGAAACTGGTAATCATCCTGTAATGTCCAGTCTTTAGTGACTTGTCTAATACCGGATTTAAACCAATGCTTCCTAATCGGGTAACGTTCCATGAGATATTGAATAACCTCATTTTCGATATCTCTTTGGTTCATCAGAAATACGTCCATTCAATGCGGTCTTCTGGCCTGGCGATTAGGTTATATTGTCGACGGGTATCTCTTGCTACCCATTGCATTATAGCTATCAATTGGACATAACCGATCCATGAAATATAACGCCCAACAAAAGAGGCAATCTTATTCGTAGGAACCATCTTCAATGTCGCAAGATTCTTTCCCATAGGCGTGAGCGGCCTTAGCCCATAAGGGAAACGTAAATCTCTGAGCAATGCTCGTGATACTCTGGAAGCCACACTGGTTCCGGGCGTCGCAGTGGCGGCGGATAGTTTCCCTGATACCTTTAGATAAGGTTGCCCTGAGAGGATCAGCGCCGCCGCTGTAATCTCTAAACCGGTGCGAGAAGAAAAATTTTCAAGAAAGATCAGGTTAAATAACTCACCGGCAGTTAAATTCCCATGCCCGTGATAATAATATGTGTTATTGATTTCCTCAGTAGTATCCATTAAACCTCCCTGTTTTTAATGTATTTTCAATATTATTTTATTTGGTGTCACATTGATACCGTGATGTTGCTACCTTCTTGGTTAAGTGCTAAATTCAGTATCAAACATCATACTTAAAAGGGGCTAGTTATGTCCGTACAACCTATTCTTGCCAATGCTGCCGTGAGTATTAGCGACTTTAAAAAATCGCCCAATGCCGCGCTGAAAGAAGCTAACGGCGAGCCTGTAGCCGTGTTAACCAATGGCCGTATCTCTGGCTATTATGTTTCCCCGGAAACATGGGAAGCGCTGGCCGACTATCAGGAAGATATCGAACTTGCCAAAATTGCCCGTTCCCGGATGAAGGGGAAACGTGTGAAGGTCGATCTGGATGAGTTATAAGCTGGAGTTTGAAGAGCACGCGCTGAAAGAATTTAAGAAGCTGGGTGCACCCGTGCGGGAGCAGTTCACCAAAAAACTGAAAGAGGTTTTACAAAATCCCCACGTTCCCGCCAACCGGCTTCACGGAATGGCTGACTGCTACAAAATCAAACTTCGTTCCGCTGGCTATCGGTTAGTGTATCAAGTGCTTGAGCATGAGATCGTGGTACTGGTTTTAGCTGTGGGCAAACGAGAACGCTCAGAGGTTTATCAAGCAGCCAAGGACAGACGATAGGCGCGAATATCTTACATTCACAGCTTTTTGTCATATGGCCTATCTGCCATTAAGGTGATGAGTCACTCGTCACCTGTTCACCAACTCATCACGCTTTAATACATTGATTAATAAAAATAAAAAACCATAGTGAAGAGAGTGAACAGTTTTGTGCAAAATCTTTTTATTTTGAGAGAAGCACACTCATCCTCAATGTGAATACTCAGACTATCTTTTGATATGTATCTTTTATATACTATTTGTACGGCAATCTGCCGGGATTGTTAATGTGAGGTAACTATGCCTACAACCGCAAGGCTGGAAGCGCGTATCCCTTCGGAACTCCACGCATTGATCAAACATGCCGCTGAGTTGCAGGGACGCACAATGACGGATTTTATTATCACAGCAACGCAGGAAGCCGCTAAAAGAGCCGTAGAGGAAACCGCGATACTGAGACTGGCAATGGAAGACCAAAAGCAATTTGCTGACTCACTGCTATCCGAATCACCGGCTTCCCCTGCATTATTAGGCGCAATGCAAAGGCGTAAAGCGTTGGGAAGATAAAATGAGCTTATTGACCTACACGCTACTTGCCAAAAACCATAACAAGAAAGATTTTAATTGCGGCGTTCCTGAGTTAAATACTTACCTGCAAAAGTACGCCGGGCAGGACAGCCGGGAACGCTTTACTAAATGTTATGTTGCCGTTGATGAAAACAATACCGTAGCAGGCTTTTATACGTTGTCTTCTAGCGCAATCGACATCAGCGGCCTTCCCGAGACGATGACCAAGAAACTTCCGCGTTATCCTTCTGTACCCGCTGCATTACTTGGTCGCCTTGCCGTCGATTCTGAATTTGCGGGAAAAGGCATAGGCGGGTCATTACTTGTTGATGCGATCCTCAATGTTTCGCGCTCGACAACAGGAATATGGGCTTTACATGTCGATGCCAAAGATCAGGCTGCAAAGAATTTTTATCTGAAATATGGGTTTGTTGCCTTTCAACGTAAGCCTAATTCGCTCTATCTTCCTATCACAAATACCCTGTTAAAAGAATTAGCTTCATTTGAACTAGCTTGATAAGCATTCGTCAGGATTAAGTACACACCAACACCACTAAAAAGTGATATTCGCGTGTACTTATCAAAGCATCATCATAGATTGAGGTAACAGAAGGGTGGGATTCACAGGGTGAAATCATTAGCAAAAAGCCCTATCACTTTTCTGCATTGGTATACGCTTAGGTATACCAACAAAGTCTGAATTAAAACTTAAAACATAAATATCATTGAGTTACGTTAATTATTCAGATTCCCCCAGCCGCGGGCTTTTTTGTGCCTGCAATTTGTCCCGCGAAGTCCGAAGAGAACTAATTAAATCCGAACCTTTTAGGCCCATTGATAGGCCCAACGAAAAGCTCTATTGTTTTCGTTGGGCCTAAACGCATGGAGACTCCCCATGGCAAGAAAAACCCAGCCGTTAACCGATACGGAAATCAAAGCCGCCAAACCTAAAGATGCCGATTATCAACTTTATGACGGCAACGGGCTTACTCTGCTAATCAAGTCCAGCGGTAGTAAGCTCTGGCAGTTCCGTTACTATCGCCCTCTGACCAAGCAGCGAACCAAACAAAGCTTCGGAGCCTACCCTGCCGTCTCACTTTCTGATGCACGTAAACTCAGAGCCGAATCTCGAGTTTTATTGGCGAAAGACATTGATCCTCAGGAACATCAGAAAGAACAGGTGAGGAATTCTCAAGAGGCCAAAACTAATACCTTCTTGTTAGTTGCCGAGCGTTGGTGGAATGTGAAGAAAGCCAGCGTAACAGAGAACTATGCTGACGATATCTGGCGCTCGCTTGAGAGAGATGTTTTCCCAGTAATCGGTGATATCAGTGTCACTGAGATTAAGGCTCATACTCTGGTTAAAGCAGTTCAGCCGGTTCAGGCCAGAGGTGCATTAGAGACTGTTCGCCGCCTTTGTAAGCGTATTAATGAAGTTATGATTTATGCGCAGAACACGGGCCTGATTGATGCGGTTCCCATGACCTGCACCCCATTGCTTAAGACAACTCAATGTAAGTATGCATTCCGAACGTCTGCTCCTCGCTCATAGCTGAACGGCAAATATCTGGCAGACTGCATGTGCCAGAGGCCATTATTACTGGTATGCCGTGCCCGAAAGCCTGATTAGTTAAAATATTCACATAATTCATCAATAAAAACCCTGTACCGGGTTTCGTTTGCGCGGGAAGCGTCATACAACAAATTCATCACACGTTCGGGAATTCTGTAGTCTTCCAGTATGGTAACGAGTTGTCCCTTTTTAACAGGTTGTTCAAGCCCTTTTTCATAACCAATCAGCACTCCCAGGCCTTTTAACGCTGCTTCGAGTATTGCCCCCCAGTCATTGATTGCCAGCCGGGAATTTACCGACACCTCTGTGAGGCTCTCTGCGCCGACGAAAGGCCACTGATGGGTTAGTCCCGCTGGCCACGGAGAAAAACCAAGACACGCGTGATGTTTTAGGTCTGAAGGATGCTCCGGCCAGCCATGTTCTGCCAGATACTGAGGGGCTGCACATGCAATAAGCCGGTAAGCGGGCAACGGTTTCGCTGCAAACCTGAGATTTTTATCAGGTTCACCTATCCGGATGACCATATCGAAACCCTCAGTGGCCGGATTGATAATTTCATCAGACAGCGTGAGCTCAATACTCATTTGCGGATAACGGCGGAGAAACTGGCTTAAAAAATCCACCAGGGCATAGCGTCCGAATGTTACCGGTGCATTCAGTCGCAGCGTACCGGAAGGTATTTCGGCCGTTCCACTGGCTTCCCTCTCCGCAGTATCAATGGCCTTCAGAATAGCCTCGCACCGTCTGTAGTACAGACTGCCTGCAGGAGTGAGGCTCTGCCTGCGTGTCGTTCTGTTCAGTAGCCGGGTTTTCAGCTGCTTCTCCAGCGTCGCGATATGGCGCGCCACCATTTGCGGCGACATGCTGAGTCTGCCTGCTGCGGCGATAAAAGATCCTGTCTGTACAGCAGCTACAAAGGTGCGCATACCAGTCAGTTTATCCAGCATTAACAACCCCTGATTGTTTCAGAAAGCAGTATTGGTTCATTTTAAAAACTACGGGTAATCATTATGCTTATTTTGTACATAATCTACAGGCAAGAGGCAATTATGAGCATCTATATCGTAAGAATGGAGCATCCGGAAGGCACTGAATGGAATACCTTTGTTCGTGAGCATGTTCTTTATCTGAAGGAGCTTATCAGGGAGGGGAAACTGGTCGCTTCCGGACCACTGAAGAACACTCCGCTACGGGCTGGCTTTCTTGTTTTCAGGGCAGAAACGCTGGATGAAGTACATTCAATGATAAATGCAGATCCTTTTGCACGTGAAGCGCTCATTGAACATCTGGATATCCAGGAGTGGGACCCGTTGTTCGGTCAGCTCAGCGGACTCTCAAGTCACATCACTGTCAGTGAATTACAGGACCTGGTTGACTGAACAGGAGTCGAGGCTGAATGGACTGCCCCCCACGACAGTAGACAAAACCTGTCCTCACGACGAGGCCTGTTCAAAGGCCTCCGGGCTGACGCCGCCGAGATGACTGTGGCGCCGGGCCCGGTTGTAAAACACTTCAATGTAATCGAATATATCCGCTCGGGCCAGATCCCGGGTTTTGTATATTCTCTTCCTGATGCGTTCTTTTTTCAGCGAACTGAAGAACGATTCGGCCACCGCATTATCCCAGCAGTTGCCACGTCGGCTCATGCTCGGGGCCAGGTTATTGGCCCGGCAGAAGCGCTGCCAGTCATCACTGCCGTACTGGCTGCCCTGATCGCTATGTACGATGACCTCGTCGTCGGGTTTACGTCGCCAGACAGCCATCATCAGCGCATCCAGCGCCAGTTCGCGAGAGAGAGTCGGCTTCATCGACCAGCCCACTACGTTACGGGCGAAGAGGTCGATAACTACCGCCAGATACAACCAGCCCTGCCAGGTGCGGATATAAGTGATGTCGGTGACCCAGACCTGATTGGCCCGGACAACAGTAAACTGCAGCTGCACGCGATTAGGCGCGACTACTGAGGGTCTGCCAGCGATACGGCGTGGCGCTTTATAGCCGCGCACAGCTTTAATCCGGTTCAGTTGCATGATGCGGCTCACTCGGTTTTTACCGCAGGTTTCCCCGATTTCGTTCAGGTCGCCATGAACCCGCCGGTAACCGTAAACGCCTCCGCTCAGTGAGTATGAGTCACGGATAAGCATCAGCAGGCGCTCATTATCTTTATCACGCGCCGAGACAGGGTTATGCAGCCACGCATAGAACCCGGCCCGGGCGACATTCAGTACACGACACATCGTCATCACACCCCATATATTGCGGTGCTCATTGATAAAGCGGTACTTCAGTCGGGCTCCCTTGCAAAGTACCGCGCGGCCTTTTTCAGGATATCCCGTTCTTCTTCGGTACGTTTTAGCTGCGCCCGTAGTTTCAGGATCTCGCTTTTGGCTTCCAGTAAATCCCGGGCATGATGCTCGCTGTTATCAGGTTTGATAGCCCGTAGCCACTTGTAGAGGCTGTGTGCAGAAACGCCCAGACGGTCAGATACTTCGGCAACGGAATAACCGCGTTCCGTGATTTGACGGACAGCTTCTTCCTTAAATTCAGGTGTAAATCGTGGTCTGCCCATAACGTCCTCCTATGCTCAAAATATACGGCAGGATCGTCTACCGGCATAGGGTCAGTCCATCATAGGGTTTTCTGCATTGGTATACGTTTAGGTATACCAATAAAGTCTGAATTCGCACATAAAAATACCATAATGTGAGAAATCAGACCTCGAAGCCGTTACCAGCCGCAAACATTCGTTTCTTCATCCGAATCGTAACCGCGCACGATATTAATCAATTCTTTGACCGCATCGGCAGCAATTGTCGGATCGGTTAATTCAGCGAAGGTGGGAAAATGTTTATCAACCGATACGCCATTATTTTTGTTCGTTACTGTCAGCAAAAAACCTTTATCATCATTTGTGCCTTGCAAGCCATCGCTCAGTTCTGTCACCGCGCGTGCAGCAATGTCTGGTACATATAAGGACATAGGTTTAAGATAAATGCTTTCCTTCATTTCTTTATTACTGCAATTCAAAACAGCAAGTGAGTATCCTTTATTTTCATTTTCGGTTGTCATCTCTATCTCAGCCTTCTATCAGAATTTTTGGATCGACATAAAAGTCCACGTTGAATACCGTATCATCAGATAATGCTTCAATTCTGTGCCATTTTTCCGGCGGAAATACACCAAATTGACCCGCGTTAATCGTCAGCGTTTCAACGGGTTCAGGACTTGTTTCATCGGCGTAGCCATAATAACGGATAGTCCCCTGCATCACGCATAAACGTGGATAAATACCTTGCCGCGTGCCTGCATCCAGGTGTCGCTGCCAGATAGACGCCGGCGCCGTGTCCTTCGTCCACAATGGCGTGGTACGTGTGTGAACATAGTGAGTGGGAATAACAATTCGTTGCATGTTTCAACCTCCTTTTACCCAATCCACCAACAATGGTGAAAGAGAACAAAAACATATGATGTATATCATATACCCCTTTCAAGGCTTGTGAATTCTTTTCGCCAAAAATATTTTCATATTACAGTGGCACGTTTCTGACAATTATATAAGAGGTAAATTGAGAATCTTTTTACTTATCTATCCTTAGCATAACAGATGAGAAAACCGAGCAGAAACGCCACCAAAAGATAATCATTTGGGGTTATCTACGATGCAATTATTTAAGCGATAAATTAACCACAGACCTCTTCATCTGCCAAAGAAAAATCGACATTACTCAATTTGAGTTATTACAAAAGAAATAAAAATACTCCGATTTCTTTAATAGCACTGATAAACATGTCGTTATTATCGATAACCTCATATTACGGTCATTGGGGTAACGCACTCCTGACAGGCGATGAATTTCAGCATCATCTGGAGCGATATTTGCCTGGGCCGTCACGCTTCTACTCTTCTCTCTTCCAGCAGATAAAGTCATTTAGCCGGGAACAGCAACAGCTCTATCCCCCGCGCGCTAAGAAATCGGGATGAGCAAAGAAGGGGGGCACGGCGCGACCATGCATCGGGTAAATCTCAGGGGGCGATAAAAAGCTCGTCGACGTCCTGTGTTGTCAATTGAGGGTATGAGGCATGTAATGCAACGGCAATATCGCGGTCAGCGTAACCCAGCTTGCGTAAGAGCAGCGCAATCTGCCGGTAGGTTATCGTCTCCTGATAGACGGTATAGAGTACATCGGCAATTAATGTGGACGTCAAAACTGAAATACGGGACACATCACCAGCCCGCCCCCCTAATGCCTGAAGGATGTTTTCGACCGCCTGTTCCGGCGTTCTTCCCTGCGCCTGCTGTGAAGCCAGAATGGAAACCAGTTTGTTTTTTATTTCATCATTTCCCATCGCTCGGTTCCTTCGTACATGACAGTGAAGATGTCAGTATAAGCACGCTAACTGTCATCATTGCAATGAACAAATAAAATCCTGTGGCGGTACCCTCTTGTAGGTACTCAAAGATGCTGGAGGTTTCAGCGATATATAATGACGTTCCTATTTTAGGAAACGCTGGCTCTCCCTGATGACGAAAGCAACATACGCAAAGGGAGACGGAAGTCTGGCGGAGATAAACATATATTGATACAACTCTGCTGACATCGTCCCTCTTCTTTTTTTCCTGAAGTGCGATAATTCGCCAATAAAAATCGCATTTTTGTTTATGCCCAATCGTTTTCATTGCCTGAAAAGGCCATGTAAATTAAGGGCTTTGTGAGCAATAAGGCTATAAGTCATGATCACCACCGACGGTAATAACGCAGTCGCCTCCGTGGCCTGGCGTACCAATGAAGTCATCGCCATCTACCCTATTACCCCCAGTTCCACCATGGCTGAACAGGCTGCGGCCTGGTCGAGCGAGGGCAGGCTGAATATATGGGGAGATACGCCTCGCGTTGTTGAAATGCAATCGGAAGGCGGCGCGATTGCTACCGTCCACGGTGCGTTGCAGACGGGGACGTTAGCCACCACTTTTACCTCATCGCAGGGTCTGCTGTTAATGATCCCCACGCTGTATAAGCTGGCCGGTGAGCTAACGCCATTCGTACTGCACGTGGCGGCCCGAACGGTTGCTACCCATGCGCTTTCCATCTTCTGCGATCATTCCGATGTCATGGCGGTACGCCAGACAGGCTGCGCGATGCTGTGTGCCAGCAATGTGCAGGAAGCCCAGGACTTCGCGCTGATTGCACAAATCGCCAGCCTGAACAGCCGACTGCCATTTATCCACTTTTTTGATGGCTTCCGCACGTCACACGAAATCAATAAGATTGAACCGCTCGACGATAAAACAATCCGTCAGCTTCTGCCGCAGCAAGCGATTGATGCACACCGTAAGCGAGCGCTCACACCGGAGCATCCGGTTATTCGCGGCACCGCCTCTAACCCGGATACCTTCTTCCAGGCGCGGGAAGCCACTAACCGCTGGTATGACGCGGCCTGCCAGCACGTTGAGCAGGCAATGGCCGATTTTGCCGCCGCCACCGGGCGTCAGTACCAGCCATTTGAATATTATGGTCATCCGGAAGCAACCAACATCATCGTGCTGATGGGTTCCGGCGTCGGTACCTGCGAAGAAGTCGTTGATACGCTGCTGACGCGCGGCGAGAAGGTCGGCGTGGTCAAAATCCGCCTGTATCGTCCATTCTCCGCCAAGCATCTGTTGGCGGTGATCCCGCAAACGGCGAAGAGCATCGCCGTGCTGGATCGCACCAAAGAGCCGGGTGCACTGGCAGAACCGCTGTATCTTGATGTCATGACCGCGCTGGCCGAGGCCTTCTCCGCGGGTGAGCGTTCACTTATGCCACGCGTCATCGGCGGGCGTTATGGGCTATCTTCTAAAGAATTTACCCCGCAGTGCGCGCAGGCCATTTTTAATGAGTTGGCGCTTACCAACCCAAGACCACGTTTCACCGTGGGAATTTATGATGACGTCACCCATCTGTCTCTGCCCTTGCCGGCTCAGCATTTGCCGACCGGCGCCTCGCTCGAAGCCCTATTCTACGGATTAGGCAGTGACGGCACCGTTTCCGCGACCAAGAACGCAATCAAGATCGTCGGCGAAAGCACCCCGATGTTCGTGCAAGGCTACTTTGTCTATGACTCCAAAAAAGCAGGCAGCCTGACCGTATCCCACATGCGCGTTGGCCCGCATCCGATCAATTCGGCTTACCTGATCGATCAGGCGGATTTTGTCGCCTGCCATCAGTGGCAGTTTATCGACAAATACAGCATGGTCGAACGCCTGAAGCCCGGCGGCGTCTTCCTCATCAACTCACCATATAGCAGCGACGATCTTTGGCATCGTTTGCCTCAGGAAGTACAGGCAGGGCTGAATCAACGCAATGCGCGCGTTTATTGCATCAACGCCGCGAAGATTGCCCGCGAATGTCAGTTGGGCGCACGCATTAATACCGTGATGCAGATGGCATTCTTCCATCTGTCACAAATTCTGCCAGCCGATGTGGCGGTGGAAAAACTGCGCAACGCGATCGCCAAAAGCTATGGTAGTAAAGGTCAGGAGTTGGTTGAGCGTAACTGGCAGGCGCTGAGCGCCACGCTGGAAGCGTTGGCCGAAGTTCCACGGCAGGCCGTCAACCCGGACAGCCCACAGCGCCCGCCGGTCGTGTCCGATTCAGCCCCTGATTTCGTCAAAACCGTCACCGCCGCCATGCTGGCGGGACTGGGCGATACGCTGCCCGTCTCCGCTCTGCCGCCCGACGGCACTTGGCCGAGCGGCACCACCAAATGGGAAAAACGCAATATCGCGGAAGAGATCCCGCTGTGGCAGCCGCAGCTTTGCACCCAGTGTAACCACTGTGTCGCCGCCTGTCCGCACTCGGCGATCCGCGCCAAAGTCGTCCAGCCCGATGCGATGGAAAATGCGCCAACGTCACTGCAATCGCTGGATGTGAAAGCGCGCGACATGCGCGGCCAGAAATACGTGTTGCAGGTCGCTCCGGAAGACTGTACCGGCTGTAACCTGTGCGTGGAAGTCTGCCCGGCCAAAGACCGTCAGAACCCGGAAATCAAAGCCATTAATATGGAATCCCGTCTGGATAATCTGGCGGTGGAGAAAGCGAACTTCGACTTCTTCCTGCAACTGCCGGAAATCGACAAATCCACGTTGGAACGCATTGATATCCGTACATCACAGCTGATTTCGCCGCTGTTCGAGTACTCCGGCGCGTGTTCCGGCTGTGGCGAAACGCCGTACATCAAGCTGCTGACGCAGCTCTATGGCGATCGTCTGCTGGTCGCCAATGCGACGGGCTGTTCGTCTATTTATGGCGGTAACCTGCCCACCACGCCGTGGACGACGGACGCCAACGGTCGCGGCCCGGCCTGGGCTAACTCGCTGTTTGAGGATAACGCCGAGTTCGGTCTGGGCTTCCGTCTGAGCGTCGATCAGCACCGCCAGCGCGCAATACGTCTGCTCAACAAACTGGCGCCGCAGCTGCCGCCGGATCTGGTCAGCGCGTTGCAGGAGTCGTCTATCGCCCCCGATCTACGCCGTCAGCAGATTGCACAGCTGCGTGAATTGCTGGCAGCTATCAATGATGCCGACGCCAGCGTGCTGGCAAACGAAGCCGACCACTTTGTCGATAAGTCTATCTGGCTCATCGGCGGTGACGGCTGGGCTTACGATATCGGCTACGGCGGTCTGGATCACGTCATGAGCCTGAGCGAAAACGTCAACGTGCTGGTGCTGGATACCCAGTGTTACTCCAACACCGGCGGCCAGCAGTCCAAAGCGACGCCGCTGGGCGCCGTCACCAAGTTTGGCGAGAAAGGCAAACGCAAAGCGCGTAAAGATCTTGGCATCAATGTCATGATGTACGGCCATGTCTACGTGGCACAGATCTCGCTGGGCGCACAGTTGAACCAGACGGTGAAAGCGATTCAGGAAGCTGAAGCCTGGCCGGGGCCGTCGCTGATTATCGCGTACAGCCCGTGTGAAGAGCACGGCTACGATCTGGCGTTCAGTCACGAGCAAATGCGTCAATTAACGGCGACCGGCTTCTGGCCGCTCTACCGCTTCGACCCACGTCGCACCGAAGAAGGCAAGCCGGCACTGGTGACCGACTCCCGTCCGCCCTCAAGCAGCCTGAGCGAAACGCTGCTGAAGGAGCAACGTTTCCGCCGCCTCAATAGTATGCTGCCGGAAGAAACCGCACTGCTCTATGAAGAGGCAGAACAGGATCTGCGTCGCCGGTTTGACTTCCTGAGCATGATGGCAGGCAAGGCGGAAAAAACCTCGCAGGAATAATCCTTCCCCACCACAAACCGGCTTCGGCCGGTTTTATGGTCTCCGGTCGCCTGACGCCGTGTTAAACGGAAGCTGACAACGCGCACATTACCTTATATTTTAAGGAATGACTTGTTACGATCTCCCCTATATCAACGTCGCAAAGGATGAAACATGAAAGGAAAGTTCGCCCCCTCACAGATTGCGTTGCACTGGCTGGTTTTTATATTGCTCATTGTGACCTATGCCGCTATTGAGCTACGCGGGTTTGCTGAGCGCGGTTCACTGCTGCGCACGGTGATGATCGTGACGCATTTTAGCTGTGGCGTAACCGTGCTGCTTCTCATGGCGACGCGTCTGTTCTTACGTCATCGTCATGCTTCGCCAGCCATTACTCCCCCGCCTCCCCGCTGGCAAAGCGCACTCGGTTCACTCACTCACGCGATTCTTTACGCACTGTTTGTTACGCTGCCGATACTGGGCGTTATCTCGCGCTATTACCGGGGACGGGACTGGATGCTTTTTGGTATCGATATGCCAACGTCAGCCACGCCGGATTTAGCGCTCGCTAAAACGCTGATCGGCTGGCATGAAACGCTGGCCGCGTTAGGGTACTGGCTCATTGCGCTGCATGCCGCCGCCGCCTTGTTTCACCACTATGTCATGAAAGACAACACGCTGCTGCGCATGATGCCCGCCAGGCATGATTAATCAGGTAAAGTAGGAGCAAACATGAAAGTTGCGCTGGGACAGTTCGCCGTTGACCGCGAGTGGCGACACAACGCCGCCGCCATTACTGACCTTATGTCGGCAGCGCAGCAAAACGGCGCCGATCTGCTGGTGTTGCCTGAAGGCGTACTGGCTCGCGATATTACCAATCCCAATATGGTCCTCACCGCCGCTCAGCCACTGGACGGCCCGTTTATCTCTCACCTATTGGAAGCCAGCAAAGGCAGCAACCTGACGACAATGCTGTGTGTGCATATCCCGAATGGTGAAGGGAAAGTCTGGAATACGCTGCTGGCGCTGCGCAACGGTGAAATCATCGCTCAATACCGCAAGCTGCACCTGTACGATGCCTTTTCCGTACAGGAATCGGATAACGTGCTGGCTGGCGAGGACGTTCCACCGCTGTTGACCATCGCCGGATTAAACGTCGGGCTAATGACCTGTTATGACATTCGCTTCCCTGAGCTTGCCCGGCGTCTGACGTTAGACGGCGCAGATGTGCTGGTTCTCCCCTCCGCCTGGGTTAAAGGGCCGCTGAAAGAAGCACATTGGGAACTGCTCGTGCGGACGCGGGCGCTGGAAAACACCACCTATCTCGTTGCCGTTGGCGAATGCGGCCCCAGGAATATCGGCAACAGCATGGTTGTCGATCCTTTAGGCGTGGTCGTGGTTCAGGCTCCGGAAACGCCGGCATTAGTGTATGCCGAGATTCAGCCGGAACGTCTGGCCTATGCACGCCAGCAGTTGCCGGTCCTCGCTCATCGCCGCTTCAAAAAGCCGATGTTGGACGGAGAAAATTAAGCGCCGGTGCTCACCGAGAGATTTTCTTTCTTATTAATGCGCTAAAAAGTGTGATTAGTTACACATGTTGTTTCCCTCAATAGCCATTCTGCACATATAATGCGCATCCGGTCATTATCGACCCTAGCAGGCCAGCCTCCTTATTGGGGGTGCATTTACCACTCAAATAAAGAAATGAACATGAGTATTCGCGCGATCTTTACGTTAGTTCTGGCAGTCGCGGCATTTAGCCAGACTGCTTTTGCCGTTGTTTATCCGCTGCCCGCGGCCAACAGCCGGCTGGTAGGCGAAAATCTGGACATCACCGTGCCGGAAGACAGCACGCTGCCGCTGGAGCATTTTGCAGCACAGTTCCAAATGGGGCTGAGCAACATGATGGAAGCTAACCCGGAGGCGGACGTTTACCTACCCGCCCCAGGCAGCAAAATGGTGATTCCTCATCAGTTGATTCTGCCGGATGCACCGCGTGAAGGCATTGTGATCAACAGTGCGGAAATGCGCCTGTATTATTATCCGAAGGACACGAAAACCGTGGTTGTGCTGCCCATCGGGATTGGTGAGTTAGGGAAAGATACGCCGATTAACTGGACAACCTCCGTTCAGCGCAAAAAAGCAGGGCCAACCTGGACGCCAACCGCCAAGATGCACGCGGAATATGCGGCACGCGGTGAAACGCTGCAAAAAGTCTTCCCGGCAGGGCCGGATAACCCGATGGGGTTATACGCGCTGTACATCGGCAACCTGTACGCGATCCACGGTACCAATGCCAATTTCGGTATTGGCCTGCGCGTCAGTCACGGTTGTGTCCGCCTGCGCGCCGATGACATTAAATACCTGTATGACCATGTACCGGTTGGTACGCGCGTTCAGTTCATCAATGAGCCGGTGAAGGCCACCGTTGAACCGGATGGTTCACGCTACCTTGAAGTGCATAACCCGCTGTCCCGCACGGTAGAAGAGTTCCATTCGGATGCCCCGGCACCAATCACCATCACGCCCAAAGTGAACAAGGTTCTGGCCGATGCCAGCGTGAATGGCGGTGAAGTGGCTCAGGCCATCCAGAGACGTTCCGGTATGCCGACTAAAATCAATGGCCCCATCGAACAAGCCGCGCCAGAGATTCCGGTCGAATCCGCTGCGGCTCCCGCTGCGCCGGAAGCAGAACCGCAAACAGAAGCGGAAGCAGAGCCGCAGGATAGCGACAACGCGGTAGAAAACGCGGCACCAGTCGAGTCACAGACGGATGCAGCCGTAGAGGACAACCGCGCTTAATCATTATCCCGGGTTGGAAACCAAAACCAGACCGTTGACAAACCCATCACCTTTTATCGAACGGTGAGAATGGAATGGAAGAGTAAAGCGTCCGCGCCAGGGATGGCGCGGTTCGAGCTTACAGGGACGTACTTGCAGCGTCTTTACGATCCATCCATTATCACCGCATATCGGACTTTGCCAGCAAACTCAAACGGTTTCCAACCGTTTCCGCATCCTGCGCAACGCATCTGCGAGGCGCTCAACCAACCGTATGGTGCCGGCGCCACAGACGTGAAAACGGCGAAGGGATGCAGAGAAAAAAACGTGCGCACGGTAACCAATCTGCCCGGCGCGTATTGCACTCCCCCTAAATCACAGCTACTTTTAACGTCATCATTCCCCCCGCCCGAAACCCGAATCAATGACGGATAAAATAAAAAACATTGCTACCTCTGAATTGCCGGCAAACGTTCACTACCCCCACTATGATCGTCAGGCGCTGAAGCCGCGCATCGTCCATATCGGTTTTGGCGCTTTTCACCGCGCTCATCAGGCGCTACTGACCGACCGCGTACTGAATTTAATGGGGGGCGACTGGGGGATTTGTGAAATCGTGCTGTTTAGCAACGACACCCTGATCAACGCGCTGCGCCAACAGGATCATCTGTTTACCGTGCTGGAAAAATCCGCCACAAGCAATCAGGCCATCGTCGTCGGTGCGGTGTGTGAATCACTGCACGCCAGACTGGAAGGCATTGACGCCATTATTGAAAAACTCGCCGCGCCGGAAACCGCCATCGTCTCCCTGACGATCACCGAAAAAGGCTATTGCATGGACGGGGCGAGCGGCAAATTGGATCGTCATAATAAACTCATTGAGCAAGATCTCCTCGATCCCCGCCGCCCTGCGTCGGTGCCGGGGCTGCTGGCGGAAGCACTGCGCTTGCGCCACGAACGCGGGATCGCGCCGTTCACCGTCCTGTCCTGTGATAACGTGCCGGAAAACGGCAAAACGGCGAAAGCCGCCGTACTGGGCTCCGCGGGGATCAACGATCAAAACCTGATTGACTGGATCGCAGAACATGTAGCCTTCCCGAATACCATGGTGGATCGCATTGTCCCTGCCGCGACGCCGGAGGCATTACAGGAGATCGCTGACCATCTGGGCGTCGCCGATCCCTGTGCGATCGCCTGTGAGCCCTTTATTCAATGGGTAATTGAAGATCGTTTCACGGCTGGTCGCCCTGAATGGGAAAAAGCCGGCGTGCAGATGGTGCCGGATGTATTACCGTTTGAAGAAATGAAGCTGCGCATGCTAAACGGCAGCCACTCATTTTTAGCCTATCTGGGTTATCTTGCCGGTTACGACCACATCAACGACTGTATGAACGACGAAAATTACCGCCGGGCGGTTTCTCACCTGATGCTGGCGGAGCAGGTTCCGACGCTGACAGTGATGGAGATCGACCTGAAAGATTACGCGGTTCAATTACTGACTCGTTTCTCCAACCCCGCGCTCAAACACCGTACCTGGCAAATCGCGATGGATGGTTCGCAAAAACTGCCGCAGCGTATGCTGGAACCGTTACGCTGGCATGTGAAAAACGGTGGGAATTATCAAGGGCTGGCGCTGGGGATAGCAGGCTGGATGCGCTATGTCAGCGGGCAAGACGACGTGGGTAACCCAATTGAGGTTCGCGATCCGTTGGCTGATACGCTCAAACAAATCGTGGCGGAAACATCGGATAGTGCCGAGCGGGTCAGCGCATTTCTCAATATTCGTGCTATTTTCGGCGAAGATTTGCCTGCAAACCATGATGTATTCAACGCGATAGCACAGGCTTATCTGAAGCTCCGCGATCACGGCGCAAAGAACACCGTGGCCGCGCTGGTACAAGGCTTCAAATAACGATAAACCCCAGCAGCGCAAGGTACAACGCACTTTGGGCCCCCAGCGCCAGCGGGCGGCCTTTACCTTTTGTTTCATCCAGCCACGGCAGCGATGACCAACGCATTACCCCACCGATCACGGCGATCGCCAACATCGCTGAAACCACCAGCCAGACGATCTTATCCAGCAACGCGTGGGGAAACAAAATTTGCAGTGCGGAAACGACAAGAAACAAGGTGGCGCAACGTAATATCCCAACCAGCATGCCCGCGCGATCTCTCAGTCCGCGAGGGGCGGAAGACGGTAACCAGGACTGAAAAGCAAAGATCCCCGCCACGGCAATAAAAATCACATAAATAACAGCATAGACCAGCAAATGACTCACATTACGGCTCCTGAGAAGGAAAGACGATAAAGTAAACTGGGCTGGATAATGTCGATATTTCCACGCTGAGGTCAATGCGTTATTTCGCGCAATGCTCAATTTGTGGCGCAGTACTCAATATCGTCTTATCGCCAATTTTCGCACCCAACGCCCTTGCCGTAAGAAACCGACACATGTTGTAAATTAAGCACATAAAGCCAGAATCAAAAAAATTATAAAAATCAAATTAAAATATCTTATTTCATGATCTACCTGACAGATCGTCATTAAAGGCGCTCAAAATCGTGATCCTCAGTTTACTTTCTTTTGAATCGGGCAAATTATAAGAAATGGCAGTTCAATTGAACTGAAATTATGTTTCATAATTGTAATTAGGCTGATCATGAATAAACCAATTTCTTTTAAACATACGTTCTGCTACGGCAGCGCAAACCTGCTTGGCAGTGGCGCTCTCGCGATCAGCGGCGCATGGCTGATGTACTTTTACACCACATTTTGTGGATTAACATTGGTTCAGGCTGCCGCCATCTTTTCCGTTGCCAGCATCATTGATGCCATCAGCAACCCCGTCATGGGATACATCAGCGATAACTTTTACAACACGGGTATTGGCCGTCGATTTGGTCGCCGCCGCTTCTTTATTTTACTGGGTGTGCCGCTGGTGCTGGTCTACCCCATGCTGTGGGTCGACGGTTTTGGTTTCTGGTACTATTTGGCGACATACGTGCTGTTCGAGCTGATCTACACCTCGATCATGGTGCCGTATGAGACGCTGGCTACCGAAATGACCTCCGACTTCAAACTGCGCTCTAAGCTGACAGGCTCTAAAGCCATTTTTGGTAAAATCGCTAACTTTCTGGCGGCGTTTATTCCCGGACAGTTTATTGCCATCTACGGTAAAGATTCTGCAACGCCATTCCTCTACACCGGTATGGTCTATGGCGCGATTATGTGCGCGGCGATGATCGCGCTCTATATGACGTCCTGGGAACGTCCGGTCAACGAAATCGTCCGTGAAAGTACATCCGGCTTGTGGCAGGCGATGAAAAAGCTGAGCGTGGATATGGCTTCGACCTTCCGCCTGCGTATTTTCCGCAAGCATCTGGGCATGTACCTGTTTGGCTTCGGCGCTGAGTGGCTTTTCGCCTCCGCATTCACTTACTTCATCGTCTTTGGCCTGAAGCAAAACACCGCGCTGGTGTCACACCTCAATAGCTTTAGTTCGGTCATGCAACTCATTTCCACCGCCGCTTTCATCGGTATCTGCGTCAAAATGGGTTTTGCGCGACCGTTCCGTCTGGCGCTGATGATCGTGATTGTCAGCGTTATTGCCTATGCCGCGCTCTATTTCACTAACTGGTCGGAAGGGATGACCGTCTTTGTGCTATTCGCGATTACCGCCGTATTTGGCCTGAGCACGGGCGGCATCTACTACATTCCCTGGACCGTTTATACCTTTCTGGCCGATGTGGATGAAGTCCTTACCGGGCGGCGCCGTGAAGGGATTTACGCGGGGGCCATGACATTTGCCGGTAAAATGATTCGTTCCGTGATCGTCTTCGCGATGGGTTGGACGCTGAGCCAATTCGGCTTCGTTTCCGGGCAGGCGACGCAGCCGGAATCCGCGGTTCAGGCCATTGTCGGCGTGTTCTCACTGGGTGTTATCGGTCTTGCGCTAATCGCAATTTATTACACGACGCAAATGAAATTGGATCGTAAAAACCATGCCATTCTGCTGGAAGAAATTACGCGTATCAAAGCGGGCGGCGCGATTGCCGATGTGCCCCCTCAGGCACGTGCCGTCGCAGAAGAGTTGACGGGCTGGAAATACGAGGAGTGCTGGGGCAATAATCCGTTAGGCGTGCAGTCAGAAGACGCGCCGCAGGTTGTTACGGCACAGCATTAATTAAAGCCAGTCATCCATCAGAAAAAGGCATTGATTAAAAACCGTCATCACTTAATCACAATCAGCCCAATTTCACCTTGGGCTGATTCATTCGGGCCTGCATTTTTTGATTAACGGATATCACTCATCCAAGTTTCAGGCAGACGGCAGGAGAAATCATCCCACCAGGCTTTCAAATGCCCGATTCGGGAGACTGACAAACCGGCCAAAGGCAGGCCTGAACGTTGCTTACAACGGCCTCAGCGGACAGCATGAGTCGCGGAGCCAAGCCCCATACAGCTGGAAGTATGGCGGGTATACAGCACACCAGCAATCAGGCACAGCGTGTAACCATAAAGCTCAGCCCCTTCTTCTGCCAGGTTTTTTACCGCCCTGATATACCCATCATCCATCAGCGCCGCCCACAAGGCGTTCATACCGAACAGACGGGAGAAAACCAGCACCGTCAGCAATCCACCCACCATATAGTGATAGCTATAGTGCTGGAGAAAATGCGCCAGCCCGGCAAAGGTATTTTTTAACGAGGTGAGCGCGAAGCCAACGCAGACCACCGTACACAGCACGGCGAAATAGAGCCAGCAGCCGTGAACAATGTTGTCCAGAAAGAAATCCATTTCGCGGATGAGCAAACAGAAAAAGAACCCGGCGATCAACAGATAGCCTCCCCGGTGCTCTCGCCATTTTAGCGCGATGCGCAGAAACAGCAGCGCGGTAATGAATAAAAAAGCCTCCTGAATAAATTCAGTGATAGATATTTCCCCAACTGAGTTATGCATCACCACAACGTCAGCAAACAAGGCGAGCTGCACGACGCCGACAATAACCGCCAACGCCAGAGCGCCCCCCAGATAGCGGGCAACGACAGCAACATTTTTACTCATGCTTCACAAATCCGTACGACAATAATAATTTTGGCAATCGTACCATTTCGTATAAGAGCAGATTGGACAGTTGGTGCGTTGCGCCAGTGTTCTGTGTGGCAATAAAGAGGTAAGACAGGCGATCACATCAATTACCCGCCACAATGCAGAATTAAATCAAATCGGCCTCTTTCAGTTCACTTTTCAGGTAGGCGTAGTAAATCGGAGCCGCAATCACCCCGGATAACCCAAACGCCGCCTCAAACACCAGCATCGCCAGCAGGATCTCCCAGGCATGCGCCTTGATCCGCGTGCCGACGATCTTCGCATTCAGGAAATACTCCAGTTTGTGAATCAACATCAAATACACCAGCGCGATCAGCGCGATCGGCAATGAGAGGGATAACCCAGATATAAAGACGATCGAATTGGAAATCAGGTTCCCGATGACCGGCAACAGACCGAAAATAAAGGTCAGCACCACCAGCGTTTTGGCAAATGGCAGATGAATTTCACACAGCGGCAGAACACCAAGAATGAAAATGGCGGAGAGCACCGTATTCACCACAGAGATTTTGACCTGAGCAAAAACGATATTGCGAAACGAGGCCGACAGGAGTGCGACCCGACGCAATAACTCCGCTTTCAGGAGCGGCTTTTCCGTACCCTGATTGACGTTATACAGCGAAACTATCGCCCCCAGCACCATACCGATCAGCATCGTGACGAACCCATGCAGGAAACTTTTCCCCATGTTTTGCAAAATCACAATGTGTTCCTGAATCCATTGCAAGAATTCATGCTGGAGCTCTTCGATGCTGACCGGCAAATAGCCCGGTAAGTAGTGTACGATCTGTTGCTGGATGTCATTAAGGATGTAGCCAATCCGCACATTAAACGCAGTCGTATCTTTCATCTCCTGCATCAATAATCCGACCAGGCTGCCAAATAGCAAACTCAACAGGCTGACCACAACCGTGCTGATAACCGCAACCACCATCCAACGCGCGCGCTTACCGCCGATCACCTTCTGAAAATAGGGGGTCAGTAAATTAACAATTTCATACACCAGAAAGCCGGCAACAAAGCAGGCCAGCAGGCGCAAAGGCAACAACAGAAGCAGGCCGCCCATAATAAAGAAAAAGCTCAGCAGCCGAGCTTGTTTCAAATTTAGTAACTGCATAATGACATCCCGTATGAAGAGGCAACGCGGAGAATCTCTTTGTTGAGTATATTACGCCTTTTCCAATCTCAACTGATTGTTATTTAATCGCAAAATCACTTTTTCCCCTTGAATCATTCGGCTTTAGCCATGATGGGAGATGAACACAAAACGCGATAACCAGCCAGAGAACAAACGAGGGATATTTTTGAGGTTTTGTCGGCAAAACGCCAGCAGTTTAACGTAGCGTAATCTTACCCACGGGAAGAAACGCGTTTCACCTTTTACCGGTGAGGTGTTGGAACGTCGGCAACGGAAATACGTCCTCCCCTGCGCCGAATCGTAGTAACCACATCCCCCGGTTTATAAGGTTTCCGCCAGCAGACAGGGCGAAATTAAAACCATCATTTATTCCCCTATCATATAAAAAACGATTTTTTAAGAAAAAAGGTCAATTAATAGCATCGAAAAGGAAACTAAAAAGTAAGAAATATTGATATATACGGTATTGGTATGAATAGGTTGCACCGCTATTCCGTTAAAAATCGGCCCTTTCTCGTCTCAACCCGGCAATAGATATGTAGGTGCCTCGTCGGTAATTAGACTCGAGTCTAATTATTTTCCTGTCGCGAGTTAAGATCCAATACGTTAAAAAAAATTTTCAGTGCTTATTTTAATAAGCAGAGAAACATTCAGAGAATAGTCCATGAAGCCGCCAGAGAGAAAGAGCGGACAGAATCATCAGAACATTTCGCGGTTTTCGCCAGAAACACATTGGCAGGCACGAAAAATATATAACAGCTTATCTTTACGTCATTTCAGCATCGTTATGACCAATAACAAATAAGCCCTGTTAACACTCGCCGGGTTTCGATTCTGCGCTTATCTTTCTACCGACCAGGAGCGGTATCAGCGAATCCCCCATATAATCCGTTACCGTTGAAAACGTGCTTAACAGGTAGCAATCCCGCTTTCCTATTGTCACCACTGACCACAGGAAAAGACCTATACCCACGCAACAGACCGGATAATAAACGCTTAAGAAGCCAGATTTGTTGAAGGCTCAACCGTATCCTGATTTAGGATCAACAGGGAAAGTACCCGGTTTTCAACGTTTAACTTGGAAAAAGACAGCGTGCTTAACGGCTTTTTGCTAAACCCATCAGACAACAGGTCCGAAACAACTCGCGTACTCAACACATCAGAATTCGTCATAAAGTCGTGGTAAGCAAATTTTACGTTAACAGGCAACACATCATCAATTGAGACTGGCGTATTCATTTCATCACGCAAGCCAAAATGATCGTTAAAGGCAGAATTTGCACAAACCACTTTACACTTTTCGTCAATCACTGCCACAGCACGTCGATCATTCTGAACTGGTTGAGAAAGTATGCCTAAAATCTCATTCCGACCAAATATCAGACTCATTGTTTCCTCTGCATCATGCTATCAAAAAGACATCTCACAGCACACCATGACCCCCACGGCATACCATCGACAAGCATTCAACCTACCCGGATTAAACCGTTTCCGGGTCAATAGTGTTATCCCCTATTCCAGTCAGTCTCCCGCAACACATGTTAATGTTGTCTAAGAGTCGCTGACCCGTCTCGAACAGCCGAGCCTCAAACCTCTGCCGCCTTGCTATGACTTCAGTTTAGAAGGTAATTGGGTGTGTCTACGTTATTTTTTGGAAAGCGGTGATTTCCAAATAAGAAAAAAACACTTTTTTCTTGTCATCCTGATAAGCGCACTACTCTGTTTTTACTGCCTTTGAAAAAGCGTACATCTTCGTAATGGAAGCAGGCGAGAGTACAGATTATTCACTCGTATCAGCTTGTCGCAAATCAGATAAATCTATCTCATTAATAGCTCACACATAATTAACAATTAAACCAAATTCACAACAGTAAAAACACAACTGAACGTGCTATACAGCGTGAGCATAACGAAATATACCCCGAAGAATCTGCTTACTATCGGTTGAATAAGCGGGATCTTTATACCATTTGATCGTAAAAGGCGATCAAAAATCTAATAACAATAGATATAATCTATTGAAAACAATAGATTGATCGTTAATGGCATTACAACAGCGTCGGAAATTCCTTAGTATTCCGACGATGACAGATAGACATCGCACGTTTTAGCTGCTGAGAAAAAATTTACCCCAATGCCGATCTTTCACGTCACAACGCCTTCCTTATTCCTGCATTGCGTGATCAATCGCGCAAAAAAGAAACAAAGCCTTCGAGTTAACTACAATTAACCATTGTTTGACATATCCTTAACATGTTTAAGGAGAAGCGCCTATGACCCAACATAATAAACATACAATCCCGGCCGCAATTGCGGAAAATGCACTGATAAATGCCCAGCAATACGAAAAAATGTATCGGCAATCCGTTGACGATCCCGCAGCCTTTTGGGGAGAGCAGGGAAAAATTGTCGATTGGATCAAACCTTACAACACGATCAAGAACACCTCATTTGATCCCGGCCACGTCCGTATCCGTTGGTTTGAAGACGGTACTTTAAATGTGGCAGCAAATTGCCTGGATCGCCACCTTGCCGAGCGTGGCGACCAAACGGCCATCATTTGGGAAGGCGATGACGCTAACGACAGTAAAAAAGTCACCTATCGCGAACTGCATCGGTCCGTGTGCCGCTTTGCCAATGTGCTTAAGTCACAGGGGATCCAGAAAGGTGATGTCGTGGCCATCTATATGCCGATGGTGCCGGAGGCGGCGGTGGCAATGCTGGCCTGCGCCAGAATTGGCGCGGTTCACTCCGTCATTTTCGGCGGATTCTCTCCGGAGGCGATTTCCGGACGTATTATCGATTCCAATGCCAAGCTGGTGATCACAGCCGATGAAGGCGTGCGCGCCGGACGCACCATTCCACTGAAAAAAAATATTGATGAGGCGCTAAAACACCCGCTTATCACCACCATTACTCACGTCATCGTGTTCCGCCGCACGGGGACCCAATCAGGCGAGTGGCAGACTGGACGCGATCTCTGGTGGCACGAGCTGGTTGAAAAAGCAGACGACGACTGTCCACCGGAAGAGATGAATGCGGAAGATCCGCTGTTTATCCTTTATACATCAGGTTCAACCGGCAAACCCAAAGGGGTGCTGCACACCACCGGCGGCTATCTGGTTTACGCCGCGCTGACGTTCAAATACGTCTTCGACTATCATCCGGGCGATATTTACTGGTGTACCGCCGACGTTGGTTGGGTCACCGGACACAGCTATCTGCTTTATGGCCCGCTGGCATGCGGCGCCATTACGCTGATGTTTGAAGGCGTGCCAACCTGGCCGGACACCCGACGTCTGGCGCAAGTGGTGGATAAACATCAGGTCAACATCCTCTATACCGCCCCGACCGCAATCCGCGCGCTGATGGCTGAAGGTGATAAAGCGATAGCAGGCACATCACGCGAATCGTTAAGGATCATGGGTTCCGTGGGTGAACCCATCAACCCGGAAGCCTGGGAATGGTACTTCAACAAAATCGGCAACGGTAAATGCCCGATTGTCGATACCTGGTGGCAAACGGAAACCGGCGGCTTCATGATCACGCCGCTACCGGGCGCGATTGAAACCAAGGCGGGGTCGGCGACACGTCCCTTCTTCGGCGTGCAGCCGGCGCTGGTCGATAACCTCGGTAACCCGCAGGAAGGCGCAACGGAAGGGAATCTGGTTATTGTTGATTCCTGGCCCGGTCAGGCGAGAACGCTGTTTGGCGACCACGACCGCTTTGAACAGACCTACTTTTCCACCTTTAAAGGCATGTACTTCAGCGGTGACGGCGCGCGCCGTGACGAAGACGGCTATTACTGGATTACCGGGCGCGTCGATGACGTACTGAATGTTTCCGGGCATCGTCTGGGAACGGCGGAGATCGAATCCGCGCTGGTCGCGCATCCCAAGATCGCCGAGGCCGCCGTCGTCGGTATCCCACACAGCATGAAAGGACAGGCCATTTATGCCTATATCACCTTGAACCATGGCGAAACGCCGTCCAGCGAGCTCTATACGGAAGTCCGTAACTGGGTACGTAAAGAGATCGGCCCGATAGCCACGCCGGATATCCTGCACTGGACCGACTCCCTGCCTAAAACGCGATCCGGCAAAATCATGCGTCGTATTTTGCGTAAGATCGCCGTCGGCGACACCAGCAATTTGGGTGATACCTCAACACTGGCCGATCCTGGCGTCGTCGAGAAGCTGCTGGAAGAAAAACAAGCCATGAATACCTCCCCATAACAATCACCTGACTCACTTCTCTTCGCCTCCCCGTAAGCCATGCCGTGGCTCACGGGGATGTGGTTGCCGATAAGTCAGGCGGTGAAGCCGCGACAACGCTCAACCCTACCGATGACTGGAGACTTACGATGAATGATGACATTTATCAACGGATTGAACGTAACCCCTTATTCAGAGAACTGGTTAACCGACGGCAGCGTTTAGCCGTTATTCTCACGCTGATTATGCTGGTGCTTTATGTCGGTTTTATCCTGTTGATCGCCT
This sequence comes from Samsonia erythrinae, assembly GCF_004342665.1. Lineage (GTDB taxonomy): Bacteria > Pseudomonadota > Gammaproteobacteria > Enterobacterales > Enterobacteriaceae > Samsonia > Samsonia erythrinae. The sequence goes on along the minus strand of NZ_SMBY01000002.1, from coordinate 414,476 downwards.
TTGCGCCAGGCTGGCTGGGTACGCCCATCAGTCCCGGTTCCGGCGTGACTCGCGGCATCCCGCTTGGCGTAGGGCTTATCGTGACGTCTTTCGTCCTGACAGGGCTCTATGTCTACCGCGCGAATGGTGAATTTGATCGGCTGACCAAACAGTTACTGAATGAGGTAAAGCAATGAAAACTCGCTTTATAATGCTGTTCGGATTTTTGATGCTGCCGTCCCTGACGTGGGCGGCGGACGCGCTCACAGGGGATGTCCAGCGCCAGCCATTGAATGTTCAGGCTATCGTGATGTTTCTGTTGTTCGTCGGCGGCACGCTGTATATCACTTACTGGGCGGCGAAAAGAACCCGTTCGCGCAGCGATTACTATACCGCCGGCGGTAACATCACCGGTTTTCAAAATGGTCTGGCGATTGCCGGCGATTATATGTCTGCCGCCTCTTTTCTCGGCATCTCCGCGCTGGTCTACACCTCCGGCTACGATGGCCTGATTTACTCGCTCGGTTTTTTGGTCGGCTGGCCAATCATCCTGTTTCTGATTGCCGAGCGACTACGTAACCTTGGCCGCTATACCTTCGCCGATGTCGCTTCCTACCGTTTGCAGCAGCGTCCCATACGCAGTCTGTCCGCCTGCGGCTCGCTGGTCGTCGTGGCGTTATACCTGATCGCGCAAATGGTGGGCGCAGGAAAGCTCATCGAGCTGCTATTCGGCCTCAACTACCATATCGCCGTCGTGCTGGTCGGCATCCTGATGGTGATGTACGTGATGTTTGGCGGGATGCTCGCCACAACCTGGGTCCAGATTATTAAAGCCGTCCTGCTGCTTTTCGGCGCGACCTTCATGGCCATTATGGTGATGAAGTCCGTCGGATTCAGCTTCGACGCGCTGTTTAAACAGGCGATGGCGGTTCACCCGAAAGGCTCGGCCATTATGAGCCCCGGCGGACTGGTTTCCGACCCGATCTCCGCCCTGTCCCTCGGATTGGGCCTGATGTTCGGTACCGCCGGCCTGCCGCACATTCTGATGCGCTTCTTCACCGTCAGCGATGCCAAAGAAGCGCGAAAAAGCGTGTTCTACGCCACTGGGTTTATGGGCTATTTCTACTTCCTGACCTTTATCATCGGTTTCGGTGCCATCCTGCTGGTCAGCGCCAATCCATCGTTTAAGGATGCGGCGGGCGAGCTGATCGGCGGAAACAACATGGCGGCGGTGCATCTGGCTAATGCGGTCGGCGGCAACCTATTCCTTGGTTTTATCTCCGCCGTGGCCTTTGCGACCATTCTGGCCGTCGTTGCCGGACTCACGCTGGCAGGCGCCTCTGCCGTCTCCCACGATCTCTACTCTAATGTCATCAAGAAAGGGAAAGCGACGGAGCGCGATGAACTGAAAGTGTCGAAAATTACCGTGCTGGTACTGGGAGTTGTCGCTATCGCGCTCGGTATTCTCTTCGAGAATCAGAACATTGCCTTTATGGTAGGGCTGGCTTTCTCTATCGCCGCCAGTTGCAACTTCCCGATTATCATCATTTCCATGTACTGGTCGAAGCTGACAACGCGCGGCGCCATGATTGGCGGCTGGGCCGGGCTGCTGACCGCGGTCATCTTAATGATATTGGGACCCACCATTTGGGTGAAGATCCTTGGCTACGCCACGCCAGTTTATCCTTATGAATACCCGGCACTCTTCTCCATGCTGGCGGCGTTCGTAGGCATCTGGTTCTTTTCCATTACCGATCGCTCCGCTGCCGGACAGCAAGAACGGGCACGTTTCCATGCCCAATTCGTGCGTTCACAAACCGGCGTGGGCGCGTCCCGCGGCGGTTCCCACTAGTATCACGTCTCGCAGGCCCGTCTTGTTGGGCCTGCGCCACAGGCTACTCATTCCCGATCAGAAGCGCTTCCATCAGATCGAGATCGCGTAGCATTTTTTGCAACGTCTCATTGCTGATCTGCTGCGTTGCACGCAAGTGGTACAGCTCCGCACGCTCCGAATTCAACGCGGTCAGACGAAAACGCCGCTCCAGATTCTCAATCAGCAAGCCGTTTTCCGGATCGTCTTTATCGATCAGACGCCGACGTAAATTACCGATAACCCGCGCGCTGACCTCTTTTAGCACCTGCTCGTCAATGTTCTCTTCGCGATCGGCCGCCAGACGTTCCTCCATTTTATGGATGCTCTTTATCGCCACTTCGGCGACAGCCATGCGCGCCATGCGGATTTCTTTCTCATGCACCGCTTTGTCTGCAATCACCACGCCGCGCAGCAGTAACGGCAACGCCATCACACCGCACAGCAGAGAAAACAGAATCACACCCGTGGCGATAAAGACCAGTTGATAGCGCGACGGGAACGCGGTGCCATCCGTCAACAGCAGCGGAATGGACAGCACACCAGCCAGCGTAATGGCCCCGCGCACGCCCGCAAATGAGGCGATCCACAATTCACGCGTGGAAAATTCGGCGAAGACCATCGGCCGTTTTTTCTGGATATGAATGCTGTATCTTTTCATCATCCACAGCCAGCTGAAACGCAGTAACAACAACGCGCCATAGATAATCGCGATGTCGGTAAACAGCATCCAGGTTTCCACCGTGGGATCCAGCTCCGCCTGCGTGATGGAGGTTTCCAAAATGCCCGGCAGTTGCAGGCCCAGCATGATAAACACCATGCCGTTAAACACAAACTCCAGCATCGACCAGACGCCGTTAGCCCGCAGCCGCATCGTTAACGGCGCACTGCGGATCAAGCCGGACTGGCCGATGGTCATCCCCGCCGCGACCGCCGCCAAAATGCCCGATACGCCAATATGTTCCGCGATCAAATACGAGGCAAAGGGTAGCAGCAGCAGCAACACGACCTGCGTCGCCGTGTCATCGCCGCTCCAGCGGTTAATAATGCGCAGCGATTTACCGAACAGCCAGGTAACGGCGACCCCGGCCAGCAGCCCACCTAACGCCACCTGAATGAACTCCAGCGTCGCGCCGGACACCGTAAAGACCATCGTGCCCATGGCGATGGCGACCGCAAATTTTAACGACACCAGGCCGGACGCATCATTCATCAACGCCTCGCCCTGCAAAATGCCCATCAGTTTTTTCGGTATGCGATCTTCCCCCACGATACCGGAAAGCGCCACCGCATCGGTTGGCGACAGCACGGCGGCCAGCGCGAAGGCAGCAATCAACGGCATGCCCGGTACCATCCAGTAGATGAAGTAACCAATACCTGCGACGGTAATCAGCACCAGAACCAGCGCCAGACCGATAATTTCCCGACCATGTTTCAGGAACTCGCGCGTGGGCGTTTTCCAGCCATCGGCAAACAGCAACGGCGGAATGAACAGCACCATGAACAGCTCAGGATTGAAATCAACATGCAAACCAAACTGAGGCCAGGCAAGGATGGCGCCAAGCGCGATTTGCATTAACGGCAGAGGGACTTGAAAAGGTAAAATGCGAGTAACCACCCCGGAAAGAGATACCATCAGGGTCAAAATCAGAATCGTAAAAAATATTTCCATGCTTTCCTTAGACGTACTCCCAAATCAAAAAAATCTGCCGGTTAGTGAGCGAACTGCCCTACCATATTTAACGCATTTAGTTCGGGATGAAAATGGATTTTTAGGTGAAGAATGACAGGATGATTATCGCACAAACAGCATCAATCCAATGCCAACAAAAGACACATTACGTTGCGTTTGCCGCGAGCAATACCAAAGAGAGGACGATGAATAAACGACAGACCTTCGGGACGAAGCCGGAAGGTCTGCCGCAGGAGGGATTACAGAGCCCAGCCACCGGCGTAGAACGCCGCCAGTGCCACGGCGATGATGACCGTACCGATGTTCAGCTTGCGCCATTCACCGGAACAGAGACGACCTAAAACCAGCGCGCCAAAGCCCAGCATGATGCCGGTCACAATGTTACAGGTCAGCACGATAAATACGGCGCAGACCAGACCTGACATCGCATCCACGAAATCATCAAAATTCAGTTTGGAGACATTGCTCAGCATCAGCAGCCCCACATACATCAGCGCCGGCGCAGTGGCGTAACCGGGTACCAGATAGGCTAACGGCGACACGAAGAGCAACAGCAGGAACAGCACGCCCACGACCGTCGCCGTTAAGCCCGTTTTCCCCCCGGCCGCGGTGCCCGCTGCGGATTCAATGTAAACCGCCGCAGGGGATGTCCCGACCAGACTGGAGAAAATGCTGCTCACGGAGTCTGCGGTCAGCGCTTTCCCCCCATTGATGATTTGTCCGTCTTTATCCAGCAGGTTCGCCTGTCCGGCGACGGCGCGGATTGTACCGGTGGCATCGAACACGGCGGTCATCACCAGCGCCAGCACGCTCGGCAGGACCAGCGGCTGCAACGCGCCCACGATATCCAGACTGAAGATCAGCGACGACCCGTCAGCCGCCGTCAGACTCGGCAACGCAAAAAAACCCTGATATTTTACGTTTGGATCAAAAATAAGACCCAGAATAGAGATCGCGATGATCACCAGCAGAATACCGCCCGGCACGCGACGCTTCTCCAGGCCGATGGTCGCGGCCAGTCCCAGCAGGGACATCACCACAGGAAACGAGGTGAAATCGCCCAGCGCAACCGGCAGACCGTCAGCCGGGTTTTTTACCACCAGCCCCACACCGTTAGCGGCAATGATTAGCAAGAACAGACCGATACCGATTCCCGTCCCGTGCGCCACACCCAGCGGCAGGTTACGCAGGATCCACGAACGAATGCCCGTCACGGAAATAATGGTAAACAGCACGCCCATCAGGAAGATCGCCCCGAGCGCCACGGGAATACTGATTTGCTGCCCCAGCACCAGACTGAACGCGGTGAATGCCGTCAGCGAAATCGCACAGCCAATCGCCATCGGCAGGTTGGCCCACAACCCCATCAGCAGCGACCCCAGTCCGGCAACCAGACAGGTTGCGACAAACACGGCCGCTGGCGGGAAGCCCGCCTTGCCCAGCATACTCGGAACCACAATCACCGAGTAAACCATCGCCAGAAACGTCGTCAGGCCCGCTAACACTTCCTGACGCACGCTACTGCCGCGCGGTGTAATTTTGAAAAAAGCATCAAGCATGCCCTGCGAGCCTGCCTGACGGGTGGTGTTTGACATGGTGGTATCCCCTGAAATGCCATGATTATTAAAGAACGATACTGCACGGTTCCTGCGGCCTCGCTCCGCGCGCCCACATCAGGGACGCATTCTGAACCGTGTGGCTCCGCACGCAAACGATTAACTTGCCGAATGCAAAGCTGGAAAACGTTGCCTAATTAAACTATTGCGGTATCAAAAACAGACTGTACTGAACAGGCTGGATTAACGCTGCCCGGCAATGTGAAGCGCACGATTATCCCGCTTCCTTCGCGCTGATTTCAACTGCTAATCGAGACAATTTACCTCTCTCACCTCATCTGCCTGATCGAAGAAACGCGAAACCCGCTGCCGATGATGGAAATTCAGGCAACGAACTGAATGCACAGCGGTATGAAGCAACGCCAAGAAGGATCTCAGGAATAAATCAAAACAGCAGTTCATACAATGCAAACTTATCATTCATTTTTTTGTGATTCTCATCACAAAAAAGTTGACCCGCCATATCAGTATGCGTATCATTGAAAACGTGAACAGCATCACAAAAAATCAACTAACAACGAGGAAATGACCATGACACTGCTGAACAAAATCATCGCTATGTTTGAAAACTTCAACGTGAACTTCGGTACATTCAACCACTAATAATTTAAGAATCGTGGGGATAAAAAGATGCGTATTGTCCGTAAAATCAATCAAATATTAAAAGCGTTGGGCAAAACCTATCGCGGTGTTAACCCCCACGCGCTCTTCCGTTAATCGTACTCAATACGATAACCACCCTAAATGGCTGCCTTCCGGCGGCCATTTTTGTTTTCGTTGTGGCACGGGATCACTGCGCCACATACGGGTGATGCTGACGCCAGTGCGCAGCAATATCCTGCCGACGGCAAATCCATACCCGTTCATGCTGCTGAATATAATCAAGAAAGCGCTGTAAGGCGCGGAAACGCCCGGGTCTTCCAAGCAAGCGGCAGTGCATACCGATCGACAACATTTTTGGCGCCGTCTCTCCTTCCGCATAAAGTACGTCGAAACTGTCTTTCAGATAACTAAAAAACTGATCGCCGCTGTTAAAACCCTGCGGTGAGGCAAAGCGCATATCATTCGCATCAAGGGTATAGGGAACGATAAGGTGCGGCCGCACCTCGCCATTACTTTTTTTCACCGGCATCCAGAACGGCAAATCATCGCCATAATAGTCACTGTCATACCAGAAATGGCCTTGATCGACGACTAACTGGCGGGTATTGGGGCTGTCCCGACCGGTATACCAGCCGAGTGGCGGATTGCCGAATAGCGCCGTCAGCACCTCGATCGCCTTCGCCATGTGCTCACGCTCTGTGTCGATATCCATATTTTGATAATGAATCCAACGCCAGCCGTGGCTCACCACATCATAGTCAGCCGATTTGATCGCATCCACAATCGCCGGATTGCGTGCCAGCGCCATCGCCGCGCCAAATATCGTCAGCAGCAGGCCGCGTCGCTGAAACTCCTGATGGATGCGCCAAAACCCTGCGCGCGAGCCATATTCATACAGTGAATCCATTGACATATGGCGGGCGGGATAACTTTCCGCGCCGATGATCTCAGACAGAAACTGCTCAGATCCGGCATCGCCATGCAGAACGTTATTTTCCGCCCCTTCTTCATAATTCAACACAAACTGCACCGCGATGCGGGCTTTTCCGGGCCAGTTAGCCTGCGGCGGGTTTCCGGCGTAGCCGATGAGATCGCGTGGATAGTCGCCATCGATGATATCAATCAATGCGGCGGGTTCTTTTACCATCATCTTGTTTCCTTAGCGCAAAGTGCTAAACATGCCGCTCAACGGCTTGGCGACAGGGTAATCCAGATCGCCGTGTTTACTGGTCGTCAGCCCCAGTGCCGACAAGGATTCAATCAGTTTCACCGCAGCGCTGACGCCGTCAATAACCGGAATCGCCAGTTCGCGCGTCAGTGCTTGCGCCAGATCGGCCATGCCGCCGCAGCCAAGCACAATCGCCCCCACGCCATCCTGATGCAGGGATTGTATACAATATTCACGCACTTTCTGCTGCGCGATACCGCTATCCTGTTCCAGCGCCAGCACGGGCAAATCGATCGCATGCAGTGCGGCACAGTGATGCTCAAAACCATAACGCTGTAATAAATGACGCGCGATAATCACGGTGCGCGGCAGCGTGGTGACAATGGAGAAGCGCGTTGCCACCAGCGTCGCCATATGCATGGCGGCCTCTGCAATACCAATCACCGGCTTGCTGGCAACTTCACGCGCCGCGAGCAAACCGGGATCGCCAAAGCAGGCAATAATGTGCCCGTCGACGCCCTGCGCTTTTCCCCGCTTGACCTGTTCCAACACGCCAACCGCCGCTATCGCTTCATCAAAATGCCCCTCAATGGAAGGCACGCCCTGAGAAGGCGACACCGCAATAATCTCCGTCCCCGTAGCGGCAACAGCACGAGCCGCCATCCCGATCGTTTCGGTCATGGCGAGGCTGGTATTGGGGTTAATCACCTGAATCAACAATGGATTCATACGAATTTCTCCTTAAGATGGCCAAACAGACGGCAAAAGTCAGGCTCGGCATCTTCACCTCTGTCAAAACGCAAGCTCGCTACAATGTCATCGAAATGTCGTGACAGCGCGTCAGACAGCGCCTGCACCTTTTTCTCCCGCAACAGCGCGAGAAGGTCATGATGATCGTGACACCGGCAGCCTTGCTGCCACGGCGATCCATAAGCGGCAATGACCAGCGATGAGCGCAGCGTTAGCTGTGAGACCATTCCCGTTAACACCGTGTTGCCGGAAATCGCCTGTAACTGAATATGGAAGGCGGCAGACTGACGGATCGCCTCCGCCCCGTTTTGCTCGGCATGTGCCTGCTGTTCCGTGGCGATCAACCTATTCAACGCCGCCAGATGAGGAGCGCGGCAATGAGCAACCACCTCCGGCAGGTTGGCACACTCGATAAGGCGACGCGTTTGAAAAATTTCCCGCGCCTCTTCCACTGAGGGGGTCGATACCTGCGCACCACGTTTGGGCGTTAACGTCACCATTTGCACCATGGCAAGACGCTGTAAAACTTTTCGGATCCCCGTTCTGCTCACTTCAAACACGTCTGCCAGCGCTTCCTCCGGCAATTTTGTTCCCGGCAACAACTGATGTTCCACAATGGCATTGAGCAATGCCTGAAAAATAACCTCATCTTTTTGCTGGGATAATGACGCGTTTTCAAGTCCGTACGTGTAGTTCATTTTATCTTCCCGTTGTTGCAGCCCCTTTAAATCGTATACAGCAAAGATCATCTATGTATACAAAAAAATGAATTTTGGCCTGATTCATGCAACGTCGTTTTACACAACGTCATTTCCTTAACGACCTGGGTAAAAGGAGCAGATTCCATGCCAAAAAAAATCAACACCGGTAATGGCAGCAGCATGTACAGCCCCAGACTCTGTAATGCGGATTTGGCACCGACCCGCGTTCAGACCTGGTCCTGGTACAATATTTTTTCTTTCTGGATGTCCGATGTGCACAGTATGGGAGGGTACGTCGTCGCGGCCAGCTTTTTCACGTTGGGATTAGCAAGCTGGCAGGTGCTGCTGTGTCTTCTGGTGGGGATCTGTATCGTGCAGATCTTCGCCAACCTCGTCGCCAAACCGAGCCAAATGAGCGGCGTGCCTTACGCCGTCATTTGCCGTCAGGCATTCGGCGTGTTCGGCGCCAATATTCCCGCCGTGATCCGCGGCCTCATCGCCTTTGCGTGGTATGGCATACAAACCTATCTGGCTGCTCATGCCTTGATGCTGGTGCTGCTGAAATTTTTCCCGGATCTCGCGCCCCTGACGCAGAGTCACTGGCTCGGCCTGTCTGCGCTTGGGTGGATGTGCTTTGGTATCATGTGGATTTTGCAGGCCATGGTGTTCTGGCATGGTATGAACGCGATTAAACGCTTTATCGACTTCGCCGGTCCGGCTGTTTATGTGGTGATGACGCTGCTGGCCGTCTGGATTATTTACCAGACCGGCTGGGAAAACATCTCCTTTACGCTAAGCAGTAAAACGCTGACGACCGGCGAACAAACCTGGCAAATGCTCACCGCAACCGCGCTGGTGGTCTCCTATTTTTCCGGCCCGCTGTTGAATTTTGGCGATTTCTCTCGCTACGGGAAAAGCATGCAGGAGATCCGCCGCGGCAATCGCTGGGGGCTCCCCTTCAATTTTCTGCTTTTTTCCATCATCACCGTCGTGATTGTCTCAGGAACGCAGTCGCTGTTTGGCCGCATGATTACCGACCCCATTGAAACCGTCACGCATATCGGCAGCGGTTTTGCGGTTGCTCTCGGCGTGCTGACCATGATCATCGCCACAATAGGGATCAATATCGTCGCCAACTTCGTCTCATCGGCCTTCGATTTCTCAAACTGCTCGCCGCAGCGCATCAGTTTCCGCACCGGCGGCATGATCGCCGCGATCGGTTCCGTTCTTCTCACCCCCTGGAATCTGTTCAACTCGCCGGAGCTGATTCACTACACGCTGGATGTGCTCGGCGCCTTTATCGGCCCGCTGTTCGGTATTCTGCTGATGGATTTCTACGTCATCAAAGGCGGGAAAGTCTATGTGGACGATCTCTTCGACGCGACGCCAAAAGGACGGTACTGGTATCGGAACGGTTTCAATCCGAATGCGCTGATGGCATTGATCCCCGCCGTCGCCATCGGCTTGATTATCAGCTTTACCCCGCAATGGCGCGATGCCGCCAACTTCAGTTGGTTTATCGGCGCGCTCCTTGCCGCAGGCTGCTACCGTTACTTAGCGCGCCACGAATGCATCGGCGCCACCAGAAAATCCATCGCTCTGCGCGGCATGCTGTTAGAGAAGGAATAACCACGATGAGCGCCGCATTGGTCATGCGGCGCTGGCACGTCAGGCATAGAGCGAGACTTCCCCTATCGGACGCGTTTTAAAGCGGCGGTGCAGCCAGAGATACTGTTCAGGCGCACGCATGATCTCTTTCTCAATCACCGTGTTCATGTAGCACGCCGCCGCCTGCTCATCGTGATACGGATAATCCTGTAGCTCCGGCTGGATCACAAGGTGATAGCCCGATGCATCCGGCTTGCGAATTAGTACCGTGGTCATCATCGCGGGCTTTGCCAGACGGCTGATGGTGAAGGTGCCGTTGGTGGTCGCGGCATGTTTTACCGCAAAGAACGGGGCAAATACGCTCCCTTTCGGGCCGTAATCCTGATCGGGCGCGAACCACACCGCCTCCCCCCGTTTCAGCGCCTGCACCATACCTCGCAGATCTTTACGGTCAATCATCGCTTTGTTCGAGCGGGAACGTCCCCAGGTCTGCACCTTTTCCATCACTTTATTATTGTGCGGCCGGTACATCGCCATCATTGGTTGGCACAATCCCATCGCTCTGCCGCCCAGTTCCAGCGACATAAAGTGAATGCCAATCACCATGACGCCCCGTCCCTTCGCGGTAGCCTGTTGTAAATGCTCCAACCCAGAAACATCAAACCAGTGGCGAACACGCCGATCGGACCAGAACCATGCCATGCCAGTCTCAACCAATGCCATGCCCAGCGAAGCGAAGTTACTGTCGATCATGGCTTCGCGTTCGTCGTCAGAGATGGTAGGGAAACACAATTCAAGATTGCGCCGGGCGATCGCCACCCGACGTTTAAGAAAAAGACGGGATAAACGCCCCGCGCTGCTTCCGATCTTCATCAGCAGCGGGTAAGGAAGTTGTACTAATAAAAACAGCACGCCGAGGCCGAACCACGTCGTCCAATAGCGTGGGTGGAGTAATGCCCTGGTAAATTTTTGCTTAATTTTCATGATACTCATCTTTAAGTGGCTAACAGCGCATCGCATAAAACATCGCTCTTACGCGCTACCTCTATCATGACACTTATTTATTGGAATCGTTTCAGTCGTACGGAAACAGGATGTTGACCGTTATCACGCATGAGGTTAAAAAGCAGGATAAACGAGCTGATAACACAGAGGGGATGTTGAGCAACCGATGGACGGCTGACGGCGGTGCTCATCATACCTGATTCAGGCACAATTAAAGAGTGATAACCTAAAAAATCGTATTTACTACAAACAAATAAGTACGAGTGACTAACCAACCGGGAAAGGACGCTATGATGGGGGGGTATTTTCACGCCACCCTACCCGAACCAAATAAAAATTTTGCATTAAACAGAGCATTATTCCGTCATCGGCAATACGCAGATGCTCATCAAAGCTAGCAACCATTTGCATATGGAAAAACAATGTTACTCTTTCATTGACTCAAACTTTTCCGTACAAAAAAATTACGTGAGTTACCATCAGATAGCCATAAATCAGCGAGGTAATAGCGGCCTTTAACGCACTTGATACCACTCACCGGGCAGTGAAGGGAATCGAATAAATTATGTAATTTATTGATATTAAAATGAATAATATATCTTTAACCTCTATAGCTATACGCATTTCTATACATATTCACTCTCGCTTGAATTTTACCGACAGCAGAAGCTGGATTTTGGTAGAAAAAAGAAAATGTATGAAATAGCATTCATTAATAGGTATAAACGTTGGCTGATGACTCTGCTCAGCAACATTAGCCTGCGATTTTCCTGGGTGAGATTTTACTATCAGTGATGAAAATCGTTGTGTTAGACAGAGCTACAGTTGCAAAATTCAAGAAATAGCGCTAAATGAAAATTTATCTCATTAACATAGGTTGATGCTACAATCGAGGGGTTATCCCATTGAGTTTACGAACAGTACGCAATAACTATTGCCCTTTTAGCCTATTCATTATCAGATCTTCCTTTCACCAGAATTAATCCCATACTATAATTATTTTCATGATAATACTTTCAAACAATGCATCATTATACGATGATGGCTATTGACTCATTTAACAAAAAATGCAGAAATTACCCCCCATAAGGAAAAAGGATTTGTGGGGTTGTAGCGAACACATAGGAGATAGTTATGGATGATTTGTTAGATAAAAATGGATATCTGGATTTTGAGGATTCTGGTCGGATTTACGACTTCAATTCTCCATTGGACATAAATGAGTTTTTTTCAATTAAACCAGAAGAACTACTTCCTCCTGGAGCCTCGCCAATTATTGATGAGGAAACTGGCTTATGCATCGGTTATATAGGTCAATCAAGAGGTGGGGTTTATGATATTTATGATATAAATGGAAAGTTTGTTACGTTGCACGAACTTCCACTTGAATCACCTATCTTCGATCCTCTGGACATAATTCTATTTGGATTTATTGTAGGGAAATCACTAAAGGGTGCCAGTAATTTATTTAAAATAACAACAAGAAATGGAATTGTAAAAAACCTTTCAGTGAGATTAAGTGAAAATATTATATCTTCATTGAGAGGTCGTCTTAAGATAGGGCTTTCACCAAAAAGTATAAAATTTACATCAGCAACAGCGGCACATATGAGGGAGCCAGCACGATATGTTCCAGTACATATTCTGGAGAAAGCTATACGCTTTGGGAAGCGAGGTAAAGATTTAAAAGGAAAATCTGACAGAATATTAAAAAAATACGAAATAAAAATAACAAAGACAAGATTCAATAAAGATAAAAAAGCATATGAAAATAAAGAATATAATTTAGAGATAGTTGTCGATGAAAGCAACTGGACAATAACTCATTATATGTATAAATAAGGTGATTTTATGGTTAATATACGAGATGTAGACACTGAGATTAACATATATCCTATTGAGAAAATTGAGGGTATGCAGGATACAGCTTATGATGTTTGGTTAAAAATGTATATCGAACTTACAACAAAGGGACTTAAGTTCAATGCGGAATGGGGATGTCATCTTTTTGACTTACGAGAACTATATGAAAATTTAATTAAAATGGAAAAAAACCCATCCCCAAGCTCTTATTCATTCGCCCCTGAGGAAAAAATGATTTCATTCGATTTTAGGAAGAATGACATAGGTTCATATTATGTCAGATATACTCTATACACGGATATTCGCTCTGATATTTATGTAAATGGGATATCACATATTGACATCCCGACAATGGAAAATTTAATTATTGGGGTAAAAAACCTTATTGATTATTAATATACTCGTTCTTCCCATAAGCTATAACCAGATGTCCCCGTAGCATGGTTAGTCCATGTAATATCTTTATAGTAGAAAAGAACCATCTCATGTGGTTGTTTATCTGCATGAGTAAGAGAGTGAGGATAATCAATTGAAATGTTAGCTATCGATGCATCATTAAGCTTTATAGTGTAGTATTTTTTCAACACGCCTTCAGGAGTTCCTCTGTAAATGTCAAAAACACATTTTAAAATTTCATTATCTGATATAGACACCCCTAATAAGGGAGAGGATTTGTCAATTGGTTTTATTATTTCAACAGGATTATGTTTAACATTCTGATCGCGTGTAATTGTATGGCGTAATGCCAGAGTAAATATTTCATCTTCATGACCACTCTGGTATCTATTCCCAATCGAATCAAATGTAGAGCAGCCGGAAGATATCAATCCTTGTTTTGCTCCAGTAAGGGTTAAATATATAATATTAGCCATTGATTATTCCTTATCGTTAAAATTTACCCAAGCAGATTACATATTTATCACATCGCATTTCATCATACTATAATTGCTTTTTAAATAATTAGGGCGATAATAGTACGGAATGTATTCAATTGTCGGTTTTTTAGTTTATTTCCCCATGCAGTAACGATTTCAGTAAATTACGAGCATCAATTAGCTAAACATTACCCTTTCGGTTCAATCCCCTGCTTTCTCAATTCCTGACGGGCAAGTTCTTTGAACCAGTTTCCGAGACTGACACCTTCTTTCTCCACAACTTCATCAAGCTGTTCACGTAGCTCAGGCGAAATCCGTATCTGGAAGGTAGGTGATTTCCCTGCGGATGAAGATTTCTTCGTGTCACGTTTTATTGTTGACATGTACGTACCTTTTTAACTATGATGATTTTAATAGGTACGTACCCTATCACGAAAGCATTTCACATACATCACCCGTTTTACCCCAGAAAGGTATTGCACTACCAGACAAGGGCTGACCACAACGTTATAGGACTAACGATATAGCTAACAGCAAGTCTAGCAATTCCCCTCTTGAAGATCAGCACATTAAGCAGTTAGGTAAAGGTTATTTTAGTCGGTTCCGGCAAGAAGCAGTGGAGGTGCATTGATCCTACCCACGTAATGCGAACACAGCCCTATGCGAGGTTTTGATTTTCAAACTGTTCCGGGCTGAGACCGCCACAAGCACTGTGGCGACGCCAGCGATTGTCATCGCACCCAATATAATTAAATACCGTTGACCGAATTATTTCCCTGTTGCAAAAGCGTTCTCCGTGGAGACATTCTACTTTCAGTATGTGAAAGAAGCAGGCGGTCATTTGTTGCTGTTGTTAACTGCGCCACGCATAAAGCTGTGATTCGTACAGGCTAAGTTCGCGTGCAGCGGCAGCGATGCCAATACGTTCGGCCAGTTTCAGGGCTTCATCGCGGAATTCGGGCGTATGCAGCTTACGGGATTTCTTATTGGTTGATGCTGGTTTTGTCATGTGAGTCACCTCTTAATTGAGGGTTACTCACTTAGTCAATCGCGTGTCCACTAATGGCGGATAGGATCAGTTGACTTTAATGAAGTGAAGGGAATATAACAAGACACAATTACAACTGATTTATATGGATAATATTTAATTATAAGTTTTCAATACCCCCAAATGTACCCCCAACAACATTCCCGTTATAATGTACGCATAAACAATATTTTTAGTGGAACACAGCATGGAACCACGTAAAAAACTCCCCGAATGTCCTAAATGCGGCGCATGGATGCGAGCACGTACAAGCCTTGCCTTAGATGCCAATGTGCGCAGCATCTACCGCGTTTGTACCGGTCAAGAATGCGGTTTTAAATGCACATCATTACAATGGTATGAGGTCGCCCTTAACCAGGCAGAAGAAAACGCCAGCATCCCCGAAACAATAAAAACGCGCTGCATAGCGATGAGGCAAGGCCGCTATGATCACTTGTAAATACTGCGGTAAAGTCGCAGGAGACAGAGGGGTGGAAAAAATTGGGGAAAACAGTTATCGCCGCTACCACCAATGCAAAAACTTGTTATGCGGCCATTGCTTCACCACAATTGAAGAACTGAGAGTGAGCACATCAGACAACGAACAGGCAGCACATTGTAGTGCTACCTGTGACAATATCATGCCTAACAGTCAGCCAAATAACTCTGCCGTCCCTCATCGGGTAAATACCGATTAAAATGTGAGCAGTATATTGTTGATTCAGATACTGCTCGCGCTTTCCCTCATTATTACCCGACAGTGCTTTTTCACAGGCTAACATCAAAAATTGCTAAATGGGATTTCCCCAGTGAACAGTTTTTCTTTGTATTCCGCATCAGACTTAGCACGCGATAATTGTGCCGGAGAAGGGGTATTTTTCATCGCTCTGAAAACATTTCGTGGATACGCGCCTGGATGATCATCCGGTAACTCACTATCGGTTAGCTTAATGCCGTTACTGCGAATGATAGTTTTAACAGAATTGATTATTGATGATTCGATATCATCAGTTGACATGATTTTTTCAACATGCCCTACATCAACTAATTCACTCTGTTCGTTTCTGTATGCGGTAGTGAAATAAACCGCCGTAAGTGTTTCACGAACACTGACACCATACATTCTACACAGTCCAACGACTCGGCTAATCCGCGGTGCCATTAAATCATGTAGCTCGGTGATAAGTTGTTCAACTTCACGCTTCACGATGGGGGCAGTGACATTGGAAAATGCATTGTTATATTCAACGGTCATGCCGCCCAGCCGAATATTCATTTCGGCTACCTTTCGTTTTTGATCTTTCATCAAGATAGATAAACGGGCTATTTTAGCCTTAGCGGTAGTGGTAAGAAACAAAGCCCGCTCTGACTCAGTATTCTCTACGCCGTTATTTTCCATGAGAATACTTTCCCATTTTCCATCATTCTCTTTTAGCTCTGCTTCGGCCTGACGATGACTTTCCACAAGATTGGCTAGGGTTAGCCGTTCCTGCTCAATATCGGCCTCCAGTGCAGAAAACGTGTTAGCAATCTCATCCAGCCGTTGCCGTGCAGGGTTTGTATCTGAAACAGCGTCATGAATAGGGGTGGTCATTTTTACGTCCTTCTCAGTAGTGTAATACACCTATATTCACCATCTGAGCATGGCAGATCTCGCGATTACATTTGTCGCCGGTGTATTACAACGAAGTGCGCTTTTGCTGGCCTGCAACCAGATGAAAAATCGGGTGTATTACACAACGCTGGGGATCAAGATATGAAAGGCAGCAGTAATGGTAAAACACGAATGAGGACATTGCGTGTACCTCACCAGATTGACGCAGAGATTGAACGCCAGTGTAAGCGGTTAAAGCGTGGCTACACTGCGCTGATACTGGATGCAGTACAAATCTATCTGGCTCAAACGCCAGAGCCTAATAACACAGGCACTGCTACGCCTGAGTCCGTTTACCGCATGAATTTTGATGAGCGCTTCCCGTTCCTGAAGTAATCCTTACCTGTCTGGTGTAATACACTTTTGTATGTCGTGCAGTTAGCGCGACGAACAACAATCTATTGCCCAGCCTAAACTGCCCATGAACCGCACCAGAATCGGCTTCTGAGGCATGATCATCCGAATCCATTTCACTTATCATGAACACGCGACGCGCCTCCTCAGCAGCATTTGAATGCTGTTTTATGGGTACTCCCTAATTATATCTGTCCATAACCCCGTATACCCCACAGCGCGCGAGGGTTCCCCCGCCACGCCCGCACGTTAAAGATGCTTATTTTTGTGCAACAGACAACCCCCTCCTAGGCCGCTCCAGTACTGATGCAGGCTCGCAATAAGATAGACCTAAAATTTGTGCAAAATCGTGCATTTTTATGCAGTATTTGTTGCCTATCACATAGCAGTGTTTCGTGACATAAAAAAACTCTCCAGTTACAGGAGAAGAAAAAAATTCGTGCTATAAGGATTGTATGGATTTAAAGTCTACGGCTTCAAAAAATTGTTACCGTAAAGGATGAAAAACGATCAATAACCATGAGAGATATCGACGTTAGACGAGCTGTCCACAAAAAAATCCTTAAGGAACACCACAAGGATCCTGACACTCTTATAATTGATGAGTTCGTAATGAACTTGGGAGCTAGCCGTGCAGACATTACCGTAATCAATGGCCTAATGCATGGATATGAGTTAAAAAGCAAAAGTGACAATCTTCTACGCTTGCCTGCCCAGGTTGAATTTTACTCTTCGGTTATGGATAAGGTCACTCTAGTTGTTTCTGAGTGTCATGCACAAGAAGCTGTAAAAATTATTCCTGAGTGGTGGGGAATAAAAATTGCCACCGAAGGTGCTCGGAATGCTGTTCATTTGCATACAGAACGAATGAATAGAATGAATCCATCAATTGATAAAGTTTCTCTGTCGATGTTGCTTTGGAAAGACGAAATGCTTTCAATTTTGGCTTCGTATGGTCTAGAACGTGGCTTGAAAAGCAAGCCACGTAGATTTTTATGGTTGAAATTATCAGAATGTTTAGAGACCAATCAGCTGCGTGATGAAGTTCGAACGAAACTTAAATCCCGTATAAATTGGCGAGCTGATCAACAACCTTAGTTATGTGGTGGTTTTGCCCGATTTTTCTCCAAACCTCTGGACTGCCAAATTTGTGATTAGGAGTTGGGTTTTTTAAATATTGGGCATAGACTTGGGCGTAATCGTAAATTTCCTTATCTCCTGCGGAAAATGCTGGCCCCGAATATTCTTTATGTGAAACAATTGCTTGGCTATGCGCACCATATTGATCATAACCATACGTGTTGGCTTTCTTCCCTCTAAATACCCAAAAGTCGTCATCACCAGTGTAACGCACACTTGCTGACACACTAGGAAATCTGGTCGCTAACCTCGTATAGTCGGGATGTTGTACACCATAATCACTATAAATGACTGATCTTGAGAGTTCACCGCTTTGGTGTAGCTGTTGCCATAGTACCCACTCTGAACGTAGCTGTGAATAAATACCAATAGATATTTGACTTAGATCTACAGGGAATGAGCCTCCCGCTAAAATTATGCGGCGATAACTATTTAAATTATAGAGATTATTAACCAGACCTATTGCTAATGTTTTACTTTGTCCGGTTTCTAATAACTCCTCTGAAATTGAATCACGTAGATCGATTACGATATCAATATTTTTATATGGAATATTAAGATGGGAAATATAAGCTGAAATTAATTGTGGGTTCGCAAGATCTGTTACAGTCAGACGTAGACATACTTCACCTTGGACAAGTCTATCGATTTCACGTAAATAATTTGCATTACGAGTGGGAGAGCTTACAGGAACTACATGTAAACCAGCAGCCCTGGCTTGATTGACAGCATTCGCTATGGGGTAAGTATCTCCAGAGCTAATGAATTGTTCTTCGACAAGAAGCCCATCGATATAAATCATTGATATATCAGAACATGGAGTAGATAGTTTCTTACCGAAATCATATAAATGATCATTATATGTTTTGTTTTGTATATCTGTATCTGGGTCTAACGGGACTGGTTCTATTTCAAATAACGGGATAATTTTTGATTTAACTGATTGATCCAATAAGTTTATTGCTGAAAATTCTGCGCGCTTAGTCTTTAAAATAGGCACGTAAGATATTACAGTCATCTAATTATTCCTATAAATAGTATGCATCCTAATTAATTGTGTTTGGTTATTTACGTAACCAGTTAATTTATCTTATTTTCAATTTTTCTTGTCAACACCAAATTGTATGTAGCGTGACTTAAAAGGTTTGACGAAGAGATTAAATATTTTTTCTGGCTTGTTTAAAGATTATCGGTGCTACATATGTGCCGATTATGTTCATACAACTTCATACTAAACACTGCAATCCGTTTCAGCAGTTCCGCCGTTTTATCCTAATATTCCTAATCTTTTTTACTTCTTCGGCGGCGCCGCGATACAGACAGCCATCAGCGATGGCAACATATGAGTAATCCACGAGCGTGATCGCGTTGCCAGTTTCCAACCTCCGCAACTCACGGTCGCTGATATTCCAGCCCATCGAGCGAGAGAAATCTGCAACGCTTGCGCGCCAGCCTACTGGTCGAGAAGCATTTTCCAGTCAGCCATCGGAAAACTGTTACAACCGTTACACCCCATAAAAACCCTATCCAATACACTGATAAATAACAGAAAATAATGTAACACTTTAGGCGTTACAAACCGTTACGCAAAGTGTTACATCTAATTAAATCAATGATTTAAAACCCTATTCTGTAACACTTCATAACCGTTACATCGTGACGCTTCTGTAACGCTTTTGTAACGGTTTTCAATTTCTTAAATAGTTATATTATTCAATATATTAAATGGTATTTTTGAACCTTGTAACAGTTGTAACGCTTTTCCGGTGTACCCCCTAAGATTTTGAAAATGGCGCATAAAGGATGCTTTTTAACCAATTGTGAGGGTATGCATGGGAGAGTTAGGGAGAGAGTTTGAAGGACGGTAAAGCTATCAGCGATACCGGCCATCCGTTGGCCAGCATCGCCAGAATTAACTGTGCTGAAGCTCGCTACGTTTGAATACCCAGCAGCGAACAATATCGGGGCGGAGTAAATCATGCTCGCCTTTGCCCTTGTTGTAATGCTCATTGGGGAGACTACGCACGGCTTTGTTTCCCGTGAACTGGTAGCGCGTACCACCTTTAAGCTGTTTTTTCAGATCGCTAATCACAAACGACTGGTTAACCCGATATTCAGATGCCATCTGGATAAAGTGCTGGAAATTCACCGCCACCATCCCTTCCCTGTTATCTTTTCCGGCGTGGTTCAGTCCGTAGCGATCGAGAGAATCCAGATACTCGAACGTCTCCCAGAATTCCTGTACCTGCGGCGGATCGGTGCGCAATGCCTGACGACGCTCTGCGGCCAGCGTAACCAAAGCCTGCCTTGTTTGAAGCACGGCATCGGCCTGAACAGGCAAAACCAGCGGTAAGGTTTCAACCATCGCGATCAGTTGCGCATGGTTTTTGGCAATACGGTTATGGTTTATCTCTGGATGGTTCTCCAGCTCGGTTTTAGCCTGCTCATAGACTCGGCTGAACGCATCGAGTACAGCCGTTTCTGACTGTGTCACCTGGAGGATAAACCCGGATACCTGCTCTATCGTCGCACGTTCAAGCCGTTCCGCCGCCTGGCGCGTTTGCGGTGTCTGGGCGCTCTTATCCGTGTGAATATGCACGATACGCTCAAGCAACGCCGGTGAACCGCCCACATCAGCATTCTGCGCGATCACAATGCTTCCTCGGAACGGCGGCTCATAGGTTTCATTATTGTTGGATTTAACCCCTGTCGCCCGCATACCTTTACCGTTATACAGCGGTTTCAGGTCATCAAAATCAAACGCCCGCTGACGTATTGTGTCCTGCGTTCTATCACCCTCAATCAGCACGACGGGCAGATTGCCAACCTGTGCAAAGTTTCTTGCTCTGGCTGCGGCTGTGGATTTGGTTGGGTCAAATCCCTCGTAATCATCTCGGCCACACAGCTTCCAGAGAAAATCGATCAAGGTACTTTTCCCCGTTCCTGGCTCACCGACAATTTCCAGAAACGGAAAGCTACGGCACTGTTGCCGGATTTGTTCCGCAAACAACGATCCCAGCCAGAACGCCAGCGCGATATAACCCTTAGCGCCAAATGCCGTCCAGATATCCTGTACCCAATCCGTTTTAAATTGGCTGAGGTCAGCGTTAATTTCCAGAACGGGGCTATGGCTGAGGCTTTTCGCGCTCAGTTTACCGATCTCGAAATAGTCCTCACTGTTGAGGTGGTAAACCTGACCGCCGGAAACCGCCAGAGTATTAAATATCCAGCCCTGCCAGACCTTGTTGTAGCCGATAAAATTCTGCGTCTGCACCTCTTTAATCACCGGCAGATCCTGACGGATCAAGCGGTCGAGCTGGTTCGTATTGCCGGTATAAATGGCTCCTTTCGCCACATGTAACAAACGCTTTTTAAACTCTGACGCACTGGTAAGCTGGCCTGAAGTAAACATATCTTTCACCGGCGGTGTGGAGCCTGGGAAATTGATCTGGAAGTAGTACCAGGCTTCATCCGTTGGCTCACTGCGCTGGAAATACAGTGGTACGGGATAGCAATTGGCAATTTCTACCACAGCACCGGCTTCTTTCAGCGCTTTCACTTTTACTTCCTGCTCACTTAACCGGATATCCCCATCCTGAATCCGCTCAACCGCTTTCATATGCCTGTCCAGATCGAGCTTGAACCAATACAGACGCGAATCAAATTCAAAATGAAACTCCCGCCGTTCGGTATGCTCAGCAATCCGTAGCGCTTTATCTGCGGCGTTGTCAGTCAGTAGCAAATCCCCCTGATAGCGATATTCCTTCAGATCGCGCGGGGTCAGCCTTCCCTGAATGTGCAGATCGTTCCAGTCGCGTTTTTGTCTGCCCACAGGTACGCAGGCCGCGTTAACTGCCCAGCCAGCTTCCTGACTCCGGCGAGCGTGACGGGCGGTGTATTTTTTCCCCGCCGGATCGTTGTCCAGCGCCCACACCAGTACCGGCCTGGGGCGTTCTCCCAGACTTTGCGCCAGTTGCGCCAGCGCCTGTTCTGGATAGTTGTTGCACGACATGATAGACACTGCCGCGATCCCGTTTTGTATCAGGCTTAAGGCATCAAAAATCCCTTCTACCAGCCAGATCGCGTTCTGCTTACTCAAATCCTGAGCCGGATGATTCCACCATTGGCCGGCATAGCTGCCATGAAAATTAGCTTTACGCTCAAATCGCTCCGGCAGATCGATAAGGCGCTCCCAATATCCCCCGCAGGGGAGTGAAAAACGCACCGTGGCTGTCCCCAGTCCCTTCTGGTGAAAACTTTCCTGTGTGTAACATCCTGCAAGACGGGTGATATCCAGATTACGCGATTCCCGTAAGTAGGCATCTGCGGCCGCACAGGGCGACGCTTCCGTGCGTGGGAAGCGCTCAGACCAGTGATTAAATAAATCAGCGTAATGGGCATTGACGATAATTTCAGCCCCGCACTTATTTTCCCGTCCGCATTTCAGCACGTAAGGTTTTTCGATGCTGGTAAACAGTTCTTTCTTATGGCAGTGGGGGCAAATGCCATAGCGTAAATACCCTTCCTGTTCTTTAAACTGGAATTCTGCTATCAATCGCTTTATAATTTCTTTGTGTAATTCGTTATTCATGAATCGCTCCAAAAGCGCCGCGCTCAACGGCGCTTTTTTATTGAAAGTGAATAAATGTGTTAATCACCGAAACGAACCTTTTCCTTGTTTCAGCCATTCATTGCACAATCCTTTCCCCTTCAACTCATTCAGTACAGAATCAATATCATCGTGGAGATAGCTGAAAATATCGGGTAACCACAAAAGTGGCTCAGCATTTACTTCCAGTTTTCTTACGTGGAGATGAAGGCCAAAGGCCACATTTTTAGCCCTATTCATTTTGTGATAGCTTTCAATGCTGAGAGAATGAACTTCATTATTTTTCTGAGTCTCTTCACCAGCAATCATTTTAGCGCTAAGCGCTTGTGCAGTGACACGATCCATTGGGATACCCTTTATTTAGAATGCAAGGATTCGCCGAAATAATATTCGGTCATGTTATTCCGGTATTTTCAACTATAAATAACGCGCGTAGTCGTCTTTATCCGTGTTAGAACGTCGTTCGTAATAGTCCCGCGACATTTCTTTTCTACGTGCCACATACTCAGGTAATAACTGATAGGAACGGCGAAACTCACTGAGTGGCATTTCTCCATATTTCTGACTGGATTCATACAGGAAAAATACTTCTGGCTCTGGCATTACCTGGCCGGATTCATAGTTGATTGACCTAACGCTAATCACCTCAATCGTCCATCCGGTTTCGCTGACGCTTTGATAACGCTCACCCCTTAGCGGACGCCCCAGAAACAGGTTACGCATGGTGCACCTCCTGACTTCCTAAGATTGCATCATCGTTAAGTTGTGGGCTTACAGAACGTCCACGACGTTTATCTTTAATCACAATGTTATGAAGGTGATTGAGCATCGTGATCGCATCTGATAGCAGGATACTATTCACCTCAGAAAGAGCCGATTGATCCATACCTGCGCTAGTTTCAGTATTCAGGCGAGCCAGTTCACTATTGAGGTTTAACAGTGCATTCAGGCGGGAAGTGGCGCACTCATACAAATCATCCTCACCCACTTGCGCATCGAAATACAGCACGTTAACAGACGTTCCCTGTGAGTCTGATAGCAGCGGCTTCATATCATGATTCATGGTGCACCTCTGCTTCCTCTGGTTCTTCCTGTCTGGTGCGGTACAGGTGATCGATGCGTTCTTGCAGAACGAACAGCAGGATTTCACGTACTTCCCAGTCAGTGATGTTTAAAGCAGCATAGGCCAGTGCGCGGCACTGATCGATAATTTCATCCAGTTCCAGCGGTGTGTTATCAAACATGGCGTACCGCCTCAACTGGCAAGCGGCCAGCAAAAGAGAGGATGAAGTGAGGGACAAGGATCTGACGGGCTTCCTGCTCTGTATAGGCTTCAACAGACAGGCGGCAAGGTGAAGCAGCACTATCCGCACGGTAAAGAGCAAGAAAACGATACTGATATTTAGGGCGTGTTTGGGTAGACTGTGAATCAGCCATCGTGTTACCTCCAGTAACATTGTGGTTAGACGCCCTGTATGTGTTGCGAGCACTACGGGGCGTTGTTTTTTCTGCTCACCCTCATTAGGTGGCATGCACTTACAATAGAACAAGGTGCATGCCACTTTCAAGTATTGATTGCATTTCTTTTTCGCATATACTGAATGCCACCAATATAACGGAAAATCAGATATGGCAACGGGTTCAAGAAATAACAAATCACAACAGATAGTATCTCGCGTACCTCTTGATTTGATTGGTGAACTTGAAAAAGTGAAAGAAGAAGGCGAAAGTACTGCCGGTTTTGTCGTCGCTTCAATCAAAGGCGAGATCAAACGCCGCCAGCGTAAGCAAGCACGTGATACGGAACCTAAAGACTGATCCTTTCCCCAAAAAGCCAGTGTATGAACCTTGCTAACACCAATGGATGATAAGGTGGTATCGCTGTAGATGGCGCTTCTCATGATTTCCATTCCCCACGTTCAGCGATCCGCTGGCTGATCCATTCGTCGATCTCACTTTCAACAAAGGAAATTGCACGCTCCCCAATCTTAATCGGTTGGGGAAATGCCTTTTGTGCCAACTGTTTATAGAGCCATGATTTACTACGCTGGACGCGACGCAGCACCTCTTTTGAAGAGATCAAGGATGCTTGGTTGTCCTGAATATTTCTGCCTGCCATATCGTTACCTCATCGTGCTTGCTGGTATATGGCGGAGTTTAGAAGTGTAATTTTATGTGTTCCATTGAGAATGAAATCCATTAAAAATTTTCATTTTCCATTGAAAAAAATGGTACTCCATTGAGAAAAGCATAAAGAAAAAGTGATTTATCTTAATTATTTTCAATTGGTTAAATGGTGTAAGTTGAGGTATATAGTACGGAATACTCTCCTATATAGCGCTATATGATCCTATATAGTGCTATATAGATAAGGCTGTAGAGGTGTCTATAAGCATTTACAAGCTAATGGTGTCTAATAGAGCGCATTTCGTGATAGGTTTAGTGATCTAAAATAGAGAGTTGAATGATTTTTTCACCTTATCATAAAAAGATGATGCTTTTATCCCTTTCAAAGAAACACCTTCCTTTTCAGCCAGGATAGTTAAATCACGGTAAATCTCGCTTTTTGCAGGTTGTTTTACTGAACCGTATTTACCTCCGAATTTCTCCACCAGCAACATTATCAATAGCGCAATCAATTTATCCGTATTCTCTTTTTCGTCCTCTTTCCGGTAAATTCCGCGACCAACTTTTCTCACTGAGCGCCCGTACTCGATAATTTCCTCACCACCATATTTTGATAAATTCTGTTTCCAGTTAGGCGCTGAGGCTATCTCTTTCACAATTTCTTGGCACTTATCTATAACAGAGCGCGGAGTATAATCAGGATCGATAAACTCATATGAGGCAGCAAAATACACTGTAGAATCGATCCTCTCATTATGCTGCATGATTTTACCAATAACCTCCCCGGCATTCTGCCGCAAAAGTGCCTGCAATTGAGAAACATTATGCTCTCTATCTTTGGGTATATCTTTGGTTTTTGTAAAGGGATCAACGCCCAATATTGCCAAAGCCATTTCTTGAGCAGAGACCGTTTTGTATTTTGTAAAACGTTCAAACACATCCATCTTCAAGAAATTAGCCATTTATACACTTCCTCCACTTTCCAAAGAGTCTATATAACTCGCATACCATTGCAGCATTTCTCTACGTCCATCTAAATATTGAGCGTGATTATACGTTCCGCGTATATTATTTTTATCAATATGAGCAAGTTGGGTTTCAATCCAAGCCGTATTATAACCTTTTTCATGCAAAATAGTGCTCATAGTATGACGAAAACCATGCCCCGTAGCTCTACCACCGTAACCGATACGACGAATCAAAACATTAAGGGTCATTTCACTTATTGGTTTTGAAGATTGAACCCGGCCAGGAAATACATATTGGTATTTTCCGCTAATCGGCTGCATCTGCTTTAAAATATCTACAGCCTGAGAAGACAGAGGAACCATGTGAGAACGCCGCATCTTCATTTTGGATGCCGGTATTTCCCATAATGCCTTATCTAAATCAATTTCTATCCATTCAGCCTGACGCAATTCACCTGGCCGCGTCCCTGTCAGAATTAGTAACCTCATAGCCAATTTCACTTGCATACTGCCGCTATAACTGGTCAGAGTCTGCAAAAATTCAGGCAACTCAATCACGTTAAGATGAGGATAATGCTCTCGTTTATGTGGCTTCATCGCACTGGCGAGATCCGGTGCGGGGTTATACTCAGCCCTGCCCGTTACAATCGCATATTTCCACACCTCACCACAGCGCTGACGCACCTTACGCATTTTCTCGGTGGCACCGCGCTGTTCCAGCTTAGATAACACAGCCATTAATTCCAGAGGCTTAATTTCCGCGATTGGCCGGTGTCCAATGAAGGGGAAAACATCAGCCTCAAAGGTTGCCATCATCTCCTTGCGATAAGATTCTGACCATCGGTCATAGCGTCGTTGATACCACTCACGCGCGATCTTCTCGAATGTCCCTTCGCTTTCACCTTGTCGGGCTAACTTTTCTTGCTGTTTGTTCTGGCTGGGATCGCCCCCCTCAATAACGACCTGCCGCGCAGCATTTCGTTTTTCCCTGGCTTTTGCTAACGAGACATCAGGATACACACCAATAGCCAGTAGTTTTTCTTTGCCAGCAACACGGTATTTAAGACGCCAATACTTCGAGCCGTTCGGATTGACCAGCAAGTACAATCCGCCGCCATCAGCTAACTTATACGCTTTTTCCTTTGGCTTGCAGGCCTCTACCTGCTTGGCATTCAGCTTCATTGGGGGTATTTCTCCATCCCAGATTTATGCGCCTGGGGGTACTTTTCAGGGGTGCAAGTATCAGTACCCCCAGATATACCCCCAAAGACAGATGGATTTCAGGGTACTTGAGTAGACTATAAAACACCATAGAAATGGCTTAATGACACGTATTTACTGGGTTTTGTGGACTTTGGGGAACTTCAGAGGAGGTATTTTTGGAGCGAGTGAAGGGAATCGAACCCTCGTATGCAGCTTGGGAAGCTGCCGTTCTACCATTGAACTACACTCGCAACGGTGTGCGGCTAGCATTATAGCGCTATCACTTTGCCGGGCAAGTAAAAAACCCTGAGAAATGGTGCAGTTTTGAGCGATTACACCAACCAGACAGTGAGGTCGTCACGCCGGGTTTTATCGGCCGGCGTTCGCGCGCTGAAAAAAAACCGGTGTGAAACACACCGGTTTTATCATCACGCTGAATAGGATGACGCCATTATTTCTGAGGACGCATCGCCGGGAACAGAATGACGTCGCGGATCGTGTGGCTGTCAGTGAACAACATCACCATACGGTCAATACCGATGCCCAGCCCCGCGGTGGGCGGCAGGCCATGCTCCAGCGCCGTCACGTAGTCTTCATCATAGAACATCGCTTCGTCATCGCCCGCATCTTTAGCATTCACCTGCTGGGCAAAACGCTCTGCCTGATCTTCGGCATCATTCAGCTCGGAGAAGCCGTTACCAATTTCACGACCGCCGATGAAGAACTCAAAGCGATCGGTGATGTCCGGATTCTGATCGTTACGTCGCGCCAGCGGTGACACTTCAGCCGGATATTCGGTGATGAAGGTCGGCTGGATCAGATTGCTTTCCGCCGTCTCTTCGAAGATCTCGGTAACGATACGGCCCAGCCCCCAGCTTTTCTCGATCTTGATGCCCAGAGACTGCGCGATCGCCGTCGCTTTCGCCAGATCGTCCAGATCGGACACG
Organism: Samsonia erythrinae; assembly: GCF_004342665.1. Taxonomy (GTDB): domain Bacteria; phylum Pseudomonadota; class Gammaproteobacteria; order Enterobacterales; family Enterobacteriaceae; genus Samsonia; species Samsonia erythrinae. The sequence goes on along the minus strand of NZ_SMBY01000002.1, from coordinate 386,716 downwards.
TTGGTTTCCGGGCGATACTTGCAGATCGCTTCACGCATCGTCAGCTTCTCGAACGGCTTACCAAAGTCGAATGTCTGGTCACCATATTGCACCGTCGTCGAGCCCAGCACGTCCTGCGTCAGCGTGCGGAACAGGTTTTCCGTCAACACAATCAGGTCTTTATAATCGGCATACGCCATATAAAGTTCCATCATGGTGAATTCAGGGTTGTGACGCGGGGAAACGCCTTCGTTACGGAAGTTACGGTTGATTTCGAATACGCGTTCAAATCCACCGACGACCAGACGTTTCAGGTACAGTTCCGGTGCGATGCGCAGGTACATGTCGATATCCAGCGCGTTATGGTGCGTGATGAACGGACGAGCGGTCGCGCCGCCGGGGATCACCTGCATCATCGGCGTTTCCACTTCCATAAAGCCGTTATCCACCATGAAGCTGCGGATCGCGGCCATCACTTTGGAACGGATGCGGAAGGTATGGCGGGATTCCTCGTTGGCGATCAGATCCAGATAGCGCTGACGGTAACGCGTTTCCTGATCGGCCAGACCGTGGAACTTATCCGGCAGCGGGCGCAGCGCTTTGGTCAGCAGACGCAGCTCGGTACAGTGAATGGACAGCTCGCCCGTCTTGGTTTTAAACAGCTTGCCGCGCGCGCCCAGGATATCGCCCAGATCCCATTTTTTGAACTGCTCGTTATAGATGCCTTCCGCCAGATCGTCGCGGGAAACGTACAGCTGAATACGACCCCCCACGTCCTGCAAGGTCACGAAAGAGGCTTTACCCATGATGCGACGGGTCATCATACGGCCCGCCACGGTCACTTCAATACCCAACGCTTCCAGCTCTTCGTTCTCTTTGTCATCAAACTCAGCATGCAGACGATCGGACGTGCTGTCACGGCGGAAGTCATTCGGGAATGCAATACCGTTTTCACGCAGCAACGCAAGTTTTTCACGGCGCGCTTTTAATTCGTTATTCAGATCCTGCGCCTCTGCGCCACCCTGTGATTGTGATTCAGCCATGTGAATTCTTATAACCCCGCTTTTAAACTTGCTTCAATAAATTTGTCCAGATCGCCATCCAGCACAGCCTGCGTATTACGTGTTTCCACGCCGGTACGTAGATCTTTAATGCGAGAATCATCCAGTACATAAGAGCGAATCTGACTTCCCCAACCGATATCCGACTTATTGTCTTCCATCGCCTGCTTCTCAGCATTTTTCTTTTGCATCTCAAACTCATACAGCTTCGCTTTCAGCTGCTTCATGGCCTGATCTTTGTTTTTATGCTGGGAACGATCATTCTGGCACTGCGTCACGATGCCGGTAGGGATGTGAGTGATACGCACGGCGGATTCCGTCCGGTTAACGTGCTGACCACCCGCACCGGAAGCCCGGTAAACGTCAATGCGCAGGTCAGCCGGGTTGATTTCGATATCAATATCGTCATCCACTTCCGGATAAACAAAGGCAGAGCTGAACGATGTGTGGCGACGGCCGCCGGAATCGAACGGGCTTTTACGCACCAGACGGTGTACGCCGGTTTCGGTACGCAGCCAGCCAAAGGCGTAGTCACCGATGATCTTGATGGTGGCGGATTTGGTACCGGCCACATCGCCGTCTGACTCTTCAATAATCTCGGTTTTGAACCCTTTGGCTTCCGCCCAACGCAGATACATGCGCACCAGCATACTGGCCCAGTCCTGCGCTTCCGTCCCGCCCGATCCCGCCTGAATATCCAGATAGCAATCCGCACTGTCGTACTGGCCGGAGAACATGCGCCGGAATTCGAGCTGGCCTAATTTGTTTTCCAGCGCATCCAGTTCCAGCGTCGTTTCATTGAAGGTGTCTTCATCGTCCTCTTCCACCGCTAGCTCAAGCAGGCCGGACACATCTTCCAGACCCTGTACCAGTTGGTCGATGGTATCGACGATGGCTTCCAGCGAGGAACGTTCTTTTCCCAATGTCTGAGCGCGTTCGGGCTCATTCCAGACATCCGGCTGTTCCAGTTCGGCGTTGACTTCTTCTAGGCGTTCTTTCTTGGCATCATAGTCAAAGATACCCCCTAAGAACGGCGGTACGTTCAGACAGATCCTGAATGCGGTTTTTTACCGGATTAATTTCAAACATGGTGTTTTATATTCTTATGTTAAGTCGTTGACAACGGAATGGTGTAAACCGGACATTCTAACGAATAAAACGCCCGGTTTATAGACTTTCCGCCCGCTGCGTTGCAGACCGCTTTTAGCGTGGCCACAGATGTTGAATCAGTAGCTGTACCGAGCGTTTCCCGCGAAACTCGTTGATATCCAGCCGGTACACCATTTCCACTTCCCGAATGCTCGGATCCGGCCAGATGGTGGTATCCACATTAAACGCGATGCCGTCCAACAGCGGCACCGGCCCGGTTGCGCCGATCGGTTCAAACATCGCTTTCAGATGGCGCTCTTTCAGCAGGCGGGGTTGCAGAATGCGGAAGCGGCCATCGAACGTCGGCTCAGGAAACGCCTGTCCCCAGGGACCGGCATAACGCAACATTTCTGCCGTTGAGAGCAAATCCAGTTCCGGCAGCGCAAGTTCGCCATCCGACCAGACGACGCCTTCAAGCTGAGACGGATCGAGCCATTCGCCAACCAGTTCGCCAAAACGCTGACGGAAATCCTCAAACCGATCTTCGTGCAGCGATAGCCCTGCCGCCATCGCATGGCCGCCGAACTTGTCCATCATGCCCGGATACAACGTATCCAACCGTTCCAGCGCATCACGCAGATGCAGGCCGGCAATGGAGCGCCCAGATCCTTTCAGCATGCCGTCGCCGGCAGGCGCAAAGGCAATCACCGGACGGTAAAAACGCTCTTTAATACGCGATGCCAGAATCCCCACCACGCCCTGATGCCATTCCGGGTGATACATCGCCAGACCATAGGGCAATTCGGCACGGGTGCGCTCCAGCGATTCGCACAGCTTCAGCGCCTCGACCTGCATACTCTGTTCGATCTCGCGCCGATCCTGATTCAACGCATCCAAATCATTGGCCAACATACGCGCGTGCGTGATGTCATGACTGAGCAGGAGTTCTACCCCGACCGTCATGTCATCCAGCCGCCCGGCGGCATTCAGACGCGGGCCAAGTGCAAAGCCTAAATCACTGGCGACAAGTTGACCGGCTTCGCGGTTAGCCACTTCCAACAGCGCGCGAATCCCCGGACGACACTCGCCGGCGCGAATGCGGTTCAGCCCCTGCGCCACCAGAATCCGGTTATTGGCATCCAGCGGCACCACGTCAGCGACCGTACCCAGCGCGACCAGATCCAGTAATTCGGTCAGGTTCGGCTTCGCCAGCCCCTGTTGCGTAAACCACCCCGTCTCGCGCAGGCGTACAAACAGCGCCATCATCAGATAAAACGCCACGCCCACGCCTGCCAGCGCTTTGGAGGGGAAGGCACAGTCGGGCAGATTAGGGTTAATCATCGCGTCCGCCGCCGGCAAGGTCTCACCGGGCAGGTGGTGATCGGTCACCAACACCGTGATACCGCGCCGATGCGCGTCCTCGACTCCCGCATGCGAGGAGATCCCATTATCGACGGTTAAAATGATCTCTGCGCCTAATGCCGCGGCCTGCGCTACCACTTCCGGGCTTAGCCCGTAGCCGTCCTCAAAGCGATTCGGCACCAGATATTTCACGTTGGCAGCGCCCATACTGCGCAGCGCCAGCACGGTGAGCGCGGTACTGGTGGCGCCGTCAGCGTCAAAATCGCCAACAATCACGATACAACGCTGATCTTCCAACGCCCGTTGCAGCAAATTGACCGCCTGTTCAATCCCGCTTAACAAACGGTAATTGAGTAATCCACTTAAACGGCGTTCCAGTTCCTCTTTCCCCTTCACGCCACGCTGCGCGTACAGTCGGCGCAGCAAAGGGGGAACGGTATCCGGTAAATCAATATCCTCCGCCAGCGGACGCCGACGAAGTTGGGTAATCATTTCCACTGAGCATCAACCGCCGGTTTTCTTCGATGTTTTATGTGCTTCCAACATCGCCAACATCTCTTTTGGCCCTTGATAGCCGGGCACAACCATCCCACTGTCCAGCACGATAGCAGGGGTACCCTGCACGCCGAACTGTATACCCAGTTGATAATGCGCCGCGATATCGGTTTTACAGGTTGCCGGCGAGATCGCGTCGCCTTTCATCGCGTTATCAAACGCTTTATTGCGATCGGCCACGCACCAGATGGACTGCATATCTTTCGCGGCCGGCGCGTTCATGCCCTGACGCGGAAACGCCAGATAGCGCACGGTAATCCCTAACGCGTTGTAATCCTCCATCTGTTCATGAAGTTTGTGGCAATAGCCGCAGGTGATATCGGTAAAGACGGTAATCACGTGTTTTTCCTGCGCGGCTTTATAAACAATCATCTGATCCAAAAGCGCGTCCATCTTACCGATCAGAATTTTATTGGTGGTGTTGACCGGCATCGTGCCGCTCACGTCATAAAGCGGACCTTGCAGCAAATGCTTGCCGTCTTCGCTAATGTACAGCACGCCGCTGTCGGTCATGACGGTCTTCATGCCCGCTATCGGTGACGGCAGAATTTCAGCGCCCTGCATGTCCAAACGCGTCAGCGTTTGCTTGATCGCCGTATCATCGGCCTGCGCGAAGCCCGCCGCTGTGGCCACCAGCACTGAAAGCAGTAATAACCCTTTTTTCATTTCATCAATCCTGTTTTGTGTCGCAACGCGGTTTGTCAAAACGTTGCGCATAGCAATACGCCGTGATGGTTGACGGGCGTCGCCCACCAGTCAGACAACATCCTGTTACGCTGTAGACTTGTTTTAGCGGTCAATCGGCTTTATGCCGCGCGAATGAGCCCCTATCAACCTAGGCGCGGGGATGATGCTGTTGATGAAGCTGCTTCAACCGCGCCGTCGCCACATGGGTATAAATCTGCGTCGTGGAAAGATCGCTATGGCCCAGCAGCATCTGTACGACTCGCAGATCCGCGCCGTGGTTCAATAAGTGCGTGGCGAACGCGTGGCGCAAAACGTGCGGCGAGAGCTTTTCGCTGTCAATGGATGCCAGTCGCGCATAATGTTTAATACGATGCCAAAATGTCTGACGCGTCATCTGCTGTGCGCGATTGCTGGGAAACAGCACATCCAACGTCTGTCCATTCAGCAGCCACGGGCGACCATGCTCCAGATAATACTCAATCCAATACACCGCTTCTTCGCCCAGCGGCACCAGACGCTCTTTGTTCCCTTTCCCGATCACCCGCACCACGCCCTGACGCAGGCTGACATCGCTCATCGTCAGGCCGACCAATTCGGAAACGCGCAGCCCCGTCGCATACAATACCTCAAGCATGGCCTTATCGCGTAGCTCCAGCGGCTGTTCAATGCTGGGGGCGTTAAGCAGCGTTTCAACCTGCGCTTCACTCAAATCTTTGGGCAAACGCTGCGGCAATTTTGGCGATGACAGCACCGCGCTGGGGTCGTCGCTGCGCGTCTTTTCCCGATAAAGATACTGGAAGAAACGGCGCATGGCACTCAGCAAACGGGCGGAGCTGGTCGCTTTATATCCGCCTTCGACCCTGTCGGCAAGGAACGACTGAAGATCGATCGCCTGTGCCTGTAGCAGGCCGCTATCATGGTGTGCCAGCCATTCCGCCAGAGAACGGAGATCTAACCGATAAGAAGCCAGCGTATTCTCAGCCAGATTTTTCTCCAGCCACAGCGCATCAAGAAACTGTTCGATAAGCGCCCGATCGTCTTCTTGCATCGCCGTCTCCTTCTTCCGTTTACCGGGCAGTATTATGCCTGAGCAGCGAGGATGTTCCACCGTTGATGGAGAATTCCCTTTCACGCCTATCGCCAGTCTCAACGCCGTTTCGTCTTGCCGACAAAATTATGCGCAATCTCACATATTCCGTGAACACCAACATAACCATAACATTCTCCGGAAAAAATAAGAGCGCGGCACATTATATTTTATGTTTCACCGATATATTGGGACAGGCTCCGTGAGACCGCATTCTTACTGCCATTGCAGTTTCTGCAACAACGTTGAAAAGCCGATTTTTCTGTGCGTAGAATGGTCGTTCACGTTGTTAAAATAAAGAAACATTATGCAAGCCTCCACCATCACTTCCACTCTCGATACCGAAGCGGAAACGCCGCCCGTAAATTCACGCAATAAAGTGATTGTTGCGTCACTCATTGGCACCGCTATCGAATTTTTCGATTTTTATATTTATGCCACCGCGGCGGTGCTGGTTTTCCCGCACATTTTCTTCCCGCAGGGCGATCCGACTGCCGCCACGCTACAGTCGTTGGCCACGTTCGCCATTGCCTTTGTGGCCCGTCCCATTGGCTCTGCGCTGTTCGGCCACTTCGGCGACCGCATCGGACGTAAAGTCACGCTGGTGGCATCTCTGCTGACCATGGGGATCTCGACCGTTCTGATTGGGCTGTTACCCACTTACGACACCATCGGCATTCTTGCGCCTGTCCTGCTGGCGCTGGCGCGCTTCGGCCAAGGGCTGGGACTGGGCGGTGAATGGGGCGGCGCGGCGCTGCTCGCAACCGAAAATGCCCCATCGAGAAAACGTGCGCTGTATGGGTCGTTCCCCCAGCTTGGCGCACCGATTGGCTTCTTCTTCGCGAACGGCACCTTCCTGCTGTTATCCTGGCTGCTGACGGAAGAGCAGTTTATGAGCTGGGGCTGGCGCGTGCCGTTCATCGCCTCCGCTGCACTGGTGCTGGTGGGACTGTATGTTCGCATCTCTCTGCATGAAGCCCCGGTCTTTACCAAAGCGGTCAAAGCCGGTAAGCAAGTGCGTATGCCGCTGGGCACCCTGCTGAGTAAACACAGTAAAGTTACGATCCTCGGCACCTTCATCATGCTGGCGACCTACACGCTGTTCTATATCATGACCGTTTATTCCATGACCTACGGCACCACCCCCGCGCCGGCCGGTCTTGGCTTCTCGCGCAACAGTTTCCTGTTGATGCTGATGGTCGCGGTGATTGGCTTTGGTCTGATGGTGCCGGTAGCCGGTTATCTGGCCGATGCCTTTGGCCGCCGCAAAACCATGATTACCGTGACCTGTATCATGCTGGTCTTCGCCATTCTGTTCCCGTCTCTGCTTGGCTCAGGTAATCAGGCACTGGTGATGGGTTTTCTGGTGCTGGGGCTGAGCCTGATGGGGTTGACGTTCGGCCCGATGGGCGCCCTGCTGCCGGAGCTGTTCCCGACCGAAGTGCGCTATACCGGCGCCTCGTTCTCCTACAATGTCGCGTCGATTCTGGGCGCATCGGTCGCGCCGTATATCGCGGCATGGCTGACGGCCAATTACGGCCTGTTTTACGTCGGCGTTTATCTGGCGGCTATGGCGTCACTGACGCTGATTGCGCTGCTGGCAACCAAAGAAACGCGTCATCATTCGCTGGAATAGGTAAGAGACAAGAACCGCCTCGGCGGTTCTTTTTCACATAACAGAGCAACAGGTTACTTATCGACAGGGATCACTGCACCCTGATATTTTTCGCGGATGAAGTCCTGAATCGCTTTGGTATGCAGCACTTTCACCAACGCCACTATTTCCGGTTTGTTTTCATCGCCTCTGCGCACCGTAATAATATTGGCATAAGGGTTATTTTCACCGCTTTCCACCGCAATCGGATCTTTCGTCGGGTTCAGACCGGCATCAATGGCGTAGTTGGCGTTAATCACCACGGCGTCACCTTCGTCGTTATTGTACATCTGCGGCAGCAGCGCCCCTTCGACATTCGCCAGGAACTTCAGTTTTTTCGGGTTTTCCACCACGTCTGAAATTCGCGCATTAACCTTATTGAGGCCCGGCTTCAGCTTAATTACACCTTCACGTTCAAATATAGAAAGAATGCGACCTTCTTCCGCGACCGCATCACGCATGATAATACGGCCACCTTCAGGCAGATCTTTCAGGCTCTTGTACTTTTTGGAGTAGATACCGATGGGCTCAATGTGAATCGCTCCCGCATTGACAAAATCATAGCTCTTATCTTTTGCGTGATCCTTCATTACCGACTCCAGATACGGAACGTGCTGAAAATAGTTGGCATCGATATCCTTACTGGCAAGCGCGGTATTCGGCAGGATGTAATCCTGAAATCGTTTGATTTCCAAATCGATGCCTTCTTTTTTCAACAGCGGTTTCGCCTCTTCCAGAATCTCGGCGTGAGGCACATTGGACGCCCCCACCACCAGTTTGGTTTCGGCGGCAGCGCCGAACGACGCCAGCGCGGTCAGCGAGGCAAACGCCATCATCATAAGCTGTTTTTTCATCATCATTTTTCCTGTTATTAACGTTTATCGAGTGTGGTAGTAATCAGGTCGCCGATGAACTGGATGACAAACACAATCACGAGGATCGTCAGTGTCGCCACCAGCGTCACGTCGCCGTGATTTCGTTGAAAGCCTTCCAGATAGGCCAGATTCCCTAACCCACCGGCACCTATCACCCCCGCCATCGCGGTATAACTGACCAGCGCAATCAGGGTTACGGTCATCCCGGACACGAGCGCAGGGGATGATTCGGGTAATAACACGCGGAAGATCAGCGTATGGGTTTTCGCGCCCATTGCACGCGCGGCTTCGATCACACCTTTATCCACCTCGCGCAGGCCGATTTCGACCAGTCGCGCATAGAATGGCGCAGCGCCAACGATCAGCGCAGGCAGCGCGGCATTGGCGCCCAGAATGGTACCAACGATCGTTTTGGTAAACGGGATGAGTAAAACAATCAAAATAATGAACGGGATAGAACGGAAAATATTGACCACCGCAGAAATCAGCAGATAAACGGGCCGGTTCTGAAATAACTGCCCTTTAGAGGTCAGGAACAGCATAACGCCCAGGATAATCCCCAAAATCAGCGTTGCCATGCCGGCAACCCCGGTCATGTACAGCGTTTCCCACGTGGCATCCAGCAACGATTCGACTTTCAGGTGAGGAAATAAAGACTCAAGCATGTTTAATCACCTCAACAGCGATCTCGCGTTGTTGCAGGAAAGTCAGTACGGATACTGTCTCCTGCTCATTGCCTTCAACGTGAATATACAATTCACCAAACGATCCGTTACGCGTATGGCTGATTTGCCCGTGCAGAATATTTATCGTCAGGTGATAAGTTTGGATCACCTCGGAAATAATCGCCTGATGCGTTTGCTGGCCGATAAAGGTTAACTTAAGCACAGCGCCTGACAGGTGCTCCGTCAGCAGCGGATTGAAGCTCTCGTCCGTTTCCTGATACTGCCCGACCTGCTTCACGAACTGGCGAGTCATTGCCTGCTGTGGACGTACAAAGACATCCAGTACCGGCCCTTCCTCCACAATCCGACCATTTTCCATCACCGCCACCCGATGACAGATTTTACGCACCACATGCATTTCGTGCGTAATAAGCACAATGGTGAGGTTGAGTTTACGATTGATATCCAGCAGTAATTCGAGAATGGCGTCCGTCGTTTGCGGATCCAGCGCTGAAGTGGCTTCATCACACAGCAATACGCTGGGGTTGTTGGCCAGCGCTCGGGCAATCCCGACCCGTTGCTTCTGGCCTCCGCTCAGTTGGGAAGGATAGACGAGCTCCCGCCCTTCCAGTCCCACCAGCGCGATCAGATCGGCGACGCGTTGTTGGGTTTCGGCTTTCGGCACCCCCGCGATTTGCAAGGCAAAGGCGATATTCTGGCTGACGGTGCGCGACCACAACAGATTAAAATGCTGGAACACCATACTGATTTTCAGTCGCGCCCGACGCAGCGCTTCACCGCGGGCACGGGCAATATCAAACCCGTTAATGACGATATTACCGCTGGTCGGCGTTTCCAACCCATTCAGCAGTCGGATCAGCGTGCTTTTTCCTGCACCACTGTAACCGATGATACCGTAAATCTGCCCCTGCTCGATCGAGAGGTTCACATCATCAACGGCGACAATGCGACCTTGTGCGCTGTCAAAAGTCTTGCCTACGTTCGAAAGAACGATCATAACGAAACGAATCCTTATACCATTTGTTGTTTTTTTCTTGCTGGCCTCACCCGGACTGAAGATACCGAAGGGCCTCAGAGCGATGGCTATATATGCGTAATTTAACGGGAGTTTATATAGGCATGAAGAATGCATAACACATTAGTTATTCCATTATGCTATATATTACCATCCGGCGCGATGTTATAAAAAGAAACATCGCCACGGGTATGGCGCCATGGCGCAATACCGTTTACACATCAGCCCCGTGTCGCCCTCCGCAGGGTACGTGACTTGTGGTATCCTCGCCGACATTCGTCACGAAAACTCATTTACGACATATGAAAATTGGTCTGTTTTACGGCTCAAGCACTTGCTACACCGAGATGGCGGCGGAAAAAATTCGCGACATGCTGGGCGAAGAGCTGGTGGATCTGCACAACGTTAAGGATGTCGACCCTCAACGTATGGAAGATTACAGTACGTTGATTCTTGGCATTCCCACCTGGGATTTCGGCGAGATACAGGAAGACTGGGAGAGCATCTGGGGTCAATTAGCGACGCTAAATCTCGAAGGGAAAGTGGTCGCGCTCTACGGTATGGGCGATCAATTGGGATACGGCGAGTGGTTTCTTGACGCGCTGGGCATGCTGCATGAACAACTGCTGCCGCTGGGTGTCAAATTTATCGGTTACTGGCCGACTGACGGTTACGACTTCACCAGCCCGAAACCGTTGACCGCCGACGGTAAACACTTTGTCGGGCTGGCGCTGGACGAAGTGAACCAATACGATCTCAGCGATGAGCGTCTGGAACAGTGGTGCGAACAAATTTTGCAGGAGATGGCGTCATTGCTGTAGTCCCGCGCAGACTTCAGCGACGGGCATCCCCGCCGCTGAAATACTTTAGCGCTTTTGTAACCAGCGCGCTCTCGCCGCGTCGTCCATAAAGCTCCAGGCGATAACGCGACTACGCTTCTGCCCCTGAGCCATTTCAAGCGTTCTGACTTTCTTCGCATCAACCGCGTCTAACGCCCGGTAAATCGCCGGCAGATTCTCTTTGCGCGACACCAGAGAGGTAAACCACAGGCAGTGCCGGGCAAAACCGACGCTTTCTTTAATCATCTGATGGATAAATGCGGCCTCGCCGCCTTCGCACCACAGTTCATCCTTTTGGCCGCCAAAATTCAGCGGCGAGTCTTTATCCAGCCCAAGATTATGCAGTTTACGCTGCGTGCCCTGTTGCGCCTCCTCAGCAGAGGCATGGAACGGCGGATTACACATGACGGCATCAAAGGCGTCATGCTTATGAATGATCCCGGCGAATATCGCTTTGCTGTTTTTCTGACGACGCAGGCGGATCGCCCGATTCAAGCCAGGGTTCGCCTCAATCGTCTGATTGGCCGCTTTCATCGCCAGCGGATTCACCTCGCTGCCGGTAAAGCGCCAGCCGTATTCCCGATGCCCAATCAGCGGATAGATGCAGTTAGCGCCGCAACCGATGTCCAGCACGGAGGCATCACGCGGCACGTCGCCCCGGTTATCCTCCGCCAACAGATCGGCGAGATAATGAATATAGTCAGCCCGGCCTGGAATCGGCGGACAAAGAAACCCATCAGGGATCGTCCAGTGCGCAATGTGATAAAAATGCTGCAACAGCGCCTGATTCAACGTTTTCACCGCATCGGGATTGGCAAAATCCACCGATTCGTCACCGTAGGCATTCACCTTTACAAAGGGGCTCAGCGCAGGGTAGCTCTGTATGAGGCTGGGAAAATCATAACGGCCACGATGGCGATTACGGGGATGCAAACCATTTTTTTGCACAGGGGGCTTAGTCATCAGAGATACCAATAGATTCCAAGGCGCGGCCAAACGGTGACCGATTAATAACGCACCCTCAGCAGAACAAAGGGAATGAAAGAAAGGGAAACCGATCCCTGACAAGACAACAGGCCGTTTCCCTCTCCTCCACGACGCGGCGTAAGATACCCGCTGCGAGGATTTCCGTAAATCACCCGTCCGCTTTTTCTGCCCGATGTCGCGATGATTGACGCCAAAACGGCATGGATCACCACCTCGTTACCTGACCCAGTTTTTCTGCAAAAGGATCTGACGCAGGTGACGCCACTCGTCATCGCCCATGCTGTCCGATGCCAGCCAGAGTGATTTCCTGTCTTTACCGTCCTGCGACTGTAGCGACAGCAGGACGCCATTTTTCAGCAACCACGGTCGTTTAACGATCCGCCACTCCCGATGCCGCCAGCTCAGTATCGTATCGCTGAGCAAAACGACTTCCCCATGTCGGGATTTGATACTCCTCTGGCTACGGATAAAACCAAACATCACGATCGTGACCAGCACCAGCCACATTGGGGCATAGCCGTCCGGCCACGGCGCCAGCAGAATGAGCAAGACCAGCAACCCATGCACAAGCAACGATAACAGCTGCATGCGCCAGGATACGCGAAGGTCACATCGCCACTGGGCCACGGTCTTTATTTCGCGTCTGAATAAGAGAAATCATGCGCTTCAGTTCCCCATCATCCGGTTCACCGTGATTCATCAGCCAGTTGAATAAATCGGGATCGTCACATTGTAATAGACGCACAAACGTGCGTTTATCCGCGTCATTCAATGCGTCATAGTCATGCTCGAAAAACGGCATGATCGCAATATCCAGTTCACGCATGCCGCGACGGCATGCCCAATGAATGCGTGATTTATTGTCGATTTCCATGCTTTATTCCACCTTGTTATCGATCCTTGTCGCTAGTGTACTCTGATTCCGCCAGCGGGTATCAGTTAATAGTAACACTTTGACATAATTTACCAATGCAGCACGCGCCGCCGCTTCAACAGGCATCAGAATGTGCTACGCAATAAAGCCGCGTGAATAACCACTTGCAAACCCCGGACGCTCTTTTACCATTAGGCCATTCGGGTCTCGCCCTTCGCGCAGGATTGTACTCATATGGTTAATCAACTTACCGCTCATCAACCTTCTTTTGCATCACAACCGCCATTGGCTTCCGCTCAGCTCTCCGCCACGCTGATCTCGCTGGACGACTGGGCGCTGGTCACGCTGACCGGGCCGGATACCGTGAAATACCTACAGGGACAGGTGACTGCCGATGTCGCCGCGCTGGCTGACAATCAACACATCCTTTGCGCCCACTGCGACGCGAAAGGAAAAATGTGGAGCAACCTGCGCCTATTCCATCACGGCGAGGGCTTCGCGTTTATTGAGCGCCGTAATCTGCGCGACAACCAGTTAATCGAACTGAAAAAGTATGCCGTTTTCTCGAAGACGACCATCGCGCCTGACGACAGCGTGGTGCTGCTCGGTGCGGCCGGCGCGGGGATCCGCGAACAACTGGCATCGGTGTTTGCAACGCTGCCGGACGCAGAACAGCCGGTCGTTCAGCACGAGGGAGCGACCCTGCTCTATTTCACCCATCCCGCCGAGCGTTTCCTGCTGGTGTTGTCTTCCGAGCAATGCGCTTCGCTGCTTGAGCAGCTCAACGGTCACGTCAGCCTGAATGACAGCCGCCAGTGGCTGACGCTGGACATCGAAGCCGGTTACCCCATCATCGACAGCGTAAACAGCGCGCAGTTCATCCCACAAGCGACGAATTTACAGGCTTTAAATGGGATTAGTTTCAGTAAAGGGTGCTATGCCGGACAGGAAATGGTCGCCAGAGCCAAATACCGCGGAGCCAATAAACGCGCGCTTTACTGGTTGGCTGGTCAGGCTAATCAGACGCCGCAGGCGGGAGACGATCTCGAATTGCAGCTCGGCGAGAACTGGCGCCGCACGGGAACGGTGCTGGCGGCCAGCCAGTTACAAAACGGCGATGTCTGGGTACAGGCGATTTTGAATAACGATCTGGATGCAGATAGCGTACTGCGCGTGCGCGAAGACGCCGAAAGCAAGCTGACGATCCAGCCCCTGCCGTATGACATCACGGATTAATCCGTCAGGTGAAACCACGTATGAACCCCACCGGGTTCATACGTTTTACAGATAAAGGTAAATCGCCAGAAAGTGGCAGACGCTGCCGCCTAACACAAAGCCATGCCAAATCGCATGGTTATAAGGAATGCGTTTACAGGCATAGAAAATCACCCCCAGCGTATACACCACCCCGCCCACCGCCAGCAGCGTCACGCTCGCGGCGGAGAGCCTCATCACCATCTGATAAATCACCACCAGTGACAACCATCCCATCACCAGATAGGTGATCAGCGACAGCGCTTCAAAACGGTGGGCAAACGCCAGCTTAAAAATCACGCCCAGCAGCGCCATACTCCAAATCACGATCATCAGCCCGTGTGCCAGCGGTGAATTCAGCCCTACCAGTAAAAATGGCGTATAGGTTCCGGCAATTAATAAGTAGATAGCGCAGTGGTCAAATTTTTTCAGCCACGGCTTAATACGCGGCGACGGGATCGCGTGGTACAGCGTCGAGGCCAAAAACAGCAGAATAATACTGCCGCCATAGAGACTGTAGCTGGTTATCGCGATGCTATCGGCATCATTGTTGGTCGCCTGCACCAGCAACAGCACCAGACCGATAATACCGAAAATCACGCCGATTCCATGGCTGATGCTATTCGCAATCTCCTCCGCCAGAGAGTAGTCCGGCATCTGCGCATTCTTTGACATACATACCCTTGGACAGGTTCAGTGGGTGAAACACGGTTTGGCTGGCGATGCGGCAAGACGCGCGTTCACGTCCGGGAAAACGCCCCATCGCCTTCACAGCCTAACCTTTGAACACTTTAACCGAGAACAGTTTCAGTGTACACGTGTAAGCTTAAAAAATGCATCTCGCGATCCGGCGGATGAACGCACAATCATGCATGTCAATCTCACACGACATCCCCTACAATAAACGCCTTCAATGTTCCCCTGTTTTGAAGGGCTCTACCGTTTTTATCGGCTATCCGGGTTAGCGATTATCCGATACTGACGCCCGCTGCCCCTTCCTCTGGTTTTAACTGCAAGAGGTAAGTATTTCATGTCATCTGCCCCATCTATTCTGGATTTCGGTTCTCTGACTGAGGTTGTCGGCTTTCTGATAGAAATTGATAAGCTAAAGAGCGTACAGCGCCGTTCTAAGATCATTGGCAGCGAGTGCTACGAAGATTCTGCCGAACACAGCTGGCATTTCGCCGTCGCGGCGATGGCGCTGGCGCCCTACGCCGGTGAAGGGGTAGATATTCAGCGAGTGATTCAAATGGCGCTGATCCACGATATCGTCGAGATCGACGCAGGCGATGTGCTGGTCTACGATCTCTCCGCCCGTCTTGCCATCCACGATCAGGAAGTCGCCGCCGCCGCGCGGATTTTCGGCCTGCTGCCGGAACCCCAGCGCCAGCAATTCCAGGCCCTGTGGGAAGAATACGAGGCCAACGAAACGCCCAGCGCCCAATTCGCCCTGCTGCTCGATCGCATCATGCCGATGCTGATGAACCTGCACAACGGCGGGCAAAGCTGGGTGGAAAACGGTATTCGCCTCGAACAGGTGATTGGCCGGGCGGATTTCATCGCCAATCTCAATCCGGAACTGTGGCGATACCTGAAACAGCATCTGGAAGATGCCCACGCCAAAGGTTGGCTACGGTAAGAGAATAAAACATCAAGGGTATTGAGAAATAGCGCTGCGTACTCCCCCGACATTACCGCCGGGGGAGAGACAATCACATCAGAAGTTATACGACACGTTGAGCGAATAATTTAACGGCTCGCCGTAGGTGGCGGAATCGTTACTGAGCCAGGTGTAGTAGGTGCGATCAAACAGGTTTCTGACATTGGCCTGTACCGCAAGCTGTTTTGTCACCTGATAACGGGCAAACAGATCGACCAGCGGATAACTGCCCTGGAAAATGCGCGTCTGGCCTTGCGGCCCCGCCCCATCCTGGAACGTGCGGTTTTGCCAGTTGACCCCGCCGCCAACGGTGAGTTCAGGCAACGTGGGCAGTTGATAACGCGTGAAAAGCTTAAACTGCGTCTGCGGCATATTGCTGTTGAAGCGACCGCTGGTATCACGCGCGACATAGCGCGAAGCGCCAAAGGTCAATTGCAGGTTATCGGTCACCGCCCCGTTCAATTCAAACTCGACCCCTTTGCTCACCGCCCCTTGAGAAGCATGGTAAGCCTGCTCACTGGTGCCCTTGACAAAGCGGCCTGCGTCAGCCGAGCCCACATTGTCCTGCTCAATACGGAACACGGCAAACGTCGTGGTTAAGCGACCGTTAAACCAGTCCGCCTTCAGCCCGGTTTCGTAGTTCTTGCCAGTGACCGGAGACAGGTAGCGACCATCGCTATCGCGATAGTTCTGCGGCTGGAAGATTGAGGTGTAACTGGCATAGGCCGACAGCGCATCGTTGATATCATAAATCAGCCCGCCATAAGGCGTGAGATTGCTTTTTTTCATATCGGCCGAGCTGCCGTTGGTCTGCCATTGCGTATAGCGCGCCCCCAAAATGAGGTGGAGCGGATCGGCCAATGAGAAACGCGCCACGCTGTATGCCGCTTTCTGCCGCACCGTGTCATCAGACTGCAGATTCCATCCCGTCCACGTGGGTTCATCAACCCTGCCATTCCAATGGTATAAATTACCGATAGCGTCACTGCTGACGGCAGCTCCGTCGGAGCCATAATAGCTGTTGTGCTGACGGCTGTAGCTTACGCCCGCCACCAGTTCGTGCTGACGGCCCAGCAGTTCAAAAGGCCCGCTGGCATAGCTATCGACCGACAGCTGTTTGCGTTCGCCCGTATAGCGGGAACCGTAACCAGGATCTGGGTCAGTGGGGTTTACTTTTTCAGGAAACAAACCCGTCGTTTGGTCGGGGAAGCCGGAGACATACAATAGCTTGCCGCTCATCGTCGACTCAGCGTGCATTCCGTTAATATGGAAAGCCCATCCGTTATCGAAATCCTGCTTAAGATTGGCGAAAACCTTGCGCGAATCGGAATCAAAGTACGTCCAGTCCGGTGCGGAGTTCATACTGCGGCTAAAGTGCGTACGCGAACCATTGCTGAACCAGGGCGTCAATCCTCCCCAGGTCGCGCTATCAGCATGGTTATCCTGATAGCTGTACCCCAACGACAGAGTGGTGCTATCGGTAATATCCGCGTCCACGACGCCATAAAAGAACTTTTTGTCTCTTTGGTAGCGGTCCAGCCAACTGTTCTGGTCCTGAAAGCCCGCCACCACGCGGCCACGCACCGTGCCGTTTTCATTGAGCGGCGTAGACAGATCGGCAACATAACGCTGCTTGTCCCACGAACCATAACTGGCGCTGAGGTTGCCGGTAAATTCACGGCTATCGGCATGTTTACGCACCATATTTACCGATGCCGATGGGTTGCCCGCACCGGTCATCAGGCCGGTTGCGCCACGCACGATTTCGATACGATCATAAATTGCCGTATCATTATCGGCATCACCGAAGTTCCAGGCTTCGCTGACCGAGGTAGGAATATCATCAAAGATATAGTTGTTGATGTAAAAGCCCCGGGAAAAAAAGCTGGAACGTTCATCAAACAGACTGGCCGAAACGCCCGTCGTATTGCGCAGGACCTCGCCCACCGACTGTAGATTTTGATCCTGTATACGCTGCTCCGTCATGATACTGACCGATTGCGGGATATCACGCGGAGCCATCAGCATTTTCGTCGCCGCGCGGGTGGTTTTAGCGCTGTAATCCTGCTTATCGCCGTTTAACACATCCGCATTGGCCGTCACAACGATATCCGGCGTCTCCGCGTCGGTAGGTTGCGCAGCGAAAACCGATGCCGAATGGCACATTGCCGGCAAGGCCAGCGTCAGCAGCGTAATGGAAGAAGGTTTTCTCATGCAGGATGAGATAAGCCTGTCGGCACGATGTTTCCTGCCCTGGAAAGGCATAAATTTCTCCTCTTTGGGATAAGTGTGATTAGCGCAATATCACCCTTTATCACTTCGCAGGATCAGACCTGGCGTCTGAAAACATCCCTGGCAAGGAAGAAACGCGAATGATAATGATATGCGTTAAAAAATCGCACACACTTTATCATAAAAAATAACGACATGGCTTTTATATCTTTTCAGAAATCTGAATCAGCTGGCATACGGTGAGTCGTTAACACGAAAATGATGAAAAAATAAATTCTTAACGCATTAACAACAAAAACCCCGGCATGAGCCGGGGAAAGATGATGGACATTCACAAAAACGGAACGGAGGGCACGGAGGCTATTTCGGCAGGCTTAGCGCAGTTTTCTCTACATACGGTTTCATAATCTGATCCGCTTCCTGCTGCGCAGCGACCGCCGCCCGATCCACGCTCAACGTCGGGTCGTTGAGCAACGCTGCTAGTTGGTTCTCCATTGCTTTACGCACCGCGACGGTCTCATAAGTGGCATACCACGGATGCGCATATTGAAGCTGCGAGAGCGCAATCGCCGCACGCGAATCTTTCGCCAGATAGTCTTTCATTTCCGGTAAATCGTAAGCCGCCATACGCGGAGCGAAGTAGCCGGTAAAACGGCTCCAGCTGCCGCTGACTTGCGGGCTGACCAGATAATTCATGAACTGCCAGGCCGCCTTCTTCTGGGCTTCGGAAATCCCTTTAAAGCTGACCAGACTCGCGCCGCCGATGGTGACACCACGACGCTCTTTTTCCGGCATCATCGCTACGCCAAGCTGAAAATTCTTGGTGTTTTCCCGCATAAAGCCCAGCGCGCCGGTACTCAGCATCGCCATGCCCAGCTTGCCGGAGAAAAACGCGGCGCTGATCTGCTTAGAGTTCAATACCCCTTCCGGCATCACCTTGTCGCGATACACCAGATCGCGCCAGAACTGAAGCGCGCCTTTCGTCGAGGCCGAGTTGTAATACACCTCTCCCGGGTAGTCGGCATTGTAATAGTTGCCGCCGTTGGCGCGCGTCAACGCGGAAAGCATCCAGCCGCCGTAGTCGTCGTTCGTCGAAGGGATCATGATGCCCCACTGCCCTTTTGCCGGGTCCGTCAGCTTTTTCGCCACCGTAACCACCTCATCCCAGTTTTTCGGCGGCGCATTAAAGCCAGCCTGTTTCAGCAGGTCTTCGTTGTAATAAAGGATGGGGGTTGAGTTATGAAAGGGGATCGCATAGGTCACGCCCATGACCTGCGCATTCTGGTGCAGCGCGGGCCAGAAATTGTGCGTCAGAAAAGGGGTGGCCTTTTCATTGCCGTATTTGAACAGTTCGTCCATCGGCAAAATTTCATCCTTGATGACCAGATCGGCGGTAAAGTTCGCAGACATAATGACCAGCGCTGGCGGATCGCCCGCTTTTGCCGCCGCTTCAGCCTTCACTTTCGTCGTGTCGTAATTACCTGTGAAGATCCCGCGCACTTCAACCTCATCCTGCGACTGGTTGTACTCTTTGATGATGCGCGTCATTTCCATCGTCAGCTTGCCATCCACCGGCGCCGGAAACATAAAATCAATACTCTGTTTTGCCAACGCCGGGCCAGACATCAGCAAGGCCATGACCAACGCCGTCATACGAGGCTTACGCATTTCTTTTCTCCTGGAATAAATTACGGGTGGTTTGCCCGGAAAACCAATGACAATCCTGCGGTGAAAAATGAAGCACAACGGACGCGCCGATATCCGGTACGCCATCGCGATTAGGGCGACGGTAGCGAAGCGTCCCCAGTGAAGTCTCGACGTGGAGCAGATACTCTGCGCCGAAGAGCTCCCGCTGCTTCACCGTTCCCGGCAGAGATAAATCGCCGTCTGAAGCGGCATGTTCGGTAATATGTTCGGGGCGAACCCCCAATAGCACGTCCTCCGGCGCATGCGCCGCGTCGCCGGCAGGCAAAGCGCGTAAGAACGCATGGCCGTCGGTACGGGGCAACGTCAATATATTCATCGCTGGCGTACCGATAAAACCGGCGACAAACACATTGGCCGGGTGGGAATACAACTGTTCCGGCGTCCCTACCTGTTGCAACACGCCGCGATCCAGCACGGCGATCCGATCCGCCATCGTCATCGCTTCAATCTGATCGTGCGTCACGTAAACCGTCGTGGTCTTCAACTGCCGATGCAGATCCATGATGCCGTCGCGCACGTCGCTGCGCAGGCGGGCATCCAGATTCGACAGCGGTTCATCCATCAAAAACAGATGCGGATCGCGCACGATCGCACGCGCCATCGCCACACGCTGGCGTTGTCCGCCGGACAGCTTTCCCGGTTTACGCTTGAGTAGCGGCTCAAGCTGGAGAAGGTTGGCGACGCGCTGCACGCGCTGTGGATATTCGGCCTTTGGCTCGCCGCGCATCCGCATGCCAAAGGTGATGTTCTGTTCGACCGTCAGGTGAGGAAACAGCGCGTAATTCTGGAAAATCATCGAGAAATTTCGCTGTTTCGGACTCCAGGTCGTAATGTCATTTTCATCCAACAGGATTTGCCCATCGCTCACGCTCTCCAGCCCGGCCAACATACGCAGTAGCGTACTTTTACCGCAGCCGGACGGCCCGACCAGCACCAGAAATTCGCCGTCGGCGATATCTAAAGAGATCGACGCCACCGCCTGCGTGTGCTCAAAGCGTTTGCTGATATTGCGTAATTGAATCACAGCCATTACGCATCCACCGGGCAACTGATCCGCGGATCATAGAGGTAAGAACTATCGTGCGGCGCAACCGGCTGACAGTAGCTGACCAGCCCCGTCACAGGCACATAGCGGTGCATCACCATACTGACCGGTTCCAGATTGTAGTAAGGTGCGTCATCATGATGAAAATACGGCACCTGATGTACGGTGCCCGGCACCGTGGCGATGATCGCCTGGCGGTATTGCGTCACGATCAGGCGGTGCGTATGGCCGCAGAAGATGCGCGTCAGCTGCGGAAAACGCTCAATCAGCATCAGCAGTTCGTGGCCGTTTTCACAGGCGATGGGATCCATCTGCGCCGACCCCAGCGGAAGCGGCGGGTGGTGCATGAACAGCGCGGTTTCACGCGTCGAATGCGCCTGCAATTGCTGCTCCAGCCAGTTCAGCGTGGCGGGCGTCAGCCAGCCTTTTGACTGCCCGGCCAGACTGGTGTCGATAAATAACAGACGCATGGGAAAAAGATCTACCGCGTAACGGATATTTTCCGGATCCTCACCCAATTGCGGACAAAGCGGGCGCATCGCATTGAGGAAATGCTGTTTGTCATCATGATTACCCGGGATCACATACAGCGGGTAATCCAGCATCCGTAACACGCGCTGCGCGACCTGATACTCCTGAGGGCGTCCGCAGTTCACGATATCACCGCTAATCACCACCGCGTCAGGCCGTTCTCTCAGCGCATTCAATTGATTGATAAATTTGGCATTTTCCCCGTTAACATCAATAAATTCATAAAGTTTTCGACCCTCACTGCGAAAATGCAGATCGGAAATCTGTGCCAACAACATAACAACCACCTCTATCATTATTCGCCCATTGGCGGATTTACTTAATGCCTGAAAAACCGAAGCTGCTCAGGAACTGCTTCTGAAACGCCACAAAGGCCACCATCAGCGGCAGGCACACCAGTAGCGTCCCCGCGCAGATCAATCCCCACTGTCCGCCGGACTCCGCCCCCATGGCGAATGACACCAGCCCGATAGTGAGCACCTGTTTATCCGGATCGTTGAGTACCATCAGCGGCCAGAGATATTCGTTCCAGTGATAAGTGATACTGACCGTGGCAAAAGCCAGAATGGACGGCCAGGTCATGGGAATAAGGACGTGGAACACCACCTGCCACCAGCGGCACCCTTCCATCAATGCCGCCTCTTCAATCTCTTTGGCAATATTGAGAAATGCCTGACGCATCAGGAATACGCCAAACGCCGAAGCGAAATACGGCATCATCACGCCGGTCAGCGTGTTAAGCAGACCCAGCTGTTTCAGCGTCATCATGTTCGGCACCATCATGACGACGGGCATGATCATCAGTTGGATCAGCAAGAGGTAGAACAGCAGCGTTTTACCGCGAAACTCGTGATAGGCGAAAATGTAGCCCGCTGTGGTGATCGTCACTAACTGCACCAAAAACGTGCCGATCGCAAAGAAGATCGTATTGGCGTAGAGCCGCAGCCAGTCGGCGCTGTCCCACGCGTCGCGGAAATTATCCAGCGTCAGGGGGAAGCGCGGCAGCAGCGATGCCATGTCCGTACCGAAACTGCTGGTGCTGACGGAAGAAGACAACATCCAGATAAACGGGCTGATCCACAGTAACGCGGCGCAAATCAACAGCAGCGGCAGCGTGAACCGCGTTGTAACACGCAGAGGGTGATGGCTGACACGGCTTCGGCTTTCCGGGCCTTGATAGGCAATATATTGATTTTCAGCGCTCATAGTGCGCCCCCTTTTCCAACACTTTCAGATTCAACATGGAGAACACAAACAGCATTGCCAGCGTCAGGAAGGTGGCGGCAGAGGCTTTACCCAGATCGTGCGTGTCATTCGCCAGATTCTGGATGTAATAGAGCAACACGGTCGTGGCATTGTTCGGCCCGCCGCGAGTCATGACGGCCACATGGTCGATTTGAGTGATTGCATAGATGAAAGCAATGGTCACCACAAAGGCGATGGTCGGTCGCAGCAATGGCAAGGTGACGTAGAAAAACACCTGGCGTCGCGACGCCCCTTCCATGAGCGCGGCTTCACGAGAGGAAGCGGAAATCGCTTGCAGGCCGGCAAGGAAAAACAGCATGTAGTAACCGGCAAATTTCCAGATGCCGATGATGCTCACGGCCACCAGCGCGCTGTCGCTCATGCCGAGATAATTGTTGTTCATGGGGCCGAACACTTTCGCCAGATAGTAATCCAGCAGCCCCAACCCCGGCATAAAGATGAACAGCCACAGCGTCGCGGCGCTCACCAGCGGAATGATCATCGGGAAGAAAAAGGCGGTGCGCAGCCAGCGGTTAACATGCGTGTTTTCACAGAGCAACACCGCCAACAGCAGCGCCAGTATGACGCCGGGCACGACCGTCAGCAGGATATACAGCACGTTATTGCGCAAGGCCTGCCAGAACACGGCGTCCTGTACCAGACGTACAAAATTGTCCATCCCCACAAACAAGGGAGCATCCGCGTTTAAGCGGGTGTCATACAGGCTGTCGATAGCCGAACGCAATAAGGGAAAGTAGGTAAAGGCAAGCAGAAAAACCAATGTCGGCAACAGCACCAGATAGGGAAAACATTTTGCACGCATAACTCAACGGTCACTCAGTATGAAATACAGAGGCCATACCCTAGAGTGCGAGTGTGTCAGTGGGGCGTCAGTTTTATGACGTTTTGTTTTCAAATGGTTAAAATATGCCTGATCATTATTAACAATGTTAGAAATTGGTTTTTATTAATACGAATATCTTAGAAATGTGTCGGACGTGCGTTGCTGCATCGCACGTCCGATGCCCTTAACGGGATGACGTGTCGTCCGCTATCGGGACACACGAACAAAATAGGTGACGATCGCCGTAGACATCATCCAGCCGCTTCACGCTCGGCCAGTATTTATGGTCACTGCCCGCCGGGAATACCGCCAACTCGCGGCTGTACGGGTGCGTCCAGTCTGCCACCAACTCCGCCTGCGTGTGCGGCGCATTGACCAGCGGGTTGTCGTCCAGCGGCCATTCCCCCTGTGCGACGCGATCGATTTCCGCGCGGATCGCCAGCATCGCCTCGATAAAGCGATCCAGCTCCACCAGACTTTCCGACTCCGTCGGCTCCACCATCAGCGTGCCGGCAACCGGGAATGACATGGTCGGCGCATGGAAACCATAGTCGATCAGGCGCTTGGCGATGTCCATCTCGCTGATGCCGGTGCTTTCTTTGAGCGGGCGGATATCCAGAATGCACTCGTGCGCCACGCGCCCGTCCCGACCGGTATAAAGAACCGGATAAGCCTGCCGTAAGCGTGTCGCGATATAGTTGGCGTTCAGGATCGCCATCTGGCTGGCCTGTTTCAGCCCTTCCGCGCCCATCATGCGAATGTACATCCAGCTAATCGGCAGAATGGAGGCGCTGCCAAACGGCGCCGCAGAGACAGCCCCCTGCTCCGTCAAGACACCGTCTATTTTTACCACCCGATGACCCGGTACAAACGGCGCCAGATGCGCTTTCACACCAATCGGCCCCATGCCCGGCCCGCCGCCGCCGTGCGGAATACAGAAGGTTTTGTGCAGGTTCAGGTGCGATACATCGGCGCCGATATAGCCCGGCGTGGTGATGCCGACCTGCGCGTTCATGTTCGCGCCGTCCAGATACACCTGACCGCCGTATTGATGCACGATCTGGCACACCTCGCGGATCGTCTCTTCATAGACGCCGTGGGTGGACGGGTAAGTCACCATGATGCAGGAAAGCTGCTCGTCCGCGGCCTGCGCTTTCTCACGCAGATCGCGCAGGTCGATATTGCCCTGCTTATCGCAGGCGACCACCACCACGTGCATTCCCGCCATCTGCGCCGATGCCGGATTGGTGCCGTGAGCGGAACTGGGGATCAGGCAAATCGTGCGTTCGGCTTCATTGCGGCTCTCATGGTAGCGGCGGATCGCCAGCAGACCGGCATACTCGCCCTGCGCGCCCGAATTAGGCTGCATGCAGATGGCGTCATAACCCGTCAGCTGCGCCAGCCAGCCCGATAGCTGCTCGATCATCTGACGATAGCCCAGCGCCTGCTCCGGCGGGCAGAACGGATGCAGTTCGGCAAATTCCGGCCAGGTAATCGGCAACATTTCCGCCGTCGCGTTCAGTTTCATGGTACAGGAGCCGAGCGGGATCATCGACTGATCCAACGCCAGATCCTTACGCGCCAGCCGGTGCAGGTAGCGCATCATTTCGGTTTCGCTGTGATAACGGTTAAACACCGGATGCGAGAGGATCGCGTCATGACGCCGCAGCGTCGCCGGGATTGAGTCCGAACGCTGAGAAACGGCCCGATCAAGCGCCTCAATATCCAACCCGTGATCGTCACCTGACAGCACCGCGAACAGCGTCAGCACGTCTTCACGGGTGGTCGCTTCATCCAGCGTGACGCCGACTGCGCCAGTCAGATCTCCTCTGAGATTGATGCCAAAACTCAGCGCCCGGCTCAGTACCGCATCCTTGTCCGCCACCTCGATCGTCAGCGTATCGAACCAGCTTTGATGACGCAGCGGTAGCCCGCACTGCATCAGCCCCGCCGCCAGAATATCGGTCAGGCGATGGATACGCCCGGCAATACGCTTCAACCCTTCGGGCCCGTGATACACCGCGTACATCCCCGCGATATTGGCCAACAACACCTGAGAGGTGCAGATATTGGAATTCGCCTTCTCGCGGCGAATGTGCTGCTCCCGCGTTTGCATCGCCATGCGCAGCGCGGTATTGCCCGCCGTATCGCGCGACACGCCGATAATCCGCCCCGGCATGGCGCGTTTGTATTCATCACGACAGGCGAAAAAGGCCGCGTGCGGCCCGCCGTAGCCCATCGGCACGCCAAAGCGTTGCGCCGAGCCAAAGACGATATCCGCCCCCTGTTGGCCCGGCGCCGTCAGCAGCACCAGCGCCATCATGTCCGCGGCCACGCAGCTCACCACATTGCGCGCTTTCAGCGCCGCCATCAGCTCGCTGTAATCATGTAATTCACCGGTTGTGCCCGCCTGTTGCAGCAGCACACCGAACACCGCATCGTCTTTCAGCGCCTCTTCAGCTTTACCGACGACGACCTCAAAACCAAAGGTTTCAGCACGGGTACGCACCACATCCAGCGTTTGCGGATGCACATCGTCCGCCACAAAGTAACGGTCCGCCTGTTTGCGTTTACTGATGCGCTTTGCCATCGCCATCGCTTCCGCCGCGGCGGTCGCTTCATCCAGCAGCGACGCGGAAGCTAACGCCAGACCGGTTAACTCCTGTGTGACCTGCTGGAAATTCAGCAGCGCCTCAAGACGCCCCTGCGACACTTCAGGCTGATACGGCGTATAGGCGGTATACCAACCCGGGTTTTCCAGCAGGTTGCGTAAAATGACCGGCGGCACCAGGGCTGCGCTGTACCCCATGCCGATATAGCTTTTATAGCGCTGATTGCGCCCGGCAATGGCTTTCAGCTCGGCTAATGCCTCATGTTCCGTCACGGCCTCGCCCACCGCCGGCGGACCGGGCAGTTGGATATCCGCCGGAACAATCTGACCGATGAGCGCATCCAGAGACGTTGCCCCCACCACCGACAGCATATGCTGCTGCTGGCTGACGAAAGGCCCGATATGGCGCTCAACAAACGCGCCGTCATGTTCGAGTTGACTGAGTGTCTGAGTCATGACCACACTTTCCCGCATCAATAGTGATCGCTACCGCGTTGGAAAACGTCACGGGCGAATAAAATAAAACGCCCCCGGAAATCTCTTCGGGGGCGCGATGGCTACTCGTCTTCTTCTAATGACGCCAGATAATCATCGGCATTCAGCAGTTCATCCAAATCAGACTCATCCGCGGCCTTAATACGGAACAACCAGCCATCGGCATACGGCGAGCTGTTGACCAGCTCAGGGGCGTTCTCCAGCGCGTCGTTAACTTCCACAATCTCACCGCTGATGGGCGCATAAATATCCGACGCCGCCTTTACCGACTCCGCCACCGCGCAGTCATCGCCCGCGGCCACCACCGTGCCCACTTCCGGCAAATCGACAAACACCATGTCGCCCAGCAGTTCCTGCGCATGCTCGGTGATCCCCACGCTGTAGATGCCGCCGCCTTCATGCTGCACCCATTCGTGGGACACGGTGTATTTTAATTCAACTGGTACATGACTCATTGACATCCCCTTTTGTCTGCAATGGTTAATCCTGCGCACTCTCCGTCACGGCTAGTTGCCTGCGCGTTGAGCGTGTGATCCGCGCGCCCTAAAGGGCCAACGCCTGACGTGGTGACTACACGGGCGTTTTGTCCTGACATTCAAATGATCCCGGAGAGGTCATCACGCGTTATTACAACTGAACGAGGGCTTTTCCGGCACGAACGAAGCCGGGTTTCGTCACCCGGACCGGTAGTTCCCGGTTACGAATCTGCACGATCGCCTGCTCGCCAATTCCCGTCGGCACACGCGCCAGCGCAATGCTTACACCGAGCGTGGGTGAAAACGATCCGCTGGTGATCACGCCTTCGCGCATCACGCCATTCCGATCGGTAAAGCGCACCGGTAAGCCATTGCGCAATACCCCTTTCTCCGTCAACACTAGACCAACCAACTGTTCCGTGCCTTCATCACGCTGATGGGTCAAGGCTTCACGCCCGATAAACGCGCGATCCTCCGGTTGCCAGACGATCGTCCACCCCATATTGGCCGCCAGTGGCGAAACGCCCTCATCCATATCCTGACCATACAGGTTCATTCCCGCTTCCAGCCGCAGCGTATCACGCGCGCCCAGCCCGCACGGTTTTACCCCCGCCGCTTGCAGTTGCCGCCAGAAATCCACCACTCGTTCAATCGGCAGCGCAATTTCGTAACCGGCTTCCCCCGTATACCCCGTCGTCGCCACGAAGAAATCGCCGGCCTGCATTCCGAAAAAGGGCTTCATGTTCGCCAGCGCCGCCACGCTCTCATCGCTCAGACCGTTTTCTTTCCCTATACTCTGGACTTTTTCCCGCGCCAGCGGCCCCTGAACGGCAATCAGCGCCAGATCGTCGCGCTCGCGGATCGTCACCCCAAACGGGGCGGCATGCTGGCCGATCCAGGCCAGATCCTTTTCACGCGTTGCAGAGTTCACGACCAGACGGAAATGGTCTTCCGTCAGAAAATAGACGATCAGATCATCGATCACGCCGCCGGAAGCATTCAGCATGGCGCTGTAGAGCGCCTTGCCCGGCTGCGTCAGTTTGGCGACGTCATTGGCCAGCAGATAGCGCAGGAATTCACGGGTTCTTTCGCCGTGCAAGTCGACGATAGTCATGTGGGAGACATCAAACATACCGGCTTCCCGGCGCACAATGTGGTGTTCATCCAGTTGAGAGCCATAGTGCAGCGGCATCATCCAACCGTGAAAGTCCACCATTTTGGCCCCATCGGCCAAATGCTGTTGATACAACGGGGTTTGCTTTACCATTTTTTATCCCTCTTCAGCGCGTGGCGTTCGGGCGATAAAACACACTGCGCAAACGATATCTTATTGTTCGAACTTACCATCGAAGCGCGGGTGAAGCCACACGCACAGGTATAAGTTAATTTATATATAGCGACTTAATTAAGACATTGCCTCCCCAGACATCCACAGACCAATGATGTTTATAAAACTAAAACATAAGGATAAAATTCAAACAAATCGCATAAAAACAAAAATTAATGGCATTAATGTTGGGGTTAAGCAGCCAATACCACCAAAGTATAATCACTATTCGGATTAGTTAAATTAATGATAAAAATCACCTGAAATTAGATTATTTCAATCAAAACCTGTCCTCCTTCATTCTTTTTACCGGTTCGGCTCCTGCCGCCGGATGCACGTTCTGTGAGCGATCTCTCCGCCATCTTCATCTGTCTGCCAGCCCGACCGACAACATGGCAATGGCGAGAAGGCACAAAAATCCGTTATCTCCATACTAAAAATAAGGAATAGCGCCCCCGCGGCGCTATCGGTTTATCGAATCTCAACGTGATGTCATGGGGAAAGGAGGAAGACGATGGTGAACAGAATGATCCTTAACGAAACAGCCTATTTTGGCGCAGGCGCTATCGCCCGGATCGTCGATGAAGTGCAACGGCGCGGCTTCAAAAAAGCCCTGCTGGTAACGGACAGCGACCTGGTTAAATTCGGTATCGTCGCCAAGGTCACCGACAAACTGGCGGCGGCTGGGCTGCCCTACGATCTCTACGCTGAGGTCACGCCTAATCCAACCATCAGCGTGGTAAAAAAAGGCGTCGAACGCTTCAAGGCGTCACAGGCTGATTACCTGATCGCGATTGGCGGCGGTTCGCCTCAGGATACCAGTAAGGCGATTGGGATGATTATCAATAACCCTGAATTCTCCGACGTCCGTAGCCTCGAAGGTGTTGCGGCGACCCGGCATGCCGCCGTTCCGATGATCGCCATCCCGACCACATCCGGCACCGCCGCGGAAGTCACCATCAACTACGTCATTACGGATGAAGAAAAACGCCGTAAATTCGTTTGTGTCGATCCGCATGACATCCCGATTGTCGCGATCGTCGATCCCGAGATGATGTCCAGCATGCCCGCCGCGTTGAAAGCGGCAACGGGAATTGATGCGCTGACGCACGCCATTGAAGGCTTTACCACCAAAGCCGCCTGGGAACTGACCGATACACTGCACTTGAAAGCCATCGAAATCATCAGCCGCTCACTGCGTGATTCCGTCGCAGGGAAGCCGCAAGGCGTCGCAGACATGGCGCTGGGGCAATACATCGCAGGCATGGGATTTTCGAACGTCGGGCTGGGTCTGGTACACGGTATGGCACACCCGCTCGGCGCGTTTTACAACACGCCGCACGGCGTAGCCAATGCGATTCTGCTGCCGCATATTATGGCCTACAACGCCGATTACACCGGTGAAAAATTCCGTGATATCGCCGTTGCCATGGGCGTACCGGGGGTGGTGGACATGCAGATTGCTCAGGCGCGGCAAGCCGCGATCGACGCTGTCCGGCAGCTTTCTCATGATGTAGGTATCCCCTCCCGGTTACGCGATATCGGGATGAAAGCAGAGGATATTCCGGCGTTGGCGCAGGCTGCATTTGACGATGTATGCACCGCGGGCAATCCGCGCGATACCGATATTGACGCGATAAAAACCCTGTATCAGTCGATTTATTGAAACAAAGTCATTGCCAGCGCGTTAACCGCGCCCCGCCCGGCCTTTCGGGCGGCGTCTCCTTTGTCGCCGCCCACGCGGCACAAAACGCCCTGCGCGCACCTCTCCGTGAACATCACTAGGGAGGAAGCGCCGGCTCAGCGCGGTATTTTCTCGTCAATACGTTGAATCAAATAGGGGTAAAACGGGTTCGACGACAGCCTCAGCAGCGTATCCCGATCGCGATGAGTACGCGTCGGATTAAGCGCCGGGTAGACTTCATCAGCATGTTGTTTCCTTTCCCGTTAGCATGTGGCTATGCAAAAGATTCTAAAGAAAATGATGCGGACACACACCGAATCATACAAGGAAACGCTCACATGACGCCTGCCCACCCGACGTCAATCCGGGTGGCATTCTCAAATATCAGATCAATACGCTGATATTCAGATTTTCCATCAACCAATGGTTGTCGGAATAATCAACCGGAATGGCGATCACCGCCGGGCCCTCCACGTCCATGGCCTGACGCAGCTTGCTGACCAGCTCGTCGGCGGATCCCACCGCAAACCCTTGCGCGCCGAACGCATCGGCATAGGCTTTAAAGTCAATCGGACCAAACCTAACGCCCGCCGGGCGGTGGTATTTCTTCTGCTGCTGGATTTCCACCATGTTGTAGCCGTTATCCACCCAGATAATATGCAGGAGGTTGCTTTTCAGGCGCACCGCCGTTTCCAGCTCCATACTGGATTGCATAAACCCGCCGTCGCCGGAAACCGACACCACTTTCTTACCGGGCTGTATTAACGAGGCGGCGATTGCCCAGGGCAGCGCCACGCCCATGGTTTGCTGGCCGTTAGTCATCAAGATCTGTCGCGCCCGGAAGCTATACAGGTAGCGCGCCAGCCAGATATGAAAGCTCCCCATATCCACACACAGCGTGACATCCTCATTCACAATATCCTGCATCGCCCGCACCAGACGCAGTGGATGGATGGCAAATCCTTTCATGTTAATCGCCCGGGCGCTGAGATCGCGACGCTGGCGTTGGCGATCCGCCAACACGGTCTGGGCCGAAAAAGACAGGGAAAAAGGCTCGTGGATGCACGTACTCAACGCATCCACCGTCATCGCAATATTGCCGATCAGTTCGATATCAGGCCGATAGGCATTATCGATCTCCGCTCTTAACACATCGATATGGATCAAGGTCGTGTTCCCGCTGTTCCATAACGCCGGATCGTATTCGATCGGACTGTAGCCCACGGTAACAATCACATCCGCCTGTTGCAGCAGTTGATCGCCAGCCTGATTATTGAATAACCCGACACGTCCGGCAAAACGTTCGAAATGCGCCTGATCGATTACCCCCGCCGCCTGATAGGTACTGGTCACGGGCAATTGACTGTGGTGAAGAAAACGGCGCAGCGCTTGCGCATTCTCCTGCTGGCTCGCCATTAACCCCAGCAGCACCACCGGATTTTTAGCCTGCCGCAGGCACCTGGCCGCAGCGGCGATATCGTGTTGCGGCGCGCCATTTAACAGCGGCAAATGCGAACAGGCCAAAACCGGTCCAGTCACTGGCTCGTTGACGATATCTTGCGGCAGGCTGACAAAGGCGGCCCCCGGACGGCCGCTTTCCGCCGCCCGGAAAGCATTCGCCAGCACTTCCGATATTGCGGAACAGGCCGTAATTTCCGCGCTGAATTTACTGACCGGATGGAACAGGCTGACGGTATCCAGACTCTGATGCGTCAGTTTAAGCTTGTCCGCGCGCTTTACCGCGCCCCCCAGCGCCACCAGCGCATCC
Source organism: Samsonia erythrinae (assembly GCF_004342665.1). Classification (GTDB taxonomy): domain Bacteria; phylum Pseudomonadota; class Gammaproteobacteria; order Enterobacterales; family Enterobacteriaceae; genus Samsonia; species Samsonia erythrinae. The sequence goes on along the minus strand of NZ_SMBY01000002.1, from coordinate 355,087 downwards.
CCTTCCGCCGTCGCGGTCGCCAGCCCTGTTACCAGATTGGAACAACCGGGGCCTGACGTCACCAGCGTCACCCCGGCCTTCCCGGTGAGGCGACCTATCGCCGCCGCCATAAACGCGCCGTTCGCCTCATGCCGTACCGGGATCGTCTGAATCGTCGAATTTTCCAGTTCGTCAAAGACGCGATCGATTTTTGCACCGGGAATACCAAAAACATACTTCACGCCCTGTGCTTCCAGATGTTTTACCACCAGCTCTGCCCCGCAGCGCCAGTTCCGCTGTTCCGTTTGCTTTCCCATGACATAACTCCGATGAAATGATTAGCGTTCTACTGATTCGATGATGTTACTCAGGTTTTCCGAGGACAGGTCGGCGTCGAGGAATTCACGATCCTGAGGCAGATCGACGATCAATTTAGCAATCGCGCCAAACATCAGCGTCCCGTTTTCGACGTCATAGTTCAAAATATGCCCGCCCCCCTGACGATCGTCGGTAATGAAGTGTTCGTGATACCCCGCGACATTGATCCCCTGCGTATAAGCCGGACTGCGAAAACCGATAACGCTGCCGCTACGGTGTTCAAAATGAAACGTTGGCTGCCCTTCAACCGCCTCCTGCATCGGTTTATAAGGACGGCACTGCCGCGGCACCGTGCGGGTTTCCACACAGCGAAAATGCCCGTCAAGCCGCAAGGCGCAGAACAGATTGTCCGTCGCGACAATCTCATCGATCTGGCGATGCACGCTTTCTCGCGAGGTCCAGCGATCGAAACGAATCGTTTCCGTCGGGCGAAAAAACGTCATGACCGCAAACGGCGTTTTCTGCTCCGGTTTTGCCGCTCGCGCGTTGCCGTCAGACAACAGCTGGAAAATCTGGCTATTGAGCGCGACCAGTTCCCCATCTAAATGATTAAACGTTCCTAATCCAAAATCGCCATGCGTCAGCAATTCAGCCATCGTCCTGCTGCCTTCGTAAACACCGCTTATCAGCCCACTCATTAGCGAGGTTTGATAAATAACGCCGCCGGCATGCTGGCGCTGAAAGTCATTCGCATAGCTAGCAAAGGCTTCCTCACAGGTTTTATCACTGATATTCACGTTCATACGCTCCTTGTTACCCTGCTAATTACTTCAAAAATAGTTATCTTTAGATAAAGGTTGACGCGATAGAGGACAAAATTCCAATATGCATCTGGAGTTATTTCAAGATCGGAAAAATATGGAGTTTGATAAATGGAATTGCGTTATCTGCGCTATTTCGTCGCTGTCGCGCAAGCACGGCATTTCACCCGTGCGGCGGAAAATCTGGGGATGTCGCAACCCCCCCTCAGCCAGCAGATCAAGAAATTCGAGCAGGAGATAGGAACACCGCTGTTCAAGCGGCTAACGCGCGGCGTCGAAATGACAGAGGCTGGGCAAGCGCTGTATGAAGACGCATTCCGCATCCTGCAACTGACCGATTCGGCGATCGCCCGCACGAGAAGTATCGCACGGGGAGAAAAAGGGAGCCTGAGCGTGGGTTTCTCACCGTCAGCCATGTTTCACCCGACGGTGCTGACGCTACTGCATAATTACTGCCAACAGCACCCGAACGTCCAGCCGCTCCCAAAGGAAGAGAAACCCGCGACGTTGCTCGCTTTGTTGCAGAAACGCAATATTGATATCGCGTTCCTCCGGTTACCTTGCGACCTGAGTGACGATATCAACGGGGAGATTCTGGCTGAAGAACCCATGAAGCTGGTGCTCCCAGCCAGTCATGCGCTCAGCGGTAAGCCCCAGATCTCGCTGAGCGAACTTCGTCAGGAACCGCTGATCATTTTCCCGCGCGACCTCTGTCCGGGGCTGCATGACATGATTATTCGCACCTGCTATCTGTCAGGTTATGATGCAAGACCCAACCCCCTTGCACCGCAATTAAACGCGACCATCAGCATGGTCGCCGCAGGGTTCGGCATTACTCTTGTCCCGCAGTCACTTGCCTGCATCACCTCCGAAAATGTGACCTATCATGATATCGGAATGCCGGAAATCCATACGCACATTGCGGTTATCTGGCGCAAACATGAACGATCTGCCGTTATCGTGAATATGATCCATCTGATACGCCAGTATCTATCCCAGTCTCAGACCGGCTGATATTGCGGTGACCAACATTCTGGCAATCTTCTCGTCAAAAAGCTGGTAATGAAGACAAATTCTTATATGATATTAGTTATCATTATCGTTTTGGCGAATGCAAAAATGCTGACAGCAATGATCACAGCCTGCGGATTATGGAGCGTGAGCTGGTGCATGGGTAAGCAACTGTCCAGCGCCTGGGGCGTCCTGCTCCCCTGCGCCATCATGCCGCTTCTGGCGCTGCTCAATCTGGAACTGACGCACCTGAAAGTCATTATCGCCATCGCCTTGCTCGCGACGCTCGCCATGCTGTTCCATCAGCGTTTACGCCACTATTTGCTGCTCCCCTCTTGCGTGGCGCTGGCTGGCGGTTTGGCTGCACTGTCGGTCATGTTTAATCTGACGATGTAACGCAAACGATAAAACGCCATCATCAATGACGGGATTCAAAGAAGCGAACAAAAAGGAAATTGAAATTAAGGAAGAGAAAGAAGCAGAAGAGAACCGATGGTGCGAAGAGAGGGACTTGAACCCTCACGTCCGTAAGGACACTAACACCTGAAGCTAGCGCGTCTACCAATTCCGCCACCTTCGCACTGAGAACATTGTTCATCTTATGCCATCAAGCGGCTTTAGCGGTAAATCTATCATGACATGGTGCGAAGAGAGGGACTTGAACCCTCACGTCCGTAAGAACACTAACACCTGAAGCTAGCGCGTCTACCAATTCCGCCACCTTCGCAATTCTGCCATGTTGCTCATGCAATATTGATTTACTGCTACGGTTCGACAAACGAAAACCGCTGTGATGATGGTGCGAAGAGAGGGACTTGAACCCTCACGTCCGTAAGGACACTAACACCTGAAGCTAGCGCGTCTACCAATTCCGCCACCTTCGCAACGCCTGTAACACTGCTGACGCAATATCACCACGGAGGCGAATTCTAGAGGTTTTCGCGTAGACGTCAATGATTATTTCCTCCAGAATGCGGGGTTTGCTGTAAAAATCATCATCTCACCGCAGCATGATGCGTAAAGAGTTCATCAAGCCATTCTATAAACACGCGAATCCGCGGCGCGAGAAAACGACCGGGCGTATACATCACGTAAAGCGGCATTGCAGGCGGCGGCATATCAGACAGGATCTCCACCAGTTCTCCGCTTTCCAGATACGGTCGCAAACTGCGGCGTGGTGCCTGAATAATGCCAAGCCCGGCACGGGCGCCAGCGATGAAAGCATCTGTGCCATTAACCTGCAACGCACCGGGTAACATACGCGTCACGCACTCATCACCCACCATGAATTCCAGCGGGTAAAGGTATTCGGTACGCAGAGAAAAATAGCCGACCATTTGGTGCCCCGACAGCGCATCAAGTGAATGCGGCACGCCATACCGCGCCAGATAGTCAGCCGACGCACAGGTAACCTGCGACATCGACGGCAAATGCCGGGTCGCCAGCGTTTCATCGTCCGTCATCCAGGCACGCAGCACGCAGTCGACGCCCTCACGCAACACGTTAATCGCCGCATCGTTAGCGCTTAGCATCAACGTCACCTGCGGATAACGCGCATAGAATTCACCCAGCGCCGGAACGACGATGTCCCGCGCCAGCGAGTGCGGCATATCCACCCGCACTTTACCAACAGGCTGCTGCTTTTGTTGCGTGAATAGCGTGTCGATCTCTTCAATTTCCGCGAGCAATTGCAGACAGCGTTCATAATACAATCGCCCTTCATCCGTGATTTTCACCTGACGGGTCGTGCGTTGCAGCAAACGTACCCCCATCCGCGCTTCAAGCTGTTTGATGGTGTTACTCACCGTTGCACGTGGCAGCGTCAGTCGCTCTGCCGCACGGCTGAAGCTGCCCAGTTCGACAATACGCACAAAAACCCGCATAGCCTGAATATGATCCATCGCCACCACCATTGTTGGTTATTTTTGAATTGTGTTGCATAAAAAACAGTATTTATCTTTTCCAGATAAACAACCAGACTGCTTTCACTGTCAACGAGATGAGGAAGATGACAATGCAACAGCGTAAATTAGGAGCGAACGGCCCACAGGTTTCGGCGATTGGGCTAGGCTGCATGGGAATGAGTGATTTCTACTCCACCGCGCAGGATGAAAAAGAGTCCATCGCCACGTTGCATCGCGCACTGGAACTGGGCGTCACCCTGCTGGATACCGCCGACATGTATGGCCCCCACACCAATGAGCTACTACTCGGCAAAGCGATAAAAGGCAAGCGTGAGCAGGTCTTTCTGGCGACCAAATTCGGCATTATCCGTGACCCGGAAAACCCCTACGCACGCGGCGTCTGCGGTAAACCAGACTACATCCGTAGTGCAGTGGAAGGCAGCCTGACGCGCCTCGGTACGGACGTTATCGATCTCTACTATCAGCACCGTATCGATCCAACCGTTCCCATTGAAGAGACGGTCGGCACGCTGGCCGCGCTGGTTCAGGAAGGAAAGATTCGCTATATCGGTCTGAGTGAAGCCTCCACCAGCACGCTGGAACGCGCGCACCGCGTACACCCCATTACGGCGTTACAAAGCGAATATTCACTATGGACGCGCGATATGGAAACCGACATTCTGCCCGCGTGTGAGCGCCTGGGGATCGGATTTGTGCCTTACAGCCCGCTGGGGCGTGGCTTTCTGACCGGCGCAATTCGCAGCCCGGACGATCTGGCCGCTGACGATTTTCGTCGTACCAATCCACGTTTCTCAGGGGAAAATTTCGGCAAGAATCTGCTGCTGGTAGAAAAAATTAACCAACTGGCGAAGGAAAAACAGGTGACGCCCTCACAATTAGCGCTGGCGTGGGTACTGGCGCAGGGCGAGCATATCGTGCCGATTCCGGGCACCAAACGCCGCCGCTATCTGGAAGAGAACGTCGCGGCGCTGGATGTGACACTAACGCAAGAGGAACTGGCCGCCATTGATGCTATCTTCCCACCCGATGCCGCAGCAGGTGAACGCTACGGCAAGGAGAGTATGGCAACCCTGAATCAGTAGCGTTACCGACGGCCTTTACCTGTCCGCGGCGCACGCGCCAGCGCGGCCTGATAAACCTTGAAACGCCCGGTCTGCGCCAGCACTTCATGGCTGCCAAACGCGGCGTCCAGCAACGCCGGATAAGGCAGGAAAGCATTGGCGACAATACGAAACTGCCCGCCGATCGGCAAATGCGACACCGCACCGCGAATCAGCATTTCCGCAGCTTGCAGGCTGGTTTGCAAACCATCATGAAACGGCGGGTTGGAGACGATCATGTCGAAGCGACCGCTGATGTCCGAATAGACGTTACTGGCGATCACGCTGCCTTCAAGCCCATTCGCCGCCAGCGTCGCCTTACTGGATGCCACAGCGGCGGCGCTGACATCGCTCAGCGTCAAACGGAGCTTCGGCGACTGCTTTGCCAGAACCGTAGCCAGCACGCCCGCGCCGCAGGCGATATCCAGCACTTTACCTTTCATATGTGGCGAAAATGTGGACAACAGCAGTTGGCTGCCGGGATCCAACCCATCGCGACTGAAAACGCCGGGCAGCGTTTTCACCGTCACGCCTTCCGTCACATATTCTTCCCACCAGTCATCTAACGTGAAGCGGGTTTGCTTATCAATCCGACCGTGGTAAAGGCCGCAGCGACGCGCGCTGTCGATTTTTACCAGCTCGACAAAATCAGCCAGCACGCTTTCGGCGCTGCGCACCCCGCTGCGATTTTCCCCGATCACGAACACCTCCGCGCCGACCGGCAGCAGAGAAAGCAAATTGCGCAATTGGAATTCCGCCTCCTGCTTGCTCTTCGGCCAGTAATAGATCAGCGTATCGCTGTCCGCCACCAGCCCGGCATCCGCCACCAGACCATACTGGGCGCTCTCCCCCAGTGGTTTTACCATCTGCTGCCAGTGATGATATTGATTACAGTGGACACGCACCGACGCAGCCTCAAACTGCACAGGCAGGGTGTCCTGTAGATCGCCGGCAAACAGAACGCGGCGGGAGAGAAATTCGTCACTATGGCGCAGTACGACTTCACTGGCGGGGGTTAATGCGGACATCAGGCTACGGCTCCTTATTCATTGAGCGGGGATTATATACGCTTCGTCCCCGAAGTTGCAGAGCGGAAAGCGTGGCGGATGGGAAATTACCGCGCCGACATTGGCGCAGCACGACGGGGTTTGTTAGCATAGACCGGACTCATTTTTCGTTCGCCAGACAGGATACGCATGGAATCAAGACGTGACCGACTGCTACAGCAACTGGGGATTACGCAGTGGACGCTGCGCCGCCCAGCGGTGTTGCAGGGCGAAATTGCCGTCAGCCTGCCGGCGCAGACGCGTCTGGTGATCGTCTCTACCGAGCCGTTGACCGATGATGATCCCCTGCTGGCCGACGTGCTGCACAGCCTGGCGATCTCGCCCGCACAGGCCTATCGCCTGACGCCGCAACAGGCAGAGATGCTGCCCGACAGCGCGCGCTGCCCCAGCTGGCGGTTGGGGATGACCGCGCCGATTGCGCTACAGGGTATTCAGCTTACCAGCCCCCATCTTTCCGAACTCTATCAAAATGCCGCCGCCAAACGGGCGCTGTGGCAACAGATCTGTGAACATGAACACGATATCTTCTCTGACGTCAGCCGATCTGACGCAAGCGTTTCAGATTGAACAAATCAGCCACGCCTTTCCGTGGACGGAAAAAACGTTTATCAGCAATCAGGGCGATCGTTACGTCAACCTGAAGCTCTGCCACAACGGGCAGCTTGCCGCTTACGCCATCACCCAGGTAGTGCTGGATGAGGCAACGCTGTTCAACATTGCCGTACACCCAGAACACCAGCGTCAAGGGCTGGGTCGCAGGCTGCTGGCGTATTTAATCGAAGAGATGGAGAAACGCGGGATCCTGACGCTATGGCTGGAGGTTCGCGCGTCAAACGCGCGGGCGATCGCGCTCTACGAAAGTCTGGGCTTTAATGAAGTCTCGGTGCGCCGCGATTATTACCCCACCGCGCAGGGCCGGGAAGATGCCATCATTATGGCGTTGCCGCTGGGCTGATCGCCCGCGCGGGCAATGTCGTCAGAGAACCCACCCCAAGGTGGGTTCTCCCTGTTTAAAGGCAAAGGATTCACGATCGCCGATTTAGAAATCAATCGACATCGACAGCTTCAACGACCGCGGATCGCCCTGATACAGGTAAGCCCCCGTATCGTTTACCGATGCCCAGTATTTTTCATTGGTGACGTTTTCCACATTGGCACGCCACACCAGCGTATGCTCGTCCATCGGCACGCTATAGCGCACGCCAAGATCCAGACGCGTCCAGGGTTTGAGTTTCAGGGTGTTACTGTCATTGGCATACTGCGAACCGGAGCGAATCACGGTTCCCGCCAGCGTTAACCCTTCCACCTGCTTGATATCGTATTCCGACCCGAATACCAGTTGATAACGCGGTACGCCAACCACATCGTTACCGTCATTCTGGCCGTCCTGCGTTTTAATCTGCTGGGCGGCAATCCAGGTTGCGCTGCCGTTCAGCCGCAGGCCGAAGACAGGTTCACCGAAGACGTTCAGCTCCATCCCGCGGTGGCGGCGCTCGCCGTAAAGGCCATAGGTCATATTCGAACGATCGACCATTTCGTATGGACGAGTGATCTCAAACAACGCTAACGAACCGCCCACGCGTTCATAGTCAAATTTCACGCCCACTTCATTTTGCTTGGCGACATAAATGCCTGTGACATTCCCGCCATTGACAACCGGAACGCCACCCAAGTTACTCGGTGCCGATTTCCCCGGAGAAAGCGCTTCTATGTGGTTAGCATACAGAGAAATATTTTCCCACGGCTTCACCACCAAACCATAAGCTGGCGTCACTTTAGTACGATTAAAAGCGCTATCCCGTTCTTCAACACCGGCATAGCTGTAGTTGCGTACCATAATCTCCTGACGACGCAGGCCCAGCGTTAATGCCACCTTATCATCCAGTATTGACATCGTATCTGATATGGCTAAGCCGGTACTTCTGATTCGCGCGCGGACCTTGGGATCGCCCATATCCCCACCGCCAGACTGGGTAGACGGGTAATCTATTTGCACCGGGTGGTAAATATTGGTGTTGCTACTGGCTGACATATCCCAGGCAGTACGGTTTTTCGCATAAACACCTGAATAGCCCATATTGACTTTATGCGTGACAAAACCTGTATCGAACTGCCCGCGAAGACCTAACAAGCCGGAAAACGTATCGCGCACCAGCGGCACGCCCATGCGTGATATGGTGGCATTGCCGTTGTTATCGGTGAGCGTTGCCGAGCCATAATTGCCCGACTCATCCGCCCGACTGCTGCCGACACCGGAATACAACGTCCAGTTATCAGCGATGTCATATTCGCTGCGCCACATACCGAACGTGGTTTTCAGATCGGTCGACACCCATTTCTGGCTATAGTTTAACGTCGCATCCGGCACAGAAGGGATGGCAGTCGCATTGCCAATCCCTACGGCAATCCGCCCACCGTGGACATACTGATGCTGATAGCCGGCATCCAGCGAGGTACGGAAGCGATCGCCGCGGTAATCCAGACCAATGGAGGCCATTGACATACGATCTTTCTGATCGTGAATGGCGCTTTCCCCTTCCCGGTGCAGGACGTTAACCCTCACGCCAAACTCATTGTTGTCGCCAAAGCGACGACCGACATCCAGCCCGCCGCCTACCTTGTTTTTCGATTCATAATCTACCGTCAGGCGCGTGAGCGGGTCATCCGTTGCGTGTTTCGGCTCGACGTTAATTGAGCCCCCTACGCCGCTACCAACCCCGCCGCCGGAGACGCCGTTCACAAACGCGTTGGCACCTTTAAATACCTCTACACGCTCGACCATGTTGGTTGAGACCATCTGGCGTGGCATGACGCCGTACAGCCCACCGAAGGTAATGTCGTCCCCATCCAGCAGAAAACCACGGATACGATAGGTTTCCATAAAGTTGCCGAAGCCTTTCAGCGTGTGGATAGATGCATCGTTTTTAACGACATCAGCCAGCGTTTCCGCCTGCTGGGAAAGGATCATCTTGTCGGTATAGCTAATCACGTTAAAGGGAACGTCACGGGCATTCTGCTGGCCCAGAAAACCGACACGCCCGCCGTTGGCGATCTGCCCATCTAAATAAGCGGGCACCAGATCGTCGCCGCCAGCCCGGAATGTGTTACCCGGTTTAGCCACCACCGTAATGGTATCACTCGTGTTCTCTCTTGCTGACGCAGAAGACGTCGTCGTCGGCTGGGCCGCTGTTGGCGGTTCTGCCGCCAACAGCGGCATGGCCATGCCGCCGCACAAAACACCAATCAACACCGCCAGTTTTGTTGGGATTCCCGCAGTGGACTTCGTCAATCGTAATTCTTTCATCGCTTTCTCAAATGGATAATAATGATTATTATTTGTGTTGCTAATTATGACCTGAGCTATCCACAAAACAAGTCATAGAGCACCACTTATTATGCAATAAACGTCGTTCAAACATGAAAAATGCCGCTTAGCGTCACATAACGGGCGTCATGAGTTCATAACAAGTGAAAAAGTAGAAGTCATCACGTGCGCTACTCGCCCGCTGAATTCCCCCTTGCTTCACGCATCCGACAAAATCATTTGCCACGGGAGAAGCAAAAGATTTGTGAACATCCGCATACAGACACAACGGGAGGCTCTGAACATCGGCCCATTACCGTTATCGAAGGCATGGGTGTAAAACAGTCGGGCCTGAGCCCGGTAAATGCCGAGTTCAGGCCCGATTAGCCGCCAGATACCAGCAGCCGAATGGTGTAGGGTAGGTGCTATCCAGACGGTCGAGAGATTATTCGCTGTCGCCCAGCAGCACGGATTCCAGCGCGATCTCAATCATTTCGTTGAACGTGGTCTGACGCTCCTCTGACGTGGTTTGTTCGCCGGAGCGAATATGGTCAGACACGGTACAGATTGCCAGCGCTTTCGCCCCGAATTCCGCCGCCACGCCGTAGATCCCCGCGGCCTCCATCTCTACTCCCAGAATGCCGTATTTTTCCATCACGTCGAACATCTGCGGATCGGGTGTATAGAACAGATCGGCGGAAAAAATGTTACCCACGCGCACAGAAACGCCGCGGTTTTTGGCGGCATCAACCGCGTTGCGCACCATATCGAAATCCGCAATGGCCGCATAATCATGATCTTTGAAGCGCATACGATTCACTTTGGAATCCGTACAGGCTCCCATACCAATCACCACATCCCGCAGTTTGACGTCCTCACGCACCGCACCGCATGATCCAACGCGGATGATCTTCTTGACGCCGAATTCGGTGATCAGCTCTTTCGCATAGATCGAACAAGATGGTATCCCCATCCCGTGTCCCATCACGGAAATTTTACGGCCTTTGTACGAGCCGGTGAACCCCAGCATGCCGCGGACGTTGTTCACTTCACGAGCATTTTCCAGAAAGGTTTCAGCAATATATTTGGCGCGCAACGGGTCGCCCGGCATCAGTACAACGTCGGAAAAATCACCCCTTTCTGCATTAATATGTGGCGTAGCCATGCTTTATTCCTTCATTAGTCAGTTTCACGTAAACGCTGCTTTTTACAGTATCGATTTTCCGTAGTCCATAGGCGACAAGCCAAAGTAGGCGGCGACCGTCTGCCCGATATCGGCGAAGGTTTCACGGTGGCCGTATGAACCAGGCTTCACTTTTGGCCCGTAAATCAACACCGGTACGTTTTCACGCGTGTGATCGGTGCCGTGCCAGGTCGGATCGCAGCCGTGGTCAGCCGTCAGAATCAGGATATCCTCCCCCGTCACGCGGGACATCAGCTCCGGCAAGCGGCGGTCAAACAGCTCCAGTGCGGCGGCATAACCCGGGACATCACGGCGATGGCCGTAGGCAGAGTCGAAATCAACAAAATTGGTAAATACGATAGTGTTATCACCCGCGCCGTCCATCTCTTTCAGCGTGGCATCAAACAACGCATCAATACCGGTTGCTTTCACCTTTTTGGTGATGCCGACCTGCGCATAAATATCCGCAATTTTACCGACGGAAACCACCTCGCCGCCTTTTTCCTCCACCAGCTTTTTCAACATGGTTGGCGCAGGCGGTTCAACGGCCAGATCGTGACGGTTACCGGTGCGCTCAAAGTGGCCGGGTCGATCGCCAACAAAAGGACGTGCGATCACGCGCCCGATGTTGTAACCGCCTTCGGTCAACTCTTCGCGCGCAATCTCACACAGCGCGTACAGTTTATCCAGCCCGAACGTCTCTTCATGGCAGGCAATCTGAAACACGGAATCCGCCGAGGTGTAAAAAATCGGTTTGCCCGTCTTCATGTGTTCTTCACCCAGCCGATCCAGAATCACCGTACCAGAAGAGTGACAGTTGCCCAGATAGCCCGGCAAATTGGCGCGTTTGACCAGTTTATCCAGCAACGCCTGCGGAAAACTGTTTTCTTCATCTTTAAAATAGCCCCAGTCAAACAGCACAGGTACACCGGCGATTTCCCAGTGACCAGAGGGCGTGTCCTTACCGGAAGAAATCTCGCTGGCATACGCATAGGCCCCGATAATGTCTGCGTTTTCATCCAGCCCGGCAGGAAACGTCCCCGTCGAAGCCTCTGCGGCTTTACCTAACCCCAAACGGCTCAGATTCGGCAAATGCAACGCGCCGCTGCGCCCCATGTCTGCCTTGCCAGCCGCACACTGCTGAGCAATATGCCCCAGCGTATCTGAACCCGCATCGCCAAAACGTTCTGCATCGGCACTGCTGCCGATGCCAAACGAGTCGAGAACCATAATATATGCACGTTTCATTCTTGCTCTCCTGCGCTGTTATGCGCAAACGCCCCGCCTGTCGGCAGGGTTGTTCAATTCACCTGGCGGCGCGGTTACGCATCCGCACTCACCCGCTGATAAACCATTGGGGTCTTTTCAGGTTCGACGTCGCCCAATTGAATCGCGGCGCGAATTTCATCCGCCGCCTGCTGCCATTGTGCTTCCGTATTGGCGTGGACTACCGCCAGCGGGCGCTGCCCGTCTACGCGTTCTCCCAGACTGACCATACAATCCAGCCCGACGCTATAATCGATCGCATCGCTGGCCTGACGACGTCCGCCGCCCAGCGCCACCACGGCCATGCCCAGCGCCCGGGTGTCCATCGCAGTGACAATCCCTTCTCCCGTGGCGAAAACAGGTTTACTGAGCATCGCGACCGGCAGATAGCGATCATAATGTTCGACAAAATCGGCTGGACCGCGCTGCGCCGCCACCATACGGCCAAAAACCTCCGCGGCGCTGCCGTTATCCAACACGGCCTGCAAACGCGAACGCGCGTCATCCGCCGAGTGCGCCAGTCCCCCCGCCAGTAGCATCTCGCCGCATAGCGCCATCGTCACATCATACAGGCGTGGATTACGGCGCTCCCCCGTCAGGAAACGCACCGCTTCCCGCACTTCTAACGCGTTGCCCGCGCTGGAGGCCAGCACCTGATTCATATCGGTCAGCAACGCGCTGGTACGGCACCCCGCATTATTCGCCACGCCGACAATCGCCTGCGCCAACTGCTCAGACAACGCATAGGTTGGCATAAACGCCCCCGATCCCACTTTGACATCCATGACCAGCGCATCCAGCCCTTCTGCCAGCTTCTTCGCTAAGATCGATGCAGTAATCAGCGGGATCGAATCAACCGTCGCGGTAATGTCACGCGTAGCGTAAAAACGCTTATCCGCCGGAGCCAACGATGACGTCTGCCCAATAATCGCCACGCCAACCTGCTGGATGATCCGTCGGAAATCATCATCATTTGGGAAAATATCCAATCCCGGAATCGATTCGAGCTTATCCAGCGTACCACCGGTATGGCCTAAACCGCGCCCGGAGATCATAGGAACGTATCCCCCGCAGGCCGCGACCATCGGCCCCAACATCAGCGAGGTCACATCTCCCACACCGCCGGTGGAATGTTTGTCCACCAGTGGGCCATTCAGGTTCAGACTTTTCCAGTCCAATACCGTGCCAGAATCACGCATCGCCAACGTCAGCGCCACGCGCTCGTCCATCGACATGTCATGAAAATAAATCGTCATCGCCAGAGCGGCGATTTGTCCTTCCGAGACGGTATTGTCGCGAATACCGTTGATAAAGAAGCGGATTTCTTCTTCGCTCAGTGCTTTTCCATCACGCTTCTTACGAATAATTTCCTGAACCAGAAACAAGATCTGTACTCCTGATGAATTCTGATATGGCGCAACGCGCCAAAGCAGGCCTGCCGTCCATCGCCTCTTCTGCGCCCAAAATAGGTACGCCACTTGCCGATTAGACGACGGCCTCTTACGCGTCACTCATACAGCCAGCCCTTTGATTTGAACACGCCATGTCTGGATTTTTTGTGCAATCATTCACACTTGATGTAAGAGAAATGCAATAGATAGTGATTATATGTGATTTTAATCACACATTCTTCTCCGAAAAGGCTCATCAGATGAATGACACGCGGCGACACTCCCCGGCCAACCGCCTGATAGCACACGCCTGATACTTTCGGTTCGAATCCTGTAAGCATAGCGGTTTCTCCCTGAACGCAGGGCGCAACCGCAGGCAAAGCGGGTAAATTATTTCCCTGCTGAGGGTTTGCGATAATCCAGCGCCGGTTCACGGTCTCCCAGTAGCGGTTTATAGTGGAAATTCTCGCCACGACGCTCGTTAAATTCGGCCTTCGCCTGTTGAATCAATACGGGATCGTTCAGTAACTTAGCCCCCGTCACGGCCAGCGTTTTGGCCGCAACTTCCATGCCTTTATAGCCAATCGCCATACCTCCGGATGCCACCGCCTGCCAGCTGTGCGCCGGTACGCCGGGCACCCAGGTCGCCGTTCCCAACCCGACCGTCGGCACCACCCAACTGACATCGCCCACATCGGTCGAGGCATATCCCGTCCCGCCAAAATGGTACGGCGCGATATCACCCGCACGGGAAAGCGGCGGCAGTCTGGATTGATCCAATGTTTTCTGTAAAGCCGAGGCAAAATCCGTGTCCGCCTTATCCCACTGCGGCGCCCCAACGCGTCGGAGGCTGTCATCCATCACGTTTCCCAGCACGTCATTAGGCAACAGGCTGTACACACCGCCGAGAATTTCGAACTCATAGCGCGTTTCGGTTCCCAGCGCTGCGCCTTCCGCCGCTTTACGGATGCGATCGGTCACGCTGGCAACCACGGCCGGATCGGGGTGACGCACATAATAATAGACTTCGGCGAAATCCGGCACCACGTTCGGCGCTTTACCCCCATCGGTAATCACATAGTGAATCCGCGTCTCCTGCGGCACATGCTCCCGCATCGCGTTCACCATAAAATTCAGCGCCTCCACACCGTCCAGCGCCGAACGGCCTTTCTCTGGCGCCATTGCCGCATGGGCAGAATGGCCATAGAAACGGAACTTGCCGTTCACATTCGCCAGCGTATAAGTCTGCGAGGCAGAATTTTCATCGCCGGGATGCCAGTGCAGCATCACATCCACCTCCTTAAACAGCCCCGCCCGCGTCATATAGACTTTACCAGAACCGCCCTCTTCAGCCGGCGTGCCGTAAACCCGAATTTGGCCCGGTTTCCCCGTTGCCTCCAGCCACTGTTTCAGCGCAATCGCCGCTCCAACCGACCCGGCGCCAAACAGGTGATGCCCGCAGGCATGTCCGGCTTCAATACCGTCAATCGGCGAACGCGTCGGCGTCGCGGCCTGAGAGAACCCCGGTAACGCATCCATCTCAGCCAGAATACCGATAACCGGCCCGCCGGATTTCCCTGCCGTCGCGACAAACGCCGTCGGGATCCCCGCGACGCCAGCTTCAATGCGAAACCCTGCGGCCTTTAGCTCATCCTGTAATAGCCGGGAGGTGTTCGTCTCTAAATAGCCCAACTCAGGCTTTGACCATATCTGCCGGGCAACGCTCGTCATCTGACTGGCGTAGTTCGCAACGGCGTTCACAATCGTTTCCCGATCGTTTTCAGCCAGTTCAGCGGCATGGCTCAGTGAAAAGAAGCAAGAAGAGAGCGCCACGACCAACGCTGGCGGTAGATATCGTTTCAGTGTCATACGTTTTCCCTATCCGTAAAAGAAATGCATGTCGGTAAATAACGACGATTGATGTGGTGCGGTGTTATTTATGTTTAGCTGTGCCGAACCGCTTTTTCAAAAATAAACCGCTCAGCGACAGCAACTTACTACTTCACTCGGCAGGATAAGCGCCCTAAACTGACTGTCACCGAAACCCTTTCAGAGAGTCGCTGATAGCCCATGACGGAACGCGATGAACATTCCGGCTGGTATCTGTACATCCTGCGCACCGCCTCGGGCGCGCTCTATACAGGCATCACAACCAATGTTGCCCGTCGTCTGACGCAACACCAGAGGGGAAAAGGCGCTAAAGCGCTGCGGGGAAAAGGCGAGTTGACGCTGGTTTTTCAGTGCGCGGCGGGGGATCGCTCAAACGCGCTCAGGCTGGAATACCGCATTAAGCAGTTGAGTAAAAACCAAAAAGAACGGCTGATACAGGATCAGCCGGAGACACTCTGCGTTGATGTGTTGTTTGCTGGCGAGAGAAAAGCGTTAAACGGTTCGGCATATTCCACCAGCCCACTGACCTGTGCAAAGCCGCTTTCGCTTTCCGACTGACCTTCACCTGCAACATGGTTATCCGCCAATTGATATACCTGAAATGCCGATTCGCTATCCGCCCAACGGCTATGCAGTTGCTGTTCTGCTGCGGGAATGAAACCAAAACGGGCGTAATAAGCGGGGTCCCCCAACACGACAACCGCGTTGTAGCCAAATTCATTCAGCGCATCCAGTCCTTCGTAGACCAACTTTTCCCCCACGCCCTGACGACGCAGAGTCTCTTCTACCGCCAGGGGCGCAAGCGCCACCCATTGCCGCTCCTCACCGGCAATGAGTACCGGGCTGAATGCGACATAACCGACGACGCCGCCCTCATCATCCGTCGCGACGACACCCAGCGTCAATAAGCCATCTTCCCGCAGTTGATGAACCAGATGCGCTTCCGCGCCCGTCGGAAAAGCGCGGCGCAGCAGGCTGTCGATCCCCACGGCGTCCACCGGGATTTCAACACGAATCAACATGATGCCGGCGCGCGACTGGTTGGTTGCATCACGCCCTCCTGTAAACCCGCCTCGACGAAATTCGCCAGTTGCAGCAGACCGATACGCAACGGCGCAGGCATCGCCTCCAGCTCAATAGCATCCATCAGGTTCTTCACATACAGCCCCAGTTCGGTATCCCCTTCTATGCGCAGGCGACGCTGGAAAAAGAGCGTATCGGGATCTTCTTTACGGGCCGCAATCAAAATCAGATCGTTAGCGTCCGCGCTGAAACTGACATCCGGCGTCTCGTCATGACTCACCACTAAACGACCGTCGCGCAGCGTCATAAACCACTGTAAACCCACGTCCCGCACGTCAATTTTCAACCAGCGGCTTTCGAGAAATTCCAGGTCGCCCTCTTCCAGCGCCTGATGAAACTGCCAGCCCAACAGCTGTTCCAACACCTGACGCTGTAGCGCAAAAGGCGTGAACTTAAGCGGCTTACCGAATAAGCCCGGCCCTTGACGCACAATCTGCGCCCGTAGTTTATCCAACACTGGCGTACTCCTCTAAAAGCAATCTGACTGTTCAGATAATCTTCGGACATTTTGCCATATCCGCCGTAAGCGACAGAGGCCTATATCAATAATTTAGTCGGTTATCTATTTATGCCCAACAGATTTCGTTCAAGACAGACGATTAACACCATAATCTGGCTTAAATCAAAGTCATTTCCCGACCGGTTAATTAAGATTCTCTATCGTTAACAACATTCATCGACTGATAACAACTTTCATCAGTCCGAACGTCATTGATCGTGCCGAACGGCTGCGGCCCGACATGGATTAATGAAGGACAGAGAGAATATGGAACTGCTTTGCCCCGCCGGTAACCTGCCGGCTTTGAAAGCTGCCATTGATAATGGTGCGGATGCGGTCTACATCGGCCTGAAAGACGACACCAACGCACGTCATTTCGCCGGGCTGAATTTTACCGAGAAGAAGCTACAGGAAGCGCGCGAGTACGTACACCGCCACCGGCGTAAACTGCATATCGCGATCAATACCTTTGCGCACCCGGACGGCTATCAGCGCTGGCAACACGCCGTGGATATGGCCGCGCAGATCGGGGCCGATGTACTGATCCTCGCCGATCTTGCCATGCTGGAATATGCCGCCGAACGCTATCCCGGCATCGAACGCCACGTCTCAGTGCAGGCTTCCGCCACCAACACCGAAGCGATTCGCTTCTATCATCGCCATTTCGATGTCTCACGCATCGTTCTGCCGCGCGTGCTCTCTATTCATCAGGTGAAGCAAATCGCCCGTACCAGCCCGGTGCCGCTTGAAGTCTTCGCCTTTGGCAGCCTGTGCATTATGGCGGAAGGTCGCTGCTACCTCTCTTCTTATCTGACCGGCGAATCGCCGAATACCGTTGGCGCCTGCTCGCCGGCGCGGTTTGTCCGTTGGCAGCAGACGGAAAACGGCATGGAATCCCGTCTTAACGATGTCCTGATTGACCGCTATCAGGACGATGAAAACGCCGGTTATCCCACACTGTGTAAAGGCCGCTATTTAGTCGATGGGCAGCGCTACCACGCGCTGGAAGAACCAACCAGCCTGAACACGTTGGCATTGCTGCCGGAACTGATGGCTGCCAATATCGCCTCTGTAAAAATCGAAGGTCGTCAGCGCAGCCCGGCCTACGTCAGCCAGATCACCCAGGTGTGGCGGCAGGCAATAGACCGTTGTCGCGCCCATCCAGAGACATTCATTCCGACTCAAGCATGGATGGATGCGTTAGGCGCGGTGGCGGAAGGTGCGCAGACCACGCTTGGCGCTTACCACCGCAAATGGCAGTAGCAGGAGAACACATGAAATACGCATTAGGGAATATCCTCTACTACTGGCCGAAAGAGAATATTGAGACATTTTATCAGGCGGCGATGAAGAGCAGCGCCGACATCATTTATCTCGGCGAAACGGTGTGCAGCAAACGTCGCCTGATGAAAGCGGCGGACTGGTTCAATATGGCGCGTGATATCGCCGCCAGCGGAAAACAGGTGGTCATCTCCACGTTGGCGCTATTGCAGGCACCGTCTGAACTCACGGAGTTAACACGCTATGTGGAAAACGGCGAGTTCTTACTGGAAGCCAACGATCTGGGAGCCGTGAACATGGCCGCCGAGCGTGGGCTCCCCTTTGTCGCCGGGCACGCACTAAACTGCTATAACGCTTACGCCCTGCGCGTGCTGCATAAACAAGGCATGATGCGCTGGTGTATGCCGGTCGAACTCTCGCGCGACTGGTTGCAAAACCTGCTCAATCAGTGCGATGAACTTGGTTTTCGTCATCAGTTTGAAGTGGAAGTGCTCAGCTATGGCCACCTGCCTCTGGCCTATTCCGCACGCTGTTTTACCGCCCGTTCAGAAAATCGGCCAAAAGATGAATGCGAAACCTGCTGCCTCAACTACCCACAGGGCAGAAGCGTGCTGTCGCAGGAAAACCAGCAGGTTTTCGTCCTCAACGGCATCCAGACGCAAAGCGGCTATTGTTACAATCTGGGCAATGAACTGACGTCAATGCAAGGCTTGGTCGATATTGTCCGGCTGTCCCCTCATGACATCAGCACCCCTGCGATGCTGGATAAATTCCGCGCCAACGAACAGGGAAATGCGCCACTCACGCTGGAAAATCAGGCGGATTGCAACGGCTATTGGCGTCGCGTCGCCGGGCTTGAGCTCGTTCCGTAACCGAACTGTCCGCTTTTTTACACGCTCTGAGGCATCAAGCCTCAGAACACAACGTGATTGTTTTGAACGTCCTAACGTTTTGAACAGCCCCACGCGGCGGCTCTTGAGCGCGGATCGGATGGAACACGGCGGGGAAAAGAGCCAATACAGGCGCAACCTGAAGTAAAATAAGCATAAGCGCACCTTTTGAATTACGCAGAACAGCAACCTGTCCCATACTTCTCTGACTTTCATCATTGGCTGACCGCATTATCAGCAACCTACGAATGCGACGTCAGTGAACAACAAAGTGAGCTTAATTATGTCCACATCTTCCCAACCTGCCGCGTTTTCCGTCCTCGATCTCGCGCCTATTGCGCAAGGTGCGACACCGCGTGACGCTTTCCACCATGCGCTGGATCTGGCGCAACACACGGAAAAATGGGGCTATCACCGTTATTGGTTGGCGGAACACCACAATATGACGGGTATCGCCAGCGCAGCAACCGCCGTGCTCATCGGGTATATCGCTTCCGGCACGCAGCGCATCCGGCTCGGTTCTGGCGGCGTGATGCTGCCGAACCATTCACCGCTGGTGATCGCGGAACAGTTCGGTACGCTGGAATCTCTGTACCCCGGCCGTATCGATCTGGGGTTAGGCCGCGCGCCCGGAACCGATCAGCGCACGATGATGGCGCTGCGCCGTCATCTGAATGCGGATATCGACGATTTCCCGCGCGATGTGCAGGAGTTGCAACGCTATTTCGCCGACACACAGCCGGGTCAGCCGGTACAGGCCGTTCCGGGGCAAGGATTAAACGTTCCGATTTGGCTATTGGGATCGAGCCTATACAGCGCACAGTTGGCGGCAAAACTGGGGTTGCCTTTCGCCTTCGCCGCTCACTTTGCCCCGGATATGCTGCTGGAAGCATTACGCATTTACCGGGAAACCTTTGTTCCTTCAGCGACCAACGCCAAACCCTACGCGATGGTGTGTGTCAATGTCGTCGCAGCCGACAGCGATCGCGATGCCCGTTTCATCTTCACCTCGATGCAGCAGCAGTTCATTAACTTACGTCGCGGTACACCAGGCCCGCTACCGGCACCGGTAGAAAATATGGACACCGTCTGGTCTCCGGCCGAGCAGTTCGGCGTAGAGCAAACGCTGCGTTTATCGATCGTCGGCGATCGTGCAAAAGTCAGGCATGGATTACAGAGTTTGCTACGTGAAACGCAGGTCGATGAGGTGATGATTAATGGCCAAATCTTTGACCATCAGGCTCGGCTCCAGTCTTTTGAAATTGCGATGAGCGTGCGGCAAACGCTGTAATCTCAGCGAATACGTTTGTTTTGACCCAAAAAAAAACGACCCTGAAATGGGTCGTTTTTCATTGGAACCGGGCGCTTACGCGTCCGCAGGACGACGACGTGGTGCCCGTGAAGCGCCATTACGGTTATCACGGTTGAATACACGCTCGCGACGCTCGCCTGCATTACCTTCACGGCGTTCTCCGCCAAAAGAGCGACGCGGCGCGCCATCACGACGATCGCCACCCGGACGGCCGCCACGACGTTCATGCGGCTGAGCATCACCCAACAGTTGCATATTCATCGGCTTATTCAGAATACGTGTGCGAGTGAAGTGCGACAGCAGGTCACCCGGCATTCCTTTCGGCAGTTCGATCGTCGAGTGAGACGCGAACAGTTTGATGTTACCGATGTAGCGGCTGCTGATATCCCCTTCATTGGCGATCGCGCCGACAATGTGGCGAACTTCCACGCCGTCATCGCGACCGACTTCGATACGATACAGTTCCATCTCACCGGCGTCACGGCGCTCACGACGCGCCGGGCGATCGCCGTCACGGCTGTCGCGAGGATCACGGCGACGATCGCCACGAGCGTCATCACGATCGCGGAATTCACGACGAGGACGGAATACCGGATCCGGCGGCAGGATCAGAGGGCGTTCACCCTGCGCCATTTTCAGCAGTGCCGCGGCCAGCGTCTCGATATCTAACTCTTCCTGTGGTTGCAGCTTCGTCAGCAGCGCACGGTACATATCCAGATCGCTGCTTTCCAACTGTTGCTGGACTTTAGCGGCAAACTTGGCCAGACGACGTTGCCCCAGCAGTTCGGCATTCGGCAATTCCACTTCAGGGATCGTCAACTTCATGGTGCGTTCAACGTTGCGCAGCAGGCGACGTTCACGGTTTTCGACAAACAGCAGTGCCCGACCTGCACGGCCTGCACGGCCAGTACGGCCAATACGGTGAACGTAAGACTCGGCATCCATCGGGATATCGTAGTTGACGACCAGACTGATACGCTCAACGTCCAGACCACGCGCCGCAACATCCGTCGCGATCAGGATATCAAGACGACCATCCTTCAGACGCTCCAGCGTTTGCTCACGCAGCGCCTGATTCATATCACCGTTCAGCGCGGCGCTGTTGTAACCGCTGCGTTCCAATGTTTCCGCCACTTCCAGCGTGGCATTTTTGGTGCGCACAAAAATAATCGCCGCGTCAAAATCTTCTGCTTCAAGGAAACGGACCAGCGCTTCATTTTTACGCATACCGTGTACCATCCAATAGCTCTGGCTGATATCAGGGCGAGTGGTAACACTGGACTGGATACGCACTTCCTGCGGATCCTTCATAAAACGACGCGTAATACGACGAATCGCTTCCGGCATGGTGGCAGAGAACAACGCGGTCTGATGTTCAGCCGGGATCTGGGCCATGATGTTTTCCACATCTTCGATGAAGCCCATACGCAGCATTTCATCCGCTTCGTCCAGCACCAGACCACTCAGGTTGGACAGATCCAGCGTACCGCGTTTCAGGTGATCCAGAAGACGACCTGGCGTCCCTACGACAATCTGCGCCCCTTGACGCAACGCGCGTAGCTGCACGTCATAGCGCTGGCCGCCGTACAGCGCGACAACGTTCACACCGTGCATATGCTTGGAGAAATCATTACAGGCTTCCGCCACCTGTACCGCCAGTTCGCGGGTCGGTGCGAGTACCAGAATTTGCGGCGCTTTCAGTTCAGGTTTCAGATTGTTCAGCAGCGGCAGGGAGAAAGCGGCTGTTTTACCGCTGCCGGTCTGCGCCATACCCAGAACATCGCGACCATTCAGCAGGTGAGGAATACATTCCGCCTGAATCGGGGACGGTTTTTCATAGCCCAAATCAGTCAGGGCATTAAGAATAGAGGTGTTCAACCCCAAATCAGCAAAAGAAATTACTACATCAGTCATGTACACGTGCCTCATTAAGCATGGCGGCCAGTCTACATAACTCGTCGTGAAAATTTTCAGTCATTTTCATTGAAAAGTGTGAACCGGCTCAAATTGGATTAAAAAGCGAACAAAAAAGCCCTCACCCGTAAAGGTGATAACCGAAGTTTTTCAGGCTGATTATGTGTTCGTCAGCTATTGCTGGTCCGATCCTGATAGGTCGTCTTGCTCTTGGCCTAATTGCGCCAATTCCAACAATGCATAGCGGTGCTCAACAAAGTTATGAACATTGTTGGCAACCGTCAGCTTGAACAGCGCCAAAGCGGTGTTCTTGTCCCCCAGACTTAGGTAGTGCTTACCTAAATAGAAGTCAGTTTCACTGAGATGCTCAGCGAGCGAAGTGTTATCCGTAGCTTCTTCCTGTAAACGACGTATCAGTGTTTTTTCACTGATCTTGCCCAGGTAGAATTCGACAATATTCCATCCCCAAGGCCCTTTCTTGGCATCGTCGTAGCGTTTCTTCAACGCAACTTTGGCCGTCTCAGGATTGATTTCTCGCTCCACAAGATACAGCCACAACGAACGGAAAGGATCATTCGGATCGTCTCGATAAAACGCCAGCAGATCATCCTGCGCTAACAGATAGCGACCGCCATAATATAAAGCAGTGCCTCGGTTTAAACGCGCGTAATTGTAAGTTGGATCAAGCTCTAGTACAGAATCAAACGCTTCATAGGCAGCATCAAAATTGCCTGCCTGCGTTAAATAAATCCCCAGATAGTTAAAAACTTCTGGAATATCAGGGCGGATCGTTAACGCTTGTGAAAAATCATTTCGCGCCAAAGCCCGCAACCCGAGGCTATCATACAGCACTCCGCGCTCATATAATAGCTGTGCTCGCTCATCATCGGTTAATGCCCGGCTTGCAAGGATTTGTTCCATGCGCGCCAGAATCACTTCCTGCTGCAAAGTAGGCTGTAACGGAATTGCCAGTACCGCGTCTTTACGCCAATCCGTGTTGCTGCATCCTGCCAGCATGAGTGCTGTTGCAACATAACACCAGCGCAAGAAAGGCTTCATTTCCCACTCCCGAAGACAAACATTGGATGAACATCCTGTCCCGGACTGCTCAACGCAAGGATGTCCTTATCCTTACGATACACGCGGCCCCTAATTGACACGATCGTCAGAAAGATGCCGCAACCTGTTTTTCAACAGTATTACTCCTCAGAAGAGGGTGTCGCCGCTTCCTGAGCGGGCGCGCTCGCTTCTTTAATACTTAAGCGCACGCGGCCCTGACGATCGACTTCCAGAACCTTAACCGGTACTTCCTGACCCATTTGCAGGTAATCAGTCACTTTCTCTACGCGCTTGTCGGCGATCTGAGAGATATGCACCAGGCCCTCTTTACCACCGCCGATAGCAACGAAAGCGCCAAAGTCGACGATGCGGGTAACTTTACCCTGATACACGCGGCCCACTTCGATTTCTGCGGTAATTTCTTCAATACGACGGATCGCGTGTTTCGCTTTTTCGCCATCGGTTGACGCGATCTTCACCGTACCATCGTCTTCGATTTCAATGGTCGTACCCGTTTCTTCCGTCAGCGCGCGGATCACAGAACCACCTTTACCGATCACATCTTTGATCTTATCGGTGCTGATCTTGATGGTGTGAATGCGCGGTGCGAATTCGGAAATATCGCCACGCGGCGTGCTAATTGCCTGTTCCATCACACCCAAAATGTGCAAACGCGCACCTTTAGCCTGATTCAGCGCAACCTGCATGATCTCACGGGTAATCCCTTCGATCTTGATATCCATCTGTAGTGCGGTAATCCCTTCACGGCTACCAGCAACTTTGAAATCCATATCGCCCAGATGATCTTCGTCACCCAGGATATCGGACAAGACAACAAAGTTGTCGCCTTCTTTCACCAGCCCCATCGCGATACCCGCAACGGCTGATTTAATCGGCACACCGGCATCCATCAGCGCCAGAGAAGCGCCGCAGACAGACGCCATGGAAGAAGAACCATTGGATTCTGTAATTTCAGATACCACACGCACGGTATACGGGAATTCGTTAGCCTTCGGCATGACGGCCAACACGCCGCGCTTAGCCAGACGACCGTGACCGATTTCACGACGCTTCGGCGAACCAACCATACCGGTTTCACCAACAGAGTACGGAGGGAAGTTATAGTGAAGCAGGAAGCGATCGGTACGTTCGCCGGTCAGCTCGTCGATGTTCTGTGCGTCACGTTCAGTCCCCAATGTGGCAGTGACCAACGCCTGCGTTTCACCACGGGTGAACAGCGCAGAGCCATGAGTACGCGGCAGTACGCCAGTACGAACATCCAGACCGCGAATCATGTCTTTTTCACGGCCATCGATACGCGGCTCGCCAGCCAGTACGCGGCTACGCACAACATTCTTCTCAATGGTGCCCAGGATTTCCTGGATCTCGCCCGCATCCAGCGTTTCATCTTCGGCCAGCAGAGCGGCTTCAACATCAGATTTGATGATGTCTACCTGCGCGTAACGCTCTTGTTTTTCAGTGATGCGGTAAGCGTCACCCAAGCGAGCTTCAGACAACGCCTGTACACGCTGTTCTAAAGAAACATTCACTTCTGGCGCATGCCATTCCCACTTCGGCTTACCCGCTTCGGCAACCAGCGCATTAATGTTCTCGATCACGATCTGCTGCTGCTCGTGACCAAACACCACGGCCCCCAGCATCTGATCTTCACTCAACAGATCGGCTTCAGATTCCACCATCAGAACCGCGCCTTCCGTACCCGCAACCACCAGATCGAGACGGCTTTCTTTCAGCTCATCTGTCGTTGGGTTCAGGACATATTGGTCGTTCAGATAGCCGACGCGTGCCGCGCCGATTGGACCGTTGAACGGAATGCCAGACAGGCTCAACGCCGCAGAAGCCCCAATCATCGCAACGATATCAGGGTTAACCTGTGGATTAACGGACACCACGGTTGCAATCACCTGCACTTCATTCAGGAAGCCTTCCGGGAACAGAGGACGAATCGGACGGTCGATCAGGCGGGAAATCAACGTCTCGCCTTCACTTGGACGGCCTTCACGGCGGAAGAAACCGCCAGGGATACGGCCAGCAGCGTAAGTACGCTCCTGATAATTAACCGTTAACGGGAAGAAACTTTGACCAGGTTTTGCGTTTTTAGCCCCCACAACGGTAACAAAAACGGCGGTGTCATCCATGCTTACCATAACGGCGGCAGTCGCCTGGCGTGCCATCATACCGGTTTCTAATGTGACGGTATGCTGACCATATTGGAACTTACGAACGATCGGATTCAGCAAAATAATATCCTTAGCTGTGGCGCATTACACGTATTCGAGATCAATGCGCCGGGTGAACTCCCGACCTTTACACTACATCCTCACGACTAATGACAACCCTTATCCTGCCTATGCAGATAAAGCCTCTCATTAGCCGCGCGAACCTCTGTAATGAAAGATCATATTAACAACAATACACTACTCTGTTTTGCTTACGCTTCCTAGAAGAAAGGGGCCCAAATAGGCCCCTTCCCACTGAAACTCAGAAAACTTAGCGACGCAGACCCAGACGCTCGATCAGGCTGGTGTAACGTGCTACATCTTTACGCTTCAGGTAGTCCAGCAGCTTACGACGCTGAGAAACCATACGCAGCAGACCACGACGGCTGTGGTGATCTTTTTTGTGTTCAGAAAAGTGGCCTTGCAGATGGTTGATCTGCGCAGTCAGCAAAGCGACCTGAACTTCAGTAGAACCACTGTCGTTAGCGTCACGACCGAACTCTGCTACGATTTTAGCTTTAGCTTCAACACTTAGAGACATTGTCATACTCCAAACATTATAGATAAAAAAACAGGCGCCGATCTCTAATTCAGCCACCCAATAGTCAAGCCGCGCTATTCTACCCTCAGCGTTCTACGATAGCAAGGCAGCAACTGACGCGCCTATACAGGAAACTCAACGACCAGGCGCCGTGGCGCAACGCGTCCGTCATCATCAATTTCCCCCATTCCGATAAACTTGCGCTCGTCACCTTCGGTGATGCGTACCATACCGTTACGCGGTGCGTTCGCCGTCTGAACCGCCTGCCCCAGCTTTAAATACCCCGCGACAACCGGCGTCAGATTCACTTCGGGAAAATCAATGACCGGGCTTTCCATCGGCATGAGCAACGGATCTAAACTTAATGCAGGATCGCGAGCCTCCGCCTGAGCCTGCTCAACCAGAGTAGTAAGCTGTTCCAGCGTCACCATTCTCGCCGTTGGATACGTAGCCACCTGCAAACGACGCAGGTAAATCACATGCGCGCCGCAGCCGAGCTTTTCCCCCAGATCGTCGATAATGGTGCGAATATAGGTGCCTTTTGAACAATGAATTTCCAGTTCCAACTCATCGCCTTCCCAACGAATAAATACCAGTTCATAAACGGTGATTTCACGCGCTTCACGCGGAACCGTCAGCCCCTGACGCGCATACTCGTATAGCTTACGGCCTTGATATTTGAGCGCGGAATACATGGACGGCACCTGCTGAGTGGTGCCCCGAAAGCTTTCAAGCGCCTGTGCAAGGTCCGTCTCAGAAAAGCGAATCGCGCGCTCTTCAATCACATTGCCATCGGCGTCGGATGTATCCGTCCGCTGCCCGAGACGGGCGATCACGCGGTAACGTTTATCCGAATCCAGCAAATATTGAGAAAACTTCGTCGCTTCCCCAAGGCAAATCGGCAGCATACCGGTCGCCAACGGATCTAACGCGCCGGTATGCCCCGCTTTGTTGGCGTTATAGAGCCGTTTCACTTTTTGCAAAACGTCATTGGACGACATACCCTGAGATTTATCCAGCAACAATACACCGTGTATGTCACGGCCGCGGCGGCGAGGACGGCTCATTAATCCTCCTGATCTTCGCCCAACGCAGAACGACGTTCCACATCTTTTTTCACTACGTTAGTCACCAGATTGGACATTCTCATCCCTTCCACCAGCGAATTGTCGTAAGCGAATGTCAGTTCAGGAACAACGCGCAGGCGCATTGCTTTGCCAAGCATCATACGGATAAAGCCGGCAGCATCTTGCAGGGCTTTCACCGCCGTTTTGACTTGTTCCGGTTCGTTATCATTCAGGAAGGTGACGAAAACTTTGGCATAAGCGAGATCGCGGGACACTTCCACGCCGGAAACGGTCGCCATGCCGATACGTGGATCCTTCACTTCACGCTGAATAATAATGGCGATTTCTTTTTGCATTTCCTGCGCAACGCGCTGGGTACGGCTGAATTCTTTTGCCATGGTAAATCCTCAGGTAAAAATCGGGGGGCACTAGGCCCCCCTTCATACGAATGACTGACGTCGCCGCAAATCAAATTATGCGATCGTACGTTTAACCTCAATCGTTTCAAAGACTTCTATCATATCGCCGGTGCGAACGTCATTGTAGTTCTTCACGCCGATACCACATTCCATGCCGTTACGAACTTCGTTAACGTCATCTTTAAAGCGGCGCAGAGATTCCAGTTCGCCTTCGTAAATCACCACGTTATCACGCAGGACACGGATCTTGTTGTGACGTTTAACGATACCTTCCGTCACCATACAGCCCGCAATTGCGCCAAATTTCGGTGATTTAAAGACATCACGAACTTCCGCCAGACCAATGATCTCCTGCTTGTATTCCGGCGCCAGCATACCGCTCATCGCCTGTTTCACTTCGTCGATCAAATCATAGATGACGGAGTAATAACGCAGATCCAGACTTTCCGCTTCAATAACGCGACGCGCCGAAGCATCTGCACGAACGTTAAAACCAAGAATAATCGCATTCGATGCGGCTGCCAGTGTGGCGTCCGTTTCTGTGATACCGCCCACGCCGGAACCGACAATCTTCACTTTCACTTCATCGGTCGACAGTTTTTGCAGTGAATCAGAAATCGCTTCGCAAGAGCCCTGAACGTCAGATTTCAGAACAATATTCAGTTCAGAAACTTCACCTTCGGTCATGTTGGCAAACATGTTTTCCAGCTTAGATTTCTGCTGACGCGCCAGCTTGACTTCACGGAATTTGCCCTGACGATACAACGCCACTTCACGCGCTTTCTTCTCGTCGCGAACAACCGTCGCTTCATCACCGGCTGCCGGTACGCCAGACAAACCGAGGATCTCAACCGGAATCGACGGACCTGCAGAAGCAATTTCGCGTCCCAGCTCGTCACGCATCGCACGCACACGGCCATACTCGAACCCGCACAGTACGATATCGCCTTTATTCAGCGTACCTTCACGCACCAGCACGGTTGCAACCGGGCCACGGCCCTTATCCAGGAACGATTCGATCACGACACCGCTCGCCATACCGCTACGGATCGCTTTCAGTTCCAGAACTTCGGCCTGCAACAAGATCGCATCCAGCAATTCGTCAATCCCCGTACCGGCTTTCGCAGAGACGTGAACAAACTGAGACTCGCCGCCCCACTCTTCCGGCATGATGCCGTACTGGGACAGTTCGTTTTTAACGCGATCGGGATCTGCTTCCGGCTTATCGATTTTATTCACGGCGACAACGACAGGCACCTGCGCCGCTTTCGCGTGCTGGATAGCTTCGATAGTCTGCGGCATGACCCCATCGTCTGCGGCTACAACCAGCACCACGATATCCGTTGCCTGCGCACCACGAGCACGCATAGCGGTAAACGCGGCGTGTCCCGGGGTATCGAGGAAAGTGATCATACCGTTGTCGGTTTCAACGTGGTAAGCACCGATGTGCTGGGTAATCCCGCCCGCTTCACCCGCCGCAACCTTGGTTGAACGAATATAGTCCAGCAAAGAGGTTTTACCGTGGTCAACGTGCCCCATGATGGTAACAACCGGCGCTCGCGCTTCTGCCGCCGCGCCCGTATCACGGTCGCTCATCACCGCTTCTTCCAGCTCGTTCTCACGACGCAAGATCACTTTGTGACCCATTTCTTCCGCGACGAGCTGTGCTGTTTCCTGATCGATAACCTGGTTAATCGTCGCCATCGCACCCAGCTTCATCATCACTTTGATGACCTGAGAGCCTTTAACCGCCATTTTGTTGGCTAATTCAGCAACGGTAACCGTTTCGCCGATGACCACATCACGGTTCACAGCCTGCACAGGCTTATTGAAGCTCTGTTGCAGCGTGCTCAGTTTACGCTTGCCTTTACCACCACGCGTTACCGCGCGCGCCTCTTCACGATCGGCTTTGGATTCAGACAGGCGATTGCCTTTCTTCTGTTTGGTCGCTTTACCACCGCGACCACGGCTACGGCGTTCACCTTCGACCTGGCGATCGTTTTCGTCTTCCGCTTCACGCGCATGGTGAGATGTTGTCACATGGTAGTCTGAAACATCATCTGTCTTCGCGCTTTCCGCTTCCCAGCGGCCCGCATTCTCTTCAGCCATACGGCGGGCTTCTTCAGCGATGCGTCTCGCTTCTTCTTCGACTTTCAGACGCGCAGCCTCTTCTGATTTACGCTTAAGTTCAGCAGCTTCCGCTTCACGCTTCGCTTTCTCAGCCTGAGCCGGCTTAGTCATAATTTCGTTCTGTTGATTCGTCACTTTTTCTTTTTCCGCTACATCACGCTTAGCTTTTTCAGCGGCCTCACGCTTGGCTTGCTCTTCGGCAGCACGTTTTGCTTTCTCAGCGGCTTCGCGTTCGGCTCTTTCTTCCGCCTCTCGCTTCGCCTGCTCAGTGGCATCACGTTGCGCCTGTTCTTCCGCTTCACGCCGTGCCAGCTCTTCCTCTTCAGCCTGTTGTGCTTCCAATGGATCGCGTTTTACATAAGTGCGTTTCTTGCGGACTTCGATCTGCACCGACTTACTTTTTCCGCCGGTGCTGGGAATGTTTAACGTGCTGCGCGTCTTACGCTGCAACGTCAGTTTTCCTGGCGTATTCCCACGTTCGCGGTTCAAATGCGCCAATAACGTTTCTTTTTCATGCTGAGTCACAGAATCTGATGCAGACTTGGTCATTCCCGCATCAGCAAACTGCTGTATCAGGCGGTCAACCGGAGTCTGAATCTCTGCGGCCAGCGATTTTACGGTTACATCTGTCATGCTGTTCCTTTCCTGCTACAGTTCGTTATTCATTGTCGTCGCCAAACCAACAAATATTGCGAGCGGCCATGATCAATTCACCCGCCTGCTCATCATTGAGTTCTTCAATATCTGTCAGGTCGTCGACACCCTGTTCAGCAAGATCTTCCAGCGTACAAACACCGAGCGCCGCCAACTTAAACGCCAGTTCGCGCGACAGCCCCGGTAAGCTGAGCAAATCTTCAGCAGGTTGGCCATCGCCGCGGCTTTCTTCATGCGCCAGCGCCAGCGTCGTTAATGCCGCTTTAGCGCGTTCACGCAGCGCTTCAATGGTTTCCTCATCAAGACCATCAATGGCCTGAAGCTCTTTAATTGGCACATACGCCAGCTCTTCAAGTGAGGAGAAACCTTCTTCAACCAGCACAGTGGCGAACTCTTCATCAATATCAAGGTGCTTGGTAAAGACGTCGATAGCGGCATGTGCTTCAGCCTGATGTTTGGCCTGAAGATCTTCCACTGTCATCACATTCAGTTCCCAACGATCGTCTGAACGATGCTGTTTCAACAGTTGGGAAGCCAAACGCACATTCTGCCCGTTACGACCAATCGCCTGCGCCAGATTGCTCGACTCAACGGCAATGTCCATCGTGCAGGTATCTTCATCGACAACGATGGAAACCACATCGGCGGGCGCCATCGCGTTGATGACAAACTGAGCGGGGTTATCATCCCACAGGATAATATCGATACGCTCGCCCCCCAGTTCGCTGGAAACCGCCTGAACGCGCGCGCCGCGCATGCCTACGCAGGCACCAACGGGGTCGATCCGCTTGTCATTAGTCTTCACGGCGATTTTCGCACGCGAACCCGGATCGCGGGCTGCGGCCTTAATCTCGATGACTTCTTCACCGATTTCAGGCACTTCAATGCGGAAGAGTTCTACCAGCATTTCCGGACGGGAACGGCTGACGAACAGTTGAGCACCGCGAGCTTCAGGGCGAACAGCGTACAGAACGCCACGAATACGGTCACCAGGGCGGAAATTTTCACGAGGCAACATGTCTTCACGGCCGATCACCGCTTCAGCATTGTTACCCAGATCCAAAGAAATATTATCACGGTTAACTTTCTTCACGACACCGGTAACAATCTCGCCTTCCTGTTCGCGGAACTGATCGACAACCATCGCGCGTTCAGCTTCACGAACTTTTTGAACGATAACCTGCTTCGCCGTCTGCGTGGTGATACGGTCGAAAGTAACAGATTCAATCTGATCTTCAACGTAACCACCAAGATCCAGCGTAGGATCATCAAATTTTGCCGCTTCCAGCGTAATTTCACGCGTCGGCTGAGTGACTTCGTCAACCACCAACCAGCGGCGGAAGGTATCAAAATCGCCGGTTTTACGATCGATGCTGACGCGAACATCAATTTCTTGCTCATATTTTTTCTTGGTCGCTGTTGCCAGCGCGGTTTCCAGCGCTTCAAAAATCTTCTCGCGCGGGACGGCTTTTTCGTTGGAAACTGCTTCAACAACAGCCAGAATCTCTTTGTTCATCCTCGTTGCCTCATCCAAACTTTAAAAGTGGGGTACAAGATTCGCTTTCTGGATATTGCTCAGCGCGAATACTTCATCTTTGCCTTCCACTGTTATGGTGATCATTTCGCCGTCAACAGCTTTGATGACACCCAACCATTTACGGCGATTCTGGACTGCCATACGCAGCACCACTGCCACCTCTTCACCGATGAAACGCAGATAATGTTCTGCCGTGAACAAGGGACGTTCGAGCCCCGGAGACGAAACCTCCAGGTTATAGGCGACAGTAATTGGATCTTCTACGTCCAATACCGCGCTGACCTGATGGCTGACATCAGCACAATCATCAACAGTGATCCCATCTTCACTATCAATATAGATACGCAGCGTCGATTGGCGGCCGCGGACGAACTCAATCCCGACCAGTTCGTAGCCTAATGCGGCTACGGGTGCTGAAATCATCTCTGTTAATTTTTGCTCTAATGTGGACAAGCCCACCCCCAAGACATAAAAAAAGGGCCTATAGCCCAGTTGTTTGTTGCCAAATAACAAAAAACCCCGAAAAATCGGGGCTTTATGCAACTGGACCCTAATGCCGTTTTGTTAACGGCATGACTTTCAATAAAGAATTTTTTCAAAAATCACTGCAAAAAGAGATAAAAATTGAGTGAAGAACGTATTTGAAAAAACGCTTTACTGGAAGTAAATGGTTGCGGGGGCCGGATTTGAACCGACGACCTTCGGGTTATGAGCCCGACGAGCTACCAGGCTGCTCCACCCCGCGTCCGAAACGTGGCAAATACTACGCTGACAACCGCTAAAAAGCAAGTCATCGGTAGGATTGGTTTGAAGGCGATTCTTATACGCGGAACGCGTCTTTTTGTCAAGAATGACGGCGGCGTAGGGACGGCCATTGCGGCAACAGTCATTCCCCTGTTGTTAAACGAATACCGTGCCGTCCGCTAGCCGCAAAACGAGCCCTCGTGGAAGAAGAGCACGGACGCCGGATGAGGCTTGAGCCTATCCTAAGATCCGGATCTTACTCAGAAACAGAATTCCGGCATGACAAACACGCCCCTGAACGGCGGTTGCGCCGATGAAAACGTCGCTCCTCATCGAAGAGCAGATTGCTTTTGCCTTGGAGCAGGCCGGGAGAGTCTGAATGAGAACGGGTCCATGTCTCTGGAAGATGCCCGGCGCAAAATCAAGGCGTGGCGTATACATGATGATCAGAGAACCCTATTCTGCACGGGGCTGGACGCCCTATCCCCATTTGCTCAAAAATCTGTCGGTTGCCAGAATATGCTGCCAACCTGAAACCGGGAATTTCTGATTATGGCTGGTTCGGCGCTGGGGATAAGATCAGTGCTTAAAGAGAATGAACAGAAGAAAAAGCCAGTAAATCCGCGGAGTTGAGACAAAAAAATAGACGTCCATTGACGTCTACTTTTTATATTGGTACCGAGGACGGGACTTGAACCCGTAAGCCCAATCGGGCACTACCACCTCAAGGTAGCGTGTCTACCAATTCCACCACCTCGGCATCACAATGACTGTTTTGAAAACACTTATTTCGGAATATCGCTCGCCGGTGTTGACGGCGCGGCAGGCGTCGTTGTCTGCTCAACGTTTTCCGGTTGGCTCAGGTTATCCCATGCGCCGCCTTTCTTCTGGAGCGAACTCATGTTGCCCAGAATCAAGCTGATAATGAAGAACAGGGTCGCCAGTATCGCCGTCATGCGGGTCATGAAATTACCGGAACCACTCGAACCGAACAGAGTAGCAGAAGCACCTGCTCCGAACGAGGCTCCCATATCAGCACCTTTACCTTGTTGCAGCATAATCAAGGCAACCAGCCCGATCGCTACCAACAGGAAAATTACTAATAGAGCTTCGTACATAGTCGTACCTGTTAACCGTTTCCCCATGATTCATGGAGATGCTAAATTCTGGCGGAAAACCGCGTGTCATTCCACTCAGCCAGATGTATGGATACATCCCGTATTGAGCGGGTCTGAATACTAACCAAAGGATGTAGCGTACGCAAGGGTAATTTAGCCATCGCCAGCTGATTGGAGAAAAAAACAGCGGCTTTCGATACTCAAGGACGACCGAAAGCCTTATCTGCCTGATTAACAGCTTAAAAACGCGATTAACCCGCTGTTTTCACCGCATCGGCGATGCGATTCGCCTGTTCAATGACCGTAGCCTCATCCTCGCCTTCAACCATCACGCGAATAAGCGGTTCCGTACCCGATTTACGCAGCAGGACACGCCCGCGGCCAGCCAGTTCCTTTTCTACATCCTGCGTAATCTGCTGTACGTTTTTATCTTCCAGCGGATCATTCTCGCCGGTAAAACGCACGTTAACCAGGGTCTGTGGAAACAGCTTCATACCGCTGCATAAATCATGCAGACTCATATGGTTTCTTACCATGGCGGTGAGTACTTGCAAACCGGCAATCACGCCGTCCCCTGTGGTGGTTTTATCCAGCAGAATCACATGACCGGAGTTTTCCGCACCAAGGTGCCACCCTTTTGCCTGCATCATCTCCATGACATATCGGTCGCCAACTTTGGCGCGAGCAAACGGGATACCCAGTTGCTTTAACGCAACCTCAAGCCCCATGTTACTCATCAGCGTACCTACGGCGCCTCCACGCAGTTGTCCTTGACGCAACCCTTCACGGGCAATGATATATAAAATCTGATCGCCATCCACTTTGTTGCCCAAATGGTCGACCATGATGAGCCGATCGCCATCGCCGTCAAAGGCCAACCCGACGTCCGCTTTTTCAGCCAGAACACGCGCCTGTAGCTGTCTGACATCGGTCGCACCGCACCCTTCGTTGATATTCATACCGTCCGGCTCGCAGCCAATCGCAATGACTTTAGCGCCAAGCTCGCGCAATACGCTGGGAGCGATATGATAGGTAGCGCCATTAGCGCAATCGACAACAATCTTTAAGCCATTGAGGCTCAGCTCGCTCGGGAAAGTCCCCTTGCAAAATTCGATATAGCGTCCGGCTGCGTCAACAATGCGGCTGGCCTTGCCTAATTCAGCAGACTCAACACAGGTCAGCGGTTTTTCCAGCTCGGCTTCTATCGCCTCTTCTACGTCATCCGGCAGCTTGGTGCCATCGATAGAGAAGAATTTAATACCGTTATCGTAATAGGGGTTGTGGGACGCTGAAATCACGATCCCCGCTTCAGCACGGAATGTGCGGGTAAGATAAGCAACGGCCGGCGTAGGCATCGGGCCAGTAAACGAAGCCGATAATCCCGCAGCGGCCAACCCAGCTTCCAGTGCAGACTCCAGCATATAGCCAGAAATACGGGTATCCTTACCGATAATAATTTTGCGAGAGCCATGCCGCGCTAACACTTTTCCGGCTGCCCAACCCAGTTTAAGTACAAAGTCTGGAGTAATCGGCGTATCACCAACCTTGCCACGCACGCCATCGGTACCAAAATATTTGCGGTTACTCATATCGTTTTTATTCCTTTGCTGAAAGGGTGGCTTCCACAATGCGCATCGCATCGGCCGTTTCTTTTACATCGTGTACGCGAATAATCTGCGCGCCTTGCATCGCAGCAATGACGGCGCAAGCGACGCTCCCGTGGACACGCTGCACAGGCGGTACATTAAGAATCTGACCGATCATGGATTTTCTCGACATACCAACGAGAAGAGGTAACCCAAAGCGGTGCAACTCTCCCAGCCGCGCCAGAAGCGCATAATTATGAGCAAGATTCTTACCGAATCCAAACCCAGGATCCAGCAATAGCTTGTTTTTCGGAATATTACCGTTTACGCAACGCGTTATCTGCCGTTCAAAGAAATTCGCGATATCCTGCATGAGATCGTCATAATGCGGTCTGTGCTGCATGGTTTTCGGCACGCCTTGCATATGCATCAGGCAGACGGGCAAACCGGTCGCCGCCGCGGCCGCCAAAGCACCAGGCTCTTGTAAGGAGCGAATATCGTTAATCAGATGCGCTCCCGCCTGTGCCGATGCCGTCATCACTTCCGGCTTTGACGTATCAACAGAGATCCATACGTCGAAACGTTTTGCGACCGCTTCGACCACGGGCACAACACGTTCCAACTCTTCTTCGGTACTGACCTCATCCGCTCCGGGACGTGTTGATTCCCCGCCGATATCAATCATTGTCGCACCCGCGGCGATCATTTCCTGAACGTGCAGTAATGCGTTATCAAACTTATTATGTCTACCGCCGTCAGAAAAGGAATCCGGCGTCACATTCAGGATGCCCATGACGCGTGGGCAGGAAAGATCCAGCGTTGAATCTCTGGCAACCAGTTGCATGATTTATCTCCGCATACGGGTGTCGTTGGCATGAAAGGTGGTTTGAATAACCTTGCCAGTAAAAAACCCCAGACTGAGCTGGGGTTTTATGACGTTAACACAGTCAATCGCAGACAAACTACTTGTCGTCGACCTGCTCAGACATTGTGTTGCCGGGGTTAGCACCACCCGAACCTGGGGTTTGCGGCTCATCTACCGGCGTTGGCGCTGCCGGCGTGCCTCCGTTACCAGAATCGTTGTCGGAGCGAGACGCTTCCCAGCCAGCCGGTGGGCGAACCTCTTTCTTACGCGCCATCAAGTCATCGATTTGCGGGGCATCAATGGTTTCATACTTCATCAACGCATCTTTCATTGAGTGAAGGATGTCCATATTCGCCATCAACAGTTCGCGGGCCCGCTTGTAGTTACGCTCAATCAGAGACTTCACTTCCTGATCGATAATGCGAGCGGTTTCATCTGACATATGCTTGGCTTTTGCCACGGAACGACCGAGGAACACCTCGCCTTCTTCTTCCGCATACAGCAACGGCCCCAACTTCTCGGAGAAGCCCCACTGCGTGACCATGTTACGGGCAATCGAGGTCGCGACTTTAATGTCATTCGAAGCCCCTGTAGACACGTGT
The DNA here is from genome assembly GCF_004342665.1 of Samsonia erythrinae. Classification (GTDB taxonomy): domain Bacteria; phylum Pseudomonadota; class Gammaproteobacteria; order Enterobacterales; family Enterobacteriaceae; genus Samsonia; species Samsonia erythrinae. The sequence continues at coordinate 318,291 of NZ_SMBY01000002.1, read as the reverse complement.
TCCGCCCCGTAGATGATCTCTTCAGCCAGTCGACCACCGTACAATGTAGAAATCTGACTTTCCAGCTTCTGACGGCTCGCGCTAATCGCATCACCTTCAGGCAGGAAGAACGTCACTCCCAGAGCCCGACCACGGGGAATAATAGTCACTTTGTGCACCGGATCATGCTCCGGCACCAAACGCCCAATAATCGCGTGCCCGGCCTCATGATACGCCGTTGACTCTTTCTGTTTCTCCGTCATCACCATGGAACGGCGCTCTGCGCCCATCATGATTTTGTCTTTGGCCTTTTCGAACTCGACCATCGAAACCACACGCTTGTTGCCACGAGCGGAAAACAACGCCGCTTCGTTAACCAGGTTTGCCAGATCAGCCCCGGAGAAGCCCGGCGTACCGCGCGCAATGACTGACGCATCAACATCAGGAGACAGAGGTACGCGACGCATATGTACTTTCAGAATCTGTTCACGACCGCGTACATCCGGCAGCCCCACCACAACCTGACGGTCAAAACGGCCCGGGCGCAGCAAAGCGGGATCGAGAACATCAGGGCGGTTAGTGGCGGCGATGACAATAATGCCTTCGTTGCCTTCAAAACCGTCCATTTCAACCAGCATCTGGTTCAGCGTTTGTTCACGTTCATCATGACCACCGCCCAAACCGGCGCCACGCTGACGGCCCACGGCGTCGATTTCATCGATAAAGATGATGCAGGGCGCTGCTTTCTTCGCCTGCTCGAACATGTCGCGAACGCGGGAAGCCCCTACGCCCACAAACATTTCAACGAAGTCAGAACCGGAAATCGTAAAGAAAGGCACTTTCGCTTCACCGGCAATCGCTTTCGCCAGCAGCGTTTTACCGGTTCCCGGCGGACCGACCATCAAGATGCCTTTTGGGATCTTACCGCCCAGTTTCTGGAAACGGCTCGGTTCACGCAGGTAGTCGACCAGTTCACTGACCTCTTCTTTCGCCTCGTCACAGCCAGCAACATCAGCAAACGTTGTCTTGATCTGATCTTCCGTCAGCATACGAGCCTTGCTCTTGCCGAAGGACATCGCACCTTTACCGCCGCCACCTTGCATTTGACGCATGAAGAAGATCCAAACGCCAATCAGTAACAGCATCGGGAACCATGAAATAAAAATAGAAGCCAGTAAGCTCGGCTCTTCCGGTGGTTCACCTACGACTTTCACATTCTTCGTTAGCAGGTTATCCAGTAGCTTGGGATCATTGACAGGAATATAAGTCGTGTATCTGTTGCTGTCTTTTTTGATAACACTGATTTCACGCCCATTAATACGTGCTTCACGGACCTGATCCTGATTCACTTCAGTCAAGAAGGTTGAATAATCCACCCTGCGGCCATTCGACTCGCTAGGCCCGAAGCTCTGGAAAACGGACATCAGTACAACTGCGATGACTAACCAGAGAATCAGGTTTTTCGCCATGTCACTCAAGGGATTAACCTCATATTACAACTGTGTTAAAAAACAGCGTTAGGGTACTACAGTTTGCGCCCTGTCGCTACAATATACACTTCACGCGAACGAGCACGCGAAGCGTCTGGTTTACGAATTTTCACACTCGTAAACAGGGAGCGAATTTCCCGCAGGTATTCATCAAAACCTTCTCCCTGAAACACTTTCACCAGAAAGCTTCCGCCTGGTGCCAACACATCCCGACACATCTCAAGTGCCAGTTCAACCAGATACATCGCTTTGGGAATATCAACGGCTGGCGTACCACTCATGTTCGGCGCCATGTCAGACATAACAACCTGAACTTTGCTCTCTCCAACGCGTTCCAGCAGGGTCTTCAGAACCTGTTCATCACGGAAATCACCTTGCAGAAAATCGACGCCAACTATAGGGTCCATAGGCAGAATATCACAAGCGATGATACGCCCCCTGCCGCCAATTTGCGTAACGACATACTGTGACCAACCGCCAGGCGCTGCACCCAGATCGACAACCGTCATGCCTTGCTTAAACAGTTTGTCGCTTTGCTGTATCTCATCAAGTTTAAACCACGCCCGTGACCGAAGCCCTTTTTTCTGAGCCTGCTGCACATATTTATCGCTAAAGTGTTCCTGCAACCAGCGACTGGAACTTGCAGAACGCTTTTTATTCGCCATCGATTTTCCAACTATTCTCAGTAACACGCCGATGGAGGGAAGAAAGTTCTCACATATTACCAATCGGAACGACCAAATTGGTTATAATCACGAGATGGCGGTAGAATGACCCGTTTTCAATCCCAACCTAAGCAAAAAAGACAATGAATCTAAGTAACAAACAAAAACAACACCTGAAAGGCTTGGCCCATCCGTTAAAACCGGTTGTTATGCTGGGCAATAACGGCCTCACCGAAGGTGTTCTGGCTGAGATCGAACAAGCACTAGAACATCACGAACTGATCAAGGTAAAAGTCGCGACAGAAGATCGCGAAACTAAGGCCTTGATTATCGAAGCGATCGTTCGTGAAACCGGTAGCGCGAATGTTCAGGTTATCGGCCATACGCTGGTACTCTACCGTCCGGCGAAAGAACGTAAAATTGTGTTGCCACGATAACACTTTTTGTTTCAGGATACCCGGCTTTAACGGAAAGGTGCCATGCCTCTCGGTTAGAGAAAAGGCCGCAAGCGGCCTTTTTCTTTTCTTTACACTTTCTGCTGTTTTAATCAACAGAATGGCAAATTTATAGGTATTCAACCTTCAGAATCTCATATTCCACTTCGCCACCCGGTGTAGGGATAACCACGACGTCGTCTTCCTCTTTGCCGATCAAGCCACGCGCGATGGGGGAATTCACAGAAATCAGGTTTTGCTTAAAGTCCGCTTCATCGTCGCCAACGATCTGGTAGGTTTGTTCTTCCTCGTTATCCAGATTCATCACCGTCACGGTTGCGCCGAAAATGACACGTCCGCTCGCGCTCATCTTCGTGACGTCGATAACCTGCGCATTCGACAACTTGGCTTCAATGTCCTGAATACGCCCTTCACAAAAGCCCTGCTGTTCGCGTGCAGCATGGTACTCCGCGTTTTCTTTCAGGTCGCCGTGTTCGCGTGCTTCAGCAATTGCGGCAATAATTTCAGGCCGACGCACGGATTTCAGGTAGTCAAGCTCTTCACGTAATTTTTCAGCGCCACGCAACGTCATCGGAAATTGTTTCATATAGATACCTCTAAAAAGTCCGTAAAACTCAAATAGTCGTCATCCTGACACGTTAAAATCAAAGGCAACGGAGTGTTGACAACGTGCCTGTCCTTTCAGGACATAAAGCAAAAGCAACCAGCCCCGGAAAAAAATTCCAGGCCGGCAGCGGTTTTGCATTTTGATATGTATTTTACCCCAGAGTTCAATGAGGGTCATCGTTTACTTTAGACCTTGTTGCACCGTAGTATGACCACACGTTACCCCGTTCTTAGCTGAGATTATGCGTTTTTCATCGATTGTTACCGGACTCGCCTGCACCTTTGTTCTGCATGCCAATGCAGCTTCTGTTGAAGATCATCGTCAATATTTACCGGACGGCGCCAATTTGGCGTTATTGGTGCAAAAAGTTGGCGCCCCCACGCCCAGCATGGCCTTCAATAGCCAGCAAATGGCACTTCCCGCCAGTACACAAAAGGTATTAACCGCATTAGCCGCGCTGTTGCAATTAGGTCCGGATTATCGCTTCGTCACCACAATGGAAAGCCACGGCCCGGTGACAAACGGTGTGCTGAACGGCAACCTGATTGTGCGTTTTAGCGGCGATCCCACCCTAAAGCGTCAGCAAATACGAAATATGGTGCAGGAATTAAGAAAGCGCGGCGTACAGGAAATTACGGGCGATGTGCTGATCGATACCTCTGTTTTCGCCAGCCATGACAAAGCACCGGGTTGGCCCTGGAACGACATGACGCAGTGTTTCAGCGCACCGCCGGGAGCGGCCATTGTTGATCGTAACTGTTTCTCCGTCTCGCTCTACAGCGCGCCGAAAGCAGGTGATAACGCATTTATCCGCGTCGCGTCCTATTATCCGGTGCAGATGTACAGCGAGGTCCGCACGCTGGCGAAAGGATCGCCCGATGCCCAATACTGCGAACTGGATGTCGTACCCGGCGAATTGAACCGATTCACGCTTATCGGTTGCCTGACCCAACGCGCCGAACCACTTCCGCTGGCATTCGCGATTCAGGACGGAGCCAGCTATGCCGGCGCCATCGTGAAAGATGAACTACAGCAGGCGGATATCCGCATTAAAGGCAGCCTGCGTCGACAAACACAGCCAGGCCCGGCAGGAACCCTGCTGGCCCAGACACAATCCGCGCCGCTACACGATCTGTTAACCATCATGCTGAAAAAGTCGGACAACATGATTGCCGATACGGTTTTTCGCACACTTGGGCATGAGCGTTTTAATGTGCCGGGCACATGGCGAGCAGGCGCCGATGCCGTGCGCCAAATTCTGCGTCAGAAAGCAGGGGTAGATTTAGGAAACAGCATCGTGGTGGATGGTTCCGGCCTGTCACGGCACAATCTGATCTCGCCGGAAACGATGATGAAGGTATTGCAGTACATCGCCCAGCACGACAGCGAACTGAACTACATCACGATGCTGCCGCTTTCCGGCTATGACGGTACGCTGCGTTATCGCGGCGGTTTGCATGAGGCTGGCGTTGACGGTAAAGTTTCAGCCAAAACAGGGGCGTTACAAGGCGTATACAATCTGGCGGGCTTCATTACTACCGCGAGCGGGCAGCGTATGGCATTCGTTCAATTCCTGTCAGGTTATGCCGTACCGCCAGAAGACCAGCGTGCGCGTCGCGTCCCTCTGGTGAGATTTGAAAGCCGCCTCTACAAAGACATTTATCAGAGCAATTAAAATAAGAATGCGGCCTTACCCTGATGGGATAAGGCCGCAATAGGCGAGAATTAACTAGCAGAAGAACGAACTACTTTTGATAGATGATCTCAACGCCTTCATCATCTTCATCGTCCCAGTCATCATCCCACTCTTCTTCGGCTTCTTTTTCTATTTCAGCCAGCTGTTCGCGGTGATAATCATCCCACATGAATTCAACTTTTTCCGGTGCACTTTCAGCAATCGCCGTCACTTTCGGATTGGCTTTCAGGAAGTTCATCACGTCCCAGCAAAGTGGGTTGACGCCTTCACGGTTCGCGGCAGAAATCAGATAATATTTATCATCCCAGCCAAGCGCAGTTGCGATATCTTTGGCACGTTTTTCCGCTTCAGCTTTGTCGATCAAGTCAACTTTGTTGAAAACCAGCCAGCGCGGTTTCTCAGCCAAACCTGCACCATACTGCTCCAGTTCATTAATAATGACTCTGGCATTCTCAATCGGATCCGATTCATCAATCGGTGCCAAATCAACCAGATGCAGCAACACCCGACAGCGCTCCAGATGCTTCAGGAAACGAATGCCCAAGCCCGCGCCTTCAGATGCCCCTTCGATCAAACCGGGGATATCCGCCACCACGAAGCTCTGCTCGTGATCCATACGAACCACGCCCAGACTCGGCACCAACGTGGTAAACGGATAGTCCGCAACCTTAGGTTTCGCTGCGGATACCGCACGAATGAATGTCGATTTACCTGCATTCGGCAGACCAAGCATGCCCACGTCAGCCAGCAGCAACAGTTCCAGCGTCAATTCACGCTCTTCGCCCTTCGTACCATTGGTTTTTTGACGGGGGGCTCGGTTGACGGACGACTTAAACCGTGAATTACCTAAACCATGCCAGCCACCTTTCGCCACCATCAGGCTTTGCTGATGACGCGTCATATCGCCCAGCACTTCGCCGGTTCCCTGATCCAAAACACGGGTCCCCACCGGCACTTTGATGGTAATATCTTTGCCACGTTTCCCTGTGCAATCACGGCTTTGGCCATTTTGCCCACGTTCAGCGCGGAAAGATTTTTCAAAACGGTAGTCGATCAACGTATTCAGGTTTTCGTCAGCCAGCAGATAAACGTCGCCGCCGTCACCGCCGTCACCGCCGTCAGGGCCGCCGTTGGGAATATACTTTTCGCGACGGAAACTGACACAGCCGTTACCGCCATCGCCCGCCACAACGAGAATTGTGGCTTCATCTACAAACTTCATTGATTCTCTCCGCAAAAAACCCATAGAAAATATCTACGTGTTTTAGGCTTGTTATTCATTGTCTTCGGCGTAACACTTTGATTTTAAGGCATGTAGCGTGTTTCTACTCACCGTTGAAAATGGCCGACGCACCAGAACATATTGCCGCAAAGGAGCGGATTGTACCTGCCTGCGCCAATAATTTCATCTGTATTAAAAATAAACAGCGCACACAGAATGTTAAAAGATTACGCGAACAACCTGTTCTTCTGAACTATTTTTGCCCTGCCAATGGCGGTAATGGCGCTTTCTTTCCTGGGAAAAAACGATGCCCGATGGCGGAAAACATTGCTCCGGCCACCACGACAAACGCCCCAACGTAGCCGACCCAGTTCAATACCGGCGTATCAAAAAAGCCCGGCCATCCGAATGCCAATAAATCAGAAAATAGCAGCGTAAACAACGGCGTCAGCGTGATAATCGCGCTGACCTGGGCCGCCTGCCAGCGCGCCATGGCTTCCGCAAGCGCTCCATACCCGATTAATGTATTCGCACCGCAAAATAGCAGGCAAACGACCTGCCAGCCGTTAAGCTGGAAGAGAACTTCCGGCTTGGCAAAAGGCGTAATAAAAATCACGCAGAGCACATACAGCAAAAATAGAATCTGCTGCGATGTCAGTCGTCGTAATAACACCTTTTGCGCCACACCATAGCTTACCCACACCATTGATGCGCAAACGCCCAGCAGCACGCCGAGCGTATAGTCCGTCAGGCGGGTGAAAATCTCTATCAGGCTGGTATTAAAAAACAGCAGCAGGCCGCAGATCAGCATGATCGCGCCGATGATCTGCGTGCCGCGCATCTTTTCTTTCAGGATAAGTACGCTGGCGAACATCATGCCAACCGGTGAGAGCTGCCCAATAACCTGAGAAGCCGTCGGGCTGAGATATTGCAGGGAGGAGCTAAAGAAAACAAAATTACCCAGCAGCCCAGCGGTCGCAACCAGCAGCAGAACCCACCAGCGGCGATGCCGGAAAATCCGCATTGGTGGTAAATTCTTACGGAAAGACAAAATTATGCCGAGACCAATTGAAGCGATAAAAAAGCGATACCAAACAATCGTATAAGGCTCCATAACCACCAGAACCTGTTTCATCGCTATCGGCAGGGCTCCCCAGCACACAGCCGTTGTCAGCGCCAGACAAAGACCAATGCCCGTCTGCTGTTTAGTATTCATACTCATCAAGATGGTTTACTCAGAATCAGAATGTAAAAAGCCCCGCAAAGATTGCGGGGCTTAAATCCGTAAGACCTAATGCGAAAAATTATTCAGCAACAATGCTGATGTACTTACGATTTTTCGGGCCTTTAACTTCAAACTGAACTTTACCGTCAGCCAAAGCAAACAGAGTGTGGTCTTTCCCGCAGCCAACGTTAGTACCGGCATGAAACTTGGTGCCGCGTTGACGAACGATGATGTTGCCAGCCAGAACGCTTTCACCGCCAAAGCGTTTCACGCCCAGACGTTGTGCGTTGGAATCACGACCGTTACGGGTTGAACCGCCAGCTTTTTTATGTGCCATTTATCCGCTCTCCTAAATTAAGCGCTGATGCCGGTGATTTTCACGTCAGTGAACCACTGACGATGGCCCGCTTGCTTACGGTAGTGTTTACGGCGACGGAACTTAACAATCTTCACTTTTTCGCCACGACCATGAGCAACAACTTCAGCTTTGATCTTACCGCCATCGACGAAAGGAACGCCGATTTTGATGTCTTCACCATTGGCAACCATCAGAACTTGGTCAAACTCGATGGCTTCACCAGTTGCGATGTCCAGCTTTTCCAAGCGAACGGTTTGACCTTCGCTTACTCGGTGTTGTTTACCACCACTTTGGAAAACTGCGTACATATAAAACTCCGCTTTCCGCGCACTCAACATAAGTTTTCAGAGCGCGCTATAAATATTCATAATAGGGCGCGAATTCTACGCAAAAATCCTGAGGATGACAAGTGGATAATCAAAGGATGTGAAGAAAAATAATACAACATATTAACTGCCGTTTATCTCTCTCATTTTTCAAGTACAATCGGCGCAATAAATTCCATCTTGCCGATACGCAACAGCAATCTTACGGCAGTGTTGAAGACATCCGTTGGCACAAATCATGAATCTAGAACAAATTACAGCATTAACCGCACAGGACATGGCGGCCGTTAATGAAGTCATTCTTGAGCAACTGAATTCCGACGTCGTGCTGATCAACCAGCTTGGGCACTATATCATCAGCGGTGGAGGAAAGCGTATACGGCCAATGATTGCCGTGCTTTCAGCCAGAGCGCTTTCCTATGAAGGCGATAAACATGTCAAAGTCGCCGCGCTCATTGAATTCATCCACACCGCCACGCTGCTGCACGATGATGTGGTGGATGAATCCGATATGCGTCGTGGTAAAGCGACGGCGAACGCGGCGTTCGGCAATGCGGCCAGCGTGCTGGTTGGCGATTTTATTTACACCCGCGCTTTCCAAATGATGACCAGTCTGGAATCGCTACGCGTGTTGGCGCTAATGTCAGAAGCCGTCAACGTGATTGCGGAAGGGGAAGTGCTACAGTTGATGAATTGCAACGACCCGGACATCACAGAAGAAAGTTATATGCGCGTCATTTATAGCAAAACGGCGCGCCTGTTTGAAGCCGCCGCGCAGTCGTCCGCCATCCTCGCCGGCGCCTCCCCGGAGCAAGAGAAAGCGTTACTGGACTATGGTCGCTATCTGGGCACCGCGTTCCAGCTTATTGACGATCTGCTTGATTACAGCGCGGACGGCAAAACCCTGGGCAAAAACACGGGGGATGACCTTAACGAAGGCAAGCCAACACTGCCGCTGCTACATGCCATGCATCACGGTAAGGCGGAAGAAAGCGCAATGATTCGCAAGGCAATTGAAGAAGGAAACGGACGTCACTTGCTGGAGCCGGTTCTTGCCGCGATGCAACAATGTGGTTCCCTTGACTATACGCGTAAGCGCGCCGAGGAAGAGGCTGATAAAGCCATCAGCGCATTGCAGATATTGCCGGAAAGCCCGTTCCGTCAAGCGCTCGAAGGGCTTGCCCACTTAGCCGTACAACGCAATTTCTGAAGTGATGCGAGACGGTCATTTCAGACGTTAATCTATTCAGCATAAGTAGCGCTGCCTGGCAGCGCTACTCGCGTAACAGACTAGGCGGTCTGGTCGTTTGCGGTATCATCCAACCGAGACAACATCGCCACCGTTCCTTCACGTAAGATGAAGTTAATCAACCGGGTACGCTCATCAACGGAGAGCTGATGGAAGATATGGACCCATGACGACAACAGCGTCGGTTCATTGTCGAAACGGTAATATTCTGTCGGTGAATTCTCCCTCATCAGCAAAGAATTCCTAACCTCATGCGGCAGGCTACGAATAGAATATTCGACGCCACGTCCCTGAACGCCCTTCCTCCGGCGCTTTTCCCAGCCGTCATCACGTGCTCGTTTGTTCAGCCCCTGCGGAGATTTGGGTAATCCCCCCACACCGACCAGTTCACTCGTTGCAAACCATTCTTTGTCCATACTTGTCACTCCCTTGTTTGTTTTGAACAGGCGTTACATCAACTCGCCCAAAAGTTTCCATATAATAGACTATAATTACCTAAACCGCTAACTTTTACGCGTTACCAATACGGCTAAGTAATATAAAAAATGATTAAATTTGATGCAATACCACGATATCACGGCCAGAAAACACGCCAGGTCATAGAGGAAATAGAGGCGCCGTACCATCACAGCAATTGATGCCTGAAAGATCGCTGGCTGGGTGTCTAGTCCATATCCAACGATGTGGCATTGCCTTCATCTGACGGAGTAATCCCTAGCTGGCTAAGCGTTGCGGAAACGCCGACGCGTAAAATATAGGCGATCAGTTCATCCCTTTCCTTTTCAGAGAGTTGATGGTAAATCTGCATCCAAACCGCCAATGCTGCGGGCTGTTTTTCCGCATAGGCAGACGGCTCAATGTCATGAAGCAGGGACTCTTTCACCGTATCAGGCAAGCTGTGAATGGAGTACTCCACCCCTCGCCCTTGTACACCTTTACGGCGACGTTTCTCCCACCCATCTTCACGAGCGCGCTTATTCAATCCCTGTCTTGATTTCGGAAGGCCGCCGACGCCAACCAATTCGCTGGTCGCAAACCACTCTTTTTTCATGTCCTTTCATCCTGATAGTGCCATCCCTAACAAAAACGCATTTATTTGGAAATTAACCGAGAGTTTTATAGAAAATTAATGCTATATTATTTCCAAATAATAATGTCATGTTAGCTCGGCATATAACTAACATCCGTTATTTATACCACTAATATACAGTCGTCTTATAGCAAATAAGGGAAGGATTATGACTTTAAGGAAACATGACTGGCATCCTGCTGATATCATTGCTGCACTGCGCAAGAAAAACACGACGCTGGCGGCGGTATCACGTGCTGCCGGACTCAGTTCGTCCACATTGGCTAACGCACTCTCACGCCCCTGGCCTAAGGGAGAGTGGCTGATCGCCGATGCGCTGGGCATTCACCCTTCAGAGATTTGGCCCAGTCGGTATTACGACCCGGAAACCAACGAACTTATTGATAGAAAAAAACTCATCCGCCCCGAGTAAAAGTAAAAGCCGGAGATTCGCATCTCCGGCTTTTAATTCAAGGTGCCATCAAAAACAACGATCAGTTCTTGATAAATGTCTCACCCAGCTCAATATCCTGCTTCAACGTATCCAACATATTGTTTAGCGCGTTTTGCTCAAAAGCGCTCAACGTTCCGATTTCTTTGCGCTCAGCAATACCCTCTTTACCCAGCAGAATCGGCTGTGCGAAGAAACGCGCATATTTGCCATCACTTTCAACATAGGCACATTCCACCACGCCGCTTTCACCTTGCAGCGCGCGAACCAGAGACAAACCAAAGCGCGCGGCAGCCTGACCCATAGACAGCGTCGCCGATCCGCCACCCGCCTTCGCTTCAACCACTTCGGTACCCGCATTCTGGATACGCTTGGTCAGATCGGCCACTTCCTGTTCGCTAAAGCTAATCCCAGGCACTTGCGACAGCAGCGGCAGAATCGTTACGCCAGAGTGCCCGCCAATAACCGGCACGTTAATATCCTGTGGCAGCTTACCCTTCAGTTCAGCAACAAATGTATTAGCACGGATGATATCCAGCGTCGTTACGCCAAACAGTTTATTTTTGTCATAAATACCGGCTTTTTTCAGCACTTCGGCGGCAATGGCTACGGTCGTGTTCACCGGGTTGGTGATGATGCCGATGCAGGCTTTCGGGCAAGTCGCCGCGACTTGTTCAATCAGATTACGCACAATACCGGCGTTAACGTTAAACAAATCGGAACGATCCATACCTGGCTTACGCGCAACGCCAGCGGAGATCAGGACGATATCCGCACCGGCCAACGCCGGTTTGGCATCTTCACCGCTATAGCCTTTGATCTTCACAGCGGTAGGAATATGGCTCAGATCAACGGCAACGCCCGGGGTGACCGGCGCAATATCGTAAAGGGATAGTTCTGAACCTGAAGGAAGCTGGGTTTTAAGAAGGAGTGCGAGGGCTTGACCGATACCACCTGCTGCTCCGAGAACTGCAACTTTCATCCTAAACTCCTTATTATCTTAAAAATGAAAAAGTGCCGTTAATTCACCTGGTTATAAACGCAATACAAAAAATCGAGAGAAAATGAGTCAACTTGCCTTCCCGCGAAAGACGCTGAGACCAAAGAGTGCTATGTCCCTAATAATAAATTAAAAAACACCCTTCTCAGGTAATGGTAAGTAAAGTTAATAAGCTATCGAGCGATAACGCAGCATTCATTTACGGGCGATTAACCAGTACGCTACATTACACTGATTGACAACGGCCAAACAACATCATTTTGATAACATTCAATTTACTTTTATGTGACGAAGGGCGCATTTTCGGACAGTATGAATAGGCCGTTTTTTTAAAAAACAGCGGCTCACGGAGTGCAGATCAAATAAATTGGTATTATACGCAACCCAATTGCATAAAAATTCACACAACTGCATAATAGGGACATTAACCATTAACGATTAATCTGGTGCAGAATGCGAAACCCGACAAAACAAGAAGATCTCGTTAAAGCGTTCAGGGCGCTGCTAAAGGAAGAGAAGTTTAGTTCTCAAAGCGAAATTGTTCAGGCATTGCAAGACGAAGGGTTTGAAAATATTAACCAATCCAAGGTGTCGCGTATGCTAACGAAATTTGGCGCAGTTCGCACACGCAATGCAAAAATGGAGATGGTGTATTGCCTTCCTGCCGAGCTCGGCGTTCCCACCACGACCAGTCCGCTGAAAAACCTTGTTTTGGATGTGGATTACAACGAGGCGGTGGTCGTGATCCATACCAGCCCGGGGGCAGCGCAGCTCATCGCTCGCCTGCTGGACTCACTCGGGAAATCCGAGGGTATTCTCGGTACCATCGCGGGGGATGACACCATCTTTACGACCCCGGCAAGAGGCTTTAGCGTTAAACAGCTCTACGAGGCCATTTTAGTGTTATTCGAGCAGGAACTGTAACCCGCTCAACGTCCCTCTACTCTATGCTTTTATTTGCTACGTGTGGCCCCGCGCGTAGCGGCAACGCATCATGCGCCTACCGCAGGCAATTCAGCCAGCGGCCAGCGTGGCCGTACAGAGACGCCAAGCGTCGTACTTGCCTCGTTCTTCAGGCGTACGCTGCCGGCATAGGCAATCATCGCGCCATTATCCGTACAGAACGCCGGTCGAGCATAAAAGACTTCACCGCCGCGCTTCGCCATCACCTCGCCCAAACGCTGGCGCAGTGTCCGGTTCGCACTCACGCCGCCCGCCATCACTAGCCGCTTAAAACCCGTTTCATCCAACGCCCGCCGACATTTGATGGCCAATGTATCCACCACGGCATCTTCAAACGCGCGAGCGATATCGGCCCGAGTTTGGTCATCATCGCCATTGCTGCGAATCGTATTGGCGGCGAACGTTTTTAGCCCAGAGAAACTGAAATCCAGCCCCGGGCGATCGGTCATCGGACGTGGAAACGTAAAGCGGTTGGCATCGCCCGCCTGCGCCATTCTCGACAGCATCGGGCCCCCGGGATAATCCAGGCCCAGAAGTTTGGCCGTTTTATCAAATGCTTCCCCTGCCGCATCATCAATCGACTCACCCAGCAAGCGGTATTCACCAATCCCCGTCACGCTGATTAACTGCGTATGACCGCCGGAGACCAGCAGCGCCACAAAGGGAAATGCTGGTGGGTTATCTTCCAGCATTGGCGCCAACAGATGCCCTTCCATATGATGTACGGGAACCGCCGGCACCCCCCAGGCAAACGCCAGCGAGCGCCCGACAGTCGCGCCGACCAGCAGCGCGCCGACCAATCCCGGCCCTGCGGTGTAGGCGACGCCGTCAATCTCGCCAGCCTTCAACCTGGCTTCGCACAGCGCGGCCTGAATCAAGGGCACCGTCTTGCGCACGTGGTCGCGTGAAGCGAGTTCAGGTACGACGCCGCCGTAGTCCGCGTGCAATTTAACCTGACTGTATAATTGATTGGCAAGCAAACCTGCTTCTGTGTCGTAGATAGCGACACCGGTTTCATCACAGGATGTTTCGATACCTAATACGCGCATTACTGTTCCTACATTCATGACGATGCAAGCCGGCATGACACGCCGCTTGCTTCAAACTGCGAATAGTCTACCATAAGCCGCCTGATTTCTGCGCTGGCGATACCTGAGCGTTTTATGATCACCGTAAAGCTTTACAAAGGCGTCGCGTTTGCAGTAGAATTCCGCACCATTTTGAAAAGGCTGGCACAAGGCCAGCGGCAAACCGAATTTATTAAGGTGAGAGGCACATGCCGGTAATTAAAGTACGTGAAAACGAGCCGTTCGACGTAGCTTTGCGTCGCTTCAAGCGTTCCTGTGAGAAAGCAGGTGTTCTGGCAGAAGTTCGTCGTCGTGAGTTTTATGAAAAACCAACGACCGAACGTAAGCGCGCTAAAGCTTCCGCAGTGAAACGTCACGCGAAGAAACTGGCCCGAGAAAACGCACGCCGCACTCGTCTGTATTAATTTTCTGGAGGTATCTCCTCCATCGCGTGATTAATCCGCAGACTTAGCAGTCGCATACGTAGGCCGTGCTTTCCGAAAGGAAGCGCGGCTTGTTGTCGTTTATAAGCTATACCAATGTAATCACCTGACAATAAGGGTATACCAGGGGCTTATGGCTGGACGAATCCCACGTGTATTTATTAATGACCTGCTGGCTCGCACCGACATCGTCGAACTCATTGACGTGCGCGTTAAACTGAAAAAGCAGGGCAAGAATTACCATGCGTGCTGTCCGTTCCACCACGAAAAAACCCCGTCATTCACTGTTAACGCGGACAAACAGTTCTATCACTGTTTCGGCTGTGGCGCACATGGCAACGCCATTGATTTTTTAATGAATTACGATCGCCTCGAATTCGTTGAAACCATTGAAGAACTCGCCACCATGTATGGCCTTGAAGTGCCCTATGAAACCGGCACGGGTCCAACCCAGCTAGAGCGTCACCAGCGGCAGAGCCTGTATGAACTGATGGGGCAACTCAGCACGTTTTATCAACAAACGCTGACACAGTCAGTCGGGGCGCCTGCATTGCAGTACCTGCAACAGCGTGGTTTAAGCGCGGACGTTATCAGCCATTTTGCGATTGGTTTCGCTCCCCCCGGCTGGGATAACGTCCTGAAACGCTTTGGTCGCAATGATGACGATCGCAACACATTGAACGATGCGGGTATGTTGGTGACTAACGATCAGGGTCGATCATATGACCGTTTCCGCGAACGTGTGATGTTCCCCATCCGCGATAAACGGGGACGGGTGATTGCATTTGGCGGACGAGTGTTAGGCGACGGTACGCCAAAGTACCTGAATTCGCCGGAAACAGAGATTTTCCATAAAGGCCGCCAGCTGTACGGCTTGTATGAAGCGCAGCAGAATCACTCAGACCTCAAGCGGTTACTGGTTGTTGAAGGTTATATGGATGTGGTGGCGCTGGCGCAGTTTGGTATTGATTACGCGGTCGCATCGCTTGGGACATCCACGACCGCCGATCACATTCAGTTACTATTTCGTGCGACAGACCAGGTCGTCTGTTGTTATGACGGTGATCGCGCCGGAAGAGAAGCGGCATGGCGCGCGCTGGAAACTGCGCTACCCTATTTGAACGATGGTCGTCAGCTACGCTTTATGTTCCTGCCGGACGGTGAAGATCCCGATACGCTGGTACGTAAAGAAGGTAAAACGGCATTTGAACAGCGTATGGAGCAGGCCCTGCCGCTGTCGCAGTTTCTTTTCGAGACGCTGCAACAGCAGGTGGATATGAGTTCACCGGATGGTCGTACCAAGCTCAGCACGCTGGCGTTGCCGCTGATTGGTCAGGTACCGGGAGAAACGCTGCGGCTGTATTTACGCCAACAGCTTGGCAACAAGCTGGGAATTTTGGACGACAGCCAGTTGGACAGACTCTTGCCGAAAGTGGCAGAACAGGCGCAGCCCTATCAGCCACCGCAACTAAAAGTCACAACTATGCGTATACTTATAGGGCTTTTAGTGCAAAACCCGGAGTTGGCCGCTGAGGTTCCCGATCTCGCGCTGGAAGGCATTGAAGAAGACAAAGTACCGGGGCTAACCCTATTTCGCGAGCTGGTGAAAACCTGTAACGAGAGCCCGGGAATGAACATGGGCCTGCTGTTGGAAAAATACCGCGACAGCAGCTATCGCAAGCAGCTTGAAACCATGGCCGCATGGAACCATATGATCGCAGAGGAAGAGCTGAACGATAAATTCAGAATCAGCCTGACAGAGCTCTACGATCAGTTGCTGAAGCAGCGTCAGGAAACCCTGATAGCTCGTGACAGAACGCACGGGCTCAGCGCCAAAGAGAAAAAAGAACTTTGGTCATTGCAACTGGCATTGACCAGAAGACACTGATACAGAGGCTTAATTGCCGATAAATAGCAGGGTCGAACCTTGCAAAGAGCCGCTACAGGGGCTGCGGCGATAAGAAAAATCTCCCTAATGCTATTGTTAGCGAACTACGCTGACCGACACCAACCCAAATACTCAGAAGTGTGGATACCGTCTTATGGAGCAAAACCCGCAGTCACAGCTGAAACTGCTTGTCACCCGTGGTAAGGAGCAAGGCTACCTGACCTATGCTGAGGTCAATGACCATCTGCCGGAAGATATCATCGACTCGGATCAGATCGAAGATATCATCCAGATGATTAATGACATGGGCATCCAGGTGATGGAAGAAGCGCCGGATGCAGACGATTTGTTGCTGGCAGAAAACACCAACGACGCGGATGAAGATGCGGCAGAGGCTGCTGCACAGGTGCTATCCAGCGTGGAATCGGAAATTGGCCGCACAACCGATCCTGTTCGCATGTATATGCGTGAAATGGGTACCGTCGAACTGTTGACGCGTGAAGGCGAGATCGATATCGCCAAGCGCATTGAAGACGGTATCAACCAGGTTCAGTGCTCCGTTGCCGAGTATCCAGAAGCGATTACTTATCTGCTGGAACAGTACGATCGCGTCGAAGCCGGTGAAAGCCGTCTGTCCGATCTCATCACTGGCTTTGTCGATCCTAACGCGGAAGAAGATGTTGCACCGACCGCGACGCACGTTGGCTCCGAGCTTTCCAGCGAAGAGCTGGACGATGATGACGACAGCGACGATGACAGCGACGATGCTGATGACGACAACAGCATCGATCCTGAACTGGCGCGCCAGAAATTCACCGAACTGCGTCAACAATATGAAACGACTCGTCAGGTCATTAAAGCCCACGGTCGTAGTCATGCGCTGGCGGCACAGGAAATTCTGAATCTGTCTGAGGTTTTCAAACAGTTCCGTCTGGTGCCGAAACAGTTCGATTTTCTGGTCAACAGCATGCGCTCCATGATGGACCGCGTCCGTACCCAGGAACGTTTGATCATGAGATTGTGCGTTGAACAGTGCAAAATGCCGAAGAAAAACTTCGTCACGCTGTTTACCGGCAATGAAACCAATAACAGTTGGTTTACCGCAGCGGCGGCGATGGGCAAGCCCTGGTCTGAAAAACTGAATGATGTGGAAGAAGACGTCATCCGTAGCCTGCAAAAGCTGCAACAGATTGAAGAAGAAACCGGTCTGACGATCGAACAGGTTAAAGACATCAACCGCCGTATGTCGATTGGCGAAGCGAAAGCTCGCCGCGCCAAAAAAGAGATGGTGGAAGCCAACCTGCGTCTGGTCATTTCAATCGCGAAGAAATATACCAACCGGGGTTTGCAGTTCCTCGATCTGATTCAGGAAGGCAACATTGGTCTGATGAAAGCGGTAGATAAGTTTGAATATCGCCGCGGCTACAAATTCTCGACCTATGCGACCTGGTGGATCCGTCAGGCGATTACCCGTTCTATCGCCGATCAGGCGCGTACCATCCGTATTCCGGTACACATGATTGAGACGATCAATAAACTTAACCGTATCTCTCGTCAGATGTTGCAGGAAATGGGGCGCGAGCCGACGCCGGAAGAGCTGGCTGAACGTATGCTCATGCCGGAAGATAAGATCCGTAAGGTGTTGAAGATCGCGAAAGAGCCGATCTCCATGGAAACCCCGATTGGTGATGATGAAGATTCCCATCTGGGCGATTTCATCGAAGATACGACGCTGGAGCTGCCGTTGGATTCCGCCACGTCGGAAAGCCTGCGCTCTGCGACACACGACGTACTGGCGGGCTTAACCGCGCGTGAAGCGAAAGTCCTGCGTATGCGTTTCGGTATCGATATGAACACCGATCATACGCTGGAAGAAGTCGGCAAACAGTTTGACGTTACGCGCGAACGTATTCGTCAGATTGAAGCGAAAGCGCTGCGTAAACTGCGCCACCCAAGCCGTTCCGAAGTGCTGCGCAGCTTCCTGGATGATTAATTTATTCCGTTGAAAATCTCGCGTGCAATAGCCCCGGTTCGCCGGGGCTATTTTTTATCAAGACGCACAGACCGATATTATTCATGCGCCTGCAACGCCTGATACAGCGCCTGATATGATGCCACCAGAGACGCCAGCGTCGCCCTGTTCAGCCCGCTTGGATTGGGAAGAACCCAAACCTGCGTCTCGCCAATATGCTGCGCCTGACGTCCCCATTCAACGTTTTTCACCCCGAACGCCTGACTGAACGCCTGCTTTCCCAACACGGCCAGTGCCCGTGGTTGGTAACGAGCCATCTTTTCAATAACCGCACTCCCGCCATGCCGCAGTTCATCTC
The DNA here is from genome assembly GCF_004342665.1 of Samsonia erythrinae. GTDB lineage: Bacteria > Pseudomonadota > Gammaproteobacteria > Enterobacterales > Enterobacteriaceae > Samsonia > Samsonia erythrinae. Next base: position 299,808 of record NZ_SMBY01000002.1, on the reverse strand, counting down.
GTTTCAGCGCCGTTGCTTCGACCGTTGGCCGCTCGACCAGCATGGTAATGCCGCACCCGGTATCCAGCAAATGCTGTTCTTCCGCCGGCGTCAGTAAACGCTCGGTAAAGCCCGCCAGATGAATCACTTTCCAGAAGCGATTATTGGGGTTAGCGAAATGGTAACCGTGGTGAGCCGTCGACAGACCGGGATTAATGGCACAGAACACAACCTGAAGATGCTTTGCCAGAATATCGGTGATCATGTCTTCCTCTAGCGCCATTAACTACGCCCATCGTAAATTCTGATAACAATAACAACAAACTATCCTGAGTAGAAAACCATCACCCGACAGATAACCTATGGACCTCCCCCCGCACATTACCGTATAATCGTCGCCCGTTCGGCCCCTTAGCTCAGTGGTTAGAGCAGTCGACTCATAATCGATTGGTCGTTGGTTCAAACCCAACAGGGGCCACCAAATCTATCAAGGAGTTACGTTAATCGCGTGGCTCTTTTTTTATCTTTCCCCCTCGCACGATATTATCCCGGATGCCAAAATCGGCAACATGTTGCTCGGCGCAGTACGCTATCCTATGGCCTGCGATCCGAAAGATGTGCTGCTGGAAACGCTGAGTTAAACCGTGAATGGCTGTTCTTTGGTGACATGCAGGTTCTCAGTACCAATCCAGCTTAGATTCAAGGTTATTTCAGTGAAAATGATATCGAGCTCGCTATTACCGTACTGACTACCAGCGTCGCCACCGGATCCAAGTACGTGAAGCCAAGGAAAAAGGCTTAGCCATTCGTCCCTAAGTATTGGGACTCACAGGCGTTCATATCGTAACTTCTAAAGCACAACAGTGCAGCGGACCTGCGATTGTTATGTATGAACAACTATATTAACATCATGAGTCTTAAAGACTTATCGTATTGGAACACAGCGATCGTGCATAAATTGACAATAAAAGACATAGCCGCACTTTGCAATGTAGGAAAGTCGACAGTTTCCCGTGTAATAAATAACGATCAAAAAGTTAACGAAGTGACACGCCAAAAAGTGCTTGCGGTAATAGAACAGTATCAATTTACGCCGTCAAAATCAGCCAGAGCGATGCGTGGATTGACGAGCCGAACCTTTGGCATCATCGTAACCCGTCTTGACTCCTATGCAGAAAACCAAACGGTCAGAGCCATTCTCCCCCTTTTATACGCGAACGGTATCGACCCCATAATTCTGGAAAGTCAGTTCAACCCAGAAAAAGTTGATGAACATTTAACAATGCTGAAACGTCGTAAGATCGATGGCGTCATCCTATTCGCATTCACGGGGATCACCAGTGAACAATTAGCATCATGGCAACAACGTATCGTCGTTATTGCCCGTTCATTTGACGGTTACACCTGCGTTTGTAACGATGATACTGGCACCGTTAAACATTTAATGGAATTTTTGCATCAAGAAAAAAGCTTCAATGAGATTGGTTACGTAGGAATTGATTTGAAAGATGAAACAACAGGATTATTACGTTTTAAGGCTTACGAGGAGTATTGCCAACAGTATCAGTTAACCATCAATGCCGAGTTAGGCGCGCTCAATTATCAGAGCGGTTACCAACTTGCACAAAAGGTGGTTTCCAAACGCCCTCAAGCCATTTTATGCGCGACTGACTCCCTGGCGTTTGGGGTACAAAAATATATAAAAACTCAAGGAATTAAGGATGTTTTCGTTGCTTGCATTGGTCGAAATGACTTGCTGACATTTTTATTTCCTGACACAAAAACCTGTCGACTAGGTTTTCGTGAAAGCGGTGAGCTTTCTGCGCGTTTATTAATTAACATTATTAACGATAACTTTTCACCAAAAACCCACATAATCACATCCCCTTGATATAATTGAAAAATAAAAACATTAATGAAATTTATGTGATATTGGTCAATGTTTGGGAACGTTCCCATTGAGCTTAAAAAAGTCTCAACGTATCTTTACAAAAAAGATAGTGAAACCAGAGACAAAGCACATGAATAAAGTCATAAACTTTGATGTGATAGATCAGCTAATTAAATTAATCGGTGGTAAAGAAAATATTAGTACCGTATCTCACTGTTTAACTCGTTTACGTTTTGTTTTAAATAAACCTGAAGTGGCAGATATTGAAGGCATTAAAAAAATCCCAATCGTAAAAGGATGCTTTAATAACGCGGGACAATTTCAGGTAATAATCGGAACAGATGTAGATGTTTACTATAAAAAATTAATAGAAAAAATAAAAATAACCGAGACCAGTAAAGAAGAGGCAAAACTTGCTGCAAAACAAAACATGAAGTTCTGGGAACGGTTAATCGCCAGTTTAGCTGAAATATTTGTCCCTTTATTACCGGCATTAATTTGTGGTGGTTTATTACTCGGTCTACGTAATGTTATTGGCGAAATGCCGATATATGATGATAAAACACTCGTTTCCATACACCCCTGGCTTCAACCAATCTATAACTTTTTATGGTTGCCGTGCGAAGCGATTTTTCATTTCTTGCCCGTTGCCATCTGTTGGTCCACCGTAAAAAAAATGGACGGATCACCCATACTCGGTATCGTATTAGGCATTACGCTCGTTTCACCGCAATTAATGAATGCCTACGGTATAGGAAGCCAAATTCCTGAGACCTGGGATTTCGGCATATTTTCAATTCAAAAAATAGGCTATCAGGCCCAGGTTATTCCTTCAATTTTAGCGGGGCTATTTTTGGGGTGGTTTGAAGTTAGATTACGTAAATATATTCCTGGTTACCTCACGTTGGTTATTGTACCCGTCATTACCCTTTTGGTTTCCGTTGTCGTTGCTCATGCCGTGCTTGGGCCACTTGGCCGCCTGATTGGTAATGGCATTTCTGATGGGGTCCGTTATTTAATGCTGGGCGATTTCGCCCCCATCGGCTCAATGATCTTTGGCTTTTTCTACTCGCCTTTAGTCATCACAGGTTTGCATCACACAACCCTGGCAATTGACATGCAACTGACGCAAAACGTCGGGGGAACGCCGATCTGGCCAATCATTGCACTCTCGAACATCGCACAGGCCTCTGCGGTTGTCGGCATCATACTGATAAGTAAAAAACGCAATGAACGCGAAATCACGATACCTGCCGCCATTTCCGCTTACTTGGGCGTAACAGAACCGGCCATGTATGGCGTCAACTTAAATTATCGCTTCCCTATGCTGTGCGCGATGATCGGCGCTGCCCTGGCGGGACTCATTTGTGGCTATGCGCGTGTACTTTCTAACGGGATTGGTGTTGGAGGGATCCCCGGTATTCTTTCTATTCAACCGACATTCTGGGGTATTTATCTTGTAGCCATGATTGTCGCCATCGTGATTCCTATCTTATTAACAATGCTTGTTTATCGTTATCAGCAGCGAAAAGGCACTCTGGTAACTTCTCGTTAATTTCTGTTATTCAAAAGAGTTTAGCATGCGTTATCTCGCTATATTAGTAAATAAAAATGGACTTGATGCTTCTTTAAACGACATTAAACACCATTATACTTTGGAATGGCGTAACTCATCAATTGAAGAATGTTTAGACATATTAAGGATGATAAAAACTGATTTCCCTCTGGTAAAAGGAGGGGTAATCGGAGGCGTGAAATTACCACATTATCCGCTATTTTGTGTGGCGCTAGCCGAACAAGAGGTCATTAATTTAGAAAAGGAACTTTCAGAAATTTTTAATGCGCCTTTTATCACCAAGCAGGATGCAAACACGCTCTCTCCTGATAGTCTGAAAGCCGCTTTTGAACAGCAATATGATGCATTCACTTGGGGAATAGATTACTGCGGATTTAGCGCTGGAAAAAAAGAGTATGCCGTTGAATCACTATTAACCGTAGCAAATGGTTATTTAGGTGTACGTGGCGCAATGCCTGATATGCAGGTCAATGATGCGACGTATCCTGCGACTTACCTCGCAGGCTGTTATAACCAGGCCCAATCAAATGTTGCTGACCACACGGTGACCAACGAGGATTTTGTCAATGTGCCGGACGCGCGCGCGATCCGAATTAAAATTGGTGATGACGATTGGCTCACGCCTGACACAAGTAAAAATATTGCCCTTTATCGCAATCTTTCTCTTAAAAATGGTGTGCTGGAACAAAACTGGTTAGTGGAAGATGATAGACAACGTCAAATTCAAATCCGCAGTCGAATGCTGGCGGATATGTCACACCCTACCCGTTTCGCTATTGAGTACTGCTTCACGCCACTTAATTTTGACAGCGATATCACCATCAGCACACAGATTGATGGGGAAACGTATAATTACGGGGTAGCTCGTTATCGCAGCCTCACATCACATCACTATCAAGTATTATCACGTAGAGTTTTAGGAAAAAAAGCTTATTTAAATGCTAAAACATTACAATCAGAAATCGGAATAGGGCTCTCCTCAACAATATGTGGGGACTTCTTTACGGAAGACGATATTCACATTCAGGAAGAACCGAATAAAGTTATTCAATCGATCACATGCCCGGTGATTCAAGGAAAAACGTATCGGTTTGAAAAAAGTGTCAACATTCAACTCTCAACCGTGTTTCCCACTGATTGGCATATTGCAGACGAATCTGTATTGGTTGATTTTGCGACTCAATTGAAATCCAGCGAAGCCGCGTGGGGAACGTTGTGGCAGAAAGCGGATATCGCTGTTGATGGCGATTTAATGTCTCAAAAACTCCTACGTTTACATACTTATCATTTAATTTGCTCCTGCTCACCTTTCAGCAATGAAAAATACCAGCTTGATGTGTCAGTAACGGCGAGAGGATTACACGGCGAAGCCTACAGAGGGCATATTTTCTGGGATGAAATTTTCATCTTACCTTTCTATATCATGCATTTCCCTCAAACCGCACGCCAGTTACTGATGTACCGGTATAACCGTCTTCCCATGGCGCGCCATGCGGCAAAAGAGGAAGGTTATCAGGGTGCAATGTTCCCGTGGCAATCAGGCCATGATGGTAGTGAACAAACACAAATGGTTCACCTTAATCCACTTAATGGTCAGTGGGACCCGGATTATAGCCGTTTACAGCGGCATGTCTCATTAGCCATTGCCTATAACATTTGGTTGTATTGGATAAATACCAAAGATAACGCATTCATGGTATCCTATGGGATAGAGATGCTTCTAGAAATTGCCCGTTTCTGGTTAAGTAAATCCCAATGGAATGAAACCACCCAACGCTATTCTATTAGCGGCGTAATGGGACCGGACGAATTTCACGAACATACTGTAGGGAGTGAAACGGGTGGACTTAAAGATAATGCCTATACGAATCTGATGGTATCATGGCTATTTTCTAAATTAGATGAATTATGTCAACATTTCGACGAGCACATCATCGAAAAAATCAACAGCAAAATTAATATCAATAAAAAATTTTGGATCGAAATTAATCACGTCGGGAAAAACCTATCGCTGATTATTGAAGATCACATTATTTCACAATTCGATGGGTACTTTGATTTAAAAGAAATCAATTGGGATTATTATAGAAAAAAATACCAGAATATTTACCGCATGGATAGGATATTGCGAGCGGAAGGGAAAAGTGCAGATCAATATAAAGTTGCGAAACAAGCTGATGCCTTGATGATATTTAATAATTTTTCAGAAGATAATGTAACTGAAATATTAAAAAATATGGGATACCATCTTAGTAAAGACTATGCAATAAGGAATTTGAATTATTATTTGTCACGAACCTCTCATGGTTCCACGTTATCGCGTATTGTGCATGCTCAACTCGCCAATGACATCAATTTGCCTGATTTATCGTGGAAACTTTACCGAGAAGCGCTGTATTCAGATTACCAGGATATACAAAGTGGCACCACGGCAGAGGGCATCCATACCGGTGTTATGGCCGCTACGTTAAATACGACAATAATGGCTTATGCAGGCGTTGACATTCGTCATACCTATTTGCGTATTACGCCTTCACTTCCTGATAAATGGGAAGCTGTTCGTTTTAACTTACAACATTCCGGAATCCAGTATTATTTTTCCATCTCGCGTAAAACCATCACTATTTCTGTCAGCGACGATACGCAGATAGAGATTAATAACAGAACCTATTCAGTTAGGTCTGGGGAGAACTTCTCTTATAACTATAATGAAGGACAGCAATAATGAAGAACGGTTTTATCTTCGATTTAGATGGCGTGATTGTCGATACCGCACATTATCACTTTATCGCATGGCAATATTTATCCAATAAGATTGGTATAGATATCGATGAAAAATTTAATGAAACATTAAAAGGAATCAGCCGTAAACAATCGCTGGAGCGGATCCTTGAACATGGTGGGAAACTGGGTGAATTCAGTAATCATGAAAAAGAAAAATTAGCGAGTGAAAAAAACGAGTACTACGTCAACTTACTCAACAATCTCACTGAGAATGACATTCTTCCCGGCGTACTCCCGTTTATTAAATCGGCAAAAAACCTAGGTATTCCATGTGCCGTTGCTTCCGCATCAAAGAACGCAAAATTCATATTAGAGAAACTAAAAATTATCGATTTCTTTCAACATATTGTTGATCCAGACACGTTAAGCAAAGGGAAGCCCGACCCTGAGATTTTTTTAAAGGCAGCGAAATTCATCGATATCGAACCTCAGCACGCGGTGGGCTTTGAGGATGCACAAGCAGGTATTATCGCGTTGAATAAGGCCAAAATATTTTCAGTGGGTATTGCTGTGAATCAGGAAAGTCTTATCGGTGCGGATCTTGTTTTACCCTCACTAGATAACATTACCCCTGAAATATTGTTAGAACGGAAAAAGAATAAAAAAACTGATGCTAGCCTGCATAACCAGACGTAATCCTTTATTGGTGACACTACCTTAACGAAGAGGAATAAACAGTGAAAATAAAAAAATTGACGTTAGCGATAGGGGTATTCCTTAGCGCCTCGCCATTATTCGTCAACGCAGAGAGTTCTTTAAGCAGCATTGAAGCACGTTTAAATGCGCTTGAAAAACGAGCCGTAGAAGCGGAATCAAGAGCAGCCTCCGCTGAACAAAAGGCGGCGAGACTTGAGCAATTAATGACAACGAAACATACGTCGCCCAAAAAAGCTCATGCAGTCAGTATCGAACAGCGTGTGGCTACTCTGGAAAAGAGTTCGGATCAGGCGCAGGCCAATGCGACATTGGCCCAACAAAAGGTCAGCCAATTAGAGAAACAACAAGACGCTGCGGCTAAATCCAATAGTTTTGTGGTTAGTAACAGCGACTGGGGTAAATTAAAACTGTATGGCGACGTTGAATACAATATTGATGCAGCAAGTCGCAAAGGTCAGATCACCTCAATGCATACCCAGCCGGGTCAAGGCTCCAATGACTTTAAGGATAAAGAACGTTGGGATTTAAACGGACGCATCTTGATCGGCGTGGATGGTGAACGTTCGCTCGCGAATGGCAACTACGCGGGTCTTAGGGCGCAGCCGATGGCAAACATGTCTGGCTCCATGGGCATGGATGATGCCGTATTCTACTTTGGTAAAAAAGATAAGTGGGAATACAAAATTGGTCGATATGAAGCCTACGATATGTTCCCCCTTAACCAAGATACGTTCATTGAACACTCAGGGAACAGCGCCAATGATTTATATGCAGATGGATTCGGCTATGTCTATATGATGAAAGAAGGGCGCGGGCGAAGCAATAACGGCGGCGCGATGAATCTTAGCAGTACTTACAATGATTGGTACTTCGAAGTTAACACATTAGTCGAAGATGGCAGTAAAGTATTTCAAAATGAGCAGTACCATGGTCGGAAATTAGATAATCGTAAAAATGTGGTTTATGTACGTCCTGTTGTCGCATGGAAAACAGGCCACCTCACTGTGGCTGGTGCCATAGATGCGAATGTCATCCGCAATGCTTACGGTTTCCAAAATGCTGATGGGAAGTTTGAAGATCAATCACGCCGTACCGGCTATGGTCTCAATTTTAACTGGGACAACTTAAAAGACAACGGTGAGAATGGCATCGTTGCTAATTTAAGCACCGCATATTTAGATGCTAAAAATGAAAGTGATTTTTCTGTAGGCGGTAACGTATTGTGGCGCAAATTACAGCTCGGTTATATTTATGCGCACAATGATATTAAATCCTACCAGATTGATAATGTTGTCAACGAAGGAAAGTATGACGCATTACACCCAGGAAAATACGATATCCATACTTTATTTGCCTCTTATGAATTACCAAACATCTTAGAATTAGATAACTTTAAAACGTATCTTGGTGCTTACTACTCTTATATTCATGGAAATGGAGAGATGACCTCCGTAGAAAATAGCGATAAAGATCGCTATGGCGCCCGTATTCGTTTTAAATACTTTTTCTAACCCTAGTCAGCATGGCAATGAAATTGCACTTTTCTATGGGTTACCATTAACAAGTGACTCATTGCCAATGTGTTAATTTTCTCGGGTCGAGTGAATATTGTCATTCTGCTCCTGTCTCCATTCTTCAGGATGAGAGTTGGCATGAACAGCGTCAGAGTACAGTGTTTGCGCCGTATGTCCTAAATAGCGCTCCACCGGATTACCGTTGTGAGCGCTATGCTGGATGTTTGCAGTGAGAGTCATACTTTCGATCCTGTACACGATTTTGTGTAAACACCTTTTCTCAGAAGTGACTATCCAGGCGGTCACCGAACTCGATAATAAAGCGGCTCATCGCCAGCCGTCAGTTTTGCAGTGGTATCGTCCATTTCTTCGATGCCGACGGTATCGATCATTCCTCAATAAAATAACGGAGATATCGTGACTTAAGTCACATAATCAGGCGACAGCATTGCCGCAGATATCTGGGATCGTTTAGTGTTCCACCTAAGACGTAACCGCCAACGGCGGGCGAAACTTGGGCAGAGGCGAGTAGAAATACTCATCTCTGCCCAAGTTTTTTTTTACCTGTCATCCGGCTTTCCCCCCTTCGCGACAGTGCGGAGACACAGCCTGGCGCAGCGTAGTGATGTTAAAAAACGATAAGGAGAAACAAATGAAAACATTCCCTGACGGTTTTTTATGGGGCGGTTCAGTGGCGGCAAACCAGGTCGAAGGCGCATGGAATGAAGACGGTAAAGGTGTGTCAACGTCCGATCTTCAGCTACAGGGCGTACATGGCCCGATAACGGAACGAGACGGGAACGTAAGCTGCATCAAAGATGTCGCTATCGATTTTTATCATCGCTATCCGCAAGATATTCAATTGTTCGCCGAGATGGGGTTTAAAGTATTGCGCACGTCCATCGCCTGGACACGTATTTATCCCGACGGCGATGAAGCCGAACCCTGTGAAGCCGGTCTGGCATTCTATGACCGCCTGTTTGACGAAATGGCGAAATACCAGATCCAGCCACTGATCACGCTATCACATTATGAAATGCCCTACGGTCTGGTGAAAAAATGGGGAGGCTGGGGCAACCGCGCCGTTATCGACCAGTTTGAGAAATATGCCCGTACCGTTTTCAGTCGCTATAAAGACAAGGTCAAGTATTGGCTGACGTTCAACGAAATCAATATGGCGCTGCACTCGCCCTTTACCGGGATCGGGCTACGCGGTGAACCTTCGAAGCAGGATATTTATCAGGCGATCCACCATCAGTTAGTTGCCAGCGCACGAACGGTGAAAGCCTGCCACGAGATCATTCCGGATGCCAAAATCGGCAACATGCTGCTGGGCGCGGTGCGCTACCCCATGACCTGCCACCCGAAAGACGTGTTGGAAGCGCAGCGCAAGAATCGGGAATGGCTATTCTTTGGTGACGTTCAGGCACGCGGCGCTTATCCAGCCTGGATGGTCCGCTATTTTAAAGAAAACGCTATTTCGTTGAAGATAACCGAGCAGGACAAAAATGATTTGCAGCACACCGTAGACTTTATTTCTTTCAGCTACTATATGAGCGGCTGTGCCACGTATGAACCGGAAAAATACCGGTCTTCACTCGGTAATATCCTTCGTCTGATCCCCAACCCGCACCTTGAAGCGTCCGAATGGGGCTGGCAAATAGACCCGGAAGGCCTGCGCTTTCTGTTGAACGAACTGTATGACCGCTACCAAAAGCCGCTGTTTATCGTCGAAAACGGGCTGGGCGCACGTGACGTAGTGGAAAATGATGGCCGCATTCACGACAGCTACCGCATTGATTATTTACGCCGGCACCTGATTCAGGTGCGCGAAGCCATTAGCGATGGTGTTGAACTGCTGGGCTACACCAGCTGGGGGCCGATCGATCTGGTGAGTGCGGGTACGGCGCAAATGTCAAAACGCTACGGCTTTATTTATGTCGATCGTGATGATGAGGGCAAAGGCACGCTGGAGCGTCGGCGTAAAGACAGCTTCTATTGGTATAAAGAGGTGATTAGCAGTAATGGAGAATCGTTATAACACCGGGAATCAGGCGGCACCCGCCGCCTGATTTATTCGCGTTGGGATGACATCACCGCGATGAAGACGCTCTCAGCCTGTGGATGATGCCGCTGATGAATATGCCAGCACTTTCCTCCCATCCGGCATAGCGGAACTGCGCGGCGGTCTGGCGCCGCGTTGCAGAAATACCAGACCGCATGATTGATGAAACCCGGAGCCTGAGCGACTATTCCTCGTCCTCAAACGTCGGTCGCCACGAGCTGCCGGGGCCATATTCCGCCTCATAAGCCGGACGAGCCGTCACGGTGTCGTAGATGATGTGCAACGCTTTTATTTTCCCCTTCTCATTCATCTCCAGCACATCCACACACTCAAAGTGCGCGGGCTGGCCGGAAGGCAGCGTCCATTTAAATTTAAACCAGATGGTAATTAATGGCCGACCATCCACCTGCTCGCCTTTAGTGACTCCCTTCAGATTGATTTTGGCTCTTCCCGTATCCTTGAATAGCACCGTATAGAAATCAGCCGCCTTGCGCGGCCCATACAGCGGCGAGTGCACAATCCCTTGCTCATCATAGAGGCTCAGAATGGCATTCAGGTCGCTTTTCTCAAGCGCGTCAAGGTAGGTCTTCGCGATGTAATCCGGTGTCATATTTTCTCCTTATGGGTATGATTTTCCAATAAAGCGCTGAGGTTGATTTCCATCGCACACAGGCCCGTAGGCAGGCCGAGCGTCTTCAGCAGACCCGGTGCAATTTCCCCTGCGAAACCCATCGTGGCATTTCCCTGCGCAACCGCGACACACTTACCCGCCGTCCACGGTGAACAGGTTGCAGGGTGAATATCGGAGCGAACGCCCAGACATTCCAGTACATGGGAAACAACATCAACCAGCGCGCTCCAATTTCCCTGGTAGTTGGCGATAGCCGCCATATATAACGGCTGCTCAGGCACTGCATTATCCATTTGTTCAAGTTCATCCGCCGAGGGACGCCGCCCCAGCGCAATCGCGGGCGGCTCGATCAGGGGATCAGGCGCAAAGAACACGCTACCGCTTTCAAAGATTGCGCTATTCGTCTCTTCCAGCGCCGACAGGTTGCATTGCCACGCGCTTAACAGACCGGGCAATAGCGTGGTGCGCAATATTTCGCCGTAACCTTGCAGCGGGTTCAGCAGCGATAAATAACGCCAGCGTGCATCCTCAGACGCCATGCCTAACCGGGCCAGTTCCTGAACGTCGAGGAAAGGAAAACGCGTGATTTCGATAAAACCGCGCGCCCTCATGGCCTGTTCGGCACGCTGCTGCGGCTGCGTGGCGCGCGCTTCGATGGCCAGCGTCGCCGATTGCGCATAGCGCACATCACCATCCACAATCTGACGAAGATCCCTGATGCCGTCGCGTAGCATGAGCGTCCGTTCCACGCCAATACCGAACGCGAAAGCCTGATGCGTTTGTGGATCGATCCCGCAATTACGCAGCACCGCCGGATGCACCATGCCGCAGCCCCCCCACTCGATCCAACCTTCGCTGTGGCACGTCGCACACGGCGTCGTCTTCCCTTTACAGATCGGACATTGAATATCGATCTCCGCCGCAGGATCCGCATAGGAAAACGTATATGGCCGAAGCCGGGTAACGATGCCCTCACCGAAAAGGAAGTGCGCGAACCGATCGAGCTGCCGCTTAAGATCGTCCATACTCAGCCCCTTATCGACAGCAAACCCTTCGAGCTGGTTAAACACCGGGCTGTGCGTGCTATCCAGCGCGTCAGGGCGAAATGTTCTGCCGATATGGACGTTGTAAAACGGCGGAGTGTTATGCAACATCGTTCTGGCCTGAACCGGCGAGGTATGCGCCCGCAATACCAGGCCGCTTTGCCGCTCGGGATAATCGGGATGCGCGATATAAAACGTGTGATCCCCTGCCCGGGCAAAGTGCGTTTCGGGCATATTCAACACATCAAAGTTAAACCACGCCGTCTCAAGCTCCGACCCTTGCGCCTGCGAATACCCTTCCCGTTGGAAGAAGGCAAGAATATCCGCCGTTAGCGCCCCAAGGGGATGGCGGGGACGTGGAACCGTGAGGGGAGCTGCGTCCATGCTTATTCCTCGCTGAGTGTCCAAGCGGCAAGACGTTCGTGCACCAGATCCATCTGATCCCACGCCTGACGGCAGATCGCTTTCAGGCTGTTAATCTTCGCCACAGGCAGCGAATTGAGATAGCTCACGCCAATTGACCGATGATCGTCATCGGCCTCTGCATGCAACTCGAAATAGTCCCCTTCCTGAGCCTGTGGATGGAAGATCGGCGATGTCGCCAGACCAAACACATGGCCGCTGGACTCCACCACCAGATGTACGACGACAATTTTTTCCGCTTCATCCAACTGATACATCTGGGAGACAAACCAGTTACCCGCCGCTTCCAGAATCGGATCGTAAGCCTCTTCCGTGATGTTATAGCGATCGCGTAACAGCGCATCATGTCCCACTTCTTCATTGAAATGCCGGGTGTACTCCTCAAGCAACGCTTTATCAATGCACATCGCCTGACGGGCCAGAACCATACGCTGGAAGTAACGCGACCAGACATACAGCGCCGTCACAAATCGGCGGCAGAGTTCAGGTTCACGCTGCAATCTTCCCGATTCGAACAGCTGGAACAACGTGTTTTTTTGGTGACGCGCCAGCAGTTCATCGTTGAATGCATTGAGCTCCGCCAGCGGCGAATCAAAACTCACGCGGGCATGGACTTCATCTTCATACAGCCCTTTTCCCTCAAACTGTATCGACAACCCGTGAAACTCTTCGCCGGGGCGTGTAGTAAAACCGTGCTTGCAAAAAGGCCCTACGCAAACAATGTCGCCTTCGGCCAACTGCCGGGGATTATCGCCGGTCAATTGCACCGACCCTTTAGTCACGATAATCATCGATTTGGTCGGGTGCTCATGCACATCCAGCGTTTCGCCATCGCGCAATCTGACCCAGGCAAAAGAAGGCCGTCCGCTGTCCGGCAAAAAATTCGCCAGCACCGCATTACGACGAAAGTCCCGTTGTTGACCGAGCGTATGGGTGACACCATCAACCTCAACGGTGGTAATCGCGCGAATTTGCTCTCTTGCCACCACACCGACAAACGAAATAGTATTTTCTGAACTCATGATAAACAGCTCCATGTAACATCATTGCGTTTTTAAAATTTGCAGCACACGATCGGTAATGTCGGGAGAACCTACGGAAATCCGAATATACCCGCGGACCCCCATCGGGTTAGGCAATACATCAAATCCTGATTGTAGTAAGCGCTCCGCAATTTCTTTTTTAGCTTTCACCGTAATAAAACCGGAAAAAGAAAAGACATCATCAATACCCGGACAGTTTCGTAATAATGAAGCAAAGCGTTCTCTCTCCTGAATAAACTGCTGAATTTGTGACTGTAATTTTTGGGGTTTAGAAAGTTCTTTTTCTGCTGCCAACAATACCGGACGGGGTAAAGCGAATGGCAATCTGACTTTTAGCAGGATTTTAATTAATGTTTCCTGTGCTAATAATGCACCCAACCTCAGCCCCGCCATTCCCAGTGCCTTTGACATTGATCGCACGACAATCAAATTATCGTAATCCATAATTAAATGGCGAAAAGATTCCCGTTCGGCATATTCAACGTAAGCCTCGTCAATCACGACAATGCCTTCAAACGTCTTTAATAATCTGACGACATTATCGTGATCAAGGCTGCTCCCCATCGGGTTATTAGGGTCGCACAAAATCACCCCCTTAGCCCCCTGAGCACACAGCGCATGTACATCAAGCTGATTGAAACGATCGCCGAGCAAATCAACTTTCGTGTTTTCAATCGCATACACCGTCGCTAGCTCATCGAACAGTTTGAAATTCGGGGGAGTGGTGATAATCCGGTCTCTGGCAGGTTCAAAAAAAGCGCGAAAAATCAGGTCTAACGCATCCGATGCGCCACGCGTCAGAAGGACATTTTCCGTCCCTAAAGGGCTGACGTTATTCTCTCTGTTTTCAATGATATCAAGCGCCCGTAAATAACATTCAGCCAATCGGGTCGTCATATTATCTGGATAACGTTTCTCTTCCCCGCCGAATGGATTTTCATTATCCCGTAAATTTACCATACCGCGATCTTCAGAGCGATTCGGAAAGCTGAATGCCGGTTCCATTTTCTGCACGCATTCTCTGGCAAAGACACGTTTCATTATTACCGTCCTTAGTTCACATCCAAAACAACAGACGAGTCAGATGCATCCATTTAAAAAATAAAATTGAATAAGTATATTTAAAAAATGCAGTTAATTAATTCATTATCCCTATCACTTAAAAACACTTCAGGATAATGATTGATATTTTCTATTCTTATCAAATTTCAATGTCAACACTCACTATAAACATTTACATAAAAAAAACAAAAAACAGCACAATAACGCCCCGTCATTCAAATTATTTATAAATGAATAGCGCGATTTGTTCATATAAAATCATCTACAATAAATTTTATAATAAGCAGGTTATTTATAAATCAATAAATTAGTAGGTATAATAATAAAAGAAAGGAATAAAATCGGTTATGGTACAGGCACGGGAATAATGACAAATGACGCTATCGCTCAAATATCTCATCAATAGCGCCACTGGGTTAATAACGTTAGGGTTTATCCTGCTTTTTCAACCAGGCTTCCATTTGGTCAATTTCCGGCTGCTGGGCTTTGATAATCTCTTCCGCCAGCTTACGCAATTCCGGATCTTTTCCGTATTGCAATTCCGTCTTCGCCATATCAATGGCTCCGCGGTGATGCGCAATCATTCCTTTAGCGAAGGCGACGTCAGGATCGCTGGACGTTATCCCTTCCATCATCTCGGTATGCATCGCATCCATCCCTTTCCTATACGCCTGCTGGGAAGACGACGCGTCGTTCGCTGCATTATGGTCACTATGGGCGCTGTCGGCCGCAAACGAGAGAAACGGGACCGCTAAGACCGCCGTTAATAACAAATGGACTTTCTTCATCATAACCTCTCAATCAGTCATCGGACCTTTTGAGGGTAGACGTTCCAGTAAGGGGAAGGTCAAGAAAAAACCACCGGACCGAAGCATCACCTGCGAGGGAATACGTCAATCCGGTGGTTTTATCCATTTAAATAGCGAGTCGGTGTTATTCTGCAGGTGCTGGCTTAGCGTCATGCTTTGGCGGTTGAGTCAGCCGCTTTTCAAAACTGTCGTTGTACTGCTTCTTCTGTTCTGGCGTCAGAACGTTGTAAATTTTGTTTTTGGTTTCCAGCCCGTCCAGCATTCTGGCCTTGCGCGCCGCATCGGCTTTATCCAGCTGCGCCTGCGCTTTTGCGGCATCAAACGTATCCGATGCGATCAGGTTATGCAAATCACGATGGTCAGCCTGCATGGCTTTGTGCATTTTCTCGTGGGAGTCTTTCATGATGGTTTTAATTTGCTGCTTCTGCGCTTCCGTCAAATTCAGCTCCCTGAACATCGCATCCGGCCCCATCATGCCACGATGCTCCCGACCGTCTTTCATCATTTTGTGTTCCGGGCCATGACCTTTAGGCGCGTCATTCGCATGCGCGATACCTGCCGCGCCCAATGCCAAGGAAGAAGCAACCAGCATTGCAGTGAGTTTACGCATATTTTATTCCTCTCTCTGAATTGAGTGATTGACGGCGAATAGCCGTGCTTCAAGAGACAGTATAGGTTCGACACCTTCAGTTAATTAGAGCAAGGGTAAATCTCTGCAAGCGTCGGCTCCACATTTGCGGTAATTGTGGAGAATGAGGAGGAATTGTGCAGGAAAGCGGAAGTTTTGCGTTAACGTCCGGCTGACGTTATCCACTGCCATCATTGCGGAGGAAAACGCGCGACGTCATTACGGTAGCGAACGGCGAAAAGCGGAGGCATCTTGTGCCAGCGCATCGAGATGGGCGTGGATCACTTTCATTTTCTGCATCAGCGGGTTTCTATCCGGTGAGCTGTCCATGGCGTTCAGCCGGGCAGAAAGTTGTTCAATCTGCGAGCAAAGGTAAGCGTCACGCTCTTGCGCCTGATGCAACTGCTGTCGAAGTTGCTGATGTTCCTGCCGCCATGTCTGCTGCTGGCGCTGAACGCTTTGTTCCAGCGCCTGAAGTGCGCTATCCAATCGATATTCCAACTCTTCTATCCGCATAACGATACCTTTGCCTGATAAACCAGCGGATTATAATGTCACACGCAGCCGACAACAAACACTCCGGCGCACGGTCCGGTTTAATCCCCCACCACCTTTGGCTCACAATGACATCAGTCACAATTAATAAACATAAATTTCACATCCTCCGCGGTTATGGCTAGATTGAACAGAGCAACTCATCAGACCAGTTAATTTTATCGGAGAGTGCAATGACGGCTTATCCCACGCTGCTTTCCCCACTCGACCTTGGTTTCACGACGCTAAAGAATCGTGTGGTGATGGGTTCAATGCATACCGGGCTGGAAGAGCACCCGGACGGCACGGCAAGGCTGGCGGCATTTTACCGTGAACGGGCACAAGGCGGCGTGGCGCTGATTGTGACAGGCGGCATTGCGCCGAATGCGCAAGGCGCGATCGCCAAAGGGGGCGCCACGCTGCATGACGACGCGCAATTAGATCACCATCGGGCCCTGACGCAGGCAGTCCATCAGGCTGGTGGAAAAATCGCGCTGCAAATTCTCCATGCCGGACGCTACAGCTATCAACCCGATCCGGTCGCGCCGTCCGCCATTCAGGCGCCGATTAATCATTTTGCGCCGCGGGCCATGCGCGCACAGGATATTGAACAAACCATTGATGACTTTGCGCGCTGTGCCGGGCTGGCGCAGCGCGCAGGCTACGATGGGGTGGAAATCATGGGCTCGGAAGGCTATCTGATTAATCAGTTTCTGGTGACGCATACCAACCAACGGGATGATGAATGGGGCGGCGATTTTCAGCGGCGCAGCCGTTTCGCGCTGGAGATTGTTCGCGCCGTGCGGGAACGCACCGGGCCGGCGTTCATCCTCATTTACCGCCTGTCGATGCTCGATTTGATAGAAGAAGGCTCAAGCTGGCAGGAAGTTGTGCAACTGGCGCAGGCGATTGAACAGGCTGGCGCCACTCTCATCAACACCGGCATCGGCTGGCATGAAGCGCGTATCCCGACGATCGCCACATCGGTGCCGCGCGGAGCGTTCGGCTGGGTAACGCAGACGCTGATGGGTCACGTCGGTATTCCTCTGATCGCCACCAACCGCATCAACGACCCCGACGTGGCGGAACAGTTACTGGCCGAGGGCTGCGCCGATATGGTGTCAATGGCGCGCCCTTTTCTCGCCGATGCCAGACTGGTGGAAAAGGCGCAGTCGGGACGCGCCGATGAAATCAATACCTGCATCGGTTGCAATCAGGCCTGTCTCGATCAGATATTTGTCGGTAAGATCACGTCCTGTCTGGTAAACCCGCGCGCCTGCCACGAAACCGAGCTACCGATTCATCCCGCACGGGTGAGCAAACGCTTTGCCGTCGTGGGCGCAGGGCCCGCGGGCCTGGCCTTTGCCGTGAACGCCGCCGAGCGCGGCCATCAGGTCACGCTGTTTGAATCGTCGTCTTACATCGGTGGACAATTCAACATTGCCAGACAGATTCCCGGTAAAGCGGAGTTTAACGAAACGCTACGCTACTATCGTCGACAGTTAGCGCTGCATAACGTCACACTTCGCCTGAGCACACGGGCGACAGCCGTCGATTTGCTCGGTTTCGATGACGTCATTCTGGCCTGCGGCATCGTCCCCAGAATCCCGGCGATTACGGGGATCGACCATCCAGGCGTGCTGAGCTATCTGGACGTTCTGCGCGACAAAAAACCGGTCGGCCAACGGGTGGCGATTATCGGCGCGGGCGGCATTGGCTTTGATACCGCACACTACCTCCTTAACGACAATCCGCCTTCCGGCGTCGGTCATCTTCAGGCGGAACACGGCGATTTTTATGCCGAATGGGGTATCGACAGGCAATTACAGTACCGTGGCGGTCTGCTGCCTCACCGGTCAACCCCGCGTCCCCACCGGCGAAACATTACCCTGTTGCAGCGTAAAGCCGGCAAGCCCGGCGAGAACCTTGGGAAAACGACAGGCTGGATCCACCGCACCACATTACTGCGCCACGGCGTGACAATGCTTGGCGGCGTGGAGTATCACCATATTGATGATGCCGGGCTGCACATTATCCACGAACGGAAAATGCGCTGCCTGCCGGTAGATAACGTCATTATTTGCGCCGGTCAGGAGCCCAACCGTGAGCTTTATGCTCCCTTGCAGGCCGCCGGGTGTCACGTTCACCTGATTGGCGGAGCCGATGCCGCGCAAGAGTTGGATGCGCGCCGGGCAATCGATCAGGCTACCCGGCTGGCATTGACGCTATAAATTAACGGGACGCCGACGATTTTACCGCTCTCAGCACCACAAACTTGGTATTGCCGGCGATCGTCTCACAGTTGCCGAACAGACGCTTGAGCTTATGGAAATAGTCGAGATGGCGGTTACCGACGATGCGTAACTCACCGCCAACCTGAAGGCAACGACGCGCATCCACAAACATCTGCCAGGCGATTTCATCCGTCACCGCCTGCTGCTGGTGAAAAGGCGGATTACACAAGACCGCCTGAAGCGTATCGCGCCCTACGCGGGCTAATCCGTGGTTCACCACGAAGCTACAGCGCTCGACATCCTGCGGGCAGTTAACCTCAACGTTCATCTGGCTCGATGCCACCGCCATGTAGGATTCATCAAAAAAACCGACGCTGGCTTCCGGGTTGGCTTTCAACGCCGCCAGCCCAATAACGCCGTTACCGCAGCCCAGATCGATGATTTTGCCGCTCACCTGCTCCGGGAGATGTTGCATAAAGAAACGCGCGCCAATGTCCAGCCCGTTACGCGAAAACACATTCGGGTGGTTGTGAATACGATAACCATAGCCATCCAGCACCCAATCAGTCATAAGTGATTGCTCACTAACTTTTGGCGCGCTGAATTCACAGTGAATCAGCCGTGCTTTCTTCCAGGCCAACGAGGTTGTTGTCGGCCCCAGAATGCGTTCAAACAATTGTAATGTCGACGTATGAATATCACGCGCTTTCGCACCGGCAATGATGCGCGTCTGCGGCGTGAGAACCCTGCGCAGCATCCGCAGTTGGTGTTCCAGCAGCGCCGTCGTTTTCGGTATTTTTATCACCACCAGCGCCGGCGCGTCGGGCAATGCCGCCAAACTATCACAGAGCGTCACCGCATCGGCATCATAACCATTCAACGCCAGATTATGGCGCGTCGCCAGTTGGCTGAGGTAAGAATCACTGATGCTGATGGGCGATTGCGCCTGCAAGCCACAGGCCAGCGCGCCAAACGCATCGTTGAAAATCAGACGCGGGCCGGGCGCGATTTCCATTGTGCCCAGCTCACGCAGCAGATATTCATCAGCCGCTTCCCACGCCTGTAGCGCCGAATTGTCGGCCACCTGCGGGTAGCGGACCAACGTCAGGTTACTCGTTTCCAGTTCGAGTTGGCTCATTCGTCTCTCCTGCACCATAAAATTTGCGCTGTTTATCCCTTAAAATGGCCCGTCAGTAAATGCTTTTCTCCGCCAGAACGGAAATGATTGACGTTATCTTGTCATTTCACCGTGCTCATCGGCTCTTCATCACGGCAGCCCCGGACTGCGTGAAGTAACCCCCGATAAAAATTTGACCGGGATCATCTTTTCACCTATCTTCAATCAGGCAAAGGGGAGTAACTTTTCCGCCAGTTAATCGTCACTACGATGCGTTCCGCATCCGGTTACTGGGCAGCCTTGATGAAATAGCTTCATTCTCAATGAAACAGCTTCATTAACGTTGTAAGTGAGACCTTGCCGGAAGGCGAGGTGCATTTGCAGCTTTAATCATAAGCGGCCAGCGCCCTTCCGATGTTGGCCGTTTTTGTTTCTATATTAAGGATCTTGCTATGCACACCATCGGTACGCCGTGGTTATGGGGCAGCTTCGCAATCATTGTTGTAGTCATGCTAGCCATCGACCTGCTCTATCAGGGGCGCAAAGGGTCAACGGTAATGACGTTCAAACAGGCTGCCGTCTGGTCTATTATCTGGGTCACACTTTCTCTGCTGTTCAATGCCGGTTTCTGGTGGTATCTGGACGGCACCCTGGGCCGCGAGGTCGCCAACGCCCAGTCGCTGGCCTTCCTGACCGGATATTTGATCGAGAAAGCTCTCGCCGTCGATAACGTTTTTGTCTGGCTGATGCTGTTCAGCTACTTCTCTGTTCCACCACAATATCAGCGCCGCGTACTGATTTACGGCGTGCTGGGGGCCATTGTTCTCAGAACGCTGATGGTGTTCGGCGGCAGTTGGCTGGTGACGCAGTTTCAGTGGCTGCTCTACGTGTTCGGGGCCTTCTTGTTGTTCACCGGCCTGAAGATGGCGCTGGCTAAAGAAGACGATAGCGCGATAGGCGACAAGCCGCTGGTGCGCTGGCTGCGCAGCCATCTGCGTATGACGGATAACATCGAGAATGAAAAATTTTTCGTTCGCCGTAACGGTCTGCTGTATGCCACACCGCTGTTTCTGGTGCTGATTATGGTCGAAATCAGCGACGTCATTTTCGCCGTCGACAGTATCCCGGCCATTTTCGCCGTCACGACCGATCCCTTTATCGTCCTGACCTCTAACCTGTTCGCTATTCTGGGCCTGCGGGCGATGTACTTCCTGTTGGCCGGCGTGGCTGAACGTTTCTCGCTGTTGAAATATGGTCTGGCGGTTATCCTGATCTTCATCGGTATCAAGATGCTGTTGATCGACATTTTCCATATTCCGATTGCGATTTCACTGGGCGTCGTCGCCAGTATTCTGGCCGTTACCCTGTTACTCAACCTCTGGGTGAACAAGCGCGCCGGACGTTAACCTTTCCCCTCTTCCGCAGGATCACTGCCGTGCGGAAGAGGGTTCCCCCCCAGGCTCCCCCCCCGTAAAAACCCGCGTTGCGCATAAAAAACACCATCATCGCTTTTCTCAAAAGCAAATTTACATATACTGACAAATGCAAACACATTCAGTTACGGAAACAAAAAGCCACCCGGCGTAGGCCAGAGGTGTCATCTCCGTGTACACAACCACTAAGCGGAACGGTCACATCATCAAAATTATGGAAACTCAACACTCTCGTTTTTTACGCTATATCGCTCACGGCAGTCTGGTACAACAAATCCTGTTAGGGCTCGCAGCCGGTATTATTCTGGCGTCGCTATCCACTCAGGCCGCGCTGGCCGCCGGTCTACTCGGCACCCTCTTCGTTGGTGCGCTGAAAGCCGTCGCCCCCATTCTGGTTCTGGTACTGGTCATGGCCTCTATCGCCAACCACCAACAGGGACAGAAAATCAATATTCGTCCTATTCTGTTTCTTTACCTCATTGGAACCTTCTCCGCCGCGCTGGTGGCCGTGGTGCTCAGCGTCCTCTTTCCTTCCACGCTGGCGCTCAGCGCGCAGGCCACCGACGTCGCTCCGCCATCAGGCATCGTCGACGTATTGCAAGGGCTATTGATGAGCGTCATCGCCAACCCGATTCACGCGCTGCTGAATGCCAACTACATCGGTATTCTGGTCTGGGGTGTGGGGCTAGGGATCGCATTTCGCCACGGTTCGGACAACACCAAGATCATGATCACCGATGCCTCCAACGCGGTCACATTCATTGTACGCGTGGTGATTCGCTTCGCTCCGCTGGGGATTTTCGGTCTGGTTGCATCGACGCTGGCGCAAACCGGCTTCAGCGTGTTGTGGGGTTATGCCCACCTGCTCATGGTGCTGATTGGCGGGATGTTGCTGGTGGCGTTGGTCATCAACCCGCTGATCGTCTACTGGAAAATTCGCAGTAACCCTTACCCGCTGGTGCTGCGCTGCCTGCGCGAGAGCGGCGTCACTGCATTCTTCACCCGTAGTTCCGCCGCCAACATTCCGGTGAATATGGAGCTGTGTCGTAAGCTGAATCTGGATGAAGACACCTATTCTGTCGCCATTCCGCTGGGCGCGACCATAAATATGGCCGGCGCGGCGATTACCATTACGGTGCTGACGCTGGCTGCGGTCCATACGCTGGGCATTCAGATTGACCTGCCAACCATGCTGCTGCTGAGCGTGGTGGCGGCGCTGTGCGCCTGCGGCGCGTCAGGCGTGGCGGGGGGTTCATTACTGCTGATTCCGCTGGCATGCAACATGTTCGGTATTTCCAACGATATCGCCATGCAGGTGGTCGCAGTCGGCTTCATCATCGGCGTCTTGCAGGACTCCGCCGAAACGGCGTTGAACTCTTCAACCGATGTGATATTCATTGCCGCCGTATGCCAGGCGGAAGACGCCAAACTGGCGGAAAAAGAGCGCTTAAATCAGCTGTAACGGATCAAGGGGGCTACTCCTTCCGCTAACTGTCTCTTAGTCACATTTTTATGCAGACACAGAGACAGTTTCGTGCGCCAGCGAGCCATCCTTTTCATGCTACCTCGTAGCACGCGCCCGACGCAGGGCGGCTCTGTTGCCGTCGCCCTGTGAACCCTGGCTTTCGGCCAAAGCAAAGCCTGAAATTACGCTTTCTTTTCGACGCTAAAAGGATCGATGCCGCGCCGCTGCATGCGCCAGAAGCGGAGGATGTTAAAACCGTTCATCAGCAGAAAACTGCCTTCGATTAGCGAGCCGCCAATCGACCCCAGCCAGATATTATGGGTAACCCAGCAGGCGGTTGAGCACCACATGACACAGCGCGTCGTCAGCCCGGAGGTGCGAAACAACGCCCAGGTGCTGACAACCGTCCCCACGATCGGCAACAGCTCCATGGCATGGCGCATCCCCGACAGCCCAAATATCAGCGTTAACGAGATAAAAACGAACATCACGAGGATATTGTGCGTTTTCAACGAGATCAGTGTGCGCGTCGCGTTCAGCATTGCGCTGGCGCCAGCCGCATTTGCCCCCATCAGGAAGAAATGCAGGCCGATGACGGCGCTGTAGGCCGAGAGCTGAATTTTGAATTTTTTATCGTTACGGTTGAAGAACATGGTGATACCGACCAGAAACGCCAGTACACCAACAGACTGTGCAATCCAATCGTGTGTCATGATCCCTGCCTCTAAAAAGCGGTGGCGAAAAAAACGGCGTCACATAAAAATGAAACGCCGTTTTATTTTAAATAGAATAAAGGCGATTTACAACGTCACACCGCTCTTAAATATGGCTAATTCGCGGAAATCGTTCTCTTCATTCCTGGCGCGCTTACCATCGGCAATCTCGACAATCAGATCAACAAACTGACTCAGCAGTTCATCCATCGGCATGTCGTGGATCAAGCGCCCGGCATCGAAATCAATCCAGTGCGATTTTTTCTTCGCCAGTTCGCTGTTGGTCGCCAGTTTCACCGTGGGCACAAACCCGCCGTAAGGCGTCCCGCGACCGGTACTGAACAGCACCATATGACAACCGGCCCCCGCCAGCGCACTGGTCGCTACGGCATCATTCCCCGGCGCGCTGAGCAGATTGAGCCCCGAAGTATGTAAGCGCTCACCATATTTCAGCACATCCACCACCTTGCTCTGCCCGGCTTTTTGCGTACAGCCCAGTGATTTCTCCTCCAGCGTGGTGATCCCGCCCGCCTTGTTGCCCGGCGACGGATTCTCATAAATGGGCTGGTTGTGCTCAATGAAGTACTGTTTGAAGTCATTCACCATATGCACGGTCTTCTCAAACGTGCTTTCATCACGGCAACGGCTCATCAGAATACGCTCGGCACCAAACATTTCCGGCACTTCGGTCAGAACGGTCGTACCGCCGTTGGCGATTACGTAGTCAGAAAAACGGCCTAACAGCGGGTTAGCAGTGATCCCGGACAGCCCATCGGAACCGCCGCACTCCAGACCAAATTTCAGTTCACTGAGCTTACCCGGCTCTCGCTTGTCGTGGCGCATCACCTCATAGAGCGCATGCAGCCGTTCCAGACCGGCTTCAACTTCATCGTCCTGCTGTTGGCATACCATAAACGCCACGCGGTCGGCATCAAATTCCCCCAGCGTGCTGTGGAATGCGTCAACCTGATTGTTCTCACACCCCAGACCTATCACCAGTACCGCGCCCGCATTCGGGTGGCGCACCATATTCTGCAACATCGTGCGGGTATTTTCGTGATCCTGGCCGAGCTGTGAACAGCCAAAGGTATGGCTAAACAGGTAAACACCGTCGATACCTTGCGCATCCTGGGTTTCTTTCAGGAAACGCTGCTGGATCTGACGCGCAATCCCGTTCACGCAGCCGACGGTTGGCAGGATCCACAGCTCGTTACGGATGCCAACATCGCCATTTTTACGACGATAGAGCCGCACGTCCCGATCGCCCATTTGTGGCGGCAGGTCGATAAATTCGGGCTGGTACTGATACTCATCCAGATCGCTCAGGTTGGTTTTCGCATTCTGGGAGTGAATATGTTCTCCGGGGGCAATGGGTACCAACGCATGGCCGATAGGCAGGCCATACTTGGTAATCATTTCTCCCGGCGCGATGGCTTCCAGCGCGAACTTATGTCCGCGCACGACAGGCTGCTGAAGCGTCACCGTATGGCTATCCACCGACACCGTTTCGCCCTGTTCGACATCGCGCAGGGCGACAGCCACATTGTCCAGAGAATGAATTTTTATAATACTTTGCATGGATAACCCTTCTTGCCGATTAGCAATAGTCTTCTACGGCGGCGCGCATACCGCGCTCGACGATGGCCTGTAACTGCGCCGTCACCTGCGTCGCCAGACCGGGAACCTGCGTGAGATCCTGCTCCCAATGTTCCGCGTCGCTCAGGACACGCTCCACCAGCTCAGACAGGCTGACGGTATTGGCTTTGACGCCCGACCAGAGCGCGGAGTAACGCGTCAGCCAGTGCTCATCATCCTGCAACGGATAAGTTTGCACCGCATCGCCTTCACCATGACGTTCACCGCGATAAAACGCGATCAGCGCCGCCAGCGCAAACGTCAGACGTGCGGGCAGCTTGCCGTGGCGTTCACGATAGGTCAGCAGTTGCGGCAAAATACGGGTACGGAATTTGGTCATGCCGTTCAACGCGATGGACAATAGCTGGTGCTGAATGAAGGGGTTACGGAAGCGGCTGAGCACCGCCTGAGCAAACGAGGTCAGCTCATCGTGGGGCAGATCCAGTACCGGTACAATCTCTTCAGAAATGGTTTTTTCCACGAACTTGCCAATCTGCGCATCATTCATGGATTCGCCCACGGTATCCAGCCCGGCCAAAAACGCCACCGGCACCAGCGCGGTATGCGCGCCGTTGAGGATCGCGACTTTGCGTTCTTTATAGGGTTTGATGTCATCAACGATACGGACATTCAGGTTCAGTTGGTTCAGACGTAGCGCGTCCGCCAGCCACTGCGGCCCCTGGATCACGAACAGATAAAAGTATTCCGCCGTATCCAGGAACGTATCCTGATAACCCAGTTCCTGCTGTAACGCCTCAACCTCCGTACGTGGGTAACCGGTAACAATCCTATCTACCAGCGTTGAACAGAACGTGTTGTGCTCATTCAACCAGACGGTAAACGCAGACGTCAGTTCCCACTGTTTGGCATAGCGCAGCACCAGCTCTTTCAGCGCCACACCGTTGTAATCAATCAGTTCGCACGGCAGCAGTACCCAGCCTTTATCCGCCGCGCCGTCAAAATGGCAGAAACGCTCATACAGCAAACGCGTTAACTTTGCCGGAAAGCTCACCGGCGGCGCGTCGTTCAGGCGATCGTCAGCGTGATAGCTGATCCCTGCTTCGGTGGTATTGGAAAAGACGAAACGGATGTTCGGATCGTGCGCCAGCGCCAGATACTCATCAAACTGGTGGTACACATTGATTTCACGGTTCACCGAACGGATAAGGCGCGACTCGCGTACCGCTTCGCCCTGTTCGTTCAGGCCGCGGATAATGGTGGTGTATAACCCGTCCTGCGTATTGAGTGCGGGCGGGAAATCGGAATCGATCGGACGTACGACAACGATGCCCGCATCCAGATCGGTGTGCTCATTCAACAAATCCAGTTGCCAGTCCACAAAAGCGCGCAGGAAATTACCTTCACCAAA
Organism: Samsonia erythrinae; assembly: GCF_004342665.1. Taxonomy (GTDB): domain Bacteria; phylum Pseudomonadota; class Gammaproteobacteria; order Enterobacterales; family Enterobacteriaceae; genus Samsonia; species Samsonia erythrinae. The sequence continues at coordinate 273,203 of NZ_SMBY01000002.1, read as the reverse complement.
CTGGATAACACGGTCCGGGTGCTGGCGACCGGGGAAATTACGACGATTTAGCGTTTGCATTAACAGGTTACCTCAGGACAAATCTCACATTCAGGGTGCGGCAGTCCGGCCATCGTCAGCCTTACCCTCTATTCAAACCACCCGCACCGAACCACCACAGGTGCCGATGACAAAAGACCGAGACACCGAGAGCCGTGGCGTAAGCCGCTTTGGGAAGCTGACTGCCACGCCTCTCGCGCAATTCACACCTTACGATTCGGCGGAATTACAGCTCGATGGCAAAATAATTTTTCGCGTTATCGAAACAGATGTTTTTCACCATTTCCCCCAGCAGAGGCAGATCGGCTGGCGCTTCTCCCGCCTCCACCCAGCGGCCTATCATCTGGCACAGAATGCGGCGGAAATATTCATGTCGGGTATAGGACAGGAAGCTGCGGCTATCGGTCAGCATGCCGACGAAACGGCTCAGCAAACCAAGCTGCGCGAGCTGGGTCATCTGGCGTTGCATACCGTCTTTCTGATCGTTGAACCACCAGCCGGAACCGAATTGCATCTTGCCCGGCATCCCTTCGCCCTGGAAGTTGCCGATCATGGTGCCGAGCACTTCGTTATCGCGTGGGTTCAGGCAATAAAGGATGGTTTTCGGCAGCAGATTTTCTTCATTCTGCTTGCTGAGCAGGCGAGACAGTTCCTGAGCCAGAGGACGGTCGTTGATAGAGTCGAAGCCCACATCCGGCCCCAACAGTTTGAACTGACGCAGGTTATTGTTGCGCAGTGCGCCAATGTGATACTGCTGAACCCAGCCGCGGCGGGCATATTCCGCTCCCAGCCAAACCAGAACCGCCGTTTTGAACTGCGCCACTTCATGTTCACTCAGCGTTTCGCCAGAAAGACGACGCGCCAGAATACTGTCCAGCGTCGCCTCATCGGCTTCGGCAAACAGCACGACATCCAGCGCGTGGTCGGAGACTTTACAACCGTGCGCGGCAAAGTGATCCAGCCGCCGGGTCAGCGCCGTTTGAAGATCGCTGAAACGGCGAATATCGGTGTCAGAGACTTCACCCAACCTCGCCATATAGTCGTTGAAGGTTGCCAGTTCAATATTGAACGCTTTATCCGGACGCCAGCTCGGCAACACTTTGATAGAGAAACTTGAATCCTGAGCAACAGTTTTATGGTGGCGCAGATCGTCAATCGGATCGTCTGTCGTACCCACCATTTTCACGTTCATCTGCTGCATGATGCCGCGCGCGGTAAAGTCATCGCGCTCCAACATGGCATTGCAGCGATCCCAAATGTCTTTTGCCGTGACTGACGACAGCAGCGTGCCGGTAATACCGAACGGACGGCGCAGTTCCAAATGTGTCCAATGGTAAAGCGGGTTGCCGATGGTATGCGGCACAGTGGCGGCCCAGGCTTCAAATTTTTCCCAGTCGCCGGCATCCCCGGTACACAGGCGCTCGGGCACGCCATTGGTGCGCATCGCGCGCCATTTGTAGTGATCGCCTTTCAGCCAGATGTCATACAAATTTTTGAAACGATAGTTTTCTGCGATCTGTTCAGGCGGCAAATGGCAATGATAATCAAATATCGGTTGATCGGCAGCGTACTCATGATAAAGCCGACGGGCAAACTCGCTGTCCAATAGAAAATCTTCACTCAGAAACTGGGGCATTTTTTCTTCCTTACCGCGCTTCTTGCGCACCAAAGTAGGTTTATCGCCAAAAGATGTCACACCAATTATGCGGAATAACTCACCGTATTTGTGAGGTCATGATCGCAAAAATCCAACAAGCGGTACAATAACTCAGCATCTTCATGCGTTAAAGCCCCTGTCTTGCTCAATTCAAGCGAAAAGTCGCAACACCACATAAAAATTATGGTTTTGTGATATCACTCAACCTTTAAAGATGTATGACAAATTATTGTAACGCTGCCTTAATCAGGGATTCAATCGCGATCTGACAAAGAGAAACGTTTGCCTGTTCAGCACAACAACAGGACGTGCCGTAGAACACTTTGCGACACATCGCCCCGTGGCGCGCTCCAGCGCCGACACGGGGGCTTTATTGATTCGGAGAGAAAGTAAATGCGTAAAATCAAAGGACTACGTTGGTATATGATTGCCCTGGTAACCGTCGGCACCGTGCTGGGGTATTTAACGCGTAACGCAATCTCTGTCGCCGCACCGACGCTGCAAGACCAGTTACACATCACGACACAACAGTATTCCTACATCATTGCCGCCTATTCAGCCTGTTATACCATTATGCAGCCGATTGCAGGCTATGTACTGGATTTGCTCGGTACCAAAATCGGCTATGCCATGTTTGCCATTTTGTGGGCGGTTTTTTGTATGGGGACCGCGCTGGCCAACAGCTGGGGCGGTCTGGCGATCGCCCGCGGCGCAGTCGGTATGGCGGAAGCCGCGATGATCCCCGCCGGCCTGAAAGCCAGCAGCGAGTGGTTCCCGGCAAAAGAACGCTCTGTCGCGGTGGGCTACTTCAACGTCGGCTCATCGATTGGCGCCATGCTCGCTCCACCGCTGGTGGTATGGGCGATAGTGGCGCACAGTTGGGAAATGGCGTTTATTGTTACCGGTGCGCTGAGCCTGATCTGGGCCCTCAGTTGGCTCCTATTCTATAAACATCCGAAAGATCAGAAAAAACTCAGCGACGAAGAACGTGATTACATTCTGAATGGGCAGGAAGCTCACCACCAGACCAATAACGTGAAGAAGATGTCTGCCTGGCAGATCCTGCGTAACCGCCAATTCTGGGGCATCGCCCTGCCGCGCTTTCTCGCGGAACCGGCCTGGGGAACCTTCAACGCCTGGATCCCGCTGTTTATGTTTAAAGCCTATGGCTTCAATTTGAAAGAAATCGCCATGTTCGCCTGGATGCCCATGCTGTTCGCCGATATCGGCTGCATCCTCGGTGGTTATCTGCCGATGCTGTTCCAGAAATATTTCCACGTGAACCTGATCGTTTCCCGCAAACTGGTGGTAACGTTAGGCGCCATACTGATGATCGCCCCTGGGATGATCGGCCTGTTTTCCAGTCCTTATGTCGCCATCGCGCTATTGTGCGTCGGGGGGTTTGCGCACCAGTCGCTGTCCGGCGCGCTGATCACCCTGTCTTCCGATGTGTTTGGCCGTAACGAGGTCGCCACGGCAAACGGTTTAACCGGTATGGCGGCCTGGATGGCAAGCACCTTATTTGCACTTATTGTCGGCGCGCTGGCCGATACGCTGGGTTTCAGCCCGCTGTTCGCCGCGCTGGCCGTCTTCGATCTCTTAGGCGCCATCCTCATCTGGACCCTGTTGAAAAACCAACCGGCTTCAGACGTTGCCGCCATGGCTAAACACGAAAAGAGATAAACCGGCGCGGATAATTCCTGCATTATTTCGACTCATCCGGTATGATTTGATGCCGGGTGAACCACATCCCCCGATAACGGCGACCACAAACAGGATTGCTGCTATGATTAAGTGGTATAACAAATCATCCTGAAAAGATTAACAAGATAGACACTCAGGCCCTGACGTGGCACATGGACCGTAATCTATCAAGAGCAGATATCATGGCACTCACTGAACCACGGCGGCTATACCAGCGATTAGCCGCGGAACTAAAACAGCGTATAGAAAGCGGCATATATCAGGTCGGCGAAAAATTACCGGCAGAACGCTATATCGCTGAAGAAATGAATGTCAGCCGCACTGTGGTGCGTGAAGCCATCATCATGCTGGAAGTCGAAGGATACGTAGAGGTACGCAAGGGTTCTGGCATTCACGTTATCGCGAATCAACAAAAAAACCCATTCATCAATAGCGGCGATGTTGAGTTTGTCACGGCGGGGCCGTTTGAACTCCTACAGGCGCGTCAGCTCATTGAAAGCAACATAGCTGAATTTGCCGCCACGCAGGTCACGCGTCAGGACATCATCCAACTCATGGAAATTCAGGAGTATGCCCGGCAGGAAGATCGTTTCCGTGATTCTCAGTGGGATCTCAAATTTCACGTACAGGTTGCGCTGGCGACGCAAAACTCAGCAATGGCCACCATTGTTGAAAAGATGTGGAGCCAGCGGATCCACAACCCCTATTGGCTCAAGCTCCATGAGCACATTGACGATAAATCCATCGAAAGCTGGTGCGAGGAACACGATCGGATCCTGAAAGCACTGATGCGCAAAGATCCCCACGCCGCCAAACTGGCAATGTGGCAGCATTTAGAAAACACCAAACAAATGCTGTTCAGTGCCACGACGGATGACTTTGAGTTTAACGTCGATCGCTACATGTTTGCCGAAAACCCGGTCGTTCACCTTGAGCCGCCCCACACGGGAAAATCCTGAATCACCGCCCCTGATTCAGTGTCCGTACCGTCCTGAACCAGGGGAAAAAGTCAGAAAACGTTGATTTCTGTCAGCCTGTGTAAAATATCGCAGAAACCCTCACTCTTCCCCGAAAAAATGCCCCAAATCGCCCCCGGTTGTCGTAATATTTTTCTGTCTCAATAACACCGACTTTGTTACAGTTAACGCGTCTTTTTTACGCTTAATCCGTCGATTTGGATGTAAAACTCGCCAAGGCCAAACAATCCCCTGGCCATCTGTTTAGCGGGTCCGCAGCAAAAAGCACGCATCAACTCAACAATCAGCGCGACGATCAGACGGCAGAAAATAGAGATCATCAAAAACCAATCATCCTCTGTCCGGAAAAATCGTATGTATTCTTGTCATGACCAGAAGCGTTACTATCGCCAAGGCTAAAATGAAACAGCAGTATTAGGAATACCGGATGGATATAATCAAAGAACTGTTAAACGCACTCTGGCATCAGGATTTCGATATATTAGCCGACCCCAAGTTGGTATGGACTATTTATATATTATTGTTTTTAATTATTTTTTTGGAAAATGGCCTACTTCCTGCCGCTTTCCTGCCCGGCGACAGCCTGCTGATTCTGGTCGGTGTTCTGGTCGCCAAAGGCACGATGAATTACCCTTTCACCATCTTCCTGTTAACGACCGCAGCCAGTCTGGGCTGTTGGGTCAGCTATGTTCAAGGGAAATGGCTCGGCAACACCCGTCTCGTACAGAGCTGGCTATCGCATTTACCTGCGCACTATCACCAGCGCGCCCATCAGCTTTTCCACCGTCACGGTCTGTCAGCACTCCTGGTTGGCCGCTTCCTGGCGTTCGTTCGTACACTTTTACCGACCATCGCGGGTTTATCCGGCCTGAACAATGCGCGGTTTCAATTTTTTAACTGGATGAGTGGCTTCCTGTGGGTAATTATTCTGGTTACACTGGGTTTTGCCTTAGGAAAAACGACGGTCTTTATGAAGTATGAAGACGAACTTATGTTCTTTCTGATGATGCTGCCGCTGGTGCTGTTGGTTATCGGCCTGTTTGGATCGCTCTTTGTTCTTTGGCGTAAAAAACATACCGCTAACGCAGAAAAAGGAGGTTAATCATGCCAATTCGTTGGCTGTCCACCATGCTTTCGTTCAAGAAAACACGGCGCATACTGTTGTTGCTCACCCTGCCGATGATTGCCCTGACGCAATCTCAGTCGTTGCGTCGTTCTCAGGGGGAAACGGTACTGCACATCAAGCCCTACAATGGCGTGACACTGCCGGACGGGTTTTATGTTTATCAGCGTCTTAACGAAAAAGGGATTTCGATTAAAAGTATTACGCCGGAACAGGACAGTCTGATCGTGCGCCTCGCCTCGCCGGAACAGAGCCTCGTGGCCAAAGATGTCCTGCGTCAGTCGCTTCCTCAGGTCAATATTACCGCGCAGCAAGAAACAAAACCGGCGTCGTTCTCTCAACAGAGACTGCCTCAGAAACAGTCCAAATTAGGGTGATAAAGATGAAACTGTCCCCAGTCATTATCGCGTTATCCGTCTTGTTTTCTGGTCATGCCCTTGCCAACGCCGCCTCTCAGGTGGAAACCTGTCAGCAGAAAGCCCTGGATATCCAACGCCAGATCGACGAAGCCCGCCAGCACGACAATCAGCACCGTATTGATGGCCTGAAAAAGGCGCTGAATGGCGTGGAAACCCACTGTACCGACGCCGGACTGGTGGAGAAACGTCAGGATGAAATTGCGCAAAAACGTCAAAAGGTTATCGAGCGTCAGCAAGAGCTGGATGAAAGCCGCCAAAAAGGCGATGATGCGGAGAAAATACGTAAACGCGAAAGAAAGCTGGCTGAAGCCGAACAGGAATTACGTGCGGCAGACTCCGGTGTGTCACGCTAATTTCCTGCACGATCCTTTCCAAAATCGTTTGCTTTATGTTCAAATGGACGAATTTTGAACGATTAACGTAAGTTATTAGAATTTTCCGACCCCGTCAAAACAGCACAAATTTCATCTTGGGCTATAGTTAATATCCAGGTTCACTATATAAAGGGTTATTAATATGGCTAAAAATCAAGATTCCGAATATCTGCGTACCGAACTGAAAACACTGGCGGACACTTTAGAGGAAGTTTTAAGTTCTTCCGCTGATAAGTCTAAGGATGAGCTGGAAAAGCTACGCAGCAAAGCCGAAGGCGCGCTGAAAGAAACGCGTAACCGCCTGAGTGAAACCGGTGAGCGTATTGCCTCCCATACTAAAGATGCCGTTGAATCAGCTGACGAATATGTTCGTGATAATCCGTGGACCGGTGTCGGTATTGGCGCAGCGGTGGGTGTCGTACTTGGCGTGCTGCTTGCTCGTCGCTAATTAGCTAATCAATATGACTGTTCAAAAACGACAAGGCCCCGCAAGCGGGGTCATAGATTCTGCCCAACGCATCGTCACCATTGTCGTCAAAATGGTTGAAAGTCGTTTACGTCTGGCCGTAATTGAATTAGAAGAGGAAAAAGCAAACCTCATTCAGTTACTTATCCTGGCTGGTCTGACGCTGCTTTTTACCATGTTTGGCATCATGGCACTGGTTGCTCTGATTATTTGGGGTATTGAACCTCAGTATCGTCTTTACACGCTGGGTTGCATCACCGCAACATTATTAGGGCTGGCGTTGATAGGCGGAATCTGGACGCTTCTGAAGGTACGCAGGTCCACCTTACTCAAAGCGACACGCAAAGAACTGGAGACCGACAGAGCACTCCTTGAGGAGGATCCCAAGTGAGCCAGCGTCAGCAACGCGAAATGAAGAAGGCGCAGCTGTTGCGGCAAATACAACAGCAGCGTCTGGATTTATCAGCCAGCAAAAATCGCTGGCTGAACGCCACCGCACGTTACGATCGTTACTGGCAAAACCTGATGCAGTGGCGTAAATTCTGGATTGCCGGTTCCGGTCTGGTGGCGTTATATGGCATCCGCCATCCCAAACGCATGTTCCTTTGGGGACGACGCCTCGTCGGTATCTGGGGCACATTCAGATTTATGCGTAAGACGTTAAAACTACGTCGGTAAATGGCCAACGCCCCACGGCATCATCCCCTGACAGCTCCTCACGTCCTTCCCCCGACGCGCGCCCTCTTCGTTGCGCGTCTTTGCGTTTGGCACATCATCAATTTTTGTGAATAAAAACCACAAATATACTCGCTGGCGGCGTCATTCATGCCCCTATACTATCTCTCCATAAATTAATGGCAGACAGAATCACCGTGATTTACCTGCCATAAACGGTGAAAAAGGGCAACGGCCCGCAATAAAATTAACTGGAGAGATGATGAAAAATTTAGAAAGTCTTACACTGCTAGCGGCCCGAATTCTCATGCCGATTCTGTTTATCGTCGCTGGGTACGGCAAACTCGGCGATGCCTACGCCGGTACACAGCAATACATGCAGGCGATGGGCGTCCCCGCATTCCTGCTGCCGCTGACGATCCTGCTGGAGCTGGGTGGAGGACTGGCCATTCTGTTCGGATTGCTGACTCGCACCGTTGCGCTGTTCACCGCGGGCTTTACGCTGCTGACCGCGCTGCTCTTCCACACCAACTTTGCGGAAGGCGTTAACCAGCTGATGTTCCTGAAAAACCTGACTATTGCGGGCGGCTACCTGTTACTGGCCGTAACGGGCCCGGGCGCATTCAGCATCGACCGTCTGCTGAACAAAAAGTGGTAAAAGACCTTTTCCGACCTGTACTACACTTAGTCATCATCCACAGACTTAATCGCGACAGTACGCTGATTAGGTGACAACAACGACGATAAGCCGGTCGAGCTTGTCGTCGATTGCTATTACTCAAACGGGGGCATTTATGGGACAATTGGTTGACGGCGTCTGGCATGATACCTGGTACGAAACCCACGCTACCGGCGGCCACTTCAAGCGTTCAGAATCGGCCTTCCGTAACTGGATAACGCCTGATGGCGCCCCCGGTCAGACCGGAAAAGGCGGCTTCCCTGCTCAGTCCGGGCGCTATCACCTTTATGTTTCACTCGCCTGCCCGTGGGCGCACCGCACGCTGTTAATGCGGCAGTTAAAAGGGTTGGAAGATCACATCGCGGTTTCGGTGGTTCACCCGTTAATGCTCGATCATGGCTGGACGTTCGGTACAGATTTCGCAGGCACAACCGGTGACTCGCTCTATCAGCACGAATTCCTTTACCAGCTCTACCTGCACGCAAAACCGGACTACAGTGGACGGGTGACGGTACCTGTTCTGTGGGACACCGAGCAACATACCATCGTTAGTAACGAATCCGCGGATATTATCCGTATGCTGAATAGCGCCTTTGACGGCGTAGGGGCAAAAGCGGGGGATTACTACCCGCAAGCGTTACGCACTCAGATTGACGAACTGAACGGCTGGATTTACGACAAGGTCAATAACGGCGTTTACAAAGCCGGTTTCGCGACCAGTCAGTCAGCCTATGACGAATCCGCCACGGCCGTTTTCGCCGCGCTATCCGATCTGGAAGCCATACTGGCGAAACAGCGCTATCTGACTGGCGAACGCCTGACCGAAGCGGATCTGCGGCTGTGGACGACGCTTATCCGTTTCGACCCGGTTTATCACACGCATTTTAAATGCGACAAATACCGCTTGAGCGACTACCCGAATCTATTCGGCTTTTTGTGCGATATTTATCAGATGCCCGGCATTGCCGATACCGTCAACATGGCGCATATTCGCCACCACTATTATCGCAGCCACGGGACGATTAACCCGCATGGCGTGATTTCATTGGGGCCAGAGCAGGATCTGAACCAACCTCACCAGCGTGATAAAGCGTTTAACCACTAAATTTGTTCATATTGAGATCGGGCAAGGTGTAGAGCACACCTTGCCTGAATAAGACGACAGGTTTAGGGCTGATTCAGCAGCCTGGGGATCTCACGCAGGAACCAGGATTTCGCCTCGCCCATGCTGTCCCGGCGCCAGGCCATGATAATCTGGCTTTCCATCTGATGCTCCGCCCCGATCACTCGCAAACGTCCTTCCGCGATATCTTGCGCCACCATCGGATAAGGCATGGTCGCAACCCCCAACCCGGCCAGCAGCGCCCGCCGTTTATCGTCCAGCGAACTCACCGTCAGGCGCTGCTGTTTATCCAACAGTTGTACAGTCAGCACCGGGCGCTCACGCGCGGTATCCGCTACCGCAATACCACGATATTTCACGCGGGTGATATCCGACAGCGGCTCAGGCTCCTGATGGATAGGGTGATCCGGGCTGGCGACATAGACATTATTCATCGTGTACAGCTTACGAATATTCATTTCGGAAGAGGCGCGAAAATGCATGTCGGGCGCGATCACGATATCGGCACGTCCTTGTTCAAGGCGTTCCCATGCGCCCGCCAGCACTTCCGTCAGAATCGAGACCTGCGTATTCGCTTTGAGCGCCAATTTATCTATCAATGGGAACAGCCGCTCGGTCGGGATCAGCGCTTCCGTGACAATCGTCAGATGCGTTTCCCAACCGCGAGCCAATGCCTCCGCATCCGTCGTCAGCTTATCCGCCGCTTCCAGCAGAATACGCCCGCGTTCCAGTAACATTCGTCCGACATTCGTGAACTTGGTACGGTGCCCGGAGCGATCGAACAGAACGACATCCAGCTCTTCCTCCAGCTTTTGCATGGTATAACTCAGTGCTGAAGGCACTCGCCCCAGTTCGTCTGCGGCGGCGGCAAAGCTGCCACGACGATCGATCGCATCCATAACCCGCAACGCTTCCAGCGTCAACGCTCGCTCTTTTCCCATCTTCGTACTCATTCAAGAATTTTGAACATACCAACCAGATTAACTAGCTAACAATCCCACGTCCACATAATTACTATCAGTTTAAGAAATAATTACCCGAGGGCCATTTTCATGATCACACGAAGAACGGCGGGGCAATGCGGCCAAGCCGATTATGGCTGGTTGCAGGCACGTTATACGTTCTCTTTTGGTCATTACTTTGACCCGCAGCTATTAGGCTATGCATCGTTGCGCGTACTCAATCAGGAAGTGCTTGCTCCAGGCGCATCGTTCCAGCCGCGTACATATCCGCGCGTTGATATCCTGAACATCATTCTTCAGGGTGAAGCGGAATATCGCGATAGCAACGGCTGTCACATTCGCGCCAAAGCCGGTGATGTGCTGTTGCTCGCGACCCAGCCCAACCTCAGCTATAGCGAACACAATCCCCATGCCGGCACCCCGCTGACGCGTCTACAATTATGGCTGAATGCCTGTCAGACCAGAGAAAATAGCCCGTTGCAACGTATGGTGCTGAATGCAGAGAATCACACGCTTCTGGCTTCTCCGGAAGGGGAGCAAAATAGCCTTCAATTGCGCCAGCAGGTCTGGATACACCACGTGAATCTCTCATTGAATGAGCAAAGCACGATAGCGTTACGGGGAAATCAGGCCTATCTCCAGCTGATCCATGGTTCAATGGTGGTGAAAGGCGCAAAGCACAGTGCAACATTGCACTGCGGCGATGGCGCTTTCATCAAACAGGAAACGTCAGTAACGTTAGAGGCTGAATCCCCTTTACGCGCTCTGCTTATCGATCTGGTCGCGTAGCATTCTGTTCCCGTCCCCGCAAGGACATGCCATCGGCTCGGCGTTTCCGGCGAGTCGTGATAAGATGGATGTCTTGTTCCTCAATGCGTCAGGGTAAATGGCAATGTATTCAACCAAACAGGACAAACTTCTTGCCCAGGCTGAACAAATTTGTCAGCAGCGCGGTGTGCGTCTGACCCCACAGCGGTTGGAGGTATTACGCCTTATGGCCCGCCAATCCGGCGCGATCAGCGCTTATGATTTGCTGGATCTACTGCGGGTCTCCGAACCTCAGGCAAAGCCGCCAACCGTTTATCGCGCACTGGATTTCCTTCTGGAACAAGGCTTTATTCATCGGGTCGAGTCAAATAACAGTTATGTACTGTGTCATCATATCGAAGATCACAGCCATACTTCCGCGCTGTTCATCTGTGACCGCTGCGGACTGGTGACGGAACGTCAGACCGAAGGCGTGGAAGAAACGCTGCGCAATCTGGCGCAGCAGGCAGGGTTTACGCTACGTCACAGTGTTGTGGAAGCGCGTGGGCTGTGCAGCGACTGTCAGGAAGTGGCATCATGCAACCAGCCGGATCATTGCGATCACGACCATACTCTCCCCATAAAAAAACGATAGCCAACATGGCTATCGTTTCCCTATAAAAAACCGCGGTGTTGGCTACCAGTGAAACTTGTTACGATCTTCCCAGTGTTTCACTTCTTTCTCTGCCGCCTCTTTTTCATAGCCGTAACGTTCCTGGATCTTACCGAACAGTTGGTCACGTTTACCTTCAATAACGGTCAAATCATCGTCCGTCAATTTGCCCCATTGTTCTTTCGCTTTACCTTTAAACTGTTTCCAGTTACCGCTGACCTGGTCTTTATTCATAAGAACCTCCATACCTCAGGTGCATTTTGCATAAAGCGTCATCATCTGCCCATGCAGCAATTTCAGATAAACAGGCCTATTCATTAAGCCACTCAGACGAAATGTGTTAGCCACCACCCTTGTTCATTGACCACCGCTTTTCTTGATTTACGATCCAGTCAGCAAGGTGGTGAGCTCCCACACACAAGATAAAAACGCTTACCTCGCCATAAATAATAGTTGAATATTTTGATTAAAATAAAAAATAAAGAATCTGAAACTAAAAAGTACCTTTTCCCACGAGAAAAGAGGTAAAAACCGGTGAAAAAACAGGCCGTAAGAAATAACACAGGGCTACGCGGTAAATGTAACGAAATATATACCGCTGGTTAAGATGGCTTCTGCTTATCGATTGAAGCGTGGAGAGTCGCGCGGCTTGTTGGTGGGGGAGAGAAAAAAGAAAAAGATCGCCGGAGCACAATGGGATAAAACAACACGTCGGACACCGATACATGAAGCAAAACCTGACATTCATCGCCCAAATCCGATGCACGGGCTCAGAAAGAACGAGCCGTGCATCCCTGCAAACGGTTAGCTCCAGTCGCTGTTACGAATCACGCCCACCGCTAAACCTTCTATTGAAAAACTTTGCTGACGCAAATCGACAACGATGGGGGCGAACTCTTCGTTTTCCGCCAGAAGATGAACCGTATCACCTTGTTTTTTAAGACGCTTAACCGTGACTTCATCTTCAATACGCGCCACGACAACCTGGCCGTTACGCACATCCTGCGTCTTATGCACGGCCAGTAAATCGCCATCCATAATACCAATATCTTTCATCGACATACCGCTGACGCGCAGCAAAAAATCCGCACTCGGCTTGAACATCGCGGGGTCAACCTGATAGTGGCACTCGATATGCTCCTGCGCCAGCAGCGGTTCACCCGCGGCCACACGCCCGACCAGAGGAATGCCCGCTTCTTCTTCCATCAGCAGACGAATCCCGCGGGAAGCGCCTGATACCATCTCGATCACGCCTTTGCGTGCCAGCGCTTTCAAATGCTCTTCGGCCGCATTCGGCGAGCGGAACCCCAGTTGCTGAGCAATTTCCGCGCGCGTTGGCGGCATTCCGGTTTGTGCAATATGATCGCGGATCAGGTCATAGACCTGCTGCTGCCTGGCTGTTAATACTTTCATCCCGCCCCCTGGTTGTTTATACAGTCTTCCTGTGAGTATATACAGCTGAGGCGCAATTGGGAACCGGGATATAAGTAAAGCCCGGGTTTTATTTATTTCTGCGTAGCGTCAGGCAAAATGTTGCCAGAGGATGCTGCCCCATACGACAGCAGCGAGGACAATCGCAACAAAAACGCTCGCCGATCCAATATCCTTCGCCCGACCTGATAACTCATGATGCTCGCTGCCGATGCGATCAACCACGGCCTCAATGGCGCTGTTAACCAGTTCAAATAGCATAATCAGCACGACAGACCCAATCAGCAGCAGTTTCTCTACCAGCATCACGGGCAACAGACAGGCGATACAGACGCCGACAATCGTCAATACCGTTTCCTGACGAAACGCCGCTTCATGCAGCCATGCCTGTTTTAACCCGCTGAGAGAATACCCCGTCGCCTTGATAATTCGGGCCATCCCCGTTGCTTTATTCATTCAACCTCCATTATTTACGCAAAAAAGTTCGCATTTTAACGTGCTTGCGTTGTCTCATCACCACAGATCTCCGCCGCAGTTTCTGGTATCCTTGCGGCGCATTGCTAACAAGAGGCTCCATGTTGTTATGTCAGGTTGGCGTAAAATTTACTATAAATTATTGAATCTACCACTGAAATTGCTGGTGAAAAGCAAAGTTATTCCCGCAGATCCGGTAGTAGAACTGGGCTTAGATCCCTCACGTCCCATACTCTATGTTCTGCCTTATAACTCTCAGGCGGACTTATTAACGTTACGCACGAAGTGTCTGGCGCTAGGGTTGCCCGACCCTTCACTTTCCGTCGAACTGAATGGCGTCCAATTGCCCAGCCATGTCTTTATTAATGACGGACCGCGCGTCTTCCGTTACTACGTTCCCAAACAGAAGTCCGTCAAACTGTTCCACGACTATTTGGATCTTCACCGCGCCAATCCCGATTTAGATGTGCAAATGGTGCCGGTATCCGTCATGTTTGGCCGTTCGCCAGGGCGAGAGGGCCATTCCCAAACGACGCCGCACCTGCGCTTACTCAACGGTATCGAGAAATTTTTTGCCGTGCTGTGGTTGGGGCGTGACAGTTTTGTGCGTTTCTCCAGCCCGGTGTCGCTGCGCTATATGGCCACCGAACATGGCACCGACACCACCATAGCCCACAAACTGGCGCGAGTCGCCCGCATGCACTTCTCCCGCCAGCGGCTGGCCGCCGTCGGGCCGCGTTTACCGGTGCGTCAGGAGCTGTTTAACAAGCTGCTGGATTCCAAAGCGATCAAAAAAGCCGTCGACGACGAAGCGCGAAACAAGAAGATTTCTCATGAAAAAGCGCAGCAGAACGCGATTGAGCTGATGGAAGAAATCGCCGCCGACTTCTCCTATGAAGCCGTGCGCCTGTCAGATCGCGTGCTGGGTTGGACGTGGAACCGCCTTTATCAGGGCATCAATGTTCATAACGCCGAGCGCGTCCGTCAGCTCGCGCAGGATGGACACAGTATTGTCTATGTCCCCTGCCATCGCAGCCACATGGATTACCTGTTGCTGTCTTATGTTCTCTATCATCAGGGATTGGTTCCGCCGCACATCGCCGCAGGCATCAACCTGAATTTCTGGCCGGCAGGCCCTATCTTTCGCCGTCTGGGTGCCTTCTTTATTCGCCGAACGTTCAAAGGAAACAAGCTATATTCCACGATTTTTCGCGAATATCTGGGCGAACTGTTTGCCCGGGGCTATTCGGTTGAGTATTTCATGGAAGGAGGACGCTCGCGCACAGGGCGTTTGCTGGATCCCAAAACCGGTACGCTGGCGATGACCATTCAGGCCATGCTCAGAGGCGGTGCGCGCCCCATTACGCTGGTGCCGATCTATGTCGGTTACGAGCATGTGATGGAAGTGGGCACCTACGCTAAGGAACTGCGCGGCGCGGCGAAGGAAAAAGAAGGTTTTATCCAGATGGTGCGTGGTCTGTGTAAGCTGCGTAATCTGGGGCAGGGTTATGTGAACTTCGGCGAACCGCTCCCGCTCACCGCCTACCTGAATCAGCATGTACCGCAATGGCGCGACGCCATCGATCCGATTGAAGCGCAGCGCCCCAGTTGGCTCACCCCCACGGTACAGGATATCTCTATGGATATCATGGTGCGTATCAATAATTCTGCGGCCGCGAACGCGATGAACTTGTGCTCCACCGCCCTGCTGGCATCGCGTCAACGTTCATTAACGCGCGAGCAAATGCGTGAGCAGTTGGATTGCTACCTGCAACTGCTGCGTCAGGCGCCTTATCACAAGGACATTACCGTTCCCAAAAAGACAGCGGATGAACTGTTGGAACATGTGCTGGGCATGGACAAGTTCGAAGTGGAGAAGGACAGCATCGGTGACATCATCATTCTGCCGCGCGAGCAGGCTGTGTTGATGACCTATTATCGCAATAACATCCAGCATCTGTTGGTGTTACCGTCGTTAATTGCCAGCATCGTCATCCATCACCGTCGGATCGCGCTTGACGAAGTCGTGCGACAAATCACGCTGATCTATCCCTTCCTCCAGTCGGAGTTGTTCCTGCACTATTCAAGAGAACAGCTACCTGATGTACTGGGAACGCTGGCTGACGAACTGGTTCGACAACAACTGCTGTGCAGCCGTGATGGTGAGCTGGCGATTAATCCATCACGTATTCGCACGCTACAGTTGCTTGCCGCCGGCGTGCGCGAGACGCTGCAACGCTACGCGATCACGCTGTCTTTGCTGTGCGCAAACCCGGCCATTAACCGTGGGACGCTGGAGAAAGAGAGCCGTAACATGGCACAGCGCCTGTCTGTTTTACATGGTATCAATGCGCCGGAGTTTTTTGATAAGGCCGTGTTCTCAACGCTGGCCGCAACCCTACGCACGGAAGGGTACATCACCGACAACGCAGAAGCCCCCCAGCATGATATCGTGGCGATCTACAACATCCTGGGCGATTTAATCACCCCGGAGGTTCGGCTGACGATAGAAAGCGCCAGTGCGCTGACTGAAACGGAACCCGGCGTTCAATCAACAGAAGAGATCGCTAAGGACTCGCCGGAAAAGAATGATAACGCCCCCGCTTGACCGCGAGAGCGTTTGACATGACAAAAGCCGTAACGTAAACAGCAGCGGGAAACCGCTGCTGTTTTATTTTTGCCTAACCCGCGTTACAGGCCGAGCAGCACGCCAATAAATACGGCCATACCGACATATTTATTGTTATGGAACGCCTTAAAACAGGCATCGCGCTCCCGTCCGGCCGTCAGCACTTGTTGATAAACAAACATCCCGGCAGACACCAGCAGCGCGATATAGTACGGCATACCCAATCCGCTGAGGTTCCCCAAGGCCAGCAGTAACCCCAGCATCCCCAGTTGCAGTAAGCCAATAATCGCGTTGTCAAAACGACCAAATAAGATCGCGGTAGACTTCACCCCGATCTTCAGGTCGTCATCACGATCGACCATCGCATATTGCGTATCGTAGGCGACGGTCCAGCACACATAAGCCAAAAACATCATCCAGCAGCTCGCTGGCAGACTTTCACTCACCGCGGCATAGGCCATGGGTATCGACCAGCCAAACGCCGCCCCCAGAACCAACTGGGGCAGATGACTGACACGCTTCATGAACGGGTATACCCATGCCAGAACCAGCCCGGCGACAGATAGCCAGATCGTCATCATGTTCAGCGTCAACACCAGGCCAAACGACAGTAGAACCAACCCGATAAACAAAACCTTGGCAGATTGCTCACTGACTTCACCGCTGGGCAGCGGGCGAGAAGCCGTGCGTTTTACATGACCATCAAAATGCCGATCGGCGTAATCATTGATGACACAGCCCGCCGCGCGCATTAAAAAAACCCCCGCAATAAAAACGAATAGCGTCCATGGCGTTGGCGAGCCACGCCCTGCCAGCCATAGCGCCCATAGCGTTGGCCACAGCAGCAGCAAAGAACCTATCGGTTTATCAATCCGCATCAAGCGGCAGTAAGCCAGCCATTTCCCTGCTGTAAAGCTTCTTTCCAAGGAATAATCTCCTCAAATTACCTGCCAACCCTCATCACCCGGCGTGAAATACACCGGTGCTTCCGGTAAGAAAAGCTCAGTCAACAGTAATGGACCACCAGAAAGACACAGACGGGAACGCCGCGCCCATAACCCTTCGCAGCATCCGGTATGGATGTAGTCACGCATCAGCGCCTTTTGTTCAAACAGGTAACGGCCTAGCGGTTGATTACCGATTTCCGTCAGCGCCGCGTCTGCACCGTTGAGCGTCTGCTGTGGGACGAGCGTCCGGCCAAAAAGCCAGGGGCGGCCATCGCCATACAGCACCACTTCACGCAGCCAGTAACTTTCGCTAAACGGCAGTTGTTCACGCTCTTCGTCCAACACCTGCGACGTTATAAACCCCTCACGGCAAAGTGTGACCTCCAGCTGAGCGCAATATTTTTCAAGCCGCTGCGTCATGGAGCCGGTTTCCCTCAGCCAGTCACCAATATGATCAGGTAATACCGACGAAGGGGGCTCGGTACACCAGGAAATTGTGCGCAGAAGCATTGACGCATCGTCAGACATGTC
The DNA here is from genome assembly GCF_004342665.1 of Samsonia erythrinae. Taxonomy (GTDB): domain Bacteria; phylum Pseudomonadota; class Gammaproteobacteria; order Enterobacterales; family Enterobacteriaceae; genus Samsonia; species Samsonia erythrinae. Next base: position 255,573 of record NZ_SMBY01000002.1, on the reverse strand, counting down.
CCCACTCCGAACAGGGTTTTATGTAAATAAAGTAAACGCCCTTATTGTAGCGCAGAATGTCCCCCCGATAACACGCTATCACCCGATTCATCATCAATATGGCAACATTTCAACCGTGCGGTTCGCCATCGGATTGCCGTTAGAGAGGTCTCTTGATTCATTCGCACACAGACGGCAGTCTCATGCCGTTGAAGATAAAACGCCCGCATAAAAAAGCACCACCCGATATCACTATCGGATGGTGCTTTTGCAGGACAAAAAGACGAATGTCTGTAATCTGAACCCGTTGTCACCGGACAATCACTGCCGGCGACAATCGTGTCCCATTACATCATGCCGCCCATTCCTCCCATGCCGCCCATACCACCGGCAGCACCTAAATCGGCTTTATCTTCTTTCGGCAGATCGGTCACCATACATTCAGTGGTGATCATCAATCCGGCAACAGAAGCCGCATATTGCAGTGCAGAGCGGGTCACTTTGGTCGGATCCAGAATACCCATCTCGATCATATTGCCGTATTGCTCAGTCGCCGCGTTATAACCGTAGTTACCTTCGCCGCCTTTCACGTTATTGGCAACCACAGACGGCTCTTCACCGGCGTTGGACACAATCTGACGCAGCGGTGCTTCCATTGCTCGCTGAGCAACTTTGATACCCACGTTCTGATCTTCGTTGTCGCCTTTCAGACCGTTGATTGCAGTCGCAACACGGATCAGGGCGACACCACCGCCAGCCACCACGCCTTCTTCAACGGCGGCACGGGTCGCGTGCAACGCATCTTCAACGCGTGCTTTTTTCTCTTTCATTTCAACTTCGGTTGCTGCGCCAACTTTAATGACGGCAACACCGCCGGCCAGTTTAGCCACACGTTCCTGAAGTTTTTCTTTGTCGTAATCAGAGGTTGCTTCTTCAATCTGCTGACGGATCTGGGATACGCGCCCCTGAATTGCCGCCTCGTCGCCCACGCCATCAATGATGGTGGTGGTGTCTTTGTTGATGACGACACGTTTAGCCTGACCCAGATCTTCCAGCGTCGCTTTTTCCAGCTCCAGACCGATCTCTTCAGAGATGACCGTACCGGCAGTCAGCGTCGCGATGTCTTGCAGCATGGCTTTACGGCGGTCGCCGAAGCCCGGTGCTTTCACCGCAGCCACTTTCACGATGCCGCGCATGGTGTTCACCACCAGCGTTGCCAGCGCTTCACCTTCAACATCTTCCGCGATAATCAGCAGCGGTTTACCGGCTTTCGCGACCGCTTCCAGCACTGGCAGCATTTCACGAATGTTGGACACTTTCTTGTCCGCCAGCAGGATGAACGGGCTTTCCAGCTCAACGGAACCTGTCTCAGGCTTGTTGATGAAGTACGGAGACAGGTAACCGCGGTCAAACTGCATACCTTCTACCACGTCCAGCTCATCTTGCAGACCGGAGCCTTCTTCAACGGTGATAACCCCTTCTTTACCGACTTTTTCCATCGCTTCCGCGATCAGTTTACCGACGGTTTCATCGGAGTTGGCGGAAATGGTACCAACCTGTGCAATCGCTTTAGTATCCGCGCAAGGAACGGACAGTTTTTTCAGCTCTTCAACCGCGGCGATAACGGCTTTATCGATACCGCGTTTCAGGTCCATCGGATTCATGCCCGCGGCAACGGCTTTCAGCCCTTCATTCACGATAGACTGCGCCAATACGGTTGCGGTCGTGGTACCGTCGCCTGCTGCATCATTCGCTTTAGAGGCGACTTCTTTTACCATCTGCGCCCCCATGTTCTCGAACTTGTCTTCCAACTCGATTTCACGGGCAACAGATACGCCGTCTTTGGTAATGGTCGGCGCGCCGAAAGATTTATCCAACACAACGTTACGGCCTTTCGGACCTAAAGTGACTTTCACTGCATCAGCCAGTACATTCACGCCGCGCAGCATTTTTACGCGAGCGTCATTACCGAATTTTACGTCTTTAGCTGCCATGATGTATTTCCCTTAAATTCGTTCAGTTCAGATGAGTACGCGCAATTACGCTTCAACAATTGCCAGAATGTCGCTTTCAGACATGATCAAGACTTCGTCGTTATCGATCTTCTCTGCTTTCACGCCATAGCCATCATTGAAAATAACGATGTCGCCAACTTTCACATCCAGCGGCTTCACTTCGCCATTTTCCAGGATACGCCCATGACCTACGGCCAGAACTTCACCACGAGTAGATTTACCTGCGGCGGAGCCGGTCAGAACGATACCGCCAGCAGATTTGGACTCGACTTCTTTACGCTTGACGATCACGCGGTCATGCAATGGACGAATTTTCATTGATAGCTCTCCTTTAAGAAAGTCCATATCGGTTTAGGATAAACGCCGACCATGCTTTCACGATCGGCCTTGTGGTGTTCTAAGTGGGGACGTTTCTCTGCCCTTCAAGGGCAAAAATTCATTTTTTTTGCGTCAGGCGGCTACTTATTGATAACAAAGAATAAAAATTGATAATTATCAATGCGATAAATATTCGTCTGTTTTTTCAGCCCGCTGGGGTTTTAGTGGTTATCCCGGTCGTCCTGGTGCTCAATATTGGCACGCCCGTCATCTTTACGCTGATATTCCCCTTCAAAGGTATTCCTGGTGGACGCCGACGCCCCCGCACCGGAGCCCCAGACATGCAGATGCGGCATCAGCTTAAGCGTCAGGCTTTTCTGTATCGGCGGCAGCAACAGCAACAGCCCCAGAAAGTCTGTCAGGAAACCGGGGATCAAAAGCAAAAACCCAGCCAACACCAGCGACACGCTCTTAACCATTTCCGCGGCGGGGCTTTCCCCGGCGGCCATTTTCTGCTGCATCTGCACCAGCGTTTTCACCCCCTGATTACGCACCAGCGAGACGCCCACGCAGGACGTGAAAACCACCAGCAGAAGGGTTACGGCAACGCCCAGCGCGTCCGCAACATGGATAAATATCGATATCTCGATGTAAGCCAAAAGAAAAATAAATAATAACGGTAACCAGCGCACCCGGTTCTCCTGTGTTTTATACATACAGCGGTTGATAACAACGTGTTAAGTCATCGCGTTCGAAATTCGGATGAACCCTACCTCCAATGAGGTAACAAACACACGTTCTGTCTGGCGATCCTTCACATGATGATTCTTCAGAAAATGGATGCGCGTTTGCGCATTTTCAAGCCGTTGCGACACATTTATTGTGCCAAATAGTAACGCGTGACAACTATCACAGTTCATTTATCGCCGTCAGGAAGAAAGTCAGTATAGTGATCTAAACACCTATTTTTCACGGCCATAACGACATATCCTCTCGGTCATGGACAACGGAGCCAGTCAAACATCTCAAAACTACGACCAGGATAAAATGATTTATCCAGAGCCAGATCACGTCCCTAACATCAGATCATCATGCCTGGTCACGCAACAGGATAAAAAGCACATGTCTGAAAACATTCGTATTGAAGAAGACCTGCTAGGCACCCGAGAAGTTCCCGCTGACGCTTACTATGGCATTCACACGCTGCGCGCCATCGAAAACTTTTATATTAGCAGCAATAAAATCAGTGACATACCCGAACTTGTTCGCGGCATGGTCATGGTAAAAAAAGCGGCGGCGTTGGCCAACAAAGATTTGAAAACCATCCCGAAAAACATCGCCGAGACCATCATCCACGCCTGCGACGAGGTGCTGAATAACGGTAAATGCATGGGGCAGTTCCCGATAGATGTCTACCAGGGCGGCGCGGGGACATCCGTCAATATGAATACCAACGAAGTGTTAGCCAATATCGGCCTGGAACTGATGGGCCACCGGAAAGGCGAATATCAGTATCTCAACCCGAACGACCACCTGAATAAATGTCAGTCCACCAATGATGCCTACCCAACCGGATTCCGTCTCGCCGTCTACGCCGCCATACTGAAGTTGACGGATGCCATCTCAAAACTGAGTGAGGGGTTTGAGCGTAAATCGCATGAGTTTGCAAACATTATAAAAATGGGACGGACTCAGTTGCAGGATGCCGTACCGATGACACTCGGTCAGGAATTTTATGCCTTTAACGTACTGTTACAGGAAGAAACGAAAAACCTGCTGCGCACATCGGAACTGCTACTTGAAGTCAATCTGGGCGCCACGGCGATAGGAACACGTCTGAATACGCCGGACGGTTACCAGCAACTGGCGGTGCAGTATCTGGCGGACGTCAGCGGCCTGCCTTGTGTGCCGGCGGAAGATTTGATTGAGGCGACATCAGACTGCGGCGCCTATGTGATGGTACACGGTTCACTGAAACGTCTGGCGGTGAAGCTGTCGAAAATCTGTAACGACCTGCGCCTGCTCTCTTCCGGCCCCCGTGCGGGCCTGAATGAAATTAACCTGCCGGAGTTGCAGGCCGGTTCCTCGATCATGCCGGCCAAGGTTAACCCTGTCGTACCGGAAGTCGTCAATCAGGTGTGCTTCAAGGTCATCGGTAACGACACCTGCGTCACCATGGCATCGGAAGCCGGGCAGTTGCAGTTAAACGTCATGGAGCCGGTCATCGGTCAGGCGATGTTTGAATCGATCCACATTCTGACCAACGCCTGCTACAACCTGCTGGAGAAATGCGTTAACGGCATCACCGCCAACAAGGATGTGTGTGAAGCCTATGTCTTCAACTCCATCGGGATTGTCACTTACCTGAATCCGTTCATCGGCCACCATAACGGCGATATCGTCGGCAGGATCTGCGCAGAAACAGGAAAAAGCGTGCGTGAAGTCGTGCTGGAACGCGGCCTGCTGACGGAGGCCGAACTGGATGACATTTTTTCCATCCAAAACCTGATGCACCCAGCCTATAAAGCCAAACGCTACACCGATGAAAGCGAGCTTCCTTAATATCGATTCTCATTCCAACAGGCACGTTCGTTCACGAAGAATGGCGTGCCTGTATCTTTGCCGTCTGCGGCCGTAAAAAAATAAGTTAAGCATATCAATTAAATGAAGGAGCATAGTCATGCTTGGTTTTGAGTTACTCATTGTTTTGCTCGCCATCTACTTGGGAGCACGACTGGGGGGCATCGGTATTGGTTTCGCCGGGGGTCTGGGGGTGCTTGTTCTCACGTTGGGGTTTCAGATAAAGCCCGGCATGATCCCTTTTGACGTGATTGAAATTATCATGGCCGTTATCGCCGCCATCGCCGCGATGCAGGTGGCGGGCGGCATGGATTATCTGGTCAGTCTGGCGGAGAAACTGCTACGTAAACACCCGAAATACGTCACGTTTCTCGCGCCGCTGGTCACTTACTTCATGACCATACTGGCGGGAACCGGACACACGGCGTTCTCTACCCTCCCCGTGATTGCCGAAGTCGCCAAAGAACAGGGGATTCGCCCTTCCCGCCCGCTCTCCATCGCCGTTGTCGCATCGCAAATCGCTATCACCGCGTCCCCTATCTCGGCGGCGGTGGTGTTCGTCGCCGGTATTCTTGAACCACACGGCGTCAGCTATCTGCTGCTGTTAGGCATTTGTATTCCCACGACGCTATCGGCCATCCTGTTGACGGCGATCGTGACCAACTTCCTGGGTAAAGAGCTGAAAGACGATCCGATTTATCAGGAGCGTCTGAAAAAAGGCGAAACCACGCTGCGCGGTAACAGCCAGCATGAAATAAAACCCGGCGCCAAACTTTCCGTGGTGTTGTTTCTCATCGGGATCGTTGCCGTGGTTCTGTATGCCACGGCAATCAGCGGCACCGTCGGGCTGATTCAGAACCCGGTTCTGCCGCGCAATGAAGCGATTGTGGTCTTCATGCTGACGATCGCCACGCTGATTTGCCTTACCTGCAAAATCGACACCGCGCGCATCCTCTCTGCCAGCACATTTAAATCCGGCATGAGCGCCTGTATCTGCGTCATGGGCGTTGCCTGGCTGGGCGATACCTTTGTTAAAGCGCATATTTCCGATATTCAGGACACCGCTGGCGCGCTGCTGCAAAGCTACCCGTGGATGCTGGCCGTGGTGCTGTTTTTCGCCGCAACGCTGCTTTACTCGCAGGCGGCGACGGCGAAAGCGCTGATGCCCGCCGCGCTGCTGCTGGGCGTGTCGCCGGTCACGGCAGTGGCATCTTTTGCCGCCGTTTCTGCCTTATTCGTTCTGCCGACCTACCCCACGCTGCTGGCGGCGGTGGAAATGGACGACACCGGTTCAACGCGCATCGGCAAGTTTGTGTTTAACCACTCCTTTCTGATCCCCGGCGTACTGGCGATTACGCTGTCGGTGATATTCGGCTTTATCCTCGGCAGCATCCTGATCTAACGCTTGCCTTTCGGACAGCCCGCGCGGATCGGCGTTACTCGTCGATCCGCCTCATTCCCTCGCGCGGTTCATTCCCTTCAAACAATAAAGCAGGGTATAGTGTCGCTCTGATTGTCCGGGATTTTGTTCATCTGACGCGGAGGATATGATGTCTGACCACCGGTTTTGCGATGCCGTCGTCATACTGTGTACCGCACCTGACGACGCCTGTGCGCAACGGCTCGCCAACTCGCTGCTGGAAGCGCGGCTTGCCGCCTGCGTCACCCTGCTGCCCGGCGCACGTTCGCTCTATTACTGGGAAGGCAAGCTCGAACAACAATCAGAAGTACAAATGCTGATAAAAAGCGAGACATCACATCAGCAAGCGCTGCTGACTCACCTGAAACAACAACACCCTTACGATACGCCGGAACTGTTGGTTCTGCCGGTATCCGGGGGCGATAGCGATTACCTGACATGGCTCAACGCATCTTTACGCTGATTTTCCTGTTATGGACGGCTTTCGGCGCACCCAGTGCGACCGCCTCTTCTTTTGGTCAGAAACTGTTTGGCAACAGTACGACGTCACGGTTTCTGCCTGTCGATGGCGCTTTTGCCTTTGAGTTTCAGCAACGGGGAAACCAGCTTAATCTGCGCTGGGATATCCATCCCGATTACTATCTCTACCGTGCACAAATTAAGATCGAAGGGAACGGCGCCACGCTGGGTAACGTGGTATTGCCGCAGGGCGAAAGCCATAACGACGAGTTCTTCGGTCAGGTCTTTATCCTACGGGGTCGGCTGGCGCTAACGGTCCCCATTGAACAGGATGAAAACGGTGCGACCGTCAAAGTGACGTATCAAGGCTGCGCCGATGCAGGTTTCTGCTATCCTCCGGAAACGCGCACCGTTCCTCTCAGTCAGGTGCCTGCTGCCGCAGACGCGGATGCAGCGATCAATACGCTATCAGGCAAGGCAACACCATCAGACCAGACGGCTCCGCCGCAGACCACACCCATGCCGTTCTCGCCGTGGTGGGCGCTGCTGATTGGTATCGGCGTCGCCTTTACGCCCTGCGTTCTACCGATGTACCCGCTGATCGCCAGTCTGGTGCTGGGCAGAAAAGAACAGCTGACGCCGCGCCGAACGCTGCTGCTATCGCTGACCTACGTTCAGGGTATGGCCTTAACCTACACGCTGCTCGGGCTGATTGTCGCCGCCGCGGGATTGCGTTTTCAGGCAGCGCTCCAACATCCTTATATTCTGATTGGCCTGTCGGTGCTGTTTGTCGCACTGGCGCTGTCCATGTTTGGCGTTTATACGCTCCAGCTCCCGTCATCGATACAAACCCGGCTGACGGCGTGGAGTAATCGCCAGCAGGGGGGGGCCGTCACCGGCGTGTTCTGCATGGGCGCACTCGCCGGGCTGATTTGCTCCCCCTGTACCACCGCGCCGCTCAGCGCCATCCTGCTTTACATCGCCCAGAGCGGCAACACGCTGGCAGGCGGCGGCACGCTTTATCTCTACGCGCTGGGCATGGGTTTACCCCTCATTCTGGTCACGCTGTTCGGCAACAAACTGCTGCCGCGCAGCGGCCCGTGGATGCAATACGTGAAGGAAGCGTTTGGCTTCATTATCTTGGCTCTGCCCGTTTTCCTGCTCGAACGCATTTTGGGCGAGATCTGGGGAATGCGCCTGTGGAGCGCGCTGGGTATCGCTTTCTTCGGTTGGGCACTCATGCTGACGCTACGCAGCAACAAAGGCTGGATGCGTGGCGTGCAGTTGCTGCTACTGGCAGGCATGGTGATCTGCGCCAGGCCGATGCAAGACTGGGTATTCTCTCCGACTGGCGAGGCCCAATCCCACACATCGGTACTGAACTTCGCCCCTGTCGCCAATATGGCCGACCTCAACAGCGCGCTGGCAAACAGCCATCAGCCTGTTATGCTCGACCTTTACGCTGACTGGTGCGTGGCCTGTAAAGAGTTTGAGAAATACACCTTCAGCGACCCAGCGGTGCAAAGCCATCTGTCGCGCATCTCGCTATTACAGGCGGATGTCACCGCTAACCGCGAAGAACATAATGCGCTGCTGAAAAAGCTACAGGTCTTAGGGCTACCGACCATCATATTTTTTGATGCTCAGGGGAAAGAGATACCGGGCTCGCGCATCACCGGCTTTATGAACGCTGAACAATTTCAGGCGCATTTGCAGAAAGTGAGCCCATAAACTAACACTTTCTATTCGATTCTGCGCTTCTGGAGGAGACTAAATGCAACGGGAAGACGTTCTTGAACACGCGCTCACGCTACTGGAGCAGCACGGATTCGCCATGACGACGCTGGATATGCTGGCAGAAAAGCTGGGCGTTTCCGTAGAGGATCTCGCCCCATTCTGGCCGGATCGGGAAGCGCTCCTGTATGACTGCCTGCGTCACCACAGCCAGCAGGTCGACACCTGGCGGCGTCAACTGCTATTAGACGACGAGAAAACCATCGAACAAAAACTGCTGGCACGCTATCAGGTGTTGCATGAGTCGGTGAACAAACAGCGCTATCCGGGCTGCTTGTTCATTGCGGCGTGCAGCTTCTTCCCTGATATCAACCACCCTATCCACCAGATTGCGGAACAGCAGAAACTGGCGTCTTACCGCTACACCCGCGATTTACTGGAAGAGCTGGAAACCGACGATCCCGAGATGGTGGCGCAGCAGATGGAGCTGATTCTGGAAGGCTGCCTGAGTAACCTGCTGGTCAAGCATCAGTCCGCCAGCATCGCTACCGCCCAGCGGCTAGCAGAGGATGTATTACGCTTTGCGCTGTGCCGTAAAAACGGCGCACTCACCTGATTTCAGGTACAAAATGCGGTAAAGCCCGCATTTTGGCTGAAAAGTCGGCAGTCAACCGCGTTTTGTACGCTTTCGCTGATAAACTCGTTGACGCCGACAGGCCTTTACGGTTTAATGCGCCCCGTTGCCCGGATAGCTCAGTCGGTAGAGCAGAGGATTGAAAATCCTCGTGTCCTTGGTTCGATTCCGAGTCCGGGCACCACTTATTTAGAAACGGACGTCTACTGACGTCCGTTTTGCTTTATAAAGTCAACAAGTTATCCCCTTCTGTTTGTCTACTACTGTCCGTTAAAATCTACTGCCAGCGCTGCTCTCTGCTCAACCATAAGTTGACGGGTATTGCGCAGCGCTTTGATATCCTGCTGCTCAGTGGTTTTGAGCGGAACAAAATGGATGCCCGGGCGACATGCTGTTTGTCAGAGCATCGTTTGCATCGTTCTTCTGGCTTCTGACAACGGCTTTTACGTGCAGGGCGGGGATAAGCTTTACGCTGAATCCCATAGCACTGAGGGGTCGGCCCCAGTGATGAGAGGTTGAACAGGCCTCCATCACGATTAACGTCCCCGGTTCAAACTGGCGGAGCCCATCCAGCAATTTCTGACGCGATATGTTCTGTTCCAGGCAACAGAGCCAGCATTCATCCAAACACAGACCTGAAAAACAGATTTGGCAACAATGTTAACCAGTAAAGATCCTACAAGGTCAGCGCCTGTCATACAGTCAGTCATACTGACTTAAAATTATTCCACAACCTTCATGCCCTCTAAATGTGCACGATATCCATCTATGCACTATAAAGGTGCGTCACCATAGAGCAACTCAACGCATTACTTCCAAAAACCTCATAAAAATCAAAATACCACAAACTGGCATCACTCTTGCATTCCCACTTAATGAAACCATAGTCCCATATTTTGAGACCTGCATAATGTCCATATTAAAAACTACCGCCCAAATAATGAAGCTAATGGTAGAACTTCAGGGCGGCATGCGTATCAACGATGTGATCACTCATCTGAAGATGCCCAAAAGTACCGCCTCTCGGATAATGAGTCAGCTTGAGTCCTACGGATATCTGGAAAAGGATCCCGTACAGGGAACTTTTCTGCCAGGCCCGTTGATCATGTCGGTCTCTCATTTGATTAGCCGTCAGATAACCTTGAGCGATCACGTGGATATTGCGCTACGCGGGCTCTGCGAGCGAACTGGCTACACCGGCTATATCTCAATACTTGATCACCAGGAAATTCTGGTTCTACGGGTAATCCATGGCCGGCAGTCACCTTCAGTGGTGACCTGGCCAGGATCCCGTTCCCCGGCATGGGGAACGTCTACCGGACGAGCATTGCTGGCCCGCTTTTCGAATACACAACTCCATGACTTTTTTGCCAGCCCAATCGTCGTTTCACAGCTCAGCGGTTCTAACCAGGATGTCACGATGCTGGTCGCCGCCGTTTCCCGTGCCCGTGATGCCGGTTACGCAACCGCCATTAATGAATCAGTCGCCGATACGGCGTCCGTCAGTTGCGCGGTAGGCGATCCGACCACCAATGAAGCAGTAGCGTTTTGCCTCTCTTTCCCCCAACACCTTGCCACACCTGAAGAGTTGCAACGGATCGCGACATTACTAAAAGAAACAGCCATCAGAATCGCCGTTAAAACCGGCGATACGCTGATGACCGGTTCGCTTTGATTTTTCCTTATGCCAATATCAGGAGAACACCGTGAGTCAGACCGTCCATTCAGAAACACAAGCGGATAGCCGTGAGAGACATCCCCGTGCTTTTGCACCATCAACATTAATTTTACTGTTGTTGCTCAGCATCTTCGGCGCCGTTATTGGTGTCCAGTTATTAACCACTCTTGGCGTTACACCAAACACGGCGATTATTGGCGCGATGGTGGCGATGATTATCGCCCGTGTTCCACTCCAGTGTTTCGCTCGCTTTCGCTCAATACATATTCAAAATCTTGCTCAAAGTGCCACATCAGCCGCTACATTTGGTGCGGCGAATTCACTGCTCCTTCCCATCTCGATCCCCTGGCTTTTTGGTCATCAGGAGATGGTAATGCCAATGTTTTTTGGTGTGGCGCTGGCAATGTTACTGGATGCCTGGCTGCTGTATCGTTTGTTTAACACGCGAGTTTTTCCGGCTGAAGGGGCATGGCCGCCGGGGATTGCAGCAGCGGAATCTATCAAAGCAGGCGATCAGGGGGGTAAGCATGCTGCGCTGCTGGGTACCGGGATTGTGATAGGCGCCATCGGTTCGTGGTTTAAATTTCCGATGGCGGCGCTTGGTACGGCCTTTATCGGCAATATCTGGGCCCTGAGTATGCTTGGCGTTGGCTTTCTGTTGCGTGGTTATTCAGAGCCGATGTTTGGTATTGATATCAACAAGCTTTACATTCCACACGGCGTAATGGTGGGGGCAGGTCTGGTCGCCCTGTTTCAAATAGTCAAACTCATCAGGCAAAGCAATACCAGCAAAAAGCCACATCACAATGAGGATGAAACGCTAGAGAAACATCAAAACGAGCAAATCGGTAAAACAATCCGCCTGGGGGCGATCGGATTTGTCGTTATCTCGGTTCTGATTGCACTAAGCAGCGGCCTGTATACTCATCTGTCTTTGCCATGGCTCATTGCCTTTATGCTCTATGCGGCATTTGCTGCTTTCCTGCATGAAATGATCGTTGGCCTTGCAGCGATGCACTCAGGGTGGTTCCCTGCTTTCGCGGTAGCGCTCATCACGCTGATTATCGGCATTCTGATTGGTTTTCCTCCCGAGGCTTTGGCCATGCTATGCGGTTTTTCCGCTGCGACGGGTCCGGCATTTGCCGATATGGGGTACGACCTTAAAGCTGGCTGGATTCTGCGCGGCAAGGGCCAACACACCCGTTTTGAACTGGAAGGTCGCCGCCAGCAACTGATTGCCGCAATGCTGGCCTTTGTGGTCGCCATTCCCGTCGTGCTGTTTATCTTTCGCGATTACTTTTCTCAGGGGCTGGTGCCGCCCGTGGCCAAAGTTTACGTTGCGGCTATTAACGCGGGCGTGTCTCTGGATATTGCCAAATCGATGCTGATTTGGGCCATTCCCGGCGCAATTATTCAACTCATTGGCGGGCCAGGACGTCAAATGGGCGTGCTGCTGGCTACCGGGCTTTTGATTAACAACCCGCTGGCGGGCTGGGCAGTACTGATCGGTATCGCTATCAGGGCCATCGTTATGCGCGTCGGCGGTGAGCCGGTACGAAACAAAATAGAGGTGCTGGCTGCAGGGCTTATCGCTGGTGATGCTCTGTTTAGTTTCTTTAACTCTGTCCTGTCGGGCAGTAAAAAGTAATCACTTAATATCAGGAGTATAGTTATGAGTTTTAAACAAACATTACAGGTCTTTGAGTTACTCGACAGTGCATACGCCAGTGGTGAAAAAGTAAAAACGCTGTTGGCCGACTACCCCGGTATAGACGTCAGCGTAAAAGCCGTCCATGGCCCTAAAGGGAGTACTGATTTTGTAAAAATCATTATTCCCGGAACACAGGGGAAACGTAACGGGGGAAATGCGCCAACGCTGGGCATTGTCGGACGACTGGGGGGAATTGGCGCACGCCCGGGGCGTATCGGGCTGGTTTCTGATGCCGATGGTGCAATAGCGGCCATTGCCAGCGCGCTGAAGCTGGCAGAGATGCAGCGTCAAGGTGACAGCCTGCCTGGCGATGTCATTGTTACTACCCATATTTGTCCTGATGCGCCAACACGACCACACGAACCGGTAGATTTTATGGACTCACCGGTAGAAACCGAGGATATGAATGAACAGGAAGTCTCTGCGGAAATGGAGGCGGTGCTCTCTATTGATACAACCAAAGGCAATCGTATTATCAATCACAAAGGATTTGCTATTTCTCCAACGGTGAAAGAAGGCTATATCCTGCGGATATCAGATGATCTGCTACGGATAATGGAAATGACGACCGGACAGTTGCCGATCACTTTCCCCGTAACGACTCAGGACATCACCCCTTATGGTAACGGTATTTATCATATAAATAGCATCTTGCAGCCATCGATTGCCACAACTGCGCCGGTTGTTGGTGTGGCGATTACCACTGTCAGCGCGGTTCCAGGATGCGGTACGGGTGCAAGCCATGAAATAGATATTGCTCAGGCCTGTAAATATGCGGTAGAGGTCGCGAAAGAATTTACCCGTGGCACCTGCCAGTTCTTTGATAAAGCTGAATATCAACGCTTGTTGGATTTATACGGCTCTCTGGCGCACCTGCAAAAGCGTCAGTCGGGAGTTTGATGATGGCGATTCATAAAATCGGCACGTTAACCATCGGACAGGCGCCGCGTAGCGATATCACACCGATCCTTAATGCTGCATTACCTGCGCACGTGGAATGCCTGCATGCCGGTGTATTGGACGGGCTGGACGACGCCGCGATTTCTGCTCGTTTTGCTCCCCAGCCGGGTGATGCGCAGCTTACCTCACGTCTGTTGGATGGACGTGCCGTCGTGATGGGTAAACCGGCGGTAGGTGAAGCGTTACAACAGAAGATCGACTGGCTGGAAGCGCAGGGCTGTGAAATTATCGCGATTTTATGCACGGGGGAATTTCACGGGCTGCGCAGCAAGAAGGCATGGCTGGTCGAGCCTGACCAGATCCTTCCTCCGACGTTGAATGCACTGGTGGGGATTCGTCGTGCCGGAATCCTTGTACCGCTGGAATCTCAGATTGCCAGTGAAATGGAAAAGTGGAAAGAGGCGAAGCAAGCTCCGGTCTATGCTGTCGCATCGCCTTATACGGCCAGTGAAGAAGAGATAGCAACAGCGGCTCAATCACTGGAGGCCCAGGGCGCTGACGTGATTATCACCGATTGTATGGGGTACACCGACTGGCATCAGAAAATTTGCACCCGGCACGTGGCGCTTCCAGTCATATTGTCAAATAAATTACTGGCTGACCTGCTGAGTAATTTGCTATAGGGAGAAACAATGGATCTATTATTACTTAGCAATTCGGTACTGCCGGGTACAAATTATCTTGAGTATGCCTTGCCAGTACTGAAAGCCCAGCTCCGTACACGCCGCAAGGTTATATTTATACCTTTTGCCGGCGTGACACAAAGCTGGGATGCCTACACCGACAAAGTTCGTCTGGCACTTGCCGAGCTCTCTTTACAGATCACCGGCATTCATCAAATGGATGACGCTCGGGCAGCCATTGATTCTGCGGATATTGTCATGGTCGGGGGAGGAAACACTTTCAGTCTGCTCAAACATTGCCGTGACTATGGTCTGATTGACCCCATTCGTGAGGCGGTCAAAAAAGGGGCGTTATATGTGGGCTGGAGTGCAGGGGCAAATCTGGCCTGCCCGACGATCCGGACGACGAACGATATGCCAATCATTGATCCGGAAGGATTGGATGCACTCAATCTCGTGCCACTTCAGATTAACCCACATTTTACTCATGCGCTGCCAACCGGACATCAGGGCGAAACGAGAGAACAACGGATCCGTGAGCTATTAGTCTTGGAGCCACAGCTTGAAGTGATCGGTCTGCCGGAAGGCAACTGGATTTCGGTACAGAATGGCAAAGCACGCCTGGGCGGGAGTAAACCGGCATGGCTTTTCAAAGCCAATGAGCCGGCGATTGAACTTGCCGCCGATCATCACTTTTACTGACGGAGGTTATAAATGCTCGGCATTATTAGGGTATTGACCCACGACGATCAACATTTCGTTGAAGAGCATGGCCGTTTAATTCAGCAAGAGTACGGTATTGCAAGCATGAGCCGTTGCATCGCAGATCAGCGCAATGGTATTTACGATGCAAATAGCGAGGCGCAGGCGGTACCGAAGATTGTCGCACTCGGCAAAACGTTACAGTCTGAAGGCTGTACAGCGCTATTTCTAAGCTGTGCCGCGGATCCCGGACTGGCGCAGTTACGCTCTTCAGTGACGATCCCGGTGGTCGCTGCCGGTAGCGCATCCGCAAGTATTGCCGCAATGCTTAAACGTCCGGTGGCAGTTATGGGGATTGGCGCAGCGGCACCCGCCCCATTTCGCGCGCTGTTGGGTGAGGATGTGCGTTATGCAAGGCCGCAAGGCGTGACGAAAACGATTGATCTCCTGACAGGAGATGGTCAAGCAAGCGCACTGGCCTGTGCAGAAATATTGTACAAAGAGGGAGCGGAAGTTATCGCGTTTTCCTGTACGGGGTTGTCTACGATTGGTCTGGCAGACGTCATTCGTAAAAAACTGGGGAAAATTGCCATTGACGCCGTCAGCGCAGCTGGATTGTTCGCTGCGCAATTATCGTAACCGTTGAAAGCCCGCAATACTTCTCTGCGGGCTTTATTCGGCAACGACTCTTCTACTCTCGCTGGCGCGGACGCTTTACTCTTCCATTCCATTATCACCGTTCGATAAAGGTGATGAGTTCGTCAACGGTCGGGGGGCAGCATCGCTGCCCTTTTTACCGTCAGGCTTCTGTCAGGCGTTTGCGATCGACTTTGCCGCTGCCGGTTTTGGGAAGCTTGTCGAGCACCACAATGCGCCCCGGCACCATATAAGCCGGTAAGAACTGATGTAGCTGTTTGCGCAGCGCCAGTTTGGTCATTTCTGAACCGGGTTTATATTCAACGTAGCCCACCAGCACCGCGTCATCCCCTTCGCCCTGAAGCTTGACGGCGGCATCCTGCACCTGCTCAATTCGCTTTAGCTGCGCTTCGATCTCGCCTAACTCGATGCGAAATCCCCGTAATTTGATCTGATCGTCGAAGCGACCGAGGTACTGATAACGATCGTCCGCCAGCAGCCGCACTTTATCGCCGGTGCGATACATGCGCTGTCTGGACTCCACCTGACGAATAAAACGATCCTGCGTCAGATCGTCACGCCGCCAGTAACCGCTGCTCAGCGCCTCACCGAGAATGCACAGTTCTCCTACCATCCCTTCCACCAGCGGGTGGCGATCGTCGTCGATCACCAGATGCTGGTAGCCTGCCAGCGTGTTCCCCAGCGCGACCGTAGGTGGATTATCCAGCGCCTCAGCATCTATTTGCGCCATCTGCGACCAGACCGTCGCTTCGGTTGGGCCATAGCAGTTCCACAGCGTCCGACAATGGCTCACCAGACGCTGAGCCAGTCTGAGATCGAGCGCCTCACCGCCGCACAGCGCCACCAAATCAGATTTCCCCTGCCAACCCGCCTTGAACATCATGCGCCAGAAAGCGGGCGTGGCCTGCAATACGTTGATTTCCGGCCTCTCTTGCAAATATACCGCGACCGCCTGCGGATCCTTGTATTCCTCATGTGTGGTCAGGTGCAGCACGCCGCCGACCCACAGCGGCGCGAACACTTCCAGCATGGAGATATCAAACGCCAGCGTAGTGATAAGCAGCCAGTTGGCTTCTGCCGTTAACGCCAGCCGTTCCACGCTGGCATGAATAAAAGTTTGCAGCGCCCGCTGACCAATCACGACGCCTTTCGGTTTCCCCGTCGAACCGGAGGTGAACATCATGTAGGCCGCGGTTTCCGCTCCACCGTTACGCGCCAGCTTTACGCTCGCGGGTGAGACGTTGGCGACATCCACGAAATCGCAGAGGTTCAGTATCGGGCAGTCAAACGTGAGCGTGTCGTGGGTATGCTCGTCCTGCAAAACCGCTGCCAGTGCGGCTTCCTGCTGGATCGCCTGTAGCCGCTCTCCCGGAAAATCCGGCTCCAGCGGTACAAACGCCACCTGAGAGAACAGGCAGGCCAGCAACGCCGCCACGGTGTCCGGCTGGCGGCTAAGGTGCAGCCCCACGCGCTGACCGGCAGTGATGCCCTGCGCCGCCAGCCGCTGTTGGATCCGCGCCACGCGCTGTAGCAGTTCCCGATAGTCGATGACCTGCCCTTGAAAACGGATCGCCACGCGGTTCTGAAGTTCATCCCGAGCAAGACGCGCCAGCAATTCATCATACAGCGCGTGCGTCATTTCGCGGTGCGGCAGCGGCACAACTTGCGGACTGAGGCGGATCTGCGCCAGCCGCACCCAGCGCCGAGCCAGCAGCCCATCGAGTAGCTGCGTGAGATGGCGAGCCATACGCTGAAGCTGCCGATTGTCGAACTGCCCGTCAGGCGCCGTCAGCGTTAATCGATCGTTCTGCACCTGCACGATCAGCGCCACGTTTTGCGCCACGGCAGGCTGCGAGGCGATTGCGCCCACGATCAGCAGGCTGCTAAACAGCGCATGCCGCGTTTCTGTTGCCGGGATTTCTGGCGCAGCGTGCGGGTCGCACAACGATCCCACCTCGGCGATCCAGTCGCTGACCAGACGATCGCGCTGATAAAAATGCACGATCAGAGGTATTACGTTGTCAGGAAGTTCAGACGTAACGAACGCCGTACACACCTGCTCTTCACCGCTGTATTTGTAAAGCAGCCAGCTCCACGCCACGCTTACCAACGACGCAGGATACTGCTGAGATAGCTCACTGCTGTGGCGCTGTTCACCCTGCGCGGCTCCTACCCGCTGCCCGAAGGCCGTGGGCTGCTGAATATCCGCCAGCCGGTTCCCGATGACTTCATGGCTTCCCGTCATGACAGCGTTTCCTCATTGGCAATCGCCTTCGCCTGTGCCAGATAGCCGCTCAGCGCCTGTGGTGACGGATAGCGCTGCAATAGCGCCACGCTCACCGGCTGCGCTAACGCACGGCTCAATGCCTGTGCCAGCGCAATACGCTGGAGCGAATCGACGCCACATTCATACAGCGTCTGCGACCAGAGGCCGGATTCGCTCCGCGCCAGCGTCTGCGCCCACACGCACAGCAGTGACCGGGCAAGCGGCGTATCCGGTGTGTCCGTGCTGCTGGCCGAAACGGTTTTGAGCATCGTTTTCACAGCGACCGCTTCTGTCGCTTTCTCATGCCCGATAATCTCGGCTGGCTGCTGTGGCACGCTATTGATCAGCGCCACCACCTCGTCATGCCAGCGCATCAGCACCCGACGCGCCTGCACGCTATCCAGCACCGCCGCATCAAACTCGAAGCGCAGCAGCATGCAGCCCGCCTGTTCACTCACCACCAGATTCAGCGGCATCTCAACTTTCTCATAGGCGGCGGAGAACTCGGGAGATAGCCGATGCGGATCGTCAGCGCGTTGGCTCTGCTCCGCTTTCGCGCCGGGATAGTTTTCATAAATAAACAGGCTGTTGAACAGACGAGGGCGTCCGGCCGTGAGCGCCATCAGCGACTGCGTGGCATGCTGATTCATCGCCATCAGCTCATTCTGTAACTGCACCAAATGCTGTTGCAGCGACATCGACTGCTGCCAGCTTAGCGCCAGCGGCAGGCTATTGATGTACAGACCCACGCTGCTCGCTACATCGTCCACCGGGCTTTCCCTGCCCGACAGCACGTTCCCGACAATACTGACCGCATCGCCAGTCGACCTTGCTAGCAGCCGGTGCCAGGCATATTGCGCAATAATGCTGTGAGTGACACCCACTTCGCGGGCAAAAGCGGTTAACGTCGCCTGATCCTGTTCGTTCAGGCTCACGCTGGTAACCTGCGGTTCAATCTGTGTCAGATGCTGGCTGAGATCGGCGCGTTTGCCTGCCGCCGCAAACAGCACGGCCACATCGTTTGTCTGCACCAGCAGCGGCAGACGCTGTTGCCAGAAAGCCTCGACGGCGGGCTGCTGCGCCACGGCGTGCAGCGCATAATCCACATAGGCGCTATCGACCTGAATCGTGGGTGTTTCACCGCGCATTAGCAGCAAATAATCACGGTGCACCGCGCCCAGCAGTTGTGGCCCGCTCCAGCCATCAATCACACTGTGGTGACAGCTCAGCAGCACGCGATAGTCCCGCTCGCCTAAACGGAAACAGGCAACCCGCAGCAGCGGCGGCTGCGACAAATCAAACCCGGTACGTAAATCCCGCTGGCGATAGCGTTCGATGACCGCCTGTGGATCGGCATCCTGCATCAAATCCTGATAATGGAAAGGCAGGTCTGCCTGCTTCACAATCACCTGCACATTGGCCAGTTCGCTTTCCAGCGCGGCACGCAGCGCCGGGAACCGCTGAATCTGACGCTGCCATGCCTGACGATAGCCTTCCACGTCCAGCGCCTGCGCATAGCGAATCGGCGTTTGCAGATGATAGGCATCGTCCTGCGGACAGCGCAGGCGATGATACAACATCGACTGCTGGAGCGATGACAGCGGCAGCAGCGTGTCGATGTCATAACGCTGCGACAGGCCGTCGAGCTGCGTCTGGCTCAGCGTAACCGCCGGGAAGTCGCTGGGGGTAAAGACGGTGCCGTGACTGAGCTGCGCCAGACAAGCTGTCGTCAGCGTCCGCAAATTCTCCGTCAGGCGCGCCATCAGGCGTTCGCTGTCGCGCTGATTAAGGCATCCCACCTGACGCAGCGTGAGCTGCCCGCGCGCAATGCCGCCGTGGAGACTGATAATCTCTGCCGGTTTATTCTCCAGCGCGACACAGACTCCCGGCGCGACGTCCAGCGGTCGCCACTCACCCGCCGCCTGAACCGACAGGCCAAGATAGTTGAACACAATCGGCGACAGCGTGAGCGTATTGCCCTGTGGGTGATGGTAGCGCAGCGGGTTAAACCCGACGCCTCTATCCGGCACCTGACGCAGTTGTTCCTTGCTGGATTGAATCAGTGAAGCCCAGTCGGGCCGATCTTGCAGGCACACCGGATAGGTGCTGGTAAACCACCCGACCGTGCGGCTGACATCCAGCGTCGGATCAATCGCTTCGCGACCGTGCCCTTCCAGCATGATGCGCGCTTTGTCGCCCCAGCCGAGATCGTGTAGCGTGCGCGTCAGCGCCGCCAGCAGCAAATCGCTGACGTCGGTATTGAAAGCCCGATTGGCCTCGCTCACCAGTTGACCGGTGGTTTCCGCATCCAGCGTCAGCATCGCAGCGCTGGCCTGACCCTGTGGATCCTTCGCCGCCAGCAGCGCCGTTTGATCCACGCCGTCTTCCTGCGCCTGCCAGTACGTCAGCTGTTCCGCATGCTGTGTGGCGTAATGTTGCAGCGCAGCGCCCCACTGACGATAGCTCGACGTTTTCGGCGGCAGCGGCTCACCGCGGTACAGCCGCTCCAGATCGTCAACCAGAATGCGCCAGGAAACAGCATCAATCACCAGATGGTGGAAGGCGAGGAACAGCGCCGTGTCCGCCTGTGGATGGTGTCGCACCAGCGCGCAGGCCACCGTTCTTCCCTGCGCGGGATCGAATTCACTCTGCAACGCGGTAAACGCCTGTTGCAGGCCGTCGTCGCCAAGCTGACGGTAATCCAGTATCGATACCGCAGGACAAGGCACATCCGTCAGATAGCGTTGCCCTTCGGCATCACAGGCCAGACGCAGCGCGTCGTGTTGCGCCATCAGCGCCTGCAACATCGAGGCAGGGCGCTCGCTATCCACTTCCGGCAGTTGGATCATCGCCGCCTGATTCCAGTGCTCAGGGCGTGCCAATGGCTGTGCCATAAACCAGCGCTGAATCGGCAGCAGCGCGAATTCGCCTTCCAGCGTCCCCTGCTCTGCCACCATGCCTGTGTCGCGGTTGTTCTGCGCCAGCACGCGGCACAAACGCCGCACGCTTTTCGCCTCGAATACGTCTTTCACCGTGCAGGCATAGCCCGCGCTGCGCAGGCGGGTGGTCAGTTGAATACTGAGAATAGAATCACCGCCTAAGCGGAAAAAATCATCCTCAACGCCCAGCGGCGTATTCAGCACGCTGCGCCAAATCGCCAGCACGTCTGCTTCCAGCGGATTATCGGCTTCACCGTCGCCTTCACTTGCCTCCAGCACCGGCGGCAGTTGTTTCGTATCGAGCTTACCGTTCGGCGTCAGCGGCATGTCTTCCAGCAGAACCAGTCGGAACGGCACCATGTATTCCGGCAGGTGCTTCGCCACCTCCATCAGCACGGCGGCGGGCTCCGGCGGGCTGCCGCCCGCTTTCACCGTGGCATAGGCAACCAGCGCCGGACGGTTCCCCACCTGCGCCACGATGACCTTAACCTGCTTCAGCGACGGGCAGACCGCCGCCAGTTGAGCCTCAATCTCACCCGGTTCAATGCGGTAGCCGCGCAGTTTGATCTGCTCATCAATACGACCACAGTATTCATAGTCGCCGTTGTTCAGCCGTCTGGCTTTATCCCCCGTGCGATAAATGCGTAACGTCGTCGGAGCGTGTCCGGTACGGTTCACGTCATTCAGCGTAATGTGCTCGAAGCGGCTGGCGGTCATCTGCGGCTGATTGAGGTAGCCACGCGCCAGCCCAAGTCCCGCCAGACAGAGTTCGCCCGGCACGCCTGCCGGACACAGTTGCCCGACGGCATCCAGTATCAGCGCCTGAATATGGGTAATGGGTTTGCCGATAGTGACGGGCTGGCCTTTACGCAGACGGGTGCTTAACGCGGTAACGGTACACTCGGTCGGCCCGTACATGTTGTACAGCGCGACCTTGTCGGCCCAGTTTTCCACCACCGCGTTCGGGCAGGCCTCGCCCCCCATGCCAATGGCCTGAATGCCGTCAACCTGCTCAGGATCGAGAATCGACATCAGCGCCGTCGGCAGGATCAGGTGCGTCGCGCCCGCCTGTTCGGCCTGCCCGATCGCCCGATCGTTAGGCTCGCCAAACGCCAGTGTGCCGCCGCTGCTCAGCGGCAACAACGTTGTCATATTGCCGGCGTCAAAGGAGAGCGACATGCAGTTGAACATGGTGCTTTGCGGCGTGAAAGCGATGCGATCGCGGTGATCGTCCAGCAGATTGATCAGCGAACCGTGTTCGATCATCACGCCTTTCGGCAACCCCGTGGAGCCCGAGGTGTAGATCACCTGCGCCAGCTGCTGCGCGTGACGCGGAACCAGCGGGGGTTCATCACCCGGCAGATCGCGCCACTGTGCCACAACCGCCGGATCGGTCAGATCGATACGCTGTTCGGCCGGCCACTGCGCCAATTGCTGCCCATCGCCGCCGAGAATGGCGGCGAGATTGGCATCGCTGATAATGTGCCGCAGCCGCTCTGGCGGATAGTCGGGATCCAGCGGCACATAGGCGGCGCCCGCTTTCCAGACGGCCAGCAGCGCAATCACAAAACAGCGGTCGCGTTTCGCCAGCACGCCAACCAGCGACTGTTCGCCCAACCCCTGACGGTGCAGCCAGTGCGCCAACTGATTGGCCTGCCTGTTCAGCTCGGCATACGTCAGCGTGTCGATACGCTGCTCGCCATCAAAGGCTATCGCCAACTGTTGTGGATCGCGCTGCGCCACCGCTTCAATCACGTCGGTTACCGTTAGCTGTGGCTGCGGGTAGCTACGCGGCAGTTGCTTACTCTCCGCCAGCACGGCGGCAAAGCGATCCGCTTCCATCAGCGGCAGATGCCAGACATCGGTTTCCGGGTTCTCCACCACGGCGTCGATCAGCCGGATAAAGCGGTCGGCGTAATCCTGAATGGTCTGGCGCTCAAACAGCGCGGTGGCAAACAGCCAGTCCAGCCGGACCTCGCCCATCAGCTCCGTCACCTTGACCGAAATGTCCGTCTTGGCGGGCAGCACCGGCGAAGTTTCTTCCACCGCATCACAGCCGGGGATCAGATCGTTGAAATCCACTTTTGCCTGATACACCAGCATCACCTGAAAGATCGGGTTGATCGCGGTAGTGCGATCGGAACCAATCGCCTCGCTCAGCGCCTCAAAACGGTAGAGTTGATGATCGAAGGCCGACAGATCCTGTTCACGACAATATTGCAGATAATCAATGAAGCGTTGGCTGTCCTGCAACTGGGTGCGCAGCACGATGGTGTTAACGAAGAAGCCGACGACATCTTCGATATCCGGCCGTTCGCGGTAGGCCAGCGGCGAACCAATGACAATGTCTTTCTCGCCGCTGATGCGCGCCAGCAGCAGCGAGAATACCGCATGCAAGCCGATAAAGCTGGACGTATTGTAACGCTGACACAGGCGTTTAAATTTATCCCACAGTACGTTGTCGATCGCGGAGAAGATCACTTCTCCATCGCTGTTCTGGTGCGCCGGACGCGGCTTATCCAGCGGCAGGCTGTGCACTTCGGGGATACCGGCCAGTCGCTCAACCCAGAACGGCTTGAATTCGTTGTGGTAATCCAGAAACGCCGCGGAATTGAACCAGTGGGCGTAGTCGATATAGTTAAGGCGGGTGGGCTCGACGGGATAAGGCTGGCGGTTCTGACAAGCCAGAAAAGCCGGTTTGAAGTCCGCAAACATATTCTTCACCGACCAGCCGTCGGAAATAATATGGTGCTGGGTGATCATCAGAATATGCACCCGCTCGCTCATCTTCACCAGCCGCACGCGAGTGAGATCGCCCGCGGTGAGATCGAACGGACGGCTGATTTCCGCTTTCACCTGCTGCTGCAAGCGTGCTTCCCGTTCCGCTTCCGGCAATTGTGAGAAATCATCATGCTGTATCACAAAGGGTTGATAGGCATCGATACGCTGTTCACCCTTGCCCTGTTCGTTAACCACAAAACGGGTACGCAGGCTGGCATGGCGCTGCGCCAGCGCATCAAAGGCAAATTCCAGCGCCGCCACATCCAGCGTGCCGGTCAGACGAAAATAGACCGGCATATTATAGAGGTGCGATTGCTCTTCGTACTGTTCGATAAACCACAGCCCGCTTTGCGATGACGACAGCGGGCCAGACGTCGCATTCTGCGGCGCAATGGGGCGTTCAAACGCCTGCTGCGCCGTCAGGCAGCGCACAATGGCATCTTTGTTTTCCTTGATTGTGCGCCCAATGTCTGCGGTGATCGCGTCTTTGTTGGACTGCGAAATCAACTGTCCCTGCGCATTTAACGCCAGACGGACGCCCTGGCGTTCCAGCCGCTTTAACAGCGTTACGATATCTTTCATGACTTATCACTCTCTTCGCAAATCAGGCCGTCAGCGTTGCCCCGCCATCCACCACCACATCCTGCATGGTGATGTGGCTGGCCAGATCGGAAGCCAGAAAAACCACGGTATTGGCGATCTCTTCCGGCTGAGCAATCTTACCCAGCGGGATCCCCAGCTTGTACTGGTGAGGAAAGCCTGCAATAGTGCGCTGTTCCGCATCGGCGCTGTGCCACATGCCGCGCTGCATCGGCGTATCCGTCGAGCCGGGCGACACCAGATTGCAGCGCACGCCGTAGGGCGCCAGCTCCAGCCCGGCACAGTGCGACAGGCTGGCGAGCGCCGCTTTCGACGCGCAGTAGGCCGCCATCTGCATGCGGGGGACGTGCGCGGCATTGGAGCCGACGCAGACAATCGCGCCGCGGCGCTGCTGTTTAAAGTGCGGCACCAGCGCGTTCAGCAGGTAAAACACGCCGGAAGCATTAACATTGAGGCACTGGTGCCAGTCATCCACACTCAGCGCCTCAATGTCGCCTAAACGCAGGATCCCCGCGGCGTTGACCAGCACGTCGAGTCCTGTTTCCGCCAGTTGCTGACGGCACACCGCCGCCACGCTGTCCGGCGCGCTGATATCCAGCCTCACGCAGGTAAACGGATGATCTTGATGCAAGAATTGGCGATCGAAACCGATCACTGTCGCGCCCAGCGCGACAAACTGGCGGGCAATGCACGCGCCAATACCGCTCGCCGCACCGGTTACCCACACGGTCTGGCCGCTGAAATCAAACTGAAGAGGTTGCGTCTTGTTCATCATTTCCTCTACCACACCATTTCCACGCTGTTTTCATCCTGCGACAGCCTGTCGTCCAGATAGCGGCAGAAGTCACTGAGCTGCGGATGATCGAACACGTCAGAGACTTTGATGCTGACGGCAAACTCCGCCGCGAGACGGTTAACGATCTGAATAGTCTGCAATGACTGTCCGCCCAGCTCGAAGAAGTTGTCCCGCGACTGGATCCCCGACACGCCGAGGATCTGCTGCCAGATGGCGCTGACCCGATTCTCGGTTTCGCTGGCCAGCGCCTGCGCGGGTGCCTCGTCGTGGTATTCCGCCAGCAGACGCTTGCGATCGACTTTGTTGGAGCCGGTTTTCGGTAACTGGCGGAAGGCACGGTAATCAGTGGGGATCATCGCCGGCGGCAACATGCTAGCCAGGCGCTGTTTCAGCGCACGAGCATCGATCTCGCCTGCTTTCGTGGCGACAAACGCCACCAGACGCCGCACGCCGTTAGGGTAAACCATGCCCTGTACGCAGGCTTCATCGATGTCCGGCTGCGCCAGCAGATGAGCTTCGACTTCCCCCGGCTGGATCCGGTAGCCGCTGATTTTAAATTCGTTATCCATGCGCCCGAGGTACAACAGTTGTCCTTTTTCCAGCCGCACTCTGTCGCCCGTGCGGTAAGCCGGCAGATGCCGATCGCCCACCGCCAGCGCAGTAAACGCCGCGTGTGCTGTACCGATATACCCCGCCGCCAGCGTTGGCCCCAGCAGCACCAGTTCCCCTTCCGTCGCCGGGCGGTCGCCCGCTGCCAGAATCAGCGCGTTGACGCCCGCCAACGGCAGACCGATAGGAAGCTGCGCCGCATCGGCGGACTGCGCTTGCAGATCGCAACTGGTCGCCACCACGGTGGCTTCCGTTGGGCCATAGGTGTTAATTAAACGCAGCGTATCCGGCGCATAACGCTGCCACTGCGCCAGCTGTTCGGGGTACACCGCCTCACCGCCGATGATGACGGCGCGCAGCGCGGAAGGCAGAGTCAGCGTGCCGGTTTTCAGCCCCACTACCCATTCATTCCAGAAGGCGGTCGGCAGATCGAGCAGCGTAATTGCCAGTTCCTCAACCTGTGCGACAAAGGTCGGCATCGACTCCAGCATCTCATCCGTGCGCAGCACCAGCGTCGCGCCGCTGGTCAGCGTGGCAAAGATCTCTTCGATGCTGGCATCAAAGTTAAACGGGGCGAATTGCAGTACGCGATCCGCTGCACGAAGTCCGTAGCGCTGACATGCAGCCGCAATGAAGTGATCCAGCGCGCTGGCGCCAATCTCCACGCCTTTCGGCAAGCCGGTCGATCCGGAAGTAAACATGACATACGCAATCTGTCCTTCTCCCGATGTCGCCGTCGACAGCGCCACAGCCTGCGCATTGGATGACAGCAGATGCCCCGCCAACACGATTTCGCCGGAAAAGACCGACGCCAGCCGATGCTGATAGTCCGCCTGTGTCACGATCGTGCGCAGCCCGGCTATCCGGATAATGTGCTGCTGGCGTTCGCCCGGCTGGTCGGGGTCGAGCGGCACATACACCGCGCCACACCGCATCACGGCCAGCAGGCAAATGATGGTTTCAGGGCTGCGATTCATCATCATGCCGATGCGTTCACCGGGCTGAACGCCTCGCTCGTGCAGCGCGGCGGCGGCCTGAGCGCTCAGATCCAACAGTTGCTGATAGCTGTACTGCCGATCGCGCTGGGCCAGCGCCGTATGATCCGGGTATTTACGCGCCTGCTTCGCTATCGCCGCCAGAACCGATTCGACGAACGGCTCAGGCTCGCGGCTGGTGATCAGCGCCAGTTCGCGTTCTTCCCGCAGCCAGCATCCCAACAGTTCACCGCTGGTTTGCTGCGGCTGTGCCAGCCAGCGCTGAAGCAGCGTGAACAGCGTTTCTTGCAGATTGGCGAGCGCCTCTGCGCTGTAACAGGCCGGGTTGGCATCAAAATCCAGCACCGGCGTGCCATCGGGTTTGAAATGGATCTCAATCGTCAGATCTTCCACCGGTCCGGCGCTGAGATTCAGCGTGCTGGACGACAGCGATCCGTAACTGAGCGGGTGATCGAACGGCATAATATTGATCAGCGGGCCGAAGAGACGCTGTTCGCCGCCGACGCGATTCAGATCGCGACGCAAATGCTCATAGCGATAATGCTGATGCCGGCGCAGCGTGCGCTTGGTACGCGCCACCTGCCGCGCCAGCGTCACCAAATCCGCGCCCTCGTCCACCTGAATACAGAGCGGCACGATATTCATCTGCATGCTCGGCACCGTCAGCGAGGCGGAACCGATACGGTTCATTACCATCATCCCGAACGTCAGCCGGTCGCTGCCGGACACCAGTTTGAGGTGCGTCGCCAGCACGGCCAGAAAGAGATCCGGCCAGCTGATTTTATTACCTTCACACAGCGCCGTCAGCGATTGCCAGAGATCCGCAGGCAACACACTGCTTTGGCGCAGAAAGCGCGCCGCGATCGGCGCTTTCTTGTCGCTGAAACTGACCGGTTCCGGCATCGCGTTCAGCGTTTCCAGCCAGAAATCACGCGCCTGCGCCGTCTGTCCGCTGGCATCACGCTGCTGTTCCTCTTCCAGCACCTCACTGAACGAACCGAACTCAGCCACCGGCACGGGCTGCCCCACCGTCAGCGCGGTATAGATCTGGGCAATACGCTGAAACAGCATGGTGGTGCCAAAGCCGTCCAGCGCAATGTGATGCACGCAACTATAGAGAAAATCACGTTTTTCACCGCATAGCAGTGCAAATCGGCAGGGTAATCCGTTCAGCAAATCCAGCGGCTGGGAGATTTCCTCACGCGCCCACTGGCGTATCGTCTGCGCTTCATCCGTTATCGGTGCGGGCAGCAGCGCTACAATCTGCAGCACGCCGATCGGCACCGGCAGTTGAGAAGCCACAAAGCCGATCTCCGGCTGGTCGGCCTGTCCACTCGCCACCTCGACAAACTGGCAGTACAGGCACTCGCACTCCATGACCGCCTGACGGATCGCGCTCAGCATGGCATCAATATCGACTTTGCCATCAAACGCGATGCACTCCGCCGTATTGAACATCGCCTTATCATCGTTCAGGGCATGGCCGAGCCACAGCCCGCGCTGCGCAACACTCAGCGGCCTCATGACGCGCCTCCCTGCTGTTTCTCGATCAAGGCCCACCACGCATTCAGGCTGGGGTTACGCGCCAGATCGACAAAGCTCAGCGTGACGCCCTGATTGCGCCAGTCGGTCAGCAGCGCCATCATGCGAACCGAGTCCAATCCATAGTCGATCAGGTTTTCATCTTCATCGAACTGGTCTTCGTCTTCGTCGATCAACGTCAGCAGATGCGCTTTCAGTCCTTGTTTCGTCAATGCCTGTGCCATTTTTGCTCCTGTGAGTTCTGCCGTGCTAACCACCCGTCCGGCGCGCGTCGCCACATATTTCAGCGCCATCAGGTGTTCCTGAAGTGAGAAATCCGCAATCGCATCGCCGACCATGAACGGCTTGATATCGCGCATGAAGGCGTCCGTCGCGGTAATCATGCAGCCGATATGCCCGTAAACGCCGCAGATCATCAGCTGATCTTTGCCCATCTCCTTCATCATCGATTCCAGCGGTGAACGATGGAATGCGCTGTAGCGCCACTTCACCAGCACCGTATCGTGCTCATCCGGTGCCAGCGCGCTAACCACGCGCTGCTTGTCAGGGTGATTATTCAGCCCTGCTCCCCACATGTCGTTCAGCAACGCACGATCTGCCGCGCTTTGCGCGTTCGGCTGCGCGGTATACACCACCGGGATCCCCTGCGCCTTACAGTAGGCGCGCAGCGCGGCAATGTTCTCAATCAGCTGTTGCGCCAACGGGCTGTCCGCGCCATAGAAATTCACGAAATAGTCCTGCATATCATGAATCAGCAGTACGGCGCGTTCAGGCTCAAATGCCCAGGAAACCGTGTTGTCCGGGAAATCCTGTGCGCTCGGCAGGGGATAAGAAGCAATAGAAGGGATTGCCATCACAAAATCCTTATTTATCTTGAATACTAAGTTGGGTCTGGATGCGCTGACGGAGTGATTTCTTATCAATCTTGCCGACCGGCGTAACGGGCAAGGTGTCGATCATCTCGAAGCGATCCGGCAGTTTGAATTCAGCAATACCCTGATGACGAAGATATTTTCTTAACGTAATGGCTTTCAGCGAAGGATCGCTGACCACCAGAAAAGCGCAGCTCTTTTCGCCCATAACCGGATCGGGCATGGACACCAGCGCGGCATGGAGAATGCCGTCGTGCTTAAGCAGCAGATTTTCGATCTCTTCAGCGGCAATCTTTTCACCGCCGCGGTTAATCTGATCTTTTTCCCGTCCGACCACGCGCAAATAGCCATCCTCGGTCATCTGCACCACATCGCCCGAGTGGTAGAACCCTTCGCTATCGAAGGCGCGGGCGTTGTGTTCCGGGCTGCGGTAATAGCCACGGAAGGTATACGGGCCGCGCGTCGCCAGCAGCCCGGCTTCGCCTCTCGGCACCGGATTGCCGTCGATGTCTAACACCTTCACTTCATCGTCCGGGCTCATCGGATAGCCCTGCGTGGTGAAGGTATGCTCGTCGTCGTCGTCCAGCCGGGTATAGTTCACCAGCCCTTCCGCCATCCCCAGCACCTGCTGCAACTGACAGCCCAGCACCGCCGGAATCCGACGGGCGACGGCTTCACTCAGTTTCGCGCCCCCCACCTGCAAGACTTTCAGACTATGCAGCGCCCCGCCAAACTGTTCGGCCGCCTGGATCCACAGCGCGGCGGCGGGCGGCACCAGCGAGGTGATATCGATCTGGTGGCGTTCGATCAGTGGGAAGCAGGTCATCGCCCCCGGATCGGGCGCCAGCACGACGCGTCCACCGGCGTAAAACACGCCCAGTGAACCGGGGGAACTCAGCGGGAAGTTATGCGGCGCGGGCAGCGCGCACAGGTAGCGGGTTTGCGGCGTGAGCCGGCAGATTTCCACGCTGCGGCGCACGCTGTAGTAGTAATCGTCATGGGTGCGCGGGATCAGCTTCGGCGTGCCGGTACTGCCGCCGGAAAGCTGGAAAAAAGCGACTTCCCCCGGAGCCGAAGGCTGATATGGACAGCCCGAAGCATCGGGTTGCAGCCAGTCCGTCAGGCTGTGCCCCAGCGGACTGTCGCCGAGCATCACCACCGTTTGCAAACGGGGAACCTGCGTCTGTAGCTGTGCCAGAAATTCCCCGTTGCCAAACAGCGGGTGCTCCGCCGAGGCGATCAGTAAACGCGGCTCGATCTGCGTGGCATACGACAGCAATTCCAGTTTGTTATGGCTGAACAGCGCGTTAACGGGCGCGACGCCCATTTTCAGCAACGCAAAAAAAGTCAGGTAAAATTCGGCCACGTTCGGCAACTGCACCAGCGCGGTGTCGCCACGGCGCAGGCCGCTTTCCGTCAGACGCGACGCCAGCGCGGAAGCCTGCCGATCCAGTTCGCGATAGCACCATTGGCGCTCACCGCATACCACCGCAACGGCATCAGGCTGGGTTGTCAGATGGCGTTCCCAGACATCCGTTAACGGCAAACCGATCCAATAGCCTTTATCGCGGTAACGCTGCGCCAGTTCCTCCGGCCAGGGCGTAAATTCAATGCTCATAGTCCATCCACACCTGAGTTAAGCCCAAACGCATTCAGCATTGTGTTCAACTTGGCGGCAGTTTCAGCCCATTCATCCTCAGGAACCGACGCCTCAACGATGCCCGCGCCGGCAAACAGGCGGACGTGGTTGTGTCTGATGGTGCCGCAACGAATGGCTATCACCCATTCACCATCGCCGTTGGCATCACACCAGCCGACAATGCCGCTGAACACGCCGCGATCGTGCGGTTCCAGTTCAGCTATCAGTTCACGCGCTTTCTGCGTGGGAAATCCACACAGCGCGGGAGTGGGATGGAGCTGGCAGGCCACCTGAAGCGCCGTCATCGCCGGGTTCGCCTGTTCACCACTGATCGTGGTGGAGAGATGCCACATGGCGGCGGTGCTCATCAGCGAGGGAGTGGAAGGAACGGTTAACGACGAGCACAACGGTGCCAGCCGCTGGCGAATATCGTCCACCACCACTTTGTGCTCGTGCCTGTCTTTGGCGGAATTCAGCAGGCGCTGGCTGTTCAGGTAATCCTGATGCGCATCGTTCACCCGTCGCGCCGACCCCGCCAGCGGATTTGATACGATGGTGCTCCCCCGCTTACGCAGCAGCAGTTCCGGGCTCGCCCCCAGTAATATCGCGCCATCCGGCAGGGGCAGCGAGAAGTGATATCCCCCCGCGTTTTGCACCATCAGGTGATTAAGGATTATTTGTGCGTCGGCGGGGCCGGACAGTTCAATGTTCAGAATGCGCGACAGCACCGCTTTACTCAGTTCGCCGCGGCGAAAACGCTCAACCGCCTCAGCGACCATCAATTTAAACCGGCCTTCATCTGGAAGGCTGTTTAACGTGAGTGCGGTAAGCGGTGCCGCCGTATGTTTACGGGCACGGCTGACGAGTTCAGCTTTCGTGGTAACGGTATAACGCTCAGGAACATAAAGACAGGAAGGTTGCGTGGTATCAAAGGGAATTGCGCCCACCACGATGGGCAATGTCTGTCCGGCCTGACGCGCCCGCTGGAACGCCCGGGCGATGGCAGAACCAAGATGATCATCGTTCGACCCCGGAACCTTAGCCGGTGATGAAATGTGTTCAAACAGACCGGCGGTAGAAAAACTACGATGCGCCGACGCATATAAAAAAGTGCTCTGCGCCGGGTAAGTTAGCCCGCTAAATGTTTCAGTTTCTGTCATCAGTGTATCCACAAAACCGCTCCTGCGCCCACAAGATTAAATACCAATGATTATCGTAATGATTATCATTTATATTAAGCGCGGTTAAATTACACTGAAGTAACGCGTTCGGTCAATGGCTCGACAACAAGGTTATCTCCACTCACAGAATGGGGTATTGGTTGATATTCATCAATTTTTCACCTTCATCTCACACACGGTAGAATGATTAACAACAAGAATGTTTTGATTATAAAACACACATCACAAATGATAATGAAAATGCTTATCATTTGTTGTCAGCGTTATTAAGCTGCGCTAGACTGCTCGAATCTTTTTCCAACCGTGTCTAAATGTGAACCCGTCATGGACGAAAGCATGCGCCGCCTGCCCACCCAATCCGTTGTGCATCTGGCATTGTTAATTAACATGCTTTCTCTCGGCAGCCTGATGATGGTGATGCCCTTAGGCCCGGACTTCGTTAACGCCTTGTCCATGGACGCCAAAAACATCGGCTACATTAGCGGCGGCGCAACATTTGCCTCCGCTATCGCCGGTTTTTTTGCCGCCCCCTATCTGGACAGGTTTAACCGTAAACATGCCTTAATCGTTCTGCTGACGTTGCGCTTCGGCCTGACGGCGGCCTGTATGTTTGCCACCAGCCAAACCCATCTTTTCGTGCTGTTTATTCTGGCGGGCTGCGTGGCCGGACCGGCCTCAGGCGTCTTGATGGCGGCAGTGATAGATGTTGTTCCCGCCAAAGAGCGCGGAAAACGATTGGGTTATGTTGGTATGAGCTTTTCACTGGCGGCAATTATCATCATGCCGCTGTCGCTGGAGCTGGCTCACCGCATTAACTGGCAGGCCCCGTTTTATCTTTTCGGCCTCGGTGGACTGCTGCTGGTGTGGCTGGTGTGGTGGTTATTCCCTTCAATCCCGCCGCAACCTCGCCCTCAACGGGAAAACGCCCCCGTTTCCGTATTAAACGGCCTGCTCACATCTCCGCTTTTCCTGCTGGGACTGACGGTGGTTTCGCTACAGATGTTCGGGCATTTCCTGCTGATCCCACATTTTTCCAACTACTTTCAGTTCAATCTGGCCTTCCCGCGGGATGATATTTCCCTGCTCTATCTGTACGGCGGACTGGCCAGCATGGTTACTATGCAACTTTGCGGCCACCTGTTGGATCGGGGTTATGCCAGCCAAACCATCGTGATAACCACGCTGCTGCTGGCCGTGACCATTCTCTGCGGCTTTGTCTTTCCCTTTTCTCTTTCCCTGTATCTGGTATTCACCCTGTTCATGGCGCTTAGCGCCGCACGCTCCAGCAGCACGCTGGCGATCACCGCCGGTATTCCGCTGCCGCATCAGCGCGCCGCATTTATGTCCTATCAGGGAACCTCAACCAACGTGGCTTCAGGGCTCGCCAGCATCGTCTCTGCCGCTTATCTGAACACCTCCGACACGGGAAGTATTGAAGGGTTTTCTCAGTTGGCTATCGCCAGTACCACATTTGCTCTGGTCGCCATGCTGCTGACTATGCGGCTCATTCCACAGTTGGCTGAACGCAGCCGGAGCATGTCGGCACGCCAGTCTGTACCGGTTACAGGACAATAAACCGAGCGCTTCGCGTCGCGAAACGCATCGGCAATACAAGTAACACAGCAACATTGATTGGCTCGATTTTCATTATTTGACGGAGATTTTGACATGCAGCTAAAACCGGAAAACCCATTTTCACATCAACGCTTCCCACACAGTAAGGTGTACTCTGCCTTGCTGGTGGCCGGGCTACTGACGTCGCCTGCCCTCGTACAGGCAGAAAACGCGGCAGATGAAAAAATCGTCGTGACGGCAACGCAGACCAAACACACCACGCTGAGCGCCCCGGCCAGCGTCTCTGTCATCACCCACGCCGAGCTGGAAAAGATGTCGGTGAATACCGTTTCCGACGCGGTGAAAAAGTTGCCGGGGATTAACATAAATCCCTCTACCAGCTATGGCCGTAACGAAATCAAGATTCGTGGAATGAAAGCGGACTATACGCTGCTGCTGGTGAATGGTCGCCGCGTCAATTCTCGTGATGCGCTGGCGGGCAACATGGGAAATGACTTCGATCTGAGTACGATCCCCATCTCCGCTATCGAGCGTGTCGAAGTGATCCGAGGCCCGATGTCGTCACTGTACGGCGCCGATGCGCTGGGCGGCGTGATAAACGTCATCCTGCGCCAACCCGGAGAGCAAGTCACCGGAGAAATTGGCTATAACTTTGAAGCGCCGACTGAAGGTTCTGGTGGCGATCATAACCGCCTGAACGGTTATATCAGTGGTCCGCTGATAGAAAATACGCTGCTCGGCAGCCTCCTGGCTGACGGTGGTAAACGTGATGCATGGCGAACGGAACAGTCGCTCAATCAGAATACCGACGCACTGGAAAAACGCGACAATTACAGCGTCCTGGGTAATCTGACATGGTTGATCGATCCTCAACAAAGTCTGGACTTTGATGTCACGTACACGAAAGACGACCGCGACGTGCACTGGAATAACTACGGTACAGCGGTACGCAATATTCAGAAAATGGAGAGGTTGGGGCTGGGGCTTACGCACAACGGCAGCTGGGAGAATATTGATACGCGTCTGCGCTATTTCTACGAGAATGTTGAACTGATGGATAACTCACAGCTCAATAATGGCAAAGCAGATATCACGCAGGATAATCACACCGTTGACGGACAAATTTCCGGCTATCTGGGCGATCATCTCTTGACCGGCGGAGGAGAGTACCGTCTGACCTCGCTAAAACACAGTATGAATCTGCCCAACGGGGCCATTGACGTAAGTCAGGGCGCGATCTTCCTACAAGACGAATTTAAACTCGGCGATCTGGCATTAACCTTCGGTGGACGCGTCGACCACCACGAAACTTACGGTACGGAATTTAGCCCACGCGCTTACGCGACCTATAACCTCACAGATAACTGGGTGATCAAGGGCGGCGTCAGTAAGGCGTTCAAAGCACCGTCAATTGCCCAGTCATCCGCATCATACGCTATCGCCGCTTGCCGTGGTCGGTGCCAGACCGTCGGTAACCCGGACCTGGATCCGGAAACGTCAATCAGCTATGAACTTGGCACCGCTTATGAAGCCGAGCGCTTTGGTGCAGGCGTCACCCTGTTTAATAATGATATCAAGGATATGATTCAGGTTCAGACTTGGGACAGAGTCTCGACGCGCCTCACTTACGAAAACGTGGACAAAGCGCGAATTCAAGGGATTGAAACCTCATTTTGGGTTGATTTGACGGACGATCTGAACTGGACCACCAACTGGACCCTCGTCGATGCCGAAGATCGCACCACCAAAATGCGTCTGAAGCAGACGCCGAAAAATACGGTTAACACTCAGCTTAACTGGCAAGCGCTGGAAAACGTATCTACCTATATTTCTTACCAATACACGGGTAACCAGTATCTATTTGATAAGGAGGTCAGCAAAACGCGCGGCTTTAACACCGTCGATATTGGCGCCACCTATACGCCGGTTAAAAACGTGGATCTGAAACTGGGCGTCACTAACCTGACCAACGAAAAACGGGATTACATCGCAACCAATAACGATTACTTCCTCTCCGGGAGAACGGTGTACGGCGGGGTGAGCTATAAATTCTAAACCACGGTAAACAGGGGCGGCAAACCGCCCTTTTACACGCGGCCAGTTTACGTGCGTCAGCAGCAGATAAAGGTCGTCACGTCATGCTCTCTGAGTAGATACGTACCGGTAAAACGGCGTCCGGCGTAGAACGTCGGCGTCAGATCGGTCAACAGTTCCAGCTCAAACTCGCGTTTGGCGATATCCAGCGCTACAAGTCGGGCATCCAGAAAATCGAAGTAGCGCCGCACCTGCGGGTACAGTGCCTTGAACAAACTCTCCTTCGCCGAGAAGCTTATCGTCAGTAAACAGCAGAAGGGTTCATCCCGCTGTAGAAACCACTGATATTCGTTATCGCCAATGATTCCAGGCCACAGTGACTGCGCCCGTTCGTCGGAGATAAACCCTTCGATATCCACCCCGACGCAAGATAGCTCATCGCTACGCACGTGAGCGGCACACAGGACGCTGTCGTTGTTATGGCTCAGGGAGCCGGTAATATTTTCCGGCCATTGCGGCGATCGATCTTGCGCGCTGTGCAGAACAAACCCCGGGTGACCCAGTTTACTCAACACGTCTCTGGCGAGGCAGCGCCCGGCCAGAAACTCAGCGCGTCGTTTCGGTACGGCACGTTCCAGCGCATCGGAAAACGGAATGTTAGCCTCGGCAAACAGGGCATCATCATAGGCGGATAAATGGAAATAGCGGCGAGCAGCCATACCTGGGTAGGCGGCGCCATCCGTTGCCCGTGGCAAAGTAATCCATTCAATCTTGTCAATAAATGCAGAAAGCATGTCACTCCACTCAGGCAGTCAGTCTCCCGCATCGTCAGAACACGGCGCAACCCCCATTAACCCCTAAAGAGACAGAGGCGTCATGCACAATGGGCGTCTGATGCCGCCCATTGGCTCGTTACGGCCACCAGCATGTCGGCGCTAAAGCGCCAAAAAGAATCCGGCGATGCAGGCGCTCATCAGGTTTGAAAGTGTCCCTGCCGCGACCGCTTTCAACCCCAAACGGGCAATATCCTGACGCCGATTCGGCGCCATACTGCCCAAACCGCCAATGAGAATAGCAATTGACGACAGGTTAGCAAACCCGCACAGCGCGAACGAAATCACCGCTTTGGTATGATCGGACAAAACCTGCAACCCTGCGGCGGCCACCACCTCGTCCGCCTTCAGGTATTCGCTGAAATTCATATACGCAACGAACTCATTGACGATGAGCTTTTGCCCGATAAACGAGCCCGCAACCGTTGCTTCATTCCACGGTATACCGATTAAGAAAGCGACAGGTGAGAATACCCACCCCAGAATCAATTCCATCGACAATTGCGGATAATCAAACCAGCCGCCGATACCGCCCAGAATGCCATTAAGAAGAGCAATCAAAGCGACAAAAGCCAGCAGCATCGCGCCCACATTCAGGGCCAACTGCATACCGGAAGCCGCACCGCTTGCTGCCGCATCAATGACATTGGCCGGGCGATCGTCTTCATCGACAAACCCGACCATCTCATCATGGTCGTGCGTTTTCTCCGTTTCCGGCACCATCAGTTTGGCAAACAGCAATCCCCCCGGAGCAGCCATGAAGGAGGATGCAATCAGGTAGTCCAGCGGTACCCCCATCTGGGCATAGCCCGCCATCACAGAACCCGCAATGGAAGCCAATCCACCACACATCACCGCAAACAGTTCTGAACGCGTCATGTTGGCGATATAAGGACGTACCACCAACGGTGCTTCCGTCTGGCCGACAAAAATATTAGCAGTGGCAGAGAGTGATTCAGTACGGGAGGTTCCCAACAGTTTCTGCAATCCACCGCCCAATAAACGGATGACCCACTGCATCACCCCCATGTAATACAGCACCGCCACAAGGGAAGAGAAAAAGACAATGATAGGTAACACGCGGAATGCGAACACAAATCCGCCGCCACCAAAGATTTCATACATTTTGTCGGAAACCAGCCCGCCAAAAATGAATGAAACCCCTTGGTTTCCGTAAGCGATAACGTTTGCCACACCGCCCGTCAGTCCCTCCAGGACCCTGCGGCCCAATGGCACATAAAGCACCAACGCACCGATACCAATCTGAATAACGAAAGCACCGGCAACGGTGCGCAATCTGATAGCTTTCCGGTTATTCGACAGCATAACCGCGCACAGTATCAGAACAATCATGCCGATGAGACTCATAACGAGTTGCATGTGTGGTTCCCTATAACGCGTGAAAAAGTAAGATCATAATAAAAAAACACTTTGCCAGAACGTCTGACGCGTACCGGCAAGCCGAACGGTACTCTGACGCCTTCAAGTTTCATCACGGCATGTTAAAAAACGCGACACATTGACCTTGAATGAACCTTGTAACGTCACAGTCTCCGAATCGAGACCTATGGAAGGGAAAAGTAAGACAACCTACACACAGGCAACGTAAAGTATGACGAGTATAAAGACAGCCCCATAAAGGTCGCTAATTTATGTCACAAATACCCACGGCATCTGACACGCAAAAATGCAGAAAAGTGATATCCATCACATTTTTTTGGCAACAATATGAAATTGCCATACCTGATACGCCTGGCTGTGCACAAAAACAGGTCATAAACCGGGCGTAATCGATAGTGTGCCAACGTTTGCAGATGAAGAAAAAACAGCTCTCCTCAGGTCAGCGCAAACCGCCAAACAGCCGGCGCGTATTCTCTAAGAGCACGGCGGCAATCTCTTGCGGCGATTCGGTGCGCAGCGAGCACAGCGATTGAAACGCATACGGGATACGCTCAGGTCGGTTAGGCTGCCCTTGATAACCGCTCATCGGCATATCCGGAGCATCGGTTTCCAGTAGTAGCCGCGTCAGCGGCAGTTGCGCAATCGCCTGACGGGTTTTATTCGCGCGTTCATAGGTAATGGTTCCCCCCACGCCAATGTAATAGCCCAGACGAATAAACGCCTGTGCCTGTGCCAGACTGCCCGCAAACCCATGCACCACGCCGGTACGCGGCACATCGATGCGGCGAAGTAACTGCGCCAGCCGGTCATGGCTGCGCCGCGAGTGCAGGATGACGGGAAGATCATACTTTTTCGCCAGCCGTAATTGGCCTTCAAGCAAAGTCAGCTGCCGCTCGAATTGCGGTTCCGGCATGAAGAGATCGAGCCCGACTTCGCCAATGGCGACCAGTTTGTCAGGGGAGTGGCGCAGCTTATCTTCCAGATGGGACAGATCGCCATCCCGGTGCCCGGCGATATAAAGCGGGTGCAGGCCAAGCGCGGCGTAAAGCGGCGAGTAAGTACGGGTGAGCATCAATACGCGATCGAAATGATGGGCTGCAACGGCTGGTATAATAATCCGTTCGACGCCGGCATCTTGCGCCAGACGCAGGCTAGCCACCGCATCATCGAAAAAAGGCGGGAAATCAAAATGGCAATGGGTGTCAATAAAACGGTATCGTTCAGAAGAGGATACGTCGTCGGAAGATCGTTCCGCCTCGGAAAACGGCTCAGAAGGCACGGCGTTTCTCCGTAAAAATGAGACAACCGAACCTCCGCCTAAACTCGCCTGCCGAAAGGCATGACAACATCAGGCTTGCTGTTGCGGTGCGTCCTCAGTGCAAGACGTTCTTCTCTAAGGATACCTCTTCATGCGCTTTTCCGTAACCCTCTTGTAATACGCCGGACAGATAATCGTTATTGCCTTCCAGCCAGACACCGTCACTGTCAAACCAGTCGGCCCATAGCGCCAGAAAATGCCCTCGCCACTGTTTCCATTTGCCTACCACGATATCGCTATTCATCATAACCCTCCTGATAAACTGTCGAAATACAGCAAATACATACGCAGTGTGCCGGGAAAAGATGACAGCCGCATGGCGCGGCTGTGTGCTCTTTATGAACCTGTCTATCAAAGATGCGCCGGGCTAAGGGCGTTTGCGACCGGTAAACAGGCTAATCAGGAACAGAATAATACCGACGACAAAGACGATTTTCGCCGCCCCGGCTGCGGTACCGGCCAACCCGCCGAACCCCAGCGCCGCCGCGATCAAGGCGATAACCAGAAAGATGATACCCCAACGAAACATACACTCTCCTTACCAGACGAAAGAAAGAAATCAGGTGGTCATCCTGACGCGATGCGTGCGTCCTGACTGCGTATCCACTGGCGGTGTTTTATTGTGCAGATGGGTAGGGCTACCCCATTGCGGATAGCCCTGTAAGAATGGCGACGATTATTTTACGGTCAGGCTGTTTTTGACGCTTTTCACGCCCTCAACACCCTTTGCAATACTTTCAGCACGATCGGACTGCGCTTTGTTATCCACTTCGCCGCTCAGTTGTACTACGCCGTCCTGCGTTTCCACTTTGACCTTACGGGAAGGAACAATGTCGTCCGCCAACAGTTTGGCCTTCACGGTACTGGTCACCACCGCATCATCCGCATAGGCGCCAACTGACTGGGACGAGGCGTCTTTCACCTGCAACTTGTCACTCACGGATTTAACCCCATCGACCTTGGTGGCGATATCCACCGCGTGCGTACCGAGCGCCTGGCTGCCGACAAAGCCGCTTAGCGTCACCACGCCATTCGATGTTTCAACGGAGATGTCGCTGCTGGTGATCGATTTATCTTCCAGTAACGCGCTCTTTACCTTTGCTGTGATGGCGCTGTCGCTCATGTAGCCAGACGCTTTATTGGCAGAGCTATCGATTTTTGCACCAGTTGTGTCCGCTATACGATCAACTTTCTGCCCGAATGTTTCTTCGGCCATCGCACCACCAGCCAGAACAGAACTCAGAGCCACTACGATCAGCGATTGTGTCAATTTGGTCTTATTCATCGATGTCTTCCCTCTTATGCTTTTCTATCAACCCGAAACTACCGATATGGGTCACATTCACGCCTGTGCATTCCTCAAAGAATCAGGTGATGACGACGTTATCAACACTCCGACGATTTCATCTTATTACATAGAAAAATCAGAGCATTAAATTGCAAATGCAAAATAAACTAAAACAATGAACCAGCTTTAATGATGTTAACAGTTTAACGCGCCAAAGCAGTTAACACGTTGTTAACTATAGCCCACAGAATGAAAAATCACAGGGTCACGGGAAAATATGTTCAGCAATTCAGATTTGTCTGTGGTCGTAAAAAACGGCGTAAAGACAAGGAAGGGAACAACTCAATGAATTGATTTTTAAAGAATTTAAAAAGAAAAACACCCGGTATTTCTGGCATCAGGGCCAAACAACACCGGGTGAGAGTTACGCTATCTATCTGGTCGTCATCCAAACGCCGCAGGCACACGCACGTCGTGAATCAGTGCTCGCGCGTCTGGTGGAACGTCACTTCAGGGTAGCGTTCACGCGTCAGGTTCAGGTTCACCATCGTCGGCGCCACATATGTCAGATTATCACCGCCGTCCAGCGCCAGGTGCAGCTCGTTCTTACGCTTAAACTCCTCGAATTTCTTCGCATCGCGGCATTCCACCCAGCGCGCGGTAGAAACGTTAACCGACTCGTAAATCGCCTCAACGTTATATTCCGTTTTCAAACGGGCCACAACCACATCAAATTGCAGCACGCCGACAGCACCCACGATCAGATCGTTGTTACTCAACGGACGAAATACCTGCACAGCGCCCTCTTCCGACAGCTGCACCAGCCCTTTCAGCAGCTGTTTCTGCTTGAGCGGATCGCGCAGGCGAATACGCCGGAAGAGTTCTGGCGCGAAGTTGGGAATGCCGGTGAATTTCATCTCTTCACCCTGCGTAAAGGTATCGCCAATCTGGATAGTGCCGTGATTGTGTAAGCCGATAATGTCGCCCGGAAACGCCTCTTCAACATGCGAGCGGTCACCCGCCATAAAGGTCAGCGCATCTGAAATCACCACGTCTTTACCGGTACGCACCTGACGCAGTTTCATGCCTTTTTCATACTTCCCGGACACCACGCGCATAAACGCCACGCGGTCAC
Organism: Samsonia erythrinae; assembly: GCF_004342665.1. Taxonomy (GTDB): domain Bacteria; phylum Pseudomonadota; class Gammaproteobacteria; order Enterobacterales; family Enterobacteriaceae; genus Samsonia; species Samsonia erythrinae. The sequence continues at coordinate 214,299 of NZ_SMBY01000002.1, read as the reverse complement.
GGTGTTTCGGATCCATATTGGCCTGAATCTTGAAAACAAAGCCGCTGAATTTCTCCTCAACCGCCGTGACTTCTCGCGTATCGGTCTTGCGCGGCATCGGCGCTGGCGCCCAGGACACCAGCCCGTTCAGCATGTGGTCAACGCCAAAGTTACCCAGCGCGGTCCCAAAGAAGACCGGCGTCAATTCCCCGGCGCGAAACGCATCCAGCTCAAATTCATGCGAAGCGCCTTTTACCAGCTCCAGCTCTTCACGCAGCTGTGCCGCCAGATCTTCGCCAACGGCCACGTCCAGATCCGGGTTATCCAACCCTTTAACGACGCGCACGTCCTGAATCGTGTGGCCCTTACCGGTCTGATACAGGTAAGTTTCATCGTTATAAAGGTGATACACGCCTTTGAATAGCTTACCGCAACCAATCGGCCAGGTGATGGGCGCGCAGGCAATCTTCAGCTCGCTTTCCACCTCATCCAGCACTTCCATTGGATCGCGGATATCGCGGTCAAGTTTGTTCATGAACGTCAAAATCGGCGTATCGCGCAGGCGGGTGACTTCCATCAGCTTACGGGTACGATCTTCGACGCCTTTGGCGGCATCAATCACCATCAGACAGCAGTCCACCGCCGTCAGCGTGCGGTAGGTATCTTCGGAGAAGTCTTCATGTCCCGGCGTATCCAGCAGATTGATCAGACAGTCACGATAAGGAAACTGCATCACAGACGTGGTGATCGAGATACCGCGCTGCTTTTCCATCTCCATCCAGTCGGATTTCGCATGCTGGCTCGAACCACGCCCTTTTACCGAACCGGCAGTCTGGATCGCTTGTCCAAACAGCAACACCTTCTCGGTAATCGTCGTTTTACCGGCGTCGGGGTGAGAAATGATGGCGAACGTTCTTCTTTTAGAGACTTCGCGGGCGTATTCACTTGGAGACATGATTTTCAGGTTTCTTTTGTTAGCCACCCGGCGTCAGCATCACGTTAACTACACACCGATGTCAGAACGTCAGGCAAAGGAAAATAACAGTAAGTCGGGTATTTTCCCTGATTTAAAGGGCAGACACAATCGGTGATGGCAGAAACAGCGGGTAGAACGTTTGCAACGGATGCCCCGGCGCGGCTTCTCCACCGAACGACACGACGCCTCATCAAAGAGGTGTAAAGAATTTTAGGAAACCAGCCGATAATGTTTGGGTCAATATTTAACCATTCAATCGCACCACGGAGAGAATATGAGCATGTCTGTAAATAATACGGGTCATAGCAATTCTCAGGCCCCAAGCACCGCGATATCTTCAACGACGACACCAGCCTCTACAAAGCCAGAATCACCCCCGGTCAGCAGCGACAACAGCGCCATTGTCGATCCCATTACGGGAAAAACCCTCCCCGCAGCCCGCACGATCACCCTCTCTTCAGAAGCGATAGAACGCCTGAAAGACACCATAGCCAATGCGCCACCGTCCATGCGGAGTAAAGAGGGAGAAAATACAAGACAGGAACAAATACTGAAAACACGCAATCTCATACAGCAAAGCAACACAGCCGATACCCAACCGGGCATCAACCTCTCGATTGATAATATGAGCATGAACAAGATAGCGATCGAGGAATGGTCGAATAACCTCAAGGCAGACAGCGACATCAGTAAAGAAGCGTTTATCGGTCTGGTCAATCAGGCGTTATCTAAACCATCCAGCGTGACAACCTGGAGCTACACCACCGATAGCATCGAAATCACGCTAAAAGCCGCAAAGCTGGAAGAACTGAAAAATCGCTATGTGGATAGCAGCGCCCACCAGAAGGCCGATCAGGATATTCAGGACTTCATCGCCTATCAGTCTGAAGCGCTGAGTCATCTGGAAAAAAATATTCTGCAAGATGAGTATCAGCGCAGCGTCGACGCCGGGGACAGCGACAAGGCGAATACCACCTTTCAGGAACTACAGAAGAACGCCGAAGGAACATCCACCACCCAGCTACAGCGCCAGAACATCTTTTCTCTGACCGCATCACCCAATGTGGACTCCTGGTTTGACAACTTCCGCCACTACATTTCCGCCACGACCAGCGATCGCTATACCCAAAGCGAACACCTCTCCGTCGTGAGCCAATTTCAGTCTCACTGGATACAGTTTCAGCAGCAGTTGAAATAGCCGCATCCCCCCGCACAAACCGCGTGTTTTTACGGGGGTAAACGTCAGAGGCTTTTCTCTTCGCCCTTCGCTTTCACGACCGCCTCGCCGTTTGATAACGCGTCAGACGCGGCATCATTTCCGTCTTCGTTTACCGGCGTACTGGCGGTCAGCAAATAGGGCGACTGTTGCCAACGGGTACGGCGATTTTGCAAAAGCGTTCGGGTTAAAATGATGCCGATAGCCAACGACACCAGCATCATCAGACGTAAAATATTCGTGGTGTTATCCACCTGTCTGGCTTCGGTCGCCAGCACATGCGTATCCAGCGTAATACGCAGGAAGCCGATCGGCTCCTCTTTTCCCTCAATGGGCTGCACCAACTGGTGGTTGGAGTAACTGCCGACCCGATTCCCATCCAACGCCAGCCGGTCTCGCAGTTGCACCTGTTCACCGACATGCGCCACCAATGTTCCGTCCTGCTGGTATACGCTGGCATCCAGAATACGGCTGTGATCGGTAAGCTGTTTGAGAATGGTGTTAATTTGCGTGCCGTTACTATCCGCACTGCCCATGAGCGGAGAAAGGCTATACGCCACCTGTCTGGACAGCGTGCGCGCCAGTTCTTCAACCTGTTCAGAGCGGGCCATCTGGTGGCTCAAACTAAAATAGGATGCCCCCTGCATTAATACCACCAGCAGAGCGAGGCAAATCAGCACGATCGCCGTGCGATGTAGACGGAATTTTAACCGGGCGCGAACCATGATAATCCTTACGCGTTTTGGATACTTTCATGTTGCCAGAAGCGCCGACGATAGGATAGCTTGTTGCCCTGTTTTTAGAGGGATATGTTTGGTCGACGCCGCATCCCTTTTTATCGCGTGAGCGCCAGCAGAGGATTTACCCCATGTCGAATAGTCTGACCTATCGTGATCTCCCGAATGAGATTAACTGTTGGCCGGGACTGCCGTTATCACTGAGCGGCGATGAAGTCATGCCGCTTGACTACCGCGCTGGCGATACCGGCTGGCTGATTTACAGCGATGTGCTCGATAAGAACCTGATTTCCCGCTATCAGCGTAAACTGGGGAGCGCCATGGTGATTGTCAGCGCCTGGAACGTGGGAGAATATCAGGTTGTGCGTCTGGCCGGCACACTGACGCCGCGCGCCACCAAGCTGGCTCATGAGCTGAATATCGATGTCGCCGCGATGCGCAATGCGCCGACGCTGCGCGCACCGGGCCTGCTGGTCATGGACATGGACTCCACCGCGATTCAGATCGAGTGTATCGATGAGATCGCCAAACTGGCAGGCACCGGCGAACAGGTCGCTGAATTGACCGAACGCGCGATGCGCGGCGAACTGGATTTCTCCGCCAGCCTGCGCCAACGTGTCGGCACCTTAAAAGGTGCCGATGCGGCTATTTTACAAACGGTGCTCAAAACGCTGCCGCTGATGCCGGGCCTGCGTAATATGGTCAGTCAGCTTCAAGAGGCGGGTTGGCACGTGGCGATCGCGTCTGGCGGCTTTACCTACTTTGCCGATTATTTGCGTGATGAACTCGGTCTGGTCGCCGCGGTCGCCAACGAGTTAGGCATGAAAGACGGTAAGTTAACGGGTGAAGTCATCGGCCCGATTATCGATGCAAAATATAAGGCCACCACGTTACAACGGCTGGCGGAAAAGCTGGCGATCCCGATGCACCAAACCGTTGCCATCGGCGACGGCGCCAACGATTTGCCGATGATCAAAACGGCCAGCTTAGGCATTGCCTATCACGCCAAGCCCAAAGTTAATGAGCAATCCGCGGTCAGTATTCGCCATGCCGACCTGACCGGCGTGATGTGCATCCTCAGCGGCAGTATGTGACACGAAGAGCGTTAATCAGTGGAGGTGAGACGTGGCAAAAGCCGTCAAACGAGCGTTTGTCTGTAATGAATGCGGAGCCGATTATCCGCGCTGGCAAGGGCAATGCAGCGCTTGCCATGCCTGGAATACCATTACCGAAGTTCGTCTGGCGTCGGGAGCCGCTTCGCGTTCCGAGCGTCTCACCGGCTACGCGGGGGAGAGCGCGGGCATCAGTAAGGTGCAAAAACTCTCGGAGATCAGTTTGGAGGCGCTACCTCGCTTTTCCACCGGTTTTCAGGAATTTGATCGCGTTCTCGGCGGCGGTGTCGTACCGGGCAGCGCAATCCTGATCGGCGGGAACCCCGGCGCAGGTAAGAGCACCCTGCTGTTGCAAACGCTCTGCAAGCTATCGGAAACGATGAAAACCCTGTACGTCACCGGGGAAGAATCACTACAGCAGGTGGCGATGCGGGCGCATCGGCTCAACCTGCCGACGCACAATCTCAACATGCTGTCTGAAACCAGCATCGAACAAATTTGCCTGATTGCCGAACAGGAACAGCCGAAGCTGATGGTGATCGACTCCATTCAGGTCATGCATCTCGCCGACATTCAATCCTCCCCCGGCAGCGTGGCGCAGGTGCGTGAAACCGCCGCCTATCTGACGCGCTTCGCCAAAACCCGCGGCGTGGCCATCGTCATGGTCGGGCACGTCACCAAAGACGGTTCACTGGCGGGGCCGAAAGTGCTGGAACACTGCATCGACTGCTCCGTCCTGCTCGACGGTGACGCCGACTCACGTTTTCGCACGCTGCGCAGCCATAAGAATCGCTTTGGCGCGGTCAATGAACTGGGCGTGTTCGCCATGACGGAACAGGGGCTGCGCGAAGTCAGCAACCCATCGGCTATCTTCCTCAGCCGCGGTGACGAAATAACCTCCGGTAGCTCGGTCATGGTGGTGTGGGAAGGCACTCGTCCGCTGCTGGTGGAGATCCAGGCCCTGGTGGATCAGTCTATGATGGCAAACCCGCGGCGCGTGGCGGTCGGGCTGGAGCAAAACCGGTTGGCTATCCTGCTGGCGGTGCTGCACCGTCACGGCGGCTTGCAGATGTCGGATCAGGATGTGTTCGTCAATGTCGTCGGCGGCGTCAAAGTCACCGAAACCAGCGCCGATCTGGCGCTGCTGCTGTCGCTGGTTTCCAGCTTCCGCGATCGTCCGCTGCCGCAGGATCTGGTCATCTTCGGCGAGGTCGGTCTGGCTGGCGAAATTCGTCCGGTTCCCAGCGGACAAGAGCGGATCGCCGAGGCCGCCAAGCACGGTTTCAAACGCGCCATCGTGCCGCATGCCAATATGCCGAAAAAAGCACCGGCCAATATGCAGGTGTTCGGCGTGAAAAAGCTGGCCGATGCGCTGGCGATCCTCGACGATCTGTAACCGGACGCGGCAATATTCATCTTGCCTCCCTCCGACGATCCAACGGAGGGGAAAAAAGCGGCTATTGCGCGATCTTGTGGTATTTTGTTTAGCAAACTAAACAAGAGTACTGCGCCATGTCATCATTTGATTACCTGAAATCCGCCATCCGGCAGAAGGGGTGTACCCTACAGCAGGTCGCCGATGCGACCGATATGACCAAGGGCTATCTCAGTCAATTACTTAATGACAAGATAAAAAGCCCTGGCGCGCAGAAACTGGAAGCGCTGCATCGTTTTCTCGAACTGGAATTCCCGCGCCATGAAAAGAGTATCGGCGTTGTTTTCGGCAAGTTCTATCCGCTACACACCGGACACATTTATCTGATCCAGCGCGCATGCAGTCAGGTTGACGAACTGCATGTGATTTTAGGTTATGACGAGCCTCGCGACCGACTGCTGTTTGAGAACAGTTCAATGTCACAGCAGCCCACCGTCAGCGACCGCCTGCGCTGGCTACTGCAAACCTTTAAGTATCAGAAAAATATTCATATCCACGCCTTTAACGAACAAGGCATGGAACCTTATCCACATGGCTGGGACGTGTGGAGCAAAGGCATTAACGCGTTCATGCAGGAAAAAAACATTACGCCTAATTTCGTTTACACCAGCGAAGAGCAGGATGCCCCGCAGTACCGCGCGCATCTTGGCATTGAGTCCGTATTAATCGACCCGCAGCGATCCTTTATGAACATCAGCGGTTCGCAAATCCGTCACGACCCCTTCCGCTACTGGGACTATATCCCGACCGAGGTGAAACCGTTTTTTGTGCGTACCGTCGCCATTCTTGGCGGTGAGTCCAGCGGTAAATCCACGCTGGTGAACAAACTGGCGAATATCTTTAACACTACCAGCGCCTGGGAATATGGTCGTGATTACGTGTTCTCCCATCTCGGCGGCGACGAGATGGCGCTACAATATTCCGACTACGACAAGATCGCGCTAGGTCAGGCGCAATATATTGATTTTGCAGTTAAATATGCCAACAAAGTGGCCTTTATCGACACCGATTTCGTTACGACGCAGGCGTTTTGCAAGAAATACGAAGGCCGTGAACACCCGTTCGTTCAGGCGCTCATCGACGAATACCGTTTCGATCTGGTGATTTTGCTGGAAAATAACACACCGTGGGTGGCTGATGGATTACGAAGTTTAGGCAGCACCACCGATCGCACCGAATTCCAGAACCTGCTGAAAACGATGCTGGAGAAAAATAACATCCAGTACGTTTACATCAAGGAATCAGACTACGATTCACGTTTTCTGCGCTGCGTAGCGTTGGTACAACAGATGTTGGGTCACGACGGACGGTCGCCGGGACAGTTAAAAAACGCGTGATTCCACCGCCAATGACGCGCAGGGGTAATAATTTCCGGCAGCGGGATATCCCAGCTTTCAACTGGCAACGCGTCAACCTGCTGACAATCGTGGGCCAGGCCGATCGGATACGGCCCATCAGAAGTCAGGTTGCGATACTGCAACGTGCGGTCGTAAAAACCGCCGCCCATGCCCAGCCGCTGACCCTGCTCGTCAAACGCCACCAGCGGCGTCAGCAAGACGTCCAGTTGTTGCCGTGGCAATACCTGACGCACATCCAGACGCGGTTCCAAAATCTTCAAGCGATTGCGCACCAGCTCGGTATCCGGCGCATAGCGCAGGAACAACAGATGCCCGGCGCGAAACGGGTGCAGTACCGGTAAATAAACGCGCTTCCCCTGTTGCCACAGCCGTTGAATCAGCGGTTGTGTATCAAGCTCGCCATCAAACGACAGAAATACCGCCACGCTCTCCGCCCGGATGATTTTCGGATGGGTAATCACGCGTTCACACGCCTGCTGCGCAAAATGCGACTGTTGTTGCTGCGTGAGTAAACGACGACGCTGACGCACGGCCAGACGGATCTGCTGACGTAATGCGGTCATCGCAGGCGATATTGAAAGATCGGGGGCGTTAGTGGGATTAGAAGGTGACATGGGCTGCACATCGCCACGGCTAAATAAAGAAAGGGAATCTCCGAGATGCCGCCGCAGGCTGTAACCCTTGAACCCTCGGTTCAAGGTGAACATAACGTCGCAGTTTTCAGGCTTCTCGGACGAACCGAGCGTGCTCACCAACCACGGAGCATTATATTCTGTTGGTTTGAAATATCGGCTCAGGGGACTGACCCGCTGACAAACATCTCAGAGAAATTTTGTTCGTTACTCGCGATAAACCTTAACACGTCTTATCGCGTAAAAACACCGGACTTTTGTCAAAATACGACGTTACTCAAACTGCGTGCCCTGGCGTTCGGAAATCCTGCCCTGCTCCAGCAACGCCTGTTCAATGGTCTGCTGCAACATGCGAATACGCTGCTCCATATTCGCCGCGTAATCACGGGTTTTTCCCCGTTCCTGCGCCAGCTCATGGCACACATTTAACGCAGCAATAAACACCAGTTGCTCTGTGTTGGTGACTCTAGTGCGAACTTTAAGATCTTGCAACCGCTGGTTAAGATCTTCCGCAGCCTGATTCAAGGCATCCTGTTGTTCTGGCGGACAATTGACTCTTAACGAACGGCCAAAAATTTGAATATCCACTGGTTGTGCAGACATACCACCTTCCTGCCTTTTATCGTTCCTGCGCCCGCATGCCACATCGCATAAGCGTTGCCCGTAACACCGGGCCAGTTAAAGCGGGCGCCACTATATATACCCGAAATCGAAGATACAAGCCCTTTCTGGTATCGAAAGGGAGCTTGGTGGTAGCATAGCATGAACCAATCCAGCCAACGATGACGAATCCGCATGTCTATAGAGAATACGTTTCCTGCCTATGAAGGTCTTGACCAACTGCTTCACCAACAACAAGTCGCACTGACCGCCGCAGAAATGCACGGTTTGATCAGTGGGATGCTGTGTGGCGGCAACCATGACGACAGTTGGAGGACGCTGGTTTTTGAGCTGACCAATGAAGGCATGGCGTTTACTCAAACGCTGTCGCAACCGCTTCAGAACCTGTATCTGGCCACGCGTGAGGCGCTGGAGGATGATGGCTTTCTGTTCCAGCTTTTCCTGCCTGATGACACACAAGACCAAGTGAGCGTCTTCGATCGCGCGGACGCGCTGGCCGGCTGGGTCAACCACTTCCTGCTTGGGCTGGGTGTCGTTCAGCCGCAGTTAAACAAAGCGAAAGGCGACCTGAAAGAGGCCATTGCCGATTTACGCAACATTGCGCAGCTTGGTTACGACGAAAATGAAGATCAGGAAGAATTGGCGCAATCACTGGAAGAAGTGATTGAGTACGTGCGCGTTTCTGCCATTTTGTGCCATAACGAATTTACCAGCCAGAGCACGGTAACCGCAGCCGAGCAGCAAAAACCGACGCTACATTAATGCCTTGCGGGACGGAAGGAAAAGGCAACCGTCCGGACAATATTCAGGAGTAGTGATGAATCCAAAAGAATTTCTTGTTCGTCGTCAGAGCCTGTTGGAAAAAATGGCGCCGGGCAGCGCGGCAATCTTCTTTTCCGCGCCGGAAGCGCAGCGCAATGCCGACAGTGATTATCCTTATCGCCAGAATAGCGATTTCTGGTATTTCACGGGATTCAATGAACCGGAAGCCGTTCTGCTACTGGTCAAAAGCGATGAAAAACATCATCACAGCGTCATCTTCAACCGCGTGCGCGATCTGACTGCCGAGATCTGGTTTGGCCGCCGTTTGGGACAGGATGCCGCGCCAGCCAGGCTCGGCGTCGACCGCGCCTTGCCGTTCAGCGATATCGGCACGCAGCTGCATTTATTATTGAATGGGCTGGACGTGGTGTACCACGCGCAAGGGCAGTACGATTACGCCGATAAACTGGTTTTTTCCGCGTTGGAAACCTTGCGCAACGGCACGCGTCAGGGGTTTGTTGCTCCCGCCACGCTAACCGACTGGCGCCCGTGGGTGCACGAGATGCGCCTGTTCAAATCGCCGGAAGAAATCAGCATCTTACGTCGCGCCTGCGAAATTACGGCGCTGGCCCATACGCGCGCCATGCAGAAATGCCGCCCCGGCATGTATGAATACCAGCTTGAAGGCGAAATTCACCACGAGTTTACCCGCCACGGCGCGCGGTATCCCTCTTACAACACCATTGTCGGCAGCGGCGACAATGCCTGCATCCTGCACTACACCGAAAATGAGGCGCAAATGCGCGACGGCGATCTGGTGCTGATTGACGCGGGCTGTGAATACAAAAGCTATGCCGGCGATATTACCCGGACTTTTCCCGTCAACGGGAAATTCAGCGCAGCGCAACGTGCGATCTACGACATCGTCCTGCAATCGCAACTTCGGGCGCTGGCGCTGTTCGCCCCGGGTCGCAGCATCCGGGAGGTGAATGAAGAAGTGGTGCGGACGATGGTTAACGGCCTCATCAAGCTCGGCGTCATGAAAGGAGAAGTGGAAGCGCTGATTGCCGGACAGGCGCATCGCCAATTCTTCATGCATGGCCTCAGCCACTGGTTGGGTCTGGATGTACACGATGTGGGCGATTACGGCTCGACCGATCGCGGCCGCCCACTCGAACCGGGCATGGTGTTGACTGTCGAACCGGGCCTTTATATCGCACCCGACGCCAACGTGCCGCAGCCGTACCGGGGGATCGGCGTGCGCATTGAGGACAACATCCTGATTACCGAAAACGGCAATGAAAACCTGACGGCAGGCGTCGTCAAAGACGCCGATGCCATTGAGGCGCTGATGGCGCAACGGCATGACAAACAACACTAAGCAGCTTTATCAACAGGACTAAAACATGGCGGTCATGATTGTCGGTGGCGGGATGGCGGGCGCAACGCTGGCGCTGGCAATATCCCGGCTTTCGCAAGGTACGATACCCGTCGAGCTGGTTGAAGCCTATTCCCCGTTCGACAGAGAACATCCGGGCTTTGACGCCCGCGCGATCGCGCTGTCGGACGGCACATGCCAGCAACTGGCGACGCTGGGCATCTGGCAAGCGCTATCCAGCGGTGCAACCGCGATAACCGACATTCACGTCAGCGAACGCGGGCATGCCAGCGTGGTAAATCTGAACGCGTCCGATTATCGTGTACAGGCGCTGGGGTACGTGGTTGAACTGCACGACATTGGGCAGCGCCTGTTTTCCCTGCTACAACACGCTCCCGGCGTGCGCCTGCACTGCCCTGCCAAAGTGGTTGCCGTGACGCGAACAGCGGAGCATGCGACGCTCATGCTGGACAACGGCACGGCGCTCACCGGGCAACTGATGGTTGCCGCTGACGGCTCGCACTCCATGCTGTCGCAAACCTGCGGGATTCAGTGGCAACAGCATGATTATCATCAGATCGCCGTCATCGCCAATGTGACCACCGCCGAACCGCATCGGGGGCGGGCTTTCGAGCGTTTTACGCCGCATGGCCCACTGGCGCTATTGCCGATGAGCAATGGCCGCAGTTCGCTGGTGTGGTGCCATGATAAGCAAAGCCAAAGTGAGATCGATGGCTGGGACGAAAGCGCGTTTCGCCAACAGCTGCAACGGGCCTTTGGCTGGCGGCTCGGGCGGTTTACCCACATCGGCGAACGTCACCGCTATCCGCTGCGCCTGTTGACGGCCAGCCAGCATATTAGCCACCGGCTGGCGCTGGTAGGCAACGCGGCACAAACGCTGCACCCGATTGCCGGACAAGGCTTCAATCTTGGCATTCGTGATGTAATGTCGCTGGCGGAAACGGTCGTCGATGCGGCAAAAAATCAGCAGGATATCGGTCAGTACCGCGTGCTCAGCCGCTATCAGCAACGCCGCGCGCCCGACCAGAACGCGACGATCGCGATCACTGACGGGTTGGTCAGCCTGTTTGCCAATCGCTACACCGCGCTGGCCGTTGGTCGCAATCTCGGCCTGATCGCCATGAATCACCTGCCCCTGATGCGCGACGCCTTTGCCCGTCGTACGCTCGGCTGGGTGGAACGTTAATTAAGCTCGCCAACAGGAAGAGATGGAAATGCAATCATTCGACGTGGTTATTGCCGGCGGCGGTATGGTCGGTCTGGCGCTGGCCTGTGGTTTACAGGGTAGCGGCCTGCGCATCGCCGTACTGGAAAAACAGGCCCCCGAGCCAACCGGCAAAGATCACGCGCTGCGCGTCTCCGCCATCAACGCCGCCAGCGAGCGCCTGCTGCGCCATATCGGCGTTTGGGAAAACCTTGTGGCCCGGCGCGTCAGCCCTTACAACAATATGCAGGTCTGGGATAAAGACAGCTTCGGTAAAATTTGCTTCAGCGGCGATGAATTTGGCTTTTCCCATCTTGGGCATATTATTGAAAACCCAGTGATTCAACAGACACTGTGGCAACGCGCCTCTCAGTTAAGCGACATCACGCTGCTGTGCCCGACGGCGCTAAAACAGGTCGCCTGGGGAGAAAACGACGCCTTCATCACCTTGCAGGACGACAGCATGCTGACCGCCCGACTGGTGGTCGGTGCGGATGGCGCACGATCGTGGCTACGCCAGCATGCGGATATGCCGCTGACCTTTTGGGATTACGGCCACCATGCGCTGGTCGCAACGATTCGAACCGAATACCCGCACCAGTCCGCCGCGCGTCAGGTATTTCACGGCGATGGTATTCTGGCTTTCCTGCCTCTGGATGAGCCGCGCCTCTGTTCGATTGTCTGGTCGCTTCCGCCGGAACAGGCACAGGCGATGCAAAATTTGCCGGTGGAGGAATTCAACCGCCAGGTCGCCATGGCCTTTGATATGCGTCTCGGGCTTTGCGAACTGGAAAGTGAACGTCAGACCTTCCCGCTAATGGGGCGCTACGCTCGCAGCTTCGCGGCACACCGTCTGGTTCTGGTTGGCGACGCGGCACACACCATTCACCCGCTGGCAGGGCAAGGCGTTAACCTTGGCTTTATGGATGTCGCCGAACTGATTGCGGAGCTGAAGCGCTTACAGGCGCAGGGCAAAGATATCGGCCAACACCGTTATCTGCGACGCTATGAACGCCGCCGCAAACACAGCGCCGCCGTGATGCTCGCCAGTATGCAAGGGTTCCGTGAACTGTTTGACGGCGACAACCCGGCGAAAAAACTGCTGCGCGATGTCGGCCTGGTGCTGGCGGACAAACTGCCCGGCATAAAACCCACGCTGGTGCGTCAGGCAATGGGATTACACGATCTGCCCGACTGGCTTAGCGTTGGGAAAAAATAAAACAGGCATGGAAAGCAAAACTCGCCGCTGACGCGGCGAGTCCGATGTATCAGGCGTCGGGCCCAACTCTGACCACTAATTTACCGAAATTGCGGCCTTGCAGCAGGCCGATAAAGGCCTCAGGCGCATTTTCCAGTCCATCGACAATCTCTTCCCGATACTTGATCTTACCCGCGGCCACCCACGGTGAAACGGCTTGCCAAAACTCATCGAAGCGATGACCATAATCATCAAAAATGATGAAACCCTGCAAACGAATTCGCTTCTTCAGCAGGGTACCCATCAACAACGGTAAGCGATCCGGCCCATCAGGCAACCCCGTCGCATTATAGCTTGAGACCAGTCCGCATAACGGCACGCGCGCCGAGGTATTAAGGAGCGGCAACACTGCGTCAAACACTTTCCCGCCGACGTTTTCAAAATAGATATCAATGCCCTGCGGGCAGGTTTGTTGCAACTGTTCGGCAAAATCATCCGCGTGATGGTCGAGACACACATCAAACCCCAGCGCCTCAACCGCGTAGCGACACTTCTCTGCACCACCGGCAACGCCAATGACCCGGCAACCTTTCAGCTTCCCAAGCTGGCCTACCGTCGCGCCAACCGGCCCCGTCGCGGCAGCGACAACCAGCGTTTCACCAGCTTTAGGCTGGCCGATATCCATCAGCCCCATGTACGCGGTAAACCCCGGCATCCCCAGCACACCCAACGCATAGGAGGGATTGGTTGGCGACTGGCCGAGATTCGTTAACCCTTTCCCATCGGAAAGGGCATAGTCCTGCCAGCCGCTATAGGACAATACCCAGTCTCCCGCCTGATAATCCGGGTTTTCTGACTCAACCACGCGGCTGATGGTCCCTCCCACCATGACCTCATTCAGTTCAACCGGTTTGGCATAAGAAGGGGCGTCGCTCATGCGGCCACGCATATAAGGATCGAGGGAAAGAAACACGGTACGCAGAAGTATTTGTCCGGTTTTTACTTGCGGGATGGCCTGCTGCTCTAAGCGAAAATTAGCTTGCGTAGGCGCGCCGTGCGGGCGTTTAGCCAGAACCACACGACGATTAATGTGAGCGGTTTGCGACATAACATCCTCCGTTGAATAAGGCGTATGGATAAACGACACGCCATTAACAATAGGATCCGATCTTTTCTCTGATTACGCAAACCGCTCAGCGTTTATCACGCCGTCTTGCCTTTTTCATGACGCGACATGCGGTCCAGATGCCCCATAACCAGCGCCGACAGCACAAACGTCAAATGGATAATGACGTACCACATCAGCTTGTTATCCGGGATATTACGGGCATCCATGAAGACACGCAGCAGATGAATCGATGAAATCGCTACGATTGAGGCGGCCACTTTGTTTTTCAGCGAACCGGAGTCCATCTTGCCGAGCCAGTTCAGCTTTTCTCTGCCGCTGGAGATATCCAAAGACGAGACGAAATTCTCGTAGCCAGACAGCATCATCATGACCAGCAATCCCCCCACCAGCGTCATATCGATCAGCGACAGCAGTACCAGCACTAAATCGGCCTCTGCGATCTCAAGGATATTGGGCAGAACGTGGAACACCTCCTGGAAAAACTTGATCGCGAGCGCCAGTATGCCCAGCGACAACCCCAGGTAAACGGGGGCGAGCAGCCAGCGTGACGTATACATCAGATTCTCAATAAAACGTTCCATAACTCACTATATGCAGGTGAAAAAAGAAGGAAATAATAGCGAAAATTTTTGCTACGGTGTTAATCAATTCTTGAACAGGTCGCACCATTGAAGAATCCGCCTGCCCCTCAGGCCATCAGGAATATTACCGCGTTTTGTGATCCTGCCTGCATGAACCTTCAAACCGATGCCGCACTTTTCCTGTGCGTGGCACGCATTTGAAGGTACGTATTTTAGCGCCTTTCTACACTGTTTCTCGCCACCGCGCCGGGCGCGTTGGCAGCATCCCTACACTGAACTCTACATTCAAAGCCAAACACAGGCTTGTTACAAATAAAACAAGGGGTTACGCATGAGCAATCCTATTATTCTCGGTATTTTCTGGCATTTCGTCGGCGCAGCCAGTGCAGCCTGTTTCTATGCGCCGCTTAAACAGGTTAAAAACTGGTCGTGGGAAACCATGTGGTCACTAGGCGGGTTTTTCTCATGGATTATCCTGCCCTGGGGCATCAGTTGGTGGTTGCTCCCTGATTTTTGGCGTTATTACGGTTCGTTCGATATGTCGACCCTGCTGCCCGTCTTTCTTTTCGGCGCCATGTGGGGGATTGGCAATATTAATTATGGTCTGACAATGCGCTATCTTGGCATGTCAATGGGCATCGGTATTGCCATCGGCGTGACGCTGATTATCGGCACGCTGATGACCCCGGTTCTGCAAGGTAAGTTTTCAATTCTGTTTGGTTCCGCCGGCGGAAAAATGACGTTATTAGGCGTGCTGGTGGCCGTCATTGGCGTCGCGATTGTCAGCTATGCCGGTTTACTGAAAGAGCGCGCGCTCGGTATCCGCGCTGAAGAATTCAACCTGAAAAAAGGGCTGATACTGGCCGTCATGTGCGGCATTTTCTCCGCCGGTATGTCATTCGCCATGGATGCCGCCAAGCCAATGCATGCCGCGGCGCAGTCGCTGGGCATCAACGCGCTCTATGTTGCACTCCCCAGCTATGTAGTGATCATGGGGGGCGGCGCCATTATCAATCTGGGTTTCTGTCTCATCCGCTTAGCCGTCTGCAAAGGCATTTCCCTGAAAGCCGATCTGTCACAAGCCAAACCGTTGCTGATCGCCAACGCCCTCTTCGCCATTCTGGGCGGAGTCATGTGGTATTTGCAGTTCTTTTTCTATGCCTGGGGCCATGCCAATATTCCGGCAGACTATACCTATATCAGTTGGATGCTGCACATGAGCTTCTATGTGCTGTGCGGCGGCATCGTCGGATTATTGTTTAAGGAGTGGAAAGCCGTTGGTCAGAAACCTGTGCGCATGCTGGTGTTAGGCTGCGCGGTGATTATTCTGGCGGCGAATATTGTCGGACTGGGCATGGCCGCGTAAACGCCTTATCCTCACGTTCGTAGCCAATGGTTCCGTTACAGAAGCAAAACACCTTGAGATTCGCTCAAGGTGTTTTGCAATGGACGCCACGTTTACGACGAGATCACCGCCTATCGTGAAACATTCAAAGGAATCTCAGGATCAGGCTCATGAGTCATTCTATTTCGTAAATCACGACGAATAATCTCAATAGACCAAAACCAAATCAGATGCCCTACAATTTCCGAGACATGTTCATACCAAGGGAGAACAAAAAGAGAAGGCGTCAGGCCCATCAGCGGAAATGAAATCATATGAACAAACAGTTGAGCCAGCGCACCCGCCAGCAACCCTTGCCATAATTTTATTTTTGGAAAAATTTCTGCAACAACGCAATAACCTACAGCAAAAACAACGGAGAAAATAATATGCGTCACGCCAACCCAATTGAATACATGACCGGCAAAGGTATAAACCGCCGCATTAGGATCAACGACGCCAAGCCAATCGCGTAAAAATACATAAGGAGGATTAAGAAAATTTCGGGAACAGTCAACTTGCCCCGCAGCCCTAATCAATAATTCAGGCGCGCAGGCATCGCTAAACAAATCAGTCGGGCTCCGTGGCGGAAGCGGATTCTCTGCGCCCCACTTCACAAAAGATGAAACAATACCCGCGATCAAACCAATAAAAGCGGCTAACCCATAGCGTCTTCGGGATGGAGCTGTTTGTTCAAAAAAGTTCATTTTTTTCACCAAAATACTCATTAAGAAGTATATTCTTACATAGGAATTACAGACTAATAAAGATGTTAATTGATATATCATCCGGTTTTTCTATTGTATTTTGTTATTAGCGATACGAACCTTAAACATCAATTACCCTGCTAAACAAAAGTGCGCGTTTCATTTATGCGAAACTGTTATTTAAAAAAGTAAAAATGAAATTGCATAGCGTATGACAACGCGATATTTCATCCGGAATAACCCCAAAAGAGAAAATATAGCGTCAGTAAAAATTATGTCGTTATTTTTATGCCTCCTGACACCGGTGGTAGCCGATGTTTTTACCCCATTATCACGCACGGATCTGAATCCCCGGCAAAATCCTCGTTATCAGTCCCCCCACCTATATATATTTTTATGGAATTGAAAATCTATTTTTATTCTTTTACACACATAAGGGCGCACCCTAGAGTAGCGAAAAAACGACCGTAATTTGGCCTTATGTCATTATAAAGGACACCGGGAATGGAAAAAAATCACCTTCAGGTTACAACCGTTGCAGCAGGATTACTCTCGCTGCTTTTCGCCCTAAACCCCGGCGCTTACGCTGCACAAAGCAGTGAAAAACCGGTATCCGGCGGTGTTCTTAATATCGGGCTGGGCAGCGATACGCCCATTATCGATCCCCACATTACTGCCTACGGCGTGACGGCGCTCATCACCCGGAATATCGTGGACTCATTGGTCGGTCAGGCGCTGGACAACTCGTTTACGCCCTGGCTGGCGGAAAGCTGGAAAATTAACGATAACAACACCGAATACACCTTCCACCTGCGCAAAGATGTCACATTCAGCGACGGCACCAAACTGGATGCAGAAGCGGTAAAATACAACCTTGAACGGATTCTCGATCCGAAAACCACCTCCAGCTACGCGAAATCACTATTAGGCCCGGTCGACAAGATCTCAACGCCGGATGCTTATACGGTGGTGATTCACTACAGTGCGCCCTTTGCGCCGCTGTTGCAGGGGCTGAGCCTTCCCTATCTGGGGATCCAGTCGCCGACCTACCTGAAGAAAACGCCCAATACCAGCAACACCGTGGTCGGTTCCGGGCCGTTTATTCTCGATTCCTTTGTGAAAGGCAGCGGCAGCAAGCTATCGAAACGCCCTGATTACAACTGGGCCCCCGGTTTTGCACTGCACACCGGTCCGGCGTATTTGGATAGCGTTAACTTTAAATACTTACCCGAATCATCGGTACGATTGGGCGCCTTGACCAGCGGACAACTGCACGCTATTGATGCCGTGCCACCCGCTAATTTTTCTACGGTAAAAAAGAATCCGCGTCTGGATGTCATCACCAAGGAAAACCCTGGCGTCAACCGGGTACTGTACTTTAATACCACCAAAGGGCCGTTCCAGGACGTCAAGATTCGTCAGGCGTTCCAGCGCGCGGTAGACACCGAGGTGGCGGTTAAAACGGCCTATTTCGGGACGCTTAAACCCGCAGATAACGTATTGGGGCCCACCACCCTTTATTACGATCCGTCGGTAAAATCACGCTGGGGTTTTGATCTGCAAAAAGCCAACCAGTTGCTGGATAGTTCAGGTTGGGGAACGAAGGATAGTGAAGGCTATCGCACTCAGGACGGTAAACGTTTGTCCGTCAGCTTCCCTTATGTCACGACCAATGTTGAAGCGGCGGACGTGACGCTGTTTCAGGCCATTCAGTATCAGGTCAAACAGGCAGGCTTTGAATTGAAGCTGCTTCCGGTTGATGCCGGCGAATTCGCCACGATAGTCAAAGACAACCAGTACGATATCGCGTCCAACTTCTTCACGCGCGCTGAACCGGATATTTTACGTACCGTCTTTGACTCCAACTACATACCGCCCAATGGCAATAACTTTGCGCGGCTCAGCGTGCTGGATGAAAAATTAAGAAAAGCCGTGGGCGCTGGCGATGACGAACGTAAACGGATTTATACCGAGCTCCAGCATGAAATCATCGATCAGGCCTATGTGCTGCCGGTTTATATTTCGGCGTTTCAGTTCGGCGTGTCAAAGCAAGTACAGGGGATAACCTGGGCCACCAATGCAAAACCGAGCCTCTATGATGTCTGGATTAAACGTTAATCTGTACGCATTAGGCAAACGTCTTCTCACCATTCTGGCTGTGCTCTGGGGCGCAGCCACATTGACGTTTATTGCCGTCAAACTCATTCCCGGCGATCCGGTCACGATCCTCAGCGGCGGTGACAACGTGGTGGATGAAGCCTACCGCGCCGCCCTCACGAAGCAATTCGGGTTGGATCAACCGCTATGGATACAATACGTGCGCTACTGCGCGCAGGCGTTACAGGGGGATTTTGGCGTCAGCTATCTCTATCGTCTGCCGGTCGGCAACGTCATTACCGATGCGCTGTATGAAACGCTGCCTTTGGCGCTCGGCGCGCTGACGCTGGCGTCGTGCCTCGCGATGCTCAGCGCGCTGTTGACCGCAGGCCGCTATGGTCCGTTACGTACCGCCGTATCGTGGCTGGAGCTGACGTTGCTCAGCACGCCGGTCTATTGGATCGGCATTGTGCTGCTCAGCCTGTTCAGCTTTCGTCTGCAATGGTTTCCGGTTACCGGCAACGACGGCGTGATGTCGCTGGTGTTGCCGATTATTACGCTGAGTCTGCCGATCGGCGCCATTTTAAGTCAGGTACTGCGCGACGGTCTGGAGGAGGCGCTTTCCCAGCCGTTTTCACTCACCGTGCGTACCCGCGGCGTCAGCGAGACACGTCTGCGCTTTCGTCACGGTTTACGCCATGCTTCACTGGCCGTCTCGACGCTGACCGGCACACTGCTGGCGAGCGTCCTCGGTGGTTCGGTACTGACCGAAACCGTCTTTGGCCGCGCCGGTATCGGACAGGTCACGCTGAGCGCCATTGAAAACCGGGACATGCCGCTGGTGCTGGGCGTGGTGATGCTGTCTGCTTTCCTGTTCGTTGTCATCAATCTGCTGGTGGATGCGCTGTACCTGATGATCGATCCCCGTTTACGTAAGAAGGCGAGCGCCCATGAGTAGTGAACCGATGCCTTTAACGCAGATCCCTGCAAAAACGTTTTATCGCAGCCCGTGGCTGA
This sequence comes from Samsonia erythrinae, assembly GCF_004342665.1. Lineage (GTDB taxonomy): Bacteria > Pseudomonadota > Gammaproteobacteria > Enterobacterales > Enterobacteriaceae > Samsonia > Samsonia erythrinae. The sequence goes on along the minus strand of NZ_SMBY01000002.1, from coordinate 194,755 downwards.
GCACGGCGACGCTGCTGCCTGCCGCTATCGTTTTCCTGCTGGCGCTGTCGGTCTTTTTCCCCTCGCTGTTTACCAGCAGGACGGTGGATGAGATGGATATGGGAGCGGTGTTCCAGCCGCCAACGGCCACGTACTGGTTCGGCACCGATCAGCTGGGTCGCGACATTTTTGCCCGCGTGGTCCACGGCACGTCGCTATCGCTGGGGATCGGCGTCGGCGCCATGCTGATCGCCTGCGGCGGCGGCGTGCTGCTTGGGACGCTGTCGGTGCTCGCGCCGCTACGTATCCGTCAGGTGCTGGTGCGTCTGCTCGACGTCATGCTGGCCTTTCCCGATCTGCTGCTGGCGCTGCTGGTGATTGCCGTGCTGGGACGCGGACCGGAAAACACCATGCTGGCCGTCGGTCTGGCGGGGATCGCCGGCTACGCGCGTTTGATCCGCTCACAGGTGCTGCACGTCAGGCTCTCCGGCTATGTGGAGCATGCCGTCGCGCTGGGGGAACACCCGCTGTATATCGTCTTTCGCCACATCATTCCCAATACGCTGCGCCCGCTGCTGGTTGTTGCCACCATCGGCGTCGGTCACGCGGTGCTGTCCGCCTCGGCGCTCAGTTTCCTTGGGCTGGGCGTTGCCCCACCGACCGCCGAATGGGGCGCGCTGCTGGCTGACGGACGTAACTTCCTGGATATCGCGCCCTGGGTCAGCCTGCTGCCCGCCAGCGTCGTCGCGCTGTCGGTCATTGCCATCACGCTGCTGGGGCGGCGGTTACAGGCGATCTCAGCCAAAGGAGAGGCGCGATGAACCCGCATACGATAAGCCCCCGACTTGAGCCGGCCCAAACGCCGCTGCTGCGCGTAGACGGCCTGAACGTCGCGTTCCCCAGCCCATTCGGGCCGATTCGTTCGGTAAAAAACCTCTCTTTTCAGGTGAATGCCGGAGAAATTCTGGCGCTGGTCGGTGAATCCGGTTCGGGAAAATCCGTTACCGCGCGTACGCTGGTGGGCCTGTCAGGTGAGCGGGCCGACGTACAGGCCAGCGCGATTGAACTCACGCGCCATGACGGCAGCCGGTGTGATTTACGCTATCTGACCGATCGCGACTGGCGCACCCTTCGCGGTCGCGAAATCGGCTTTATCTTGCAGGATGCGCTGGTGTCTCTCGATCCGCTGCGTAAAATCGGGCAGGAAATCGCGGAGCCGATTCTGACGCATCGCCTGCTGCCCCGTCAGCAGATCCCCGCGCGCGTCGCCCATCTCCTGACGCAGGCGGGCATTCCCGATCCGGAGAACCGTGCCGCGCAGTATCCGCATGAACTTTCCGGCGGTCTGCGCCAGCGTGCGCTCATTGCGTCCGCGCTGGCGGCTGGCCCACAGTTGCTGATTGCCGATGAGCCCACCACCGCGCTGGATGCCACGGTGCAAAAGCAAGTACTGAAGGTCTTTACCGCATTAGCGCAGGCGGGGCACGGTGTTCTGCTAATCACCCACGATCTGGCCGTGGTGGCCGACATTGCCGATCGCGTTATCGTTATGCAGCACGGCTCGCTGGTCGAAAGCGGAAAGACGCGGCAGATCCTGTCTGCGCCGACGCATCCCTACACCCGGAGACTGCTGGCGGCGATCCCGACCGCCTCTACCCGCGGACAGTGGCTGGCCGGCGCGGATCCGCTGCGGGGCGAGGTAACACCGTACCCTGATTCTCCGACGACAATGCATGCCAGTTCCGATGCCATCGCGCTGACGGCGGATCGGATTGCGGTGTCATTCAAGCGTCTGGATGGCAGCCGGATGCAGGCCGTCAATCAGGTTTCTCTTCAGGTTAAGCGCGGTGAAACGCTGGGCATCGTCGGGGAATCCGGCTCGGGTAAAACCACGTTAGGGAAAGTGATTCTGGCGCTGCAAAAGCCGGACAGCGGTGAAATCCGGTTGGCGGGTAGCGCTTGGAGTACGCTGACTGAACGCGAACGCCGACCGCTGCGGGCGCGCATTCAGACGATCACCCAGGATCCGCTGAGCTCGTTCGATCCCCAATTTACCGTCGCCCAGATTCTGCGCCAGCCGCTGCGTTTACGCCGCGATCTGAGCGATGCGGAGCAACAGCGACGCATTCAGACGCTGCTGGAATATGTCGGCTTGACGCCGGATCTGCTGAGCCGACGCCCGACGGCGCTGTCTGGTGGGCAGCGGCAGCGCGTTTCCATCGCCCAAGCGCTGGCTTCAGAGCCTGACATTCTGATCTGCGATGAGCCGGTATCGGCGCTGGACGTCACGACACAGGCGCAGGTATTGGATTTGCTGGTGGCATTACAGCGGCAATTAGGGCTGACGATGCTGTTCATTTCCCACGATCTGGGCGTGGTACAGCACATGAGCCACCGCATCGCGGTGATGAAAGACGGTGAGATCGTAGAAACCGGGCCGGTCGAACAGATCTTCAATCAGCCGCAGCACCCTTACACGCGCCTGCTGCTATCAACGGTGACGGAGTAGCGCTGTTGACAAAGGATTGAGTGGTTAAAAACGCAACGACATTGTACAATGATAAGTACATATCAGGAGGTATAAATGCGTACAATTAGCTACAGTGAAGCCCGACAAAATCTATCGGCAACCATGATGAAAACGGTCGAAGACCGTGCTCCCATTCTTATCACCCGACAGAATGGTGAAGCCTGCGTGCTCATGTCTTTGGAAGAGTATAACTCTCTAGAGGAGACCGCGTATTTACTGCGTTCACCAGCAAATGTAAAAAGACTAATGAACTCAATCGAGAGCCTTAAGGCTGGCAATGGCGAAGAAAGAGATATCATTGAGTGAAGCTAATCTGGTCAGAAGAAGCATGGGAAGACTACCTGTACTGGCAGGACATCGATAAGCGGATGGTCAAAAAGATCAATGAATTAATAAAAGAAACGCGCAGAACACCTTTTGAGGGAAAAGGAAAACCAGAGCCACTTAAACATAATCTTGCGGGTTTCTGGTCGCGCCGTATCACCGAAGAACATCGTCTGGTTTATGCCATCACCGATGACGCCATGATGATCGCTGCCTGCCGCTACCACTATTAACCCCTCATTGATTCAGCCCCCCCATAGCTAAAAAGAGTACGCGGGACAAAAAAGCGCAATCACTCCACATTAAGGAAGCGCTGACGGTAGGCGCTGGGTGAGACGCCGAACGCCTGATGGAACACCGCAGAGAAATAATTACTGTCTTCAAACCCGCACAGTGCGGCAATGTCACCGATAGTCTGCCGATTATAACGCAGCAGTTCCATCGCCTTGCATAGGCGCAGTTGACGCAGATAGTGCGGCACGCTCATGCCGGTCTGGTCTTTAAAGCGCGAACGCAGGCTGCGCGCACTGAATTGATGCTGTTCGCAGAACGCCTCAAAGCGGAACGGGGCAGCGATACTGGCGCGCAGGGCGTTCATCAACATGTCCAACTGCTGCGCCTCAGCCAACTGCGGATTATCCGGCGTGTGGCGGTAACGTGCCGCCAGCAGCGCTATCTGCAACAGCAGCGTCTCGCTCAGTTGTAGCGATAACGCATCTGATTTCATACACTCCCGCGCCAGTTCATCCACCTTATCACGAATGCTGTCCATGCCTTGCGACCCTAAGCACCAGTGGCGCTGGCTTTGCGGGATGTCCCCGTCCGGCAACAGCGCCTGCCAGTCGGCGGACAGCGTCAGACGGTTGCGGATATAGAGGATGTTATCCAGTTCGAGATCGTGAACCGATTCATAGCTGTGACGATCGTGCGCGGAGATATAAAACATATCACCGCGGGTAATACGATAAGGCACGTCGTTCCAGAGATGCAGGCCATTGCCACGCCAAACAATCACCAGCTCATCAAAATCATGGTGATGCAGCGGAAACACCGGCTGCGGATGCCGTTCAGCAACGATGACGGCATTCTTATCCGTCAGAAAATAGTCTTCCGTGTGTAATTTCACCCCCCGCATTGCTGTCGTCATTCCCTCACCCGCCGTTGCTGTTGTCTAACCTTCCCGAGAAAACGCCTGATGGCGTAGTGACTTAGGCGCCTGCGAGAATGCCTTGCGGAATTGCGTCGAAAAGTGATTGCTGTCGCTAAATCCACAGGCATGCGCAATCGTGGTGATCGAATCATCACTCTGCTGCAACCGTCGGCGAGCCTCCAGTAATCTTAACCGATTCAGATAGCGCTGTGGCGTCATCCCGGTGTGTTGTTTGAGCTGACGGTGCAATGTGCGCAGCGGCAACGAGAACTGATCGGCCAGACTGCCCCAGTTCACCTCTTCGCTGTAGTTGTTTTGCAGCCAGCCCAGTAGCGCCTGCACGCCCTGACGTTCTGAGCCATTGCCCTGCGTCTGGAAACAGTGTTGACGCAGTTGCACCAAAATTTGCAGAAACAGACTCTCGCTGGCGGCGATCGCTTCCGGCGCATCGCTCTGCGCCAGTTCAGCCAGACTGTTCATAGACTGTTTCAAGCGCTGCATCCCCGCTCCGTTCACCTGCCACTGCCCTTGCCACTCGCCGTTCGGGCCATACGGCAAAAACGCGGCGATGTCGGAAAGGAAACGGAAACCGCGCGGTGAACGGTACAGCACATTGGTCAGGCACAGTCCGTCCACATCTTCAAACAGATGCCGATCGTTATCGCGCACGAAGAACACCGTCCCGCTGCATAGCGCATAGGGTTGATCGTTAAAGATGTGCACGCCCGCGCCCTGCTCCACCAGCACAATTTCCCAAAAATCATGATAATGCTCAGGAAATGCCGTCTGCGGAGTACGGGGCTCTACCGCGACCGTCACGGCACGCGAGGTAAAAAATTCATCGCCACGAAGTAACGTCATTGCAGTCCTCCCTTCAGCCTTTGGCAAATTGCAGCCGTTGAAAAAGGGTAGCCAGAAGCCGAAAAACCGACCTTAAAATACCGTCACCCACGCGCCCTCTGATTGCCCTTTTTTTAAGATTACGCCACCTAATTCATTGAAGTGTGGAAAGGATCACACCGCCTTTTCCTTATTTTTTGCGTGGTTATCGCCAGAGTAATTTCCCAGATTGTGAGCCCTTTCACGTTCAGCTTTGTCATTTTGCCAGCCGACGGTGACAGATGGCACTCATCGGAAGGTGGCGCCAGTCACCGCTCTTTACACTGCAATACATCCAACAATAAGGAGTAGAGCTATGGCGGTGAAGAATATCGTGGCGGTGGATCTGGGCGCATCCAGTGGTCGGGTGATGCTGGCGACGCTGCACACCGCAACACAGCATCTGACGCTGAAAGAAATTCACCGTTTCAGCAATACGCTGGTGTTTCAGGACGGTCATCACCAATGGGATCTCGCCGCGCTGGAACGCGACATCCTTAGCGGATTACACCAAATCGACGCCATGGGTATCGCCCCCGACAGCATCGGGATCGACAGTTGGGGCGTGGACTACGTGTTGCTCGATAAAGACGGGCGTCTCGTCGGTCTGCCGTACTCCTATCGCGACCACCGCACCGACGGCGTCATGGCCGCCGTGACCGCCGATCTGGGACGTGAAGCGATCTATCAACGCACCGGGATCCAGTTTCTGCCGTTTAATACGCTGTATCAGCTCAAGGCGCTGTGCGAAGCACATCCCGACGCGCTTGAGCAGGCGGCGCATTTACTGATGATCCCCGACTACTTTCACTACCGACTCACGGGAAATCGGGTCTGCGAGTACACCAACGCCAGCACCACCCAACTGCTTAATCTGCAAAAGAAAACCTGGGACGGTGAACTGCTGGACTATGTGGGCGTTCCACGCCGCTGGCTGAGCGAACCGGTGCAGCCGGGGCACGCCGTGGGGAACTGGACCGCGCCGAGCGGACGACTTATTCCCGTCATCGCCGTCGCCACGCACGATACCGCCAGCGCGGTGGTCGGTACGCCGTTACAGGGGAGCGACAGCGCCTATCTCAGCTCCGGCACCTGGTCGCTGATGGGGATCGAGAGCGACAGGCCCTTCAACAGCCCGCAGGCGTTGGCGGCCAATATCACCAACGAAGGCGGCGTGGACGGCACCTATCGGGTGCTGAAAAACATCATGGGCCTGTGGTTGCTACAGCGGGTGTGTCAGGAGCGCGATATCAAGGACTTAGCCACGCTGATTCAGTCCGCCGCGGCCCTCCCCGCTTTCGTCAGCCTGATTAACCCCAACGACGAGCGTTTTATCAATCCGCCGTCCATGCAGCAGGCCATCCGCGACTATTGTCGCGAGCACGGCCAGCCTATTCCCCAAAGCGACGCCGAACTGACGCGCTGTATTTTCGACAGCCTCGCCCTGCTCTACCGGCAGGTTGTAATGGAACTCGGTGAACTGCGCCACGCGCCGATCCGCCAGTTGCACATTGTCGGCGGCGGCAGCCAGAACGCCTTCCTGAACCAGCTGTGCGCCGACGTGTGTCAGATGCCGGTGCTGGCCGGGCCGGTCGAAGCCTCGACGCTGGGCAATATCGGCTGCCAGTTGATGGCATTGGGCGCCGTCGCCGACCTTGCCGCCTTCCGGCGCATGCTGACACATAACTTCCCTCTGCATCGCTACACCCCACGTGCAGAACGTGATTTTGCCGGGCACTGGCGTCGTTTTCAGGCGCTCAGCCAGCCAGAAACCGCCCCGAAGGGCAAAAAGGAGACCACGCAATGAGTACACCAATTGAAACCGCCTGGCAGTTGGCAAAAACGCGTTATGCCAGCCTGAATATTGACGTTGAGGCCGCGCTGAATCAGCTCGACCAGATTCCGGTATCGATGCACTGCTGGCAGGGCGACGATGTAGGCGGATTCGAGAACACCGGCGGGCCGTTAACCGGCGGTATTCAGGCCACGGGCAACTACCCCGGCAAGGCGAACACGCCGGATGAACTGCGTGCCGACCTGGAGCAGGCCTTTGCGCTCATCCCCGGCCCCAAGCGATTAAACCTGCACGCCATCTATCTGGAATCCGCGCAGCCCATCGCCCGCAACGAAATTGCGCCAGCGCATTTCAGCACCTGGGTTGAGTGGGCCAAACGCCACCAACTCGGACTCGATTTTAACCCGACCTGTTTTTCACATCCGCTGAGCGCGGACGGCTTTACGCTGTCGCACCCGGACGAAAAAGTGCGCCGCTTCTGGATTGAACACTGTCAGGCCAGCCGCCGGATTTCTGCTTACTTTGGCCGCGAACTCGGCACCCCATCGGTGATGAACATCTGGGTGCCGGACGGCATGAAAGATCTGACCGTCGATCGTCTGGCGTTCCGCCAGCGGCTGCTCAGCGCGCTGGATGAGATCATCGCCGAACCGCTCGATCCGGCGCACCACATCGACGCGGTGGAAAGTAAACTGTTCGGGATAGGCGCGGAAAGTTTTACCGTAGGCTCCAACGAATTCTATCTTGGCTACGCGGCCAGCCGCGGCACCGCGCTCTGTCTGGATGCCGGCCACTTCCACCCGACCGAGGTGATTTCCGACAAGATTTCCAGCGCGATGCTGTACGTTCCCCGCCTGCTGCTGCATGTCAGCCGTCCGGTCCGCTGGGACAGCGACCATGTGGTGCTGCTGGATGACGAAACGCAGGCCATCGCCCATGAAATCGTGCGGCACAAGCTGTTTAACCGCGTGCACATCGGGCTCGACTTCTTTGATGCCTCGATTAACCGCATCGCCGCCTGGGTCATCGGCACACGCAACATGAAAAAAGCCCTGCTGCGCGCGCTGCTGGAACCCACGGAAACGCTGCGCAAGCTGGAACAAAGCGGCGATTACACCGCGCGTCTTGCCCTGCTGGAAGAGCAAAAATCGCTACCGTGGCAGGCCGTGTGGGAACACTACTGTCAACGTCATGACGTGATCCCAGGCAGCGAATGGCTGCAACAGGTACGTCAGTATGAACACACCATCCTCACTCAACGTCAAGGGTAAGACTATGCAAGCAATTCTCTCTTCCTGGTTTGTACAGGGAATGATTAAAGCCACCAGCGATATGTGGCTTAAAGGCTGGGACGAACGTAACGGCGGCAATGTCAGCCTGCGCCTGACGGCTGAGGACGTTGCCCCTTATGAAAGCGATTTCTCCCCGCAGCCGCGCCACGAGGCCTTGTCCCAACCGATGCCCGCGCTGGCCGACTGCTGGTTCATCGTCACCGGTTCCGGCAAGTTTTTCCGCAATGTTCAGTTAGATCCGGCGGATTCACTGGTGCTGTTGCAGGTCGACAGCGACGGCAAAGGCTACCGTATCTTCTGGGGACTCACCAACGGCGGTCTGCCCACCTCTGAACTGGCCTCACACTTCCAGTCGCACGTTGTCCGTATGGGGGTGACCCACGGGCGTGACCGCGTCATCATGCACTGCCACGCCACCAACCTGATTGCCCTGAGCTATGTGCTGGAGCTGGATAACGCGGTGTTCACCCGCGAACTGTGGGAAGGCAGCACGGAGTGTCTGGTGGTTTTCCCGGACGGCGTGGGGATTGTGCCGTGGATGGTACCGGGCACCGACGCCATTGGCGATGCCACCGCAGAGCAGATGACGCGCCATTCGCTGGTGCTGTGGCCTTTCCACGGTATCTTCGGTTCCGGCCCAACGTTGGATGAAGCCTTCGGGCTGATCGACACCGCCGAAAAATCCGCCGAAGTCATGGTCAAAGTCAGATCAATGGGGGGCAAAAAGCAGACCATCTCGACCGAAGAGCTGATCGCGCTGGGTAAACGTTTCGGCGTCACCCCGATGGAAGCCGCGCTGCGCGCGTAATGCGCTAGCGAAGCTTTCAGCTTCAAACAGCCACGGCAACCACGCCGTGGCGCACTGCCAACGACGACGGAGGACGCAGCCATGTTGCGTAAGGCGTTTGTAATGCCGGTTTTTCCTGACTGCCACGACGAATATCAGCGTCGCCACAATCCCATCTGGCCGGAGCTGGCCGAGACGCTGAAAAATCACGGCGCGCACCACTACAGTATTTTTCTGGATAAGCAGCGCAACCTGCTGTTCGGCTATGTGGAAGTGGAATCAGAAGCGCGCTGGGAAGCGATTTCGCAAACGGAAGTCTGCCAGCGCTGGTGGAAACAGATGCGCGATGTGATGCCTGCCAACCCGGACAACAGCCCGGTGAGTGACGAGTTGGAATCCGTTTTCTATCTGGACTAACGACCGGCTTCGCACGTCTATCGCCCCGCCGCACGAAGGGGCGATCGCCTCAAAACGTCATCACCGACGCCAGGAGCCTTCGGGCGTAAGGGTGCTGCACCTGCCCCAGCGACGTCATGTCGTCCACGCGTTCAATCACGCGTCCAGACTGGAGAAAGATCGCCCGCTGACACAGATACGCGATGGCCGCCAAATCATGGCTGATAAACAAATAGGTCAGTCCTAGGTTGGCGCGCAATTCGACCAGGAGATCCAACACCTGTACCTGAACAGACATATCCAGCGCGCTTACCGCTTCATCCAGCACGATAAATTGCGGCTGGCAGGCCATCGCGCGAGCGATACACACACGTTGCATCTGTCCCCCGCTCAACTGATGGGGAAAACGCTCACACAAATCGTTCGACAGACCGACCTGCTCCAGCAGCGCCACAACCTGTCGATTTATCGCCGCACGTTGCCTTACGCCGCGTACCCGCAGAGGTTCCGCAACAATATCCAGCACCGTCATCGAGGGGTTGGCTGAAGAAGTGTAATCCTGAAAAACGGCGCTGACGCGAGTGCGTTCATCACGTCTGCGCGACCAGAAACGCCGCGGTGCGCCAACAGTTTGACCCGCCAGCGTCACCCGGCCGCTTTTCGGCGCTTCAAGCCCCAGCAAGATCCGCGCCAGCGTACTTTTCCCACTCCCGCTTTCGCCAATAATGCCCAGACATTCCCCCTGACGCACCTGAAAGGAGACATCATGCAGTACGGACTGCCACTGACCGCCGCGTTCACTCGGGTAGCCGTGGCTGACGTGCGCGACATCAACCAACACGGTCATAAGCGACCTCTTTCTTCACGGCTTCCATGTCGTTCGCTGGCGGACTCAGCAGCGCCTGATAGCGTCGCTGCAACGCCTGACGAGAGGCGACCAGATAGCGGGTATGTTCGTGCTGTGGATGGCGCAATACCTGACGGACCTCCCCTTGTTCAACGCTCCTTCCCTGATGCATCACCAGTACGCGGTCGGCAATGTGATTGATGACGCCAAAATCATGCGAAATAAAAATCATGGTCGTGCCCAGCCGTTCCCGAATCGCGCGAAACGCCGTCATGATGTCATGCTGAGTCACCGAATCCAGCGCCGTTGTCGGTTCATCGGCAATCAGCAACTGCGGCTCCAGCGCCAACGCAATCGCGATCATGATGCGCTGTAACATGCCGCCGCTAATCTGACTGGGATAACGATCGAACAGCGCGATGACATCGCGCAGGGAAACGTTTTGCATCATCTCCAGCGCACGCTCGCGTGCCTCACGCGGGGATAACGCCAGATGCGTCGTAAAGGTTTCCACCATCTGCTTTCCAACCGATTGCAGCGGATCAAAAGCGTTCATCGGGTGTTGCAGGATCATGCCAATCGTTTTTCCCCGCAGCGCCCGCATCTTCTCCGGCGGCTGTGCCAACAGATCCACGCCGTTCAGCCAGGCCCGTCCCGAACAGGTGAACGCGCGATCCAATAACCCCATCAACGTGCGGCAGGTCAGGCTTTTTCCACTCCCGCTTTCCCCCACCAGGCCAAGGCAAGCATGGCGCGGCAGTGAAAAATGAATATCCTCCAGCAGAGGCTCCCCGCTCGCTTTCAGCGCCACCTGCATATTCTCAACGCGTAATAATTCTGTCATTGCCGGGCCTCCCGTGGGTCCATCGCATCACGCAGGCAGTCCCCCAACAAATTGAACGCCGCCACGACCACCAGAATCGCCAGCCCCGGCGCCAGCATTTGCGTGGGGTGGCTCATCATCACTTTTTGCGCCTCGCTAAGCATCGTTCCCCACTCTGCCGTCGGCGCTTGCACGCCTAATCCGAGAAACGACAGCGCCGAGATGTTCAGAATCACCCACCCCGTATCCAGCGTTGCCAGTACGACGATTTCGGACAGCGTATTGGGCAATAAATGGCGCCGCAGAATAAACCACAGCGGCGTGCCGCTGGCGCGCGAAAACAAAATATAGTTTTTTTGACTGTGTTTAATCACAATGCCCCGGATCATGCGGGTGTACCAGGCCCACTTCACCAGAATATTGGCCACGATCACGTTCACGATGCCAACGCCCAGCACCCCGACAATCGCCAGAATCATGATCTGGCTGGGGAAGGACAGCATGATGTCGCAAGCGCGCATCATGACCTCATCGAATCGGCCACGGAAATACCCTGACAGGAAACCAAACAGGCAACCGATCGTAATGGTAACGGCCATCGTCAGCAGCGCCAGAAACAGCGTCGTCCGTACACCAAACATCAGCCGCGAGAGTATGCAACGGCCAAGGTGATCGGATCCCAGAGGAAAACGGGCGCTAAAATCGGCATATTTACGGGCGATATTAATTTTGTTTGGGTCGGCAGGCGCCAGCCACGGGGCAAAAACGCCAATGGCGACCACCGCCACAATCACCAACAGACAAAACACGGCAACTTTATCGCGCAGCAGTTTTTGCAAAAACGACATCCTACTCTCCCTGTCGTAAAGTCGGGTCCATCCAGCGTTGAATAATATCCACCAGCAAATTGCAGAGCACGAACAGCACCGCCATCATCAGGATATAAGCCTGAATCACCGGATAGTCACGGCTGAAAATCGCTGAAATGCAGAGCCGTCCAACGCCGGGCCAGGCAAAGATATTTTCGATAATCACCGTACCGGCCAGCAGCTGTGGAATACTCATCCCCAGCGCCGTAATACTGCTGTGCAATGAGTTTCTCAGCACGTGACGCAGAATAATGCGCCTTTCCGTCAGCCCGCGGGCGCGGGCGTAGTAGACATAGTATTGCTGCATATTTTCCAGCATGTTATTGCGAATCAACCGGATATAGATGGCGATGTAAACCATAGACAGCGTCACCGCGGGCAGGATGATGTGGGAAAACGAGCCGCTGCCGCTGGTCGGCAGCCAGTCCCATGCCAATGCAAGCCACCAGATCATGAGCAGACCAAGCCAATAGCTGGGCATCGCCGTACCGAGAAAGACCAGCGTGCGTATAACGCGATCGAACAGGCTATCTTTATATACGGCGCTCAGTACGCCGAGCGGAATACTGACGCACAGGATGATAACCAGCGCCAGCGCGGCCAACGACAGGGTGGCAGGCAAACACCGTGCGATCTCATCCAGCACCAGCCGATTGTTGACGTAGGAGTAACCAAAATCCAGCCGCACGGCATCGGCCAGCCAGTAGGCGTAACGCAACAGGAAAGGGCGATCTAACCCTAACTGTTGGCGCATCGCCGCGATCGATTCCGGTGTAGGAATGATCTCGTTCACGCGCAGCGCCACCTCAGCCGGATCGGCAGGCACTAAATTCAGCAACAAAAAAGAAATAAACGAAATACCGAACAGGATCGGTATCGTCAGCAACAGGCGTCGGCAGAGGTAGGTTTTCACATCACAATCCTGTCATTTCACCACGATATCCACAGCACGCCCCCGTTTTTCCTGATGGAAAAACGGGGGCGTCGCCACACGCTATTCGCGCGACATCCGATCAAACGGGATCTCAAACTGTGAAGGATTAAATTCTACGTTTTTCACACTCTTCACATACACGGCGCGGTTGCGCTCGTAGGTCAAGGGGAGATAGACCGCTTCGTCATGCAGCGTGGTCAGCACGTAGCGATAGTCTTCCTGCCGGGCTTTTTCATCGGTGGTCACCAACGCGTGGCTAATCCGCTCATCGATGTGTTTTTTCTCCGCCAGCCCCTGTTGAGCGGCATAGTCGCCATAGACGGGTAACTTCATGCCCGACAGGAAAGACTGCGGATCGTAGGGGGTCCCCCAGGAGATGTTAAACACGATGTCGAATTTACCGGCTTTTTGCCTGTCGCGATAAGCCTGTTCCTCTTCGCCATACGGCTTCAGCTCAATGCCCAACGTCGCGAATTCGCTTTGCAAATATTCGGCAATCACTTTCTGAGATGCCGTGTTGCTGTCGTAGTAAATGCCGATGGAAAGCGGCTTACCCGCTTTCTGGCGCCACGTCTGCCCGGCGCTTTTTACCCAGCCCGCCTCATCCAGCAACGCCGCCGCCTTATCCAGATCGTAGGCGTAAGGTTTAAGGCCGATATTGCTGTACGGCACGTTTTTCGCCAGCAGCGTGTCAGCGGGAATTTCACTGCCGTTGAAAATCCCCTCGGCGATATCAACCTTGTTCACCGCATGTTGCAACGCCTGCCGCACGCGCGCATCCTTCAGATTTTCCGATGTCGTATTCATCAGCAGCATACGCGTCGAAACGGGTGCGGAAAGCTGCGTCGTAAATTTTTTATTCTGACTCAACTGAGTAAACGCATCGGCATCGATCATGTTTTTGCCGTAAATCATCTCGATTTCGCCCTTTTGCAAGGCCAGCAAACGCGTCTGGTTATCGGGTATCACCTTCATCGTGATGCGTTGCAACCGGGGTTTTTCCCCCCAATAGTAGGGATTCAGCGTAAAGACGGCGTACTCATCGGTTTTGTGCTCGCTCATCACATACGGCCCGGTGCCGATGTAGGCTTTCACGCCCGTTTTCGTCCCGCCGTCCTTCATCGCCGCGGGTGAAATAAAGCGCATCGGACGGGTAACGGCGAGTTCAACGAGGAAAGGATAATAGGGCTCTTTCAGCGTAAAGCGCAGGCGGCGCTCATCCAATGCCTCCACGTTATCGATGATACGCACCATCTCCAACCAGCCGTGACGCTCACGGTTATCCAATACGGCATCAATATTTTGTTTCGCGGTCTGCGCGGTAAACGCCACGCCATCGCTGAATTTCACCCCCTGACGCAGCGTAAAGGTATAGACCTTGCCATCTGCCGAGATATCCCACTTTTCCGCCAGCCAGGGCTGAATGCCCTGTGGCGTGACTTTCACCAATGACTCATACAGCATGTTTTGCGCCCAGATCTCCCCCGAATAAATATGGGGGTTGAGATCGCGCGTATCGCGGAAATTCGCGAATGTAAGAGAAGAGAGGGTCTGCGCCCACGCCGGATTGATAAAAAATGGAGAGAGGCAGAGCAAAAATGCGGCAGTCAGACGACTGACGGCACGTTTGCCATTTTGCGTATCGATCTTATTAGTCCGTGTTTTTAATTCGCACATCGTCATCGTTCCTTTACCAGCCTGGTTGCGAAAACAAATCGAAGAAACCGCCCGAAATCGGCAAATACCACATCATTCCGCCCAAATAATACTCATTATCATTTAGAAAAAAATGACGCAGCGCAGGATGGCGGCATTCTTCCAACAGATGGATCCGGATGCTTTGATATGGCGCACATTCTACTGACCATGACGCAACGCCACACATGTTGATGTTCGATTTAGGTTCATTCCGTTATTGTTTCATCACTAAATTACATAGCCTGTTTTTGATTAACCACGCTTTTCGCATTTCGTAATACGGCGATAAGGAAGCTTGGTTGCTGCGTCGTCGCACTGCGGGTCAAGCGCGCTGATATCCGCTGCTTTGGCCAATGGTTTTGATCGCTTTTTTACTGCGGGTACCCATCATCCGACTCTCAGGAAGGCACATGAAATACTCTAGCCACACACTTAAGATCGTTATCCTTTTTCTTATCCTGATTTCACTGGTTAACATCATTATTCTGCTCAGCGCCACTTAAACGCTAACGCGGCCAATACCGCGCGCCACATTCATCCCCCTTAGGCAAAAGCGTTAACCTCGCCAAAAAGAGGGGACGATAAGACCTTAAATAGAGCGCGATAAATGTCTGCTCACCCGGCGTAAAGATCGCAGGCACACTTTTTTTAAGGAAATCGTGCGCTAAACGCTAAATCATTACCTGACGCCGCCGAAACTAAAGAGCCATGTCTATTTTACAACCTGTCCCTGTCAGACACGGACGACTTGCAGGTTATGGAGCACACCAATGAAATTCCTTCACCACATCTCGATCCGCAGCAAGTTTATTCTTGCCCTTCTCCCGCTCATTCTTACCCTCTTGTGGTTCAGCGGCTCAGGCGTGCTGGAACGCCGCCATACCGAGAATGAAATGATTCGTATGGATAAACTCATTACGCTGGCGAGCGATGCCGGGGAGTTCGCCCACCAGCTACAGCGCGAACGCGGCATGAGCGCAGGCTATTTTGGCAGCCAGGGGAAACGTTTCGGCACAGAGCTTTCCACCCAGCGACAGCACACCGATCGGGCGCAACAAATACTGGAACACACCATTGCCAACCTGAATCAAAACGAACTTGGGAGTGATGTCAGCGCGAAACTCGGCCAGATAGCACAGAACGTGCAACAGATAGGGGAGTATCGTCGCGCAGTCGATAATATGTCGATATCCGTCACTCAGGCGCTGGGGTACTATTCCGACGCCATCGCCAACCTGCTGAATATCGTCGGCGACATGACCCATCTGGTTAGCGACGGCGGCATTGCCCAGCGGCTGGCGGCGTATTACAGCCTGCTGAGCGTCAAGGAACAGGCAGGTCTGGAGCGTGCGGTGCTCTCCAACGTCTTCTCTGCCGATCGCTTTGATCCGGGGATGTTTGAACGCCTGAACCAGATCGTTGGCAAAGGCGATGCCTATGCCACCGCCTATAACATGTTTTCCACCCCCGAACTGCGTCAGACGTTTGAACAGGCCATCAATAATTCGTCTGCGCAGAGCGCGTTACAGATGCGCAACAAAGCCATTGCGTCCCCTGACGGCGATTTTGCCATCGATGCCAATCAGTGGTTCAGCCAACAAACAGCCAAAATCGACGAATTGAAAAAGGTAGAACAACTCGCCGTCAGCGATCTGACCGCACAGGTCAAAGCCTTAGCCTCCCATGCCCGCCAATCCTGGATTAGCTATCTGGCCGGCGCGCTGGTGTCTTTGCTGATGGCTATCGGACTGGCCCTGATCATTATGCGCAGTATCAATGAGCATCTTCAGCAAACGCTGACGACCATACGCGACATGGGCGGCGATCTCACTCGCCGCCTGCACGTACCGGGCAACGATGAGCTGTCGCAATTGAATCAGGCGTATAACGTATCACTGGAAAACATTGCCGCTATGGTGGTCAGCATCAAGCTCAGCTCACAGACCATCGGACGCGCCAGCAGCGAGATTGCCAACGGCAATCAGGATCTGGCCCAGCGTACCGAAGAACAATCCTCCTCGCTGATACAAACCGCCAGCAGCATGGAAGAGATTACCGTGACGGTAAAACAGACAGCAGACTTTGCCAGACAGGCTCACCAATTGACGACAGAGGTGGACGAGCAGGCGCTGCACGTGGGAACTATCACCGCATCCGCCAGTGGCGCGATGGAGAAAATTCAGGATGCCAGCCAGCGCGTCAACACAGTGATCGCCGCCATTGACGGCATCGCCTTCCAGACCAACCTGCTGGCGCTGAACGCCGCCGTTGAGGCTGCACGAGCAGGGACACACGGACGCGGGTTCTCCGTTGTCGCTTCCGAAGTACGGCAGTTGTCACAGCGCAGTGCGGACGAAGCGGGGAAAATCCGTGCGCTCATTGCCGACAGCATTGCCAGCGTCAGTGAAGGTACGAAACTGGTTAACCAATCAAATCAGGGCATTACCGACATTATCAACGGCATACATAAAGTGCGCGATCTGATGAATGAAATCGCCACCGCCACGGATGAGCAATCGCTGGGCATTGTGCAAATTAACGAAGCGCTGAACCAGTTGGAAATGGTCACCCAGCAAAATGCGACGCTGGTTTCACAGGCGTCCGTCGCCAGCCAGCTATTGGATGAGCAGGCGATGGAAATGGAATCGCTGGTCAGCCGCTTCAAGGTTGACGACAGCACGCCGCAGCCTGCATTGCAGCAAGCGTTATTACCCAATTAAGCCCCTTTCTCCTCACACCGCCGGGTGGCGTCACCCGGTTTCATCCCCATTTTCGGCAAGCGCTTTCCTTGGCCGGAATGAACCGCCCCTCTGATTCAAGCACGCACGTTATATTGGATGATGAAGAGAATAAATATATTCCTTAATCTAATAAGTCATAAATAATTGGTACGACCGTACCTTTAATTAACTAATTAAACCGGATAAGCGTAGCGCCCTGTTTTATACAAAAAAAGACGCCATCAGAGAAATATAAATAGTAATATTAATGCAACATAAAAATATTCAACCGTAATAACAAAAAGTAAAATACTTTTTTCCTATCGCCACAAACAAACAAGTAATTCATTGTTCTTATGAAAATCAAGTGAAACAAAACCTTCATACAAAACTTAACAACCTTAAGAATAGTCTCAATAAACGCCATATTTAAACAAACGGCAGAACTAAATTAAATAACGCTGAACCTAATTAAGTGAATGCTAAAAAAGAATGGTTCCTCCTTCCCGCTCATTGAGCGGGAAATATCACTGTGGTTTCTAAAAAGAGAGAATTTAATTTGACAACATTAAAACCCCTGTTAGCCAAAAATCGCAGTTGGGCCACGTTACGTCGCCAACGTCATCCGCAATACTTCAGGAAACACACGCAGGGACAGCAGCCGCATTCGCTGTGGATTGGCTGTTCAGATAGCCGCGTACCTGCCGAAGTATTAACCGGCTCCAGCCCCGGCGAGCTTTTTGTTCACCGCAACATCGCGAATATGGTGGTCGCAGACGACGATAACTTCATGAGCGTTCTGCAATATGCGCTCGAATACCTGCGTGTGTCCCGCATCGTGCTCTGCGGCCACTACGGCTGCGGCGGCGTTCAGGCCGCGGTGAATCTGCCCGCCACGGGACTCAGTCATGAGGATTCAGCCCTTTCCCGCCGCATCACGGCGCTGCGCCAGTCGCTTTCGCCGCACATCGCCGCCGCACAAAATAGCGAGGCCGATGAAAACACGCGCCAGAACCAACTGGTGGAGGCCAACGTGCTGGCGCAGTTCGCCCACCTGATCGCCTGTGAACCGGTGCAGAAAGCCTGGCGCGATGGCATCGAGCTTGATGTTTTCGGCTGTGTCTATGACCTGCACACCGGTCACCTGAAAGAACTCATCCACCATCACGCACGCGTACAGGAGACGTCCCCATGAACCTGAGTACACTCCGACACGATATCCCTGCGGGGCTTGTCGTCTTCCTTGTTGCCCTGCCGCTGAGCCTTGGCATCGCGCAGGCCAGCGGTCTCCCTCCTTTTGTCGGCCTGTTGACCGGCGTCGTTGGCGGCATTGTCGTCACCCTATTCAGCCCATCTCGTTATGCCGTCAGCGGCCCCGCCGCCGGGCTGGTCACTATCGTCTCCGGCGCCATCGCCAGTCTGGGATCGTTCTCGGCCTTGCTATTGGCGATCATGCTCGCGGGGGTGCTGCAATGCATTCTTGGCCTGCTGCGCGCCGGGCGCTTTATCACACTCATTCCCGGCACCGTGATTAAAGGCATGCTGTCCGCCATTGGTATTCTACTGATTATCCAGCAAATCCCACTCGCTTTCGGTTCCGACGGCGAGGACGACCTGAAATCGCTCTTTGACGCCTCCGAGCCGGAATTTTCCCCCAGCGCGTTGATCGTTTGTCTGGTCGGGCTGGCGATCCTCTGGCTCTGGACCACGAAACCGGTGCAGAAAATCAACGCGCTTAGCTGGCTTCCCGGTCCGCTGGTCGCGGTTCTCTTCGGCGGATTATTTACCGTTTACGGCGATCGCCTGTCTACCGAGATGGTCAATAATCTGCCGCGCATTGTTCTGCCCGAATTTGGCAGTCTGGAACAGCTCATGGGAGAGATGACGCGTCCTGACTGGCAGGCGTGGAAGAACCCGGCGGTGTATGTCGTTGCCGTCACACTGGCGCTGGTGGCCAGCCTGGAAACCTTGCTGAGTCAGGAAGCCCTGAAGAAAATTCGTCCACAGCACCCCGCCCCCTCGCCGGACAAAGAGATGCGCGCGCAGGGCATCGGCAATCTGGTGAGCGGCTTTCTGGGTGGGCTGCCGATTACTGCCGTTATCGTCCGCAGCTCCGTCAACGTTAACGCCGGCGCGCGCACGAAATTATCCACCCTGCTGCATGGCGTGCTGCTCCTCCTGTGCGGCTTATTCATGGCCGACTTGCTGAACGTGATTCCACTCGCCAGTCTGGCCGCCGTACTGCTGTATACCGGCTATAAACTGGCCTCGCCGCAACAATTTCTGCTGCTGTGGCGGCAAGGCGCACAACAGTTCGTGCCTTTCGCCGCCACCGTCATCGGCATCATTGTTTTTGGTATGCTGGCGGGCATCGGGATAGGTATCGCCACCCAGTTGGCTTTCAGCCTCTCTAAAAGCCACCGCAACGCAATGCAACTGACGCGCTATAGCGACCATTTTGTGCTCAGCTTCCAGCAAAATCTGACGTTTGTACACAATCCGCGTCTGCAAGGGCTGCTCAATAAGATCCCCGCCAATAGCGTCGTCATTGTGGAGCACGACAACGCAGACTACATCGACCCGGATGTACGCTCGGTACTGAACGATTTTCGCGAAAATGCCGAAGCGCGCGGCATCAAACTCAACCAGTGGCCGGTTTGATACGCGAATCAACGTGAATGACGGCGACGCCCTTCGCAGGGCGTTGCCTATTTAACGCGTGTTAAACACCGTTGCCGACGCGCATCGACCCGCTGGGCAAACCAGGCCGTGGTCAACTTACGGGTGATTTTCGGGCTTTCCAGCGCGATCCCCGGCAGAATGGCGCGCGGCGCTTTCGCCCCCGGCCTATCCGCCAGCGCAAAGACGCGCTCATACAGTCTGGTATCTTCAAAATCGAGGCTGTTGCCCTTTTCCAGCGCGCGACGAATCGCGCTGTCGCTCATCTTTAACCGTTTCCCTAACGTGCGTACCGCCAGCTCCGTGGCGCCGGTTTTGTCCGTACTGTAATTGATTAAATCGCCATCCAGCGCCAGTTTTATCCCCGTCAGACGACTCACGGCGCGCTGGAACGCCGCATTTCGGCTGGCGTACCATCCGGCGTTGAAATCCGCAAATCGATAGATCGACTGCGGATAATTCGCCGGATAGCCCAACAGGTGCTTGATGCCAAAATACATCCCCCCACGGCGGCTAAAGACTTCCTGCCGGATCGTACCGTCCACGGTATACGGATAGCCTTTGGCATAGGTTTCGGCAAATTTAATGCTTACCTGCATCGGCCCGCCGGTATGTACCGGGTTCAACCGACCAAACAGCGTCTGCCCCATCGGCACCATATCGATAAAATCATCAAAGATCGCGCTGAGCTCTTTTTCCGTGCGTACCTTATCAAGCCGTTCGCTGTAGCTTTTGCCGTTAGGGGATTTAATGAGCAGCGCGGTACGAACCAGAAACGCCGGAACATGCACCTGTTCCGCGCGGCGATCGATCTCCTGCCAGGCGATTTTCGACAGATTCGGCACCTGCGGATCGGCATTAAACGTCGATTCCTGCTCGGTGACGGCCAGCACCGAGCACAGGTTTTCATTACTGGGATCAAGCCCCTGTGTGATAAACGCCGTCGCGATATCATTCGCCCAGCCCTGACGATCTTTTACGTTGTCAGGCAATAACTTGAGTAACTGAGCGCGAACATCTTCAGGCCGCGATTCCGGTGTCGGCGCGGTTTTACTGGCACACCCCACCAGCATCAGCACAGCCAGAGCGCACAAGGGACGAAACAAGGAGGTATAAGTACGAGGCATAGTTTCTCGGCATCATAATAAGAAAGCTGTCAGCACGTTAGCGCAGCCCGCAACAATTATCCAGCCAAAGGCAAGCGCATGCATTTTATACGCTGACCTGGCATAGTTAGCGCATTCACTAACCGAATGCGCTAACGGACGGATGAAACTCGCATGGCAGCCACTAACCATTGGACGCGGGATCAACTCCTGATCGCCTTTACCCTGTACAGTCAGCTGCCGTTTGGCAGGCTGCACTCGCGTAATCCTGACATCATTCGCTATGCGGCGTTGATTAACCGCACGCCGTCCGCACTGGCGATGAAGTTGGTTAACCTCGCCAGCCTCGACCCGTTTATTATCGACTCCGGTCGCACCGGCCTGCGCGGCGCATCCAACGCCGATCGCGCGTTGTGGCAGGAGATGGACAGCAACCCTGAGTTATTTGAGCAGCAGTGCCAGCAAGCGATGCTATCGCTAGAAACGGGAGCAGTGGAAACGCCAGCAGCCCCCTATCCGGTCTGTGCCAATGAGAGCGACATCCCGGATTATCACGGTGGTGAACGCCTCACCCAGGTGAAAACGCGCATCGGCCAGCAGCTATTCCGCAAACGCGTGCTCAGTAACTACGGCGAACGCTGCTGCGTGACCGGTCTCGAAGAGCCCGCGCTGCTCGTCGCCAGCCACATTCGCCCGTGGAAAACGGCGGCGGAACACCGCCTTAACCCCAGCAACGGCCTTTGCCTCTCCAACCTGCATGACAAAGCCTTTGATATGGGGCTCATCAGCTTTAACGACTCGCTGGAAATGCTGCTTTCTCCGCGCATTAAAAAACTGAAAAGCGCCATCAGCGAGGTCAACTTCGCCCAATATGAAGGCCGGCAAATTCGCCTGCCAGACGCCTACCCGCCCGACCTGTCACAGATGGCGTATCATCGTCAGCATATTTTTTTGGGTCGGGAGTAGGAAGACAAGGGGATCAGTCAGACAAAAACAGAAACCCAACGACGACGACCAGGTGCATAAGTATCTGGCTCGCTTTGAGCTGAGTTGGGAGGGATTGAAAGGGAAATAAATTTGTCGTGGTATTCGATCAGGGTATAAATTTGCCATAAATTTATACCCTGATTTACTGGTTAAGCTATAATCACCACAGTGCCTCCTTAGCAACCGAGAAGATGGAACTATCGCCATCACCCAATAGCGGGAACCTATCGCCTTTAACATTAACCAGTTGTTTTAATAAAGGAAAATGACATGACGGCAACAATATCTCAGAAGCTGGCTCGTGAGAGGCTCGGCAATCCCGAACTGTTCCAAGGCGGTGTTTATGTCACGAAAAATGGTTCTGCGGAGCTCTTCGTGCAGACGGCGGCAGAACGGGAAGCTGAATTGCGAGAGAGAGAAAGGGAAAGACAATCTAACGCGCTTTTGAAGCTGGTGATGACGGCCAAAAAAGAAATTAAAAACGGTCAGGGAATGTCCGCAGAGGAAGCCCTACAAAAATTACGTGAAGCGAGAACGTAATATAAGGAGTCGATGTGGCCAGTTCTTACACTATTAAAGTCGCCCCTGCGGCGGTCTGGTCTTTGCAGGATGCTGAGTCTTATAAATCTCACTATATTGGTATTAAACAAGCTGCTACGTGGTCTGAATCGTTGTTCTTATCATCCATACAGGCCATTTCCCAAGATCCTACACGCTACAGGCACAATGCAATGTTATCCGATAAGGGAATCGCGTTCCGTGAACGTCTCTCAGTAGAAGATGACTTTCGCTGTTTGTATGATGTTGATGAAGAAAATGGCGTCATAGAGATCCTGCTTTTCGTCAGCATGAAACAGGACCTTGAGAAAATGCTTTATCGTTATCATGTATTGAGCTGATTGATGCCGTAGATAGCACCGCTACTAAGCGGGTTCAGTTTGCGAATACCATGCCTTGGTAGGGATTTTCCCGACAGGCAGCTAGCCGCTGTTGGAGATCCCCAACGTGAACTTCCAGCTTGTGGCCGTCAGGATCCAGAAAATAAAACGAATCGCCTTCGCTGCGGTTCGTCTTCCATACGGAAATATTTTCCGCCATAAGCCGAGTGCAGAATGGTAAGAAATCAGCCTGTTCGATGCTAAACGCATAGTGCGTATAGTCACTGTCTTCTTTCGACAAACGCTGGCGAGCTGGATCCAATGAAAGACACAACCACAGATCACCACACGTCAGATAAGCTCCACTTTCCCAGCGTGCGTGTAGCGTCATCTGCAAAAGATTTTGATAAAAATCCAGACTTGCCGCCAGATCGGTTACCGCGAACGTCAGATGATTAAGACCTTTAAGCATAAGAGACCTTATGGAATGCGAGAAATTTTGTAAAAATTACCAATACCTTTACACTGAATACTGTTCCAATAACATTCGAACAATCAACGTATTCATCATACGAGTTTGTATAAAAATCTTTAACAAGGAAGTGTTCACATGGCTACTGAAGTAACGGAACAACATTCCGAAATTATTATCACAATCAAAAAACTCTTACCTCCAGTACTAAAATCATCGTTGACAGTCACCATCTGTTCTATTTCAGTCATCTGGTTTTATCTTTCATCGATGGGACGACTGGATGTTTTCGGTGAAACGATTGGATTTAATACACTACTGGGAATTGTTTTTGGATTCACTCTGGTCGCATTCTCCATATTTTGCACCTTGATATTTATATCTTCACTCATGCTAGTATTAGTTGTAACAGGTTACGAGAACAGCATAGTACCTTACTCAAAATTGAAAAATAACCTTAGTAGAATAGTTTTAGTAAACAGTTTGTCCTTTGGTCCTATCATAATTATTTTATCCTTTCTCTACGATGATGTAGGAAAAAATGGACTTTACTTTTTCCTCATCGGAATTATGCTGATCGCAGTGATTTCATACTTGGCATCCTATTTTATTTTTCATCGTTCAAAAGATAATCGTAATGGAAAAACCAATCTCAATAGTCGGTTTTTTCTGAATGTAATGCTCCCACTCGCCCTGGCCGTTCCATCACTTACACAGATCATCCCTTTATCGCTCCTACTCCCTAAAATGAGTTTTCAAGCTCAAGATGGCGAAATGGTGCAATGCATTTCAGCCATTATAATTTTCATTATTTTTGCGATCATATCTTTTTTCCCCGGTGCATTTTTTATTAGTGGTTACAGAAAAGGAAACATGCAACGCAGTACAATAATAACTGTTGTTACTGTGCCTTTATGCATACTGGTATTGTCTTCCTTTATTCCTGTTATACCAATAATGGTGACCAATGCCGCGATGAACCTTTCAGGGATTGCCGATTGGCGAGCGCACCATTACACAATTAAAAACGATGTCTATCCACACAGTATGTTTTCTGGAAAACTGTGGGGAACACATTATTACGCTGATATCCCCGATCGGTTCTTTATTGTAGGAATAGCAATGTTTTCCTTTGGTGATATAAAGTTAATATGTCCTACATCGATCAAACTAGCTCATGAAAAAAACATGCAGTTCGATCCTAAAAATAGTAAAGAGAACCAGAAAAAAAGCGAAACCTTCAAATCTGCCGCAATGCAATGTTTCCCTATCGATAAGAAAGATATCAAACAGTGGGATAGTCCATTAAGCGATCCTATTTTTTATGAAAAAGTGCGCTTAACAACACCTCACTCTCCTACTGATATCTTTCAGTATTTGAAAAAAAATTAGAAACAGAATAAAAAATCAATTGGCCACACCTCTTCCTCATTTCAGGGGAAACACGGGGGGGGAGGTTCCCGCGGGGGGCCTCCCCCTGTGGTCGCTCCGTGTATCGCGGTCTACTCGCATCAGCCTTTCCGACCATTTCTGCGAACTTCATTCCAAAACGCGTTGTAACTCTACTGTAAATCCATCCACCCTATTTCACGTTTTCCGTCGTTGGAATAGAGTCTCCGTGCTGCGGCAACATCCGCAACCGGGCTTGGAACCCCGAACTCTCAAGACTGAAAAACGCTTAGTTTTTTCAGGGGCTGCGTGCACACTCTTTATGGTGACGCAGGCAGGGCAACCGCAAGGTTGACCGGTCTTCTTGACAGCCGGGGTTCCAATCCTGTCTGTGTCACCCCCCAAGTTTGGAACCTTGTGTGGTGGCGGACTTAATTATCTCAAGGAAAAAATGACCATGATGGACACTCACGCCACACCCGCAGACAGCACCATTACCATTTTCCGCGATCTGATCGCCAGCCTGCCTTTCGCGCAGTTAGATGATATTCAGCTCTGCGACCTCGGCGCGATTGCCTCCGAATCGGTCGAAGGCCTATGCTACGGCCTGCATTACCTCGGCGACACGCTGCAAAATGACGTTGAACTGCCGTAAGAAAGCCTCAGCCAGCTCGGCGCGTACTCCAACACCACCGCGCACCTGATTCCGGCGCTGCTGGAATGTGCGAACAGGCGTAGCGCCATATGCGCACAGTAACGCCAGTGAGTAGTGCGTCTCTTATTACACAGTAAAAACAATTTATTAGGTCAAATAGAGGATAGCATTTTCCCTCGAACTTGCTCTCAATAAGGGAAGGGAACAGGCTAGGTATTTATCCTCAACTGAACGAAAAAAGAGCCGAATCGGTGATGCAGACCCGCTGAAAACAAAAAAGGGGCTAATGTCATTCATACATTAGCGCCTTTCAGTAGGAAAAAATTACTTAAGATCGATAGTCAGTTCAGGCGCACCGAAACTCACCACGGTAGCTTTAGACGCTGCGAAGTATTGCCGCCAGAAGACTTCAAGCTGCTGCATGATCTTGCCGGATCGATAGCTATTTTTCGAATCCGTATCGATCAGCCCCGCTCCTGCGATATACACATTCGCACCAGCGAAATCTGCCACCAGATTTTGCTTCTCGGCACGTGCCATCTCTTTTTCCGGCGCTAACAAACGAATACGGTTATTGCTGTAAAAGCTGCCAAATTCGCTATTTTCCAGCATATCGGACACCAGCAGAATTGTTTTACTGGTAGAAGAGGTCTCTTTCAGATCATCACCAATGCGCTTGAGACTATCCATAATCTCGCTTTTGGCGATGTTATCCCCGCGTTCAGCGAAACTTTCTGCCATTTTCTTCCCGATGTTTTGCGCAAAAAACTGCCTTTGCTGCACAAGACACCCATCCAATGATTTCAGGCTGTCCATCCCTAAGCTGTTGCGTACCTTCTGATCGGTAAACGGCATTTCCAGCTTGCCGTCAAATACGCGCTTCATGTAGTTATCCTGCAATAGCGCCGAAAACTGATACATCACAACATGATCGCCAGGCTGCACGTAACGAACCACTTGATTCCAGACCGATTTTTTCAGATCAATAGGCACCTTGACCGTCTGGTCGACAATCACCACCAGTTCCCGACCGCTGTCAGCCGGGCGATGTTGATCCAGTTTGGCAAAGCTATAGCAACTAGGGATATCGTTACGCTCTGCGGCCTGCGACACACAGGCTGCCCCCAGTAGCAGCAGCGAGAGTAGCATCCTCATACGTTCTCCTTCGGACGCGCCTTATTCAGTAACGCCTGCACGCGCTGACGTTTCTTCAAGGACTCCAACGACAGCCCCTGATCGTCAGCAATCAACTGTAGTTCTTCCTCGCTGAACAACGTCAAATCACCCAGTTCATGGATACGTTGTTTCTCATCATCGCTCTCCGACGTATTGACTGCTGCCGCAGTGACCGGCTGAGCAGGTTCAATGACCGTTGCTGTCGGTACGTGTGCCGCAGGCTGGCTAACCACCTCAGCAGGTACAGACTCAACGTGCTGAACCGCAACAGGTTGAGCAACAGGCGCGGGCTGTACCGGTTCGTTTTTCGTTTGTAAATGCGCAGTCAACTCTGCGTTTGAGCGTGCTTTATCACGCAGCTTGCCACTAATGTAATCATCAAACGTCGGTAGCGTGGTAAGCGGTTCACTCTGGCTATTGGTGCGCTTCATCATCAAACGATTTTGCAACGCGGTTAGCTTTTCTTGCCCATCGCGTTCCACACGCTCACGCCGCATCGCATGCCACGATGCAAACTCCTCAGAGCCGCTGAAGTTGCCGATATATTTCGCCGCTGCTTTGGACTCGATACCCGCAAATGAACGATAAATGCCAATCAAAATGCCTATCAGCTGTACGCCAACAAAAATGACGGACAGGATAATGAACGTCAGCTTGGAAGCAAATACGCGGTTGTCCACGATCTCTTGTGACGCCTGCATATCCGCTTTGGCATTGTCCGCTACCGCACCCGATGGCAGGTCAAACGGTGAAGCATCACTCGTTTGCACAACCTGTGAGAACGGCGAGCCGTTTACCGCCTGCGTATCCATAGCATTGATGGTCGCAGCACGTACCAGATAAGCGCCGACGGAGAAGAAAATGATCAGCGCCAATGCCACCGCCGTTGCCCAATACTGTGGCTTAACGTGTACATTGTGAGTTACGCGGTTCAACATCTGGATGTAGTTTGGTTCGTTGTCATCCAGACGAGTATTTTCCAGCGAGATTTCGTGGTTCTTACTCAACCCTTTCGCAGAGCCGCTGTGGCGCGCTTCCGAATACCAGTAGCGGATCTTCTTCAGCAACGTATTCTTATGCAGCTCGGCGCCCATCAGGTGGGTTGCGGGCACCAGTACCACGCCGATCAAGACAGAGATCACAACCGCCGAGAATTCAGCCTGGTTGGCGGAGATGTTATTGGCGATAAACGGCGACAGTACCAGCGCGAAGATAAACGCTTCCAGCAAAACCAACACCACGCTGCAACACCACAAAATCACCCCCGTTGGCTTACGTCCACGTTCATCCACCTTGTTCAGGTAGTTAACGCAGCGCAGGTAAAAATCCGCGTCCAGATTAGAGGTTTTATAGTACTGCCAATATTTGGCGCAGATCGCCTCTTCCGCCGGATACCATGCCAGCCCTCCGGTGCCATTGCGGCGTGGTTCGTTCGCACGTGACAGACGGGAAACATGGCCGATAAGCGGCAAGCCGCTCATGAGATTAAGGAAAAAATAGCTGACCTGATCCCACCAACGGATAAAAATCAGAACCAGCGCCATCAATGCCAATAACGGCCAGAAAATATAGCGGTAAAGCGAAATCGCCTCGGCGATGCTTTGAAATAATTCCATTATCAATACCTTCTAAATTAACTACGCACCGGGGTGTAGCTCGCGATGTATTCTTTACTGTGGTTGTTGTAAAACAGCTGACCTTGCTGCGCCTTACCGGCATTTTTCGGCACTAACAGATCTATGCAGGACAGCGCCTGTTGTGCCTCATTTTGCAGGTAAACCCGATACAAAATGCTGTCTTCGCCTTCCCAAGCATTCGCCACCGCATTTAATGGCGCATCTTCTTTGCGGTTACTTTTGGACTGGTAATCGCGCGTGACATAAACCTTAGGGTTTTCCACTACCGTGGCGCTATCACTCAGCACCTTCACCGGTGAGAGCGTCACCAAGTGGTTATTCACCAGCCCTGCCCAGGCGCGCCCGTTCATGCCCGGCAAATACTCACGGGTTTCATGGGTGTCTAATACCTTTCCGCTGGCCAGATTTTTAGCTTGCCCGCTGACGCGCACATTATCCGCCGCACAGCTTTTTAGCATGCTGCTGGCATTCGCTTCTGGAATCAGGCTAAACCCGCTGCTGCGCGGTTTGAGGCTCGCCGCCAAAACCGGTATGGAGGAATTGACTGGCTGCCCGCCAAAATCAACAAAGTTCTTGCTATTGGCTGGCTCGGCGGCTTTCTTCGTCGCTAGCGCGACTGACGGCTTCGTTTCTGTTGCTGACGTTACTGCCGCAGTCTGCGTTTCTGCTTTACGCGCGGAATCAGCTTTACGATTTGAAGATGATGGAGAAGGTTTCGCCTTGCGGCTTGATGTAGAGGAAGAACGCGCTGTCGACGTAGTCTGCTCAGCCGTGCCATAACGCAGATAAGCAAGGTTACTGCCTTCCTGTTCAAGACGCTGTTTTAACAGGGCTTCATTTGCCAGCCCTACAATTTCGACCCGCCGGTTGGCAGTCCGGCCTGTTACCGTGGCGTTATCGGCTACCGGACGAGCAGAGCCCGCGCCCTGAAAATACAATTTTTTCGCGTTCAGACCGGACTGCTCAAGTACCCGGCCGACATTCTGTGCGCGCTGTTCTGAAAGGCGCTGATTCCATTCTGCGCTCCCGGTGGCATCGGTATGTCCGACGACCAGAATCACACCACTCTGATCCCCCTCCTTCATCGCGACGGCTATTTTCCTGACCTGCCGTAAACCGTCGGCGGAAAGCCGCGCGCTATTGACATCGAACATGCCGCTGTCTTCAACCTGCGCCACCAGCCCGACGGTTTCAGTGCCGCTTTTCTCCTGAGACTTCAGCGAACGCGTGGTAATCGCGATATTTTCTTCCTGCGCAATTTTTGCCAGCGCTTCCTCTCGGTTCTGCCAGACATTCCCCAACGCACAGCCCGCAGCACCGCCTAACAGTCCGCCCGCGACGGCTTTTTTGGCATCGCCGGTAACCAGATAGGTAATTCCACCGCCTAACGCCGCCCCGCCAATACAGCCGATCGCCGTGCCATAGTTGCGGCCCGCTTCATGAAACGTCGCACAGCTCGTCGTCAGCGTCACAATGGCTGTCAGCAGGCTAATTCTTCTGACCTGATAATGCTTCACTTCGTATCCCTCATCCTTAGCCATCCCAAATGCGAAAAAATCCCGGCAAGCGGAATTATTTATCCTTTAATTAACCTATTCTTATGCCATCTTTTTTTGAGACACACCGCCAAGCAGGGTGAAATACCCCGCCGTTGTGCCTTCTGATAATCAGAATGGTTAATTAATTCAGCATAATTTTTCCGTACCCTTGCCTCCGCGCAGACTTCGCCGGACGGATAGACTACGAAAATCTGTTTTATATTTATCTCATTGAACAGGCATGAAAAATTGAAAAAACATGCCTGCGGATACAAGAAAGTCAAGAGAGTATTTCGTATTGTAACAAAGGTGTCAACACGCCCTTAAGGGGAAATGTTCGGGCTTAGTTCATTGAAATACAGACGCATTTTCTCCTGTTTCGCGGAAAATCAGCCGCTGTTTCCCCCGCAGCAACTTTCCTGCTCGCCGTTCCCGAATAAGGGGTGCTCAGGTGTTGCAAATTCGCCCGGTTTCCGCCGGGAACATCGACTTTTCCTTACTCGTTCGGAGACCGTAAAACACACACCACCGGATAGCTTCAGATCCGCTAAAGCTAGAAATAAGAAAAAATTAATCAGTGACGCAACCTGTATTTTTTCTGAAGTTAGCAGACTATTCTAGCCTCAGTTAGCGAGGTCGTCGTCAGCGAGATAAGGTAGACTAGCGCTTCATCTTTCGACGACATTCACCTTGCAGCGTAGGCAAACTCACATGGTTAAACGCACAGTGTCCGCCAATAAATCGATCGATATGTACGCCGTCTATGTTTTTGTGACGATGGCGGAAGCAGGCAGCATGACGGCCGCCGCCGCACGGTTAGGCCTGACGCCCTCTGCCATTTCGCAGACGATCCGGTTATTGGAAGAAGATTTCGGCGTCAAATTGGTTAACCGGGCCCGTCGCCCCTTTGTCCTGACGCCCTACGGCATTGCGTTGAAAAACCGCGGTGAAATCCTGACGGAGGAGATCGCGAACCTGAAGGCTCAGGTGCTGGAAGCGGGAAAAGGGATTAAGCCCGACTTACGCATCGGCCTGGTGGATTCCTTTGCCATCACCTGCGGTTCGGTGTTTACCAAGAGTTTGATGAAGAGTTCATCGCAATTGCTGATTCGTACCGGGCTCAGCCCGCAGCAGGGCGAAGCGTTAATGCGCCGCGAGCTGGATATGATCGTCACCAGCGATCCGTTGATCGACAGCGATAGCGTGGTGCGCCATCAGCTGTTTTCCGAGGGCTATTTCATTATCACGCCGCCGGATTACCGCAAACGCATCAAAACCGTTGAGGACATCCGCGAACTTTCCGCCGCGCTGCCGCTGGTGCGCTTTAATCGGAATTCGCAGCTTGGGATGCAGATTGAGCGCTATCTGCGCCGCATTGATATCCGCGTACCGAACATGCTCGAATTTGATAATGCGGATACCTTAACGTCGATGGTGGCGGCGGGCATCGGTTGGGCGGTAACCACCCCGCTCAGTTTCCTGCAATCCATTGCCCACTCCCGCGAGGTGCTAACGCATATGCCGGAACAGCTGAACATCAAGCGCTCGCTATATATCGTCGGTCATCGTGATGAATACAGCGCATTCTTTGAAGAAGCCTGCGATGTCACGCATGACATTATTAAAACGGTATTTATTCCGAAACTAAAAACACTGAACCGCGGAATAGAGAAGCTGATTGAGATCAGCCCGGAGAATACAAAATAGCATTCAGGTGTCAGGTATAACTATTCACGATTGGGAGACAGAACAAAAATGGAGGAATATATCCCCCCGTAGCCATTTAACGATGTTTATTCAACGTTCGTCTCCCCCGAGAACGCTTTTTGCCACGATTTTAGCAAAATCGTAATGGGTTCGTGTTGCCTGAAAACGAGAAACAGGACAGACGATCCATAAGAAAATGATAGCGTTAATATTGAATCGATGTCATGCGCATCGAAAATAGAGAAAAGGAAGAAACCTATGTCAGCCAATATTCGTATTGAAGAAGACCTGTTAGGTAGCCGAGAAGTTCCTGCCGATGCGTATTACGGTATCCATACGCTGCGTGCGATTGAAAATTTTTATATCAGCAATAATACCATCAGCGATATTCCAGAATTCGTGCGCGCGATGGTCATGGTAAAAAAAGCGGCCGCACTGGCGAATAAAGAACTGCAAACCATCCCGCGTAAAATTGCTGATACCATTATTCAAGCGTGCGATGAAGTGCTGAACAACGGTAAATGTCTGGACCAGTTCCCTATTGATGTCTATCAAGGCGGTGCGGGGACGTCAGTCAACATGAACACCAACGAAGTGCTGGCGAATATCGGTCTGGAATTGATGGGCCATCAGAAAGGTGAATACCAATACCTGAACCCGAACGACCATCTGAATAAATGCCAGTCCACCAACGATGCTTACCCGACGGGCTTCCGTATCGCGGTGTACACCTCTATTCTGAAACTGGTCGAAGCGATTACCCAGTTGAGCGATGGTTTTGAGCGTAAAGCGAAAGAATTCGAAAATATCCTGAAAATGGGGCGCACCCAGTTACAGGACGCGGTGCCGATGACGCTTGGTCAGGAATTCCACGCATTCAACGTGCTGCTGAAAGAAGAAAACCGTAACCTGCTCCGCACCGCCGAATTGCTACTGGAAGTAAACCTGGGCGCCACCGCCATCGGTACGCGCCTGAATACGCCGGATGAATACCAGAAACTGGCCGTTCAGCATCTGGCAAAAGTCAGCGGCCTGCCTTGCGTGCCGGCTGAAGACCTGATCGAAGCCACTTCCGACTGCGGCGCTTACGTGATGGTGCATAGCGCCCTGAAACGCGTCGCGGTTAAACTGTCGAAGATCTGTAACGACCTGCGCCTGCTCTCTTCCGGCCCACGCGCTGGCCTGAACGAAATCAACCTGCCGGAATTGCAGGCGGGCTCGTCCATTATGCCGGCCAAAGTCAACCCGGTTGTCCCCGAAGTCGTTAATCAGGTGTGCTTTAAAGTCATCGGTAACGACACCTGCGTTACCATGGCAGCAGAAGCCGGTCAGTTGCAGTTGAACGTCATGGAGCCGGTGATCGGTCAGGCGATGTTCGAATCCATCCAGATTTTGTCTAACGCCTGCTACAACCTGCTGGAAAAATGCGTCGACGGCATCACCGCGAACAAAGACGTGTGCGAAGCCTATGTCTTCAACTCCATCGGGATTGTGACCTACCTGAACCCGTTCATCGGCCACCACAATGGCGATATCGTGGGTAAAATCTGTGCTGAAACCGGTAAGAGCGTGCGTGAAGTCGTACTGGAACGCGGCCTGCTTACGGAAGATCAGCTGGACGACATTTTCTCCATCCAGAACCTGATGCATCCGGCTTATAAAGCCAAGCGCTACACCGACGAAAACGAAGCGATATAATTATCGTCTCCCCGTTATCGCCGAGCCCAGGGTTGAAAAACCCTGGGTTTTTTAATACGTCGCGCCGTGCCTTCACGCCACAATGCGCCGACGGCGCAGAACATTATTCGTCGAAAAACCAATACCCCTGATTCACCAGCCCGGTTAATTCAGCCACAAAAGCCGGATTCTCCAGCGCCTTACCCAGCTCGTTTTTACCGAGAACGGTGTAACGACATAACGCATCAGCCGCTTCCGGTTCGGCCATCTCCAGCGGTTCGCTGTTAATGAAGTAGCTACCGCCCACTTCCAGCACTCGCAGCCCGCTCAGACGCGTTAACACATTGCCGTCCATCAGCGCCCCTAAAATCTCATCCGGCTCGTAAGGCGGTTCTGCCGGTGCGATATCCAGCTCATGGCGCGGCGTCGTGACAAAGCGACCGAACCACTGCTTAAGCACTTCCGGCTGGTTAATTACGTCGATCATCATCTCGCGCAAGCGGTCAAACTCATACGCCTCAACTCGCCCCGGATGTTCCCGACAAGTTAAATCAGGATCGCTATAGTGCTCACCGCCCAGATCGTTTTCCAGCACGTAGTCGGCAAAACTACTGATTAAATCCCTGCCGTTCGGCCCGCGGAACCCCACGGAGTAATTGAGCGCGGTTTCATGAGTGAAACCATCATGCGGGAATCCGGGCGGAATATAGAGAATATCGCCCGGCTCAAGATCTTCATCAATGATTGGCGGGAAAGGATCGACATGCAACAGCGCGGGATGAGGGCAGAATTGACGCATCGGCAGTTTGTCCCCCACGCGCCAACGCCGTCTGCCCATCCCCTGAATGATGAATACGTCGTACTGATCGATATGCGGCCCAACGCCGCCGCCCGGTACAGAAAAGGAGATCATCAGGTCATCTAAACGCCAGTCCGGCAACACCCGGAACGGGCGAACAAGTTCAGCAGACGGCGAATGCCAGTGATTCACGGCCTGAGCCAATAGCGACCACCCGGTTTCACCCAGATGATCAAAATGTTCAAACGGCCCGTTGCTGGCCTGCCACTGCCCCTCTTTATGGCTGACCAGACGACTATCTACCTCCACTTCCATTGCCAGACCGGCAAGCTCATCCGGCGTAATCGGATCGACAAAATCCGGGAAGGCGTTCTTCAATACAACGGGTTGTTTTTGCCAGTATTTTTCTAAGAATTCGGGCCAGTTAAGGTTAAGTTGGTAAGCCATGCGTTCACACCAGTGAGAAGATAAACAGGCGAATTATAAAGAAGATAATGACAGCACCGCTTTGTCATTGGTCAAGCCAGAGCCTTCAATAAGGCAAAAACGAAGACAGTGATAATAGTCATTTTTAACGCATTCCCGGGGCACTTCATACAGGGGCAGGCAAGGCGTTTGCGCCGCCACCCGGGAAAATCTACGGGCGCTCGCCTTGCGCCAGACGGCGATTAATGTCGGCAATCACATCCGGTAAGTCCGCCAGCATCTCCACCACATAATGCGCTCCGGCGGCGTAGAGCTTCTCGGCGGCATGTTTGCGGCGGATGGCGATGTCTTCGGCGCTCATCTGCTGATATTCCTCCCATGTGGCACCGAATTCATTACCGGAAACCGCCAGACCCACACTCCACATGCCGGCGTTTAACCCTTCGGTAATTCCAGGGGCGGAATCATCGACCTTGACGCAGTGGGCAACCGAATCGATGCCCAGCGCAATGACGTTTTGCAGCGCCATCCACGGGCCCGGACGTCCCCCGACGGCGAGGTCGTCCGTCGCCACCCAATAGTCAGGCGCATATCCCTGCCCGGCAGCAGCGGGCACCAACTTTTCCATTACAAGGTGCGGATAGCCGGAACAAGAGCCAATCTTTATACCTTCAGCGCGCAGTGCGGCAATTGTGTCGACAACGCCAACGATTGGCGCAGAAAAATCGACGACTTTAGCGATTTGCAGCGGCATAAAGGCGGCGTAAATTGCGTCGATATCCGCAGCGTTCATCGCGCGGCCAAACCTAGCCTGCCAGCGGGCATTCACGGCAGGAAGTTTACCCAGCGCTTCAATATGCTGCCATTTACCGAGGCCCATCGGCACCCGCGCCTCTTCGAGGGTAATCTCCATATCAAAAGCCTGCCGGAAGGCGTCAACGAAAATCTGCGTCGGTGCAAAGGAGCCAAAGTCGACGGTGGTGCCTGCCCAATCAAGAATAACGGCGTTAATACGGTTCATGGCGGTTCCTTAATGTTGCCAGTACATGGCGTTTTTGATGGCCGCCAGCAGGGCGGTGATGTCGGCGTTGTACACTTCGCCGATGTTGCCGATACGGAAGCAGTTGCTTTGCGACACCTTACCCGGATAGATCACGAATCCCTGATCTTTGAGCTGCTGATAGAAATCATCAAAACGGTACTGCGGCGCATCCGGGGAGTAAAACGCGGTGATGATCGGTGAATGAAGGCTATCGTCGAGCAGCGGCTGAAAGCCTAACGCGCGCATTCCCGCCACCAGGCGACGCTGGTTAGCGCTGTAGCGCTGATAGCGCGCACTCACTCCCCCTTCTTCCGCCAACTCCTTCAGCGCTTGAGCAAAGGCCAGCACGGTATGGGTCGGCGAAGTGAAGCGCCACTTGCCGTGGTTATCTTCCATGCAGCGCCACTGGGCGAAGAGGTCAAGCGACAGCGAGCGAGAACGGCCTTCGCAGGTTGCCAGTTCAGCTTCTCGTGCAATCACGAAGGCAAACCCCGGAACCCCCTGGATACATTTGTTGGCGGAGCTGATCAGATAATCGATATTCAGCGCGGCCACATCCATGGGAATGCCGCCAAAGCTACTCATGGCATCGACGATATAGCGTTTGTCATAGCGTCGGGCCAGTACCGCTACCTCATCAATTGGATTGAGCATCCCGGTCGTCGTCTCACTGTGTACCATCGCAATATGCGTGATCGCCGGGTCGGTTTGCAGGATCTGTTCGATCGCCTCCGCGTCCGGCCGCGCGACTTCGCCGCAGTCGTAAGAATGGTGCGCGATGCTCATCAGTTGCGCCATCTCGATCATACGTGCGCCATAGGCGCCATTGCTGATAATCAACACTTTTCCCTGCGCACCAATAGCGCTCCTGAGCACCGCTTCAACCGCATAGCTACCGCTGCCTTGCAGCAGCACTGAGGTGTAGCCGTCGGCAGGCGTCGCCAGCTTAACCAAGCGTTGGCGGATGTCCTGAACCACGCCGAGGTTGTAGTCGTCGTCCCAGGTGCAGCTATCAAATAACATCGCCTCTTTTACTGTACGAGAAGTGGTCAGCGGTCCGGGAGTTAGTAGCAAATAGTTTCGTAAAATCATTGTCGTCACATTTGGTATATACCAGATGCGTTTTATAATGACGATCGTCCCCTGAAAAGGTCAAAGGGAAAGTCGCGCTGCAACAAAAAATTCATCTGATTATGTATAATGACCGCATCAAATTCGGCCGCGAGCAAACATGAAATCACCCTCTGGCGAGACGCCGCAGTATCTGCTGATCAAAGCGCAACTTCAGGCGCGTATTCAAAACGGCGCGTTGAAAAGCGGCGACAAACTGCCGTCCGAGCGCGAGCTGTGCGCGCTGTTCAATACCACGCGTATTACCGTGCGCGAGAGTCTGGCGCAGCTTGAGGCCAGCGGCGTTATTTACCGCGCCGACCGCCGCGGCTGGTTTGTTACGCCGGAGCGTCTGTGGCTCGATCCGACGCAGAACACCAACTTCCATAAGCTGTGTCTGGAGCAGGGGCGGGAGCCGAAAACGGTGTTGCTGGAAGGTCGTTTAGCCGCCGTTCCGCTGGATGTGATGGCGCCGCTGGCGCTGCAACCGTTCGACCAGGTTTACCTGCTCACCCGCTTGCGCTATGCCGACGGGCGGGCGATCTGCTACTGCGAAAACCACTGTCTGCCCGCCAGGGTTCCGGAGCTGCTGCGCCACGATCTTAACGGCAGCCTGACCGAGATTTATCAGACCCGCTATGACCTGATATATACCAGTATGCATCTGTCGTTCTATCCTACCTCAATGCCGCCGCAGGCCGCCGAAGCGCTGGGGGTGATGGAAGGACGTCCGGCACTGCTGTTGCGTCGCCTCAATTACGATCAGCACGGGCGAATTCTTGATTACGATATCGAGTACTGGCGTCACGATAGCCTGCGTATTGAAGTCGATACCCATTGATTTAGCTGGTTCCATTTGTGGGATCTCCCCCGTGGCGCTGCGCTGTCCGGGCTATCTTCTGCAATCGGCTAGCCCGGACAGGCGCGTAAAGCGCCGCCTCCGGGGAAATCCTTAGCACAGGTTCAATACGCCTAAGCCGCCCTCCCGCTTTAATCCTTTCGACACACTTCATTCATTGTCTTGTCATAAGTCCCCGGTAGCGTAAACACTAAACTGGTATAGACCATAAAAATCACCACTCGATGAGATTGATATGATGAAACGACTCACCCGACTTGCTCTGCTATCCGTTACCGTACTCGCCAGCGCCCCGGTTTGGGCCGATGGCGTGGTGACCGTTTATTCCGCCGACGGCCTGCACGATGGCGACAACAGCTGGTATCAGAACCAGTTCGACACCTTTACGAAGACAACGGGCATTAAAGTGCAGTACGTCGAAGGCGGCTCCGGGGCGATTGTTGAGCGCCTGTCAAAAGAGCGCACGAATCCGCAGGCTGACGTGCTGGTCACGGTACCGCCGTTTATTCAACGCGCTGCCAAAGAGCAATTACTGGCCGAATTTAAACCACAAAGCAGCGAGTACATCCCGGGTGTCCACGATCGCTACTCGCCGCTGGTTAACAACTACCTGACCTTCATCTACAACAGCAAGCTATTGAAAGCCGCTCCGGCGAGTTGGCAGGATCTGC
This sequence comes from Samsonia erythrinae, assembly GCF_004342665.1. Lineage (GTDB taxonomy): Bacteria > Pseudomonadota > Gammaproteobacteria > Enterobacterales > Enterobacteriaceae > Samsonia > Samsonia erythrinae. Next base: position 156,924 of record NZ_SMBY01000002.1, on the reverse strand, counting down.
TCGATAGTCGCTTCAAGAACAAACTACAGTACTCGACGCCGGGCCAGGCGGGCGACGGTACTGCGGTGATGTTGCAGGCGTTTCACAGCCTTGGTGGCAAAGATGCAGGGTTCGACTATCTCGGCAAGCTCCAGGCCAATAACGTTGGGCCGTCTGCCTCCACCGGTAAGCTGACCGCGCTGGTCAACAAAGGCGAGCTGTACGTCGCTAACGGCGATCTGCAAATGAATCTGTCGCAAATGGCGCGTAACCCGAATGTGCAAATCTTTTGGCCAGCGGATGCGAAAGGGGAACGCAGCGCGCTGGCGCTACCCTATACCATCGGTCTGGTGCAAAACGGTCCGAACAGCGAGAATGGTAAAAAGCTGATCAACTTCCTGCTCGACAAACCCGCTCAGGCCAGCGTAAGTGCGCTTTCCTGGGGGCTGCCGGTGCGCAGCGACGTGGCTCCGGAAGACGCCAACTTTAAGGCGGCGAAAGCCGCGTTGAACGGCGTGAAGAGCTGGGAACCCAACTGGGACGATGTTGCGACTTCACTGTCGGCGGATATTGCCCGCTGGCATACAGTGACGGACAGCGAGTAGCGTGATGTTGATGAAAACGACCGCCTCTTACTCCCCGTCGCTGGCGGGAACGTCCGGGATTACTCTCGACTCGCTACGCGTTTCTTATCACGGCAATGTGGTACTGAAACCGCTGACATTATCCATTGAACCCGGCGAAGTGTTGGCGCTCATCGGCCCCTCCGGCTCAGGAAAAACCACGGTGCTGCGGGCGATAGCCGGGTTTGTGCAGCCCGCCGGCGGTCGGATTTTGATTGGCGACACCGATGTCACCCACCTGCCGCCGTATAAACGCGGTCTTGGCATGGTGGTGCAAAACTACGCCCTGTTCCCCCATATGAAGGTAGAAGATAACGTCGCCTTTGGCCTGCGGGCGCAGAAGCAACCGAAAGCGTCAATGGCGGAACGGGTAAATGAAGCCCTGAAAATCGTCGGCATGGCGGATTACGCCAGTCGCTATCCACACCAGCTTTCCGGCGGCCAACAACAGCGAGTCGCCATCGCCCGCGCCATCGCCGTTCGTCCGCGCGTATTGCTGCTTGATGAGCCGCTCTCAGCGCTGGATGCGCAAATCCGCCACAATATGGTGGAAGAAATTGCCCGTCTGCACCACGAACTGCCGGAGTTGACGATCCTCTATGTCACCCACGATCAGACTGAAGCCCTGACCCTGGCGGACAAGATTGGCATCATGAAAGATGGCTCGCTGATTGCCCACGGTGAAACCCATCAGCTTTACCACTATCCGCCCAATCGTTTTACAGCCGAGTTTCTGGGGCGCGCTAATATCCTGCAGGCGATGGTGTTAAAAGAGACTGCTGGGCCAGGATTGGTTAGCGTCAGCTGCGGCGGCAGATTAATTAACGCCTTCAGCCATGGCGGTCAGCGCGGCAGCAATAAACTGCTATGCATCCGTCCTCAGCATCTGAGCCTAGCGCCAAGAACGGCTGTCAGCAACCAGCTTAACGCGACCCTGTCGTCGGTGCACTGGCAGGGAGATTTGACCCACCTGCTATGCGACGTGGCGGGAGAAGCGGTGCGCATCGTGATGACCCACGTGAACCCGCTGCCGCGCGCGGGGGACCATCTGGCACTCTATTTTGAACCCAACGATGCGGTTCTGATCGAGGTATAACCATGTCGCAAACACTCACGTTTGTGCGCCCAGCCCTGAACCTGCGGCCCACTCTGTGGCTACTGCCGCCGCTGCTGGTGCTGGCGACCCTATTCTTCAACCCGCTACTGCTGATCGCCGAGCAGGCGCTGCGCGATACCAGCGGCACCCTGAGTATGGAAACCTTCTGGCAGGTGGTGGCCTCCCCGCGCTTTATCAGCGCATTACTCAATACCCTGCAAATCGCGGTTTTCGCAACGCTGGGTTGCCTGCTGCTCGGCAGCGTGCTGGCGCTGATTCTGGTGTTTATCCCGTTTCCTGGTAACCAGTTGATTAGCCGGGTGATTGATACCTTTATTGCCCTGCCGACTTTTCTCATCACCCTGGCTTTCACCTTTATCTACGGTTCGGCGGGACTGCTTAACGGCACGCTGATGTCGTTGTTTGCTTTCGAACTGCCACCGGTCGATTTTCTCTACTCCATTCACGGAGTGATCCTGGCGGAAATCACCGTTTTCACCCCGCTGGTGATGCGCCCACTGATGGCCGGGCTACGGCAGATTGATAAAAGCCAGCTAGAGGCGGCAAGTATGCTCGGTGCCCATCCGTTGCGAGTTATCGGCCAGGTGATTTTTCCGGCGGTACTTCCGGCGCTGATGGCGGGCGGCAGCCTGTGCCTGCTGTTGACCACTAACGAGTTCGGCATCGTGCTGTTTATCGGCGCCAAAGGGGTCAATACCCTGCCGATGATGGTTTACAGTAAGGCTATTCTCGAATCGGACTACAGCGTGGCCTGCATGATTGCACTGATTAATATTCTGCTTTCGCTGGGGCTGTTCACGCTCTATCGGCTGGCTGCCGCACGTACCGGCATGAGGAACTAACGATGTTGATTTGGTCGCGTAAAGGCCGTACGGTAGCGGGCGCACTGGCGGTGACGCTGTTTACCGGTTTTTTTCTTTTGCCGCTGGCGGTGATTTTGATGTCCAGTCTGAGCCAGCAGTGGAACGGCCTACTGCCGTCCGGCTTTACCCTCGGGCATTTCGTTAACGCATTTCGTGGGGCGGCGTGGGATGCACTCTTTTCCAGCCTGATAGTCGGTTTTTGTGCCAGCCTGTTCGCGCTGCTATGCGGAATGTGGGCGGCGCTGGCTCTGCGCCAGTACGGTGCGAAGCTGCAAAAATACCTTGGGCTAGCGTTCTATTTGCCGAGCGCCATTCCCTCAGTGTCCGTGGGGCTAGGTATTCTGGTGGCTTTCAGTCACGGCCCGCTACAGATGAACGGCACCTTCTGGATCGTACTGGCGGCGCACTTCGTGCTGATTTCAGCATTTACCTTCAGTAACGTTTCTACCGGTCTGGCGCGGATTCCCGCCGATATCGAACATGTCGCCTCCAGCCTCGGGGCATCGCCGTGGTATCGCCTGCGTTATATAACGCTGCCGCTGATGAGCCCGTGGATGATCTCCGCGCTGGCGCTGAGCCTGTCGCTGTCGATGGGCGAACTGGGCGCGACGGTGATGATCTATCCACCGGGCTGGACGACGCTGCCGGTCACGATTTTCAGCCTCACCGACCGCGGCAACATTGCCGATGGCTCGGCGCTGACCATTGTATTAGTGGGCGTTACGCTGTTGCTGATGATTAAGCTTGAGCGCATCGCCCGCCGGCTTGGCCAGAGATAAAAGCGCAAAACGGTCGAACAATGCCCTTGTTGTTGGGTGATGACAGGGGAAAACGATCTGGCGGAAATGCGGCGGGGATATACAGAACTGTTGGTCGGCGATCGTCGGTAAGATCCGTTTATCTGCTCCCTTGATGGCTTCATCTCTTCTAACAGAACGAATGCCTGTCGGGATAACGGCACCAGATGTTCAGGCACTTCTTTGCGCTTTCCCGCTGGGTGTCTTCCCTTCAACAGTGGCAATTGTATCTCATCCCGTTGCTCTCTGGCCTTCGCCAGCGAGATCGGCGGATAGGCACCGAACGCAATCCGGCTTTCCTTACCTTCAAAGCGGTAGTTGAGATACCAGCTCTTAGAGCCGTTAGGACTCACCAAAAGATACAGGCTATGCGCGCGCGTCCGCAAGCTTATAGGCTTTATCATGGGCTTAGCGGTACGGGCAACAACGTCAGTCAGTGCCATAATTGGGGGGCAACTCATAATCGAAGTGAATTGACCCTCATCTTGACCCCCAAATCCTCTGGATGTCAATGGACGAAAAAAGACCACTGTGGATAAAACAGACAAAATCGCAGAGAGGAGAATGAAATTAAAATCTTTATATTACAGGTATATGTGGACGTTATTGAACGATTATGGACATAAAAAAAGCCACCCTGAGGTGACTTGATTTTCATACGATGGTGCCGAAGGCCGGACTCGAACCGGCACGTATTTCTACGGTTGATTTTGAATCAACTGCGTCTACCGATTTCGCCACTTCGGCACGAAGAGGTATGCGGAAAACGGGTGCATTATACCGTTTGACGGCCCATGCGCAACGTTAATCCACTCGCTGTCGAGTTAAGTGCTGAAAAAATCATCTTTGCGCCGCGTGTTGACCCTATCGCTTTCTACATCAACCGGTAACCTGATGACAAATAAAAAACGCAGGGCAGTTAACTCACCACCCTGCGCTTTCTGACTCGTTTGATGCTATCGGCGTTTTAGCAGCAGCATGATGCTGATAATCAGGAATACTGCACTGGGCAGAATCGCGCCGATTATTGGTGGGATGCCATAGACCAGGCTGAGTGGCCGGAAAATCTCATTTAGCAGGTAGAAGAGGAAGCCGAAACTGATGCCTATCACGATACGTGAACCCGCGGAGACGCTGCGCAGCGGGCCAAAGATGAAAGAAACCGCCATGAGCATCATCACCGCGACGGAGACGGGAGCAAAGATTTTGCTCCACATGTTCAGCTGGTAGCGGCTCGACTCCTGTCCGCTTTGTTTCAGATAGTTGGCATAATCATGCAACCCGCGGATCGACAGCGCATCCGGCTCCAGCGCCACGACACCCAGCTTATCGGGCGTCAGGTTGGTTTTCCATTCGCCGCTGAGCGTCTGGCTGCCGCCAATCTGTTTACCGTCGCTCAAATCCGATTCATCGACCTGTGACAGCTTCCAGACATTCCTGTCTTTTTCAAACTCGGCGGAGGCTGCGTAGCGCACAGAGAGCAGTTTGTTGCGATCGTCGAAGTGGTAGATATTGACGCCAGACAGCGTTTTATCGCCGACGACGCGTTCAATATAGATAAAATCATTGCCGTCTTTTGCCCACAACCCGCCCTGCGTAGAGATCATCGACCCACCGGAGATCATCTGCGAACGGTAGTTACGCGCCATCTGTTCCCCTTGCGGCGACACCCACTCGCCAATCGCCATCGTCAGCAACACCAGCGGGATCGCGGTTTTCATCACGGCGCTCGCAATCTGCAAGCGGGTAAAGCCGGAAGCCTGCATCACCACCAGTTCACTGCGGGTCGCAAGCTGACCCAGCCCGAGCAACGCGCCAAGCAGCGCTGCCATCGGGAAGAAGATCTCAATATCTTTGGGTACGCTGAGCAGCGTGTACAGCCCCGCTCCCAGAGCTGTGTACTCGCCCTGCCCGACTTTACGTAGTTGATCGACAAACTTGATGATGCCGGAAAGCGATACCAGCATGAACAGCGTCGTCATGATGGTGGTGAAGATCGTTTTACCAATATAGCGGTCCAAGACACCGAACATCAGGCCGCTCCTTGTGTTTTAAGGGGGCGAGGCGCAAAGCGAGCACGTAATTTACGCATCGGCACGGTATCCCACAGGTTAAGCATGACCGCGATACCGAAGTACACCAGATTCGTCAGCCATATCCATATCATCGGATCGATTTTTCCTTTACCGGCGTTAGACCGCAGCGAGCTTTGCAGCAGGAAGAAAATCAGATACAACAGCATCGCGGGTAACATGCTCAGCACCCGGCCCTGACGTGGGTTCACCACGCTCAACGGCACGACCATCAGCGCCATGATCAGCACCGAAAGAATTAACGTCAGTCGCCAGTGGAACTCGGCGCGCGCATCGTGGGCATTCGAATGCCAGAGCGTTCGCATATCCATTTGCTGCACGTCGCTATTATTCAGCGTCACCGTTTGGTGACCAATCACGGCCTGATAGTTGGTGAAATCCGTGATACGAAAATCACGCAACAACGCCGTGCCTTCGTAGCGCGAACCGTTATCCAGCGTCACAACCTGCGCACCGTCTTCGTTTTGTTTGATGTGACCGCGATCGGCCACGACAACCGAAGGCCGCGCGTTACCGCTTGGACGCAACTGTGCCAGAAAGACGTGCTCAAACGCCGATCCTTTGACATCACCGACAAACAGCACCGCGTTGCCGCCCTGAGCGGACTGGAACTGCCCTTCCACCAGCGCCGCCATACCGGGGTTCGCCTTCGCTTCAGCCAGTACTTCTTCCTGATGCCGCGACGACCACGGGCTGAGCCACGTGACGTTAATGGTTGCCACGATCGCGGTTAGCACCGCCAGAACTAAAGCGGCTTTCAGCAGCACGCGTTTGCCCAGCCCGCAGGCGTGCATAACGGTGATCTCGCTTTCTGTGTAAAGGCGGCCAAACGTCATCAATACGCCAAGAAACAAACTTAATGGCAGGATGAGTTGCACCATCTCCGGCACGCCCAGCCCCAACAGGGAGATAACCAAATTTGTCGGGATTTCGCCATCAACGGCCGCGCCCAGTATCCGCACTAATTTCTGGCAAAAGAAAATCAGTAACAGAATGAAAAGGATGGCCAATTGGCTCTTAAAAGTTTCCCGTACCAGATATCGAATGATGATCACGCTTAATTACGCCTGTGAAAACTTGTCTTTTTGCAGGAAAATCGATAGTTTCTTCGCTAACGCGCCATTTATACTCATTTTTGGCAGCCTTCTTAACTAAAACTATACCTTAAATAATTCGAGAGGCATGAAGGCGGCGACACAATCTCCCCCAGACGCTCATCAAAGCCAAAGCGACTGGGATGAGCAAGGACGAATCGGCTAAGCCGATTTGAACGCCGCCTGCGGCGGCCTGTCAGGGCGGGACTCAGAGATGAGCCGAGTATCGCCAACGCACATACAGCTTGAAATATAATGGGTATATTAGAACATATTGCGTTTGAGCTGTTGTATCAGAACCTGCTTATAGTCGCCAAACAGGTTCGTTATGTCGTTAAGATTAACACAGGTTATGTTAACGCAGCGGCGGGAAAGTATCACGGAATGTCACATTTTAACCGTTTCCCCGCCTTTGTCCTTAAGATTCAGGAGAGTACATGGAGTTCAGCGTAAAAAGCGGTAGCCCGGAAAAACAACGCAGTGCCTGCATTGTCGTCGGCGTGTTTGAACCGCGTCGTCTGTCCCCTATCGCCGAACAACTCGATAAAATCAGCGACGGCTATATCAGCGCGTTGCTTCGCCGTGGTGAACTGGAAGGCAAAGTAGGGCAATCACTGCTCTTGCACCATGTACCCAACATTCTTTCCGAGCGCATTTTGCTGATTGGCTGCGGTAAAGAGCGCGAGCTCGATGAGCGTCAGTACAAACAGGTCATCCAGAAAACGATCAACGCCCTGAATGAAACCGGCTCAATGGAAGCCGTCTGCTTCCTGACCGAGTTGCATGTGAAAGGTCGCAACACCTACTGGAAAGTGCGTCAGGCGGTCGAAACCGCGAAAGAGACGCTGTACACTTTCGATCAGCTCAAGAGCAATAAGGTCGAATTGCGCCGTCCGCTGCGCAAAATGGTGTTTAACGTGCCGACGCGCCGTGAGCTGACCAGCGGCGAACGCGCCATTCAGCACGGTCTGGCGATTGCGGCAGGGATCAAAGCGGCGAAAGATCTCGGTAACATGCCGCCGAATATCTGTAATGCCGCCTATCTGGCTTCACAAGCGCGTCAACTGGCCGACACCTACAGCCAGAATATTATCACCCGTGTGATTGGCGAACAGCAGATGAAAGAGCTAGGCATGAATGCCTATCTGGCGGTTGGTCAGGGCTCACAGAATGAATCGCTGATGTCCGTGATCGAATATAAAGGCGATCCGAACCCGGAAACCCGTCCAATCGTGCTGGTGGGTAAAGGGCTGACGTTCGATTCCGGCGGCATCTCCATCAAACCTGCCGACAGCATGGACGAAATGAAATACGACATGTGCGGCGCGGCGACGGTCTACGGCGTGATGCGCATGGCGGCGGAACTGGCGCTACCGTTGAATATCATCGGCGTACTGGCGGGGTGTGAAAACATGGTCGACGGACGCGCATACCGTCCGGGCGATGTGCTGACTACAATGTCCGGTCAAACGGTAGAAGTCCTGAACACCGATGCGGAAGGCCGTTTGGTCTTGTGTGATACGCTGACCTACGTTGAACGCTATGAGCCGGACGTGGTAATTGACGTGGCGACGCTGACCGGCGCGTGCGTGATTGCGCTGGGACACCACATCACCGGGCTGATGGCGAACCACAATCCACTGGCGCACGAGCTGTTGAGCGCGTCCGAGCAGTCTGGCGACCGCGCATGGCGTCTACCGCTGACCGACGAATTCCAGGAACAGCTGGAGTCCAATTTTGCCGATATGGCGAATATTGGTGGCCGTCCTGGCGGGGCGATTACCGCCGGCTGCTTCCTGTCGCGTTTTACGCGCAAGTACAGCTGGGCGCATCTGGATATCGCGGGCACCGCATGGCGTTCCGGCAAAGCCAAAGGCGCGACGGGTCGTCCGGTGGCGCTGCTATCACAGTTCCTGCTTAACCGTGCGGGGCAGAACGACGTAGAATAAGGCTTTCACGTCAACGACGGTGACCAACGCCGGCGATTGCCTTATCCTTATAAGTAACTGTCTTATGGGCCGGACTCTCCGGCCCTTATCAATAGTGTAAATCATGAAAAACGCAACGTTCTATCTTCTCGAACACGACAGCAAAAGCGGTGAGCTCAGCGCCCATGAGGCGCTGGCATGCGATCTGGCGGCAGAACGTTGGCGAGCAGGAAAGCGCGTACTGATTGCCTGCGAAGACGAGCAGCAGGCCATCAGGCTGGACGAGGCACTGTGGCAACGCGACCCCAACGCGTTCGTGCCGCATAATCTGGCTGGCGAAGGGCCGCGTCAGGGTGCGCCGGTCGAACTGGCATGGCCGCAGCGACGCGGCAATGCGCCACGGGATCTGTTGATCAGCCTGTTGCCGCAGTTCGCAGATTTTGCCACCGCTTTCCATGAAGTGATAGACTTTGTCCCTTACGACGAATCCTTAAAACAGTTGGCGCGCGACCGCTATAAAGCCTATCGCAGCGTCGGCTTCCGATTGACCACGGCTACGCCGCCAACTCACTGAATTTTGAGCATAATGGAAACGAAATATAACCCGCAAGATATCGAGCAGCCGCTCTACGAACACTGGGAAAAGCAAGGCTACTTCAAGCCGCACGGCGATACGAGTAAAGACAGTTTCAGCATCATGATCCCGCCGCCCAACGTCACCGGAAGCTTGCATATGGGCCATGCTTTTCAGCAAACCATTATGGATACGTTGATCCGCTATCAGCGTATGCAGGGCAAAAATACCCTGTGGCAGGCGGGCACAGACCACGCCGGTATCGCCACGCAGATGGTCGTTGAGCGCAAAATCGCCGCAGAAGAAGGCAAAACTCGCCATGACTATGGTCGTGACGCATTCATCGACAAAATCTGGCAGTGGAAAGGCGAATCCGGCGGCAACATTACCAATCAGATGCGTCGTCTGGGCAACTCCGTTGACTGGGAGCGCGAGCGCTTCACGATGGATGAAGGCCTGTCCAACGCAGTGAAAGAAGTTTTCGTCCGTCTGTATAAAGAAGACCTGATTTACCGCGGCAAGCGTCTGGTGAACTGGGATCCGAAGCTGCGCACTGCGATTTCCGATCTGGAAGTTGAAAACCGCGAAATGAAAGGGTCGATGTGGCACCTGCGCTATCCATTGGCCGACGGTGTGAAAACCGCTGAAGGGAAAGACTATCTGGTCGTCGCCACCACCCGCCCGGAAACCATGCTGGGTGATACCGGCGTCGCCGTTAACCCGGAAGATCCGCGTTATAAAGATCTGATCGGCAAAGAGGTGATCCTGCCGCTGGTTGGTCGTCGTATTCCGATCGTTGGCGATGAACATGCCGATATGGAAAAAGGCACCGGCTGCGTGAAGATCACGCCGGCGCACGACTTCAACGACTACGAAGTCGGTAAACGCCACCAGTTGCCGATGGTCAACATCCTGACGTTCGACGGTGACATCCGCCAGAGTGCTGAAATTTTTGATACCAATGGCGAAGTCAGCACCGTTTACAGCAGCGAAATTCCGGAAGCCTTCCAGGGTCTGGAGCGTTTTGCCGCACGCAAAGCGCTGGTAGTCGCCTTTGATGAGCTCGGCCTGCTGGAAGAGATCAAAGCGCACGATCTGACCGTTCCTTACGGCGACCGTGGTGGCGTCGTCATTGAACCAATGCTGACCGACCAGTGGTACGTGCGTGCTGCCGTGCTGGCTAAACCGGCGGTGGAAGCGGTGGAGGATGGTCGCATCCAGTTCGTGCCCAAACAGTACGAAAACATGTATTTCAGTTGGATGCGCGACATTCAGGACTGGTGTATTTCTCGTCAGTTGTGGTGGGGTCACCGTATCCCGGCCTGGTACGATGCCAATGGCAACGTCTACGTTGGCCGTAACGAAGCGGAAGTACGGAGTGAAAACCACCTCGCTGATGATGTCGTACTGAATCAGGATGAAGACGTGCTGGATACCTGGTTCTCATCCGGTCTGTGGACGTTCTCTACGCTGGGTTGGCCGGAGCAAACGCCGGAGCTGAAAGCCTTCCACCCAAGCAGCGTGATGGTCAGCGGCTTCGACATCATCTTTTTCTGGATTGCCCGCATGATCATGCTGACCATGCATTTCATCAAAGATGAAAACGGCAACCCGCAGGTGCCTTTCCACACCGTCTACATGACCGGTTTGATCCGCGATGAAGAAGGTCAGAAAATGTCCAAAACCAAAGGGAACGTTATCGACCCGCTGGATATGGTGGACGGCATTTCGTTGGAAGCCCTGCTGGAAAAACGTACCGGCAACATGATGCAGCCGCAGTTGGCGGAGAAAATCCGCAAGCGTACCGCAAAACAGTTCCCGAACGGCATCGAGCCGCACGGTACAGACGCCCTGCGCTTCACGCTGGCGGCGCTGGCCTCCACTGGCCGCGATATCAACTGGGACATGAAGCGTCTGGAAGGCTATCGCAACTTCTGTAACAAGTTGTGGAACGCCAGTCGTTTTGTGCTGATGAATACTGAAGATCAGGACTGCGGCTTTGGCGCTGGCGAGAAAGTGCTATCGCTGGCTGACCGCTGGATTCTGGCGGAATTCAACCGCACGGTAAAAGCCTATCGCGAGGCGCTGGATAGCTATCGCTTTGATATTGCGGCCAACATTCTGTATGAATTCACCTGGAACCAGTTCTGTGACTGGTATCTGGAACTGACGAAGCCCGTGATGAACGGCGGCTCGGAAGCGGAGCTACGCGGTACGCGTCATACGCTGGTGACCGTACTGGAAGCGTTGCTGCGTCTGGCGCACCCGATTATTCCGTTCATTACCGAAACCATCTGGCTACGCGTTAAGGCCCTGAAAGGCATCAACGCCGACACCATCATGCTGCAACCGTTCCCTGAGTTCGACGCCGCGCAGGAAGATACGCTGGCGCTGAACGATCTGGAGTGGATCAAGCAGGCGATTATCGCGGTACGTAATATTCGTGCGGAAATGAACATCGCACCGGGTAAACCGCTGGAAGTCTTACTACGTGATGCCAACGCTGAAGCACAGCGTCGAGTGGAAGAGAACCGCAGCTTTATCCAAACGCTGGCGCGTCTGGAAAGCATTACGCTGTTGCCTGCGGGCGACAAAGGTCCGGTTTCCGTCACGAAGCTCATCGATGGCGCCGAGCTGTTGATCCCGATGGCGGGCCTGATCGATAAAGCGGCAGAGCTGGATCGTCTGGCGAAAGAAGTGGCGAAAATCGAAACCGAGATTGGCCGCATCGAAAGCAAACTGTCCAACGAAGGCTTTGTGGCACGCGCACCGGAAGCGGTTGTCGCCAAAGAGCGTGAAAAACTGGACGGCTACGCCGTAGCAAAAGCCAAACTGCTGGAACAGCAAACGGTAATCGCTGCGCTGTAATCCCCCCCCTTCTGGCCCTGATAGCGATGTCAGGGCTTTTTTGTCTGCCAAATCCGTCGACTTCAATCCTCCCCATTCCGCGTAACCTTGCTATAGTTAATCGAGTGATACCTATCACATTGTCCACGTCACATCATGACAAAATAAAAACACGGTCAGGGTCGCAGCGGGGAAGAACATGGAATATTACGGGTATGTGTTATTAAAATTCATTATCGGCTTTACCATTGTCATTACCCATTTAAACTTATCGGGTAAAACTCAGCTGTCGCAAATGACCCCGGTTGACTTTATCGGTAATTTTATATTGGGGGGTATTATTGGCGGTGTTATCTATAGCGATAACATTCCTCTCTATCAATACATTCTTGTATTACTGATTGGCGTCAGCCTTATTTCCCTTTTAAACTCCATCAGCAAAAGAATCTATTTCTTCCGCTCCGTCAGCATTGGTGACCCCATTCCTATTATCAAAAAAGGCCAATTCCTGATGGAAAACATTCTGCAAAAGAAGAATAAAATAGACATCATCAACGTGGCTTCACAACTTCATGTTCAAGGGATCAGCGCTTTCCAACAGGTGAACTATGCCCAAATCGAACCCAATGGGCAGCTTAGCGTAATTTGTGAAGGTACGGAAATGCCATCGGTGATCGTGATTAAAGATGGTAAACCCAGAAAGAATGATTTATGCCGAATCGAAAAAGATGAGGATTGGCTCCTAAACGAAATCGCACAGCGAAGTATCGAACTAGATAATATCTATTTGGCTGAATTCTGGAAAGGTGATCTCATGTTTATATTATACGATGGCACCGTCGTCAAATAGCTGCGGGGAGCGTTCAGCATTCTGTGTCACGGTAAAATCATTACAGCGACGTTATTCAGTCGCCCGTCAAAATAGATGGCTAACTGCGACAATGTCAAATTCCAGTTCTGGAGCGGTATTGTCCACTTCTCATATGCATTCATCAGTTCTTTTGTCACCGCTTCACCATATTGAACCTGCATATCGGCGGCGTAGATTATCAGATAGCTGGCCAATTCGTTACACTCAGCGGCAGTCATAGCGCCCGGATCACCGAACACGCTTCTGTTCTCATTCCAGCACATCGCTGTGCCTTGAACTCCTCCGCCGCTGCAACGATCTGTTTCTGCCCGTTCTGATCCTTATCTTCCTGCGGAACACCAGCGACTTTTTTCTCAATGATGTCACTCAGCGCATTAATTTCCACCGCATTTTGCCTGACTGTGCACCCGCGACCGCGTTGGTGGTTGAGTCACCCACTGTACCGGCCGCCAGACCGCCTGCCAAAGGCAAAAGGGTCGTGACTATTGGGCGTGGTAAACAGGTCATTGAGACGAAACTGAGATTTTGACATACAGCTAAAAAACCCCGACCTGTTTTAGGGGCCGGGATTTTTTATTTTTGATCAGAAGGAGGCATTTTTCGGGCTTTGCGCTCATCCATTTTAGCCAAAATCCACGATCTAAAAGCAGCCGCTGTTCCTGCAATAAGACTGGCGACTAAAACATGTTTAATATCTGCTTGTTCGATACTCACTTTATGACTAATGATGAACTTTACAGTTACCAAAGCCAGAGAAAAAAAGATTAAACAACAGAAAACCATGTACGCAATGCTTAGAAACAGCAAACCTACAGTAGGCTTATTTGTTTTTTTCATTAATTTCATCCTTGACTGTGTTGCTTATAAATTCCCCGCCTATCGCACCGATAATATCACCAACAGGTGCTGAACCAGAACCTAAGACAGGATCAAATAAAGGTGGTGCAATTAAACCAACTGTTGTACCAAACACCCATCCAGCACTTGTGCCAGTAAGAGCCCCTTTATCCGGCCCATCAGTAAATAAGGTTCCCCCTGCGGCGATTCCTAAGTTAGCCCATATTCCACGACCCGGCGCCAGCCCACCGGTCACTAACGCCGCCGTGGTGCTCCAGTAATCATAGGTTTTGTTTTCATTACCCGGTTGGCTCAGGTCATACCATTGATAGGCCGCATTCGCACCACCACTCAGTGCCGAACCAACGGCTACTTTACCTATTGACGCTGCCGGGCCCAGATACCAGGCATCGGCAATCAGTACCCCGTTCGTATAACCGTCCACTATCGCTTTCGAGATATCCTGCCCTTCCGGCATCGTTCCCGTTACCAGTTTATGCATCGCGTATTGCCGTTCTTCTTCCGTTATCGGGTTCAGCACATTCCCGTTTTCATCCACCATGTTGGTATTGGCGTAAAGTGACGTCATCGATGCCCCGACATCCTGCAATCCCTTCGGTGCAATCGCGCTCAGATTGAAGTTGTTATTCTCCACCGCATTCTGACCTGCCTGCGCACCCGCGATCACGTTGGTGGTTGAGTCATCCACTGTACCGGCCGCCAGACCGCCAGCCAGAGGCGAAAGGGTCGTGACCATTGAGCGCGGTAAACAGGTCATTGAGACGAAACTACGGTTCTGACTGACTGACAAAAACCGGCCTGTTTGAGGGGCCGGGTTTCATGTATTAATTTGAGCTCATGGATCAGAATGCTTTGATTTACGAGCTTTATGTTCATCTATTTTTGCAAAGATCCATGAACCACTACCAGCTGCGACTCCTGCTATTCCACTCATAATTAAAGTCTTAAATATCGCGTCCATACCAATATGAAAATTACCCGCATACATATAAGTAATGACTAATCTCAAAACTATTCCCAAGAAGAAAAAGCATATAGTCCCATATAAAATGCTTAAGATAAGATGCATGAAAGTTGTTTTTTTTCTCATTTTTTATCTCCCTTCTGGCTAATTGCATCTTTAGTAGCATCTCCCACCACTTCAGATGTAAACGTGCTACCGATCTCAGCCCAAAAACCAGATGAGGAACCTAATGCCGGTCTAAGTAAATCAGGAGCATATTTACCCACTAATCCGCCACTCCATGCACCCATGCCCGCACCAATAATAGCTCCCTTATCCGGCCCGTCCGTAAATACCGCGCTTCCCATTGCTATACCGACGTTCGGTAAGATATTACGCCCCGGCGCCAGTCCACCCGTAACCAAGGCTGCCGTGGTACTCCAGTAATCATAGGTTTTGTTTTCATTACCCGGTTGGCTCAGGTCATACCATTGATAGGCCGCATTCGCACCACCACTCAGTGCCGAACCAACGGCTACTTTACCTATTGACGCCGCCGGGCCCAGATACCAGGCACCGGCAATCAGTACCCCGTTCGTATAACCGTCCACTATCGCTTTCGAGATATCCTGCCCTTCCGGCATCGTTCCCGTTACCAGTTTATGCATCGCGTATTGCCGTTCTTCTTCCGTTATCGGGTTCAGCACATTCCCGTTTTCATCCACCATGTTGGTATTGGCGTAAAGTGACGTCATCGATGCCCCGACATCCTGCAATCCCTTCGGTGCAATCGCGCTCAGATTGAAGTTGTTATTCTCCACCGCATTCTGACCTGCCTGCGCACCTGCTACCGCGTTGCTGGTTGAGTCGCCCACCGTGCCTGCCGCCAGACCGCCTGCCAGAAGCGAAAGGGTCGTGACCGTCTGTTTCTCGCTTTCCGTCATCTCCGAGATGGCTTTACCCGGATACAACCTGTCGGCAATCACTCGCGCTGCCAGCTCACCCGTCGCCGCACCGGCGGCACCCGCCAGCGCACTGTTGCCGCTCGCTTCCGCCACAATTCCACCCAGCACCGCGTGCGCGACCGCATTGGCAGCTATATTGACGTTATTATTTGCATCCGTCGTCGCTTTCTTGATTTCTGTTGCCAGATACGGTGCCGCCGCGCCCGTTATCGCCTGCGCAACGTTACCGCCGGCCAGCCCCTGCACCGCCGCCGAAACCGCCATAATACCCTGACGTATCGCTCCACCCGTGCCAAAACCAGAACTGTTTAATGCCTGAGTATAGGCTTTGTCATACGTCGTCTGATAAATGTATTGCTGAAGCTCGGCCTCTGTCGGATTCAGGTTTGGCTTATCCCCTGTCGCAAGCGCGTCTCTGGCTATCTGTCTATCAGTAGCAGAGAGATCTGCTGCTTTCGCTTCTGCCTCCGCTTTCGCGGCTTTCGTCGCAATGATTGCCCCCTGCGTACCGGCAATATCGATCACCTGACTGCTGATTTCTGCAATCACCTGCATTTGTTGCAGACGCTTCTGCTCTTTCTCTTTGTCAAAAATCGGGCTCAGCGTCTGGTTGGCATGTGCAACATCGTTACTCAGCTGCGCGACGTCCTGACGCTGGTTGGCTTCATCACGAATGACCAATTGCCCATGGCTCACCGCCGCTCGCGTGGTGCTCGCCGCATTACCGTCATTATTGCCGCTGATCAGCGAGTTGGACGCCAGGTTGCTCAACATCTGCATGCCAACCGGCCCGCCGGTGCTGATACCGACGCCGCTGTGCGAGGTCTCAAACGCTGCCCGGTTCTCGATGTCGCTAAAGCCCAGCGTCCCGGTATCCAGTCGGTTTTTCGCGGCCTCTGCCGTGGAGCCAATCACCGCGCCATCAAGCTGTGTATGGTTGCCCACCTGTACATCGTAGCCACCCTGCCCGGCAAACAGCCCGGTCTGCTCCTGCACACTGCGATAGTCGCTGTACATTTTGTCTTTGCTCATGTTGAAACTGGCTGACGCGCTTCCCGCACCATAAATCGGAATACTGACGCCTGCACTCATGCTCTGCTGTTTGCTGTCGTAAACGTCACTGTCCTGTTCACTGCGCAACAGCAGATCGCGCCCAACGCGTGCAGTGATCTGCTGGCCGCTAACCTGAGCCCCCTGCAACGTGGTATCACGGCCGCTGTTTAGCCGCACCTGACGCCCCGCATCCAGCAGCGTTTCAGTGTGACTCAGCCCTTCGCCCAGCTCGCTGCCTTTCGCTTTATTCATGCTGGCGTTCACGCTCAGGCTGAAGCCGCCGCTGCCAGCACCCAGGCTCAGGCCGACGCTGCCGCCTTTGCTCTTGTTGCTCCCTTGCGTGTGCTGACTGTTTTGTGCAGACAGCAGATGGATATCACGTGCGGCATCCAGCGCCACATCCTGACCGGCGCGCAGTTCGCTTCCCTGTACCCGAATATCATCACCTGTTGCGGTCAGAGACAGGTTCCTACCCGCGTTCAGGCTACTACCCTGCGCGGTGCGCTGCTCCACCGTTTGCTCGGATTTCGAAGACTGGCTTCCCAACGAGACGCTGACGCCGACAACATTGTTATTCGTGGGATCCTCTTTACCCTGCAACGCTGCCAGATACGCGGCCTGCCCTGCTTGTACGCCGCTCAGCGTCGCTTTCACGCCCTGTAAGGCTTGAAGGCGGCTATCCTCCGTCTCTTTCGCCGTCTGCGCTGTCTGCACCGCCGTATTCACCATACCGCCAACCGTGCCGCTCAGCGCCAGCGTTAATCCACTCTGCTTCTGTTCATAGGTCTGGCGCTGCGTCTGACTGTTCTCCGCTGCCGACACGTCTATCGTCTTACCTTGCAGCGTCAAATCCTGTCCGGCCACGACGTCGCTGCCTTGCACGGTCAGTTGATTACCCGCCAGCAGCGTGGTGTTGCCTTTTTCACTGCCGATGATGCTGGCTTTCTCACTCCTGCCATCGGCATCAGTCGTGCTCTTTTGGCTGGCCTGCCCAATGCTAAACCCGATGCCGCCGCTGCCCATCAGACCGGATTTCTTCTCTTCGCGCAGGTGCGTTTCCTGATGATTTTCCTGCGCCGTAGTCACGGTAATATCACGCCCGGCGGTAATACCGACATCCTGCGTGCCTGCCACTGAGCTCCCTGCAATCTCCACACGGTTGCCCGCCCCAATCGCCACCGTCTCGCCGCTGAACGAGCTGCCCAGCGCCGATTGATGCTGAATGCTGTCATGGCGTTCGCTGGACTGCGCAGAAAGCAGGCCGCGGCTGCTTTGCTTGCTGTGTTCCGTCAACGTGTAGGATGACTCGCCGCTGGTCAGGGTAATGTCATTGCCTGCCTGAACCTGTAACCCCTGCTGCGCGGTGACGGACGCCGCCGTCGCATTCAGGTTTTGCCCTGCGCTCAACGCGATCTGTCCATTGGCGGCAATCTCGCTACCGATGTCTTCACGGGCCTGATAATGGCGATAGTTGTTACTGTCCCAGTCGCTATTCAGCGTTTCCGTGGTCGTCAGCGTCGCCAGATTCAGGTTATTCCCCGCGCCGATCAGCGTGGCGCTGTCCGTGCCCGAGTTAATCACCTGACTGCCGGTCAGATTGATATCTTTGCCCGCCACCAGCGTCAGTTCACCCTGATCATTCTGGACGTACATGCCCGCGACGCGATCCAGAATACGGTTATCCTCACCCCCGCTCAGCGTGCTGGCGCTGTTGATATTGCCGCCCGCCAGTGCCGTCAGTTTGTCTTCTGCCTGAATGACGCCACCGATATTATTCAGGTCGTTGCGAACCTGTAGCTGTACCTGTTTACCCAGCAGTGAACCGCCCTGATTATCCAACGCCTCCGACGAGATAAACAGGGTATCACGCGCGGCGATGCGCCCGCTGTTCAGCATGCCTCCCGCCATCCCGACGGAGATCGTATTCCCCGCCAGCAGGCTGCCCGCGCCGATTGGCTCATTCGACCGCACTTTGGTGTAAACCTGCGGGACGAGCACCGTCTGCGAGGAACCATCCGGCAAGGTCACCGATTTTTTCACCATCCAGACCATGTCAGTGGTGAGCAACGCCATCTGCTCCTGCGTCAGCGCCACCCCCGGCGTCAGTGAAAACTGGCGACCAAATGCGATACCCGCATCCATCAACGCTTTGTATTGGGCTTCATCGCTGTTATAGCCCGCCAGATAGCGCTGGCCGGTTAATTGTGTGATCTGTTCGCGCACTTCCCGCTGTTCGTAGAAGCCATCGCCCAACCGCTTCTCCTGCCCTTCGGTACTGAAGGCGCGCAGCATATAATCCGAGCTAAGCCACTGTTTCTGGTTGGTGAAACGCGCATCGGTTTCCACCAGATAGCGGCTTTCTGCGGCGGGTTGCAGCGTAAACAAACTACTGCTTGGAAGCGTCGCCGTCGGCGTGCCGACATGCTGACCGACGTGAGCGGCACGCAGCGCCGTCACCGCATAGCCCGATCCATTGAACGCGGCCTGCTCACGCCAGTCGTGCACGTTCAGGTCGATCGTTTCGACTTTAGCGGCAGGCGCATAGTTATCGCCGTCAATCCCCTGTGAGGTTTTTGTTACGCCGCGCCAGTTCTTTTTCTTTTTGGCATACCAGCGTTCCTGACGTCCCCGATCGGTGGTGGTACGTTCGCCCGGCGTCGCCAGATTGCTCAGTTCCTTCACACCGTCAATCAACAGGCCTGCCGCAATCACCCGGCTGTCGTTGTTGGTCATGCGCGCCGCGGTGAGATACAAATTACCGCCGGACAGAATCTGCCCCGGATCGCTCTCTTTCACGTGCGTTTCATTAACCGTGCGAGTATAGGTGTAGCGATAGAAATTATCGTCGGCGTATCCATCCGGCATATGCGCGGTGTGTACGCCGTATTTATTGTCTGTCAGCCAGATATCGCGCCAGTTGTAACGTGTGGTGTGTCCACGCAGCACGGCTTCATCGATGTGAGCCGTGCTGGTAACGATTTCCGTCACCAGATTATCGTTAACGTTATGAATCTGGTTGGCGGAGAGCGCCATATCGCCGATGGACTCAATGGTCGCGCCGTGGTTATTGATCGCCTCAGCCTGACCTGTCGCTATGCCTTCTGCATCCAGATGACGTCCCAACGCCATCACGCCATCGCTGTAAATCAGGCCGTGCTGGTGGTTATTGAGCGTGCCGACCCCAAGATCCAGACGCCGGCGCGCGGCGATCGTCGCTCCCGTTCCGGCTTCATTAAGGTTGTTCAGCGTCTGTGCTTGCAGGCTGATCCCGTCGCCGTACACGCGACCGCTGCCGATATTGTTTAGCGTGCCCGCATCAATTCGGGTTAGCTCTCCATCGATCAGGCCGCGATTGGTTAACGAATCCGACAACGTCAACTGCGTCTTGTAGCTGCTGATTTCACCGCTGGCCTGATTATCGAGACGCGCCGCCGTCAGCGTCAGCTCGCCGCCAGACTGGATTTTCTGACGGTTGGTGACATCGCCGGCCACCGTGAGGTCGAGCTTACCGTTTGCCATCACCTCGCGCTGGTTGTCGAAGCCCTGTGCGGCAGTGAGCGACATGTCACCCAGTGACAACAGTTGACCGTCGCCGCTCAGGCTATCAGCCTGTACATCCAGTTTCTTCCCGGCGATAAGCGTGCCTTCGGTGTTATTGACGGCTTTCGCCGCTGTTACCTTGAGGGTGTTATCCGCGCTAACGGTCGCGTTACGGCTGGAAACCGATCCGCTGCTCGCGTTGAGCGTCACAGCGGTCGCCTGCGTCTGACCGCCGTCGGTATTGACCTCTGCTGCCGCCATCGTCAGAGCCCCGCCCGCGAGTTGCTGACCGTTGGCATCGGCACGCTGGCTGGCCGTCAGAGATAAATTGCCCGTTTGCGCCACCGAGCCGTCGCTGTTGATCCCAGCCCCCAGCACCGCGCCTTTCTGGTTGCTAATGTTTGCGGCCTGTATTGTCGCATTGCGTTGCGCGGCCAGCACGCCACGGTTAGCGGTCTGTTGCTGTGTGCTAACGCCTACATCTCGCTGGGCGTAAACCTTGCCGCGATTATCCAGCCCACGCCCCGCTAGTTGTACATCCTGTAAGGCATTAATGCTGCCGCTGTTCTCAATGCGACCGTCGGCAGAGATTGTCACGCTTCCTGCCTGTGCGCCAATCGCACCTGCGTTACGTACTCCAACGCCTTGCTCCGTACCAATGAGCTGGATCTTGCCTGCGTACATACCGCCAAGTTGCGCCACGTCTACCGCCAGCTTCGGCTCTGTGCGTTCCGTTGACGTTGAAGCCGTGGTGGCTTTCTCAATTTCTTGCTGTTCGGCGTCAACCTTGTTACGTCCGGTTGTCACTTTCAGGTCATTCGCCCACAGCCCGGCGTTAATCTCTACAGTCTGTGCAATCAGGTCGGTATAATCCTGACGGCTGGAGTCCATCCCCGCCCCCTGAACGCGAATATGACCTTTCTCAACCTGATAGCCCTTAAGCTGGCCGTTTTCCATCATCGCCTTGCCGGTCGTCAGCGTCGCGCGGTTAGCATTGATGAAACCACAGCCGTCACAGGTGATACCCGACGGGTTGGCAATCACCACCTGCGCTTTTTTCCCCGCGACCTCGACATAGCCGTTCAATTTGCTGGGATCGCGAGAATTCACTTCATTCAGGATGATCTTCGCTTCGCCTTTCGCCAGCCACGGGTTGCCAGCCACCCAGCCGCCTTGCTGTGTTTGCACCTGATCGCGAGAATTATTGAGAATGGCGCCTTTCTGGTTCACATCGAACTGGCTGTAAACGTTACGCGATACGCCGCCTGCGCTTGGCGTTTGAATATTGACCTGCGGCGTTCCGTTGGCGGTTTGTAGGACGGTAGGTTTCTGATTACCGGGCGCGTTGCGATCCGCCACAATGTTTGCCTGCACCGCCGGTACGAGCGTGACGAACCCCATGGCGCTCAACAGCAGAAACGTCAGCGGGGAGAGTCGCCCTGTGATCTGACTCAGCGTCGGCCCAGGGCCGGACGAGGCCGAACCTTTAACACAGCCGCGACATAGCTCAGAAACCACCATCAATACGCCGCGAGCGCGATTAAAGACGATGCGATACAGGTGCTTATTCATTCTTGTTATCCATTCACAGAAAGTTTTTTCAACAAACAGGTTTACGACGGCCACATACCAACGGATGCCTTAGTACTGCCAGTTCAGGCTGAAACCGAATACCGCCGGGCTGGTGTCAAAACCATCCGGCTTAGAAAGCGGAATGCCGGCAAACAGGTCATAGCCCGTGTTAAAGACATTGCCGCGTACCCCGATGACACCGCCAGCCAGATGGTTCCCAATCAGCCGCTCTTTGCTGTCGTTGCTGACCTCGCCGTAATCCACGCCCAGATACAGCTCCTGATTCTGAAGCGGCGTGCGCCAGGCCAGCTCGTTGCGCATCAGCCAGCCGTCACCGGCATTGAGCGTGAGCTCGCCGTCAAAACCGCGTACCGTCCAGCGGTTACCGATGGAGAACTGATCCTGTGCCGTCAGGCGAGTTTTCGCGAGCTGGCGACGGTATTGCACGTTGTAGCGGAAGGTTTCATTGAACGCGGAGAAAGGAACATCCAACTCGGAGGAGAACTGAATGATTTTTGACAGTCCGGTTCCTTCATCGTTGGCTTCTTCCGGGATCGGTTGCGCGCCAAACCAGCGCGTACCACGCTGATAGCTGACGGCGGCATCCAGCGTCGCCTGAGAAATATAGTGACGATGCTGTAAGCCCAGACGCCATCCTGCCGTTTTGCGGCGTTGCACCTCAATTTCGGTATCATTAATGAAGTTACGTGATTCGCGCGTCATGACCTCATAGCTCACAGAGGTTTTCTGACTGCCGCTGCGGTGCAATACCCGGCTTAGCTGGACATTGAGGCTCTCGCTTTCACCCCGGTAGGTATAATTTTCATTTAATCCGGCTATCGTCTGGTGGTAGTCATAGCCGCTGGCCGTCACACCGGCCTGCCAGTAGCCAAACGGCACAGAGTAATGTGCGACGTAGCTCTTACTGCCTTTGCTCCCGCGCCCTTGTAAATCGTGGCCGCCGTAGAGGTAGAAGGTATCACTGAGCGAGAGCGGATTATCGAGGAACAGCGTCAGGCCGCCCTGATAGCGTCCTGTACTTTTGGTACCGGAATCGTCCAGCGTCGCACCGAGTCGCCAGTGCTTGGCTTGTTTATAGCCAACGACGATATCGCTTTCCCCCGGCTTTTCTCCCGGTACCAGTTGCATCTCGGCCTGCGCCGTCGGCACGCGCTGCAAATTCTCCAGCCCTTGCTCAATATCGCGCAAATCCAGCAGTTCACCTTCACGGGCAGGCATAGCGCTGTAAAGCTGGACATAACGGTCACTGTCAGGCGACAACGTTATCTTGCCGACCTTGCCTGCCATCACCACCAGTTTCAGCGTACCGCTTTTCAGATCCTGAGCGGGCGCCAGCACGCGGGCAGTCACATAGCCATGATTCACCAGACGGTTTTGCAGCGCACTCATCAATAGGTTAATGCCCTTCCCGCCCAGACATTGATTGACCGCCTGATCGGCCAGCCGCTGCAACGGTAGCCATCCGGGGAAATCGTCCGTTCCCTGCAATTCCACCTTTTGGATGGGAAAACAGGGCGTCATCTCGACGGGAAAATGCAACCGCGTCAGAAACGCGCCGGGCTCTTGCAGGCGAACATCCGGCGTATGCGGGGCAAGCTGACGCGCTTGCGCCCGTTGCCGTTCCTGCTGGTTAATTTGCTGCTGGTTAATCTGACGTTGATCGAGCTGTTGCAGCTCCGCGGGCGTCGCGGCATGAGCCATCACGGTAATGAAAGGTAAAGGCAGCGTGAAGAATAGAGGACGAAATAACGGGGTGAAACATGAGGATAAACTCTTCATTTTCAATGAAGAACAAACAGATAACGCTATCCCTGCCATGACAACAAACCTAATTATGCAAATAATTAGTTACATTCTCATATCAGTAAAAATCATTATGAATGAGAAATATCTCATTCGATATAATCCTTGCCTGACAAGACGGGACGACGCGGAAAACCGGCAGAGATGGGGAAGCCTCCAAAAGGCCTGGGCAGCAGAAACAATGTGTGAGCTTGCGGGGTTTGACGGGATAACCATCTGTTTTCCTGCCCGAAGCAGACTCGTGAAAACAGATGGCCCAATCATTTAAGCACTAGCGGGCGTCAACCAGCGCAATATTCTGATGTGCAGCGGGCAATATGTTCTCTATTGCCGCGTTGTCTTTTCCGATCTGGAAACGCGAAACGGACTGCTGAAGATTGATAACCTGCTCCTGAAGCGCATTCGCCGACGTCGCCACTTCCGATACCAGCGAGGCGTTTTGCTGAGTCACGCCATCCATTTGATTAATGGCGATATTGATCTGCGAAATGCCGCGGCTCTGCTCACTGGAAGCCAGCGTGATCTCATCCATGATGTCGACCACTTTTTTCACATCCATCAACACTTCTTCCATGGTGTTGCCAGCCACCTCAACCAGCCCCGCGCCTTTTTCAATGCGGCTGAGGGAATCATCGATCATGGTGCCGATCTCTTTCGCTGCCGTCGCGCTACGCTGCGCCAGCGTTCTTACTTCTGACGCCACCACGGCAAAACCTTTACCGTATTGACCAGCACGCGCAGATTCCACCGCGGCGTTTAGCGCCAGCAGGTTGGTCTGGAAAGCGATGCCGTCGATCACGCCCACAATGTCGGAAATCCTCGCGGAGCTCTGCTTAATCGAGCGCATGGTTTCCACCACTTCGGAGACGATATTCCCACCGCGAGACGCTGAACTGGAAGCTTGCTGAGCGAGATCGTTGGCTTTGCGCGTGTTGTCTTCGTTGTTTTGCACCGTCGACATAATCTGTTCCATGCTTGACGCGGTTTCATCCAGCGAAGCCGCCTGCTGCTCGGTGCGGCTGGAGAGATCGATATTGCCAGAGGCAATCTCTTCCACCCCGACGCTAATGGCATCCGTTCCTTTGCGCACAACGTACACCATATTTTCCAGCCCGTCGCGCATACGCTGCACCGCGGCAAACAGCTGAGCGATTTCATTTTTTCCGCTGCTATCAATCTGTGCCCGCAGGTCGCCTTCGGCAATCCGGTCAAAAACGCAAATCGCCTGATTCAGGGGTTTCACGACCAGATTCGTCATTACCGACCAGGCCAGCGCCGCCAACAGCAACGCGCAGGCAATCGCACAGTACAAGATGATTTCCATGAACTCCACGCGACCATTTGAATCGGCATAGGCTTCATCAATACTCTTCAGCTTGAAGGCGACCAGTGCTTTAGACGCTTTATCGAACGCGGCATACAGCACGGTGGATTTCCCGGCACGCTGGCGATATTCATCCAGATTCCCGGCGTTAAGCGCCGCAAATGCCGGATCGATAAACGCTTGCATCAGCGTATTGCGCTTCTCGGCCATGTCCGCAGAAATGACTTTTTCCTCTTCGGACTGTGGGTATTTCAGGTATTCCTGCCATTTCGCGCTGGCGCCGTCGACCTTGCTTCTGGCGCGCCCCAGTGCGACTTTCGCCGCCTCGACATCCCCTTTGCCCATTAATGACTCGTACAGACGCAAATCCAACCGACCGCGCAACAGCAGTTCGGAACTGTCATTCAATGCGACCAGCCCTGGCAGGACTTCCATATCGACACGGGCAAAGGACTTGTTCCCTGACTGCAACGCAACCAGCCCTAAAACACCGACCAAAAGTAATAACGCCGCGAGCGAAAATACCATCATGCTAAGCGCGGTACGGATCTTTATCTGACGAAACATAAATTATCCCTGTCGCCTGAGAAATAAGAAAGAATAAGCTCCACGCCAACGCGGAACCGTTAAGTTATTTACGTAATAATCGTTATCCTGCCATTTTCAGGCAGATTAAATTGCGATGCTCTGAAATAAATCTGTTATCAGACCGTAATAAAATAAAGACAAATAATAAAATCATCATGGCCGGCATAAACATTTACGCCAGCCATTAAAACTTATTTTTTATTTTCGCTATCGGAATGAACACCGGCTAAAAAGCGTTTCAGCGCTTCACTATAAAATTTCGCCGACATTGTCGTGCCGTGCCCGCTGGTTTCCTGACTGGCAGGAATAAGGTGCAACGTAGCCTGCTTAACCTTTTTGAGTTCATTGTCCAGAATACCGGTTTCTACAGGATTACGCTCATCATCCGCCGAGTTAATCACCAGAACCGGCGCCTTAATTTTATTCAATTCCGGTGCGGCGTTATAGTTCGCCGACGATCCCCAGAGATAAATAAAATCATTGGCATCGCTGGTCGAAGGAGAGGCAAGACGCGCGTCCACCAGTTTGTCCGCCTGCGCACGCGTCGGCGCCTTGTTCTGGTAGGCCAACGTGCCGCCCGTGGTAGCGATACTGAACATGATGCTGGCCGTTTTCAGCGTCGGCGGTTGTTGGGTGTAGTTACCCTGGTTCCAGGCCGGATCGTTTTTAATGGATTCGATCAATATACGGCGCATCATCCAGTTACGGCCAGACAGCTCATTGGGTAGCGATGCCATCGGCACCAGCGCATCCATCATATCCGGGTATTTTTCGCCCCAGAGCCAGGTTTGCATGCCGCCCATCGAATATCCCATCACCAGACGTAAATGGTGGATACCCAGCCCTTCTTTGATTAAACGATATTGCGCCCGCACCATATCGTTATAATCGTACTGTGGGAATTTCATGCGTAAACCGTCGGAAGGCTTGGACGATTTTCCAGACCCGATGCTTTCCGGCATAATAATAAAATATTTACTGCTATCCAATGCCTGACCCGGCCCGAACAGCTCTCCGCCAAATCCGTTGGCTAATAGCGCTTTAATCGGCTGGTTTGTGCCATGCAATAATAATACGGCAGGGTTTTCCGGTTCACCTAACGTGTAATAATGAATACGTAAGTCTTTTAATTTTTCGCCGCTGTTAAAAGTAAATTCGGACGCAATCCAATCACCTTCTTTTGGCACGGGGAAATTGGCCTGTGCATACGTTAATGATGACAGCATTAACAGAAATGTGCCCACCATCCCTGAGAGTATTCGATTAACCATTGACAGCTCTTCGGTGATCATAAAATTGTGAAGATGCGATTTTAATGTTTATTAGGAAAAATCCCAATAAACATCATCAGGCCAATAATAAAAAGATATTATTAACTGATTTTTTTATTTATAGCGGGATATTATGAATTCGGTTTTCAATAAGAAAAGATTTAACGCATCCTGCGCCATTCTCCAAGACTTCATCCCACGCATTGCTGTCAATAACGGCGCGTAAAGACAGCCAAAAGAACAAACTGACGAATGCGTTTGCCACACAGCGCCGCTGTGAGCATAGGCGTTGCATCCACATGGGCTGAAATGGTATTACAATCGACAAAAATGGCGATATATCGCAAACCGCAAGAACAAGAGTACGTATGATGACAACCGCTACCTCCGTCAATCTTCAGATTCGCCCCCTCACGGCGCAGGACGATGCGGCGATCGCACAGGTGATCCGCCAGGTTTCTGCCGAGTTTGGCCTGACGGCCGACAAAGGCTATACCGTCTCCGATCCCAATCTGGACGCGCTGTTTGCGCTGTACAGCCAGCCGAAAAGCGCCTATTGGATCGTAGAATATAACGGTCGCGTCGCCGGCGGGGGCGGCATTGCACCGCTGGTCGCCGGCGAAGAAGACGTGTGTGAATTGCAGAAGATGTATTTCTTACCGGCCGTCCGCGGCAAAGGGCTGGCGCGTCAATTAGCGATACAGGCGCTCAATTTCGCCCGTCAGAACGGCTTTCGCCGCTGCTATCTGGAAACGACCGGCCACCTGACCAGCGCGATTCGGCTGTATCAGTCGCTGGGCTTTGAGCCGATTCCCTACGCCATGGGCAACACGGGCCATACCGACTGCGAAGTCACCATGCTGAAAATGCTGTAAAAGTCGTATCGATTGTTTCAGGCTCGAGATACCGGGGCGACCACGGTGCGAGGTGTCCCTACGGGAACCTCATCACCGTGTTTCCCCTAAACCCACGCTTAAGCTATCGGCATGACAATCAAGTAAAAAACCAAAAAGACGCCGCTGGATATTCCTGCGGCATTCAGTGAGGCTGGGTTCAAGCTCAATGATCAATGGCGTTTGCCGTCATCATCTTCGTCGTAAAAATCTTCGTCGTCCCCGTCTTCATCCCCTTCGCCATCCGGGTCTTCAAAGTAGGTTCCCCAACCGTCGTAATTTACGCCGTAACGCTCGGCCAACGCCAGTAGTTGTTCTACCTGCGCGTCGATGAGCTCCGCATTCAGCGCCACTTCGCTGATGGCATCGCAGCACATCAGCAACACGCCGTTTTCCACTTCCAGCTCTTCCGCGTCCGTCACTTCATAACCCAGCTTGAAGGCTTCCACGGCAACGTTTTCCAACACGTCAAATTTCTCAGCAGAAAAATGGTGCTCGATGGTATAGAGCGCGTCAGGATCGCTGCCATCTTCCAGCAATTCTTCAATGATCTGGCGCGTCTCTTCCCGTTGTTCTTCCAGTAGTTCGCGGTTTGCCATGCCTCAGTCCTCATTCATCGACATTATATTGCGTTATTGTCCCACAGCCCTGTGGCTTGCTCCACCACAAAGTTTGACACCACCACTTGAATTTGAATAATTACACATATAAAGTGAATTTTAATTCAGGCAATGTTTTTTAATTCAATCGATATCCCCCTAATCATTCGAGTGACGTCAAAGCAACAATCGGGCAGCTCGGCTCAGACAGGTCAGCGTCACCAACGCGCCGGCAGCTTGAAGGATGACGGGTATCATGTTGAACCACATGGAGAAGTACATCATGCAACCGTTCTATCAACGCCATTTTTTAAGGTTAATGGATTTTACACCCGCTGAATTAACCCATCTTTTAACCCTGTCAACGAAACTGAAAGCCGATAAAAAAAACGGGACGGAAGACCGCCACCTACAGGGTAAAAATATCGCACTCATCTTCGAAAAAGATTCGACACGTACTCGCTGCTCTTTCGAAGTTGCTGCATACGATCAGGGCGCGCGAGTGACCTATCTCGGTCCCAGCGGGAGCCAAATCGGGCATAAAGAATCCATCAAGGATACGGCCCGCGTACTGGGAAGAATGTACGACGGCATTCAGTATCGCGGCTACGGCCAGCAGATTGTCGAAACGCTGGCGCAATACGCAGGCGTTCCCGTGTGGAACGGGCTGACGAACGAATTCCACCCCACGCAGCTATTGGCGGATCTGTTGACGATGCAGGAGCACCTGCCGGGCAAAGCCTTCACTGAGATGACGCTCGTCTACGTCGGCGATGCACGCAACAACATGGGCAACACCATGCTGGAAGCGGCGGCGCTGACCGGGCTGGATTTACGCCTCGTTGCGCCAAAAGCCTGCTGGCCGGATGCCGGTCTGGTGGCGGAGTGTCAGGCGGCGGCCCAACAAACCGGCGGCAGCATCACGCTGACGGAAGATATCGCCGCCGGCGTCGCGGGCGCCGATTTTATTTATACCGACGTTTGGGTTTCCATGGGGGAAGCGAAAGAAACCTGGAAAGAGCGTATCGCGCTGCTGAAACCGTATCAGGTGAACATGGCGATGATCGCCGCGACGGGGAATCCACAGGTGAAGTTCCTGCACTGTCTGCCCGCCTTCCACGACGATCAGACGACGATGGGCCAGCAAATGGCGGAACAGTATGGTCTGCACGGCGGAATGGAAGTCACGGATGAAGTCTTTGAATCCGCGCACAGCATCGTGTTCGATCAGGCGGAAAACCGTATGCACACCATCAAGGCCGTGATGGTCGCCACGCTGGCGCAGGATTAAGGTTTGCGTCCCTCCCCGGCGCGGGGAGGGCCAGACTTCCCGGTGGTTTAGACCACCAGCGAGGCGTCGATTTTTACCACGGCCTTACGCACGTGGGCAGGTGCGCCAACCGCGCACAGAGGTTTGTGCACTTCCCCGGGGAAGAAGACGATAAAATCCCCCTCCTGCATCACAAACTGTTTTTCCTGCTCGCCCGCAGGCAGAAAGGCAATGTCTTTATCCGCCAGCCAGTCGGTATCCGGCTTGCCCGCAGGCAGGTTGCTGAACGTCATTCCCTCCACGCCGGACAGCACAATCTGAATGTCGAGATATTTGGCGTGATACTCGGCGCGGCGCTTTTCCAACTGGTCAGTGCTGTCATTGGAAATCAACACAAACACGCGGTTACCCTCAATATCATGTTTGCCCAACGGCGTATCCGCCGTGATGTTTTGCTTCACGTATTCAATCGCTTCACGCAGCTTGGCAGGCAGATAAGGAACCAGTTCAAGGTGGTGGACATTGCCAGTAATCATAAGAACCTCGTCAATATAAAAATGAAACTGTGTTTTATAATCCTTATACACGCCAAATGTCACGCCTGCCAGCAGGTTAATACGAAAAAGTGAACGGCCCGTCACGCTTCTCAATCCGTCCTTTCATACTCACGAACATCATCCCCGCCGCGAGTCATCCGCAACCGATTGCGATGCGTAAAAAACCACGTTTTCTGCTTGAAATAGCCTAATCGGCGCGTATAATTCCCGACAGTTTGCCGGGAGGGGTCATGCACTGTTACGCCAGAAAATCCGCTGCTGATGTTGGTTCTCAACCACAACTGCCATCCGGCAGCCAGCCAGCGTTTTCCTTTCCGTTGCTCAACCATTTCATTAAGAAAGCCCCTCAATGAGGGGCTTTTTTTTGTGCCCTATCGTCCACGACAGCCCGGGCAGCCAGACACGACATTTCCTGTTTACGCGTTAGGAGAAAGACAACATGGTCAATCCGCTCTATCAAAAACATATTATTTCGATTAACGATCTCAGTCGGGAAGATTTGGAACTGGCGCTGCGCGTCGCCGCCAGCCTGAAAGCCAGCCCCCAGCCTGAGTTGTTAAAACATAAAGTGATTGCCAGTTGCTTCTTCGAGGCTTCCACCCGCACGCGTTTATCCTTTGAAACCGCGATGCATCGTCTCGGCGCATCCGTCGTGGGGTTCGCCGACAGCAATAACACGTCGCTGGGGAAAAAGGGCGAAACGCTGGCCGATACGATCTCCGTCATCAGCCAATACGTTGATGCCATCGTGATGCGTCACCCGCAGGAAGGCGCGTCCCGCCTTGCGACCGAATTCTCTGGCGGCATTCCCGTGCTGAACGCGGGCGACGGCGCGAACCAGCACCCGACGCAGACGCTACTCGATCTGTTCACCATTCAGGAAACGCAGGGCAGACTGAACAACATCAATATTGCGATGGTCGGCGATTTGAAATATGGCCGCACCGTGCATTCGCTCACGCAGGCGCTGGCGAAATTCGAAGGCAACCGCTTCTATTTCATCGCCCCGGACGCGCTGGCGATGCCGGACTACATTCTGAGCATGTTGAAAGAGAAAAACATTACATACAGCCTGCATACCAGCATTGAAGACGTGGCGAGTGAGCTGGATATCCTGTACATGACGCGCGTCCAGAAAGAACGCCTTGATCCGTCTGAATACATCAACATCAAATCTCAGTTTGTGCTGCGCGCCGCCGACCTGCATAGCGCCCGTGCGAATTTAAAAGTGCTGCACCCGCTGCCGCGCGTGGATGAGATCACCACGGATGTGGATGCCACCCCCTACGCCTACTATTTCCAGCAGGCCGGCAACGGCATATACGCCCGTCAGGCGCTGCTGGCGCTGGTCCTGAATCGCGAACTGGTTCTGTAAGAGGAAGAAACCATCATGACACACGATAATAAATTACAGGTTGAAGCAATCAAACGCGGCACGGTGATCGACCACATCCCTGCGCAGGTGGGGTTTAAACTGCTGACGCTGTTTAAACTGACCGCGACAGACCAGCGCATTACCATCGGCCTGAATTTGCCGTCCAACCAGCTCGGACGCAAAGACCTGATCAAGATTGAAAACGTGTTCCTGACCGAACAACAGGCGAACCAGCTCGCGATCTACGCGCCGCAGGCGACCGTCAATCAAATTGATGACTACGACGTGGTACGCAAACTGGTGCCGACGCTGCCGGACAACATTACTGGCGTGCTTACCTGCCCAAACAGCAACTGCATCAGCCGCAGCGAGCCCGTTTCATCGTCATTCGGCGTTAAGCAGCGCGACGGCGACGTTCACCTGAAGTGTAAATATTGCGAAAAAGAGTTTGAACGTCAGGCGGTGCTGCAAGATCGTTAATTTTCGCGTCTTCCCGACATGAACATTGCCTGTCGCGGGGCTTTTTTGAATAATGGCAGCGTTCGCGTTCTTTTAAGCCCCCATCAAGGAGATACCATGTCACGCACTATCAGTACTGAGCACGCCCCTGCCGCCATCGGCCCTTATGTCCAGGGCGTCGACCTCGGCAGTATGATCATGACTTCCGGCCAGATTCCGGTCAACCCGCAAAGCGGTCTGGTCGCGGACGACATCACCGCCCAGACGCGTCAGTCATTGGAAAACGTTAAGGCGATTGTGGAAGCCGCGGGCTTGAAGGTTTCCGATATCGTAAAAACGACCGTATTTGTGAAAGATCTGAATGACTTCAACCTCGTGAACAGCACGTATGAAGCGTTCTTCGCCGAACATGAAGCCTCCTTCCCGGCCCGCTCCTGCGTTGAAGTCGCCCGTCTGCCGAAAGACGTTAAAATCGAAATCGAAGCTATCGCCGTCCGTCGCTAAAAGCGGCTGAGGCATCGTCAAAGCGCACGGCGACAGGTGCGCTTTTGCTATGTTTCGAGCACCCGAAACGAGGTTATTACCCTCTGACGCTTTATCCATCGCAATACGATCGACCTCTTTTGCTATCCAAAGCGCTTACCGGAACCCTCAATCCCGCGTCTCACAAGCCCTCCCACGTCAGCCTGTTTTTCTGATGCTTTTTTCATCAAGGTTAAAATCCCTACGACAGTAAAATTTCATTGTTCTATATCAATTTTGCAGCGATAAAAGCGCAAACACTCCTGGCCAAATTCAATATATAGTGTCTATTCTATAAACACAGTCTATATATAGCGTTTATCCACAATATCATCCACAGCCCTCTGTAGCCCTTGCCCGCTATGGTTTTCACCTGTGGATAACCTTTCGAGAGGAAGAAAACGTGAAACCAGTAGTGATTAAACGGGACGGTTGCCAGGTGCCTTTTGACGAAGTGCGAATCAAAGAGGCGGTCGAACGTGCGGCGCATGCGGCCGACGTCAATGATGCAGACTACTGTGCAACTGTGGCCTGTGCGGTCGCTCAACAAATGCAGGGGAAAGCGCGCGTGGATATCCGTGATATTCAGGACGCCGTGGAAAACCTGCTGATGTCCGGCAATTACAAACAGCTGGCACGGACCTACATCGAATATCGTCATGACAGAGACATCGCGCGGGAGCGTCATGGTCGTCTGAATCAGGAAATTCGTGGCCTGGTTGAACAAAGCAACATGGCGTTGCTCAATGAAAACGCCAACAAAGACAGTAAAGTGATCCCAACCCAGCGCGATCTGCTGGCTGGCATCGTCGCCAAACACTATGCCAAACAGTACATCCTGCCGCGCGATGTGGTGCTGGCGCACGAGCGCGGTGAAATTCACTATCACGACCTCGACTACTCGCCCTTTTTCCCGATGTTCAACTGCATGCTCATCGATCTGAACGGCATGCTGACCAACGGCTTCAAAATGGGCAATGCGGAGATCGAGCCGCCGAAGTCTATCTCAACCGCCACCGCCGTCACCGCGCAGATTATCGCGCAGGTCGCCAGTCACATTTACGGCGGCACCACGATCAACCGCATTGATGAAGTGCTGGCGCCGTTTGTCGCCGCCAGCCATGCCAAACACAAAGCCATTGCAGCGGAGTGGCACATTCCAAATGCGGAAAGCTATGCCCTCACCCGCACGGAAAAAGAGTGCTACGACGCCTTTCAGTCGCTGGAATACGAAGTCAATACGCTGCATACGGCCAACGGTCAGACACCGTTCGTCACCTTTGGCTTTGGGCTGGGTACATCCTGGGAGTCGCGTCTGATTCAGGAATCGATTCTGCGTAACCGCATTGCCGGGCTGGGAAAAAACCACAAAACGGCCGTGTTCCCCAAACTGGTCTTCGCGATCCGCGACGGCCTGAACCACAAAGCGGGCGATCCCAACTACGATATCAAGCAGCTCGCGCTGGAGTGTGCCAGCAAACGCATGTATCCCGATATTCTGAACTACGATCAGGTCGTGAAGGTTACCGGCTCGTTCAAAACGCCCATGGGCTGCCGCAGCTTCCTTGGCATCTATGAAGAAGAGGGCCGACAGATCCACGACGGACGGAATAATCTGGGCGTGATCAGCCTGAACCTGCCGCGCATCGCGCTTGAGGCCGAAGGCGATGAAACGCGCTTCTGGACGCTGCTCGATCAGCGTCTCGTACTGGCGAAGAAAGCGCTGATGACGCGTATTGCCCGGCTGGAAAATGTGAAGGCGCGCGTTGCGCCTATCCTGTATATGGAAGGCGCCTGTGGGGTTCGCTTAAAAGCCGACGACAGCATTGCCGACATCTTCAAGAACGGACGCGCCTCCATTTCACTCGGCTATATCGGCGTACATGAAACCATTAATGCGCTCTTTGGCCGTCAAACGCACGTGTTTGATGACGATACGCTGCGCGCCAAAGCCGTGGCGATCGTCGCTCGCCTCAAAGCCGCGACCGAACAATGGAAAGAAGAAACGGGCTACGGCTTCAGCCTTTACAGCACGCCGAGTGAGAACCTGTGTGACCGCTTCTGCCGGCTTGATACCGCCGAATTTGGCGTCGTGCCGGGCGTCACGGACAAAGGCTATTACACCAACAGTTTCCACCTCGACGTGGAGAAAAAGGTCAACCCGTACCAAAAAATCGATTTCGAACTCCCCTATCCGCCGCTGGCTAACGGCGGGTTCATTTGTTATGGCGAATACCCGAACCTGCAACACAACATTAAAGCGCTGGAAGACGTGTGGGACTACAGCTACAGCCGCGTGCCTTACTACGGCACCAACACGCCGATTGATGAATGCTATGAGTGCGGCTTCACCGGTGAATTTGAGTGCACCAGCAAAGGCTTTACCTGTCCGAAGTGCGGCAACCACGATTCAGCCCGCGTTTCCGTCACGCGCCGCGTCTGTGGTTACCTCGGCAGCCCGGATGCACGCCCGTTCAACGCCGGTAAGCAGGAAGAGGTCAAACGCCGGGTCAAACACTTAGGCAACGGTCAGTTGGGGTGATCGCCGTCGGGCCACCGCCAGGCGGCCCGGAGCGCACGGCACTGTCATCCCCCATCTCCACGACATGGCTCTACACGTATGAATTACCACCAGTATTACCCTGTTGACGTCGTCAACGGCCCCGGCACCCGCTGCACGCTCTTTGTCGCGGGCTGCGTGCATGAGTGCGCCGGGTGTTACAACAAAAGCACCTGGCGGCTGAATTCCGGTCAGCCGTTTACGCAGGCGCTGGAAGCGCAGATCATCGCCGACCTTCAGGATACGCTAATCCCCCGGCAGGGAATCTCACTGTCTGGCGGCGACCCGCTTCACCCACAAAATGTGCCAGACATTCTGCGGCTGGTGAAACGGATACGGGCGGAGTGCCCTGACAAGGATATCTGGGTCTGGACAGGTTACGTGCTGGCCGACATCACCCCGGAACAGCAACAGGTGGTCGATCTCATCAACGTGCTGGTCGACGGGAAATTCGTGCAAGATCTAAAAGATCCGGCGCTAATCTGGCGCGGCAGCAGCAATCAGGTTATCCATCGCCTGCGTTGATCTGCCGGATTACTGAAGCGACGGCTGTTTACCCAGCGAACGCAACTGATCGGATTCCAGCACCGTGACTCGCGCTTTGGGTTCGGGCGAAAATGCCTGATTCAGCAGCGCCTGCGCTACCGTTCGCCCCTCGATTGCCCGCCACTTTGCCGGGAATAGTCGGAACAGCGGCGCCGTCAGCGTTTCCAGCGGACGGCTGTCTTCCCTTTCCCCCAACAGCATTGATGGCTGCGCCAGCGTCAAATGTTGCCAGCCCTGCTGTCGGAGAGATTTTTCCGTCTCCCCTTTCACTCGCGAGTAGAAAAAAGGCGAAGCCGCGTTAGCGCTCAGAGAGCTGACGGCCAAAAGATGTGTTGCCCCCAGTGCCAGCGCGACTTTTGCCCCTTCCACCACGAGCGTATAGTCCACGTAGCGAAAAGCCTGTTTACTGCCCGCCCGCTTTAGCGTCGACCCCAGACAGCAGAATGCAACATCAACAGGATCGGTCAGTTGCGCCAGCGCCGCGGATAAATCGGGATTGTGCGGGTTAACCACCTTATCTGAAGGCGTCAGCGGCTTACGAGTCGGTGCATAGATCGTCTCAACCCGATTATTGGTTTTCAGCAATTGCAACAGCTCATGCCCTACTAACCCCGTCGCCCCCAATAACAGCACCCGACTCATACATTCCCCCCTTGTTCTGCGTCTTTACAATCCCGTCTTATACGTTTCTGTTGTTATCGCTGGCACACCTGTTCATCGCGCCGCCAGTGGCGTTTTTTGCCGAACCCCAACGTGTTGTCCGTCATTTTTATCTCTGTCAGATCGAGCCGCCAAATCGGCGCCTGCGATGCCCGCGCAATGGGAAAACGCGCGTGGTATTGTGCTCTGGCCAGCTCCGCTTCCTCACCCTCCAGACACACTGCCTGCGCCCGGAACTGTATGCCTTTAATCAGCATCACGCTCTTCGGTTGGCCGCTGACCGTACCGGCGACCTGCGGCAACCTTGCCATAATTTCGCCGTGCCGCGTCTGCAATTCCGTCATCAGATAAAAGGCGACCCGCCGATCGTCATAAGTATAGAAGCAACTCGCACACCATAATTCCGAATTTCCCCCCACGCATAATGTCAGCACGTGCAATTTTTTCAAATAGCGGGAGATCGCTTCAAGCTCATTGCCTGTTTCCACCTCTTTCTCCTCAATTGTTCGCCATCATCACAATCATTTCACCCGCGCCATTTTCGGAATAACCCCAAAGCCGACTGAGCGCCTGACACGGCAAAGCACACCACCTAACGGATGATGATAAACCGTTTCGACGTCACTGTGCGCACCATCGGACTTTTGTCGTCCGGCTGAGGTCAACAATGTCCCGGTCAGCAGAAAACGCGCTGGGGCGATCAAAACAGGATGAACCCTCCGCAAGCAGAACAAAGGAAAAACCCCGCTGGCGCGGGGAACACATGTGTAGTGTAGCAACTCAACCGTATTTCAACGGTTTATCCCCGCTGGCGCGGGGAACACTGCGGCAACAGTGATCGCCGGCGCTGACAATACGGTTTATCCCCGCTGGCGCGGGGAACACATCTCCACCTCCCGGACGGTCGGCGCTGTGTGAGGTTTATCCCCGCTGGCGCGGGGAACACTCGGACTTTTTCATCCGAACAAACGCTGAGCACGGTTTATCCCCGCTGGCGCGGGGAACACCTGGCGGTCCGCATCCAGCTCGATTTCCCAACCGGTTTATCCCCGCTGACGCGGGGAACACTCATTGCTCTTAGTGAGTCAGCTATAAAAATCCGGTTTATCCCCGCTGGCGCGGGGAACACAACGATATGTCGAGACATACACTCGCCGTAAACGGTTTATCCCCGCTGGCGCGGGGAACACGCTGGGCAAAGTCCTGCGGGAGAACATAGGCCCGGTTTATCCCCGCTGGCGCGGGGAACACTACATGAAATCCATTTCGCTATTGTTCGTTATCGGTTTATCCCCGCTGGCGCGGGGAACACTATCAGCATTAACATGTACGCGGATTGGTGAGCGGTTTATCCCCGCTGGCGCGGGGAACACTTTAGGGAGGATAAAACGCGATCTCTTTGCTGCGGTTTATCCCCGCTGGCGCGGGGAACACCAGCGCTAAACAACCCACACGCCCGCTCATATCGGTTTATCCCCGCTGGCGCGGGGAACACTCCAGTTACGGTTTCCTGATGGCGCTCCTGATCGGTTTATCCCCGCTGGCGCGGGGAACACAACTCACCATCGCTATAAATATTAGATATATGCGGTTTATCCCCGCTGGCGCGGGGAACACAAGTAAATGTACCAATTTCAGCCAGCAGATTGCGGTTTATCCCCGCTGGCGCGGGGAACACATTATCTTTACCCTCGATAAGGGCGACGATCCCGGTTTATCCCCGCTGGCGCGGGGAACACCCACATTTAGCCCTGGCATCTGCCGGGCTTTTCGGTTTATCCCCGCTGGCGCGGGGAACACTAGGCATGTCGACTGAAGCATTCAACAACAATCGGTTTATCCCCGCTGGCGCGGGGAACACATTTTGCGACACTGGCCCCTGAAATTGATCGCCGGTTTATCCCCGCTGGCGCGGGGAACACCTGTCGGCGTCAAAGACGAGGTGGTAAGCATTCGGTTTATCCCCGCTGGCGCGGGGAACACTTCCCCTCCTTCCTTTCATTGCTGTACTCAGGCGGTTTATCCCCGCTGGCGCGGGGAACACATTTGGGTAAGCAGGGCTACAGCGGGGAAGAGCGGTTTATCCCCGCTGGCGCGGGGAACACCACCCTTCTGTGACTGCCTTGAACCTGACATCCGGTTTATCCCCGCTGGCGCGGGGAACACGTTCGTGTGTAGTCGGCTACGAGGACTACCCGCGGTTTATCCCCGCTGGCGCGGGGAACACTTTTCAATGAGGAACATCCCGTTGCGGATCTGCGGTTTATCCCCGCTGGCGCGGGGAACACCTAAATCCCTCTTCGAGACGGGCGTTGATTCGCGGTTTATCCCCGCTGGCGCGGGGAACACAATACCGCATCAACCTGATAGCCAAAATCGGCCGGTTTATCCCCGCTGGCGCGGGGAACACTCTAAAGGTAGATGTTTGTTTTATAACATTTTTTCTATATAAAGAAATCCTACCGATTTTTCCATATTATTAAAGATCGCTAACTTATTGATTTTCAATAGGTGAAAAAGAGACGAGTCGTAACCCATCCAGATCTACCGGCATTCGGCGGTTTTCACCCCAGGTTTGAAACTCAAAACCGGATTCCGTATTCGTCGCCCAGGCCATGACCACATTTCCCTGCTCCGCCAGTTCAACAATCTGCTGCCAGACCATCTCCCTGATCCGCTTTGAAGTATCACCAACATAGACTCCGGCACGCACTTCCAGTAACCATATCGCTAATCTGCCGCGTAAACGCGGCGGAACATTTTCTGTCACCACCACCAGCATGCTCATTTAGCCCCGTCCCCGGTGACCGCTGTCTCCAAACGGTTCAGGTTCCGGAATGGCCGGCGGTTGCGCATCGTCCGGCGGTAGCGGCGGCGCGCTCCCCCCGGCAGACAGGATCTCTTCAATCAGGGGAATCAGCTTACTCAGCGTTTTCTGACTGCGAAAAATGTCACGGCAGGCAAGCCGTACCTCACGATCCGGTTCCGCAGGATTGCGCGCCGCGATTTCAAACGCTTTGGGCACTACCCCCTCAAATTTGATAACGTCGGCAATGTCGTAAACAAAAGAGAGCGGTTTACCACTGTGGACAAACCCAATCGCGGGCGCATAGCCCGCCGCCAGCACGGCGGCTTCCGTAATACCATACAGGCAGGACGTCGCCGCGCTGATACACTGGTTAACCTTATCGCCACGTTCCCAGTCTTTCGGATCGTAACGCCGACCATGCCATTTAACGCCATACTGCTGTGCCAGCAGCGTATACGTTTGACGCACGCGAGCCCCTTCAATCCCCCTAAGCTGCTCGACTGAGCGGCGGCTCGGAGCAGGCTCGCCGAAGCGCAGCTCGAACATTTTTCGCACCACTTTCAGACGCAGATCTTCGTCCAACGCCAGCCTGGCCTGATAGAGTAATTTGTCTGACCGCGCGCCGCCGGGCTGCCCGGACGCATACAACCGCACGCCGGCCTCCCCCACCCACACCAGCAGTGTTCCGACCGTGGCCGCCAGCCGCACGGCGGCGTGAGAAACCCGCGTGCCCGGCTCCAGCATGATGCAGGCAACCGAGCCAACGGGAATGTGCGTGCGCACGCCGGTTTTATCCACCAGCACAAACGCACCGTCAATGACATCAATCTGCCCGTATTGCAGAAAGATCAGAGAAACCCGATCTTTAAGCGGGATCGGATTGAGCGGAACATACATCGTCAACTCTCCCTGTAACAGAGATGGCTATGCGCGTTTCAGCAACAGCAGGCCACACCCCAATGCCTTACTTTTACCCAGTCCCTGCCGGACAGCTATCGCAAAGCGTTCGACATCCGTAATATGGAGCACCCCGTCATAATCGACGCTGCTGAACATAATCGCCGACGCCTGACCAGGTTTGTTCAGCCGGTGACGCTGATACCCGTCAACCCGGCATCCAGACACCGAAAAGCCGCCATTTTCTCCCTGTCGCACCAGCCAATCGTGAGCGCGCTGCTGCTGATGCCGCCACAGTTCTGCACCGGCTAACCCCGCCACCTTTCCCTGATGACTCGCATCCATCAACACATCGCTACGTTTACCCTCCCGCGTGACTACCGGATTCGCACGCAGTGAAAACGCCAGTGCCATACCGTTATGCCATTGTGGCCGGTACGGCTTAGTTTCCACCTGGAACAGGTTGTGATTCACCTGCGGCTCCTGCTCGGAAAGCAGGTAAAACAAGCTCTTAGTCTCGTGCGCCTGTTCACGGAATAAAAACGAACGCTGTTGCTGTTCAGGAAACAGTTGCCAGAGCCACTGATGGCTGGCATAGCCCCCTGCGTGCAGCCGCTTTTCTGCCATAACGTGCGGTAACTTATCGAGTTGCAGCGTTATTCTGGAAAAAAACATCACTCCTCTCCCTTATCACGGCCAACGTATTGCACGCGGGAAGTGAACTGCCAGCGCTGCCGATCGCCAGGCTGATCGTTGCGTGAAACCCGGTAATACGGTGTAAGCCCCGTATCGCCTTCCTGTTCCCAGTAGCATAGGCCCTCCGCATGCCCGATCGTCTGCAATGTCTGGTCGTTCAGTGCGGGCGTCTGCCTGGCTAACCGCCAGACCTCGGCCAGCGAGCCAGCAAACAGGTGCGGTGCCAGCGGCAGCGCAGGCGGACAGCTTTTACGCCCTAAATAGAGCGTGAACACCGGGGATAACAGGGCATCACGCAGCGCGCTGAGCGAATAGGGCGCATCCGGCGTGGCGCTAATGACGATATGGTAGTAAGCATCACAACGGTATTCGCGTGAGGTCAGCATGGTTTCCAGCGACTGCCCCGCTTCCGGCCGCAGCTCATCGCGTCTGGTATAGCGCGGCACCTTGCGGTTTTCCTTCAGCATCTGCACCGTGTGGTAGTCATTCAGCCAGGTTTCACGATCGGAAAGAGGCCGCACCGCCACGTGATAATGCTGATTGAACACCGTCAGCGCCGCGCGATCGTCACGCCGGATCCCCAGCGCCGCGGCCAGTAGCCCCAGCAGCGCCGACCGGCTGGGCACCGTTGCGGTGTGGCGCACCTCGCCGACCGCCGCCTCTCCCCACGAGACCAGCGGGGCATAAATCTGGAAGACCAGATAGTTATCCATATCAGGCTCCTACTGGCTGACGAAATCGAG
The DNA here is from genome assembly GCF_004342665.1 of Samsonia erythrinae. GTDB lineage: Bacteria > Pseudomonadota > Gammaproteobacteria > Enterobacterales > Enterobacteriaceae > Samsonia > Samsonia erythrinae. Next base: position 115,614 of record NZ_SMBY01000002.1, on the reverse strand, counting down.
CAGTCCTTGCAGCGAACCCCCTTCACCCTCGGCTTCCACGTTCAGCTCATAGGAGGGAACGCCGCCCGCCGAGGCGTAAACCCGGTCGAATTTGCTTTTTTGCGCGCGCAGCAGCGTTATCGCGTCATTGACCTGATCGTCACTGCGAATAGGGTTGAAAAACGCGACGGAAAGCGTGCGCGGCTGATCGGTGCCCTTTTCCGCCAGCGCATAGGTTGCCAGCGCCCGGCTGGCAAAGCTGTTCTGCTTGCCGCCCGGCGAAACGGTCAGCGCCGTTTCCGTCAGGGCCCGCAGGGTACGCGCCGCCAGCGCTTCATCGTTATTCAGGTTTTCCAGCAGCAGCTCGCGGTTAATACAGATGTAGTGATAGAACAGCGCGGAGGCAAAACTCTGTTCCCCCATATGTGCCGATCCACTGTCAGCTGCCGTATTCAGATCATCCACCGCCGTAAAGAAGTCATCTTCGATGGTGACGGCACTCACGCCCAGCGCGTGCGCCACCTGGCAGGCCGCTTCAACATTAAATTCCGGCTCGGCGGCCAACATACGGCCAAACAAGGCGATATCCACACTGGCGGCATCCTTACGCAGCAATTTTAGCTCTTCGCTACCTGGCTCACGCGCTTCTGCCACCAGTTGGGCGACCAGCCGATCGATCAACGCGTTTTCCTGTACGCTCACGTGCGCAAGCTGTTCGATATCATATTTCTCCAGCGGATCTTTGCTGTTTTTCTCCTCTTTCTTCAATTTACCGAATTGGCTGGCAATGCTCTGCGCAACTTTGTCCGCCAGCTTTTCGCTCATGCCGCCGGCGAGGAGCTTACCGTAAACCTCACGCCCTAACCGACGGCTGCGAGTGCCGATATATCCATTAAGCGCCTCTTCAAATACCTCAGAGGTGCGCCACGCCCGTTTCAGGCTTTGCGAGGACACCCGCAAACGCTCAACGCCGCCGACGATGGCGGTTTTCGGGCGCCCCGCGTCATCACGGTTCAGGTTGGAGGAAGGGTAAGCGGTTAAAAAATGAAGCTGGATAAAAGTGGTCATCCGTTATTCCTTGTCTGAAGCTGTCGTTGACGTTTCTGCGATGTCTGGCTCATCAGCGGTGATGTTTTGCGACGCCTGCGCATACTCGCACGCCCAGCGCACGGCGTTGCGCCGCAAAGGGTGAATCACTGGTGCATGGTTCTCCTGCCGCGCCTGCCACTCCGCCACCCACAGGAAAATGCCGTCCGCCAGCGAAGGGAGGTTTACACCTGCGTCACCGCGTATCTTTACCGCACGGACAAGCTGACGATAGAGTTCATCCGGCGTTTGTGCCCGCTGTAGCCGTTCAAAGCGCAACGGGGAAAGAAAAGCGCGATCGCCGCCCTGCTTTTCACCGAGCTGCGCGGCGAAGCTCTTGTGGCTTTCCCTGGCGGTGTTTTTTGCCGCATGCGCGGCAACGGAAACAAAAATCGCCAGCGCCACAATGTGATGTTCTCTTTCCAGCCGCGCCGCCAGTTTCCCCGCCAAATCGTGATAGCCTTTACAGGTCAGCACGCCAAAAGGGGGCCTGGCGCGACGCAGCTCCGCCCGCCGCGCACGACCATTGCCCACCGCGTTATGGCGGTTTTGCAAATCGTCGAACCAATCATTAATCTTTTTTTCATCATTTTTGCTGATGACCAAAAAATCAGCCGTGTTCGCCATCCACTGCCTCCTGCATCTGTTTAATGGTTTTTGCCGCTTTCTGACTAAAGAAAAACTTGCTCATTTTTTCCCGCGCTTTTGCCGCTTTACTCAGATCGCGGTGTTCGTCCGGGTTGCTAAACACGCGGGCGTCATAGTTAGTCAACAGGTAGCGATAGAGCGTCTGCCGCCAGAGTTTCAGCGCGGCGGGTCCTTCCCCCTGCGCCAGCGACCGGCACAGCCGCACAAAACCGGGCTGCGTCTCCTGCCAGAACGCGACATCAATGGCGCTGAAATCCCCTTTGGCATCCTTCGGACGCGAGAACCAGGCTTCTTTGATCATCTGGCGCAGCAGCGTGGCGCTGTCTCGCGCCAGCTCCACCGCCAGTTGCAAATGATCTTTATATTCACGCAGCGCAAGAGCATCGCCACGAAAACGGGCAGAGGAAAACAACAGCGGAACAGCGTGCTCATACCAACAACGCGCCTTCATGTTGTCCATATCGAAACCAAAGCACCACAATCCCGATTTGCCGCGCAGCGCATCCTGCTCGGCATTGTGCTGCACCACCGTCGCCGGAAACAGGTGGTTGAGCTTATCCTCTCCCTGAACCAGCAGACCCAGCCAGTCGCGATAAGCCAGCCCACCCGGCTGTCCTTTCACCGACAGAAAAGGCGCGTCTTCGCCTTTCAGCGCCCGACGATAGGGGGTGAGTGGATGCCGCCAACTGTCGTACTGAATACCGTAGTTTTTGGTGCGATACTGCGTGAGCAACGCGGCAGAGGTCGTGCCGCACAGATCGCACTCCCCCGCCTGTTGCGTAGCGAAATCCAGCTCGATGCGGCGCGGCATCCCCCAATAGGCCTGTAGCCGATGGGCATTTTCCGGCGTCACGGGCGGGTGCGTCCCCTCGCTGGTGGGCGTGGCCGCGAGCCACGGGAACACGGTTGCATCGGGTTGGCCCTTGGGTATCACCGCCTGGGTCAACACGTTCATCCAGAGCTTTTTCCACAACGGCAGCCCGCGATCTTCCGGCATGAGCAGCGTGGTGATCGGCCCACCGCCTCGCATCCCGGTGCGATGTCCTTGCCCGCCGGACGGCGCATTGGTTTGCAGCGTGAACAGCGCCATTGCCGCGCAGTGCGGACACACCGCCTTGACCGTGCCGCGTTTGATGAAATGATCTTTATTCAGCTTGAGCGTATTGCCGCCGGGCGCGTCGATCAGCAGGCCGGAAATCGGCGTCGGCTCGCTGTCGAGCGTGGTGAAATCCTGCATAAACGCGGGCTTTGTTGCGCCGAACTGCATCGCCGGCGCCAGCGCGATTAATGCCTGCGGGAAATCGGAGCCCAGTCCATGCTCCCAGATTTCGTTCCAGTCATCGTCATCGGCGGGTGCATAGGCGGTTTGTAACAGACCGATCAGGAACTGATAGCCCGCCCCCTGAAAATCGGCACGCGGCCAGGCGAGATCGATAATGGTGTCGTCGGGAAGTTGCTGTGGGGAAATGTTGCCCATCCGACCATCCGCGAATACGGCGGGCAGCCAGGGTTCTTCAATCAATGAAAACATCGTACCTCCTGTGAGTGCCGCGTCCCTGCGGCCAGCCTGATTAAAACAGGTTCTACGACCTCTTTTTTAACGCATTCATTCCGCGACGCCAGAGAGATGGCTCACGTTTGTGGTTTAGCGCGGGGATGCGGTAAAACCAGCCGCCGCTCACGAACCCGATAGCGCCAGTCCCACCCGCTCGCTGTAGAACGCATGGTTTTCCCCCCGATTCAACAACAGCACCTCGGCCTGTGGCCGGTGTAATTGCTGCCGAAACCGTTCCAGTGCGTCTCCTTCCAGTATCGGCAATGCGGTTTTACGTTTCTGCCACCAGCTTACTCTTACCTGCACGCGGCTCTGCTCCCAGCTAAAGGTTTCCGATACGGCATAAGGGTGCGGTAGTTCGCCATCGTTTTCTGGTTTCCACGCCAGATACAGATCCAGCGTTTCCTCTCCCAGGCGGGTGGCGATATCCACTTCGTCATTCCAGCCCGATTCGCTGGATTGCGCGCAGTAACCCTGAACCAATGCCAGCGCAGATTGTAATGCGAAAGATCGCTGACCGTAGTTTTTCCCCAGCACCGTGCAGGCGATCGCCTCCAATGCCGCTGGCACCGCGATCTGTTCTTCATACACGCTGTCGATAAGCCGCCGCGCATCTTCCGGCATTTTTATCGCGCCGCGTTCACGCAATATCGCCTGCGTGCGCCACAGCGCGGCGTGGTCGGGGTAGACGTAACCGCTATTGCGCAGCTCAGCGCCCAGCCAGTCGGCCTCCGCTTCCAGTTGCCAGAGCGGCGCCATAATGTGCAGCACCGCCGCCGGACGCTCATCCGTCAGCGGCGCAGGATCCGTCTCGGTCTTATGACGCCCGTCGAGAAACCGGATATGGCGCTGTAGCCGCCCCGCGCGCTGAATCAGCAAATCGATCGGCGCCAGATCGCTAATCATGTTATCGACATCAATATCCAGCGATTGCTCAACCACCTGCGTGGCTATCAGCACTTTGCCGGCACGTTGCACCGGCGTGCTGTCCTTGCCAAACCACGCCAGCGCCTGTTCTTCAATCGCCATGCGATCGCAAAAGGCAAAGCGGCTGTGGAACAGCAGCATATTTCCTTGCGCCATCCCCGCCTCAATCAGTTGACGATACACGGCGATGGCATCATCCACCGTGTTCCTGATCCAACAAATCGATTGCCCCGCCGCCACGGCAGCCTTGACCCGCTCAATGCCCTGTGGCCGCTCGGTCAGCCAGTCAATTTTCACCTCGCGCCGCACTTCCGCCCGCGTTTCCAGCGCCGTTTCCCGCAGCCCCTCTCGCGTCAACAGCGTCAGCCACGGATAGGTTGCATCGGGATTGGGTGGCGCGGCCTCGCATGCGATCCCCTGTGCAAACGCCTGCATCAGTTTTTCGCGCAGGCCAAGCGGCAACGTCGCGGTTAAGATAATCACGCTGCCGCCCTGCTGCGCATGAAAGCCGATCAACAGCTCGATCAGCTTGCTCATGTAGGCGTCATACGCATGCACTTCGTCCAGAATCAGCAGCTTGTTCTGTAGCCCCAACACCCGCAGCGACTGGTGGCGAAACGGCATCACCGCCATCAGCGCCTGATCGAGCGTGCCCACGCCGATATCCGCCAGCAGCGCTTTCTTGCGCGAGTCCGCAAACCAGATGTTGCAGTCTTTACTGGCGGCATTTTCTTCCTTGTCGTACTGTGCCTGCCCCCGGTTATCCCCGTCCCACAGCGATTGCATAAACGCTGACGACATCTGTCGCGCGCCGTGCGCCAGTATCAGTGAAGGGTTATGTTCTGGTGAATATAATGCGCGATAGGCTTTAGCAAGCCGCAGGTACATGGCGTTCGCCGTCGCCATCGTCGGCAAGCCGACATAAATGCCGCTCGCTTTGCGCTGCGCCATTAGCCGCTGCGCCAGAATCATCGCCGCTTCCGTTTTGCCCGCGCCGGTCACATCTTCCAGAATAAAAAGCTGCGGCCCGTCCACGGACATATCCGCCGTCAGCGCCTGCTGTTGCAGCGGCGTTGGCCGTTGGATAAAAGGAAAAAGCTGCTGAATAGAATGAAAAATCGCCGGAGAGGGGGGACGCGGCAAGCGCGAAACGACATTTCTCGCCGTCGGCAGCGCGTATTCACGCCAGTAGACGTCGAGCGGCATCGGCGTGCTGCAATAGTGAAAATCCTGCTGGCGCGATCCCAGCCAGTCCGCCAGTACGGTCAACCCGGCCAGCGCCCAGCTTTGCTGCTTCAGCCTGCTGCGCCAGTTTTTATCCGCGAAGCAGGCCGGCAATGTCCCCGCCTCAGGAAAGCACGTTTGCAGGTCGTGCAGATACTCCGCTATCGCCTGATAGTCATCACGGTGAAAAGCCAGACTGCCTTTGCACGCTGCCGCCGGCTTGCCGTGGTGCCCGGTAACGATATTCAGCCAGATCCCCAACGTCGTTTTCACCGCCGAGGAGAGCTTCTCCGCCTCAAAAGGAAATACGAGGCGAATGTCGTCACGCGCCGTCCATAGCCAGAAACCCAGATCGTCATGCCGTATCGTCCCAATCTGACCGGAAGGCCGGACTAAAGGGGAATCCGGATTGGCGTATTTGCTCTGAAAGCCGCGGGCGAATTTCCCGATATCATGCCAGGCAAGAAAATAGGCGAACCATGCGACGACGCTGTCGTCGCCGTTCTCCAGCCCGCGCAGTGCATAGTCAGCCTGAAAATAATTTTCTTTTAATAAAAAATAGCCGCAGGCCGCCACATCTAAACAATGATAAGGCAGCAAATGATAATCATCGCCTTCCTGAGTATCTGCGGATTTGTTCGCTTTTCCCCAATAGTGGAAATAACGCCGATCGATGATACCGTCTTGACCCATAGGCTTTACCAACCCGAATACGCCTGACCTTACGCCGTCGACGCGCTGCTCGCTAACGTCACGGGCTTCTCCTGCGCGTTGAGGGCGTTACCCACCTTCGCTTTTTTCTTTTCCACGTAGCTTAGCATTTCCTGCCCTTGCGCTGGCGGAGTCAACGGGTGAGATTGACCGGTAAAGATCCCGCCTTTTTCGATGGAGAGTTCGTCCGAGAAGATATCCCCGAAGACTTTTCCCTGCGCCAGAATAGCCACGACGCTGGCAACCACGCGACCTTCCACACGACCATTGATGATGATCTGCTGCGATTTCATTTCGCCGTTTATCTGGCCGGTGTGCTCAACCTTAATCGTGTCATCGCACTGTATATCCCCTTCGACCTGACCTTCCACGGTAATGTTGCCATCCACCGCCAGAGAGCCCGCCATACGCGCCCCCTGAGAAATGAACGTGTCTTTTTTCACACGCACAGGGTTCACTGAATTAATCAACTCATTCGACGGGCTGATGTCGGAGGAGCTGTTTATGTCACTGCGCCCTTGCGGTTTCTTCACGCCTTTCTTATTTTTATCAAATGAAAACATCGTGTTCTTCCTTTTCACTGTATAGAAAAATGCGAGCGCGGCACTTACGCCGGATACGGCAACGACGACCAGACCATAATGTCGTAGGGGGAAGTCGTAATACACATCCAGTAGCCAAACGATAACCAATAAAGCCCATATCGCCCATACGCCCCAAAGCAGGTTGTAATTACGCACGGGGGTAAACCCGAAAAAAGGTGAGATAGCACATATCCTTCTCCAGTTTGTCCTAGGTACGGCTTAATGCGACCGCGCCTATAGATATCGGATGGTAGACCTTTTTATTTAGTTCGATCGCTGCGGCAGCGTGATGACCATCGCATGAAATTTCGCGAAACTGGGGAAAAAATGTATGTTTTTGTGCGGTAAAAGCCTCTCTTTGATGAAGGGTATTGCCTAGCTAAACCGATTCTTCTATGTTAGCTAATAGTCTAAATACTGTGATAAGAGTAATGTGATATGGCAAATAAAATTTGGGTCATGGGCGACGCCGTCGTCGATCTCATCCCGGAAGATACCGAACGCTATCTGAAATGTCCCGGCGGTGCGCCAGCCAACGTCGCGGTCGGCATTGCCAGACTCGGGGGAAACAGCGCGTTTATCGGGCGCGTAGGGGATGATGTCTTTGGCCACTTTCTGAAAAAAGTACTGAAGCAGGAAAATGTCGATACCCGCCACATGGTGTTCGACAGCCACCATCGCACATCCACCGTGGTGGTGAACCTTGATGAAACAGGCGAGCGTTCCTTCACGTTTATGGTGCGCCCCAGCGCCGATCTGTTTTTACAGCCGGAAGACCTGCCGACGTTCAAGCGGGGGGAATGGCTGCACTTCTGCTCCATCGCGCTTTCGCAGGAGCCTTCGCGCAGTACGGCATTGGCAGCGATGCGGCAGGTGAAAGCCGCGCAGGGATGGGTCAGCTTCGATCCCAACATCCGCGACGACCTCTGGCAAAGTGAACAAGCGCTGCGTGACAACCTGACGCAGGCGCTGATGATGGCCGATGTCGTGAAGCTATCGCGCGAAGAGCTGGCTTTCCTCTGTTCAGGTGCTGACGTTGAAGAAAGTATTCAGCAGTTCATGGCTCGCTACCCAACCCGGCTGTTGCTGGTGACGCTGGGCGGCGAAGGGGTCTGGTTGCACGATCGTCACCAACTCCAGCACTTCACCGCGCCGTCAGTTACCCCCATCGATACCACCGGTGCGGGGGACGCCTTCGTCGCCGGCCTGTTATGCGGTCTGGCGGAATATGATGATTTGTCGCAGCCGCAGACCTGGGCTCCGATCATCGAACAGGCACAGCAATGCGGCGCGCTGGCCACGACGGCAAAAGGCGCAATGACGGCCCTCCCTTACATACGGCAATTAAATACCTTGTCCCAGCGCAAGGGCTAGTTCCCCTACGTTGCATCTCCATCACCCGGTTTTGTAGTCAGGATCACAGTTACAGAATCGGGCGAGTAAAATTTCTTGCTAACCCACCTGCGCGCTTTTATTTTCCTCTTGAAAAACCGGTTTAGCAATTTAGCTAAACAGATCAAAAACCAATAAAAATACAGCTCCTCCAGACGAGAATGAAAAAATGAAAATAAGCGCCCTTGCTGTGACAATAGGATTGTTACTCTCCTCACCGTTTTATGCTTCCGCCGCCAGTACCGACAGTCTTGAAGCCCGTCTGAATGCGATGGAGCTGCGCCTGCAACAGGCGGAAGCTCGCGCTCAGGCGGCCGAAGCCAGAGCCGAAGCCTCGGAAAAAGAGACCCGGCGGCTCGCCGCCCGCACCACGCAAACCGAACAGAAAACCCAGCAGGTGGAACAGCAAACGACGGCATTGGCCAAACAGAAATCCTTTACTGACGGGTTCGAATTCCACGGTTATGCTCGTTCGGGCCTGTCAATCAATGATTCCACCACCAGTTCGAAAACCGACATCGGCCCCGGCATGTCGCCCGCCGGTCAGACAGGCGGACACATCGGTCGTCTGGGCAACGAAGACGAGACCTACCTTGAGCTGAAACTGGAACATAAACAAAAGCTGGACAACGGCGCCACCACCCGCTTCAAAGTCATGATGGCGGACGGCCAGCGCAGCTATAACGACTGGACTGCGGCCAGCAGCGACCTGAACATCCGTGAAGCCTTCGTCGAACTGGGCTCCCTGCCGAGCTTCAGCGGCATTTTCAAAGACACCACGCTGTGGGCGGGTAAACGTTTCGATCGCGATAATTTCGATATTCACTGGCTGGATAGCGACGTCATCTTCCTAGCGGGCACCGGCGGCGGGATCTATGACGTAAAATGGTCTGATGACGCCAAGAGTAACTTTTCGCTGTATGGCCGTAGTTTCGGATCGCCGGACGGTTCTAACAGCACCATCAATGAAGACATCAAAAACTACGTCCTTACCGCCAACAACTACGTCGGGCCGTTCCAGTTTATGCTGAGCGGGATGAAGGCAAAGGATAACGAAGCCCGCCCGAACACCAGCGCGGACGTGACGAACATCCATGCCGGCGATAAAGGCTATCACGCGATGGTGGCCTACCACGGCGACAGCTTCTACGGCTTACGCGAAGGAACGTCAAAAACCGCCATCCTCTACGGCCATGGTCTGGGGGGAGAAGTGAAGAACGTTGGTTCCGACGGCAACCTGACTAACGACGCCAACACCTGGCGTTTTGCCACCTACGGCACCACCGCGCTAAACAAAACCTGGAGCTTCGCGCCATCCATTCTGGCGCAAACCAGTTCAGACCGTTACGTCAAAGGCGATAGCTACAATTGGATCACCTTTAATGCGCGCCTGATTCAGGAAATCACCGAAAACTTTGCGCTGGCCTATGAAGGTAGCTATCAATACATGGACCTCGATCCGAAAGGTTACACCACCTCGAATATGGGCAGGCTGAACAAAGTCAGCGGCGGTTTCTATAAGCTGACCTTCGCGCCCACGTTCAAGGTCGGCGATATCGGCAACTTCTTCAGTCGTCCTGAACTGCGCGTCTTCGCCAGCTACATGGACTGGGATAAACGGCTGGACAACTACTCCAGTGAAGATACATTCGGCTCCACCGGCTTTAAGGCAGGCGGCGAATGGAATTTCGGCATCCAGATGGAAACCTGGTTCTGATTATTGGTTAGCCCGCGCGTCGATTACGCTGTGATCGACGCTGCACAAAAGTATATCCGATTAAATAAAGAGGAATAACATGGATATCAATGCTACCGCTGCCGCGCTCATCCCCCTGCTCGGCGGGAAAGACAATATCGTCAGTGCGGCCCACTGCGCCACTCGCCTGCGTTTGGTGCTGAATGACGACAGTCTGGCAGACAAGAAAGCGATCGAAGACGTTGCTGGCGTCAAAGGCTGCTTCCAGAACGCCGGACAAATGCAGATCATTTTCGGCACCGGACTGGTGAATAAAGTTTACGCCGAATTCATTAAAGTCGCCGGAATCAGCGAATCGACCAAATCAGAAGCGGCATCCATCGCCGCGAAAAAACTGAACCCGCTGCAACGGCTGGCGCGTCTGCTGTCAAATATCTTCGTTCCTATCATGCCAGCCATTATCGCTTCCGGGCTGTTGATGGGGTTGCTCGGCATGATCAAGACCTACGGCTGGGTCGACGCCAGCAGCGCGATTTTCGTCATGCTGGATATGTTCAGCTCCGCTGCCTTTATTATTCTGCCCGTCCTGATCGGTTTTACCGCCGCGCGGGAGTTCGGCGGCAACCCGTATCTGGGGGCGACGCTCGGCGGTATTCTGACTCACCCGGCGCTGACGAACGCCTGGGGGGTCGCCGGGGGGTTCCAGACCATGCATTTCTTTGGGCTGGAGATCGCCATGATCGGCTATCAGGGCACCGTATTTCCGGTTCTGCTGGCCGTCTGGTTTATGAGTATCGTCGAAAAACGCCTGCGTAAAGTCGTACCGGATGCGTTGGATATCATCGTTACGCCTTTCCTGACCGTGATCATTTCCGGGTTTGTCGCGCTGCTAATCATCGGCCCCGCAGGCCGCATGTTAGGCGACGGCATTTCTTTGGTCCTCAGTACATTGATTACGCATGCAGGCTGGCTGGCGGGTTTGTTGTTCGGCGGCCTCTACTCCGCCATCGTTATTACCGGCGTCCACCACAGCTTCCACGCCATTGAAGCCGGCCTGCTTGGCAACCCCGCTATCGGCGTCAACTTCCTGTTGCCAATATGGGCGATGGCGAACGTAGCGCAGGGCGGCGCGTGTCTGGCGGTTTACTTCAAAACGCGCGATGCCAAAATCCGTGCGATCGCCGTTCCTGCCGGGCTCTCCTGTCTGCTGGGGATCACGGAAGCGGCAATATTTGGTATCAACCTGCGCTTCATCAAACCGTTTCTGGCGGCACTGGCGGGTGGCGCGCTCGGCGGCGCCTGGGTGGTTTTCAATCACGTCAATATGACGGCTGTCGGGCTGACGGGCTTCCCCGGTCTGGCCATTGTGCAGGCAGGTTCCATACTTAACTATCTGGTGGGCATGTTGATCGCATTCGGCGCTGCCTTTGCCATTTCTTTACTGCTGAAATATAAAACGGATAGCGAATAATGAAGGAAGTCCACTTATTAAAACGCATGGCGCATGCCCTGATGTCTGGCTACGCCCGGAAACAGGAAGATCCTTACCGCCCGGACTGGCATCTGTCTCCGTGCGTTGGTCTGCTCAACGATCCGAACGGGTTTATCCATCACAACGGGCGTTACCATCTGTTTTATCAGTGGAATCCTTTCTCCTGTGCCCACGGCGCGAAATTCTGGGGGCACTGGAGTTCGACCGATCTGGTGAATTGGAAACATGAGCCGGTCGCGCTGGTGCCAAGTGAAAGCTATGAAACCCACGGCTGCTACTCTGGCTCCGCCGTGGTCGATCAGGGTGCAATCACCCTGATCTACACCGGCAACGTTAAATATGACGACGGCTCACGCACGGCATTTCAGTGTATCGCCCGTGAGAACACCCACGGCGAATACGATAAACTGGGGCCGGTTCTGACGCTCCCGGCGGGCTACACCGGCCATGTTCGTGATCCCAAGGTATGGCGCCACGACGATCGCTGGTATATGGTGCTTGGCGCGCAGGATCTCGATCGTCAGGGAAAGGTGCTGCTCTATGGTTCCGCCGACCTGCTGGCGTGGGAGAAGATCGGCGAGATCGCCGGTTCCCGTTTAGGCGGCCTTGGTGATTTCGGCTACATGTGGGAATGCCCGGACCTGTTCCCACTGGATGGCAAAGAAATCCTGATTTGCTGTCCTCAGGGCGTGCCCGCCGAGGAAGAACGCTACCTGAACACCTTTCAGGCCGGCTATCTGGTGGGCTCGCTGCACTATGAAAGCGGCGCTTACTCGCATCAGGGGTTCCATGAGCTGGATCTCGGCTTCGAGTTTTATGCGCCGCAAACCACGTTAAGTGAAGATGGGCGACGTCTCTTGTTCGGCTGGATGTCCATTCCGGATGAGAATGAATTCTTTGAACCCACGATCGACCACGGCTGGATCCATATCATGACCTGCCCGCGTGAGCTCACGCTGCATAACGATCGCGTTTATCAACGTCCCGCCCACGAACTGCAACAGCTGCGCAGAGATCATTACACCTGGCATGGCGCAGCTAATTACGCCCCCTCGCTACCCGTTCAGAGCGCAGAAGTGCTCATCGACGTACAGGGCGAATTCCAACTCACGCTCGCCTCACAGCTACTCCTGTGCTGGGACGGTGAACGCGTGACGATGAGCCGACGCAATCGACGCACCGGCGAGCCCGAACACCGCTACTGGCGCGGTAATCTGCGCCAGCTACAGATCCTGTGCGATCGTTCCAGCATTGAGGTTTTCATCAACGATGGCGAAGCGGTGATATCCTCACGTTATTTCCCTGAAGGTGAAGCGACGATGACGTTCAGCGGTTCCGGCCTGTTAACACTACAACACTGGCTGTTAGCGTCGTGCGTGATAGAATAACCTCCCTTTTTTCTAATAGCAGACCTCGCGGTGAAACCGACTAAACGCATAACAATCAGTGACATCGCCGCGCTGGCCGGCGTTTCAAAATCGACGGCCAGCCTGGTGCTCAATGGTCGTAGCAAAGAGTACCGCGTTTCTGATGAAACCCGCGATCGCGTTCTTGCTATCGCTCATGAACAGCGGTATCAACCCAGCATTCACGCGCGCTCTCTGCGCTCAACGCGCAGCAATACATTGGGGCTGGTCGTACCGGAGATGACCAACTACGGCTTTGCGATGATTTCCCGCGAGCTGGAAATGCTGTGCCGCGAAGCCGGGCTACAGTTGCTCATCGCCTGCACGGACGAAAACGCCAGTCAGGAAATGATGGCCGTCAACAGTCTGGTCCAGCGCCAGGTTGATGGCCTGATTGTCGCCTCCAGCCTGTTGAGCGACACCGAGTACCAGAAGATTAATCAGCAATTGCCCGTCGTACAATTTGATCGGGTGATTGGAGATTCCACACTGCCAATGGTCATTTCCGAAGCGGTGGAATCCACCGCGGAAATGGTCGAACGCATTGCCCGTCAGCACCGTGATGAGTTCTATTTTCTTGGCGGTCAGCCGCGCATCTCCCCTACCCGCCATCGTTTGGAAGGTTTCCAGCTTGGGTTGACGCGCGCAGGCATTGAATGCCAGCCGGAATGGATTATTCACGGCAGTTACCACTCCAGCGCGGGCTATGAAATGTTTGCCCAACTGTGCGCAACGCTGGGCCGTCCGCCAAAAGCGTTGTTTGTTGCCGCATGTGGTCTGATGGAAGGGGTACTGCGTTACATGAATCAGCATAACCTGATGGAAAGCGATATCCGACTATGCTGCTTTGACGATCACTATCTGTTTGATTGCCTGCCGCTCAAGATCGATACCGTCGCGCAGGACTCAGAGAGTCTGGCGCGCAACAGCTTTGAGATGGTGACAAGCCTGATTGCACAGCAACCGCTTAATGAAAACAGGCGCTATATCCCTACGCGCATTCACTGGCGTCATCCTGATTCACGCGAGTAAGGCGTCGCAAGGTGCCTTCCGCCTTCGTCTAGACATAAAAAAAGAACGCGGTTTGAGCAGACGATAACGCTGCTCATCCCGGCGTTCTCACATTTCTATCGCAGGCGTTACTTAGCCGCAGCGGATTCCGCACCCACCAGACCCACCTTGAGGTAGCCGGCTTTACGCAGCGAATCCATCACACTCATGATGGTTTCATAATCTACGCGCTTATCCGCCTGGAAAAAGATGGTCGTTTCTTTGTTCGCATTGGTTTGCGCATCCAACACCTGCGCCAGCGTCTGCTCGCTGACCGCCTCTTCCCCCAGGAACATCTGCTTATCCGCTTTCACCGTCAGATAAAGCGGCTTTTCAGGGCGCGGCTGCGGCACCGCCGATGAGGCTGGCAGGTCGACTCGGATATCTACCGTTGCCAGCGGAGCCGCCACCATGAAGATGATCAGCAGCACCAGCATGACGTCAATGAACGGCGTGACGTTGATGTCGTGCATTTCACCGTCACCACTCACGTCCTCTTTCAAATGCATCGCCATGATTTAACCCGCCCGCAGTTTTTGCGCGGCTGAAGACACCCGGTTATCGTTGCTGGCAGCAACATCGAGGTCACGGCTTTGCAGTAGCAGAACCTGTGCCGCCACATCGCCAACCATGGCTTTGTAACCGGCAATCCAGCGTGCGAAGATGTTATAGATAACGACCGCAGGGATCGCGGCAACCAGACCAATCGCCGTCGCCAACAGCGCTTCTGCGATCCCCGGTGCGACCACCGCCAGGTTGGTCGTTTGCGTCTGCGCAATACCGATGAAGCTATTCATGATGCCCCACACCGTACCGAATAGCCCGACGAACGGCGCAACCGCCCCAACCGTCGCCAGATAGCCGTTACCACGCCCCATATCGCGTCCGGTCGCCGCCACGCGACGTTCAAGCCGGAACGCGGTACGCTCCTTAATGCCGTTGTTGTCATCTGAACGTGCCGAAAGTTCCAGCTCGTTTTGCGCATCCGCCAACAATTGCTGCGCTACGCTGCCCGACCTGAACCCCTCTGCCGTTACCTGCGCGTCATCCAGCGTTTTCGCCTGCTCCAGCGCCAGATACTCTTGGCGCAGACGACGCTTCGCACTGGCGATCCCAACGCTTTTACTAAAGAAGATCGCCCAGGTCACCACGGATGCCAACAGCAGACCGATCATCACCGTTTTCACCACGGCATCGGCGTGCTGGTACATTCCCCATACGGACAAATCGGTTTTCATCAGATTACTGGTGCCCGCGGCCGCGCTACTCGGCAGCGAGAGCGCGGACGTCGGGGATTGTGCGACGGTCGTCACCGGGGCTGCCTGCGCAGAAGGCATTGCCGGGGCTGCATCAGGCTGAGAGGCTGGCGTCGCATTCTCTGTCGATAATGGCACCGTTGCCGGCGCTGCGAACGCATTTCCACTTAGTCCCGCAGTACAGAGCAGGATGATCGCTACGCTACGGGAAAATGCGCTGAGCGCGCCGCGTTTTTTTTGCCAGGCCAATGACACCTGATGAGTTGTTTTACTGACAGCCGTATTCACGCTGTGCCTCCACCATTCATTCAATACGATACCCATGGGTATCATGACGCAATAAATCAGCGTGAAATCATACCAAACCCTGAACGAATTGATAGTCGTTCTCATTATTATTTACATCAGATAATGCACTTTTCTTGCGTTATGGCAGCGTTCTTCGTGGTACTTACAACGCACATGAATAAGAAAAGCGAAAAAACACGCAGACAAAGAATAACAGCGCCTGCTCGCCTCAATGCGACAGTGATGTGCGCCAGAGATATGACGCATGCGTTACGCTTTTTGCCTGAAATATTTTCATCGATGCCTCCCCCGCAGCAGAGCGATGTCCTGGAAATGCCGTTACCGTGGGGGAATTCCCCTGTAATAACAAAACCCGCCCACACATAGCCAAAGCCGTGATAACGTAGATAACATCAATCGAATAACGCCCCGCACGCTACCGCTGTCGGAGCTCGTTGCACATTGCGCGATCCCGCGGGATTAACAGAAAAAGGAGGTAGTGGTTATGGCAAGCAAAAAAATGGCAACCGCGCTCGTCGCCGCAGGACGCAGTAAAAAATTCACCCACGGCTCGGTAAACCCTATTATCCAGCGCGCGTCCTCTCTGGTATTCGATACCGTACAGGAAAAAAAGCACGCCACCATTAACCGCACCAAAGGCGCGTTGTTCTATGGCCGCCGCGGTACGCTGACACATTTTTCCCTTCAGGAAGCGATGGTCGAACTGGAAGGCGGCGCGGGCTGCGTCTTGTACCCCTGCGGCGCGGCGGCGATCTCTAACGCGATCCTCTCTTTCGTCGCGGCCGGCGACCACGTGCTGGTCACCGGTTCGGCCTACGAGCCCACGCAGGATTTCTGTAATAACGTTCTCAGCAAGCTGAACGTCAGCACGACCTACTTCGACCCACTGATTGGTTCTGGTATCGCCAGTCTGATCCAGCCAAATACCAAAGTCGTTTTCCTCGAATCGCCGGGTTCCATTACCATGGAAGTACAGGATGTACCGGCAATCGTAAAAGCCGTGCGTCATATCAATCCTGAGATCGTTATCATGATTGATAATACCTGGGCTGCGGGCCTGCTCTTCAAAGCGCTTGATTTCGACATCGATATCTCCATCCAGTCCGGCACAAAGTATATCGTCGGTCATTCTGACGCCATGCTGGGAACGGCGGTTGCCAATGCGCGCTGCTGGGCGCAACTGCGCGAGCATTCTTATCTGATGGGGCAAATGGTGGATGCCGATACCGCCTATGTCGCCAGCCGCGGCCTGCGCACGTTGGGCATCAGGCTTAAACATCATCAGGAAAGCAGTATCCGTATTGCGCAATGGCTGGCGGAGCGACCGGAAGTCGCCGTCGTCAATCACCCCGCGTTACCGGGGTGCAAAGGACATGAATACTATTTGCGTGATTTTAACGGCTGTAGCGGTTTGTTCTCATTCGTACTGAAAGAGAAATTAAGCAAAGAGACGCTGGCATACTATCTGGATCATTTTGCGCACTTCAAAATGGCATATTCCTGGGGAGGGTTTGAATCCCTGATCCTGGCCAATCAACCTGAAGAGCTGGCAGCCATTCGCCCCGTTAGCGGCGTGGATTTTACCGGTACGCTTGTTCGCTTACATATTGGACTTGAAGACATAGACGATCTGATCGACGATCTGGCTGCGGGCTTCGAAAGATTAGGCTCCGGCCAGCCACAGGAGAACGCAATACAAGAAATGTGACGGCGATATAGCCACAGCCGTCTGATTTCCCCTGCGGTAGAATGGGTAATGCGTTATGATAGCGCCGAGTCGACGCTACCCTATAACGGCGTGACCTTAACCAGAATTCAGCATTAAGCCCTGCCGTCTTTTTTTATCGCAGGGCATTTTGCCCCGTATCGATTTTAGGGCTTGATAGGCAATAGATTTCAGGTAGCCGGATTTCGCCATCACGTAACCTGAGAGAAAGTGAATATCATCACTGGCAGGAAGTAATATGAATGTGGTTCACGATATTATTCAGGCGCTCTGGCAGCAGGATTTTAGTGCACTGGCCGATCCCCACGTCATTTGGGTGATTTACGGCATTCTGTTCACAACGCTGTTTCTGGAGAATGGTCTGTTGCCTGCCTCGTTCCTGCCCGGCGATAGCCTGCTGTTGCTCACTGGCGCCATGATTGCCAAAGGCGTGATGAGCTTTTTCCCCACAATGTTGTTGCTCACCGTCGCCGCCAGCCTCGGCTGTTGGCTCAGCTATCTTCAAGGGCGTTGGTTAAGCGATACCCGGCTGGTAAAAGGTTGGTTGTTACAACTTCCGGCGCACTACCATCAGCGTGCCTACCACCTGTTTCATCGCCACGGTCTGACGGCACTGCTGATTGGCCGATTCTTAGCGTTTATCCGCACCCTGCTTCCCACCATGGCGGGCATTTCCGGGCTGAACAATACACGTTTTCAGATATTCAACTGGCTCAGCGGGTTATTGTGGGTTGGCGGCATTGTCACGCTTGGTTACGCGCTCAGCCATATTCCACTGGTTAAGCGCTATGAAGATCAGGTGATGACCGCACTGATCGTGCTCCCCTTCATTTTGCTGGTCAGCGGCTTAATCGGCATGGCCTTTATGGTGTGGCGTAAAAAACGGGCCGCCGTCTGACAAGCCGCCCCAGCACAATACCCTGCGGCGTTCAGCGCCCTTCAACGACCGTATTAGTGGCCTTTAATCTCGCGATCTCATCGCCGGGCGGCGCGCCAAAGTAGCGCTTAAATTCCCGACTGAACTGCGACACGCTTTCATACCCTACGCGGGAGGCCGCGACACCGGCTCGCAGACCATCGTTTAACATCATCAGACGCGATTTATGTAACCGATAAGATTTCAGGTACTGAAGCGGTGATGTGTTGGTGACCGCTTTGAAGTTTTGGTGAAACGCGGAGACGCTCATATTCACTTCATTTGCCAACTGCTCCACGCTCAGGCTTTCGGCATAATGATTTTCAATATGCCGCAAGGCCTTTGCGATCCGGCTGAAGTGAGTGTGACGATTGACCAGCGCCTGTAATGCCGCACCACGTTCGCCACAGAGCATATGGTAGACAATCTCTCGTACAATCGACGGACCCAGAACTCGGGCATCACGCGGGTTGTTCATCGCCTCCAGCAGCCGTTCTACGGCACACAGAATCTCATCGGTCAGCGGCGCACTGCTCACGCCGCAGGTGTCGGAGCAGGGACGGATGACGCTGTCGTCATCACCGATGTCGAGCAGTAAATCCTGAAGCATCTGGATGTCGATACGGAGCGCTATCCCTACCAGCGGTTGCTCCGCGCAGGCTATCGTTTCGCATTCAAAGGGCAACGGCACCGTCATCAACAGGTAGTTTTCCGGGTCATACTGAAATGTTTTTCCGCCCAGATAGCCAATTTTTTGCCCCTGAAAAATGATGACAATCGTCGGGTCATACATCACTGGCACACGAGGATGGTGCTGTTGCGTGTAAATGATCCTGACGTTCGGCACGGGTAACGGCATGAGGCCATTTTGGGTCGCATAGCGTATTGCCTGCTGCACAATGCGCTGCTGCACGGTATGTTGCCGTACTCTCTGTTTCTGTACTTCTGGCTGCTGTACCAGCCCCTCGCGTTGGCTTTCCGTCGACATGGTGTTCTCTCGCTACGGTTCTTTTTTCCTGCCCGGAGCCTCTCTCCCGGCAGGGGAAACAAAATGACACACAACGCCATTTTTATCACGCGTTCCTCTTGAATTTTGTAGAAATAGGCAACAAGCGAGTAGAAATGTGCATTGAACGCTTTCCACGGCTTGACGACAATACTGGACAGACACTCGCGTTAGTAGGGGAAAAAAATGAATAACACTATTGAACTGTTCAGCTCACACCGCAGTGAACGTAGCTATCTTGATAAACCGATTCCCGATGACGTACTAGACGCCATTATTCAGTCCGCGCATCTGGCGCCCACGTCGGTGAACTCGCAGCAGGTTTCGCTCGTCGTCACCCGCGACCCGGAACGCCGGGCGCGTATTGCCGAACTGGCCGGAGGCCAGCCGTGGATTGCTAAGGCCCCTGTGTTCATCACCGTGGTGCTGGACATGCATAAAACGCAGGTTGGGATTGCCATGAGCGGCAAACAGCAGCATGCGCATGAAAGCCTGGAAAGCCTGATCTCCGGCAGCACAGATGTCGGCATCGCCCTCGGCTCGCTGATGGCGGCCGCCCGTTCGTTCGGACTGGGCATCGTGCCGATTGGCGGCATCCGCCGCGATCCCACGGCGATGATCGATCTCCTGCAACTCCCCGCGCTGACGTTCCCTGTCGCTGGTGTTGTTATCGGCTATGTGGACACACCTGCGCACCAGAAACCGCGCCTGCCGCTGAATACATTTCGCCATGATGAAACCTATCATCAGGATGTGTTGCCCGCCGGGATCGCACAATACAACGAGACGTTGGTCGCCCACTGGAAAAAGACGGGACGCGCGGACGGCGATAACTGGGGCGACAACACCGCCAGTTATTATCAACACATCTACTTCCCTAATGTCCTGCCTGCGATCCTCCAGCAGGGCTTTAAACTGGATCAATAAACAATGCTAAATTTCACACTTCATACCCCGACCAAGATTTTGTTTGGCAAAAATCAGATTGCTGAATTAGGCAAAGAAATTCCTGCCGACGCCCGTATCCTGATTACTTACGGCGGCGGTAGCGTGAAGCGTAATGGCGTGCTGGATCAGGTCTATCGCGCACTGGAAGGCCGCAACGTGCGTGAATTTTCCGGTATTGAGCCAAACCCGTCTTATGAAACGCTGATGAAAGCCGTCGATATCGTTCGGGCGGAAAAAATTGATTTCCTATTGGCGGTGGGCGGCGGTTCCGTCGTGGACGGCACTAAATTTATCGCGGCCGCCGCAGATTATCAGGCCGCACAGGATCCATGGCATATTCTGCAAACCGGCGGGGCGAATATCGATCGCGCCATCGCGCTCGCCGCCGTGCTCACCCTGCCGGCGACCGGCTCGGAATCAAATAACGGCGGGGTCATCACTCGTCAATCAACCAACGATAAACTGCCCTTCCACTCACCACATACGCAGCCGCGTTTCGCCGTGCTCGACCCCGTGGTGACCTACACGCTGCCCGCTCGCCAAATTGCGAATGGTGTGGTGGATGCCTTTGTCCATACGGTGGAACAGTATCTGACCTATCCTGTCAATGCCAAAGTACAGGATCGTTTCTCTGAAGGGCTGCTGTTAACGCTGATTGAAGAAGGCCCCCGCGCGCTGGCCGAGCCGGAAAACTACGACGTCCGGGCCAATGTTATGTGGAGCGCGACGATGGCGCTGAATGGCCTGATTGGTGCAGGCGTACCGCAGGATTGGTCAACCCATATGCTGGGGCACGAGTTAACGGCAATGCACGGTCTCGACCATGCTCAAACGCTGGCGATCGTCCTGCCTGCGATGCTGGCGGCAAGGAAAGCGCAGAAGCGCGCCAAACTGCTGCAATATGCTGACCGCGTATGGGATTTACGTGACGGAAGCGAAGAGCAACGCATCGACGGCGCGATTGCCGCCACGCGTGACTTCTTTGAGAAAATGGGCGTACCGACCCGCCTGTCTGACTATCAGCTGGACGGCAGCTCCATTCCGGCGCTGGTCGCCAAGCTCGGCGAGCATGGTTTGACCGCGCTGGGCGAACATCGCGACATTACACTGGAAGAAAGCCAAAAGATTTACGAGGCGGCGCGCTAGTCAATTCATCGATGCCACAGCCTGTCTGCGGACAGGCTGTGGTCTGAATGGGCGCTAAACCCGATCCTGCCCAGGTTAAGGTTAGGTGACCATGCCCACACCAACGTTTATCGCTCCCCACGGCGACTCGCTCTGGCGCCAGAGCCCGTGACGTTCTCGTCCAGAAATGCCCGTATCACCGGAATTATCTCCTGACCATGCGTTTCCAGTGCAAAGTGCCCGGTATCATAAAAGCGGATATCGGCATCAGGGATATCTCGCTTCCAGGCCTCAGCGCCGGCAGGCAGAAAATACGGATCGTTTTTTCCCCAGACGGCAAGGAGCGGCGGCTGTTTCTCACGGAAATAGGCCTGGAATTTGGGATAGTTATGCACGTTAGAGGCATAATCAAGCACCAGATCCAGCTGGATGTCGGCATTTCCCGGGCGCGACACCTGTAAACCTTCAAGCGTATAGCCATCCGGAGAAACCAGACTGGGATCGGGGACACCTTCCAGATACTGCCATTTGACGGAGGCCGGCGTTGGGAATTCCCGCAGCGCAGCCCGGTTTTCTGGCGTGGGCGATGCCCAGTACTTTCTGATGTCAGCCCAGCCCTGCGCCAGACCTTCCTCATAGGCATTACCGTTCTGAGAGATGATGGCCGTAATGCGGTCAGGATGTTCTGTCGCCAGTCGCCAGCCAACAGGCGCACCGTAGTCATGCACCATTATCGCGTAGCGCTCAAGCTTCAGTTGCTCCGTGAACTGATTCATCGTTTTGGCAATGTTATCAAACGTGTAAGCATATTCGCCTCTGGCCGGCGATTCAGTAAACCCGAATGACGGCAAATCTGGCGCAATAACGTGGTATTGCGCCGCCAGAGCGGGAATAAGATCACGGAACATATATGACGAGGCCGCGAATCCATGTAGCAGCAGAACGCAAGGATGCGAGGGGTCGCCCGCTTCACGATAGAAAATATTCACCAGCCCGACCTGCTCATACCGATAGCGGATCGGTGTTACAGACGTAACAGTTTGGTTGCAACGCATAGATACCTCTCGTCTTTGTAACCATTAAAATGAAAAATTGAAGGTTACTAATTTTTCATGTAACCTGTCAATTATTTTTTAAGGGTTACATAAATGTCTGCATCACATACGCCTGCCCCCCACTTTATTGCAAATCATCTTGCGCTGGATTTCATTAATAGTGCTTATGGCACCGGTGACGAATATCATGATTTTCTGGTCGATGATAAAAGCGTTGTCTTCTGGCTTAAGTCAGCCGGACAGCTCCCTGAGCATTTCGCAGAGATCCCCTCCGGCCTCGCCAGCCAGGCCAGAGCCTTGAGGGAGGCGGCAATCCAGATGCTAAATTCAGGTCGGACAGGCTCCCCCTGCTGTCCGGATCGGGTGAATCAACTACTTGATAAAGGTCGGCCAGTAAAATATCTGAAATGGGATGATCGGCAGGCAAGCTTCCAACTGATCGAAGACAGAAGGGACAATAGCGTTGACAGCCTGCTTGAGCCGATAGCGGCGTCGCTTGCACGTCTGCTGTCAGGCGATGAGCTAAAATATGTCCGCCAGTGTGAAGCGCATGACTGCACGCTGATGTTTCTGGATACCACAAAGTCTCACCGCCGACGCTGGTGCAGTATGGCGCTTTGCGGTAACAGGATGAAAGTCGCGGCGTTTCGTTCACGCAAACACGAAGCCGGATAAGTTTCGGCGCTTTTTATCATGAAGCGGCGCATGACGGACGAATTTTTCTACTAGACTGAAACAATGTGCCTGCTTCGGCCGGGGATCACGAATTCCGGCGATTAAGCGATGAACAGGCCGCCGAATGCCGATAACGCCATGATAAATTATGGATTAACGGATATAAAAGGAGAGTGACATGACGCAACCGAAACTTAAGCTGGCAGATGGCAATATCATGCCGCAGCTGGGCCTAGGTGTCTGGCAAGCCAATCGTGAAGAGACGGTGACCGCCGTGACTGAAGCGCTATCCATTGGTTACCGGGCGATTGATACCGCGGCGATCTATAAAAACGAAGAGGCCGTCGGTCAGGCGCTGCGTTCAGCTAACCTGCCACGCGATGAGGTGTTCATCACCACGAAGCTCTGGAACGACAATCACACCGCTCCCCAAAAGGCACTGGAAGAGAGCCTGCGTAAACTTCAGTTGGATTATGTCGATCTGTACCTGATTCACTGGCCGTTACCACAGCAAAATACCTTTGTGGACGCCTGGCGCGGGCTTATCAAGCTTCAGAAACAAGGGCTGGTGAAGAGTATCGGCGTGAGCAATTTCCATATCCCTCATTTACAACGGCTAAAAGAAGAAACGGGTGTGTTGCCGGTTATCAACCAGGTTGAATTGCATCCCCTTCTCCAGCAAAGACAGCTTCACGCCTGGAACGCCACACACCGCATCCAGACCGAATCCTGGAGCCCGCTGGCACAAGGTGGTGAAGGCATCTTCGACCATCCGACGATTCGTAAGCTGGCGACCAAATACGACAAAACACCGGCGCAGATCGTTATCCGCTGGCATCTGGACAGCGGGCTGGTGGTGATCCCTAAATCCGTCACGCCTTCACGTATCAAGGAAAACTTCGAGGTGTTTGACTTCCGTCTGGATAAAGACGAACTGGGTGAGATCGCCAAACTGGACTGCGGCAAGCGTCTGGGGCCAGATCCCGACGAACCACGAAACGGCTAACTCGCGTTTGCCAGCACAAGGCGTGCTGGCACCGTCCTAATCGGCGAACTGAATCTCGTACACATCGCTGCGACAGTGCGCTTCGCTGTATTCCAGCAGTTCCCCCTGCTCGTTATAGACTTGCAATTGGCAATAGAGCACCGGCGCGCCCACCTCCACGTCAAGATGCGCGGCGACCTCCGCCGTACAGGCAATCGCCTTAAACCGATAGCGTTTTTTATCCGGCCTGATCCCACGCGCCACCCAATATTGATAGAGCGATTGCTCCAGCATCTTCGGGTCAGGGAGGAATGTTCGCGGGATCCAGGTCGCTTCCATCGAAACCGGTTCGCCATTGCTTAGCCGGACACGACGCAGATAGGTGACGCTCTCCCCTTCCGGCAGCGCCATTTCTCTGGCGACAGCGAAGGGCGGAGCCCCTATCGTTCTCTCCAGCCAGAGACTGCCCGCCACGCCGCCCTGTTTTAGCACCAGCGCCGTGAATCCTTCGTCCTCGGCACTCAGCGCATAATTCAGGCGCTGCGCGACCCGCGTTCCCACGCCCTGTTTGCGGACGATCAATCCTTTATCTTCCAGCAGGGACAGCGATCGGGATACCGTTACTCGCGATAACCCTAACTGCTGTGCGATCAACCGTTCCGCAGGTAAAAACTGCCCTGCAAGCGCCTTACGACGGTTGATTTCAGACTCAAACAATGACGCGAGTTGCATATAGCGAGGTGCTGACGACGTTTCGGTAAGCTTATCCCTAACCCAAAGCAGTAGTTCTCGCATAGTGCAACCTTCTTCATCGCGCAGCGCTCTGACTGCACACGGATAAAACTAAAGTGAACCTGATTTCAGTACGAAAAAAAACGCCCGGACGCCGACATTGTTGTAATAAAACGTGTCCCTATCGCCCGTCAGCGTCGCCACGACGCGCGGCTCAGAATGCAATTCTGCCCCTAATCATAGCAACATTCATACACAAGCTATCGTTCGCAAAGCCCGGCATTTTGGATCCTGGCTTATCTGGATCGCATCCGATCGCCTTTAAGCCGCGCTCGGGTATCGAAAACCCCGCCATCTGACAGGATTGCAACCCGTCAGACGGGGTAAACGGCGGAAATTCACAGGGAGGGCTGAACCACTAACTGTCCGGTTGAACCGCGATCGGCCAATTCCAGCGTCTGGCTGTAATACAAGAAGGGGAACGCCAGCGAGGAAGGCTGCATAAAATAAACCAGCAGTTCCACATCGCTGTCCACCCAGACCGTATCTTTCCAGCCGCGGTCCTCCGCCGCCGCCGGGCCGCCATTCACGCTGCGGATCAGGAATTTTACCCCCTGAATATGGAAAGCCTGCGGCGTGTCGGCATGGACGATCCAGCGCTCGCAGCGGCCAGTCTGCGTTTGTACGTCGGCGCGCGTCATATCCCACATCGCACCATTGATGCCCGGCAGACTGTCTCCCAGACGGAATTCGCGCGTGCGGCTGATACTGCCCTCAAGGATATTATCCGCCAACAGGCGCATCGGCAGGTTATCTGTCACCAGCGGCAGCAACCCTGTGGGCCTGAGCGTTAAGATCTGGCTGGAAATCAGGATGCTGGACGGTTCAAACAACCCACGCAGACGATCCATAATTCCGGCAGATTCACCCGCCGTCAGCGTGACCTCTTCCCCTTGCGACATATCGACCAGAATTTCGCGGCGCTCACCGGGCGCCAGAGAAAGCTCACTGACCGCGACCGGCGCCGGCAACAGCCCCTGATCGCTGGCGATCACATGCATGGCGCGACTGTCGCTCATGCGCATAACGTAACGACGCGAGTTAGAGGCATTCAGTAGCCTCAACCGCACCCAGCCGCGGGAAACATCGACAAAAGGATTCTGCACCCCGTTCACTAACAGAGAATCCCCGACGAACCCACCGTTAGCGGGCGGGTTATAGAGCGGCAGACCGAAGTTATCCAGCCGTTTGTCCTGAATAATCAACGGGAAATCATCGACGCCGTAGTGATTGGGAAGCGGCAGGGATTTGCTGATGCTATCTTCCACCAGCCAGAGCCCCGCTAATCCGTTATAGATATGCGGCGCCATGCGGTTTGGCGTATTCGCGTGATACCAGCAGGTCGCCGACGGCTGACGAACCGGCAAGACCGGCGACCAGTCGGTTCCCGGCGAAATCATGCGGGAAGCGCCCCCCATTAGCGGCCCGGGCACCTGCAACCCGCCGATCGTCATCGAGACAGGCTCATTCAGACGATTGCTGTAAATCAGCTTCACGTCGTCGCCATCATACACTCGCACCGTCGGCCCCAGATAATGGCCGTTGATCCCCCAGATGGAGGCCTTACGCGTGCCGGAAAACACCCAGTGGGTGCGCTGCATGGTCAGAAACAGCGGCTGGCCCCGGCGCGATTCCAGTAACGGCGGTATCGGCAAGGCAGTGGAACCGCCGTTGGCTTTCACCGCCAGCGGCATCATCCCCGCACACACCGCAAGGCTCGATGCCTGAATAAACCGGCGTCGACTGAGTGACATAATGACTCCGTAAATCCACTAAACCGTAAACAAAGTTTAACGTCCGATTTGGCATCTGGAAGCGTTAATCAACAGGAAGACTGCATAAGCTTATTTTTTTTCTGCGGCTTCACGCGCTGCGACTTCAGCATCCAGTTCCGCCAGCTTCGCCGCCATAACATCATGGCAATGGGCCGCCAGTTCACGCACCTGTTCTTTGGTGTACGCGTGGGTATCAATCGGCGGCAACATCTCGACGATCACGAGTCCGTTATTCCAGCGGTTCAGCTTGACCTTATTGCTGGTCGTTGAAACGCAAATCGGCACGATGGGTACTTCTGCGCTAATCGCGGCGTGAAAGGCGCCGGTTTTAAATGGCAACAAACCGCGCCCACGGCTACGCGTGCCTTCAGGAAACATCCAGATAGAGGTATTGCGCTCTTTAATGTGTTTGACCACCTGAGCGATGGTGCCGTGCGCTTTGGTGCGATTTTCGCGGTCAATCAGCAGATTGCCCGTCAGCCAATACAGTGGCCCAAAGAACGGTATCCACAGCAGGCTCTTCTTGCCCACGGTTACGGTGCGCGGCTGTACCACATTGGATGCCGTGACCATATCGTAATTGTTTTGGTGATTCGCAATATAAATGCAGTTGCCGTAATGCGCCGCTTCCTTTGGAACCCGCACTTCGACCTTCAGGCCGAACACGACGGATAAACGTCCAAAAAGATGGCCGAAAGTCGCCACATGGCGGGGGTTTCTCGGGCTGAACAGGCAGTAAACGAAGCCAAATAGGCAAATCAGAATCGAAAATATAACGACGATCAGAAAACGCAAAATGAATAACATAACAACCTCATTAGCCAACAGCCGCGGCTAGTATAGCGATTTCACACTAAAATACACGGTGATTCAATTTCCGATACGGTAGCGAGATAGCAAAGAAAGGCGGCATGATACCTGACGTTGATTGTTTCAATATCAGGCTGAACAGACTATGCAAGAGGCAGATAGCCTGCCCCCTGAGTTTCTCCCTCATACCGGATATCAGCGCTCGGCATGCGGCTCGGCCTATTCTTCGCTGCCGTCTGCACCGCGCTGCGGCGGCGCATCTACGTCAATCCGATCGATACGTTGCAACCCACGCAGCAACGTACCTTTACGCCCACGTTCCCCTTGATATTTCTGCAATTCATTCGGGCGCAGCACCAGCTTACGCTTACCGAAATAGAGCGTAACCGACGCCTGAGGCGGCAGCAGAAGCAACCAGGTCAGACGATCCTTGCCTGCTGAGAAATCCGCCGAAGAAACAGACACAATCTTGTTGCCTTTACCTTTCGACAGCTGCGGTAGATCGGAAACCGGGAACAACAACATCCTGCCTGCGGCGGTGATCGCCATGAGCAGATTGTCGTCACCGGTGATTTCAAGCGGCGTCAGCACCTTCGCCTTCTCCGGCAAGGTAATTATCGCTTTACCCGCGCGGTTACGCGCGACCAGATCGTTGAAGGTGCACACAAAACCGTAGCCCGCATCCGACGCCATAAGCAGTTTCTGATCGTCTGCGGCCATCAGCACCTGTTCAATCGTCGCGCCCGGCGGCGGCGTGAGCTTGCCCGTCAGCGGTTCACCCTGACCGCGTGCAGAAGGCAGTGAAATGGGATCCAACGCGTAGCTGCGGCCGGTCGAGTCAATGAACACCACGGGCTGATTGCTCTTCCCTTTGGCCGCCGCGCGAAAACTATCGCCGGCTTTATAACTCAATCCGGCAGGGTCGATATCATGTCCTTTGGCACTACGCACCCAGCCCATTTCCGACAGCACGATAGTGACCGGTTCGGAAGGGACAAAATCATGTTCGCTCATCGCCTTCGCTTCACTGCGTTCATGCAGCGGTGAGCGCCGATCGTCGCCATAAGCCTGCGCATCCGCCTGAATTTCTTTCTTTATCAGGTTGCTCAGCTTACGCTCTGAGGCCAACAGCGCCTGAAGATGATCGCGCTCTTTCGCCAGATCGTTCTGCTCGCCGCGGATTTTCATCTCTTCCAGCTTGGCCAGATGACGTAACTTCAGTTCCAAAATGGCTTCGGCCTGCGTTTCACTCAGGCTGAACTGACGCATCAGAACCGGTTTCGGCTCATCTTCCGTGCGGATAATATGAATGACTTCATCAATATTCAGGAACGCAATCAGCAAGCCTTCAAGAATATGCAGCCGCTTGAGGACTTTTTCCAGACGGTAATTCAGACGACGGCGCACGGTGTCACGACGAAACACCAACCATTCATTCAGGATCTCGACCAGCCCTTTCACACCCGGTCGCCCGTCCAGACCGATCATGTTCATGTTAACGCGATAGCTTTTTTCCAGATCGGTGGTGGCAAACAGATGGTTCATCACCTGCTCCAGATCGACACGGTTCGAACGCGGTACCAGCACCAGACGGGTCGGATTCTCGTGGTCGGATTCATCACGCAGATCGTCAATCATCGGCAGTTTTTTCGCACGCATCTGGCTGGCGATTTGCTCCAGCACTTTGGCGCCGGAAACCTGATGCGGCAATGCGGTAATCACCGCTTCGCCGTCTTCTTTTTTCCAGACCGCGCGCATACGCACTGAGCCGCGACCATTTTGGTAAAGTTTGCGCACGTCATCGCGCGGCGTGATGATTTCGGCTTCCGTCGGGAAATCCGGCCCCTGCACATGTTGTAATAAATCATTGAGGGAGGCGTTCGGGTTTTCCAGTAGCGCGATGGCCGCCGCCGCGATTTCACGCACGTTGTGGGGAGGAATATCGGTCGCCATCCCGACGGCGATCCCGGTGGTGCCGTTCAGCAAAATATTGGGCAGACGGGCAGGCAGCATCTTCGGCTCCTGCATCGTGCCGTCAAAGTTCGGGATGTAGTCGACCGTCCCCTGCCCCAGCTCCGACAGCAGCACTTCCGCATACTTAGACAGCCGCGATTCGGTGTAACGCATAGCGGCGAACGATTTCGGATCGTCCGGCGCCCCCCAGTTCCCCTGACCATCCACCAGCGGATAGCGATAAGAGAACGGCTGCGCCATCAGCACCATGGCTTCATAACAGGCGCTGTCGCCGTGCGGATGGTATTTCCCCAGTACGTCACCCACGGTACGGGCGGATTTTTTAAACTTGGCGCTGGCATTCAACCCCAGCTCCGACATCGCATACACAATACGACGCTGCACAGGCTTCAGACCATCGCCGATAAATGGCAACGCCCTGTCCATGATGACGTACATGGAATAATTCAGATAGGCATTTTCGGTAAACGTGCGCAAAGCCAGGCTTTCTGCACCGTCATGAGTCATTTCACTCATTTATCTTATTCCCTCACATCGCGGCGCGATTCACTACGCACTCCGACACGCCATAGCGGCGGTATGTTTGACGGGAATATTACCTTATCTGGAGAGGCGATGTCACAAGGAACCGCGCCACAGCGCGCAATGAGGCAAGGAACAGACGCGAATGTTTCGCCAGCAGACAGTCGGATGCGGTTCAGTCGGGCGTATGTCGGCGGCATCCCCTTATTTTCGCCCCGCGCTCCCCGTTGATTCCCCCCCTCGATCCGTTTTAATTTTCTCCTCGACGGTAGTAATGCTCTCCCCAGATCGGATCCTGCCTTAATCAGATATTCCCGGATTCAAAAAAAACCATTAATCACGCTAATTAATTTTATCTCCGTGTTATCTGTAATAGTGGCAAATCAAACCTCCTATATTTACCGTCCCTGTCTATACTTTAATTCGTCTAATAGCAGAGTTTCCTGCGTAACTAAATGAATGACATGAAATAGTAGATAAAAAAGGGGATGTTGTATGAGCGCAACAAATGCACTGTACGAGTCAAAAAAAATATCATGGGGCAGTATCATCGGCGGTGTTGTTACCGTTTTAGCCATTTCTTTGCTACTTTCCACGTTAGGTACCAGTCTTGGTCTGTCGATTGTCGATCCACTATCGGATGAACCCGTCAGCGGCGTTGGCACCACGGTTCTGGTATGGTCCGCCTTATCCATCATCGTGAGTCTGGCAGCTGGTGCATTTATCGCCGGCAGGCTGGCGGCGATTGATGGGATTATTCACGGTTTTCTGGTGTGGGCGACCACATTGCTCGTCACCGCCGTGCTGGGCGGCTTACTGGTTGGCGGCACGCTGAAAGCGACAGGAAGCGCATTAAGTTCCGTTGCGTCTTTAACCGGCAGCACCATCTCAGGCGTTGGCGGCGGACTTCAGGGGATCGCGAATCTGGGCTCGAAGGCCTTCGATAATATCGATCTGGATGTTTCGCTACAGCCCGAAAATCTCAGTCATGAAGTCACAGAGGCTCTGCGCAAAAGCGACATCGACTCCCTGCATCCAGACTACATGCAGCGGCAGTTAGAAGGCGCCAAACAGGATATCAGCGCAGCGGTTAAAGCCATCGCGGTAAACGGTGAAGACAGCGAAGCGGTCGTACAAGACCTGCTGAAGAAACTGAAACAGCGCGCCGAAGCCTTAACCAAAGACGTCGACCGCGATAGCCTGACGAAAGCGCTGGCGGACAACACCAGCCTGTCACAAGAGGAAGTCAACAAAACCGTTGATAACCTGATTGAAGCAAAAAACAAAACGACGCAGTTGGTGAATACCCGATTGCAAGATGCTGAAGCACGCATCGAACAAGCGAAACAACAATATGAAGAGCTGAAACAAAAAGCGCGTGAACAAGCCGCTGAAGCCGCTTCCGCAGGGGCAAAAGCCGCTTTATGGACCTTCTTTGCACTGCTGATTGGCGCCATTGTCAGCCTGTTCGCCGGTTTGTGGGGGGTGAAAACCAGCGCACGGTATCGTCATACCGCACAGGTGTAAGGTCAACAGGATAACACCCGCTCTCTCTGCTTATTAGATAGCAAAAAACGGCCGCGATACTGACATCGTGGCCGTTTTTAACTCTCTACCTTCACCCGCGCTATACTTCGATTTCCGCCTTATCGCCTTTCTCTTGCAGCCAGTTACGTCGGTCTTCTGAGCGCTTCTTCGCCAGAAGCATATCCATCATCGCCATCGTTTGATCGATATCCTCCTCTTTGATGGTCAGCTGCACCAGACGACGGGTATTCGGATCCAAGGTCGTTTCACGCAGTTGCAGCGGGTTCATTTCCCCCAGACCTTTAAAGCGCTGCACGTTCGGCTTGCCTTTCTTGCGCTTAAGCTGCTCCAGCACGCCCGCTTTTTCCTCTTCATCCAGCGCGTAGTACACCTCTTTTCCCAGATCGATGCGGTACAGCGGCGGCATCGCGACATAGACATGCCCCCCTCGCACCAGCGCGCGAAAATGGCGGACAAACAGCGCGCACAGCAAGGTCGCGATATGCAAACCATCGGAGTCCGCATCCGCCAGAATGCAGATTTTGCCGTAACGCAACTGGCTGAGATCGTCGCTATCGGGATCGATACCGATCGCCACAGAAATATCATGTACTTCCTGCGAAGCCAGCACCTCATCAGAGGAGACTTCCCAGGTATTCAGGATCTTGCCTTTCAGCGGCATGATCGCCTGAAATTCACGCTCGCGCGCCTGCTTTGCGGAACCGCCCGCCGAATCCCCTTCCACCAGAAACAGCTCCGTCCGGCTGAGATCCTGCGAGGTGCAATCGGCCAGTTTGCCGGGCAGCGCTGGACCGCTGGTCAGTTTTTTCCGCACCACTTTTTTAGCGGCGCGCATCCGGCGTTGAGCGCTGGAAATGGCCATTTCAGCCAGTTGTTCCGCCGCCTGCACGTTCTGATTCAGCCACAGGCTGAACGCATCTTTCACCACGCCGGATACAAACGCGGCGCACTGACGGGAGGACAATCGCTCTTTGGTCTGCCCGGCAAACTGCGGTTCCTGCATTTTTACCGACAGCACGTAGGCACAGCGTTCCCAAATATCGTCTGCGCTCAGCTTCACGCCCCGTGGCAAAATATTGCGGAATTCGCAGAATTCACGCATCGCGTCCAATAGCCCCTGACGCAGGCCGTTGACGTGCGTCCCCCCCATGGGCGTTG
This sequence comes from Samsonia erythrinae, assembly GCF_004342665.1. Classification (GTDB taxonomy): domain Bacteria; phylum Pseudomonadota; class Gammaproteobacteria; order Enterobacterales; family Enterobacteriaceae; genus Samsonia; species Samsonia erythrinae. Next base: position 83,284 of record NZ_SMBY01000002.1, on the reverse strand, counting down.
GGATGAGGTTGACGTAGCTTTCCGTCAGCAGATCCCCCCCTTCCGGTAACCAGAGCAGCGCCCAGTCCACCGCTTCGGTATCGCCGGTAATCGACCCCAGAAACGGTTTTTCCGGCAGCGTAATCAGGCCATCTACCGCCTCGTTCAGATAGTCATTCAGGCCATCCTGATAGCACCAGCGTTGCTCGGTGTTATTGACTTTATCTTTGAAGATGATTTCCACGCCGGGGCACAGGACCGCTTTGGCCTTTAGCAGATGCGTTAAACGGGATACGGAAAAGCGGGCGCTGTCGAAGAATTTCTCATCCGGCCAAAAATGAACACGCGTACCGGTGTTACGGCGTCCGCAGGTGCCGGTCACCGTGAGATCCTGCACTTTATCGCCGTTTTCGAAGGCAATATCATAGACCTGACCGTCGCGCTTAACGGTGACTTCGACGCGAGTGGACAACGCGTTCACCACGGAAATCCCTACGCCATGCAACCCGCCCGAAAACTGGTAATTTTTATTGGAAAATTTGCCGCCCGCGTGCAAACGACACAGGATCAGCTCAACGGCAGGCACGCCCTCTTCGGGGTGGATATCCACCGGCATGCCGCGGCCATCATCAAGCACTTCCAGCGATTGATCGGCATGCAGGATCACATCAATACGGCGCGCATGACCCGCCAACGCTTCATCAACGCTATTATCGATCACCTCTTGTCCCAGATGATTCGGACGCGTGGTATCGGTGTACATTCCTGGCCGACGCCGCACTGGCTCCAGCCCGCTGAGTACTTCAATCGCATCAGCGTTATAACTTGATTGAGTCATGGTTTGTGCTAATTCTTTGTGTTCAGTGAATGGTGTTTAACGATCCGCACTCCGTGAATCGTTTTGCAATGCATACGCGGTGAATCAGTCTGCCGTGAGCCCCAAAAAATTCACGATCGGCGTGAAAAAGCGCTCAAATCCGACAAAGGCATGGTTGCCCCCCGACTCCACGGTTTGACGGCAGGCCGTGTAATACGCGACCGCCTGACGATAATCCAGAACTTCATCCCCGGTCTGCAACAGCAGCCAGAGCAAATCCGGCGATTCTAGTTGATCAACCTGCATGACCTTGAGATCGTAAACATGCCGAGACTCTAGCACATATCGCTCACCCGTGTACGGGTTCTGATACTCTCCCAGATGATCCAATAGCAGTTCAAACGGCTTCACAGCAGGGTTTACGACCACGGCCGGCAGCATAAAACACTGAGACAGCCAGGTGGCATAGTAACCACCCAGTGAAGAACCAACAAGACCTACAGGCCGGCCCGCACGCGCCATGATCAGGGATTCCATCATCTCCGCCGCCGCCTCGGGATAGGGCGGAAGCTGTGGAACCACCATATCAATATCAGGATGCTGTTCCGCCAGCCACGTCTTCAGTGCGACCGCTTTCGCCGACTGTGGCGTACTGTTGAAACCATGCAGGTAAATAAGGGTAGGCATTAGTAACCGTCCGAATTCATGTCAGGCAGAAATTCGCTCCCCGACAGACGATGGACCTCGGTTTCCAGACGGCCATCCGGCAGTAGATCCAGATAGCGCCATCCCGGCGCAACATCATCAATCGTAAAATTCGTGCAGTGCGGTTTGAACTGCACGCAGGTCGAAGGCGTCGCCAACAAACGACGGCCGTGCCAGTCAACGTCCATCTCCTGATGAATGTGCCCACACAGCACGGTATTTACCTGCGGATAGCGGTCCAGTACCGCGGAAAGGTTATGCGCATTACGCAGACTGTGCTGATCGAGCCAGGTACAGCCGGAAGGATGCGGATGGTGATGAAGCAATAGCAGCGTAAAGCGATCGGGTTGGCGATTAAGGCTACGCTCCAACCACTCCAACTGATACTCACTCAGTTCGCCGTGCGGAACGCCAAACACCTGGCTGTCTAGCAGGATAATCTGCCATTTATCGCCCAGCAGCACATGCTTGGAGGGCGCAATCCCCGCTTCGGCCAGCGCATCCACCATCGCGGGTTGGAAATCGTGGTTACCCGGCAGCCATACGCAAGGTGCCGGAATCTGCGCAATCCCACGAGAAAAATGGTGATACGCTTCCAGCGTATGATCCTGTGCCAGATCGCCCGTCGCCACGATTAAATCAAACGTATCCTGCCGGGCTTTGATAGCATCCAGCACCGCGTGATAGCTACGATAGGTATTGATACCCAGCAAGGTTTCATGCTCGCCCGCAAAAAGATGGGTATCCGTTATTTGTAAAATCCTGAATCTGGCGCCACTCGCCGCAGGAAGTGTCAACAGGCTTTCCAAATGGTGTCCTTGGTTACGTAAATCTGTCTAACAAACCGGAATCGACATCGAACCATACGCCAAACAATATTTTAGCCAATCAGCAAGAAACTGATTAATTTGATGCTTTTCGTCACGCTGGTGTAACTTCTTATTAGGATAATCATAACGTGCTTTAAAGCGAAAGATCTGCTGGCTGGCACACACTTCCGCAACCAACGCATCATGATATAGCCTGATGCTCATCATTGGCAGGCTCCAGTAGCTGACCGCCGGCGCCGTCTGCTTAATCTCGACCAGTGAGGTATAACGGGTAGACTCAAGAATCGTCAGTTGGTAAACCGCATTATTGACGTGATAAACCGCGGTTTCGCCGACTTCATCAATTTTTGGCAGCAAACGCCGTAATTGCATGAAGTTGGTTTCACATAGCCTCATCATCGCTGGGAAATCCGGGGTATAACGCTTCATAAATTCAGTCCGCCCACGCACGCTTCAGTTCTTCATGGTGCAACGCCAACCATTGCAAGGCAATGACAGATGCCGCGTTATCCACCACCCCTTCCTCAACCCATTGGTAACTTTGCTCACGGCTCACCACATGTACCCGAATATCTTCATTTTCCTCCGCCAGACCGTGGATGCCCTTGGCCGTGCGCGTATCCACTTCCCCCACCATGACGGCCAGACGCTCGCTGGTCCCGCCGGGACTGGCAAGGTAATTGATTATCGGTCGGCAACGCCCAACCCTTAACCCGGCTTCTTCCTGCGCCTCACGCCGCGCCACGTCTTCGTGGCTTTCGCCCGGTTCGATCATGCCCGCCACCAGTTCAAACAACCACGGAGAAGCGCTGGTGTCGTAGGCTGCGATGCGAATCTGCTCTATCAGTACCACTTCATCACGTACCGGGTCGTAAGGCAGCAGCACCACGGCATGACCACGCTCAAAAATCTCACGGCTGACTTCACCACTCATATCGCCATTAAACAGACGGTGGCGGAAACGGTAGCGTTCCAGCGAAAAAAATCCCTCATACAGCGTTTCGCGTGCAATAATTTCTACATCATCTTTGGTAAAAGTCACCGGGCTGGATACGGAAGACGCCATGGCTGAGCTCCTGTAACAAGTATTAATGGAATACGGTATTGTATGGCGGAATCCGCTGTCATTATACTCATCATTGTGTGGAACGTTATCAGGCAAGACGCCAGCGGAGATGAGGGCGATACCGGCGCACTGCGTCACGTTGCGACGGTGAGGCGTCGCCTTAAGCCGCCTAAAGGGTCAATTTACCTGACTATTTGGGCATAATCCGCTGAAAGAACGCACGTTCAGCTACCTTATCCTATTGGCAGATTCTGATAGAATCGGCGACTATTCGTCTATAAACAGCGCTACCCTAGCGAGATTGCGGCACAACAAGGAATGCAAATGAAGAAATTGCTCCCTCTTCTTATTGGTCTGAGCCTGGGCGGTTTTAGCGCCATGAGCCAGGCGGAAAATTTGTTACAGGTCTACCAACAGGCCAAAAACACCAACCCTGATTTACGCAGCTCAGCAGCAACCCGTGATGCCGCGTTTGAAAAAATCAACGAAGCACGCAGTCCGCTTCTGCCGCAATTGGGGATCAACGCAGACTATACCTATAACAAAGGTTACCGTGACAACGACGGGGTCAACAGCAACGAGAAAAGCGCTGCATTACAGTTGACCCAGACGCTGTTCGACATGTCCAAATGGCGCGCGCTGACGCTACAGGAAAAACAAGCCGGCATCGAGGACGTCACCTACCAGACGGCCCAGCAAAACCTGATACTGAATACGGCGACCGCGTATTTTAACGTGCTGCGCGCAATCGACTCGCTGTCTTACATTAATGCGCAGAAACAGGCCATTTATCGTCAGTTGGATCAAACAACACAGCGCTTTAACGTCGGTCTGGTTGCCATTACCGACGTACAAAACGCCCGCGCGCAGTACGACAACGTGCTGGCAAATGAAGTGCTGGCGCGTAATACGCTGGATAACGAACTGGAATCCCTGCGCCAGATTACCGGCAATTTCTACCCGCAGTTAGCGGGCCTGAACATTGAGCGATTCTCCACTCAGAAACCCGCACCGCTCAACAACCTGTTGAAAGAGGCGGAAAATCGCAACCTGAACCTGTTGTCTGCACGCTTGAGTCAGGATTTAGCCCGTGAACAGATCCGTTCCGCTGAAACGGGCTATATGCCCACGCTGGATCTCACCGCATCGACGGGTGTAAGCGATACCCGCTATTCCGGTTCCCGGACGAATAACGGCAACTTTAACGACAGCGACGCAGGGCAGCACAAAGTGGGGGTCAACTTCACCTTGCCGATTTACAGCGGCGGCGCGACGAACTCCCAGGTGAAACAAGCGCAGCACAGCTATGTCAGCGCCAGTGAGCAGTTGGAAAGCGCGCACCGTTCGGTGATCCAGACAGTACGGTCATCGTTTAACAATATCTCGGCCTCCATCAGCAGCATTACCGCCTACAAACAAGCTGAGGTGTCTGCACAAAGCTCGCTGGATGCGATGGAAGCCGGTTATCAGGTCGGCACGCGTACCATCGTTGACGTACTGGATGCCACAACGACGCTGTATAATGCCAAACAGCAGCTTTCAAGCGCACGCTATGATTATCTGATCAACCAGTTAAACATAAAATCCGCACAGGGCACGCTGAACGAAAACGATCTGCAAGCGCTGAACGCCTCTCTGGGTCAACCGATATCCACCACCCCGCCCGCAACGGATAACAGCGCGCCGCAGGTGGCTACAGGCACCGCGCTGCGCTAATCAGCTGCAACGTTGCGATATGCCTGCGACGGGGAACCTCGGTTCCCCTTTTTTATCAGGCCTGTTGCACGGCGTCAGGCGACAACGACCAATCGCATACACGTCTTTCCCACCATAAAGCGAAACGTCGCACAACAGAATGTATAGCAACGTAAAGAGTTCCTTTGTGACGCGCATTGGCGCTTTAAATTCAGGCAACGTTCCCCTATTCTTAGGCTCACTTATTTGTCATCGACCGTGATGCTTTGCTCTGGGATAAACACGATGAAACGTACAAAAAATATTAATCAGGACACATTCCGTAAGGAATGGCGAACGCACCGTCTGGCACCTGTGGCCCTGGCCGTCAGCACCGTCTTTTTCCTCGCCGGCTGCGAACAAACCGACGAAACCGTCTCCCTCTATCAAAATGCGGATGACTGTGCCGCTGCTAACCCATCCATGAGCGCGCAGTGCACCACCGCATACAACAATGCGTTAAAAGAAGCGGAAAAAACGGCGCCGAAATTTGCCACCAAAGAAGACTGCGTAGCAGAATTCGGTGAAGCGCAATGTACCCAGACGCCCGCGCCTGCACAGGCAGGAACCGCCGCAGAGCCGCAACAGAGCGGCATGTCATGGATGCCGCTGATGGCCGGTTACATGATGGGCAGAATGATGGGCGGCGGCGCAGGCTTCGCGCAGCAGCCGTTGTTCACGTCAAAATCGCCGACCAGCCCGGCCAACGGTAAATTCGTTGATGCCACCGGCAAGAATTACGGCAATGCGACAACGGGCCGTACAATGAACGTCCCCAAAACCGCCCTGGCGCCGAAGCCAGCGACCACCACCACCATTACGCGCGGTGGCTTTGGCGAAACCGTCGCAAAGCAAAGCAGCATGCAGCGCAGCAGCGCCAGTTCCAGCTCTTCCCGTAGTATGGGCGGCTGAGGACGGATTGAATGAAGCGGATAGATATCACTGCGCGTCCTGACTGGCAGGAAAAAGCCAACGAGTTTGGTTTTCGGTTCCACACCCTGTATGGCGAACCTTACTGGAGCGAGGAAGCTTACTACCAGTTCACGCTGGCTCAGATCGAAGAGCTGGAAGAAACCACCGCTGAACTGCACCAGATGTGTTTGCAAGTAGTGGAAAAAGTCATCGACAGCGACGCGCTGCTCGCCAAATTCCGTATTCCCAAGCACACCTGGGAATTTGTTCGGCACTCATGGCGTACTCATCAGCCTTCTCTCTATTCGCGCCTCGATCTGGCGTATGACGGCAAATCCCCCGCGAAGCTGCTGGAAAATAATGCCGATACGCCAACCTCACTGTACGAAGCCGCTTTTTTCCAATGGCTTTGGCTGGAAGACCAAATCAACGCCGGAAAACTGCCGCAGAATGCGGATCAGTACAACAGCATCCAGGAAAAGCTGATCGAACGCTTTGAAGAACTGAAGCTGAACCACGGCTTTGGCTTGCTGCATTTCGCCTGCTGTCAGGATACGGAAGAAGATCGCGGAACGGTGCAATACCTACAGGATTGCGCGCTGGAAGCCGGTCTGCCAAGTGAGTTTCTGTTTATCGAGGAAATCGGTCTCGGCGAGAAAGGTCAGTTTACCGATCCCGAAAATCAGGTAATCGGTAATCTGTTCAAGCTGTATCCGTGGGAATTCATGCTGCGCGAGATGTTTTCCACCAAGCTGGAAGATGCCGGCGTGCGCTGGCTGGAACCCGCCTGGAAGAGTATTATTTCCAATAAAGCGCTGCTGCCGATGCTGTGGGAAATGTTCCCGAATCACCCCAATCTGCTCCCCGCTTATTTTGCGGAAGACGATCACCCCAAGCTGGACAGTTACGTCGTCAAGCCGCTGTTTTCACGCGAAGGGGCAAATATCCAGATCGTGGAAAACGGGAAAGAGATTGCGTCGGCAGACGGCCCCTACGGCGAAGAAGGCATGATTATTCAACAGTACCATCCGCTGCCCAAATTCGGCGACAGCTATACGTTGATTGGCAGTTGGCTAGTAAACGATCAGCCTTGCGGTATTGGTCTGCGCGAAGATCGCGCACTGATCACCCAGGATCTGTCACGCTTTTATCCGCATATTATTTTGGATTAAGTCAGAAGGTGAAAAGCAACAAGGCACGGTCTCTCACCGTGCCTTTCTCATTTCTGAAGAACAAAACGGGCTAACCTACCTGTACCGACAACATACTCAGCGATCCCATTTCAAGTCCATCGACCGGAATGCCGATCGCCTCTTTACCGTCCCAGCTTCCCAATACATAGAGCAGCGGAAAATAGTGATCGGGCGTTGGGTTGGATAAAACGGCGCCTTCATGCTGCATAAAATTAACCAAGGGATGATTGTCGCCCTGGTAGGTCAGGTTATCACGCACAAATTGATTGAACGACACGGCCCAAGGATACGGCTCTGCGTCGCCATCCCATTTCACCATCCGCAGGTTATGTACGACGTTGCCACTCGCGACAATCATGAAACCTTCGTCACGCAGCGTCGCCAGTTTGCGTCCTAATTCGTAGTGATACGCGGCAGGCTGCGTGCCGTCCACGCTGAGTTGTACTACGGGAATATCCGCATTTGGGTACATCTTGATCAGCACTCCCCAGGAACCGTGATCCAAACCCCATTGGCTTTGATCGGCAGTAACGGGATATGGAGCCAGCACCTGCTGAATTCTCGCCGCCAATTCCGGCGAACCGGGTGCCGGATACTGGGTATCAAACAACGCCTGTGGGAAGCCGCCGAAATCATGGATGGTGCGAGGGTTTTCCATCGCCGTCACAGCGGTACCACGGGTATACCAGTGTGCTGAAACCGCAATAATCGCCTTCGGACGCGGCAGCGTCTCACCCAGCGTTTGCCACGCCTGAGTATACGCATTGCTTTCCAACACGTTCATCGGGCTACCGTGGCCCAGGAACAGCGCAGGCATACGGGAAGTGTGGGTCATCGTCATATCCTCTGAAAAATGTCAGTTGGCGCGTTAGCCTCACGCGATGACCTTACTTTACGCGCTTTATCACGCGGAAAAAGTCAGAGTTATGTGATGAAGAATATCAATTAATTTGAAATGCCTGAGCTATCTGCTGGTTCTAGATAAGCAAAACCCCGCCGAAGCGGGGTCTTATGATGAAGGGAGTTGACCGTTAAGCCGGGTTCTGTCGTGGACAGTCATTCATCTAGGCCAGCAATCGCTCACTGGCTCAAGCAGCCTACCCGGGTTCAGTACGGGCCGTACCATGTGAACCCCTATTTGGCCTTGCTCCGGGTGGAGTTTACCGTGCCGCGAACTGTTGCCAGCCGCGCGGTGCGCTCTTACCGCACCCTTTCACCCTTACCTGATCCCACTTGCGCGGGCCATCGGCGGTTTGCTCTCTGTTGCACTAGTCGTAGGCTTGCGCCTCCCAGGCGTTACCTGGCACCCTGCCCTATGGAGCCCGGACTTTCCTCCCCTCCACCTGTCTCCCCCGAAGGGACGGCAATGAAGCGGCGACTGTCTGGTCAACTCCGGCGCGGATGATAGGACAAATTGTCCTACTTGTCATCTTCCGATTCACCGCCAGCGTTTTCCTGTTCCAGCGCATAGCGATAAAGCGCGTTCTTCTTCACGCCGTGGATTTCCGCCGCCAGCGCCGCCGCTTTTTTCAGCGGTAGCTCGGCGCGCAACAGCGCCAGCGTACGCAGCGCGTCAACCGACAGCGCGCTGTCATCAAACTGATGCCCCTCTACAATCAGTACCATCTCGCCTTTACGGCGGTTTTCATCTTCTTTCACCCATTCGAGCAGTTCGCCCACGGGCGCACCATGAATCGATTCCCAGGTTTTCGTGATTTCCCGCGCTAACACCACATAGCGTTCTGCGCCCAACACGTCACGGATGTCCTGCAAACTCTCCAGAAGACGATGTGTCGATTCGTAGAAAATTAACGTACGGGGCTCTTCCCCCAGTTCGCGCAGCTTATCTTTGCGCCCTTTGGTTTTAGCCGGTAGGAAACCCTCATAGCAAAAGCGATCGGAGGCCAGACCGGACGCAGAGAGCGCCGTTATCGCGGCGCAAGCGCCCGGCAGCGGCACGACCCGAACACCAGCCTCGCGACAGCGGCGCACTAAGTGGTAGCCGGGATCGTTAATCAGCGGCGTGCCCGCATCGGAAACCAGCGCGATGCGTTGGCCCGACTGCAACTTCGCCAGTAGCACATCCACTTTTTGTTGCTCATTGTGATCGTGTAATGCGAACAGCCGCGCATTAATCGCAAAATGTTGTAACAGCAGACCGGTATGGCGGGTATCCTCTGCGGCGATCAGATCAACGCTCGCCAATACCGTCAGCGCACGCTGTGTAATGTCGCCCAGGTTGCCGATGGGCGTGGGGACAATGTAGAGGGTAGATGCAGAAATGTCTGCTTGTTGGTCTTGATTCATTGTTTCATCCGGGTTGCCGATTTAATATTGAGCATCGTTAAAAAAACCACTGGATACAGTATGCTTCCCTTTCATTTCGTCCGTACCCAGGCAGGGCGGGTTATCCCTGTTTTGTTAGCGGCGCTGTTTCTTGCAGGCTGTCCAAGTCAGGCACCGCAAAGTCCCCCTCCCGAGGTGCAGGGAAAAGCCGATGCGTCATCCGATTATTATCTGCAACAAATGCAGCAAAGTCGCGATAATAACAAGGCTGACTGGCAATTACTTGCTATTCGTTCCCTGTTACAGGAAGGGAAAATCCCTCAGGCAAGCCAGCAATTCAACGCGCTGCCGGAAAACTTGAATGCGGCGCAACAGCAGGAGCGTCAGTTGGTCAGCGCGGAATTATCCGTCACCCAAAACAATATGGAAGCCGCCAAAGACGCGCTGAGCCAGTTGGATGTCGGCGCGCTTTCCGAAGCGCAGAAGGAGCGTTACTATCAGGCGCAAATTAAAACCGCACAAGGGCGCCCTTCCATTGAGCTGCTGCGGGCTTACATCGCTCAGGAACCGCTGTTGCAAGGCGACGAGCATCAAATGAATCTCGATCAGACCTGGCTGGCATTGACGCAAATGTCGCCGCAGGCGTCCAGCGCGCTTCTGATTAATGCGGATGAAAATGTGCTGCAAGGCTGGGTAGACTTGCTCAATAACTATCAGGATAACCGTACATCGCCGGACCAGTTAAAGAGCGCGATTCAGGACTGGCAAACCCGCTATCCCCATCATCCTGCGGCAAAATCGCTGCCTACGCAGTTGAATCAGGTCTTCAATTATCAGCAGTCATCGCTGAACAGTATCGCGCTGCTGTTACCGCTCAATGGTCAGGCGCAAGTTTTCGCCAATGCCATTCAGCAAGGCTTTAACGCGGCGAAAAACGGTCAGATTGCGATAGCAGCCCCAGTCCCTGCTTCCCCGTCAGCGGATGAGGACGCGACGCAAACCGAACAGATCTCTCCACCAGAAGATCCAAATGCGCCATCACCCGCGCCGTACAGCGCGGACGTAGTAGCGCCGCCGCCGGAATCACCGACGACAAGCGCCGGGTTATCCAGTTCGCTCCCGGTAAAAGTGTATGACACATCTTCACAACCGCTGGCGAATATCCTCACTCAAGCACAGCAAGATGGCGCTTCGCTGGTCATCGGGCCGCTGCTGAAAAATGAAGTGGATCAGTTGGCAAATAGCCAATCGCCCTTAAACATTTTGGCGTTGAACCAGCCGGAACACCTCGAAAACCGCCCTAACATCTGCTACTTCGCGCTCTCTCCGGAAGACGAAGCCAGAGACGCGGCAAAATTCATCCACCGGCAGGGCAAACAGCAGCCGTTGATATTAGCGCCGCGCGGCGCGCTGGGCGATCGCATCGTTAACGCATTCGCTCAGGGCTGGAGCCAGCAAAGCGGCACCAGCCCATTGCAACAGCGCTTTGGCAACACGGCAGAATTAAAACAGGCGATTAATAGCGGCGCGGGGCTAAGTCTGAGCGGCCAGCCTGTCAGCGTGTCTCAACAGCAGGCACAGTCAGGCACCACCATCGGCGGTTTGACCATTCCGTCACAGGTTGAGCCGACGGTCAGTTCGTCCGCCAGCGGCAATATTGATGCGGTGTATATCATCGCAACGCCAGACGAACTGGCGTTGATTAAGCCGATGATCGATATGCGCACCACCTCACGTGCTCGTCCGGCACTCTATGCCAGCTCGCGTAGTTTTCAGGCCGGATTAGGGCCAGATTTCCGCCTTGAAATGGAAGGGTTGCAGTTCAGCGATATCCCGTTGCTGGCCGGTGCGAACCCGGCGCTGATGCAGCAGGTCAGCGGCCAGTTTAAAAACGATTACTCGTTAGTCCGCCTGTATGCTATGGGGATGGATGCCTGGACGCTCGCGAACCACTTCGGTGAAATGCGTCAAATTCCGGGCCATCAAATCACAGGTGCAACGGGCACGCTCAGTGCCGGACCAGACTGCGCCATCAACCGTCAACTGACCTGGCAACAATACCGTCAAGGCCAACTGGTGCCCGTCCCCTGAACCAGCGAGCCACGGGGGCCGGTTACGAACAGCGGGCCCGACGTTATCTTGAACGTGCGGGCCTGACCTTCACCGCCGCGAATGTTGCGTTACGCGGCGGCGAACTGGATTTGATCATGCGCGATCATCAAGTCTGGGTATTTGTAGAGGTGCGCTACCGACGTAATGCTGACTTTGGCGATGCGGCAGCCAGTATTACCCGACGCAAACAGCAACGATTGCTGCATGCCGCAGCCGTGTGGCTGGCGCAACGTGGCGCCAGCTTCGACACGGTGGATTGCCGTTTTGATGTGCTGGCGATTACCGGCAATCGGTTCGACTGGCTCCCTAACGCTTTTACTGCACAGGGATAACGTATTCCTGATGGATTTCAATTTACGTAGGTTAATTCAACGTGCTGGATAGAATTAAAGTTTGTTTTACTGAGAGTATTCAAACACAGATAGCGGCGGCAGAGGCGCTGCCGGACGCCATTTCGCGCGGCGCGATGGCAATCGTGCAATCTTTACTGAACGGCAACAAAATCTTGTGCTGCGGCAACGGAACATCCGCCGCCAATGCACAGCATTTCGCCGCCAGTATGATCAACCGCTTTGAAACGGAACGCCCCAGCTTACCGGCTATCGCACTTAATGCGGATAATGTAGTCTTAACTGCGATAGCCAATGACCGTTTGCACGAAGAGGTGTATGCAAAACAAGTCAGAGCGCTCGGTCAGGCTGGCGATGTGCTGCTGGTCATTTCAACCCGAGGTAACAGCCGCGATATCGTTAAAGCCGTAGAATCTGCCGTCACCCGCGACATGACGATTGTTGCCCTGACGGGGTACGATGGCGGAGAGCTGGCCGGGCTGCTTGGGCCTCAGGATGTCGAGATTCGCATCCCTTCACACCGCAGCGCACGTATTCAGGAAGTACACATGCTGACAGTAAACTGCCTGTGTGATTTGATTGATAACACACTTTTTCCACACCAGAACGATTGAAGGAGCACTACATGAGGATAAGTTCTGCACTTGCCGTGCTGTCTATCGCCCTGCTGTTACAAGGCTGTGTCGGGGTTGTCGCTGTTGGCAGCGCCGTAGCGACCAAAGCGGCCACTGACCCACGTACCGTAGGTACGCAGGTCGACGATGGCACACTGGAAGTCCGCGTGACAAATGCAATTAGCAAAGACGAACAGTTGAAAAAAGAAGCCCGCATCGTCACAACGGCTTATCAGGGGAAAGTTCTGTTAACCGGTCAGGCGCCAAACACCGAGATGGCGAACCGTGCGAAACAAATCGCCCTCGGCGTGGAAGGGGCGGAAGCCGTCTACAACGAAATACGTCAGGGCACCCCGGTTTCACTCGGAACCGCCTCCATGGATACCTGGATCACCACCAAGGTTCGATCACAGATTCTGGCAAGTGACACCGTGAAATCCTCTAATGTCAAAGTCACGACGGAAAACGGTGAGGTCTTCCTGTTAGGGCTGGTCACGCAACGTGAAGGGGCCTCCGCGGCGGAAATCGCCAGTAAGGTGAACGGCGTGAAGCACGTGACGACGGCCTTTACCTACCTGCAATAACGCCCCCTGCCGTATGCAACAACCGCTGATGCCTTCATCAGCGGTTGTTATCTCCGTTCACCGTGCCCTCTTTGCCCGATCGAACCCTGACACAACCGGATCAAGCAACCAGAGTGCGCGGCGGGTTTCAACGCCGATCCGGCTCGGTTCTTCAGATACCCGGTACGGCGGAAAGAAAAGGATTGTCGGGGAAAACGGCCTGAGATCCCACATCGGCGCGAATACCGGAGGACATACACCATCAGCACGCCTGACCAATAACGTAACCGCAGATGTCCCCCGCTCTCGCCGACACGACCATTAAGGTGAAGATTCGCGATATCGTCCATCAACAAGAAGCCTCAGCGCAGATGATTGGCGCGTAAAAATGCTTCACCGCCTATCTGCCGCATTTGGCGCAGGATCCATTGCTGACGCTGAATAACATAACCGGAGGGCGCATTGACACGAAACCGAATCGGATTCGGCAACACCGCGGCCAGTAAAGCAGACTCGCTAGCCGTCAGCCTGCTGGCGGATTTATTGAAGTAGTGCCTCGCCGCGGCTTCTACGCCGAAAATGCCGGGACCAAATTCGGCGATATTCAGGTACACGGTCAGGATCCGCCGCTTCGACCAGATCAGTTCAACCCCGGTCGTAATCCCTGCTTCAAGCCCTTTCCGCACCCAGCTACGCCCATCCCACAGAAACAGGTTTTTTACCATCTGCTGCGACAGCGTTGACGCGCCGCGTATTCGCTGCGTATTGCGTTCGTTGTGCTCTAACGCCTTCCCGATCGCATCGAGATCAAACCCCCAATGCTGCGGAAATTTTTGGTCTTCCGCCGCAATCACCGCCAGTACCATTTCCGGCGCGATCTCATTCATTGCAACCCAGTCAGAATGGGCGACATAAGAAAATTCGCCTTTCAGCCAGGCGCTAATCTGCCTGTCTGCCATCACAGCAGAAAAGGGGACAGGCAGAAAGGAAAAGAGCAGGATGCCAGCCAGCCATACGCCAACCACAACTAACGCCCCGCGCACCATCAGGCGCGTAACCCTTTTCAGCAGGCCACCGCGCCGTCGGCTCCTCCTCATTCGATGAGATCCAGTACGCGGGCAACGAGTTTATCAATACCTTTTGCCGCTTCGCTGATGGAGTTAGCCAACATGTAAGCAGGCGTTGTCACAATCTTATGTTCTGCATCCATTACGATATCATCGACCGGACACACGACGTGGATGCCCCCCATCTCATCAACCGCTTCCGCAGTATCGATATCATTACCAATGGTTATACGAACAGGTTCACCGAGTATCTTCGGCAACAGCGCAGGAGAGATGCAAATAAAACCAATTGGTTTATTTTGCTTATAAATTTCCTGTGTGAGCAATTTTAGGGTTTCATCGATCTGACACGCGGTTCCCTGGGTGGCGAAGTCGCTTAAATTTTTCGCGGCGCCAAAACCACCGGGCACAATTAACGCATCCAAATCCTGGGCATTTGCGTTGGAAAGCGGCTCAATTTTTCCTCTGGCGATCCGCGCGGATTCTGCTAAAACGTTGCGATTTTCATCAGTTACGTCGCCGGTAAGGTGGTTAACTACATGTAATTGCGGCTTATCTGGCGCAAAGCAAACGGCTTGTGCGCCAGCACGATCCAGCGCAAGCAGCGTCAACACCGCTTCATGAATCTCGGAACCGTCATAAACACCACAGCCACTGAGGACAATGCCGACTCGTTTCATCATCTTTTCCCTCATTTCATTACATCAACTAATTGATTTTTTAATTGACAAACACTAATCTACATCACACATTTTAATGATTCTTGTAACAAAGATTTCTACATTTGCTATTTTGTTGCTTGATGAAGGTGTACTGTAGTACAGGTTGTCGTTAAGACACGAATATCCGCACTTGCGCGTTTACAAACCCTGAGATCTAAATGCAGGTGCATGTTTTCCCTGGTGTTGGCGCATAATTCGCGCACCCCGACTTCGGTCGGGGTCATTTTTTTTCTACCGGTTGAAAACTTGCCAAGCCCCCGTCTCCCCAAGTCACACTTCATTTCAATTTTCCTATTCGCTTTCGTAACCACGTCCCTGTGAACACCACTGACCCGTATCAGGATCTTTTTTCCGCTTCCGTAACCCAATCACGCAGCACCTGAACATCGTGACGCCAGTCATGCTTAAGCTCATCGATCCACTCCTGCACGTTATCCCACCATGCCGGTAGCGACGAGGTCTGGATCTGCTGGGCGATTTGTTGCAGGTGCCGTAATCCGACAGAACCTGCCGCGCCTTTAATTTTGTGCCCCTCTTCCGTAATGCCTTTCTGGTCGCGCGCCGTCATGTTGGAATCCAGAATTGCCAGATAGCCCGGCATCATTTGTTCAAACATCGCCAGACTCTGATGAATCAATTTCGGCCCGACCAGTTCCAGATACTGCTCCAGCATCGGAATATCCAACAGATCTTCTTTGGCCTCCGCCCTGTCGCCGTCTTTTTCAAGCGTAGCGTCTTCCGTCAGAACCGCATGGTGATCCCAGAACTGCTTGATGACAGCCGTCAGTGCTGGCACCGATAGCGGTTTACTAAGCACATCATCCATGCCCGCATCCAGATACTCACGTTTATCTTTCAGCACGTTCGCCGTCAGCGCCACCAGCGGCGGCAGGCTGCGGTTGCCGTAACGCGCGCGTAACTGGCGGGCGACGTCCAGACCGGTCATATCCGGCAGTTGAATATCCAGCAATACCAGATCGAATTCATCGGGGTCGAACATGTCCAGCGCCGCCTGTCCGGTCATTGCAACGTCGACGCTATTTCCCAGTTTTTCCAGCACGGAACGCGCGACAACCACGTTCAGTTCAATATCTTCCACCAGCAGAACGTGCAGCGCCGGTAACGGCAGCTCTTCGTCCTGTCCGCTTCCCGCTTCATCAACGCCCGGCGCGATGACCGTTAAGGTGAAACAAGAGCCTTTACCCTGTGTGCTGACGACCTGAATATCCCCGCCCATGTTCTGCGCCAGACGTTTTGACACCGCCAGACCGATCCCTGTTCCCGTCGCCGGTTTACCGCCGTTCTGGTCTTTGACCTGATAATACATGGCGAAGATTTTTTCCAGTTCATCCGCCGGGATCCCCATACCGGAATCTTCGACCTCAAAACGCAACCGATCGCCCTTGTCATGCCAGACGCGCACGACAATTTCCCCCTTCGGCGTGAATTTCACGGCGTTACTGAGCAGGTTCCACAGGATCTGCCGCAGGCGCGTGCCGTCGGTAATCACCTTCTGTGGCAGAGGCTGATGCTGCTCCACCACCAGTTTCAGGCCTTTCGGCTCTGCCAACAGCCCGCCGAGATTCTCCAGATCCACCAGAAAACCGGTAAAATCAATCGGCTGATTATCCAGTTGCACCTTGCGGCGCTCCTGTTTGTCCATCTCAATCACGTCATTAAAAATATTCCCCAGCGTAATCGCGCTGACGTGGATGGTTTTCAGGTATTTTTGCTGCTCCGGGTCGAGCTGCGTGTCCAACAGAATGCGGCTCAGACCGACAATGCCATTAAGCGGCGTACGAAGCTCATGGCTGATGGTTGAGATAAATGTGGTCTTCTCCCTGCTGGCGTTCTCTAACGCGTCCTGGTAACGCTTACGCTCCGTTATATCGCGTCCAAATCCCATCAGCCCGTGGCGTTTGCCCATCCGGTCATAAAACGGCACCTTGCGCAGTTCAAAACAGGCTTTACGCCCATCGGGATAAACCAGCCATTGTTCATAAGTCAGGGAAACGTTATGGCGGAACACCTTTTCGTCCGTCTCCATCACTTTCTCAGCAATATCGGGCGAGTAAACGTCCTGCGGCGTCAGGCCTATAAGCTGTTTCTGGCTTTTGCCGACCAGCAGCTCCATCGCACGGTTACAGCCAGAGAACTCTTTGTCTTCGTTGCGGTAGTAAACCAAATCCGGTGAGGCATCCAAAAACGAGCGCAGCAGGGCTGACTGCTGTTCCAGCTCAATCTGCGCCTGCTCGCGATGCGACATCTCTTCTTTAAGCCGGCTCATCACCAGCACGCGCGCCTCTTCCGCCTTGATACGGTCAGCAATCTCCTGATTGAGCTGCGCGATATTCTCCTGAAGCTGCACGTTCAGCTCCAGATCCCGGTGGCGCATCTCTTCGAGTTTTGCCACCAGCTTCGACAACCGCTGGCGCGATTCTTCGAGCTGTTCCACCACCACGGAGAGAAAATACACGGCCCAGGGGGTGATCAGCAGGCCGAAGAAAATGGAGCGCACAATGTCGATATTTTCGACCTCTCCACTGAGCAACAGGGTCACCGCCATCTGCACCACCAGCGCCAGCAGTACCAATATTGAGGCCAGCAGCAGCGAGAAACGGACAAGCCCAAGTTTTACCATCAAATCAACATAATACTGAGCCAACAGGCGAATTTGCTTCATAGCGATTTCCCTTAGTCACCAACTCGCGCATCATAACGTAAAATGGTGACGTGTGCGGCGCCAGCACGCAGATTTACGACGTAGCGAATGCCGTTATCGGCGCGATTCATCGTCATGGTAGCAATAGGGACTCCCCAGCGCGGAGCCTTGCACCCCTTGCGTTCGCAGGTAGCGGTCCAGTTCCACCATGCCCGTCCAGCGGTTTTCACACCAGAGCGGCGCCAGCAGAGTCGGACGACGCGCGCTGGCGGAAACACGATGGTAGATCACCTCCGGCGGCGTATGACGAATCATCTCTCCTGCCGTCTCCACGTAGCGCGTTAGCGCCAGCTCAGGCAGCCTGCCGGCTCGCCAGGCCTTCGCCATCGTACTGCCTTCCACAATATGCAGCGGGTGAAGCTTAACGCCGTCCACGCCGGTCTCAACCACCCGTTCCAGCGTCGATAAACAGCACTGCGCATCTTCGCCCGGTAGCCCGACAATCAGATGGCTGCATACCTTCAGGCCGCGTTTACGGGCGCGGCGGGCGGTTTCCTGATAGCACGCGAAGTCATGTCCGCGATTAATCCGATGCAGCGTTTTATCACTGGCGCTTTGCAGACCCAGTTCCAGCCACACCTCGTAGCCCTGATCATGGTAACGCGACAATAAATCCAGCACCGCATCCGGCACGCAGTCGGGGCGAGTACCGACGCATAGCCCGACCATTTCAGCCTGCTTCAACGCTTCCTGATACAGGCTTTCCAGCACCTGAACTTCGGCATAGGTGCTGGTATACGCCTGAAAATACGCCAGATAGCGTTTTGCCCGGTTCACCTTGCCCGCCTGCGCCGCCAACTGCTGCGCGATGCTGCGTTGCTGCATCTGCTCATCGGCAAACGAAGCCACATTACAGAACGTACAACCGCCGCGCCCCAGCGTGCCGTCACGGTTTGGGCAGTTAAACCCGCCGTGCAGCGTCAGTTTATGGATCTTCTCGCCATAGCGACGTTGAAGATCCCCGCCAAACATATTGATTAATTTTTGCAATTGCATATTCTAACTTGCTCCCTTAAGGAACAGCAGACTACCTTTCTCTCGCCCCCTCCGCGATGACCGCGATCAATCACGCACACCCGCAATAAATGCATTTTTATTCAATTTTAATGAAAATGAAATCACATTCACGCCAATTAATTTTTCTTATCTCATGCACTCATCCGATGAAAAGATGAAGGAATACTTAAAAAGAGTTTCATAAAATCTAAAAGTAGCCATATCCAGAAGAATATCCTGCCATGAAGGGGGGGAAGCAGCATGGATAAGGGTTTCTCATGCTTTTGTATAGTGATACAGCTCACACTTCAATTAAACCCCACGCGCGTCTCTCAGGACATTTTTTTAAATAAAATCATTATCTTTCATAGGAATAATTAAAAATTATCGCTAATCAGCACAATTTGCACTGGTATTTGACCTGAACAGGCTTTCTCGTTAATTTGGAAATCCGCTGGAAGCTTTCCTGACGGGGTCACACCTCGTCATATTTATGCAGTAAATGAAGACTCCCTCTAAAAACAAGTCATTTACCACTTGTGAGACCGCCACGAGAGGCCGAAGAAGAGAGCGTCGCACGAATGTCGCTCAACGCCACGGTGCTTTCTCGCAGTGGGTTGTGAGAGTCACACAGAGCCTGGGGAGGTTCACGAATATGTTGTACGATGCATCCCAAGAGAGAGATAACTGTGGTTTCGGGTTAATCGCCCATATAGAAGGCGAACCGAGCCACAAAGTCGTGCGTACCGCAATTCACGCGCTCGCACGTATGCAGCACCGTGGCGCAATCCTTGCTGACGGCAAGACTGGCGACGGTTGCGGTTTATTACTTCAGAAGCCCGATCGTTTCTTTCGTCTGGTGGCGGAAGAGCGCGGCTGGCGTTTAGCCAAAAACTACGCCGTCGGCATGATGTTTCTCAATCAGGACGAAGATCTGGCGCGCGCCACGCGTCGGATTGTCGAAGAAGAGTTGCAGAACGAGACGCTGTCCGTACTGGGCTGGCGTGAAGTGCCGACCAATCCGGATGTACTCGGTGAAATTGCCCTGTCGTCCATGCCGCGCATTGAGCAAATTTTCGTTAACGCCCCGGCCGGCTGGCGTCAACGTGATATGGAACGCCGCCTGTTTATGGCGCGTCGCCGTATCGAAAAACGTATCGAAGACAAAGAATTCTACGTTTGCAGCTTCTCCAATCTGGTCACGATCTACAAAGGTTTGTGCATGCCGGCGGATCTGCCGCGCTTCTACCTCGATCTGGCCGATCTGCGTCTGGAATCTTCGATCTGCCTGTTCCATCAGCGCTTCTCAACCAACACGGTGCCACGCTGGCCGCTGGCGCAGCCGTTTCGCTATCTGGCGCACAACGGCGAGATCAACACCATCGCCGGTAACCGCCAATGGGCACGGGCGCGCGCCTATAAATTCAAAACGCCGCTCATCCCGGATTTGCAGGATGCCGCGCCGTTCGTCAACGAAACCGGCTCCGACTCCAGTTCGCTGGATAATATGCTGGAACTGTTCCTCAGCGGCGGGATGGATATTGTTCGCGCCATGCGTCTGCTGGTTCCGCCAGCGTGGCAGAACAACCCGGATATGGATCCTGAACTGCGCGCCTTCTTCGACTTTAACTCCATGCACATGGAACCCTGGGACGGCCCGGCCGGCATCGTCATGTCCGACGGGCGCTATGCCGCCTGTAACCTGGATCGTAACGGCCTGCGTCCGGCACGCTATGTCATCACCAAAGACAAACTGATCACCTGCGCGTCTGAAGTCGGCATCTGGGATTACCAGCCCGATGAAGTGGTGGAAAAAGGCCGCGTGGGCCCCGGCGAGCTGATGGTGATCGACACCCGCAGCGGTCGTATTCTGCACTCGGCGGAAACCGATAACGATCTGAAAAGCCGCCATCCGTATAAAGAGTGGATGGAGAAAAACGTTAAGCGTCTGGTGCCGTTTGAAGAGCTGCCGGACGATCGCGTCGGCAGTCGTGAATTTGCTGACGATCTGCTGGAGACTTACCAGAAGCAGTTCGGCTACAGCAGCGAAGAGTTGGATCAGGTCCTCCGCGTACTGGGCGAAAACGGCCAGGAAGCCACGGGATCGATGGGCGACGACACGCCATTCGCCGTGCTGTCGAGCCGTCCGCGTATTATTTATGACTACTTCCGTCAGCAGTTCGCGCAGGTGACCAACCCGCCGATCGATCCGCTGCGTGAAGCCCATGTGATGTCGCTGGCGACCAGCATTGGTCGTGAAATGAACGTCTTCTGTGAAGCGGAAGGCCAGGCGCACCGTCTGAGCTTTAAATCGCCGATTCTGCTTTACTCCGACTTCACCCAACTGACGTCTCAGGATGAGCTGCACTATCGCGCCGACACGTTGGATCTGACGTTTGATCCGTCTAAGCAGTCGCTGCAACAGACGATCGAAAAACTGTGCGACGAAGCGGAAAGCAAAGTCCGAGACGGCGCCGTGCTGCTGGTGCTCTCTGACCGCGGCATTAGTGAATCTCGCTTGCCCGTCCCTGCGCCCATGGCCGTGGGCGCCGTTCAGCGCCGTCTGGTCGAAAAAAGCCTGCGCTGTGATGCCAACATCATTGTCGAAACTGCCAGCGCGCGCGACCCACATCACTTTGCCGTGCTGCTGGGCTTCGGTGCGACGGCGATCTACCCTTACCTCGCCTACGAAACGCTGGCGCGCATGGTGGATAACCACACCATCGACAAACCTTATCGTGCCGTGATGCTGAATTACCGTAACGGCATCAACAAAGGTCTGTATAAGATCATGTCCAAAATGGGCATTTCAACTGTGGCGTCTTATCGCTGTTCCAAACTGTTCGAGGCCGTCGGCCTGCACAAAGACGTCTCGACCCAGTGTTTTCAGGGGGTGGTTAGCCGCATCGGCGGCGCCAACTACAGCGACTTTGAACAGGACTTGCTCAACCTGTCCAAACGCGCCTGGCTGAAGCGTAAAACGCTGGAACAGGGCGGGTTGCTGAAGTTTGTTCACGGCGGTGAATACCATGCCTACAACCCGGATGTCGTCACGACGCTGCAAACGGCGGTGAAAACCGGGGAGTACAGCGATTATGAAAAATACGCCAAACTGGTTAACGAGCGTCCGGCGGCGACATTACGCGATCTGCTGGTGCTGAAACCGCAGGAAGGCGCAGCCATCGCGCTCGACAGCGTTGAACCCGCGACGGAAATGTTCAAACGTTTCGATACTGCGGCCATGTCTATCGGCGCGCTCAGCCCCGAAGCCCATGAATCGCTGGCAGAAGCGATGAACGGACTGGGCGGCTTTTCCAACTCCGGCGAAGGCGGCGAAGATCCGGCGCGTTACGGCACCAATAAAGTGTCCCGCATCAAGCAGGTTGCTTCCGGTCGCTTTGGCGTGACGCCGGCCTATCTGGTCAATGCCGATGTGATTCAGATTAAAGTGGCGCAGGGCGCGAAGCCGGGCGAAGGGGGGCAGCTACCGGGTGATAAAGTCACGCCGTATATTGCCCGTCTGCGTTATTCCGTACCGGGCGTGACGCTGATTTCACCACCGCCGCATCACGATATTTACTCTATCGAAGATTTGGCGCAGTTAATTTTTGACCTCAAGCAGGTTAACCCGAAAGCCATGATTTCGGTCAAACTGGTGTCCGAACCGGGCGTCGGGACTATCGCGACCGGCGTAGCCAAAGCCTATGCGGATTTGATCACTATCGCCGGTTATGACGGCGGCACCGGCGCCAGCCCGCTAACCTCGGTGAAGTACGCGGGCTGCCCGTGGGAGCTGGGTCTGGTGGAAACACAGCAGGCGCTGGTCTCCAACGGTCTGCGTCACAAAATCCGCCTTCAGGTGGATGGCGGCCTGAAAACCGGTGTGGATATCGTCAAAGCGGCAATTCTGGGGGCGGAAAGCTTCGGTTTCGGCACCGGCCCGATGGTCGCGCTGGGCTGTAAGTATCTGCGCATCTGCCACCTGAATAACTGTGCGACGGGCGTAGCGACGCAGGACGAAAAACTGCGCCGCGATCACTACCACGGTCTGCCTGAGCGCGTGGCTAACTACTTCCAGTTCATCGCCCATGAAACTCGCCTGCTGATGGCGGAACTGGGCGTCAGCCGTCTGGTGGATCTGATTGGCCGCACCGACTTGCTGGTTGAACTGGACGGCATCAGCGCCAAACAGCACAAGCTGGATCTGTCGCCGTTACTGCACGCGGCCCAGCCTCAGCCGGGTAAAGCGCTGTACTGCACAGAAGGCAATCCGTCGTTCGACAAGGGCCTGCTCAACAAAGCGTTACTGGCGCAGGCACAGCCGCATGTGGATGCCAAACAAAGCAAGGCGCTCTACTTCGATATCCGTAACACTGACCGTTCCGTCGGCGCGACGCTGTCCGGCGCCATTGCGGAGAAACACGGCGATCAGGGGCTGGCTGGCGATCCGATCAAAGTCTACTTCACCGGTACGGCGGGGCAAAGCTTTGGCGTCTGGAACGCAGGCGGCGTTGAACTCACCCTCACAGGCGATGCCAACGACTATGTGGGCAAGGGGATGGCAGGCGGTTGCATCTCCGTACGGCCTCCGGTGGGCTCCGCTTTCCGTAGCTTTGAGGCCAGCATCATCGGCAACACCTGTCTCTACGGCGCCACCGGCGGTAAGCTGTTTGCCGCAGGCCGCGCGGGCGAACGCTTCGCGGTACGCAACTCCGGCTGCATCACCGTGGTGGAAGGCATCGGCGATAACGGCTGTGAATACATGACGGGCGGTATCGTCTGCGTGCTGGGGCGCACCGGCGTGAACTTCGGCGCAGGCATGACCGGCGGCTTCGCCTATGTACTGGATGAAGACGGCGAATTCCGCAAACGCGTCAACCCGGAACTGGTGGAAGTGCTGGATGTGGAAGATCTGGCTATTCATGAAGAGCATCTGCGCGGCCTGATCACCGAACATGTGCAGCATACCGGTTCACACCGCGGAGAAGAGATCCTCGCTAATTGGCCGGTCTGGGCAGCCAAATTTGCTCTGGTGAAACCGAAGTCAAGTGATGTGAAGGCGTTGTTGGGTCACCGTAGTCGTTCCGCAGCCGAGCTGCGGGTTCAGGCGCAGTAAGGGGTCATCATGAGTCAGAATGTTTACCAGTTTATCGACTTACAGCGCGTTGATCCGCCCAAAAAACCGCTGAAGATCCGTAAAATTGAATTTGTTGAGATCTACGAGCCGTTCTCAGAAAGCCAGTCCAAAGCCCAGGCAGACCGCTGTCTGGCGTGCGGCAACCCTTACTGTGAATGGAAATGTCCGGTACATAACTACATCCCGAACTGGCTGAAGCTGGCGAACGAAGGGCGCATTATCGAAGCGGCTGAGTTATCGCACCAGACCAATAGCCTGCCGGAAGTCTGCGGCCGCGTATGCCCTCAGGATCGTCTGTGCGAAGGGTCTTGTACGCTTAACGCCGAATTCGGCGCGGTCACCATCGGCAACATCGAACGCTATATCAATGATAAAGCGATAGAAATGGGTTGGAAGCCCAGCGTAGCCAACGTCAAACCGACCGGTAAACGCGTCGCTATCGTGGGTGCCGGGCCGGCAGGGCTGGCCTGTGCCGATGTTCTGGCGCGTAATGGCGTGCAGGCCGTCGTCTTCGACCGTCATCCTGAAATCGGTGGACTGCTGACCTTTGGCATCCCCTCCTTCAAGCTGGAAAAAGAGGTGATGGTGAAACGTCGTGAAATCTTCACCGAGATGGGCATCGAATTCCGCCTGAACACCGAAGTCGGCCAGGATGTGCAGATGAAAGCGCTGCTGGATGAGTACGATGCCGTCTTCCTCGGTGTCGGCACCTATCAGTCCATGCGTGGCGGACTGGACAATGAAGACGCGCCGGGCGTCTACGATGCCCTGCCCTTCCTGATCGCCAATACTAAACAGCTGATGGGCTTTGAGGCCGCCGCAGACGCGCCTTACGTCAGCATGCAGGGTAAACGCGTCGTTGTACTCGGCGGGGGTGACACCGCGATGGACTGCGTGCGCACCTCGATTCGTCAGGGCGCGACGCACGTTACCTGCGCCTATCGTCGTGATGAAGAGAACATGCCAGGCTCCAAACGCGAAGTGAAAAACGCGCGTGAAGAAGGCGTCGAATTCAAATTCAACCTGCAACCGTTAAGCGTTGAGATCAATGGCGCGGGCAAAGTGTGCGGCGTGAAAATGGCGCGTACCGCGCTGGGCGCGCCGGATGCCAACGGGCGTCGTCGTCCTGAAATCGTAGAGGGTTCCGAGCACGTTCTGGAAGCCGATGCGGTCATCATGGCGTTCGGCTTCCGCCCGCACGCCATGGCGTGGCTGGCGGAGCATGACGTCAAGCTGGACGATCAAGGTCGCATTGTCGCACCGGAAAGCTGCGATAACGCCTTCCAGACCAGCAACCCGAAAATTTTTGCGGGTGGCGATGCGGTACGCGGTTCCGATCTGGTGGTCACCGCCATCGCGGAAGGCCGCAAAGCCGCTGACGGCATCATGAACTATCTGGAAGTGTAAAAGCTTAAGGGCAGCGTCGGCTGCCCTTTTCTTTTTCACGTTTTACTGGAATACAGCGCGATAATATCCTGTTCCGTCAGCATCGGCGTCTGTTCGGCAAACGAGTAGTAGCCCGGTTTATTATCAATATAAATTTGCGATACCAGCCTCTTATTGGCCTCATCTGAGAAAAAACCTGCGGGAATTTCATAGATGTCCGAGTCGCGCAGCCGATAAAACAGGTGTGTTCCGCAAACGCGACAAAACGCCCGTTCTGCCCACGCCGATGATTGCCAGCGCACGATGTTTTCCTCGCCGTCTATCGCGA
This sequence comes from Samsonia erythrinae, assembly GCF_004342665.1. Classification (GTDB taxonomy): domain Bacteria; phylum Pseudomonadota; class Gammaproteobacteria; order Enterobacterales; family Enterobacteriaceae; genus Samsonia; species Samsonia erythrinae. Next base: position 57,765 of record NZ_SMBY01000002.1, on the reverse strand, counting down.
TCGCCGCCCCCTTGCATTCAACCGCCATCAATGGCCCGCCGCCCCATGTCTGGCACATTCCGCAGTGGCAGGCGGTCACATCCCGGACAGGTTCCGTCGTAGAAATCGTCACGCCGCCACATAAACAACGACCTTGATGCATCATCCCCTCCCGTTCTGTTTAATGCTCAACTATCGCAATATCCTATGAGAAAAGAGGCGTATCAACGCCAGTTTCGGTAATAGCATAGGTTATCTCCCACCTTATGCTCAGGAAGCCGGACAACGTTTAACCTGCATCCCCTAAACGTCGTGGTCAGAATGTGAAGTCATCCGCATCATGCCCGCCAATGGAAACCCTTTCTATTTCCCCTGCGGAATATCACACCAGAAAGTCCAATGAAAACTATCACTTTCCACTCTCCGCTAAAGAATTTTTCGGAATAAACCCTGCAACATCACACTAAAGTCCTACACTTATCTCCGGGATTAGCTTGTTTTACTGAGATCGGATTTCATTTAAGGAGGAACTATGGCTACCGAAGTGGCTCTTGTAACCGGAGCAGGTCAGGGTATTGGTCGCGCGATCGCGCTCAGACTGGCGAAAGACGGCTTTGCCGTCGCTATCGTGGACTATAATCAGGAAACGGCGCACAGCGTAGCGCAGGAGATCGAAAAATCGGGCGGACAAGCCATCGCGCTTCAGGCGGATGTCTCAGATCGTGAGGCCGTTTTCGCCGCCGTCGCAGAAACGAAAAAGCGCTTTGGGGATTTTAACGTTATTGTGAATAACGCGGGCATTGCCCCTTCAACGCTCATTGAAGACATCACGCCGGAAATCGTCGATCGCGTTTATAACATTAACGTTAAAGGGGTCATCTGGGGCATTCAGGCCGCGCTCGATGCGTTCAAATCGCTGGGCCACGGTGGGAAGATCATCAACGCCTGCTCGCAGGCCGGACACGTGGGCAACCCTGAACTCGCCGTCTACAGTTCCAGTAAATTCGCCGTACGGGGGCTAACGCAAACCGCCGCACGCGATTTAGCGCCGCTGGGCATTACCGTCAACGGCTATTGTCCGGGGATTGTGAAGACGCCAATGTGGGACGAAATTGATCGAAAAATGTCTGAATCCGCCGGGAAGCCACGCGGTTACGCCACAGAAGAGTTCGCCAAACGCATCACGCTTGGTCGCCTGTCCGAACCGGAAGATGTCGCCGCCTGTGTCTCTTATCTGGCCAGCCACGACTCAGATTATATGACAGGGCAATCGCTGCTGATTGATGGCGGTATGGTGTTCAATTAACAATATGTCCAATTAACAATACATTCAGTTAATGACACGAAGTAAAAGGGCACCGCAACGGTGCCCTCAGGAACGGATTATTTAACGACCCGTAGCGACGGTCTGCCACCGCCTTTAGGCGGCTGCGGCGGCTCGTTATCAGGGCCGGAGCCCTCTTGTAGAGATGCTGAATCAAGCGGACTTTCAACAATCGATATCACTGCGCCTGAAGAAGACGCTTCTTCCTGAACATCTTCAGACTCACCCGTGGATTCGTAAGCGGGCTCAGGTTCAAACATCGTCCCCGCCCCGTTCTCTCGTGCGTAAATCGCGATGACCGCCGCCATCGGCACATAAACCTGGCGCGGCACGCCGCCAAAACGGGCATTGAAACGAACGCTGTCATCAGCTAACTCAAGGCCGCCAACGGCGCGCGGTGCGATATTCAGCACAATCTGGCCGTCACGGGCGAACTCCATCGGCACCATAACACCCGGCAGCGTCACATCAACCACCAGATGAGGCGTTAATTGGTTATCCAGCAACCAATCATAAAAAGCCCGTAACAGATACGGACGACGAGGAGACAGTTGAGACAACGCCATACAGTTTAACCTCGGGTTTGCAAACGCATTTCACGTTCCACTTCCGTCAGGGAAGCCAGGAACGCATCACGCTCGAAGACGCGTGTCATATAGCCTTTCAGCTCTTTCGCGCCCGATCCGCTAAGCTCAATCCCTAACTGCGGCAAACGCCACAGCAACGGAGCCAGATAACAATCCACAAGGCTGAACTCTTCGCTCATGAAATAAGGCGCTTCATTGAACACCGGGGCAATTGCCAACAGCTCTTCACGCAGTTGCTTGCGCGCCGCATCCGCTTCCTGATCGCTGCCATGCGTGATTTTTTTCAGCAGAGAATACCAGTCGCTCTCGATACGGTGCATCATCAGGCGACTATTGCCGCGCGCCACCGGATAGACGGGCATTAAGGGTGGGTGAGGAAAACGTTCATCCAGATACTCCATGATAATACGGGATTCATAGAGCGTCAGTTCACGATCGACCAACGTCGGCACGGAACCGTAAGGATTGAGGTCAATAAGATCCTGAGGCAGATTATCCATGTCTACCTGCTCAATCTCGACACTCACACCTTTCTCCGCCAATACGATGCGGACCTGATGGCTAAAAATGTCGGACGGACCAGAAAACAGCGTCATTACCGAACGTTTGTTGGCAGCGACAGCCATGAAAACCTCCAAGTTTATCGAGAAATATGGCGAATAACCGAGCAGTCAATAACCTGCAAACTGCTATTCGGAATTTTGCTCGCCGATGTATCAACATCGCCTGACAAAATCCGTCGTTTTAAACTGCGACGATAGCGGGCGCACAGGCAGGAAACCGGCGAACAGTTTATCAGATTTTGTTCGTTTTGTGGGGGGATAAGCGCAAATTCATCGCTAACATATGGAAAGTAAAGCGTATATTTCGAGGAAATTATTTTCAGACATAAAAAACCCGGTGACCAGCACCGGGTTTCTCGTCTCGTTCTCGCTGCAATGCAGCAAGAAATTAACGCTTGGAGAACTGAGGACGACGACGTGCTTTACGCAGACCGACTTTCTTACGTTCAACCTGACGAGCATCGCGGGTAACGAAGCCTGCTTTACGCAGTTCGCTACGCAGAGACTCATCATATTCCATCAGAGCGCGGGTGATACCGTGACGGATCGCACCTGCCTGACCAGAGATACCACCACCTTTAACGGTGATGTACAGATCCAGTTTCTCAACCATGTCGACCAGTTCCAGCGGCTGACGAACTACCATGCGGGCAGTTTCACGACCGAAGTACTGTTCCAGACTACGCTGGTTGATAACGATGTTACCGTTGCCCGGTTTGATGAATACGCGAGCGGCGGAGCTTTTGCGGCGACCAGTGCCGTAGTATTGATTTTCAGCCATTGCCTATAATCCCGATTAAATGTCCAGAACTTGCGGTTGCTGTGCCGCGTGATTGTGCTCGGTACCCGCGTAAACTTTCAGTTTACGGAACATAGCACGACCCAGCGGGCCCTTCGGCAGCATGCCTTTAACCGCGATTTCAATCACACGCTCAGGACGGCGGGCAATCATCTCTTCAAAGGTCGCTTGTTTGATACCACCGATGTGGCCGGTGTGGTGATAATAAATCTTGTCGTTACGCTTGTTACCGGTGACGGCAACTTTGTCAGCGTTCAGAACGATGATGTAATCACCGGTATCAACGTGCGGGGTGTATTCCGCTTTATGCTTGCCGCGCAGACGACGAGCCAGTTCAGTCGCGAGACGGCCTAAAGTTTTACCGTTCGCATCAACAACGTACCAGTCGCGTTTTACGGTTTCTGGTTTAGCTGTAAAAGTTTTCATTAAAAGCTTACCCAATAATTAGTTACACGCAGGTGTTCACCCAAACGCTTAAAAACAGTTAAGGCTCACACGACGATCAAGTCCAGCAAACCTACCCCTTCGAATAGCCATTGCCGGCACGATAAAGTTTTTGGGAAAAAAACTTTGTTGTAACGTGGGGTCGCAGGATTATAGAGAAGTCGCTCTTAAAAATCGACCTTTTTCACGCGAAAATAATCATGAAAGGCCGCGGCCTGCGTTATGCCAAATGCGGCTGACGCAGGTACTCTTCACTTTGCATTTCCTGTAAACGGGATAAACAGCGCTGATATTCAAATTTCAGATGATCTCCCTGATAGATCTCAAACATGGATGCCTGCGCTGAGATAATCAGTTTAATACGGCGCTCATAGCATTCATCCACCAGCGCCAGAAAACGGCGAGCCGTGTTTTCTTCCTTCGTTTCCATTACCGTCACATTGTGCAACAGTACCGTGTGATAGAGACGCGAAAGTGCGATGTAATCATTCTGGCTGCGCGCTTCAGTACACAGCGTGTGGAAATCGACCGCCAGCACGCCGTCGCTCGCGGCGAGTGTCGCTAGCGGGCGATGATTGATTTCCAACACCGGCCCCGGCGTCTGCCACGGTTTCCCGGTCAGGCGGGTAAACATCTGCTGCATCGCGGCCTCCGTCTCGCCATTCAACGGCGAAAGATACAGGTGCGCCTGTGTCAGCGTACGCAGGCGATAATCGATGCCCGCATCAACATTGCGTACTTCGCAGTGCTGCTTAATCAGCGCAATCGCCGGGAGAAAACGCGCACGTTGTAATCCATTGCGGTAGAGATCGTCCGGCGGAATATTCGATGTCGCCACCAGCGCAATGCCACGGGCAAACAACGCTCGCAGCAGTTCAGCCAGCAGCATCGCATCGGTAATGTCAGAGACGAAGAATTCATCGAAACACAGCACGTCGGTTTCCGCCTTGAAACCGTCCGCCACTTTCTCCAGCGGATTCTCCTGCCCTTGTAACTGATTCAGTTCTTCATGCACGCGCAGCATAAAACGGTGGAAGTGCAGGCGCATCTTGCGTTCTGCAGGCAGGCTGTGAAAAAACATATCCATCAGCCAGGTCTTACCGCGCCCGACGCCGCCCCACATGTACAACCCTTTAACCGGCACAGACTCGCGTTTATCACGCCGCCCTAGCCAGTGACGCCATTTTCCTATGCGGCCAGAGATACCGGCATCAACAGCGGCACGCTCGCATAGCGCCTGATGTATCGCTTCCAGACGCACAACGGTTTGCCGCTGCACCTCATCCGGCTGATATTCACCGGCGGAAAGCGCCTGCTGGTAAAGCGCCAAGGGTGTTGTTTGCTGCCGTGTTGTCGGTGAAGTAGCCATCGCGATCCCTGAGAAAAAAGTTAGTCGTGTTTTACCGTGCGTTGCCGACGATTTCAGCCGCAATCGTCGCAGTTAACTACCTTGATATCTGCGGTGAGTCAACATTCTCCGATGTCATTGTGCATCAGGATTCCACTCAGACAAGGTTAACGGTTATAGTGACTATTATTAAGTGAAAAACCCGACGGGACAACGACGTCAAAAGAGGAGCGATTATGACTTGGGAGTATGCGCTGATAGGTTTAGTTGTCGGTATTATTATTGGTGCCGTAGCCATGCGTTTTGGCAACCGTAAACTGCGGCAACAACAGGTATTGCAAAACGAGCTGGAGAAGAGCAAAACCGAGTTAGAAGGGTATCGTCAGGAACTGGTTGGACACTTCGCCCGCAGTGCGGAGCTGTTGGACAACATGGCGGACGATTACCGTCAGTTGTATCAGCACATGGCAAAAAGCTCCAATAGCCTGCTGCCGAACATCCCCGGCCAGGATAACCCATTTAAATATCGCCTGACCGAATCCGAAGCGGATAACGATCAGGCTCCGGTAAACATGCCGCCGCGCGATTATTCCGACGGGGCGTCCGGGCTGCTGCGCGGCGAGGCGCCGACCCGCAAATAATCGCCGTCAGCGATTCCCTAAGCGTGAGGCTTTCTGGCCTCGCGTTTTCCCTCTTGTTCTACACTTAGATGCGATATAGGCCGCAATCGTCATTTTCAGCAATCCGCCAGACAGGCAGTTACAATCTGTTGACGAAACATCAGTGAACTTTACACGCTGAACGTCAGTCTGACTCTTCACCGTGTCTTTAAGTTTATATATCATCGTGTTATTCATCCGCAGGCCATGAGAGTTAATAACAATGAAAAAAACATCATTCTTATTTAGTGTACTGGCAATGAGTATAGGTTTTACCTTATCCACACTCCCCGCAGCTAACGCTGCGCTGCCTGCCGTGGTGCAAGGGCAACAAACGCCAAGTCTGGCGCCGATGCTGGAAAAAGTCTTGCCAGCCGTCGTCAGCGTGCACGTTGAAGGTACACAGGTACAGCGCCAGCGCGTACCGGAAGAGTTCAAATTTTTCTTTGGCCCCAACTTCCCGACGGATAAACAAAGCAGCCGTCCGTTTGAAGGACTGGGCTCCGGCGTCATTATTGATGCCGCGAAAGGCTATGTGCTCACCAACAATCACGTTATCAATAACGCCGACAAGATCAGCGTTCAGCTCAACGACGGACGTGAATATAACGCGAAGTTGATTGGCCGCGACGAGCAAACCGATATCGCTCTGCTACAGCTCAATGATGCCAAAAATCTGGTTGCCGTGAAGCTGGCCGACTCCGATCAGTTGCGCGTCGGTGACTTCGCGGTGGCCGTCGGTAACCCGTTCGGCCTCGGTCAGACCGCAACATCCGGCATTATCTCCGCGCTGGGGCGCAGCGGCCTGAACCTGGAAGGGCTGGAAAACTTCATCCAGACCGATGCCTCCATTAACCGCGGTAACTCCGGCGGCGCGCTGGTTAACCTCAAAGGTGAGCTAATCGGCATCAACACCGCGATTCTGGCGCCGGGCGGCGGCAATATCGGCATTGGTTTCGCCATTCCCAGCAACATGGCGCAGAACCTGGCGCAGCAGCTGGTTGAATTTGGCGAGGTGAAACGTGGGCTGCTGGGTATCAAAGGCAGCGAAATGACATCCGAGATCGCGAAAGCGTTCAAAGTCGATGCACAGCGCGGCGCTTTCGTCAGTGAAGTCTTACCTAAGTCCGCTGCCGCCAAAGCCGGCATCAAGGCTGGTGATGTGCTGATCACACTGGACGGTAAACCGATCAGCAGCTTTGCAGAACTGCGAGCGAAAGTCGGCACCACCGCGCCGGGCAAGACCGTGAAAATCGGCCTGCTGCGTGACGGTAAACAGCAGGAAGTGTCCGTCGTGCTGGATAACAGCGCATCGGCCTCCACCAGCGCAGAAACGCTGTCACCGTTATTGCAGGGAGCATCGCTGACCAACGGCCAGTTGAAAGACGGCAGCAAAGGCGTACAAATTGATAATGTCGCCAAAGATTCTCCCGCCGCGCAAATCGGTCTGCAAAAAGGCGATATCATCATCGGAGTAAACCGCGAGCGGATTGAAAATATCACGCAACTGCGCAAAGTGCTGGAAGCGAAACCTTCAGTATTGGCCCTGAACATTGTCCGCGGTGAAGAAACGATTTACCTGCTGTTGCGCTAATCGCCTATCGCCAGTAACTGAAACCAACGTCGAGCGGCCAGAGCGCCGCCGATGTTAAAAAATTTCCGGGAGAAATTTTTAACGTTGTATCAGCAACGGCCCGTAAGGGTGGCGGACAAGGATGGCACGCCATAAAAAATCGGACGCCGGCCATGCGGTGTCCGAACTTATTCATGGTATCCTCCATGTTATCCCCTTTTTTCCACCATAAATCACGACCATGCTTGCTAAGTTATTACGTTCAGCGTTATTTGGTGTCCTTGTCGCCGGTATTATTCTGGCTGTACTCCCTTTTGTCGGGCCCGACACACCGTTGCTGAAAGGTCGTGATGGAAATAGCGACAGTGCCCCCGTTAGCTACCATCAGGGAGTCACCCGCGCGGCGCCTGCGGTGGTCAATATCTATAATCGGGTTAATCACGCGGAAAAACGTAGCGAAGTCGCAATCCAACCGTTGGGTTCCGGCGTCATTATGAATGAAAAGGGATATATCTTAACCAATAAACATGTCATCAATAACGTACAGCAAATCCAGATTGAACTGTCTGACGGCAGGCTGTACGAGGCGCGAGTGATTGGTTCCGACACCCTGACCGATCTGGCGGTGCTGCAAATCGATGGCACTAACCTCCCCGTCATTCCTATCAACCCGGAGCGTATTCCGCACGTCGGCGACGTCGTGATGGCCATTGGCAACCCTTATAATCTGGGACAAACCGTCACTCAGGGCGTCATCAGCGCCACGGGTCGCGTCAGCCTTAGCGGCTATGGTCAGCAAAGAAGTCAGGTAGGACGTCAAAACCTGCTGCAAACGGATGCGTCGATTAACCGCGGTAATTCCGGCGGCGCGTTGGTCAACACGCTCGGCGAGCTGGTCGGCATCAATACCCTGTCTTTTGATAAAAGCAATAATGGCGAAACGCCGGAGGGGATCAGCTTCGCGATCCCCGTGGCGCTGGCAACCAAAGTGATGGGCAAACTCATTCGCGATGGCCGCGTCGTTAGGGGGTATATTGGCGTCAACGGCGTCCAGCTAGAAAACATTGATACCAGTAACCCCGCCTACAACCGCGATGCGCAGGGAAGATTGACCGGCATTCTCGTCCAGACTATCGATCCGGGCAGCCCGGCGGATAAAGCGGGTATTCGTATCGAAGATATTATCGTTAGCGTGAACAATAAGCCGGCTCGCTCGATTATTGAAACCATGGAGCAGGTTTCGGAAATACGCCCCGGCACCGTTATTCCAGTCACGCTTGAACGAGATGAGAAACAAATCACGCTACAAATGACTATTCAGGAATTTCCTAACCAATAGCAATTGAGGAAACAGGGAAGGGATCGCCGGGAGTGAATAAACAACCGGGTGGTTACACCCGGTCTAAGCGGCTTAGTGAAGAGAGATGTGTGAGAGACTTAATCGGGGGCTTTGACGCGCTCGATGTTCGCCCCTAAAGCACGCAGTTTATCTTCAATGCGGTCATAGCCGCGATCGATATGATAAATACGATCCACCAGCGTTACGCCTTCCGCGATACAGCCGGCCAACACCAGACTGGCGGACGCACGTAAATCGGTTGCCATGACCTGCGCACCGGACAGCGTTTCAACGCCGTGACAAATCACCGTATTGCTCTCGATTTCCGCCTGTGCGCCCATACGGATAAGCTCCGGCACATGCATGAAACGATTCTCAAAGATGGTTTCCGTAATCACGCCGGTGCCTTCGGCGACCAGATTCAGCAGGCTGAACTGTGCTTGCATGTCGGTCGGGAACCCCGGGTGCGGCGAGGTACGCACGGTAACGGCTTTCGGACGCTTACCTTGCATATCCAGACTGATCCAGTCTTCGCCGGTTTCAATCTCCGCGCCGGCTTCACGCAGCTTCGCCAATACCGCATCCAGCGTATCAGGACGGGTATTACGACAGACGATCTTACCGCGGGATACCGCTGCGGCCACCAGAAACGTCCCGGTTTCAATACGGTCAGGCACGACGCGATACACGCCGCCGCCCAGACGGGTGACACCTTCGATGGTGATTTTATCGCTGCCCGCGCCGCTGATTTTCGCCCCCAGCGTATTGAGGAAATTGGCCGTATCGACAATCTCCGGCTCACGCGCCGCATTCTCAATAATCGTGGTGCCTTCCGCCAGCGTCGCCGCGCTCATGATCGTCACCGTAGCGCCGACGCTCACCTTATCCATGACGATGTGCGCGCCTCTTAAGCGGCCATCGACGGTAGCTTTCACATAGCCTTCTTCCAGAACGATCTGCGCCCCGAGTTGCTCAAGGCCGTAAATGTGCAAATCCACCGGGCGCGCGCCAATCGCACAGCCGCCGGGAAGCGATACCTGCCCTTGCCCAAAGCGTGCCACCAGCGGCCCCAACGCCCAGATAGACGCCCGCATGGTTTTCACCAGATCGTAGGGCGCGCAAAATACGTTCACCCGGCTGGCGTCAACATGCACGGAACCATTGCGACTCACATGCGCCCCCAGTTGATCGAGCAGCTTCATGGTGGTGTCAATGTCACGCAGTTTTGGTACGTTCTGAATCTCTACAGGTTCTTCTGCGAGTAACGCGGCGAACAAAATAGGCAATGCGGCATTCTTGGCGCCGGAAATGGTGACTTCCCCCGCCAGGCGGGTTGGCCCTTGAACACGAAATTTATCCATAGTCTTTGTATCTCAATGTCTCAATTCAATCTTTCGTCACGCTGATTCTGGCGGTTGATCGCCGCCCGCAGGAACCCTTAGAAGCCGTTCAGTTTACGATCGCGCTGCCACTCTTCCGGCGTATAGGCTTTGATCGACAACGCATGAATACGATTATCCGCGATGAACGCCATCAGCGGCGCATAGACGGTCTGCTGTTTTTTTACCCGGCTCATTCCGGCAAAAAGCTCGCCCACCGCAATGACCTGAAAATGGCTGCCATCACCAGAAACATGGACTTCTTCCAGTGCCAATGCGTCCATCAGCACATCTTTAATTTCACTATTTTCCATCGCTCTCGATTTCTATGTCAGGGGGAGATGATTTACAGGAGGGTATCTTAGATGAATCTGGCGCTATCTTAAACAAAGAATGCGCCGACGCCGAAAGGGGCCACGCGGCATCGGCGCCGTCGTTTAAGACACGGGAATGATTTCATTCAGGTTATAGAGCGCTATCAGCGTTTTTAGCCGATCGCTGGCTCCCGCGATCGTCATTCCACCACGCGACAATTGCGCCTGATAAACGTGCACCAGCACGGCCAAACCGGCCGAATCAACGCGGTTTAACCCGGACACATCCAGCGTGGTTTTATCCGCGATCAACGCTTCACGCTGCTGCCAGAACGGCAACAGCGTTTCACGATCCAGATCGCCCGTTAACGCCAGCGTTTCACCTTGCGCCTGCCAGTTCAATGCATTCGCCATGTTCATACCCAACTTATTTTTTCTGATCCAGCGTGATGGTCTGCTTCGCCGACGCTTCCAGCTGTTGAGTCAGGCCATCAACCCCTTTCTGACGCAGTATTGTCGCCCACTCGTTCTGCTTAGTGGTGATCATGCTGACGCCCTCGGCAATCATGTCATAAGCTTGCCAGTTGCCCGTTTTGCTGTTCTTGCGCCATTGAAAATCCAGACGCACCGGAGGACGGCCCCCGTTATCAATAATCGTCACGCGGATAGCGACAATATCGGCATTACCCAACGGCTGCTCCGGCGCGATCTGGTAAGTCTGACCGTGATACAGCGCCAGCGCCTGACCGTAAGCCTGCTCCAAATAGGCCTCAAACGCTTTAAAATAGGCATCACGCTGCGCAGGCGTCGCATCTTTATAGTAACGGCCCAGCACCAGCGCGCCGGCGTATCTCACCTGAACGTAAGGCAGCAGTTCTTCACGTACCACATTGCGCAAATAATCTGGGTTCTGTTTGATTTTCGGCTGTTCATTTTTCAAACGGTCAAAAGTTTTTTCCGCTGCTTCATTCATCAAACGATAAGGGTTCGTTTGATCTACCGCGTTGGCTAATGGCGCCACCACCAGTAAAGCTACCATCAGTAAACGTTTAAACATGCAGATATCCTCTTATGGATGTGAAGGAACGGTTGGGGCGTTCTGTTCCGGGGCAGCCGCAGGCGCCGTTCCCGGTTCAGTACCCGATTGACCGGCATTATCTTCGCTATTGCTGCCGCTCTTATATAGGAATTGACCGATGAGGTCTTCCAGCACCATTGCCGACTTGGTGTCCTGAATCACACCGCCGTCTTTGAGGATCGCGGTGCCCATTTCCTCATCCTCAAACCCGATATTCAATGCCAGATACTGCTCGCCCAGCAAACCGGACGTGCGAATAGCCAGCGAACTGGTATCAGGAATATGATCGTAGCGCTGCTGGATATCCATCGCCACGCGCGGCAGATAGGTTTTCTCATCCAGTGAGATATCCGCTACGCGACCAATCACCACGCCGCCGATTTTAATCGGCGAACGGGCCTTCAACCCGCCGATATTGTCGAACGTCGCGTACAGACGGTACGTCGTCTCGCTGCCGATCGATTTGAGATCGGCCACTTTCAGGCATAAAAACAGGACGGCCGCCAGCGCAATCAACATAAACGCGCCAACCCAGACTTCAGTTTTCTTTGTTTGCATCGACTTAGTTCCCAAACATCAGTGCTGTCAGCACAAAATCCAATCCCAATACGGCTAACGACGAGTGCACGACGGTTCGGGTCGTTGCACGGCTGATTCCCTCAGACGTCGGGATCGCGTCATAACCATTAAACAGAGCAATCCAGGTGACGGTAATCGCGAATACGATACTTTTTATCACACAGTTCAAGACATCCTGACGCCAGTCAACCGCGCCCTGCATGGCAGACCAGAAGAACCCGCTGTCGATACCTTTCCAGTCCACGCCGACCAACGCGCCGCCCCAAATGCCCACGGCGACAAAAATCACGGCCAGCAGCGGCATGCTGATGAGCCCCGCCCAGAAACGTGGGGCGATAACGCGGCGCAGCGGGTCGACGGCCATCATCTCCATGCTGGAGAGCTGTTCCGTCGCCTTCATCAGGCCGATTTCCGCCGTCAACGCCGAGCCCGCGCGTCCGGCAAACAGCAGTGCCGTCACCACCGGGCCGAGTTCGCGCAGCAGAGACAGCGCCACCATCATACCCAGGCTGGCCTCGGCGCTGTACGTCGTCAGAATGATATACCCCTGCAAACCCAGCACCATGCCGATGAACAAACCGGAAACCATGATGATGAGCAGCGACTGCACGCCGACGCTGTAGAGCTGTTTCACCAACAGCGGCCACTGTTTTTTGAATTCAGGCTTCCCCACCAGCGCATTAAACAGCATCAGCCCGGCGCGCCCAAACACGGCACTGGTGGAAAGCCCCTGACGCCCCAGCGACGCCAACGTCCGTAATAACATGACTGCGTTAACCTCCAGAACCTAACAGCGACGTTTTATAGTCGCCCGCAGGAAAACGGAAAGGCACCGGCCCATCGGCGATACCATCCAAAAACTGGCGAACGCGTGGGTCGTTGTTCGCCCTCAGTTGGTCCGCCGTCCCTTCCGCCACGACCTGTTTATCGGCCACGATATACGCATAATCCGCGATGCTCATCACCTCAGGTACGTCGTGGGAAACCACAATGCAGGTCACGCCCAGCGCATGATTCAACTCATCGATAAGCTTCACCAGCGTCCCCAGCGTGATCGGATCCTGCCCGACAAAAGGCTCATCAAACATAATCAACTGCGGGTCAAGCGCAATGGCCCGCGCCAGCGCGGCGCGGCGCGCCATACCACCGGAAAGCTCCGCCGGCATTAAGGCTTCCGCACCGCGTAGCCCCACCGCTTCCAGCGTCATCATCACGATGCTATGCAACAGAGATTCCGGTAACGTTGTATGTTCACGCAGCGGCCAGGCGACATTATCAAAGACGTTCAGATCGGTGAATAGCGCCCCGGACTGAAACAACATGCTCATTTTCTTGCGGGCGTTGTACAGTTTGCGACGCGACAGCGTCGGAATATTCTCGCCATCAAACCAGATTTCGCCGCTATCCGGCTGTAGCTGCCCACCTATCAGGCGCAGCAGGGTCGTTTTACCAATACCGGAAGGCCCCATGATCGCAGTGATCTTACCTTTAGGAACATTCAGCGTGATATCCGTAAAAATCTCACGCTCTCCGCGCCGAAAGCTAAGACCACGGACCTCGACCAGATTCGTCACCTCATGGCTCATTATTTCCATTCCTTACCAAACAGTACGTCAGTACACCGGATGGCTACATGCATTTTCGCAAAACACGGACTGTGACCAACACAGTGTATTACACGAACGCGAACGTAACAGTTACTTCACCTCAGCCTAACGGCTGGTTCTCATTAACGTGCGAATTTTACAAAAAATTACCGTCGGTTATTGACCAAAATGGCGTCATAAGCCATTACCTGATGTTACTTATCGTGACAGGTTTTACTTTTTCGCTAAGCGCCGTCAGAATTAACACGCATCACAGAAAAATGCTTTTTGCGCGAAATTTGTCCCCAAACTGACTCATTCGACAACAAGCCAGTGATTATATCCTATTAAAGGACGCTGCATGCTCTTTGCGACACTTCTCTTATGTATTGGTTTACTTTTGCTGGTTTACGGTGCCGATCGTCTCGTCTATGGCGCAGCAGTGCTTGCCCGCTCTCTCGGCTTACCGCCGTTTGTCATCGGCATCACGATTGTCGGTTTCGGCACTTCGCTCCCTGAGTTGATCGTTTCCGTCACCGCCGCCTTAAACGATCAGAATGACATGGCTGTGGGCAATGTCATGGGGTCGAATATCGCCAATATCTTGTTAATTCTCGGCAGCGCGGCGCTGATCCGTCCACTGACGGTGCATTCAGACCTGCTACGCCGGGAACTCCCGCTCATGCTGTCGGTCACTTTATTGTGCGGCATTTTACTGCATGATAGCGACCTGAGCCGCGCTGACGGCATGCTGTTGCTCTTTTCCGCCATTCTGTGTCTGGTGCTGATACTCCGCATGGCGCAACTGGCGCAGCAGGGGGGCGATATATTAGCGCGTGAGCAGTTAGCGGAACTGCCGCAGGATGACAGTAACCAGATGGTCGCCGTGTTATGGCTGATTCTCGGCATGATTATTTTACCCATGGCGGCCCGCATGGTGGTGGATAACGCCACTGTGATTGCGCGCTACTTTAACATCAGCGAGCTGACTATCGGGCTGACCGTGTTGGCCATCGGCACCAGCCTGCCAGAACTGGCGACCGCCATCGTGGGAACCTTGAAGAAAGAAGATGATATTGCGCTGGGCAACCTGGTGGGTTCGAACACGTTTAATATCGCGATAGTGCTGGGCATCCCCGCCCTGCTCTCGCCGGGGTCGCTCGACCCTCAGGTATTCCAGCGCGACTATTGGGTCATGCTGGCAGCCAGCGTGTTATTAACCGCACTGTGCCTCAGTAAAAAACGCCGTATAGGACAAGGCGCGGGCGCATTGTTATGCTGCGCGTTTATCGCCTACCTCGCGGTGTTGTTCCATTTTTCATAACAATCAGGATTATTGGTATGTCACAGTTTGAACAACATGCTCACCTAAACCACCAGCCTGAACAAGGCGCGCCCCATGTCGACTTCGATTTCCAACAGGCGGGTAAACAGGTACTGAGCATCGAGCGCGACGGCCTTGCGCAATTAGATCAATACATTGACGACAATTTTACCCTCGCCTGCCAAAAAATCTTTCACTGTCAGGGCAAAGTCGTCGTGATGGGAATGGGGAAATCCGGTCACATCGGCTGCAAGATGGCCGCCACCTTCGCCAGTACCGGCACCCCCGCGTTTTTTGTGCATCCGGGCGAGGCCAGCCACGGCGACCTCGGCATGGTAACGCCGCACGATATCGTCATCGCCATATCCAATTCGGGCGAATCCCATGAGATTCTCTCCCTGATCCCCGTTCTGAAACGCCTGAATGTGTTCCTGATCTGCATGACCGGCGCGCCTGACAGTACGATGGGCAAAGCCGCAGACATTCACCTGTGTGTCCATGTCCCGCAGGAAGCCTGCCCGCTTGGTCTGGCACCGACCAGCAGCACCACCGCGACGCTGGTCATGGGCGATGCACTGGCCGTAGCGCTGTTGCAGGCGCGCGGCTTTACCGCCGAAGATTTCGCACTTTCGCATCCCGGCGGCGCACTGGGCCGCAAACTTTTACTGCGCGTCAGCGATATCATGCACACCGGAGACGAGATCCCCCATGTCCCACACGATGCGACACTGCGGGATGCGTTGGTGGAAATTACGCGCAAAAATCTGGGTATGACGGTAATCTGCGAGGCAGATATGAAGATTCAGGGCATTTTCACCGATGGTGATCTGCGCCGCATCTTCGACATGAATATTGACTTGAACAGCGCGCGCATTGCTGATGTGATGACCGCAGGCGGTATCCGGGTCGCGCCGCAAACGCTGGCCGTGGACGCGCTTAACCTGATGCAGTCGCGCCACATCACTTCGCTCTTGGTGGCGGAAGAAGATCGGCTGGTCGGTATCGTCCATATGCACGATATGTTGCGGGCTGGCGTGGTTTAAAAAAGAAAGGATAATTGTGAATGAGTGAAGTCAGGGCGCAAACCGATACCTGCTATGGGCCTGTCGACCAACAGGTGCTGGATAAAGCCCGTGAAGTTCGCCTGTTAATCTGCGACGTTGACGGCGTGATGTCCGATGGTCTGATTTACATGGGCAACCACGGCGAAGAACTGAAAGCCTTCAACGTGCGCGATGGCTATGGCATCCGCTGTTTGCTGACATCCGGCATTGATGTCGCCATCATTACCGGGCGTTCCGCAAAACTGTTGGAGGATCGGTGTAAAACGCTGGGCATTACCCATCTCTATCAGGGGCAATCGGATAAGCTTTTGGCCTTCAACGATCTGTTGGATAAACTGTCGCTGGCAGCCCATCAGGTTGCGTATATCGGCGACGATCTGATCGACTGGCCGGTGATGGCGCAGGTCGGGCTGAGCGTCGCCGTTGCGGATGCCCATCCGCTGTTGTTGCCGCGCGCCGATTATGTCACCCGCATCGCGGGAGGACGCGGCGCGGTACGTGAGCTGTGTGATTTGATTTTGTTCTCGCAGGACAAGCTGGAGCATGCCAAAGGGTTGTCAATATGAGTAAAAGCAAGCGTTGGCTAACCGCTTTTCTGGCACTGCTGGTGCTCATTCTCATCGGTTGGAATATGACCGATGAAGATACGGTCACGACGCCGGATATCAACACGCCCGCCGTCCCGGTCTATACCAGCGAAAAAACCAACACTCAGGTATACAGCCCCGCTGGCAAACTGAGCTACAAATTGGTTTCGGAGAAAGCGGAATATTTCAGCGACGATCAGCTCAGTTGGTTTAGCGCGCCCGTTGCCACGCTGTTCAATGAGCAGGGTACGGCGACCTGGTCAGTGCGCGCCAACCGCGCCAAACTGACAAAAGACAGGATGCTCTACCTGTACGGCAACGTAGAGGTGAATAGCCTGACGCAAGACTCGCAGCTTCAGCGCATCACAACGGATAATGCCCAGGTAAATCTGGTGACCCAGGACGTCTCGTCCGATGATGAAGTCACCCTGTACGGCGCCAGCTTTACCTCAAGCGGAATGAAAATGCGCGGTAATCTGCGCAATAAAACGGCCGAGTTGGTCGAAAAGGTAAAAACCTCTTATGAAATCAAAAACCCATAATCTGATGCGTCAAACCCTGATCGCCAGTTCGCTGCTCGCCGCCAGCGTTTCCGCCTTTGCCGTCACGGGTGACAGTAACCAGCCGATTCATATTGACTCGGAGCATCAATCCCTCGACATGCAAGGCAATACGGTGACGTTCACCGGCAATGTCGTGGTCAAACAGGGAACGATCGAGGTGAAAGCCGATAAGGTTGTCGTGACGCGCCCACAGGGCGCGCAAGGCAACGAGGTCGTGGAAGGCTTCGGCAACCCCGTAACCTTCTACCAGATGCAGGACAACGGTAAGCCCGTAAAAGGTCACGCGCAGAAAATCCGCTACGAGCTGGCGAAAGACTTTCTGGTGTTGACGGGGAACGCCTATCTGGAGCAGCAAGACAGCAACGTCAAAGGCGATCGCATCACCTATCTGGTAAAACAGCAGCAGATGGAAGCGACCAGCGAAAAAGGAAAACGCGTGACGACAGTGTTAGTCCCCTCTCAGCTTCAGGAGAAAGAGAACAAGGGCCAGTCTTCTCGTTCTCCACAATCGCAACCACGGATCACTGAATAAGTTATGGCAACATTAACCGCAGAAAATCTGGCCAAAGCGTACAAAGGCCGTAAAGTCGTGGAAAACGTCAGTCTCACCGTCAACTCCGGTGAGATCGTCGGCCTGCTCGGGCCGAACGGCGCCGGGAAGACCACCACGTTCTATATGGTCGTCGGCATTGTCCCGCGGGATGAAGGCCGCATTGTGATTGACGACGACGACATCAGCCTGCTGCCGTTGCACGAACGCGCGCTGCGCGGCATCGGCTATCTGCCGCAGGAAGCCTCTATTTTCCGTCGCCTGAGCGTCTATGATAACCTGATGGCGGTATTGCAGATCCGCAAAGATCTCACGACGGAGCAACAGGAAGATCGCGCGAACGAACTCATGGATGAATTCCATATTCCCCATTTGCGCGATAGTCTGGGACAATCACTGTCCGGAGGGGAACGGCGCCGCGTGGAAATTGCCCGCGCGCTGGCGGCCAACCCGAAATTTATCCTGCTGGACGAGCCGTTTGCCGGCGTGGATCCTATCTCCGTACTGGATATAAAAAAAATCATTGAGCATCTGCGTGACAGCGGGCTTGGCGTGTTGATTACCGACCATAACGTCCGCGAAACGCTTGATGTGTGTGAACGAGCCTACATCGTGAGTCAGGGAAACCTCATCGCCCACGGTTCGCCGGCCGATATTCTGGCCAATGAACAGGTAAAACGCGTCTATCTGGGCGAAGGTTTCCGACTCTGATAGGGTAATTTTTTCTCTTGCAGTACTGATGGGACGTTAGCGCGATTTATGAAGCAAGGTTTGCAACTCAGGCTTAGCCAGCAACTGGCCATGACTCCACAGCTCCAACAGGCGATCCGCTTGCTGCAACTGTCCACGCTTGAACTGCAACAAGAGATTCAACAGGCGCTGGAAAGCAATCCGTTGCTCGAACAGGCGGATCACCACGATGAGATCGCGTCCGTTGAAAAAGCGGACAGCGATTCATTAGATACCGGCGAAGCCCTTGAGCAAAGGGACATGCCGGAAGAACTGCCGCTCGACGCCACCTGGGATGAGATTTACTCGGCCGGCACGCCGTCGGGCACCGGCACCGACTATCGTGATGAAGAACGCCCAATCTATCAGGGCGAAACCACGCAAACGCTCCAGGATTACTTAATGTGGCAGGTTGAGCTGACGCCATTTTCAGACACCGATGCCGCCATTGCTACCTCGATCGTTGATGCGGTGGACAACACCGGCTACCTGACCGTGCCGTTGGAGGACATTCTGGAGAGCATCGGCGACGACGATGTGACGCTGGAAGAAGTTGAAGCCGTGCTTAAACGCGTGCAGCGCTTTGACCCTGTCGGCGTCGCCGCACGCGATCTGCGCGACTGCCTGCTGGTACAGCTTTCTCAGTATGCCAACGGCACGCCGCGTCTGGCCGAAGCACGCCTGATCGTCAGCGAGCATCTCGATCTGTTAGGCAACCATGATTTCCGCAGCCTGATCCGCATCACGCGCCTGAAAGAAGATGAGCTGAAAGAAGCGCTGGCGCTCATCCAGTCGCTTGATCCCAGACCGGGACAGTCGATTAACACCGGTGAATCGGAATATGTGATCCCCGACGTACTGGTGCGTAAAGTCCAAAACCGCTGGGTCGTTGAACTCAACACCGACAGCATTCCCAGACTGCAAATTAATCAGCAATACGCGGCGCTGGGCAACAGCGCACGCAATGACAGCGACGGACAATTTATCCGCAGCAACCTGCAAGAGGCGCGCTGGCTCATCAAGAGCCTCGAAAGCCGCAACGACACGCTGCTGAAAGTCACCCGCTGTATCGTCGAACAACAGCAGGATTTCTTCGAGCAGGGTGAAGAATTCATGAAGCCGATGGTGCTGGCCGACATCGCGCAGGCCGTGGAGATGCATGAATCCACCATCTCGCGCGTGACGACACAGAAGTTCCTGAACAGCCCTCGCGGCATTTTTGAGCTAAAATATTTCTTCTCCAGCCACGTAAATACCGACAGCGGGGGAGAAGCCTCGTCAACGGCGATCCGTGCGCTGGTGAAGAAACTGATTGCGGCGGAAAACCCCGCGAAACCGTTAAGCGACAGCAAGCTCACGACGCTGCTCTCCGAGCAGGGTATCATCGTGGCGCGCCGTACCGTCGCAAAATACCGAGAGTCTTTATCTATCCCACCATCAAATCAGCGTAAACAGCTGGTTTGATTCCAACTAGAAGGAAGACGCCATGCAGCTCAACATTACCGGACACCACATCGAAATCACCGAACCGCTGCGGGATTTCATCAAGGGTAAGTTTGCCAAGTTAGAGCAGTATTTTGACCGGATTAATCAGGTCAATGTGGTATTGAGAGTGGAGAAAGTTCAGCAAATTGCCGATGCCACGCTCCACGTGAACGGCGGAGAGCTGCATGCAACCTCGGAATCGGAAGATATGTACGCCGCAATAGACGTATTAATTGATAAACTGGCACGACAGCTCAATAAGCATAAAGATAAATTGAAGCAGCACTAATTTTCTTCTTTGCCGCTTGGCAAAGGAACAAACCCGGCCTGTCCATGTGACGGGCCGGGATCACCAGAAGCGAAAAAGCATCGTCAAGTGAAGATAAAATGAACAACGATCCCGAATGGCAACTCAGCACGGTACTACGTCCTGAGTGCACCCGAAGCGCCGTCCACTGCCAGAGTAAGAAACGGGCATTGGAAATTATCAGCGAGCTGGCCGCCAGACAGCTCAACATTCCCTCGCAGATCGTCTTTGATGCCATCCTGACCCGGGAGCGGATGGGCAGCACCGGGATTGGCGGCGGGATCGCGATCCCCCACGGTAAGTTGGAGGACGATAACGCGCCGGGCGCTATCGGCGTTTTCATTCAGTTGGCGCAACCGATCGCATTCGATGCCGTTGATAATCAGGCAGTTGATCTGCTTTTTGCCTTGCTGGTTCCGGCGGAACAATGTAAAACCCATTTACATACCCTGTCGCTTGTCGCCAAGCGGTTGGCGGACAAAACGGTTTGTCGACGCCTGCGGGCGGCGCAAAGCGATGAAGAGCTGTACCAGATTATGACGGAAGCGGGTTAATCGGGCCGTTATCTGCGTGAAAACTGGCGCTTCACGGTAGGAGCGGAGCATGATCGTGTCCGTGCGCGAAGTCGTCATTTTTTATTTTATCAACACAGTGGCAATGAGAAGTTCGCCATCACGTTGCCAGAGGAGAGTCGTCAGATGGTGCTGATGATTGTCAGTGGTCGCTCAGGCTCAGGGAAATCGGTCGCCCTGCGCGCACTGGAAGATATGGGATTCTACTGTGTAGATAACCTGCCCGTTGTGCTGTTGCCGGAACTGGCTAATACGCTTGCGGCGCGCAATATTTCTGCGGCGGTCAGCATTGACGTGCGCAACATGCCGGAATCACCGGAAATCTTCGAGCATGCCATGGAACAGTTGCCGCAGAGCTTCTCGCCTCAGTTGCTGTTCCTCGATGCCGACCGCAATACGCTGATCCGCCGCTACAGCGACACCCGTCGTTTGCACCCGTTATCCAGTAAAAATCTGTCGCTGGAAAGCGCCATCGATGAAGAAAGCGACCTGTTGGAACCCCTGCGTTCACGCGCCGATCTGATTATCGACACCTCAGAGATGTCGGTACACGAACTGGCGGAAATGTTACGCACCCGCCTGCTCGGCAAACGCGAACGCGAACTGACCATGGTGTTCGAATCATTCGGCTTCAAACACGGTATCCCCATCGATGCGGATTATGTCTTTGACGTGCGTTTCCTGCCGAATCCGCACTGGGATCCGAAACTGCGCCCGATGACCGGTCTGGATAAGCCCGTCGCTTCCTTCCTCGACAGGCACACCGAAGTTCACAATTTCATCTATCAGACTCGCAGCTATCTGGAACTGTGGTTGCCGATGCTGGAGACCAATAACCGTAGCTACCTGACTGTCGCCATCGGCTGTACAGGCGGTAAACATCGTTCCGTCTACGTCGCAGAACAGCTGGCAGACTACTTCCGCTCACGCGGTAAAAACGTGCAATCTCGCCACCGTACGCTGGAAAAGCGTAAACCATCTTAATCAGGCCATATATGACAGTCCGGCAAACGGTTGAAATCAAAAACAGGCTGGGCATGCATGCCCGGCCTGCCATGAAACTGTTTGAGCTGGTGCAAAGCTTTGATGCCGAAGTGATATTGCGTAATGAGAGCGGCACCGAAGCCGAAGCCAGCAGCGTTATTGCGATGCTGATGCTGGATTCGGCCAAAGGGCGTTTCATTGAGGTGGAAGCAACAGGCCCGGATGAAATTCAGGCGCTGGCCACCGTAATTGAACTGTTTGAAGCCGGGTTCGACGAAGATTAGATCTTTCCCTGCGGAATATCCTTTTGAGTTCGTGACAGCGAACACTTCACTTTCCTTGCCGAACCTCCTACTATCCCTATCATCATTTTTTATACCCCCCGTTCCTTTGGGCCGGGGGGTTCTTTTTATCAATACCAACTGGAGAGGAGTATGAAGAAACCTAACCTGACAATCAGTGAACTGGATGCAGAACGTCTGGATATGTTATTGGAGCAGCCCGCTTTTGCGGACAGCGATGTTGCGCAGGCGTTGAATGAGGAATTGGATCGCGCAGAGATACTGCCGCCGGAATCCATCCCTTCAGATGTTGTCACCATGAATAGTCGGGTGCGTTTCCGCGATCTGAACACCAACGAAGAGCACATTCGCACGCTGGTATACCCAAGCGCGGTGAAGGACAGTCAGGCACCCCTGTCGGTGATGGCGCCGCTAGGCGCGGCGCTGCTGGGAATGCACGTGGGAAACGCTATCGCCTGGCAGTTGCCAAACGGCGAAGAGACGCGTATCGAAGTCTTAGAGTTACTTTATCAGCCTGAAGCCGCAGGCGAATATCGCCGCTAAGCTGGCGTAACCAGCCAGTGCGGTAAGTAACAGCCGTCGGACTCTGCCGACGGCGACGGTTACCCTGCTGAGTTATTCGCCGGCGATCTTCATCTCAGGCAGCAACACGGAACCACACTGAATGTTGCTCCGGGTTTCAATATCATTCCCTATCGTCACAATATTGCGCAGCATGTCTTTCAGGTTGCCGGCAATCGTGATCTCGCTGACCGGATACTGAATTTCACCGTTTTCGACCCAGAAACCGGACGCCCCACGGGAATAATCCCCCGTTACGCCGCTCACGCCCTGCCCCATCAATTCAGTCACCAACAGCCCCTTGCCCATCTGTTGCAACATACCGTCAAAATCCAGCCCTTGTCCGGCAATGCGCCAGTTATGAATACCGCCGGCATGTCCCGTGCTTTGCAGCCCCAGTTTACGCGCGGAATAACTCGTCAGCAGCCAGGTCTGCAATACCCCGTCTTTAACAATCTCACGCGCCCGCGTGCGCACGCCTTCGCTGTCAAACGGCGTGGAGGCCAGCCCCTTGAGCAAGTGCGGCTGTTCCTCAATCGTCAACCACGCCGGCAGAATCTGCTGACCCAGTTTATCCAGCAGGAAGGTGGATTTGCGATAAACGCTGCCGCCGCTGATTGCGCCCACCAAATGGCCAAACAGGCCGGTCGCCACTTCCGCAGAAAACAGGACCGGCGCCTGCATCGTTGACAGCTTGCGCGGCGACAGGCGGGACAGCGTGCGGCGCGCACACTCTTCGCCCACCCATTCGGGGCTCCGCAAATCGTCCAGCGCTCGACCGACGGTGTAGGCATAATCCCGCTCCATCTCACCGTTAATCTCGGCAATGACGCAACTGGACATGGAGTGACGGCTGGAACAGTAGCTTTGCAGCATGCCGTGGCTATTGCCGAACACCCTAACGCCGTAGTGGCTGTTAAAGCTGCCCCCTTCGGTGTTGGTAATGCGCTTGTCGGCCTGCAATGCCGCCTGCTCTGCACGAGCGGCCAACTCGATACCGCGATCCGCATCCAGCTCAGCCGGATGGAACAGATCGAGATCCGGTGCGTCAAATGCCAGCAGATCCCGATCCGCAGGACCGGCGAACGGATCGACAGAGGTATAGCGTGCGATATCCAACGCCGCCTGTACGGTACGCGCTATCGCATCCGGACTGAGATCGGTAGACGAAGCGCTACCTTTACGCTGCTGGTGATAGACCGTAATGCCCAGCGCGCCGTCGCTATTGAATTCGACATTTTCAACGTCGCCATACCGGGTGCTGACGCTAATGCCCGTCGTTTTTGACACCGCGACTTCCGCCGCATCGGAACCGGCGCGCGCCAGTTCCAGCGCCTGTGCCACCGCGAGTTCCAGCGCTTTACGCTGCTCTGCAACCTGAGTAGTTATCGTCATTGTTCTGCCATAATGAGTGGAAGAAAGCCACCCCTTCCCCCGGAACGGGTAAGATAGAGGGATATGCTGTCACGAGCATAAAAAGGTGTAGCATAATGCTTTCTAGTCTAACAGGATCTACAGACAATTTCGCACAAAGCCTAAACCTGTTAGTATCAGCCTCTTTTTTTCTGGTGGGCGCGCTGTTCACCATCCCGGAGCCGCTATCAATAGCGTTAAGCATTGCTCCTGGACACTTTTTAGGAGCCAACCATGAAGCATAAAGACGAAGACTGGTTAAATGACATCCCGGATAATCAAGAAGACGACGAAGATGATGAAATTATCTGGGTCAGCAAAAGCGAAATAAAACGCGATGCCGAGGCGTTGAAAGATCTCGGGGCGGAGTTGGTTAATCTGGGTAAAAATGCCCTGGAAAAAATCCCGCTGGACGACGATCTGCGTGCCGCGGTGGAGCTGGCGCAGCGGATCAAGAAAGAAGGGCGCCGTCGCCAACTACAGCTGATTGGCAAGCTGTTACGCGCCCGCGACCCGGAGCCGATTCAGACAGCGCTGGATAAGCTGAACAATCGCCATAATCAGCAGGTGGCGCTGTTCCACAAGCTGGAACAATTACGCGATCGTCTAATTACCGAAGGGGACGATGTGATCCCGGATATTCTGGCGTTGTATCCGCACGCTGACCGCCAGCAGTTGCGTTCTCTGGTGCGTAATGCGCAGAAAGAAAAAGCCGCAAACAAACCGCCAAAAGCCGCTCGCCAGATCTTCCAGTATCTGCGTGAACTGGCCGAAACCGAAGCGTAATGGCAACCACAGGATGAGGCGGCTCGTCCTCATCCCATGTGGTCTCGGCGTCTGAACGGGTTTACTGTTTTCTAATCACAACCCGCCCAGATGCCAGGTTTTCACTTCCAGAAATTCATCCAGGCCCAGCACTGAACCTTCACGACCCAACCCGGATTCTTTCACGCCACCGAATGGCGCCAGTTCGGAAGAGACGGCACATTCGTTAATCCCAATCATGCCGCTCTCCAACGCTTCCGCTACGCGAAAAACACGCTGTAGATTCTGGCTGTAGAAATAGGCCGCCAGACCAAACGGCGTATTATTCGCGCGCTGAATCACCTCATCTTCCGTTTTAAAACGGAAACAAGGGGCAACCGGGCCAAAGGTTTCTTCCTGCGCAAGCAACATCTCTTCGCTGGCATCAGCAATCACCGTCGGTTCAAAGAAGCTGTGGCCAAGCGGATGCCGTTTACCGCCGACCAGCACCCGGCCGCCTTTTTCCACCGCATCATTCACATGCTGTTCCACTTTCTCGACGGCGGCGGAATCAATCAGCGGGCCGAGTACAACGCCCTCATCCATCCCGTTGCCGACCTTCAGCGTTTTCACCTCTTCCGCCAGCAAAGACACAAACTTGTCGTAAACGCCATCCTGAATATAAAAACGGTTGGCGCTAACGCACACCTGACCGGCATTGCGGAAACGGTTGGCGATGGCGCCCTTCACCGCCGCCTGAATATCCGCGTCGTCAAAGACGATATAGGGCGCATTGCCGCCCAATTCCATCGAAACGCGCTTCATGGTATCGGCAGCGTTGCGCACCAGCGTTTTTCCCACCGACGTTGAGCCAGTGAAAGAGATTTTGCGCACTTTATCGCTCGCCATCACGGTATCGCTAATCGCCTGCGTATCCCCCGCCACGCCATTGAGCACACCGTCCGGCACGCCCGCCTGTTGCGCCAGCGCCAGCAGCGCAAATGCGGACAGCGGCGTATTATTGGCGGGCTTGATCACGCCGGTGCAGCCCGCCGCCAGTGCAGGCCCGAGCTTACGCGTCAACATCGCCAGCGGGAAATTCCACGGCGTAATCGCCACCACGACCCCGACCGGTTCACGCGTGGCATAAATTTTCGACCCCGGTTTGGCGGGCGGAATAATTTCACCGTTGGCCCGTTTCCCCTGCTCGGCGAACCACTGAATAAAATTCGCCGCATAGATGACTTCGCCTTCGGCTTCCTGTAGCGGCTTGCCCTGCTCGGCGGTCATGAGTTCCGCCAGATAGCGTTTGTTCTGCAAAATCAGTTCGTACCAGCGAAACAAAATTTCGGCGCGCGCCTTCGCGGTTTTACGCTTCCAGCCGGGAAAAGCATCATAGGCGGCGTCAATGGCGGCCTGCGTCTCTTTTTTGCCTGCTTTCGCCACGTTGGCAATAGGTTCACCCGTCGCGGGATTGACGACCTCAAAGGTTGTGCCGCTCTGCTGCCATTTCCCGGCAACAAAGTAGCCCGTTTGAAACAGTTTATGATCCTGAAAATGCTGCCCTGACATCACGTTACCTCCTGAAAAGGGTCATTCCCACAGGTTATGAGAGAAGCGATACCTGATTCAGTATAGAAGCGATGGGCGCAGCCTGCGCCACTCTCGGACTAATCGCGGGTGCACTTAAGCCACTCATCCCGTATGGATTAGCGACTTAGCGCATGCTGGTAATCATGCAGAATCCCGGCCAGTCTTCCCACGGGCAACGTGATGCTCGGGGGAAGCTGGTGCTCCGCCAGCCGCTGTTGGTAACCGTCAAGCTCGTCCAACAACTGCGTGAAATAGCGGCTGCGCGTGGTCTCACGCCGCGCCAAAATCACCTGCTCCGCCGTCGCGCGAATCTGGCGATGGGAGGCCGACAGCATCGCGTTTTGCGGGATATCCAGCGTTCTCAGGCGTTGGTGCATGATGATCAACCACAGCGCGAGACGATACTTGGCAATGTCATCAGGAAAGCGGTTCAGCAACAGGAATAACTGCTGATACAGCGCCGGCAGGTGATTTTCCTTACGCCGCGTCGTGTTGGTCGTCAACGCCGAAACCGCACCATAAACAAAACGGTTCAGCAGCGTTCTGCCGGTATGGGCCTTGGTGTTATCGCGGATCAACAGGATCACCATCATCGCCAGAAAACAGCCGATGATCTGGCCGATCGCGCTGTCCAGAAACGCGTTGATGTTGAAGGTCATCGGGTTATCCAGCACCAGAATATTGATGGTACTGGCTAATGCGCCCAGCGACCCCAGCCGACGTTTTTGTATTTCGATACCAAGAAAGAAGGCCATCGCCCCCAGACTCAGGCATAGCAGCAACATACTTTGCTGCGTCGAGGGCATCACAAAGATAAACATCAACGCCCCCAGCGGTAGCGCGTAGATCGTGCCGAAAAGAAAGTCCTTCGCCATCATCTGGGGGTTCGGCAAACGCATGGCAAGCGACGTCACCACCGCGATCATCACCATACACACGCTGCCTGACGTCCAACCGGTGCTCAACCAGAACAGGCAGCCCAACGCGGTGGCCACGCCGGTACGTAAGCCGTTGATCATGGCATGATGGGTTTCGGCCGATGGGGCTTTAATTTCCACATCGCTGTTGAGCACATCGGCTTCAATCGCATTAATACGCACGTTGGTCTGAACGCCCTTCGCCAACAGCAGATAGCGCGTCGCTGCCCCGACCCAACCGATCAACGTTGGCGGTACGCCGCGGCTGTCTGCCGCAATCAGGTGGCGTAATGCTTTGAGACGGCAATGCACATCGCGAAACGACTCAACCGGCTGATCCAACACCAGTTTCAGGCTGCTTCTTACGTGCGTTGGAACGTCCTGCAAAACCAGGTAGGTTTCACACGCCTGCGTAATCATCGTCAGCGACTGCGTATGCAGCGACGTTAAGCGGCGATTGCTGTTCTGCCAGCGCGAGGACTCCATCATCAGGCTGCTGCGCATGCCGTTTAACGCCGTGGTCTTGCGCACCAGCGCATGCCACGCACGGTCTATCACCGCATTGTCCGCCCCGCTCAGGCTGAGTTGCAGCAACCGATACTGATCCACCAGCAATTCACTGATGCTGCGGTCAACCTCCTGTTTGATCGAACGCGGCGAAAACAGCAAATCTGCCAAAATGGCGCACACAATGCCCAGCACAATCTCACTACAGCGTTCGACGGCAAACTGTGGCGTCAGCAGCGGGGTTCCCTGCGTCGACACAATAATGATTAACGTGGTATAGCCGGACAGCCCGAATATATAGGAATTTTCAATGCTGACCAGCGAGGAAACCCAGGTGCAGAGGCCAGCCCAAAGACAGCACAGCATCAACATCACCACTGGCGCGCGAACGGTGGCGATAATGATGACAAGCGCGCCGATACAGCCAATAAACGTACCAATAACGCGCAACATACCACGGTGGCGAATCGCACCGGAAAATGGCTCGCCGCCCGCGGCGAACGCCGGAACGGCAGCGACAATCGCCGCCGTCAGCACCGACCAGCGGGGCGTTTCCAACTGCAAATGGAACCCCAGAAACAGCGCCAATACGATGGCGAAGCTCAGCTTGAAGGCATAGCGAAAACGCACGAATCCCGGTGTTGTGAACAGCGGGTGTCCTGTCAACCGCAAGTTTCTCATCGCCGTCTCACTTAACCAAATTCACGCAGGCGATAGAGAAAACGGATGAGAGGCGAAGGTTTCTTGTCATTGTTGACCTGCTCGCCGGTGATCACCACCGTTGCCGTCGTACCAGCCGGATACAGGTCGCCCATTTGGCGATCGAGACGGATTTTTACCGGTACGCGCTGCGCCAAACGGACCCATTCCAGATTGGAATCCACATCGGCCAGCCCCTTCGAGTTCGTGCTGTTGCTGTTGCGGTTGCTGGTGCTGCTGCTGGCGCTATTCACCCCAGCCGCGACGCTGTCCACCGTGCCATAAAAGATCTTTTCGCTACCCAACGGGGTAATTTCCGCGCGATAGCCGCGGCGCACGCCTTCCAGCTTGGTTTCTTCCATATACGCCAGCAGGTAGAAGGAGTCTTTTTTAACCAGCGCCACCGCCGTATTACCGCGTTCGATAAACTCACCGCTGTGTACATTCAGATTCGTGATCCAACCGTCGGCAGGGGCTCGCACCACGGTGCGCTCCAGCTCCAGTTTCGCCAACGCCAGTACCGCCTGCGCTTTCGCAAGCTGGTGCGTGGCGGTTTCCAGCGCATTCGTGGACTGATCGATATTTTCCTGCGACATCGCGCTGATGCCCAACCGCGCCCGACGCCCGGATTCCCGGCGTTTTTCCGTTACCAGCGCCTGATAATAAGCCACGTCCGCTTGCGCTTGCGCCACCGCCTGCTGGTAGCGCGGCCGATCGATAACAAACAGTACGTCGCCTTCTTTCACCAGTTGATTGTCCGTGACGCGGACTTCCGTCAGCAACCCGCTGACATCCGGCGCTATCGCCACGACATCCGCCGTAAATTTGGCGTCGCGCGTCCAGGGCGATTCGGTATAGAACGCCCACATGCGAAAGATCGCGACAATGGCGCACAACACAACCACCAGCGTGATGACCACGCGGCTCAGCTTTTTAAGCAGTACGGCCTGTTGTCTGAACAAAGTGACAAAATACGTTTTCACAAATACCTCACAGGCCGAAACGGAACAGTAAATAAAACAGGCAGCAGAACAGCGCGCTATTAAACAGCGCCGGATGCCAGACGAAGTCATAGATCCCCGTCGGCTGTAGCAGACGATTTACGACAAAAAACAGCGCCAGCGACACCAGCAAGACAAAAAATACCGGGGGAAATGACAGCCCGAACAACACCATAACCGGGAGTGAACTCATCCTCTTTTCCTTTTCTCAAATAGGTGACGGTAACGAACAGGCGCGCTACCGGATGCAAAATCATACCGAGTGATGGTGCCGTTGTGCGGAAGACAAAAATGCGTTATCGCGCAGGCTGGCCGCCAGCGGATCGGGTACGTTAAACTCATGAGTTGCAATGTCAGTATAGACTGGCTGGCAGTGAACAATCAGGGACAACGATAAGCATTATGCCCGTTGGCTTTCAGGTTAAGATAAGAGATTCACCTGACGGGCGGCGAAGAATGTGCCGCCCGGCACCATTAGATACGCTATATTATGGATGGTTATTATCACCTTATCTACATAGTGTGATCTAAATCACTTTTAAGTCAGAGTGAATAATGGAAAGACTAAAGAGTATGTCGGTGTTTGCCAAGGTCGTGGAGTTTGGCTCTTTTACCGCCGCCGCCCGTCAGTTGCAGATGAGCGTATCTGCCGTCAGCCAAACCGTCACCAAGCTCGAAAACCAGCTACAAATCAAGCTGCTTAACCGCAGCACGCGCAGCATCGGCCTGACGGAAGCCGGGAAGATTTACTATCACGGCTGCTGCCGCATGCTGCATGAAGCGCATGAAGTCCACGAGCAGCTCTATGCATTCAATAACACGCCAATCGGTACGTTGCGCATCGGTAGTTCATCCACCATGGCGCAAAATGTGTTATCGACGATGACCGCCGCGATGTTGAAGGAGTACCCCGGCCTATCCGTCAATCTGGTCACCGGGATCCCGGCCCCCGACCTGATTGCCGACGGGCTGGATATCGTTATCCGCGTCGGCGCGCTACAGGATTCGAGCCTGTTCTCCACACGCTTAGGCTCGATGCCAATGGTGGTCTGCGCCGCCAAAAGCTATCTGGCGCAGCACGGCACGCCGGAGAAACCGGCGGATATGGTGAATTTTTCCTGGCTGGAGTATAGCGTGCGGCCAGACAGCGAATTCGAGCTGATCGCCCCCGAAGGCATTTCGACGCCCGTCACGCCACATGGCCGCTTTGTCACTAACGATCCCCAAACGCTGGTACGCTGGCTGAAAGTTGGCGCCGGTATCGCTTACGTGCCGCTGATGTGGGTTGTCGACGAAATCAATCGTGGCGACATCGAGATTCTGTTCAACCGTTATCATTCCGATCCCCGCCCGGTCTACGCACTCTATACCCGCAAAGATAACCTGCCGCTGAAAGTACAGGTGTGCATCAATTACATGACGGAATACTTCAAAAACGTTGCGCTGACGTATCAGGGTTATCGGCAACATGATCGGGATGAACAAAAACCGCGCTAATAAAGCGCGGTTCCGACAAACATCAGAGGGCGGGAAACGTTAGGCCGTGCCGCCGACGGTCAGGCTTTCCAGTTTCAGCGTAGGCTGACCTACGCCAACCGGCAGGCTCTGCCCTTCTTTGCCACACACGCCAACGCCCTTATCCAGCGCCAGATCGTTGCCCACCATTGAGATCTGCTGCATCGCCTCAATACCGGATCCAATCAGCGTCGCCCCTTTAACCGGTGTGGTAACGCGTCCTTTTTCAATCAGGTACGCTTCGGATGTCGAGAAAACGAACTTGCCGGACGTGATATCCACCTGACCGCCGCCAAAGTTGGGCGCGTACAGACCGTATTCCACGCTGGCAAGAATGTCTTCCGGCGTGGATTTCCCGGCCAGCATATACGTGTTGGTCATGCGCGGCATGGGCAGATGCGCATATGACTCACGACGACCGTTACCGGTTGGCGCAACGCCCATCAGACGAGCATTCAGCTTGTCCTGCATGTAGCCTTTCAGAACCCCGTTCTCGATCAGAACGTTGTATTGCCCCGGCACCCCTTCATCGTCCATCGCAAGGGAACCACGACGCCCCGCTAATGTGCCGTCATCCACCACCGTACACAGCTCAGACGCAACCAACTGCCCTATCTGCCCGCTAAAGACGGAGGTGCCGCGACGGTTGAAATCCCCTTCCAGCCCGTGCCCTACGGCTTCATGCAGCAACACGCCCGGCCAGCCGGCCCCCAGCACGACGGGCATCGACCCCGCGGGCGCCGCCACCGCCGACAGGTTAACCAGCGCCATGCGCACCGCTTCTTTCGCCCAGGCATCAACGCGCGCCTCACCATCGACGACGGCCCAGAAATACTCATAGCCGCTGCGAGCACCGCCACCGCTGGCGCCACGCTCACGTTTGCCCTCGGCCTCCACCAGCACGCTGATCGACAGGCGAACCAGCGGACGCACATCCGCCGCCAGCGTGCCATCCGTCGCCGCCACCAGCACCAGTTCATACACGCCGGTCAGGCTAGCCGTGACCTCCTGTACGCGCGCATCGGCAGCCCGCGCGATGGTGTCAGCACGCTGCAACAGCGCAATCTTGTCTTCACGCGTCAGGCTGTCCAGCGGATTCAACGCCGGGTAGAGAGAACGATGCGCAACCTCCCCCAATGTGCGTGCGGTGCCGGAACCCTGTTCCCGTACAATGCTGCGCGCCGCCTGCGCGCTCTGGTGCAAGGCATTCAGCGTAATCTGATCGGCGTAGGCGAACCCGGTTTTTTCACCGTCAATCGCACGGATCCCCACGCCCTGATCGATGTTATAAGAACCGTCTTTGATAATACGATCTTCCAGTATCCAGGATTCATGGTAGCTGGATTGGAAATAAAGATCGGCATAATCCAGCCGACGCGCGTTGAGCGTCCCCAGAACAGCCGCGAGATCGTCAAGTTTTAAGTTGTTGGCGGTGAGTAATTGCTCACTGACAAACGAAAGGCTCATAGTTTTTCACTCTTTATCTGATAATCGGCTGAGTACGCTGCGTGACGCTCACGGCGCTATCCGCCCTTCTTTTTGTTCGGCTCACGCAGCACTTCCTGAATCTTCGGCTGATCGACGCTGCCGGAGATATGGTAGCGGATCAGCGAAATCTTGTTCCATAGCGGCGCCAGTACCTTGCTGGCCGCAAACACGGCGGCCCCCACCACCGGATTGACGGCGAATGCCGTCGCCACGCCCACCGTGGCGGAAATTTCCGGGGCGATGACCGCTTCCACATCAATCTGCCATTGGGTAAGGTCGAGATCGCCTTTCAACGCGATATCCGCCTCAAGCCCGTCGATCAGCATATCATCCGTATGCATCACGCCATCTTTAATCCATATCGTGTTGCTGATCGAATCAAAATAGAACCCGCTGCCGAACGTATCGCTAAAATCAAAGCGTAGCTTACGCATCAGCGCATCAAAGCTCAGCAAACGCAGTAGCTGCGCAGCCTGGCCCGTATCGGCTTGCGCAATTTCCCCCTTGCCAATGCGCGTATGCAATATCCCGCTCAGGCTGGCGATATCCGGCGCCCACGGCGTACCGCGCCAATACAGATCGTAATCCACATCGAAAGAACCGGCTTTCAGTGGCGAACTCACGCCAAACCAGTCGGCATTCTGCTCCAGACTATCGCCCTTCAGGCGGCCTTTCAGCGCAGTTCGCACGCCTGCGGCATTTTCCTGCCAGGTGCCGCTGACCGTCAGGCGGGCTTTGCCGGTATCAATGATACCGTCCTCCAGCGTCAGCTTTTCTTTTTCCGGCAGCAGCGTTCCCTGAATACGCCCCATATTCTGCCCGATAATCCAGCACTGGCGACAGTTAACGGTCAGAGGCGGCCAGTTGTCAAAACTGATGCTCGGATCGTTAAGCGGTGATTTCTTCTCTGCCAGCGCAATCGGGTTGGTGGCTTCATTCCCTTTCCACTGCGGGTTGTAGTAGAGATACCGGATATCGCCGCGCCACATGCCCTGATTCGGCATCTCAATCGTTCCATCGATTTCACGCCCTTTCACCTGCACGGCACTGCCGCTTAGCGTATTTTGGCGTGTGATGTCCAGATCGTGCCACTGCTGTCCCAGCAGCTGTATTTCAGGCGTCCGCAGCGTGACGGCTTTCGGCAACCGGAAGGAACGGCTCGCTTTTTTCCCCTCCGTCGATGTGTGCAGCGCCGGCAAGAGCGCCAGCCAGTTTTCACCATCCAACGGCGGAAGATCGAGCACCAAGGCGGAATCGTCCGGCAACGCAGGCGCCGCGCTGCCTCCATTCTGCCAGCTCGCCCGTGCCAACGTCACCGCATCGCCTTTCAGCAGCCATTGGCTATTGAAACGGTTCGCCTTACCTATCCGGCCATGCATCGCAAAACCGTTCAAATCGCCGCTGGCTTTAACGTCTAACGGCAGACTCTCGCCGGCGTGTTTCGCCAGCGGGCGAGGTAAGTGACTGCTTACTTCTTTAAAATCCGCCTTCACATCAACATCATAGGTCGTTTTACCCGAGTGCGGCAGCGTTAAGGCAACCGTGCTCTTCCAGTCCGCGGCGCCGGACAAAGCTTTTTTCGCCGATGCTGGTAAACCGGGCAACAGCGCTGGCTGCCATGCGCCCTGTAAGCCCACATTCACCAAAAAAGCCTTTTCCTGCTCTTGCGTCGTGAAATTAACGGCCATCGGCTGATTTAGCCAATTCGCCCGGAGCGTTTCGCTGCGTAAGTTGCCGTTATCGTAGTGGAATTTACCTGAGAGATTTTTAATCGTGGTATCCAGCGGCTTGATGTACAGGCTGTTATTGTTCAGCGTGATGTCGCCGCTGGCGCGCACGTCGTCGCCGGCAAGCGGAATATCAAGACGCACCGTTCCCTGCACCGGCCCGCCGATGTTCAGCGCATCCAGCGCCGTGCCCAGCGAAGATGCCAGCGGCGTCTGATGGAAATAGTTTCCCACTTCAGGCCCCGGTCCCGCCAGTTCACCCTCAATGAACAGTCGCTCTTTTGCATAGTCAGGAATAACCGCGCTGATATTTTTGCCTTCTACCTGACCCAGCCAGATTTGCGGCGCAAACATCCTCAGTCCGTTATTCGCGAAATCCAGCTGAATATCCAACGGCGTCAGCGCCGGCCAGTCCGGTTGAAATTCAAAAGTCGCATCCTTCACCGGCACCCAAACTTCAAACTGACCTTCATTATGCGTAAACGGGAAACGCTGCGGGTTACCGGCAAAAATCAACGTCGCGTTATCGACGCGTCCCCCTTTGAGCGCGCCGCTCAGATAATCCACCACCTCGGTGCCCATAAAGGGTTCCGGATAATAACGCCAGGCATCTGCCGCATCGGTCATCCGAATCCCCGCCAGAATATCCAGCCGCGGCGCCTGTTTGGCGGGCTGCTCATAGCGAAAATCACCGTTAGCCCAGAGCGATTTCGCCTGTACATTCAGCCGATGACTCCAGAGTGCCAACCCCTGCGCGTCATTACGCCAGTCAATCGTGCCGCTCGCCTGTTTGATCTCCAGCGGCGCGCGAAACATCTCAGCGTAAGGCAGCGTACTCTGCGCTAACGCCATCTTAATCTGCCCACGTTCGGCGCTCCCGCTGGCGGAACCGGAGAAATGATCGATCCCCGGCAGTAATTTCCACGCTTTCCAGCTCACATCCTGCCAGCTTGTCTGAAAGCGGCTTCTTTCTGGCTGTTGCAAGGGGATATCCACGGCAACGTGATTCACCGTGCCTGTCGGTTGCAGCGCCGCCCATCGTTGTTTCAGGGCGGGCGTGGTGCCGGACAGCAGCGGAAGCAGCGTGCTCACGCGTTCCAGCGCCAGATTGCTGGCACGAATACGCAGCTCCTCTTGACGATCTGGACCCAGCAGGTGTTCATTCTTAGGCAGCCAGAGCGCGGAAAGCCGGCCAGTTGGCCAGGCAATGCCATCCGTCGCCAGATTCAAGGCGGGAATATCGACCTGCCAGCCATTTTCCTGACGGCTGACGTGCAGCGTCATGTCATCAACGTTCAGGCGATGCGATTCATTCCCCTCCCCCCAGCTCGCCGTTCCCTCATTGAGAAACACGTCGCCGCGATGAATATCGCCCTCACGAATATTCAGCCACGCCGCCAGACTGAAATCGGCGCTTTTCAGCCCGGTACTGTTTTTCATCCAGCGACTGAGCCAGGGCTTCATATCGATATTGTCGGCTTGCAGATAGAGCGTGCCATTGCTAAGCAACCCCTGCTCATCGTGCAAATCCATGCGCATTTGCACCACGCCATGCTGACCGTTAAAGCTCGACAGGCTGATCAAACCTTCCGCACGGTGTCGTTTATCGGAATTCAGCCAGGTCAGTTGGGGAATGCTCAGTTCCGCCCGGGAGCCGGAAGGCGTAAGAAAGGTAATGTGACTGTCGCGCAAATCAAAGTGATCGAACTGGCGCAGGAAAAGGTCGCTGATATCCCCCGATTCGATCAGCTTGCTGTTCTGCCGCTGCGCATTCAAAGGACTCTTGAGTTCAAGCGTTAACTGATGAAAAGTCAGATCGCGAAACTGCCAGCGTCCGTGCAGCAACGACTGCCACACATCCAACGCCAGCGTTACACGCTCAACCTGCCAGTTCGATTCCGGCAGGGACGTGCGCAATTTTTCAATTTCCAGCGTCGGGCCAAAAGACGCCCAGCGCCCCTTCAGCGCGCCGATTTCCAATGGCACACCGGCAGCAGACTGCACCCAGTCCACCAGC
The DNA here is from genome assembly GCF_004342665.1 of Samsonia erythrinae. Classification (GTDB taxonomy): domain Bacteria; phylum Pseudomonadota; class Gammaproteobacteria; order Enterobacterales; family Enterobacteriaceae; genus Samsonia; species Samsonia erythrinae. The sequence goes on along the minus strand of NZ_SMBY01000002.1, from coordinate 21,565 downwards.
TGTGGCCGGAAATGATCGAGCTGCGGCAGCGCCAGTCTTAAGCCGCTGACTAACAGCGCAACCATCACGACAAGCGTGGCGCCCGTGACGGCGAGTATTCCGGGCAGTCGCCTCACTCATTTCTCCTCTTTTCGTCGCCGACGACGAGCGAACGAATTACATCATTACGACGTCAAATTGTTCCTGGCTATACAGGGGTTCGATTTGTACTTTGACCTGCTTGCCGACGAAAATTTCGACCTCAGCTAACGCATGCGATTCTTCACTTTTCAGCGCTTCCCCCACCGCGGGCGAAGCGTAGACCAGGAAGCGATCGGTGTCATACGCGTGATGCACCCGCACGATTTCACGCATGATTTCATAACAAACGCTTTCTACCGTCTTCACCGTACCACGACCACGGCACGTCGGGCACTCATGACAGAGTATGTGTTCGATGCTTTCACGGGTACGCTTACGCGTCATCTCCACTAAGCCTAGCTGAGAGAAACCACTAATACTGGTTTTCACCCGATCTTTACTCAGCGCCTGCTCTAAAGAATGCAACACACGCCGACGGTGTTCTTCGTTGTTCATATCAATGAAATCGATAATGATGATACCGCCGAGGTTACGCAGACGCAGCTGCCGCGCAATCGCCTGCGTGGCTTCCGTGTTGGTATTGAAAATGGTTTCATCCAGATTGCGGTGGCCAACAAACGCACCGGTATTGATGTCGATGGTCGTCATCGCTTCCGTCTGGTCGATAATCAAATAGCCGCCAGACTTCAGCTCAACCTTTCTATCCAGCGAACGCTGGATCTCGTTTTCGACATCAAACAGGTCAAAAATCGGCTGTTTACCCGCATAGTGCTCAAGCTTATTGGTCATTTCCGGGATATATTCGGAGGTAAACTCCAGCAGCGCTTCATATGTCAGCCGGGAATCAATCCGAATACGATCCAGCTCCGCCCCCGCGAAATCCCGTAAAATCCGCTGTGCGAGCGCGACTTCGCCGTAGAGCTTGTATTTACTCTGGTTACGCTTCTTGCGTTCCATGACTTTGCCCCACAGGCGCTTCAGAAACGCGGCATCCTGAGAAAGCTCTTCTTCGCCAATCCCTTCTGCGGCAGTGCGGATAATGAAACCACCCTGATCGTCGCAATATTCGGCGACCGTCTTCTTCAGGCGTTCACGCTCGGCTTCGCTTTCAATGCGTTGTGAAACGCCCACGTGCGATGCCCCGGGCATAAACACCAGATAGCGCGACGGCAACGTGATATCGGTGGTGAGACGCGCGCCTTTGGTGCCCAGCGGATCTTTCACGACCTGCACCATCAGGTCCTGTCCCTGGCGCACCAGTTCGGCAATATCACGGACGTGGAAATTCTTCTGTTCATCACCGGCAACACATTCGGTATGCGGCATAATATCGGACGCGTGCAGGAACGCCGCCTTATCCAGACCGATATCCACAAACGCGGCCTGCATCCCCGGCAAGACGCGGCTTACGCGCCCTTTATAAATGTTGCCGACAATACCGCGCTTCGCTTCACGCTCAATGTGGATCTCTTGCAGAATGCCGCCATCAATGTAGGCAACCCGCGTTTCCGAAGGTGTAACGTTTACCAGTAACTCAGCAGTCATGTTTCCCTCTTGCGCCCCTCAGCGCAGCAAAATTACTGAACAGCTCATGTGTTTCGACCAGCGGCAATCCCACCACCGCATAATAGCTTCCGCTGAGCGACCGGACAAAGCACCCACCTTTTCCCTGAATTCCATAAGCCCCTGCTTTATCCATCGGCTCTCCGCTGGCGATATAACGTTCGATATCCTGTGGCGACAGTGGACGAAAGACGACATCGGTGATCACCAGAGCGCTTAATATATCGTCTCTGTCCGCCAGCGCGACGGCGGTCATCACCTGATGTTGTTTTCCCGACAGTTGACTCAGCATTTCCGCCGCATGGGCCTCATCGCGCGGCTTTTCCAATACCTGCCCGTTCAAGGCCACGATGGTGTCCGCCCCCAGAACCGGGAGATCGAACGGCGCCGCCGCCACGCCAGCGATGGCCTTTTCATGCGCCAAACGCCGGACGTAGGTTTCCGCCGCCTCTTGCGATAAACTCACTTCTTCCACCGCCACGTTCAGCACAGAAAAAGGGATGTCGAGCTGCGTCAGCAGTTCCCGACGGCGGGGAGAAGCAGAGGCCAGATAAAGCTGGGTCATGGGTCACCTTATTGCACAGTAAACTGACGACGAATTTTACGCATCAGCAGGAACAGCCACGGCCAAAGCACGCCATCGACCACGCAGTTCCAGAACGTTTCCGGCCGGAAAGAGACATGAATAACCAAAAATTCTGCCCAGAATACAATCAGATCCATCAGCAACGACAGCGCCATGACAATCAACGCCTGTTGCCATAACGCCATATTTCGAAACAACTGAAATTTGAACGCCACCAAATAGGCAATGACGCTAAGCGCCAACGCCCGGACTCCCAGAGTAGACCCAAGAATCAGGTCCATAATCATACCCAATAAAAACCCGGTACCGACATTCACCCGGTGCGGCAACGCCATCACCCAGTAAATCAGGAACAGCGTCAGCCAGGACGGACGAAACATATAGATTTCATCCGGCCACGGCATAATCTGCAAGATCATGGCAATCAGGAATGAGAGCCAGATAATCCAGTTGCCATGCCTGCGATAGCGGTTCATTGATGGCCTCTTTGCGGCTCGGTAGTGGGAACAGCGATATCAGGAGGAAGCGGCGGCCCTATTTCATCAGGCGACGGTAATACCTGTGGCATCATCTGCATCAGGCGCTCATTGGCAACCCGATGCACCTCCGCTGGCGGCAGCGAGGTATTAGAGTTGTTTTCCACGCCCCATAATAATAAGAGATAGCGCAAACGTTGCAGCCCCGCGGTCGGATGAGCCTGAATAATCGTATAAGCGCGCTGAGTATCCACTTTCACCGAGGATACCACCGCCACCGGATAACCTTCAGGGAAACGCCCACCCAGGCCGGACGTCACCAGCACATCGCCCACACGGATGTCCGTATTGTTAGGCAGATGTTCCAATTGCAAATCGTCGGTACAACCGTTGCCGGCAGCGATTACGCGGATATCATTGCGCAGCACCTGAATCGGCAACGCGTGGGAAACATCACAAATTAACAGAACCCGGCTGGTAAACTGACCGACCGCGACGACCTGCCCCACCACGCCTTTATCGCTGATGACCGGCTGCCCCTCATACACGCCATTTACCTGGCCTTTATCAATCACAACCTGATCGCTATACGGGTCGGTTCCGGCGGACATCACCTGCGTGACCATCTTCTGTTCATCCTGACGCAGCGGCGAACCGAGCAGTTCGCGTAACCGCGCGTTTTCCTGCTTGAACTGCCCTAACAGCAACAGATCGCTGTTTTTCATCAGCAGTTCCTGACGCAACGCGGTATTTTCAATGCTCAGCTGTTCACGCGTCGCCAGCGATGCGGAGACATTATCCAGCACCTGACGTGGCCCATTGGCCAGAAAATAGAACGGGCTGACCGCGGTGTCCATGTACGTTCTGATTTTAACGAACGAACCAAGCCGACTGTCCGCGACGATCGCGACGATCGCGGTAACGACAGCAAGAAAAAGTCGTAATTGCAGGGAAGTCCCCCTGCTAAAAAGCGGCTTCATAAAATTCGCGTATTCCTCGACTGCAACCTCAAATCGCTCCGGCGATTTTTCATGTCACAAAGCAGCGCCCCGCAGGGCAAATCTCATTGTTCGGCAAATAAAAAAGGGGCAACCACGAGAGATGAAAAACGCTTGCGTTCATCCATCCGGCCCCCCTTTTCCAGACAGGATTACTCCTCGCTGAACAAATCGCCACCGTGCATGTCGATCATTTCCAACGCCTTACCGCCGCCACGGGCAACACAGGTCAGCGGATCTTCAGCCACCACGACAGGAATACCGGTTTCTTCCATCAGCAGGCGATCCAGATTACGCAGCAGCGCGCCGCCGCCGGTCAACACCATACCGCGCTCGGAAATATCGGAAGCCAGTTCCGGCGGGCACTGCTCCAGCGCGGCCATCACCGCACTGACGATCCCCGTCAACGGCTCTTGCAACGCTTCAAGAATTTCGTTGGAATTCAGCGTGAACCCACGCGGCACACCTTCAGCCAGATTACGGCCACGAACTTCAATTTCCAGCACTTCATCGCCCGGATAGGCGGAACCGATTTCATGCTTGATGCGCTCAGCCGTCGCTTCACCAATCAGCGAGCCATAGTTACGGCGAACATAGTTGATGATCGCTTCGTCGAAGCGATCGCCGCCAATACGGACAGATGACGAGTACACGACGCCGTTCAGCGAGATAACGGCGACTTCCGTCGTGCCCCCACCGATATCAACCACCATGGAACCTGTTGCTTCGGATACCGGCATACCTGCGCCGATCGCGGCGGCCATCGGCTCTTCGATCAGGAACACTTCACGTGCGCCCGCACCCAGCGCGGATTCACGAATGGCGCGCCGCTCGACCTGTGTCGCGCCGACCGGGACGCAAACCAGCACGCGCGGACTTGGACGCATAAAGCTGTTGCTGTGTACTTGCTTGATGAAGTACTGCAACATTTTCTCCGTGACCTGGAAATCGGCGATGACGCCGTCTTTCATCGGGCGAATGGCGACAATATTTCCGGGCGTTCTACCCAGCATCTGCTTAGCGTCATGGCCTACCGCCGCCACGCTTTTTTGAGAGCCTGCGCGATCCTGACGGATGGCGACCACCGAGGGTTCATTCAGTATGATGCCCTGCCCTTTAACATAAATCAGGGTATTGGCGGTACCCAGGTCGATGGACAAGTCGTTGGAAAACATGCCACGAAATTTCTTAAACATAACTAAAGGATAATCCTGCAAGCTGGGGGCGAAAAATAAATCCGCCTACTTTACCAACCACACGAAGCAGCGACAAGGCACGAAAAAGCTCTGCTTCGGTGAAAAATTAAGTCTGAGTTGCGCACATCGACGTCAGGGAACAGACACATCATGTCCTCTCCTTAGGCGGCAAAGCAGATTACCACGATCCGCACGACGGAATTGCGCTAACACCGGACATAAAATCTAACATTTAATCGGATTGTCGCTAACGTAAGCACACACTAACTGATTTAACAACCGCCTCATTCTACGTTAATTTGAGCAGTGCGTTTATATTAAACACGATGGCGCGGTGAATATTTTTTCAGCTCATCCGTTACTGAAATTGATGCGGCAAAAAAATCCCCTTGTCCGCCATAAACGCCTTTCCCCAAGAGCATCCGCCACTCTTCTTTCGTTCGCACGCCAGCGGCAAACACTTGCGTTTGCGTTCCTTTACAGGCTTCGGTCAGACTTTGTACAAAGAGCTGGTTTTCCGGGCGACGCTCCAGACTACGCACCAGTCCGGGATGAAGCTTGATGATTTCCACAGGAAGCGACTTGATATACGTCGTACTGACGAGCGTTAAACCGGCCTGTGTGACAGCCAGACGACATCCCAGTCCCAATATCAGATTTAGAATCGGGCGCAGACGGCCGATATATTGACAAACATCTGCCTCCGCAAGTTCAAATAAAATACGCTGCCGTTGCGATTTCGGACATTGTAGTAATGTTTCTTTTAGCCAGCGCAAAAAAGCTTTCTGCAAAAGTGAGTCCACACTGACCGGCACAGCCAGATTTTCACTCGGCCAAATCGCCAACAGGTCAATAACCCGCGCAAGAAGTTGCCGGTCATAGTGGGTTGTCAGTCCGAGTTGCTGCACCAACGGCATATATTCCGCAGCGAGCAATTCCTGCTCGCCGTCATAAATTCGGCTCATCATTTCACGATGATGCACAACGCCCTCTTTCGTGACGGCAGGCTTCTGATAGAGCCTCGGCCCCCCTCGCGCCAGCGTTTGCTCCAGCAACGTGCGCCATTTCACGCTGCCGCGGCTCTTGTCCGGCACCTGTCGGTCATACACACACCAGCCGTTCCCTCCCTGCAAGACGGCGTTGCGCCTTGCATCCTGCACGCTTTCCATCACCTGTTCCGCACTTTGACCGCTGTGATAGGCGCAAATGCCGATGTGCAAGATATCTTGCGGATCGATCAACGGACAGACGGGAAGAATATCGATCGCTTTCACCAACTGAGCGGCGATAGCATCGGCTTCTTTCAGCGTGCGGTGAGGGAGCAATACGGTGAAGTCGCTGCTGAAATAGCGCGCCAGCAGTGCGGAGGGATAACGCATAACAAACGTCGACAGCAGGTTGACCAGCGTAAAACGGTATTCCTGAAGGACACCTCGGTTGTAGCCGTGTGTTTCCTGGAGGATTTCAAAATCCGGCACGCGGATCATCATGACGATCCCGTGCGTCCCCACGTCTTCGCTGTCTTCCAGTTGTGTCGTTAGTTGGTTATCAAAAAACAGACGGTTGTTCAGCCCGGTTTCCGCATCCTGTGCGGCAAAGGCACGAATTAAGGTATCCACCCGCCCCCGCTCCTCACGCGCTTCCACTAGATCCGACAACAGCAGATCGAGCGCTCCGCTGCTATTGGCGGGCCATTCACGCGCCGACCCCTGCATCACCGATTCACGTTCGCCGTTGAGAATATGCCGCGCGCGCGTTTCCAGCTCTTGCAGCCCTACAGACTGACGCTGTAGCCAGCGAATGGACAGATAGAGCATCAGGAGCATCAGGCCTGCGGCCAGCAGTATCGGCAACATGGATATCACGACGCGCGACAAACCAATTAGCGGATCAACATATTTTAAGACGACCACCCCATCCAGATGGTGCATAAGCGGGAATTCAGCCTGATGGTAGAGATGCGTTCGTTTCCACGCCGAGTCAGGCAATGCTATCGAATAGAGCGACGAATCGTTATCCCAAATCTCCAGCGTGACAATGCCTGCCGTCTTCATCATCCCCGGCAGCCAGAACTGGACATCTTCAGGCGGCTGCACTAATAACGCCTGATCGATACTGGCTATCACCTCATGTAACTGTTGCTCAGTTCGCTGCTGGCTATAAGCGTAGAGACTGAACAGGTTACTGAACAGCATCAGGAAAATAGCGAACGTCGTCAGCAATGTTACAAGTATTGAGAATCTGGTCGTAAATCCCATCCCTGCGTCCTATTCCAAAGAATGCCATTTCAGCAAGTTTTTTGTTTTTTATCAGTTTGCCAACGCCGATTGCAACGCATAGTACTTATAACGAAAGATATTCGTCATAATTATAGTATGGCTTCCTCACTTTTAATCCTGCTACAGGAGATTGCTCATGCAGGCTTTGGTTCTTGAACAGTCCGACGGTCTGACGCGCGCCGAGATCCGTGAGATTGATGCGGAACAGCTTCCCGCCGGGGATGTTACCGTCGATATCAATTGGTCCGGTATTAATTATAAAGATGCGCTCGCCATTACGGGCAAAGGCAAGATCATTCGTCACTTCCCGATGGTGCCGGGGATCGATTTCGCGGGCGTAGTGCGCCACAGCGACAGCGCCCGATTTACCGTAGGACAGCCCGTCATCCTGACCGGCTGGGGCGTGGGGGAAAACCACTGGGGCGGTCTGGCGCAGCAAGCGCGGGTGAAAAGCGATTGGCTGGTGCCTTTGCCCTCCTCGCTGGACGCCCGTAAGGCAATGATCCTCGGCACCGCGGGCTTTACTGCCATGCTGTGCGTCATGGCGCTGGAAGACGGCGGCGTCACACCGGCAAGCGGCGACATCATTGTGACGGGCGCCAGCGGCGGCGTCGGCAGTACGGCAGTCGCCCTGCTCGCCGCGTTGGGTTATCAGGTGACCGCCGTCAGCGGACGTGCTGACAACACCGACTATCTGAAGAAACTGGGCGCGGCACAGGTGCTCGAACGCAGCGAATTCACCGGCAATGCCCGCCCGCTGGAAAAGCAGCGCTGGGCAGGCGCGATTGATACCGTCGGCGACAAAGTGCTGGCGACGCTGCTGGCGCAGATGGATTACAACGCGACGGTGGCAGCGTGTGGTCTGGCTGGTGGTATTGCGCTGCCGACAACCGTCATGCCCTTCATTTTACGCAATGTTCGTCTGCAAGGCGTGGATTCCGTGATGGCGCCGCTGGCGCGTCGTCAGCAGGCGTGGGATCGTCTGGCGACCATCCTGCCTGACGCATTCTACGAGCAGGTGACAAAGGAAATCGGGTTGGAAGATGTCCCCGCCGCCGCCGCCGCGCTGCTGGAAAACAACGTCACTGGCCGCACACTGGTGAAAATCGGCTAACGTTTTTTTAGCCGCTTTCGGGCGGCTGTTACACCCTGCAATAAAAGTCCTTCGTTTTACCGTGCGATTTCTACCGCAACTCATCTATAACTAAGTGAACGATAAGCATTAAAAAACGCCATTTTGCTTTAACAAAAATCATGACTGGCGGGAGTTCACATGCACAAACATCGCAAGCTCACGGAAGCCGACGTTACCCCGGAATCCCTCTTCTATCAGCGCCGGCGCGTATTAAAAGCGCTGGGCATTTCCGCGGCGGCGCTCTCACTGCCGCTTTCTGCACAGGCTGACCTGCTAGCGTGGTTTAAAGGCGGAGAGAAACCCAAAGCGCCGCCGGGTAAGCCGCTCACATTTAGTCAGCCTGCCGACTGGAGGCTCGATCTGCCTCTCACGCCGGAAGATAAGGTCACGGGTTATAACAACTTCTATGAGTTCGGGTTGGATAAAGCCGATCCGGCGGCCAATGCCGGCGGGTTAAAAACCACTGGCTGGACCGTTAAGATAGACGGCGAGGTAGCCAAACCTATCACGCTGGATATCGACGATGTGCTAAAACGCTTTCCGCTAGAAGAGCGGATCTACCGCTTTCGCTGCGTTGAGGCCTGGTCGATGGTCATTCCGTGGGTCGGGTTTGAGCTGGCCAAGCTGATTAACTTCGCCGAACCCACCAGCAACGCACGCTACGTGGCGTTTCAGACGCTTTACGACCAGGAGCAGATGCCGGGACAAAAAAATCGCGCGATAGGCGGCGGGCTGGACTACCCCTATGTCGAAGGGCTGAGACTGGATGAGGCCATGAATCCCCTGACGCTGCTGGCCGTCGGCGTTTACGGCAAGACACTGCCGCCGCAGAACGGCGCGCCTATCCGACTCGTGACGCCGTGGAAATACGGGTTCAAAAGTATCAAATCCATTGTGCATATTCGGTTAACCCGTGAACAGCCGCCCTGCACGTGGAATCTGGCGGCCCCAGATGAATATGGCTTCTATGCCAACGTTAACCCCCATGTCGATCACCCGCGCTGGTCGCAGGCGACGGAACGCGTCATCGGGTCAGGCGGCCTGCTTAACGTTGAGCGTCAACCTACGCTGTTGTTCAACGGCTATGCCGATCAGGTCGCCTCGCTGTATCGCGGCTTGAATCTGCGCGACAACTTCTAGCGATCACTTCCTGTCAGGATAGGAATCCACATCAGCATGAGACTGACGTTACAACACATTAATCGGCTAAAAGTGCTACTCCATCTGGCAGGTTTTCTGCCATTGCTGTGGCTGATATTGTCGGTTGACCAAGGGTGGTTCAGCGCCGATCCGGCCAAAGATATCCAACACTTTACCGGCAGGATGGCGCTAAAACTGTTGCTGGCGACGCTGTTGGTCACACCGCTGGCGCGTTACGGCAAACAGCCGCTGCTGATTCGCTGCCGTCGTCTCCTCGGGCTGTGGTGTTTTTTCTGGGCGTCGTTGCATCTGGCAAGCTATGCGCTGTTGGAGCTCGGCCTGAACCATCTGGCTTTGCTGGGTCAGGAGCTGATATCCCGGCCTTATCTGACATTGGGTCTGATAAGCTGGCTGATTTTGCTGGCGCTGGCAGTGACCTCGCCACAGAAACTGATGCGCAAACTGGGATCGAGATGGCAAAAATTGCATAATTTCGTCTATTTGGCTGCCATCCTTGCGCCTATCCATTATCTTTGGTCGGTTAAAACATACTCTCCGCAGCCTATTTTATATGCACTCGCGGCGCTGATATTGTTGCTGTTTCGTTATAAAAAATTTCGCCAATGGTGGCGCTAAACGCCGCGGCAACACAGGAAAAACCGGTGACTGACCACGGAGAGATTCACACCTTCTCACGACCTCACACCGGAATATCTCCGCAGATAAGACCAGTATTTAGCTGCGAATTGCCACGATATGGTTATAATGCACGGTTTTGAATTCTCCGGTCGGACAATTTTCGTCACGAAAGGTGACAAACGAACAGCTTCGCGCTATTTTGTGCGACACGAAGATAATCGCGGGAGATAGCAGCACAATGGCAGAAAAGTTTCACATTTTGCTTTTGAACGGCCCAAACCTGAACCTGCTAGGTACCCGAGAGCCTGACAAATACGGTAAGACGACGTTAACAGACATTGTCAGCGAGCTGGAAGCACAGGCGCAGGCATTGAACGTGGAGTTTTCCCATCTGCAATCCAACGCGGAACATGTTCTGATCGATACCCTCCATCAGGCCAAAGGAAACACGGACTTCATTCTGATTAATCCGGCGGCATTCACCCACACCAGCGTTGCGCTGCGTGATGCCCTGCTGGCGGTCGACATTCCGTTTATCGAAATTCATCTGTCCAATGTGCACGCGCGTGAACCCTTCCGCCATCATTCCTATCTTTCTGATATTGCAGTAGGCGTGATATGTGGTCTGGGGGCAGAGGGTTATCAGTATGCTTTACAGACGGCGGTAAAACGCCTGTCAACTTCCAATTAAACAAAAGAGTACGGAACCACATCCATGGATATTCGTAAAATCAAAAAACTGATCGAACTGGTTGAAGAGTCTGGCATCGCCGAACTGGAAATTTCTGAAGGTGAAGAATCAGTACGTATCAGTCGTGCCCCGGCAGCAGCCAACTATCCGATGATGCAGCAAGCCTATGCCACACCGATGATGCAGCAACAGCCTGCTCTGGCCGCCGCGGTTGCGCCAGCGCCCGCTGAAGCCCCGGCTGCGCCAGCGGCTGTCAGTGGACACATCGTTCGCTCTCCAATGGTTGGAACCTTCTATCGCACCCCAAGCCCGGATGCCAAAGCATTTGTGGAAGTGGGTCAGCAAGTCAACGTTGGCGATACCCTGTGCATCGTCGAAGCCATGAAAATGATGAACCAGATTGAAGCCGATAAAGCGGGCGTAGTGAAAGCCATTCTGGTCGAAAGCGGCCAGCCGGTTGAATTTGACGAGCCACTGGTTGTCATCGAATAACGAGGCTTATCATGCTAGATAAAATCGTTATCGCTAACCGCGGAGAGATTGCACTGCGCATTTTGCGTGCCTGTAAAGAACTGGGCATCAAAACCGTCGCCGTTCACTCCAGCGCGGATCGCGATTTGAAACACGTATTGCTGGCGGACGAAACCGTGTGTATTGGCCCGGCGCCGTCAACAAAAAGCTATTTGAATATCCCGGCCATTATTTCCGCTGCGGAAATTACCGGTGCCGTTGCGATCCACCCCGGCTACGGTTTTCTGTCCGAAAACGCCGACTTTGCCGAGCAGGTTGAACGCTCCGGCTTTGTGTTCATCGGCCCGCGTGCCGATACCATCCGTCTGATGGGCGATAAGGTCTCCGCCATCAACGCGATGAAAAAAGCGGGCGTGCCGTGCGTACCGGGTTCTGATGGCCCGCTGGACGGCGATATGGACAAAAACCGCGCCTTTGCCAAACGCATCGGCTATCCGGTCATCATCAAGGCCTCCGGCGGCGGCGGCGGTCGCGGTATGCGCGTGGTGCGCAGCGACAAAGAGCTGGAACAATCCATCAATATGACCCGTGCGGAAGCCAAAGCGGCTTTCAACAACGACATGGTCTACATGGAAAAATACCTGGAAAATCCACGCCATGTGGAAATTCAGGTACTGGCGGACGGTCAGGGTAACGCGATTTATCTGGCCGAGCGTGACTGTTCCATGCAGCGCCGCCACCAAAAAGTGGTGGAAGAGGCGCCGGCGCCGGGCATTACGGACGAACTACGTCGCTATATCGGCGATCGCTGCGCGAAAGCCTGCATCGATATCAATTATCGCGGCGCAGGTACGTTCGAATTCCTGTACGAAAACGGTGAATTCTACTTTATTGAAATGAATACCCGTATTCAGGTGGAACACCCGGTAACCGAAATGATTACCGGTGTGGATCTGATCAAAGAGCAATTACGCATTGCCGCCGGTCAGCCGCTGTCCATCAAACAGGAAGATGTGAAGGTGCGCGGTCATGCGGTGGAATGTCGTATCAACGCCGAAGACCCGAATACCTTCCTGCCAAGTCCGGGGAAAATCACGCGCTTCCACGCGCCGGGCGGCTTTGGCATCCGCTGGGAATCGCATATTTACGCCGGTTATACCGTACCGCCGTATTACGATTCCATGATCGGCAAACTGATCACCTACGGTGAAACCCGCGAAATCGCGATTTCCCGCATGAAGAACGCGTTGGCTGAGCTGATCATTGACGGCATCAAAACCAACATCGAACTTCAGATGAAAATCATGCAAGACGAAAACTTCCAGAGAGGTGGCACGAACATCCACTATCTGGAGAAAAAACTCGGGTTGCAGTAGATACGGTACGATCTCAGTGACGATCATAAGGCCGGTGCAAACCGGCCTTTCTCTTTTTATATCAATTCAGGCTAGTCAATTCGCCCACATGCCGTAAAATTCCCGCTTTCGTCATCACAACGGTCATAACACTGCCAATACTCCCTTCACGGTGGAGAAGAATATGGACACACGCTTTCCTCAGGCGCACAAAGAGGCCCGCTGGGCTTTCGGCCTGACGCTGGTTTATTTAGTGGCCTGGGTGCTCGCCGCCTATTTGCCTGACAACACACAAGGGATCACCGGCCTGCCGCACTGGTTTGAGATGGCCTGCCTGCTGCTGCCGCTGGTTTTTACGTTGCTGTGCTGGCTGATGGTACGCGTCGTTTTCCGCGATATCTCACTGGAGAGTGACGATGCAAATTGAAATTTTATTACCGCTGATTGGCTATCTGCTTCTGGTCTTCGGACTGTCGGTCTATGCGTACCGTCGCCGTCAAGCGGGTAACTTTCTTAACGAATATTTCCTCGGTGGTCGATCCATGGGCGGGTTTGTGCTGGCGATGACGCTCATCGGCACTTACGTCAGCGCCAGCTCCTTTATCGGCGGGCCGGGTGCCGCGTATAAATACGGGCTGGGCTGGGTGCTGCTTTCGATGATCCAGCTCCCCACCATGCTGCTGTCGCTCGGAATTCTGGGGAAAAAATTCGCTATTCTGGCGCGCCGTTACAACGCCATCACGCTGAATGACATGCTGTACGCCCGTTACAACAGCCCGCTGCTGGTATGGTTCGCCAGCATCAGCCTACTGGTGGCGTTTATCGGCTCCATGGCCGTGCAGTTCATCGGCGGCGCCCGCCTGCTGGAAACGGCGGCAAACATCCCTTACGACATCGGCCTGCTGATTTTCGGCGTCACTATCGCGTTGTACACCACGTTTGGCGGCTTCCGCGCCAGCGTGCTCAATGATGCGATGCAAGGCATCGTGATGCTGATCGGCACCGTCATCCTGCTGATAGGCGTGATCTATGCTGCCGGCGGCTTGCACAGCGCAGTGGATAAGCTGCAACAGATTGATCCTATGCTGGTCTCGCCACAGGGCAGCAACGGTATTCTATCGATGCCGTTTATGGCCTCATTCTGGGTGCTGGTCTGCTTCGGCGTCATCGGCTTGCCGAACACCGCCGTCCGCTGTATCTCTTATCGCGACAGCAAGGCGCTGCATCGGGGGATTATTATCGGCACGATCGTCATCGGCGTGCTGATGCTCGGCATGCCTCTGGCCGGGGCGCTGGGCCGCACAGTGATGCCAAATCTGACCATTCCCGATCAGGTTTTACCGGCACTGATGGTCACGGTGCTACCGCCGCTGGCTGCCGGGATCTTTCTCGCCGCGCCAATGGCCGCTATCATGTCCAACATTAATGCCCATCTGCTTCAGGCGTCCGCGACGATCATCAAAGATCTCTATCTCAGTGTACGTCCGCAGCAGATCCATAATGAGCACCGCATTAAGATCTTGTCCAGTATGGCCACTCTGCTGCTAGGTCTTCTGGTGCTGCTGGTTTCTTTACGACCGCCGGATATGATCATCTGGCTGAACCTGCTGGCGTTTGGCGGTCTGGAAGCGGTGTTCCTGTGGCCGCTGGTGCTGGGCCTGTACTGGGAGCGCGCGAATGCCGCGGGGGCACTTAGCGCCATGTTCAGCGGGGCGATTTGCTACACCTTGCTGGCCAGCTTCGATCTGCATCTGGCCGGGTATCACCCGATTGTGCCATCGCTGTTACTCAGCCTGATGGCGTTTATTATTGGCAACCGCTTTGGTCATAACCCACCCGCGCCGGTTGCCGCTTCATCTTCACTTTAAATGTCATAGAGACTGCCATGCCGTGGATTCAACTGAAAATAAACACCTCAGGAAAGGTTGCAGAACAACTGGGTGACGCCATGATAGAAAGCGGTGCGGTATCCGTTACGTTTCAGGATACGCACGATACCCCGGTGTTCGAACCGCTGCCGGGCGAAACCCGCCTGTGGGGAGATACCGATGCCATTGCGCTGTACGATGCCGAAACCGACATGAACGCGGTGATCGCCATGCTTGAGCAAGAGCCGCTGCTGGGCGTCGGTTTTAAACATAAAATCGAACAGCTGGAAGACAAAGACTGGGAACGTGAGTGGATGGATAACTTCCACCCGATGCAGTTCGGCAAACGCCTGTGGATTTGCCCAAGCTGGCGTGACATTCCAGATCCGGACGCCGTCAACGTCATGCTCGATCCCGGTCTGGCGTTTGGCACCGGCACGCATCCCACGACCGCCCTGTGTCTGCAATGGCTCGACGGGTTGGATTTAGCAGGAAAAACGATCATCGATTTCGGCTGCGGTTCCGGCATTCTGGCCATTGCCGCCCTGAAACTGGGTGCAGCGCGCGCCATCGGGATTGATATCGATCCGCAGGCGATTCAGGCCAGCCGCGATAACGCGCAGCGCAACGGCGTCTCCGAGCGTCTTGAGCTGTATCTGCCGAAAGACCAGCCTGCCGACCTGTCTGCCGATGTCGTCGTCGCCAATATCCTTGCCGGCCCACTGCGCGAGCTGGCACCGCTGATTAGCGATTTACCTAAAGCGGGCGGTCACCTCGGTCTGTCCGGCGTGCTGGCGACGCAGGCCGAAGGCGTCGCAGAAGCCTACGCAGACAAGTTCATGCTCGATCCGGTTGCAGAACGTGAAGAATGGTGCCGCATTACCGGCATCAGAAAAGCGGTGTAGTGGTTTTCGACTCGGACTGGATACAACACAAAAGCCGCATTGGAGGACATATTACACTGCCTGCGGCTTCTTACCTCTCCATCAATCACTACGTCAGAGACATCTGGTAGCATATTCTTAGCAGATGTTTTCACTGCCGGAGTAGAGAAGGCAGAGCCCCTAAAACAACATAAGACATTGTTGTTAATGAATAAATTAAATTTTCAAGTCTGAAAAACTCTGATTTATTGATCTATTCGGCTTAATTGGTCAAAGTTTGGCCTTTCATCTGGCGTAAAAAATGCGTAATATACGCGCCCTTGCAGGCACAGTATGGTCAATCTTTGTCTATGCACATTGGACAATTTCAGCTTACCAATCGTTTGATAGCAGCCCCGATGGCTGGTATTAGCGATCGCCCATTCAGAGCACTCTGTCATGCGATGGGCGCTGGAATGACCGTGTCTGAAATGCTCTCTTCCAATCCGGAAGTGTGGCGTTCAGATAAGTCGCGTTTGCGTATGGTACATAGCGATGAGCCCGGTATCAGGGCCGTGCAGATTGCCGGCTGTGACCCGGATGAGATGGCGGCGGCAGCCAGAATCAATGCTGATTTCGGTGCGCAAATCATCGATATCAATATGGGCTGTCCGGCAAAAAAGGTGAACCGCAAGATGGCAGGATCTGCTTTGTTGCAGTATCCGGATTTGGTCAAACAAATCCTTTCTGCGGTAGTGAAATCGGTAGACGTACCGGTGACGCTGAAGATCCGTACCGGTTGGGCACCCGAGCACCGCAACTGTGTAGAAATTGCCAAATTGGCTGAAGACTGTGGCATTCAGGCATTAACCATTCACGGACGCACCCGTGCGTGTTTGTTCAATGGTTCAGCAGAATACGACAGTATTCGGGCAGTTAAGCAGGCCGTTTCCATTCCAATTATTGCGAATGGCGACATTACAGACCCGCATAAAGCCAGAGCGGTTCTTGATTACACCGGGGCAGATGCCCTGATGATAGGACGAGCCGCTCAGGGAAGACCCTGGATCTTTCGGGAAATCCAGCATTATCTGGACACAGGGGAGTTGCTGGCGCCAATGCCATTGGCGGAGGTCAAGCGCTTGTTGATCGAGCACATACGGGAATTGCACGACTTTTATGGTCCAGGCAAGGGATTCCGTATCGCTCGTAAGCACGTATCCTGGTATCTCCAGGAGCACGCTCCAAACGACCAGTTTAGGCGCACATTCAACGCCATTGAGGATGCCAGCAAGCAGCTGGAGGCGTTGGAGGCATATTTTGAAAATCTTGCGTAAACAGAAAAAGAGCTGACAGAACTATGTTCGAACAACGCGTGAATTCTGACGTACTGACCGTTTCCACTGTAAACTCTCAGGCCCAGGTAACCCAAAAACCCCTGCGCGACTCGGTTAAACAGGCACTGAAGAACTATTTTGCTCAATTGAACGGTCAGGACGTTAATGACCTGTATGAGCTGGTACTGGCTGAAGTTGAACAGCCACTGTTGGACATGGTGATGCAATACACCCGCGGTAACCAAACCCGCGCCGCCCTGATGATGGGCATCAACCGCGGTACTCTGCGTAAGAAATTGAAAAAATACGGCATGAACTGATATTAATCAGTTAAGCATTTGAAAAAAGGCGCTTTACCTTTCTGGTTAAGCGCCTTTTTCTTTGCTGTTTTTCAGGGCGACAGCCGCCTGAACGGATGGATACATGAAAGAGTCGGAGCGGGTTATTAAGCCGTTCTGCTATCCATGATCGGTTTACAGAAAATGGTCGTCTGATTTTCGGTTGTGGGAGTGCCGTAGGGTGTTCAAGATGAATCCTGCATATCGCCAGAGGAGATAATCATGGACTTCACTGAACTTCATCATCAAAACACGCCATTACTTATCGCCAATGTCTGGGATGCTAGCAGCGCTATTGCGGCTCAGCAGGCTGGCTATCAAGCTCTGGGAACCTCAAGCGCAGCCATTGCCGCCATGTTAGGTTACGAGGACGGAGAAGCAATGTCATTTGATGAATTGCTGTATATCGTCACTCGTATCAAATCCGTCATTAACTTGCCATTGAGCGTTGATGTTGAAGCGGGTTTTGGTAAAACAGCAAACGAGATCGCCACTCATCTTAAACGTCTCATTCTTCTGGGCGTTGTTGGTATAAACCTTGAAGATAGCAGAGTAATTAATGGTGTCAGACAACTTGATGATGCAATGGTATTTGCCAGCACCATAAAAGAGATTCGTCATGCATTGGCCACAGAGAATTATCCATTATTTTTTAATATTCGTACCGATACCTATCTTCTTAGCCATGAGCAGGCATTGCAGGAAACGTTATTGCGCGGTCGATTATACGAAGAGGCGGGTGCTGATGGTCTTTTTGTTCCATGCCTGACGTCTGAAAATGATATTGCGATCATTTCTCGGGAGATTAATTTGCCACTCAACGTCATGTGCATGCCAGACCTCCCTGATTTTGACAGGCTGAAAAAACTCGGCGTAAATCGCCTCTCTATGGGTAATTTTGTTCATTCAGCCATGCAATCGACGTTTAAAAATGTAATGCTAACTATCCAGTCGCAACAGTCATTTGCAGGAGTTTTTGTTGATGAAAGTTCTCGATAATGACCAGTGCGACATCTGGTATCAGGCACTACTTGAGCGGGCTTCAGAGTATACCGGGATCTTTTTTGTTGGTGTGATAACAACGGGCGTATTTTGTATTTCCGTATGCCGGGCACGAAAACCAAAACGTGAAAATGTTGAATTTTATAAAGATATTAAATCCGCTCTGGATGCGGGATTTCGCCCCTGTAAAGTGTGCCGACCCACGGAAAATGCACATAGCGCACCGCTTTTAATTGAACAAGCGCTTGAACTCGTGCGTGCCAATCCTAAAACACGGATAAGCAATGCTGAACTGCGTAAACACAACATCAGCCCAGAGCGGGTTCGTCGATGGTTTCTGCAAAATCACGGTATTACCTTTCAGGCTTTCCAGCGCATGCAGCGGGTGAATATCGCACTTCAGGAACTAAAAGGTGGGCGTAATGCAACCGACGTTGCTTTTGATAGCGGCTACGAATCATTAAGTGGTTTTGGCTATACCTATAAACAGCTTACGGGCGTGAGTCCGACCGAACACAGCCAGGTGATTATGATTCACCGTTTTACCACGCCGCTCGGCCCCATGTTTGTCTGTGCCACCGAACGTGGCGTTTGCCTATTGGAATTCACCGACCGTCGAATGCTGGAGACCGAATTTCGCGATCTTCAGCGATTGCTCAAGGCTCGGATAATCTCTGGTGAAAATAATCATACCCGGCAAACAGAAAAAGAGATCAGCGAGTATTTCTCAGGAACGCGCCAACAGTTTACTCTTTTACTCGATACTCCAGGCAGTGATTTTCAGCGTACCGTCTGGCAAGCGCTACGCACGATCCCTTATGGCCAAACCTCACACTATCAGGCGCTCTCCGGGCTGATAGGGAACCCAAATGCAGTACGAGCGGTGGCGGCAGCGAACGGAGCAAACCGAGTGGCAATCGTCATTCCTTGCCACAGAATTATCGGCAAGGATGGTACGATGACAGGCTATGGTGGCGGAGTGGCGCGCAAAGAGTGGCTCATTGAGCATGAAAAAAACAATGCTTAATCATGCCAATGGAAGCGACGTCAAATAGCGTGAGAATGCCTCAGCATATTGAATCATCAAAAAATTTATAAACCTCTAGCCACTTGCGGGCAATAAGCCCGCTTAGGGTTCACAACAATGAATCCAGAATCTAAACACCTCGACGGGAGAAACGCTTAAAACAGCAGCAACCTATCTGGAGCGAAGGAGCCTTCTCGTTCGAAAAATTTCCTGATGTCCTTTGCGCCAAAAAACCCTGTTGGATGCCGCGATACACGTGCGAGCGGAAAAGACGTTAATGATACTTCCCCCTGCCTGCATCTCAGGCCCCGCCAATGCCTTACTCAACGAAGATGACGCCATCCGACACCGCGATTATCGTACTTACCAGTACGGCGCCTTATCGGCTCAGGAAGGGTAAACAGAACAATACGCTGACCGTTGCGACCATTCTCTCTGACAATAGACTGTTTCTGACATTCCCTCTCGCAACATAGTTAAAGCCTGTTAGGCGCACTATAGTCATCGTAAAAGTACGGTTCGCTATAAAAGGACTATATTCACTTCTGATATAAATCATCACACAACGTGATTTATAAACAAATGTCTTGTCACGTAGATTAGTTATTAATAAAAGTTATAAGTACATCACTGCATACTACCCACAGGAATTCATAATGAAAAAAATACGTTTTGCTTTACTGACCAGTGCCCTGCTTGCTACCAGCGTATTCGCTCATGCCGATGACCTTAGCGCCATCAAGTCCGCCGGCGTGCTCAAGATCGGCACAGAAGGCACCTACGCGCCTTATACCTATCACGATAAATCAGGCCAGTTGGTGGGCTTCGACGTGGATATCGGTCGTGCGGTGGCAGAAAAGCTCGGCGTGAAAGCCCAGTTCATCGAAGGACGTTGGGACGGATTAATCGCGGGGATTGATGCCAAACGCTACGATGTGGTCATCAATCAGGTTGGCGTAACCAAAGAGCGTCAGGCTAAGTATGATTTCTCCAAGCCGTATATCGACTCCAAGGCGGTGCTGGTTGTTCGTGGCGATAACACTACTATTAAAGATTTCAGCGATCTGAAAGGCAAAAAATCGGCACAAAGCCTGACCAGTAATTATTCGAAGCAAGCCACCCGCTACGGTGCGGACATTGTGCCGACGGACGGTTTTAACCAGTCGCTGGATTTAGTGCTTAGCGGCCGCGCCGACGCGACGTTAAACGATAATCTGTCATTTCTGGATTTCAAAAAGCAGAAGCCGAATGCCAACGTGAAGATTGCGGCAACCGCAAAAGACGGCGAACCTTCTGCGATTCTGGTGCGTAAAAATCAGGCGCCACTGGTGGAGGCATTGAATAAAGCGCTGGATGAAATAAAAGCGGACGGCACCTATAAAACAATATCTGTGCGATACTTCGGGGAGGATGTTTCTCAATAATCACACGGTTACCAGAGTGCGTTGTTCAACCTGATTTTTATCGACATGATATATCAGCGCGTTCTGTGATTAACACATACCGTTATCGGAGCTCGTTTTCATGCCGCCTTGGCTACAACTCATGGCAGACTCCTTCTGGAGCCTGCTGTCTGCGGGACTGAAATTTACCGTCCCTCTGGCGATTCTGTCTTTCATCTTTGGCTTAGCCCTCGGCATTATCATCGCGCTGGTTCGCCTTTATGGCCCCAAGCCGCTGAAATGGCTGGGTGATTTCTACGTTTGGGTCATTCGTGGCACGCCGTTACTGGTGCAGCTTTTCCTGATTTTTTATGGGCTGCCCAGCGCGGGGATTACTCTGGATGCCTTCCCTGCTGCACTCATTGGTTTCACCATTAGCGTGGGTGCTTATAGCTCAGAGATCGTCCGTGGAGCCATACTGTCTGTCCCGAAAGGGCAATGGAATGCCGCTTATTCTCTCGGCATGAACGGAAGGCAGGCAATTCGTTGGGTCATATTTCCCCAATCTGTTTTTGTGTCTCTGCCGCCGCTTTCCAATACGTTTATTTCGTTAATCAAAGATACGTCGCTGGCCGCCGTTATTACCGTACCGGAGATGTTCTTATCCGCTCAGCGCATCGTTTCCGTTACCTATGAGCCTCTGATTCTGTATGTCGAGGCTGCACTGATTTACCTGATGTTCAGCACCGTGCTAAGCCAGTTACAGGTTAAACTCGAAAAGTATTATCAGCGCCACATCACACACTGACGTTTCAGCATCAGCCCATGCCATCCACGGGACAGATCTGCCGTTTGCGGGGTTTCAACCACTGTTGAATAAATTGAGCTACCAGGACATACACATACTTTTTAGATATAAGAGTGGCGGAGAAATTGAGGATGTGGTCGCATATCTGGCGTTTTACCACAGGAGACACAGCAGCCCCTTTCCGCACTCCACGCATAGCAAAAAGCCCCTGTCTTACGACAGAGGCTTTCCACTTATTTGATGCCTGGCAGTTCCCTACTCTCACATGGGGAGACCCCACACTACCATCGGCGCTACGGCGTTTCACTGCTGAGTTCGGCATGGGGTCAG
>NZ_SMBY01000001.1:472949-984618 GCF_004342665.1 Samsonia erythrinae | reverse complement strand
GGCTTTGAGTTTCTTCTCGTCCATATTCTGCCTGTCTCCGCTATTGGCGTGAACATATCAAAAACAGGCAATTACACAATTTAAATTACAGTCTCTACCCTTTATTTATCATCGCATGGGTGCCCGACGTTTAGCCATCACGCCCAGTCTTTATTGTGCCATACCGCCACGCACGACAACCCTATTGGCTAACGGTGTTGCTTTATTTCCAACCGTCAGATATTGCGCCCAATGCCTTGTACATCGCTCTGATTTACCGTGAAACAAGGCGCTTTCTGTCTCCGCTTTCTTATAAAAATCCCAAAAACCAACAAACATGCATTTGTAATACACAAATCAATTTTTAATTACCTGCCGCGTGATAACGTTTTTTAACCCTTTCTTCCGTAACTCGCAGTCGGATGAAAAAATAAACGGAGCCTGTAAGAATAATGAGCGAGGAAATAAGAAAGCGATGGCAGCGTCGTCCCGGCACAACGGGCGGTAAACGTCTTTGGCATGACTGGCGTAACGCTCTGACCTGGCGCAGAGCAACGCAAATTCTGCTGCTGGCGATCAACATCTATATTGGCGTCACTTTCTATTTCTGGGTGCGTTACTTTGAAACCGGCGGCGCGAGCGTTTATTTGCCAAGACCGGGCGGTATTGAAGGTTGGTTACCGATAGCCGGGCTGATGAACATCAGGTTTACCTGGGAAACCGGCACCCCTCCTCCGGTTCACCTTACCTCAATGCTCTTACTGCTCGCCTTTATAACAATCAGCCTGTTGCTGAAAAAATCGTTCTGCTCATGGTTGTGCCCCATCGGCACACTTTCCGAGTGGCTGGCGGCGCTGGGGGGAAAAATCTTTGGTCGCCACTTCACCCTGCCGATATGGCTGGACAGACCACTGCGTAGCCTGAAATACCTGCTATTGAGTTTTTTTCTCTACATCGCGCTGTCGATGCCGGCTCAGGGCATTTATATGTTCCTGATGTCGCCCTACGGTCTGATCGCCGACGTCAAAATGCTGGGGTTTTTCCGTAACATTGGCACGATCACGCTGGTTTGCGTAGGCATTTTGGTCTTTTCCAGCCTGTTTATACGCCGCTTCTGGTGTCGCTATTTGTGTCCTTACGGCGCTCTGCTGGGCGTGTTTTCACTGCTTTCTCCCTTCAAAATCCGCCGCAACCCGACAAGCTGCATAGATTGCGGTAAGTGTGCCAAAGCCTGTCCTGCCAATATACCGGTAGATAAGCTTATTCAGGTAAGAAACGCAGAGTGTACCGCCTGTATGACCTGTATCGAATCCTGTCCGGTGGCGTCGACACTCCATTTTTCGCTGATCAACCCCTCAGGTTCACAAACCGGAGACAGCGCCAAACCGCTATGGCGAGAAACCGCCTTGTCCGGGATTGCGATGACGGTGTTGGTGCTCGGTATCCTTTTTGGCATCATCGGCTTCGCAATGTACATCGGCGGTTGGGACAGCCCGATCCCCGAACAGATATACTTCCGGCTTATTCCCGGTTCACAGAGCATTGGTCACCCATAAAGAAAAAGGGGCCAAATTGGCCCCTGATGTGCATCTACGCTAAATAGCGGATTACATGTTATCGATGATGTCCTGCGCAAACTCGCTACATTTCCGCAGCTTAGCGCCTTCCATCAGTCGTTCGAAATCGTAAGTCACGGTCTTGTTCTTGATCGCGCCTTCAACGCCCTTAACAATCAGGTCAGCCGCTTCGAACCATTGCAGGTGACGCAGCATCATTTCAGCAGACAGGATAACAGAACCTGGGTTCACTTTATCCTGACCGGCATATTTCGGCGCCGTACCATGCGTGGCTTCAAACAGTGCACATTCGTCGCCAATGTTCGCGCCCGGCGCAATGCCGATACCGCCGACCTGTGCCGCCAATGCATCAGAAATATAGTCACCGTTCAGGTTCATACAGGCGATCACATCGTATTCAGCAGGACGCAGCAGAATCTGTTGCAGGAATGCATCGGCGATCACGTCTTTTACCACAATATCTTTGCCGGTTTGCGGGTTCTTGATTTTCACCCAAGGTCCGCCGTCAATCAGCTCACCGCCGAACTCTTCGCGCGCCAGCTGGTAGCCCCAGTCTTTAAACGCGCCTTCGGTGAATTTCATGATGTTGCCTTTGTGCACCAGCGTGACGGAATCGCGATCGTTGGTGATGGCATATTCAATCGCGGCACGTACCAGACGTTTGGTGCCCGCTTCAGAACAGGGCTTCACGCCGATGCCGCACTGCTCAGGGAAACGGATTTTGTTAACGCCCATTTCTTCACGCAGGAATTTGATCACTTTATCTGCTTCAGCAGAACCCGCTTTCCACTCGATTCCGGCATAAATGTCTTCAGCGTTTTCACGGAAGATCACCATATCGGTCAGCTCTGGCTGCTTAACCGGGCTAGGTGTACCTTCGTAGTAGCGTACCGGACGCAGGCAGATATACAGATCCAGTTGCTGGCGCAGCGCCACGTTCAGAGAACGAATACCGCCGCCAACCGGCGTCGTCAACGGGCCTTTGATCGCCACGCGATATTCACGGATCAATTCCAGCGTTTCTTCTGGCAGCCAGACATCTTTGCCATAAACCTGTGTCGATTTTTCACCCGTGTAGATTTCCATCCAGGAAATCGCGCGCTTGCCCTGATAGGCTTTTTTTACCGCAGCGTTTACCACGTTGATCATCGCAGGCGTCACATCAACGCCAATGCCATCACCTTCGATAAATGGAATAACCGGGTTGTCTGGAACAACCAGTTTACCTTTGGCATCAACCGTGATCTTCTGACCTTCTGTCGGTACAACTACTTTGCTTTCCATTAACCTCTCCTTCGAGCGCAATTTTGTTAATGACTTGTAAGATGCGTGTCAATACTACTTGAATATTAAGTCCACGCCAATCGCAAACCATTTCGAGTATAATGCTTTTGTTATCCGCGACGATAAAGATGATGAATAAATTCCCTGTTAAAAATCACAAAGTTAAACGATTCAGCTCACCATCAACGAAAAAAAAGCTGCCTGACAACGCGCCGCGCCGAATTGTTTTGTTCAACAAACCCTTCAATGTGTTGCCGCAATTCACTGATGAAGCCGGACGCCGCACGCTGAAAGATTACATTCCGGTTAGCGGTATTTATGCCGCTGGCCGTCTGGATCGCGACAGCGAAGGCCTGATGATTCTGACCAACGACGGCAAACTTCAGGCGCGACTGACGCAGCCAACGCAAAAAACGGCGAAGACTTATTATGTTCAGGTCGAAGGGATTCCTGACGACGCCGCGCTGGCGCGTTTTCGTTGCGGTCTGGAACTGAATGACGGCAAAACGCTGCCCGCCGGTGCCGAGATTGTACCGGAGCCCTCTTGGCTGTGGCCGCGTAATCCGCCCATACGCGAACGCAAAAGCATCCCTGACTGTTGGCTAAAAATCACGCTGTATGAGGGTCGCAATCGGCAAGTGCGCCGTATGACGGCCAATATCGGCTATCCTACACTGCGTCTGATTCGCTACGGTATGGCTAATCAGACGCTGGAAAACCTGTTACCCGGAGAATGGAAGGAGATAGCGGATGTTTAAACCCCATGTAACCGTGGCCTGTGTGGTTCAGGCCGAAAACCATTTTCTGGTCGTCGAAGAGTTGATTAACGACAAGTTATTGTGGAATCAGCCCGCTGGCCATCTGGAAGCCGACGAAACGCTGATTCAGGCCGCCAGTCGCGAGTTGTGGGAGGAAACCGGCATTCAGGCCACACCGCAGAGTTTTTTACGTCTTCATCAATGGATCGCCCCCGACAGCACGCCTTTTTTGCGCTTTTGTTTTGCGCTCGATCTGCCTGTCCGGGTCGACACCCAGCCGCACGACAGCGACATCGAATGTTGCCGCTGGCTGAGCGCCGAGGAGATTCTTCATTCTCGTCAACTTCGCTCGCCGCTGGTGGCCGAAAGTATTCGCTGCTATCAGCAGCCGGAACGCTATCCGTTAACCGTACTGGGCGCGTTCAACTGGCCTTTTTAAGCAGATTGCGATTCCTGCCAGACGCGCGCCCCATCCCCGGCAGGAATAGCGATGCAGCGTTCAGTTCAACATGCTAAAATATGCCGCTTGTTTTTCGCATCAATGCGTCAGTAAATTTCAGTTCGTGAGATCTCCATGTCAGATAACAGCCAGAAAAAAGTGATTGTCGGTATGTCCGGCGGTGTTGACTCCTCCGTTTCCGCTTACCTGTTACAACAGCAGGGCTATCATGTTGAAGGCCTGTTCATGAAGAACTGGGAAGAGGACGACGACACGGAATATTGTTCAGCGGCCACTGACCTTGCCGATGCGCAGGCCGTTTGCGACAAACTGGGTATCGAACTGCATACCGTCAACTTTGCCGCCGAATATTGGGACAACGTTTTTGCACTCTTCCTTGAAGAATATAAAGCGGGCCGTACCCCCAATCCCGATATCCTGTGCAATAAAGAGATCAAATTCAAAGCCTTTCTGGAATTCGCCGCCGAGGATCTCGGCGCGGACTATATCGCGACAGGCCACTACGTTCGTCGACAAGACGTTGACGGAAAGAGCCGTTTGCTGCGCGGCATGGACGGCAACAAAGACCAGAGCTATTTCCTCTATACGCTGAGCCATGAACAGATCGCCCAGAGCCTGTTTCCGGTCGGCGAGCTGGAAAAACCGCAGGTGCGCAAGATTGCCGAAGAACTTGAACTGGCGACCGCGAAAAAGAAAGATTCCACCGGTATCTGCTTCATCGGCGAACGTAAGTTTACCGATTTCCTGGCACGTTACCTCCCCGCGCAACCGGGCCCGATTCTGTCCGTCGACGACAACAAACCGATGGGACAACATCAGGGGCTGATGTACCACACGCTGGGGCAGCGCAAAGGTCTGGGCATCGGCGGCGTCAAAGACGGCGGTGAGGATCCCTGGTACGTGGTGGATAAGGATGTCGCCAACAATATTCTGTATGTTGCGCAGGGGCACGAGCACCCTCGCCTGATGTCTTACGGCTTAATCGCGCAGCAGCTACACTGGGTCGATCGTCAACCGTTAACCACCGAATTACGCTGTACGGTGAAAACCCGTTACCGTCAGGGGGATATCCCCTGCACCGTCACGCCACTTGGCGACGACCGCATCACCGTGCGTTTTGATGAACCCGTCGCGGCGGTTACGCCGGGTCAGTCCGCCGTCTTTTATCTGGACGATGTGTGTCTGGGCGGCGGCATCATTGAAGAACGTATACAGGAGTAACCGTGGCTAAGAACTATTATGAAATCACGCTGGCGCTGGCAGGCGTTTGCCAATCGGCGCAGCTGGTCCAGCAGTTGGCGCACACCGGGCACAGTAATAATGACGTTCTGTATACCTCGCTGAACAGCATCTTAAACGTCAACCCGACGTCCACGCTGGCCGTTTATGGCAATGATGAGCAAAACCTTAAAACGGGGCTGGAGGCGTTACTCGGCATTCTGAACACCAGCAGCAATAAGGGCGCGGGCGCAGAATTATCACGCTATGCTTTCAGTCTGATCGCGCTGGAGCGCAAGCTGCATTCGAAATCCGCCGCGCTTGACGAACTGGGGACCCGCATCGGGCAATTGTCGCGGCAACTGGAACACTTCGAGCTGCTTTCCGACACCATCGTGAGCGCGTTGGCGGCGATTTACGTCGATATCATCAGCACGTTAGGGCCGCGTATTCAGGTGACGGGTTCGCCGGAGGTGCTGAAAAACCCTCAGGTACAGGCGAAAGTCCGCGCTGCGCTGCTGGCCGGTATCCGTTCTGCCGTGCTGTGGCAACAAATCGGCGGTG
Source organism: Samsonia erythrinae (assembly GCF_004342665.1). Taxonomy (GTDB): domain Bacteria; phylum Pseudomonadota; class Gammaproteobacteria; order Enterobacterales; family Enterobacteriaceae; genus Samsonia; species Samsonia erythrinae. The sequence continues at coordinate 978,778 of NZ_SMBY01000001.1, read as the reverse complement.
GCCGCTTACAGCTGATGTTTTCACGCGGCCAGTTAGTCAAGGAAGCGAAGCAGATTTTGGCGCGCTGCGCATCCGTTTGATGCTATTCTTGCCGCATCAGATTGTCTCGCGTCCACGCGTGATGCCAGACGCGAAGGGTTTGGCTCCGCATCATGGTCGCGGCGGTTAAGCCAAACCGTGCCTGAAGCCGACGATGATTGAAGTGCGTTATTATTGAAACTCATTGTTTTTGAAAATTGTTATTGAAACTCATTGTTATTGAAACTAATCCCAGGAGTTGCTTGCGATGGAATTATCCTCACTGACCGCCGTTTCCCCTATCGATGGACGCTACGGCGATAAAGTCAGCACATTGCGCACCATATTCAGCGAGTTCGGTTTACTGAAATTCCGTGTGCAGGTTGAAGTCCGTTGGCTGCAAAAACTGGCCGCCTGCGCAGAGATCCAGGAAGTTCCTGCATTTGACGCTGACGCAAACGCTTTCCTTGATAACATCGTCGCCGAATTCAGTGAACAAGACGCCGCACGCATTAAAACTATCGAGCGTATCACCAACCACGACGTGAAAGCCGTTGAGTATTTCCTGAAAGAAAAAGTGGCGCAGATCCCGGCGCTGCATGCGGTTAACGAGTTCATTCACTTCGCCTGCACTTCCGAAGACATCAATAACCTGTCCCACGCGCTGATGCTGGACACCGCGCGGCGCGATGTCATCCTGCCGCACTGGCGTCAAATCATTGACGCGCTGAAAACGCTGGCTCAGGAATATCGAGATATCCCGCTGCTTTCCCGTACCCACGGTCAGCCCGCCACGCCGTCAACCATCGGTAAAGAGTTCGCTAACGTGGCCTACCGTATGGAACGCCAGTATCGCCAACTGCAACAGGTTGAGATTTTAGGTAAAATCAACGGCGCGGTTGGTAACTATAACGCCCACATTGCCGCCTATCCGGAAGTTGACTGGCACGCGTTCAGCGAAAGCTTCGTTACCTCTCTCGGCATCAACTGGAACCCTTACACCACGCAAATCGAGCCGCACGACTACATCGCGGAATTATTCGATTGCCTCGCGCGTTTCAACACCATTCTGATCGACTTTGACCGTGACATCTGGGGTTATATCGCCCTGAATCACTTCAAACAGAAAACCATTGCGGGCGAAATCGGCTCATCCACCATGCCGCATAAAGTTAACCCGATTGACTTCGAAAACTCAGAAGGCAACCTGGGGCTGGCGAATGCCGTGCTGGCGCATCTGGCCAGTAAACTGCCGGTATCCCGCTGGCAGCGCGACCTTACCGACTCCACCGTGCTGCGCAATCTGGGCGTCGGCGTCGGCTATGCGCTGATTGCGTATCAGGCTACGCTGAAAGGCATTAGCAAGCTGGAAGTGAACCGTGACCATCTTGCTGACGAATTGGATCATAACTGGGAAGTGCTGGCAGAACCGATCCAGACGGTCATGCGCCGTTACGGTATCGAAAAGCCGTATGAAAAACTGAAAGAACTGACGCGCGGGAAACGCGTTGATGCCGCCGGTATTCAGGCGTTTATCGACGGGCTGCAACTCCATGAAGCGGAAAAAGCGCGTTTGAAAGCGATGACGCCTGCCAACTATCTTGGCCGCGCTATCGCCATGGTCGATGACTTGAAATAACCGTTCTGGCGCGTTCGCGCACCCTCTCTGGCGGGCAACCGGCCCGCCAGCCTTAGTCTCTGCCCTAACATTTCCCGCCCGTTTATTCTCGGTTTATTTCCGCTGTGGATAATTCAGCACAACAAAATAAACTATTTTCCTTACCTATAATTATGCTACATAGAGGCGATTTCGATGAAAGACAGGGTGCATGAGATCATTGTGATACACGTCGCCATTTCTGTTCGACAGAGGATATAACGATGCGGATTTTGGTCGTTGAAGACAATGTATTATTACGTCACCATTTGACTGTGCAAATGAACGAAATGGGGCATCAGGTTGACGCGGCATCCGACGCCAAAGAAGCCGACTATTTTTTGCATGAAAATATGCCCGACATCGCTATCGTCGATCTTGGTCTGCCCGATGAAGACGGCATGAGCATGATCCGCCGCTGGCGCACTCATCAGGTCAAGCTCCCTATTCTGGTCCTGACCGCGCGTGAAGGCTGGCAGGACAAAGTGGCAGTGCTGGAAGCAGGGGCAGATGATTACGTCACCAAGCCGTTTCATATGGAAGAAGTGGTCGCGCGCCTGCAGGCGCTGATGCGCCGTAATAGCGGGTTAGCGTCGCAAATCATCAACCTGTCCCCTTTTGAGATCGATCTGTCGCGGCGCGAGCTGATGATTCACGGTTCACCGATCAAACTGACCGCGTTTGAATACACCATCATTGAAACGCTGATCCGCAATAAAAGTAAAGTTGTCAGCAAAGAATCGCTGATGTTGCAGCTATACCCTGATGCAGAACTGCGGGAAGGCCATACCATAGATGTGCTAATGGGAAGGCTGCGCAAGAAAATTCAACAGGCAAATGGCCCCGATGTCATCACGACGGTGCGGGGTCAAGGGTATCGTTTTGATATTGAAACATCTGCAAATGCTGTATGAGTGATAAAAAACAGCCCGTTTCGCTGCGTTTTCGTTTTTTATTAGCAACGGTCGTTATCGTGTTGGCCCTGTCGCTGGCTTATGGCATTGTCGCGATCATCGGCTACAGCCTCAATTTCGATAAAACGTCGTTCCGTCTACTGCGTGGGGAAAGCAATCTCTATTACAGTCTGGCGCAATGGCGTGATAACCATCTTGATATCGTCACACCACCCGATATTGATATCAACTTCCCTACGCTGGTATTGATTTATGATGAAAACGGCAACGTGCTGTGGCGTGAGAAGCATGTCCCTGAGCTGGAAGCGCTGATAAAGCCGGAATGGCTAAGTCGGACGGCCTATCACGAGCTGGATACCGACAGCAATACCAGCAGCGCCGTCTTAACGGGCAACGCCTTATTACTGAATAGCCTGCGGACGATGGAAAGCGCGCATGATGATGTGCTAACGCACTCTATCGCCGTTAACGTTTACCCCAAGACCGAGCACCTCCCCTCCATTACGATTGTCGTGGTCGACCGTATCCCACAGGAGCTGCAACAGGAAGATATGGTCTGGGAATGGTTTAGCTATGTTTTGCTCGCCAACCTCCTGCTGGTGCTTCCTCTTCTTTGGCTCGCCGCACACTGGAGTTTGCGTCCTATTCAACATCTGGTTAAACAGATTGCCGAGCTGGAACAAGGCACTCGCGAACAGTTGGATGAAAAACCGCCGGGTGAATTGTACAGTCTGGTGAAAAACCTGAACATCCTGCTCAATAACGAACGCCAGCGTTATCATAAGTACCGTACAACGCTCACCGACCTCACCCATAGTTTGAAAACGCCGCTGGCGGTTTTGCAGACAACCCTGCGCGCGCTGCGTACCGGTAAGGAACTGACTATCGATCAGGCGGAGCCTATCATGCTGGCGCAGATTAGCCGCATATCCCAACAGATAGGCTATTACCTGCACCGAGCCAGCATGCGCGCTGAACATAATCTCTTAATACGCGAGGTTCACTCGGTTTCCGCACTGCTGGACAGCCTGTGCTCCGCGCTCAATAAAGTGTATCAGCGCAAAGGCGTGGTGATAACGCTGGATATTCCGCCAGAGTTAACTTTCGTCGGCGAGAAAAATGACTTTATGGAAGTGATAGGCAATATTCTGGATAACGCCTGCAAATACTGTCTGGAGTTTGTTGAAATCAGCGTGCAGTATTCCGATCACAAACTGCATCTGATTATTGATGATGACGGTCCCGGCATTCCCGAAAGTAAGCGTGACATGATTTTTCAACGCGGCCAACGCGCCGACCGTATGCGTCCGGGACAAGGTATTGGCCTTGCCGTGGCCGTCGAAATCATCGAACAATATCAGGGAGAAATCCTTGTCGGCGATAGTGCGCTGGGCGGTACCCGCGTCGAGGCCATCTTCTCGCGCCAGAATGTGGGTCAGCCTGAAGGGTGAAAATGCGGCGATCAGCCACATGAAGCATTTCGTGTATACTTGCCTCCAAGATACTGATTGTTTCAAGAAAGTCATGTCTTAAGAACGGTTATTTCCTCAAAACACGAATTTCTGGGAAACAATATGGACTATCAGCTCAATCTCGACTGGCAGGATTTTCTGGCGAACAACTGGCAAAAACGTCCGCTCCTGATTAAACAGGGTTTCACTCATTTTGTTGACCCGATTTCACCGGACGAACTCGCCGGACTGGCATTAGAAAATGAAGTGGATAGCCGGTTAGTCAGCCATCAGAATGGGCGCTGGCGGGTCAGTCACGGTCCTTTCACCAGTTACGATCACTTAGGGGAAAGCAACTGGTCGCTGCTGGTTCAGGCCGTCGATCACTGGCATGAACCCTCTTCTTCCCTGATGCAGCCTTTCCGGAAACTGCCGGACTGGCGTACCGATGACTTGATGATCTCATTCTCTGTTCCCGGCGGCGGCGTGGGCCCACACCTCGATCAGTATGACGTGTTCATCATTCAGGGCACAGGGCGTCGCCGCTGGCGCGTCGGTGAAAAAACGCCGCTGAAACAGCACAGCCCGCATCCCGACCTGCTCCAGGTCGATCCTTTTGACGCCATTATTGATGAAGAGCTGATGCCGGGCGATATCCTGTATATTCCGCCGGGTTTCCCGCACGAAGGCTATTCGCTGGAAAACTCGCTGAACTATTCGGTTGGTTTCCGTGCGCCGAATGCGCGCGAGCTGGTGAGCGGCTTTGCTGATTATGTGCTTGCCCGTGATCTTGGCAGCTATCGCTACAGCGATCCCGATATCCCGCCCCGCCAGCATATGGCCAGCGTATTGCCGCAAGAGCTGGATGCGCTGCAAAAAATGATGTGGGATCTGGTGCAACAGCCGGAACAGTTCCAGAACTGGTTTGGCGAATTTATTTCCCAATCCCGTCATGAGCTCGATCTGTCCCCGCCCGAGCCGCCTTATCAAGCTGGCGAGGTCTATGAGTTGCTGCAACAGGGTGAAACCCTGCGCCGCCTGGGAGGCTTGCGGGTGATCTGCGTCGGGGAGAGCTGCTTCGTTAACGGCGAGAAGATAAACAGCCCGCATCACGCGGCGCTGCTTGCCTTAGCAGAGCACATGAGCCTCAATGCGGAGCAGTTAGGCGATGCGCGGGAAGATCCTGCTTTTCTGGCGCTGCTCACGGGGCTGATTAACAGCGGCTATTGGTACTTTGCCGATTAAGGCGAAACCATCACTGTAGGCGGGGACGCCCCCGCCTTATCAGCACCAGCCATCGCTTACGGCTTTGCGCGCTGCGCCGTCAATTCGGCAATACGCATCACCACAGAAACCGCTTTTTCCATGCCTTCCAACGTGACGAATTCATGTTTGCCGTGATAGTTGTAACCCCCGGTAAACAGATTGGGGCACGGTAGCCCCAGAAATGACAGATGAGCGCCGTCAGTACCGCCGCGGATCGGCTTGATATTCGGCTCAATGTCGCAATCCCGCATCGCCTGCTGCGCCAACGCGATGATGTGAGGATGCTGCTCGACCTGCTCACGCATATTGTAATAGGTATCGGTAATCGTGACTTCAATATAGCAGTCCGGATGCAGCCCTTGACCGACCTTCTCGGCAATATCCACCATCGTCTGTTTGCGCGCTTCAAAACCGCTACGGTCAAAATCCCGCACGATATAATGCATCTCCGCCCGTTCCACCGACCCTTTCATGTTGTGAAGATGGTAGAAGCCCTGATAGCCCTCCGTCCGTTCCGGCGTCGCGTCCTGCGGCACATGCTGATGATAACGGGTCGCCAGCGTCAGCGCGTTCACCATCACATCTTTGGCGCTGCCGGGATGCACATTGTTGCCCACAATTTTCACCTGTACCGAGGCGGCATTGAAGTTTTCATACTCCAGTTCGCCGATCCCTCCGCCATCCACGGTGTAGGCCCACTGCGCGTCGAACGCTTTTACATCAAAAAACTGCGCGCCTTTGCCTATCTCTTCATCGGGCGTAAAGGCGATCCGGATATCGCCGTGCGGCGTTTGGTTTTTCTTCAGGCGCACCAGCGCGGTGATGATTTCCGCGATCCCGGCTTTATCATCGGCCCCCAGCAGCGTTTTGCCGTCGGTGGTAATCAGCGTATGGCCAAGCAGTTGATGCAGCACCGGAAACATGACGGGAGACAGCACCTCATCCCCGTTTCCCAACGCGATATCACCACCACGATAATTTTCCAGAATCTGTGGACGAACATTTTTGCCGCTAAAGTCCGGCGAGGTATCCATATGTGCAATAAAGCCTATCGTCGGTACCGACCAGGCCACATTCGCCGGAAGCGTTGCCATCAGGCACCCTTGCTTGCTCAGCACCACCTGTTCAAACCCCAGCTCCATCAATTCTTGTTGTAACGCGTGCGCCAGTTTCAACTGGCCGTCGGTGCTCGGCACTTTCCGAACACCAGACTTGGATTGTGTATCAAACGATACGTAGTTTAAAAATCTGTCGAGTAATTTATCCATTATGTGCCCCCTGAACCTGAGTGGCATTATGGATAGGGCTATCACGGCAGATATTGCGTCAGGTCAGTTTTTGCCGATTTAACGAACCGCACTGGCAGAATTCGATGCGTAAAAAAGCGGCGGCATCACGAAAGATATCCACATAAAGTAACAATTAGGAAACATACTGATTGGAAGATTGACTGAATCACCGGCAGTTCGCACCCGATTGGCAGGAAGCGGGCTCACACAAGTTGGCGTGAAGCAGCGTTTCCCGTAAAATGCCGCCCTTAACTGCGCACGCTGGCTGAAAGGTGATAACCCTTGGCACGATCGCAACGGAGATGCCGTTGATCTGCCAAACCAGGAAATGAGCTATAACCTTAATGAAAGAAAACTCCCTGAATGTGCCGGTCGTTGAACTGCTCAACGCCCACAAGAGCTTTGATGGCAAAGACATCATTTCACATTTTAATCTCACCATTAATCACGGTGAGTTTCTGACGATCCTCGGGCCGTCCGGCTGTGGTAAAACCACCGTGCTGCGCCTGATTGCAGGCCTGGAAACGGTCGATAGCGGCCAGGTTATGCTGGAAAATCAGGACATCACCCACCAGCCCGCCGAGCACCGGCACATCAATACCGTATTTCAAAGTTACGCTCTGTTTCCTCATCTCAGCGTGTTCGATAACGTTGCGTTTGGCCTGCGAATGCAGAAAACGCCCGCCGCGGATATTGCCCCGCGCGTGACGGAAGCGTTGAAAATGGTGCAGTTGGAAGCATTAGCGCAGCGCCGCCCTCATCAATTATCCGGTGGCCAGCAACAGCGCGTCGCGATCGCCCGCGCCGTGGTGAATCAGCCGAAAGTGCTGCTGCTGGATGAGTCCCTGTCCGCGCTTGATTATAAACTGCGTAAACAGATGCAGAACGAATTGAAGGCGTTGCAACGCAAACTGGGCATCACCTTTATTTTCGTTACGCACGATCAGGAAGAAGCGCTGACCATGTCTGACCGCATCGTGGTGATGCGCGACGGACATATAGAGCAAGACGGCACGCCGCGTGAAATTTACGAAGAGCCTAAAAATCTGTTTGTTGCCAGCTTTATCGGCGAAATCAATATCTTTGATGCCGTCGTACTGGCGCAGTTGGACGAACAGCGGGTACGCGCCCGCGTAGAAGGCCACGAGTGCGTGCTTACCGTCGGCTTTCCGGTGAATGTCGGCCAGCACCTCAACGTGCTGCTTCGCCCGGAGGATTTACGCGTGGAGGAAATCAGTGACGGCGCGCGGGCGGAAGGCATGGTGGGCTATGTACGCGAGCGCAATTATAAAGGCATGACGCTGGAGTCCAGCATCGAACTGGAAAACGGCAAGATGGTCATGGTCAGCGAATTTTTTAACGAAGACGACCCCGATTTCGATCACTCGCTCAACCAGAAGGTTGCCGTCACCTGGGTGGAAAGCTGGGAGGTCGTGCTGCACGATGAAGACGCCGCGTAAACGCTTTCAAAATATCATTATCACTATTATCGTCGCCTGGCTGGTGCTGTTTGTTTTTCTCCCCAACCTGCTGATTATCGGCGCCAGCTTTCTGACGCGTGACGACACCCGCTTCATCAGTCTGGTCTTCACGCTGGAAAACTACACGCGACTGGCCGACCCGCTTTACGCGTCTGTGCTGCTGCATTCGCTGAATATGGCCGTTATCGCCACGCTCTGCTGTTTGCTGCTAGGCTATCCGTTCGCCTTTATTCTGGCCCGACTGCCCAGGAAAATTCAGCCGCTGATGCTGTTTCTGCTGATTGTGCCCTTCTGGACTAACTCGCTGATCCGCATTTACGGCCTGAAAATTTTTCTGAGCACACGCGGGCATCTGAATGAATTTCTGCTCTGGACCGGCCTTATCGATAAACCGCTGCGGATTATGTACACCTCCGAAGCGGTGATCCTCGGTCTGATCTATATCCTGTTGCCTTTCATGGTGCTGCCGCTGTATTCCAGTATTGAAAAGCTCGATAAATCCTACCTTGAAGCCGCACGCGATCTGGGGGCCAACAAGTGGCAAACCTTTATTCGCGTCGTGATCCCGCTCACGATGCCCGGCATTATCGCCGGGTGTCTGCTGGTGCTTCTGCCGGCGATGGGGCTGTTTTTCGTCGCCGATCTGATGGGGGGAGCGAAGAATTTGCTGATCGGCAACGTGATAAAAAGTCAGTTTCTTAACATCCGCGACTGGCCGTTTGGCGCCGCAACCAGCATCTGCCTGACGTTAATCATGGGCATATTGCTGTTTATTTACTACCGTACAGCCCGCCTGTTGAATAAAAAGGGGGAGCTGGAATGACCGGACGCCTGCTGCGTGGTGGATTCATGTCCATCATTTACGCTTACCTTTACATCCCGATTGTCATTCTGATCGTGAATTCCTTTAATCAGGCACGCTTCGGCATCAACTGGCAAGGCTTCACGCTGGACTGGTATCGCCTGTTACTGAACAACGACAGTTTGCTACAGGCGGCAAAGCATTCACTGACGATGGCCGTGTTTTCCGCGACTTTCGCGACGCTTATCGGCGCGCTCACGGCAGTCGCGCTGTATCGCTACCGGTTTCGCGGCAAGCCTTTCGTCGGCGGCATGCTGTTTGTGGTGATGATGTCGCCGGATATTGTGATGGCAATCTCGCTGTTGGTGCTATTCATGCTGTTGGGGATCTCGCTGGGATTCTGGTCGTTGCTCTTTTCCCACATTACGTTCTGCCTGCCGTTCGTGGTCGTCACGGTTTATTCGCGTCTGAAAGGTTTTGATGTGCGAATGCTGGAGGCCGCGCGCGATCTGGGCGCCAGTGAAGTCATTATTCTGCGCAAGATCATTCTACCGTTGGCGATGCCGGCCGTCGCCGCCAGTTGGCTGCTCAGCTTCACGCTCTCGATGGACGACGTGGTGGTTTCCTCGTTTGTCACCGGGCCGGCTTATGAAATCCTGCCATTGAAAATCTACTCAATGGTGAAGGTCGGGGTGTCGCCGGAAGTCAACGCGTTAGCGACTATCCTGCTCGTTTTGTCGCTTGGGCTGGTGCTCAGCAGTCAGTTGATTTTACGTGACCGTACCGGAAAATAAGGTCGCCGTGCCGGCGATGATAGTAATGTTCATGCCTGTCTGCATCAGACCGGTATTTCCTTTGGGACTGTAAGGGGTAAACATCATGAAAAAGTGGCCACGCCTGCTGGCAGCCTGTGCGATAGCATTTGGCATCAGTACCGCCAATGCCAGCGACAACAAAACGCTCTATTTCTATAATTGGACCGAATACGTGCCGCCGGGCCTGTTGGAACAGTTCACCAAGGAAACCGGCATCAAGGTGATCTACTCCACCTACGAATCCAATGAAAGTATGTACGCCAAGCTGAAAACTTATCAGGACAGCGCGTATGACCTCGTCGTGCCTTCGACCTATTTCATCGCCAAAATGAGCAAAGAAGGCATGCTGCAAAAAATCGATACCAGCAAGCTCAGCAATTTTCATCATCTCGATCCGAACCTGCTGCATAAATCTTTCGACCCGAATAATGACTATTCGATTCCCTATATCTGGGGCGCCACGGCGATCGGCATCAACAATGAGGCGCTCGATCCTGCCAGCGTCACAAGCTGGGCCGATCTGTGGGATAAAAAGTATAAAAACAGCCTGCTGCTGACGGACGACGCGCGTGAAGTGTTCCAAATCGCCCTGCGTAAGCTGGGGTATTCGGCTAACACGACCGACCCCAAAGAGATTGAGGCCGCTTATCACGCGCTACAGACGCTGATGCCGAACGTGCTGACGTTTAACTCAGATAACCCCGGCAACCCGTTCATGGAAGGGGAAGTCAATCTGGGCATGGTGTGGAACGGCTCCGCCTATGTGGCGCGTCAGGCGGGGACGCCGTTGGAGGTCATCTGGCCGAAAGAAGGCGGCATCTTCTGGATGGACAGTCTGGCTATCCCGGCTAACGCCAAAAACGTCGACGGCGCGATGAAACTGATTGATTTCCTGCTACGCCCGGAAGTGGCGGCGCAGGTTGCCGAAACCATCGGCTATCCGACGCCGAATCTGACCGCAAGAAAACGCTTGCCGCCGGAAGTGGCAAACGACAAAACGCTGTACCCGGATGAGGATATCATCGCCAAAGGCGAATGGCAGAATGACGTCGGCAGCGCCAGCACGCTGTACGAAACCTATTTTCAGCAGCTAAAAGCCGGTCGTTAATCACGCGCTTAGTAATACACCTTCGTTGAATCATGGCGGCTTCCTTATCGGAAGCCGTTTTTCGTATAGAGAAAAGCGCCCTGTCGGATAAACCAGACAGGGCGCTTGATAATCTCAGATGACCAGAACGGTGTTAGCGTATTACTCTTTCTGTTCCTTCGCCAGATCGCGGGCGATTTTTACCGTTTCATCCAGATAAGGATCGGGCGCCTGATAGTCTTTTGGCAGATCGTCCAGCGATTTGAGTGGTTTCTTACCTTCTCTCGCCAACCGGTCGTTAATCCGCTTCAGTCGCATCGCTTCATCATCGTCATTCTCTTTTTCGCGCTCGGCGAGATTGAGTGACACAATGTTGCGCTTGTCCTTCATTGCGTTATAGCGGGCAATGTCCTGTGCGACATACTGGAACTCAGGATCCTGCGCGATACGCACCTGATGGCGCTCATTCAGCTCACCAATCAACGGCTTCAGAACGCTGCTTTTCGTATACCTGGCCGCTTTAATACTGTCCCAGGGCAGCGCGTTATCCTCAAATTTCTCACCGGTATCGACCGTTTCAGTGCCGGTTGGCATCATCACGTCAGGCGTCACGCCCTTCATCTGCGTACTGCCGCCATCAATACGATAAAATTTCTGAATGGTGTACTGCACGGAACCCAGCGCCGGCCAGTCAGGCCGCAGCATCTGATCGTAGATCCGATTCAGGGAACGGTATTGCTGTACCGTACCTTTACCAAAGGTCGGTTCTCCGACAATCAGCGCCCGACCATAATCCTGCATCGCCGCGGCAAAAATTTCAGAGGCTGAAGCGCTGAAGCGATCGACCAGCACCACCAGCGGGCCTTTGTAATACACAATGCCGTCGGTATCGCTGTCTTCACGCACCTTGCCATTGTTATCGCGGACCTGCACCACAGGGCCGCTAGGAATGAACAGGCCAGAGAGCCCTACCGCCTCCGTCAGCGCACCGCCGCCGTTGGCACGCAAGTCGATGACGATACTGCTGACGTTCTGTTTCTCCAGTTTCTGGATCTGAACTTTTACGTCATCCGTCAGGCCGACATAGAACCCCGGGATATCCAGCACGCCGACTTTATCTTTACCCACCGTCTTAACGGACATCTTCACCGCGCGGTCTTCAAGACGAATACGTTCGCGCGTCAGCGTGACGATACGGGTTTTTGTCCCTTTACCGGCAGGAAGAATTTCCAGCCGCACCTTACTGCCTTTCGGCCCTTTGATCAGCGCGACCACATCGTCCAGACGCCAGCCGATCACATCGACCATCGGTTTACCGCTTTGTCCTACGCCGACCACTCGATCGCCAACGGTAATGTTCTTACTTTTCGCCGCCGGACCGCCGGGCACCATGGAGTTGATCACGGTGTAGTCGTCATCCGCCTGTAATACCGCGCCAATCCCTTCAAGCGACAGGCTCATTTCAGTATTAAACTGTTCGGTATTGCGGGGGGACAGGTAACTGGTGTGCGGATCGATTTCACGCGCAAACGCATTCATGACGAGTTGAAAAACATCTTCACTGTTGCTCTGCGCCAGACGACGAATGGCAAACTGATAACGCTTAGTCAGCGTCTCTTTAATCTCTTTATCATCTTTACCGGTCAGCTTCAGGTTGAGCCAGTCATACTTCACCTTGGCATCCCACAGACGGTTGAGTTCATCCACGTTCTGCGGCCAGGGGGCTTTACTGCGATCGAGCTCGAACGTATCGCTGCCTGTCAGATCCACCGGTTTATCCAACCGCGACAACGCATATTGAAAACGCTCAAACCGCCGCTTCTGCGCCAGATTGTACAGCGCGTAAGGCACGTCCAACTGACCGGACTTCAGCGCGTCGCCCAGTCGGGCTTTCTGCCCGGAAAACTGCGCGACATCAGAGGCCAACAGCACATTGTGACTGTAGTCCAGCATGTTGAGATAGCGGTTAAAAATTTTCTCGGAAAATGACGCGTCGAGCATAAATTGGCGATAATGAGAACGCAGGAAACGTGAAGCGACCCTGTCGCTGACCGTTGCATGTTGCGGTTCCTGATGCATCTGCGGAATTTGCTCAACGCGCGTAATATTTTCATTCGCAAAACTTGAGCCCGCCAGCAGCAGGCCTGCAACGGCGGTGATTCTGACTAAGTTGTTCATGCCCAGGTTGGCCTCCGTATCAGAACTGCAAATGTTCTGCGCGCACAATCATCGCCAACCCGGAAGCCAACTGCACTCTGACTTCGCCTTTGGCAATTTCAAGCACGGTGGCATCCATGGCGTCTTTGCCGGCTCTGACTTTGATTTCCTGACCGATTTGCAGTTTGGAAACATCCGTAACCGCTACCCGTTGACGCGTATTGTCGGCAGGTTTTGTCTGACGAGGCTGAACATTCGCAGATGGCTTGGCAGCAGGCTTGCGCGGCGTATTATTCGCGCCATCGCGGCGCGGCGCACGTTTCTGAGCCGGACGAGGCGCACGTGCCGTTTCCGCCGATTCTCCGGCAGCTTCACGTTTTTTCGCCTGCTGTTCGGCACGCTGGGCCTGAACTCGCGCTTTCGCTTCTTCCAACTGTTTGCGGGCATGTTCGACATGCTGCTGTTCCAGCTCGCCACACGGATTGCCATCCAGATCGACACGCTGAGCGCCTAATTTCACGCCGTACAGATATCGCCAGCTTGACGTATAAAGACGCAGCGCAGAGCGCAGTTGCGTTTTACTGACGTTATCAGACTCCGATACGCGCTCAACAAGATCTTGAAAAATACCGATCTTTAACGGACGCGTTTCACCTTCAGTGGTGAAACAAAGCGGGAACCGCTCTGCCAAAAAGGCAATGACTTCTTTACTACTGTTCAACTTAGGTTGATTTTCCATGAAATTTCCTGATTACAACGGGTTTGCCAACCAGCGCGGGCATGAACAGGCGTCATTATAATGACGCCATCGGCAATTGCCACGTTAACCTTGTCTCAACGTGAGAGAATTGATGAATGTCATCACATCGCTCGCTTCCAGTTGCTCACAAAGTACGCGCACGACGGCCTTCAGCCCTGCTTCGTCGTCTGCGTCAAAGCGCTGATAAAGCGTGCTGTCAATATCCAGCACGCCAATCGTTTGTCCGTTGACGACAAGCGGCAGTACGATCTCAGCATTGCTTGCGGCATCACAGGCAATGTGGCCGGGGAAGGCATGGACATCGTCCACGCGCTGTATGCGGTTTTCAGACACCGCCGTGCCGCATACGCCCTTACCGACCGGAATACGGACACAGGCGACTTTGCCCTGAAACGGCCCCAGAAAAAGCGTCTCGCCGTCCCGCAGATAAAACCCTGCCCAGTTAACGCCATCCAGACGTTCAAACAGCAGCGCGCTACTGTTTGACAAAATCGTGATAAAACGGTCTTCTCCCGCGATGAGCGATGACATATCGCGGATCAGATCCTGATAAAACGCGTGTTTATTCATAAAATAATCGTTGTCTTTTCAAAACAGTTTTGATGATCACACACTGACTGCATCAGCATCGGTGACAGCATGCCACAAGATGCGCGCCTTCGCGCGGAGAATCATTCACGTCACCCGACACTTATCGCGCATATCGTGCTATTCCCCCTTTCAGGATAACATTGGTCAGGGCGCAGTCTTTTATGAATTTATCATTCAGTTAACCTTCGGTTACACTGAATAGCTGTGCATACGTTATCAAGCGCGGAAATGGGACTCGCCACCGATCATCAGGCCGCAGGAAAATGAAAATACACCACATCGCCAGCCCTGCGCCGTCTCACGCGCCCCAACCGCCGCTCGCAGAGCGCGCGTCATCCCCCTTGCGGATGCCAGATCGTTATCACCGTTGTCCGGAATGCGATGCTTTTTTTGCGCTTCCGGCGCTGAAACGAAACCAGACCGCAAACTGCCCGCGCTGCGACGCCAAAGTCAGTTCAGGCCGCGACTGGCCGATTTCACGCCTTGCAGCCATGGCCGCCGCGATGCTGGTGCTGATGCCCTTTGCCTTCACCGAACCCCTGATCAGTATTCGCCTGCTTGGCGTTACCATCCATGCCAGCCTGTTTGAAGGCATTTGGCAAATCACCCGTCAGGGGCACCCGGTGACGGCAAGTATGGTCGCCTTTTGTACCGTTGGCGCGCCCCTGACGCTGGTTTTTTCTCTGCTGTACCTGTTTTTTGCCCCGCGTATCGGCATGAATCGACGACCGATTCTGCTGATTCTGCACCGGCTGAAAGAGTGGATGATGCTGGATATCTATCTGGTCGGAATGGCGGTCGCGGCGATCAAAGTCCGCGAATTCGCGGAGGTTCAGGTAGGCATCGGACTGGTTGCCTATCTGGCGCTGACGACATTAAGCGTGCTGACGCTGATTCATTTGAATACCGACCAACTCTGGCAACGTTTCTATCCGCGCCTGAAACCGCTGATGACGCCGAATCGCTATCGCGTCTGCCTTGCCTGTCATTTCACCAGCGCGCCTGACCACCTGGGACGCTGTCCCCGCTGCCACCTCCCTCTGCGCTTGCGACAGCGGCAAAGCCTGCAAAAATCCTGGGCGGCATTGATTGCATCCGTGATTTTATTGATCCCCGCCAACCTGCTGCCCATCTCGATTATTTATGTCAACGGCGTCCGCACGGAAGACACGATATTTTCCGGTATCCTTTCACTCGCGTCGGGCAATATTCCGGTTGCGTTAGTGGTTTTTATCGCCAGTATTTTAGTGCCTTTTACGAAAGTGATTATCCTGTTCTGGCTACTGGTGAGTATTCATATCAGGACGGAAAATCGCCTGATGCTGCGCATGAGCATGTTGCGCATCACCCGTTGGATTGGTCGCTGGTCTATGCTCGATTTATTTGTGATTGCGCTGACGATGTCGCTGGTCAATCGCGACCAATTACTCGCTTTTACCATGGGGCCTGCTGCCTTCTACTTTGGCGCAGCGGTCATTCTCACTATCCTTGCCGTTGAATGGCTGGATAGCCGACTGATGTGGGATAACAATGCAAGATAATCTGTCCGGGTCACCGACCAAAGCGACCGTGAAGAACAAGCGTCGCCTGTCTCCATTTTGGCTACTGCCGCTCATTGCGCTGCTGATTGCCGGGTGGCTGGTTTATACCAATCAGCAGGAGCGCGGCGCGACGGTCACGATTGATTTCGTCTCTGCTGACGGCATTGTCGCCGGCCGCACGCCGGTGCGCTATCAGGGGGTGGAAGTCGGTACGGTACAAAACATCACCCTCAGCGACGATCTGCGAACAATACAGGTTGAAGCCAGCATCAAAAGCGATATGAAAGACGCGTTGCGCAGCGGCACGCAGTTCTGGCTGGTCACCCCAAAGGCGTCGCTTGCCGGGGTTTCAGGGCTGGATGCGCTGGTGGGCGGCAACTACATCGGCATGATGCCCGGCTCAGGCGATCCGCAGGAACACTTTTCCGCGCTGGATACGCAGCCGAAATACCGTGTCAACACCGGCGAATTATTGATTCATCTGCATGCGGACGATCTCGGTTCACTCAATACCGGCTCACTGGTTTACTACCGTAAAATTCCGGTGGGGAAAGTCTACGACTATACCGTCTCTCACGATCGCCACGGCGTCATGATTGATGTGTTGATTGAACGTCGCTTCACGCATTTGGTGAAAAAAGACAGCCGCTTCTGGAATGTGTCCGGCTTGAGTGCCGACATCAGCGCCGGCGGCGCGAAGGTCGAAATGGAGAGTCTGGCGGCGCTGGTCAACGGCGCGATTGCGTTCGATTCGCCGCAAGAGAGCGATGACGCCGGCGCCGAACAGTCCTACCGCCTCTATCCCGACCTGGCCCAGAGTCAGCGCGGTGTGCAAATCACGCTGGATTTACCCTCCGGCGACAACCTCTCCGCCGGGCGCACGCCGCTGATGTATCAGGGGTTGGAAGTCGGCACGCTGAATAACATCACGTTAAACCCGGCGGATGGCAAGATCGGCGGGACATTAATCATCGATCCCTCCGTCGTGTCGCTGATGCGGGAAGGCACGCGTATCGAACTCAGCAAGCCGCAGCTTTCCCTCAGCGACCTGAACGTTTCACGCCTGCTGAGCGGCCCCACGCTCACGCTCATCCCCGGAGACGGCGAACCGCGACAACATTTTGAGGTGTTGGACAGCGCCCAGCAACAGCTCGCCCAGCCCGGCGCCGTTTCCCTCCAGCTTACCGCCGCACAAAGCTATGGCATCGACCGCGGTCAGCCTGTGCGACTGCATGGGGTGCAAATCGGTCAGGTGGTGAAGCGGACGCTGGACGAACAGGGCGTCAGCTTTGTGGTGGTGATCGATCCTCAGTATCGTCAGCTGTTACACCGCGACAGCAAATTCATCGTTAACAGCCGTGTGAATGTCAAGATGGGGTTGGACGGCATTCAGGTACAGGGCGCCAGCGCGCAGGAGTGGCTCAACGGCGGTATTCAGGTATTGCCGGGCAGCAAAGGCGACATTCAGCCACGCTACCCGCTGTTCAGCGATAGCGAAAAAGCAGAAGAAGGCATTCGCGGCTCCACCCCCTCGCCCACGCTGACGCTGGTTACCGATAGCCTGCCGGATATTCAGGACGGTTCCATCGTGCTATACCGAAAATTCCAGGTGGGCGAAATCATGCGGGTACGGCCCAAAGCGGAGACCTTTGAAGTCGATGTCTATATCCGCCCGGAACACCGCAAGCTGCTGACGGAAAACAGCGTGTTCTGGGCCGAAGGCGGCGCGCGCGTGCAGTTGAATACCTCCGGCCTGACCGTGCAGGCATCCCCGCTCAATCGGGCGCTGAAGGGGGCAATCAGTTTTGACAATCTGGAAGGCGCGCCCGAAATTAAAGGCGGCAAACGCGTTCTGTACAACAACGAAACGGCGGCGCGGGCGGTGGGCAGTCGCATTATTCTGCGCACCTTTGACGCCAGTAAACTCGCGCCGGGGATGCCGATCCGCTATCTGGGTATCGATATCGGCCAGTTGGATTCGCTGAAGCTGTCCGAACAGCGTAGCGAAGTGCTGGTGCAGGCCGTGCTCTACCCGGAATACGTGCGTAATTTCGCTCGGTCTGGAACGCGCTTTTCGGTCGTCACCCCGGAGATTTCCGCCGCCGGCGTCAACCATCTGGAAACCCTGTTCCAGCCTTATATCAACGTCGAACCGGGCAATGGCCGCGTGACGCGCAGTTTTGAACTGCAACAGGCCACCATTTCGGATTCTCGCTATCAGGACGGGCTGAACATCAGCGTGGATGCGCCGGAAGCAGGCGCATTGCAGGTGGGTACGCCGGTGCTGTTCCGCGGTATTGAAGTGGGCACCGTCACCGGGCTGTCGCTGGGCGTGCTTTCCGATCGCGTCGCCGTGGCGCTGCGTATCAGCAAACGCTATCAACATCTGGTGCGCGACAATTCCGTCTTCTGGCTAGCCTCCGGCTACAATTTGGAATTCGGTCTGACGGGCGGCGTGGTGAAAAGCGGCACCTTTCAGCAGTTCATCCGCGGCGGTATCGCTTTCGCCACGCCGCCCAGCACGCCACTCGCACCGACAGCTCAGGAAGGAAAACATTTCCTGTTGAGGAACGAAGAACCCAAAGAGTGGCGACAGTGGGGAACGGCCATCCCAAATCATTAGCACTCAGGGCGGCAATCGCCGCCCTCTCGTTTTTACCCGATGCGCGAAAGATCCGTGCTACACTTCGCCGCGTTTTACCGAATAACGATACGGAACCACACCGTGGCAAAATTTACCCCAGCCAACCTGCCTGCCGAATTTCTCGATGCGATGCGCGACATCATGCCGTCATCGCTGTCCATGGACGATTTTATCGCCGCCTGCCAGCGTCCGCTGCGCCGCAGTCTCCGCGTCAATACGTTAAAAATCAGCGTCGAAGATTTTCTTCAGCTCGTGCAGCCTTATGGCTGGCAGCTTGAGCCGATCCCCTGGTGCGCAGAGGGTTTCTGGCTGCTGAATGCGGAAGAAGAAGGCACGCGACCAGGCAATACGTTAGCGCACCTGAGCGGGTTGTTTTACATTCAGGAAGCCAGCTCCATGCTGCCCGTCAGCGCCTTGTTCCATCATCATAATGCGCCAGACAGGATCCTTGACGTCGCGGCCGCGCCGGGCTCCAAAACGACGCAGATCGCGGCACGCGTGAATAATGAAGGGGCTATCGTCGCCAACGAATATTCAGCCAGCCGGGTCAAAGTGCTGCATGCCAACATCAGCCGCTGCGGCGTCAGCAATACCGCGATGACTCACTTTGACGGGCGGGTATTCGGCGCCGCGCTGCCGGACTATTTTGACGCGATACTACTGGATGCCCCCTGTTCGGGTGAAGGCGTGGTGCGAAAAGATCCGGCGGCGATGAGCCACTGGTCGCCGGCGAGCATTGACGAGATTGCCGCCACGCAGCGCGACCTGATCCTGAGCGCCTTCCATGCCCTGAAACCCGGCGGCGTGATGATTTACTCCACCTGTACGCTAAACAGTCAGGAAAACCAGCAGGTGTGCCGCTGGTTACAGTCGCAGTTTCCCGATGCGTGTGAAGTCGAGTCGCTACGCGATCTTTTCGCCGGCGCCGAACTGGCCACAACGGAAGAAGGCTTCCTGCACGTTTTCCCGCAAATTTATGACAGCGAAGGCTTTTTCGTCGCCCGCCTGCGTAAAACGGCCAGCGTTCCCCCGCTACCGCCCCCCCATTATAAAGTCGGCAAATTCCCCTTCTCTCCGGTTGCCGCCAAAGATGGCGCGCTAATCACACAGGCGGCGAACAGACTCGGCATTCACTGGGACAGCGCGCAGCGCCAGTTATGGCAGCGTGATAGCGAGATATGGCTCTTTCCTACGGCACTCGCCGATGCATTCGGCAAGATTAAATTCTCGCGAATTGGCCTGAAACTTGCCGAACGCTTTTCCAAGGGGTTTCGCTGGCAACACGAAGCGGTTATCGCGCTGGCGGATCCGAATGCCGATAACGCCTATGCCCTGAACGATCAAACGGCGCAGGAATGGTTTCAGGGCAAAGACAGCTACCCGGAAGATCTCCCTGACGCAAATGACGTGGTTTTGACCTACCATAACACCCCCGTTGGTCTGGCAAAACGTCTCGGCAACCGGATAAAAAACAGCCTGCCGCGCGATCGGGTTCGGGACGGAGCGTCTCCTTTCCTGCGTTCGCCCGAACCATAAATGTGATTTATGCATCAGGTGGCGATAAAACCACCTGATGCACGGCCTCTATCCCCTTTACCCCTGATTTTCATCTACAATTATCCTGATAGACGGAGGAAAATCTCTGTAATGTCTGGAGAGCGACATGTTTGCGTTAGTGATATTTGTTTGTTATCTCGGGCATGGCTGCGATGATTTGGTTGTCGGCGCCTACAATACCGAAGGGCAGTGTCTACACGCGATGGATGAACAACGCCTGCGTCACGCGGGGTGTTTCCCTATCGAAGAATTTATTGACGGTTTCTGGATCCCCGCTCAGGAGTACGCTGATTTTTAACGCCGCCGCCTGCTGCTCACCGACACACGCCAAAGCCGCGCATCCCAAAGTGAAAGTGATTGGCATGGGCGGCGTTATACTCTGGCCCCAATGCATTGCCGAAAAAACGACAGCTCTCTTGGAATGTGGCGCGCAAATAGCGCCCCCGATCGTCTGTCGCCGACCAGTGATTCAGCACGCTAACCTGTCGCCCATCTGACAGCTGAAAAGCTGCGATATCCCACGCATCCGCCGTCGCATGTTCACTCAGGCGACCTTCTGTCCGATGGTAGATATTGCGACAGGCATAGCTTCCCCAATGATCGATACGCGTCAGCGCAATGCCCAGAGATGCCGCCTGCGGCACGGCGACCTGCGTCACAAACATCGTGCTGCTCAATGCCAGCGGACAACTGGCAAGGAAGCTGGAACTGAGCGTGACCGAACCAAAACCTTGCACCCGCACAGAAGCAAGCAGCGGGCACTGCCCGCTGATGTCATCGACCTCGTTGAAGCGTAAGCGTCCGCTTGCCTGAGCCTGCTTTAACACCGTCAGGCAGGTGGCGGGATGGTTAGCCGCATGCTTCATTTTCAGCCGGGTAATAAACGTGGGAGGATCATCAACCGACAAGGGGGAAAACGGATCGTAACCGGGTGGAAGCTGACGTTGAACCCAGGGAGACAGAGCAATCAGCACGCCCATGACCACCGCCAATATCCCCCCTTTCCGCATCAGGTTTGCTCCCGGTTAACTTTCCTTATTTAACAATAGCCTATTTATACAAATTCGGTCGGTTCCATCCCCAGCGATACGCCTGCCGCCACAATTTTCTGCCATTCCTGATCGGAGAGATAAATGCCTTCCGCGCTGCGTTGCGCCTGCGTCATTCTTTCCGGTTCGCCGGCAATCAAAATAGGGTGCGTTGGATCGGGGACGGCGGAAGAACGCACGTACGCCAACATCGCATCATATTCTTGTTGCAGCCATGCCATGGAAACCATGGCGGCCGGATCGATAACTATCGTCGTCATGTTATTCACTATCGCACCCTGACGTGTGTTCTCCGGCTGGATTGTCCCGCCCCCCGACAACAACCCCGCCAGCATTTCGGCCGCTAAAATCAATCCGCCGCCTTTATGTTTCGCTATCGGTTTCAGCGCGCCGTGCCGCTCCCCTTCCCACATGACTTTCGGGTCATTGGTGGAAACGCCGTGACAATCCAGCATGACGTCTTCATCAAACGTTTTTCCTGCCAGATAGGCGACGCGAGTTTTCCCCAATGCCACGATGCTGGTGGCAAAATCGAGGATAAACGCCCCGTGACGATCCGTTGGAGGAAAGGCAATACAGAGAGGATTCGTCCCAAAGCGCGCCTCACTTCCGCACCAGGGGGCCACGATCGGGTCAAGATCGTTGACGTTGACGAAATGGATAGACACGAGCCCGGCTGCCGCCGCCATTTCCCCATACGTGCCGATACGGCCCAGATGGCAGGTAGACGATAACGTCATCAGACACACGCCCGTCGTTTTCACCCGTTCAATCGCCGCCTGCATCGCCTCTTTCCCCGTGCGCTGCCCAAAGCCGCGATCGCCGGTGAACTGTAATACCGCGCCGCCGTCACGCAACAGACGGGCCGGCGTATTTGGGTGCATGATACCTTTTTGGATGAATTCCACGTAATGCGGCAACATTCCGACGCCGTGGCTGTCGTGGCCTTTCAGGTTGGCCGCCACAAGGTGCTCAGTCACCGTGCAGGCTTCGTTTTCTTCACAGCCAGCCTGCTGCAATAGGCGCTGGGCCGTCACGGTCAAACGATGGGCTGATATCTGCATACATTCTCCCTTGATGTCTCGGTTTATGTTTCAAAGATTCATCCTACTGCGGAACCGGAAGGGATGGCAGAGAAAAGACAGACAGTACAAACCACAGAGGAGCGCCCATCGCTGCAATCGTTTTAACCATCTGGCGAAGGATTGATGCCGGCAGTACTATCTCGCCGTTGAATAACCAATGCGCCAACCGTTGACAGACACAGGTTGCCTGTCTATCGGGTACAAATAAGGTGGGATACAGTAAATGAGAAAAATACCGCGTTTTCTTCTGGCATTTGCCGGATTGTTCGTTTCATTCACGGCCTGCTCCGCGGTCCCCTCTTCGTCTCACGTCGAGCCCGCCACCCGGATACCGGCTATCAAGCTCATCAACACCGCAGACCATCACGCTGCCTTCGTCGTCGGCAGCGTTCCCGCACTGGAAAAAATAACCGCCCAAAAATTTTGGCTAAGCAACTCGACCGAAGCATGGGAGATGAATACCCACCCAGCGCCGCGTAAGCAATATGTCATTACGTTGCAAGGCACCTTGAAATTCCGGGTCAGCGATGGCTCGACCTTCCTGCTGTCTCCCGGAACGATTTTGATTGCCGACGATACCAAGAGCGAAGGTCACAGTTGGGAGATGGTTAAGGGCGATAAATGGGTCAGAGTTTATATTCCCGTGGTGGGTGATGACGACCACTTCATCCCGGATCCACAGGTCATCAATTCGACTGCCGCACACTAGCATTCTTCAACGGGTTGGCCGCCAGTTTGTCGCCAACCCGTTCAATCATCACGTTCCGCCCGTGCGGAGGACATCCGCGAAGCAGTGTGCTCTTCACTCCCCGTCAAGCCAGCGTACAGGTCTATTCTTCGATATCGAAAGGATCCTCAACGTCATCCTTGCTGTCATCGCGCTTACGGGGAATCTCTCCGCGATCCCTCGGGGCGTCCTTCGCCGGATGTTCGTTTTCATCCTTGGGGTGAGTATTACTTTTTTTCTCGGTCATTACGGCCTCCCGTGACATCGTATGGGATAAATTTAGCCGATAATTTTGAAAACAGGCTATCAACCCATCAAGTTTCGTGCGCTATGCCACAGCCCGAATGCCAAAGAGGTCACACCTGGAGATGGTTCGCCGCGTCGGCGTTACGGCAATGCCTGCCGCGGCGAACAAAACGGGTGAAGCGACGCCCTTTACACCTTCTTCACCTGAGAAGAAGACCAGTCGCTAATCTTTCCTTTTCCCCCGTCGTGAGAACTCAGCGTTTCGCGCAAGTAGTGTTCAATCTGCTCCAGACTACGGTTGCGGGTCTCCGGCACGCATTTGATGACAAAGATCGCGCCAAAGACGCCGATCCCGGCGAAAATAAAGAACGTGCCGGACAGGCCTATCCATACCAATAACACGGGGAAGAATAGCGAAATCAGGAAGTTGGCGATCCACATCGAAAAGACGGCGGCGCCCATAAAGATACCGCGCATGCGAGTCGGGAAGATCTCCGACAGCAGAAGCCAGGTCACCGGTGATAATGCCCCCTGCTGGAAACTAAGGAACAACAGCATCCCGACCAGCACCATATAGGCACGCAGCGCATCCGGCTGGCCGTTTACCGTTTCCGGCAGCAGAAAACTCACCGCACCGATAAAGACCAGACAGGCGGTACAACCGAATTGACCAATCATGGTCATCGTCCGGCGACCGATTTTACCCAACATCCAGATGCCGACGAAGGTCATCAGCACCGATACCACGCCGTTGGCAATGGTCGCAAACAATGCCGCGTTATCCGTCATCCCCACCGAGGTCAGCACCGTCGGCGCATAGTACATAATGGTATTGACACCGGTCATTTGCTGAATAACCGCAATCCCGATGCCGATCATAAAGAGCTTAAACAGCCACGGAGTCATCACCTCGCGTAACCTCGGCTTACCCAGACTGCGCTGCTCTTCCAGCGTTTCGCTGATCTCCATCAGTTCCCAGTCAACGTCTTCTGGTCGACGGGTACGATCCAACACCCGACGCGCCTCTGCCAGACGCCCCTTCATCGCATACCAACGCGGCGTATCAGGCATAAACATCATGCCGAACCACAACAGTACGGCAGGAAATGTCGCCACAGCCAGCATCCAGCGCCAGGAGTGATCCCCGCCCCAGAGCTCATGAAACGTGGCATTAGAAATGTAGGCCAGCAGTTGACCGGTAACGATCATCAGTTCCTGTAAGGTCACCAGTTGGCCGCGTCTGTTCGCTGGCGCGATTTCAGCAATATACACCGGCACCGTCGCCGCCGCGCCACCTACCGCGACGCCCAGTACCAGACGAAAGAAAACCATCCAGGTCACGTCAGGCGCCAGCGCGGTGCCGATAGCGCCGACAGCGAAGATCACCGCAAGGCCGAGGATGATTTTCTTTCTGCCTGCCGCATCAGCCAGATGGCCAGAGAGCAACGCGCCAAAAGCCGCGCCGAACAGCAATGAACTGGTGACCAGCCCGGTGGTAAACGGCGTAAGATGCAGTTCTTTGCCCATAAATAGCAATGCGCCAGAAATAACACCGGTGTCGTAACCAAAAAGCAGACCGCCCAACGTTGCGATCATGGCAATCACTTTAACGAAAGGCGTCGTCGGGACATCGCTATTCGGCCCTGACGCCTTGTTAGGTGTGAGATATTGTTCTTTTGTCATAGGAGACTCCAGTAACCTGCCTTATAGGAAGATAAGCGCGTGTCTGACAGCAGAGGCATCGGCCTCATTGACGTTGTTTTACACAGGCTCAAATTAGATCAAAAATTTCATATCGGTCATATATGGAAAATTAGTTTTGAGTAATAGATCATATTTTGTTGTCAATTTGTGATAGAAACATGATCCTGCACGCAGTTTCGAGGCAAACAACACGCTGGAAATCGGGAAAATAAACGGGTGTGTCAGAAAATACGCCATGATGCAGCGCCGTTTTTTCATTTCTACAGCAGCGTCAGGCGCGATCCGCGTTTCATCCGTTTCACTTTCATCCCCCTTGTGTTCCGGACAAAACTATCAGGCCTTTTCCTTTGAAAATCATTGAGGAAGATGGGAACCGCCGAACCAGAAATCCCCATTGCCTACAGAGAGCGCGATGCCGTTCGAACGCCCTTCTCACGCGGCAGAGTGGTAGATCCTTCACACTTTTGAAGTGTAAATTTCAATCTAATTTGCAAATGAAATTTTTATTTCTCAAACTATAAATGATTGTTAACCTTCAGGCTGTGTACGGAGAGGCCCTCCCCGCTCAGCAGATATGTAAAAAAGGAAATCCTAGCTATGAATGCAGCAGTGAAGCGGCTCGACGTCATCTGTATTGGCCGGGTGGCCGTCGATCTCTATGCCCAGCAGATCGGCGCGAGGCTGGAAGACGTCGCCAGTTTTTCTAAATATCTGGGCGGCTCCTCCGGTAACGTCGCGTTCGGCACCGCGATTCAGGGATTAAAGTCAGCAATGCTGGCCCGCGTGGGCGACGAACATAACGGTCGCTTCCTGCGGGAAACGTTAAACCGTGCCGGCGTTAATACCGACTATCTCATCACCGATAAAGAGCGACTGACGGCGTTGGTTATGCTGGGGATTAAAGATCAGGACACCTTTCCGCTGATTTTTTACCGTGATAATTGCGCCGATATGGCGTTGACGCCGGAGGATATTCATGAAGAGTACATCGCCTCTTCCCGGGCGCTGGCCGTCACCGGCACGCACCTGTCGCACATCAATACCCGCGACGCCGTACTGAAAGCGCTGGAATACGCGCGTCGTCACGGTTTGCGCACCGCGCTGGATATTGATTATCGCCCGGTGCTATGGGGTCTGACATCGTTGGGCGACGGCGAAACACGTTTCATTGCATCCGATCAGGTCACCCGCCAGTTGCAGGAGGTGCTACACCTGTTCGACGTGGTGGTCGGAACCGAAGAGGAGTTTCATATTGCCGGGGGCAGTACCGATACCCTCACCGCGCTGAAAAACGTGCGCAATGCCACTAAAGCGACGCTGGTCTGCAAGCGCGGACCGCTGGGCTGCGTGGTTCTGGAAGACGCGATACCCACTAGCTGGGACAACGTCCGTCTTCATCAAGGCGTGCGGGTTGAAGTCCTGAACGTGCTGGGCGCGGGCGATGCTTTTATGTCCGGGTTACTGCGCGGCTGGCTGAATGACGAGGGTTGGGAACAGGCCTGCCGTTACGCCAACGCCTGTGGCGCACTGGTGGTTTCACGCCACGGCTGCGCACCGGCGATGCCAACCAAAGCCGAGCTTGATGACTATCTGTCGCGCGCGCAGCAGGTGCCGCGTCCGGATCTTGACGAGGCGCTGAATCACCTGCACCGCGTCACCAGCCGCCGTCAGCAGTGGCCGGAGCTGTGTATTTTCGCCTTTGACCACCGTAAGCAACTGGCCGATCTGGCCAGAGAAACGGGGCGCGACGAAGCCTGCATCCCGCCGCTCAAACGCCTGCTGCTGGCCGCTGCCGAAGCGGCGGCTAAAGAAGCGGGCCTCGAAGGGCGCAGCGGTATACTCGCCGACAGCACCTATGGTCAGCATACCCTGAACGCGATTACCGGTAAGGGATGGTGGATTGGCCGCCCGATTGAACTGCCGGGCTCGCGCCCTCTGCGTCTCGAACACGGCAACATTGGTTCACAGCTCATCGACTGGCCGCTGGAGCACGTGGTGAAATGTCTGGTTTTTTATCACCCGGACGATCCCGCTGCCCTACGCGCCGAACAGGATGCGCTACTGCTGGAAGTCTGGCAGGCCTGTAACAAATCCGGTCATGAACTGCTGTTGGAAGTGATCCTCCCGGAAAATGGTCCGGATAAAGACGAGCGCCATTACTTACAGTTGCTGACGCACATCTATCAGCTCGGCATCAAGCCGGACTGGTGGAAGCTCCCGCCGCTTTCCGGCAGTAGCTGGCACAGTATCTCGGCGCTGATCGAACGCGAAGATCCATGGAGCCGCGGGATCCTGCTTCTCGGTCTCGATGCGCCGCCAGAACGTCTGCGAGCCGGTTTTGCCGAAGCCGCCGCGCATCCGATGGTTAAGGGGTTTGCCGTGGGGCGCACTATCTTCGGCGGCCCCTCACGCCGCTGGATGCGGCAAGAACTCAGCGATGACGCGCTGGTGAATGAAGTGAAACACAATTATCTGACCTTAATCGGCTACTGGCGAGAAGCGCGCCGTGCCTGACGCCCCCGTTTCGTCCGCTCGCAGGAGCGGACGCTTTCTGTTTCTCCGTGAAATGAATCGCGTATTTCAGCGTAACAAATGAAAAATTCAATTCATTTGGTACACTGGTAACAAGATTATATTTTCCTCTCTCAGAGCATAGTTATGGCTAATAACCCGACCCAACTCACCATCCTTCAGGACGAAATTCGCCGCCGCTTCGATACATTAAGCAAACGTCTGAAACAGGTAGCGCGCTATATTCTGGACAACAGCAATAGCGTGGCATTTGACACCGTTGCCTCTATCGCCCGGCAGGCTGATGTTCCTCCCTCCACGCTCATTCGCTTTGCTAACGCTTTTGGCTTTAGCGGCTTCAATGAAATGAAACAGATGTTCAGACAGCATCTGATGGAGGAGACCGCCAACTACACCGAACGCGCGCGTCTGTTCCGTCAGACCGCCAGCGCAGATGCGGCAGCGCCTGAGACGCCAGCGGAGATCCTGAACATGTTCACCATGGTCAACAGTCAGGCGCTGCAACAATTAGCGATGCAGACCTCCGCTAACGATCTGGAACGGGCGGTGACGCTGCTGTCGGAGGCAGAAAACATCTATGTCATCGGCCTGCGCCGTTCCTTCAGCGTGGCGTCCTACCTGACCTATGCCTTACGCCACCTTGACCGTCGGGCCTTTTTAATCGACGGCCTCGGCGGCATGTTTACCGAGCAATTAAGTCTGGTGGGACCAAAAGATGTGGTGGTCGCGGTGAGCTTCTCGCCCTATTCCCGTGAAGTGGTTGAACTTGTTGAACTGGGCGCCCAGCGCAAAGCGCAACAGATTGCGATTACCGACAGTCAGGTAAGCCCGCTCGCCGCTTTTAGCGACGTCTGTTTTGTCGTGCGTGAGGCGCAGGTGGATGGCTTCCGCTCGCAGGTGGCGTCACTGTGTCTGGCGCAAACGCTGGCGGTATCACTGGCGCTGAATAGCAGCAAAGAGCCGCGAGCCTGAGTGTCCATCACCCGAATGATGGTACGGTAAAAAACGCCAGATCCCGGCAATGGCGGCACACTATCCAGCGACATCACCGACACGACGACCTTGCACAGACAAAGAAAGAACCAGTCAGTAACACTGACTGGTTCTTTCTCGCGACAGCTCCGCACTACGCGCGGCGGGGATAATCAGCGCTATTGATCCACGCATGATCTGCTTCCCAACTAAACAACCATCGGCGCTCAGGCCCGGCCATCACATTCAGATAGTAGCTGTCATAACCAGCAATAGCCGCGACAGGATGGTAGCCGCGGGGCACCATCACCACATCGTGGTTATAGGGTGCCATACTCACGTCCAGACTCCCGTCATCGGTATATACCCGCTGGAACGCAAAGCCCTGCGGCGGGTCGAAACGATGGTAATACGTTTCTTCCAGTTGGGTCTCCTTACCCGGCAAGGCGGTATCGTGCTTATGGGCGGGCCAGGAACTGGTAGCTCCTTCATCGGTATACACTTCCACCACCAGCAGGCAGTCCGCCTGTGCGTTGTCCGGCAGAATATTATGTACGCGACGCTGGTTACGGCCTTTGCCGCGATGCTCCACGCCGACCTCTTCAGGGCGGATCACGCGCGCGGGCAGCGTTCCCTGACCCGGCGCGCTGCAAACGGCCAGTTCGAGATCGGAATCTGCCGTCACCTCAATGCTCTCCTGCGGCGGCACGTAGACCGACCACGGCGGCGTGCGCTCAAACGGCGACATGCGCTGTCCCAGACCGGGGAAATCCGCCTGCTTCGTTTTCACCGAGGCGCATCCGGCGACCAGCACCAGACACAGCTCACGCTCGCCGCTTTCCAGCGTCAGGCGCTGCCCTTGCTTCAACATCCAGACATCGAAGCCGATATAGCGCCAGCCGGCGCTTTGTGGCGTGATGTGCTGGATGTGCCCTTCTTTTCGTGCTTTAGCCAGTAGCGACATGGCTTGCTCCCTCTTCCCGTTAGCCTAACGTCGGCATGCTGAATTCAGAGACGGTTTGCTCTCCCTGCTGCCAGCGGACGGTCGCGGTTTTCATTCGGGTGTAAAAGCGCACGCCATCCGGACCGTGCACGTTCAAGGCGCCGAACACCGAACGCTTCCAGCCGCCAAAGCTGTGGAACGCCATCGGCACCGGCACCGGCACGTTGACGCCAACCATTCCGGCTTGCACGTCATGGACGAATTCCCGCGCGGTATGACCGCTGCGAGTAAAGACGGCGCTACCGTTGCCAAATTCATGGCTGTTCACCAATGCCAGTGCGCTGGCGTAATCGGCAACCCGTACAATCCCCAGCACCGGGCCAAAAATCTCTTCACGCCAGATAGTCATTTCCGGCGTCACGTGGTCAAACAGCGTGCCGCCGATGTAGTACCCTTTTTCATAACCGGGAACGCGCAGCTTACGGCCATCCACCACAATGGTCGCCCCTTCGCTCACGCCTTTATCAATATAGCCGATCACTTTTTTCTGGTGGGTGTCGGAAACCACGGGCCCCATTTCATTCTCGTCTCCGCCGCGCAGACAGCCGGGTCCCACTTTCAATGCTTCAATCAGCGGCTTCAAGCGCGTAATTAATTTGTCCGCCGTTTCATTACCGACGGCAACCACCACCGGCAACGCCATACAGCGCTCTCCCGCCGAACCAAATGCCCCGCCCATGATCGCGTTTACCGTCGCATCGAGATCGGCATCTGGCATGACAATCGCGTGATTCTTCGCTGCGCCAAACGCCTGTACCCGTTTACCGTGCGCGCTGGCGGTTTTGTAGATATATTCCGCCACGCCGGAAGAGCCGACAAAACTGACCGCCGCCACCCGCGGATCTGTGTAGAGCTGCTCGGCGTCTTCATTACTGCAATGCACCACGTTAAAGACGCCATCCGGCAGCCCCGCTTCTTTCAATAGCTCTGCCATGCGCACCGCCGCCGTTGGGGCCAGCGCCGGGGGCTTGAGGACAAAACTGTTGCCGCAGGCCAGCGCAAGCGGGAACATCCACATGGGCACCATCGCCGGAAAATTAAACGGCGTAATGCCGGCCACCACGCCTAACGGCTGCATCAATGAATAGCTGTCAACGCCAGAGCCGACATCCGACGAATACTCACCTTTCATCAGATGCGGAATGCCGCAGGCAAACTCCACGACTTCGATACCGCGAGTCAACTCGCCCAGCGCATCCGACCATACCTTGCCGTGTTCGCTGACGATAATCCCCGCCAGCTCATCAACATGCTGTTCCATCAGCATTTTGAAGTTAAACAGGACACGCGCCCGACGCAGCGACGTTGTCTGCGACCAGCCTTTGAAAGCCTCTTCCGCTGCCTGAATCGCGTCAGAGACATCCTGTGCAGTAGACAGCGCCACTTCGCGGATCGCGTCCCCCGTCGCGGGATCGTACACGGGTAACGTTTCCTTACTGCTCAGAACGATTTTCCCACCAATAAAGTTTCCTGTGATCGTCATCTTCTCGCCTCATCATATATAACGGCTGGGCTATGCGGCCCACGACTGATTCCGGTGTGTCTTAACCGTAGTAAAATGAAATTTATATTTCAATATAAAACTAAAATGAAATAACCTTTTGGTGATGACGGTCGCATTTTCCTTCGTTCCTTCACCCGCCGTCGCCGCCGGGCGGTGTACGGCATGAGAGCAGGCGACAAGCACAGCGTGCCAGTCCGGTAAAAATCCATTATTCACGACGATTTTGCGAAGCGCCTCAAAGAATCATGATTTCATAGATTGCCAATCATGGAACAAATGTTTTAAATGATAAAAAAGTGAACGTACCCGCCCTTTTTTCAGGAGAGTCCGCATGGCTATCGCACTGCAACGTTTCTGCATCAATCGTAAAATCGCGCCCGCGCTGAGCATTGAAGCCTTTTTCCGTCTGGTAAACAGCCTTGGCCTCAACAAAGTCGAATTGCGTAATGATTTGCCCGGTGGAAAAGTCACCGACGATCTGAGCCACCAGCAGGTCCTCGAACTGGCAGAGCGCTATCAGATTGACATTCTTACCATCAACGCCGTCTATCCCTTTAACTGCCGTACCGAGCAGGTTCGTCAGTTAACCGAGTCGCTGCTCAAAGAGGCGAAAGCGATTGGCGCGAAAGCACTGGTGATGTGTCCGCTGAACGAAGGCGTCTCGGTTCCGGCAAGCGAGACGCTGAACGCCATGCGCGACCTCGCCCCGCTCTATGCCGCTTATGGCGTGGAAGCGCTGGTTGAACCTCTGGGTTTCCCACAAAGCTCCCTGCGCTCTGCGGCGCAGGCGCAGGCGTTAATCCATGACGCTGGCGTGCCCTTCAAGCTGCTGATCGATACGTTCCATCACCACCTTTATCCGCAGGCCGATGAGGAGTTCAGTCAGATAAACGTTGACGAAATTGGTCTGGTGCATCTTTCCGGCGTCGAGGATACGCGCCCGCGTGAGAAACTCACCGATGATGAGCGAATCATGCTGACATCGCAGGATCGGCTGTTCACCTGCGCACAAATTAAGAATCTGGAAGCTCGCGGCTACCGGGGCGTTTATGCCTTCGAACCTTTCGCGCCAGAGCTGGTGAACTGGCGCGAAGCTGACATCCGCCGTGAAATTGAACAAAGCATCGCGCTGATTCAGCAACACGTCGACTAAGGCGGGAAGCGTCCGGCGGCGCCCTGCTTTCGTCACTTCGTCAGCGTCGTACCGCCGGTCTGACCACGACGCCTTATCATGCAGGAAACCCTATCGCTTGTTCGCCCCTCCCCACGCGTCAAGATCACGCGAATAACAAACCGAATCAAAGGGTGTGATCGCCCAGCCACTTTCCAGCCGGGCAAGCAATCCAGGCTGGACATCAATGGGGTGGCTGATACTCTATAATTAGAAACGCCATTTTAAAAAATTTCGCCCGTATTCGCGCTACGACATGTCCTTGCACACAGGCGTTGTCGGCGCGTAATGAACTAATTGCGCCCTCATGCTGATTGCGAGCCCGTTGTGACGCCGTTCACGCTGTCAACAGGGAAGCTTGAGATATCACCAAGATCGTTTCATGAAAAAAATAAAAGATACAGACTGGTATAAAAAACGTTATTCCAACCGCGTCCTCTTCTGGCGAGAAATCACTCCGCTGGCCTTCCCGATTTTTATTGAAGGCCTCTGCGTGGTGCTGATGGGCGTGTTCAGCACCTTTCTGGTGAGCTGGCTGGGTAAAGAGGCGATGGCGGCCGTGGGATTGGCCGACAGTTTCAATATGGTCGTTATCGCATTTTTTACTGCCGTCGCGTTGGGGACGGCGGTTGTGGTTGCCTTCAGTCTGGGACAGCGTAACAGAAAGCAGGCCCGCTCTGCCGCACGTCAATCAATGTCACTACTGGTGTTGTCATCGTTTGTGTTGGTTGCGCTGGTTGAATTCGCCGGCTCTGCGATTATCGATCTGATCGCCGGAGAGGCCGATGCGCATGTTAAAGCCTATGCGCTCTCGTTTCTTCGCTGGACGGTATGGGGATATCCCGCCGTCGCCGTCACGCTGGTCGGCTGTGGCGCACTTCGGGGCGCGGGTAATACCAAGCTTCCCATGTTCATCAACATTGGGATGAACATCCTCAACATCGCCATCAGCAGTCTGCTGATTTACGGCATATTTTCCTGGGATGGACTGGGGTTCATCGGTGCAGGAATAGGTATTACCATTTCCCGCTATATCGGCGCAGTTTTCGTCGTTCTGACATTGATGCACGGTTTTAACGGCGCGTCACGCATCCCTTTCCGGTCTTATTTCGCGCCTTTTACCCTGGCGATTCTCTATGAAGTGCTCAGCATCGGCGTACCCGCCAGCATTGAATCCGTGATGTTCAACGTCGGTAAACTGATCACACAACGCTTTGTAGCCGGCATGGGAACGGAAGTCATTGCCGGTAATTTTATTGCTTTTTCCCTCGCGACGCTGATCAACCTCCCCGGCAATTCGCTCGGCGCCGCCGCCACTATCATCGTCGGCACACGACTGGGCAAAGGCCAGATTATGCAAGCGACCCGACAACTGAAACATATTTTCTGGCTGTCGAACGTTGGGCTATGTGCGCTCGCGGTACTTTCCGTGCCCAGCGCCAGTTTTTTGGCATCACTTTATACCGATGAACCGGAAGTCATCGACGTAGCCAAACACCTTTTGTGGCTTAATGCGCTCTTTATGCCGATCTGGGCGGCCTCATGGGTGTTGCCCGCCGGGCTGAAAGGTGCAAAAGACGCCAGCTACACCATGTGGGTGGCGATGGCGGGCATGTGGGGCTGTCGGGTTATTGCCGGATACATCCTTGGCGTCATGCTGGGTTTTGGCGTGATCGGCGTCTGGATGGGCATGTTCTTTGACTGGATTGTACGCGGTTTTTTCTATTACCGCCGCCTGATGAGCGGGCGCTGGCTGTGGCGCTACCGCTCACCGGGCGATACATGAGGACGAACAGGCCGCGCCGCGCGCTAAAATATATGCAAACCGTTTAGTGACCCGACGTCTTCGACGGTGCAAATCGGGTCGCCATGACAATCAGCACCACCGCCCCGGCGGCCATGATCATCCATGCCTGCTCCAGACCTGCCGTCTGCTGGCGAATAAAGCCGGCCAGCAACGGCATCAGGCTGGCCATGATATAACCCCCGCCCTGAACAAAGCCCATCAGCGATCCGGTTTTGTGTGATTCGGTGACCCGATCCAGCGCCACGATCAGCGACAGCGGAAACAGCGCGCCAATACCAATACCCAACATAATGATAATCGGATACGTCAGCGTCAGCGGCGCGACAATCAACCCAATCATTCCCGCCAGCATCGTAAGAAGAACAGGGATCAACAGTTGGCGTCGATCGGGGAAACGATTAATGAATGTCGACACCAGCAGGCCGGAAATCACCTCCGTCAGCGTCAGCCCCCCCAGCATCAGGCCGCTTTGTGTCGCATCCAGCCCCAACTGGATGTAGTACGGTGGGAGCCACGCCAACACCAGCGTATAAGCCCCCGTACCCACACCGAAAAACGCCATCAACAGCCAGTCGATTCCCGTCCGGCGCGTGGGGGTAACAACAACCGCGCCCTGTTTCCGGGTACAGGTTTTAGGGATACAGCGCCAGGCCAGTGCGGCAACGAGCGCCACAATCCCCCAGCATGCGAGCGCACGTTGCCAGCCAAACGCATTTGCCAATGGAGACACCGAGGCGGCCGCGGTCGCGGCACCTGCCATAATGGCCGTGGTATAAAACCCCATCAAAAGGCTGCTGTGGCGGCTAAAATGAGACTTGATAAATGACGGCACCAACGCCTGAATCAGCGCGATCCCGATACCCGCGAAGGCGGCGCTCACCAGCAGTGAGATGCCGCTATTCAGCCACTCGCGGCTACCGCATGCCAGAGCAATCACCACAATCCCCAGCATAATGCCCCGATACTCGCCAAGACGCGCCTGCAATTGACCGCCATAGAGCGCGCAGAACCCCATAGCAAAGACCGGCAGCGTGGTCAGCATACCCGCCATGCTATCGCCCAGCCCCGTTGCCGCTTGAATCTGGTTCAGTAAAGGGCCAATTCCTGCCAGCACGGGGCGTAAATTCAATCCCAACAGGATAATACTAAAGAAAAGAAAAGCCCGCTTACGGGCTGTTAATGTCACGACCATTTATAACCTCAATCGCTTGAGCGAATTACTGCTGTCTGATTATAATCATCTTCACATAAAGTATCTTAACGTCAAGATAAAATCTTATGACTGAACAGGCACAACACGCATATGCTCAATGGCAGGAAGAGTGGCCAAACCTCGACCTCTTTCCTCTTAGCCTTATCGGCCATCTCGGGGACGTCGCACAGCGCATTGAGCGCGATTATCTGAATCCGTTTTTTAGCCAGTTTGATCTTCGCCCCGGCGAATTCGATGTTCTGGCGACCCTGCAACGAGCGGGTCCACCTTACGCCCTGACCCCGACCTACTTGTATGATGCGCTAATGACATCATCGGGCGGGATGACGAATCGGATTGATCGGCTGGAGAGCGCCGGATTGGTGCAACGGCAAAACAATCCCAACGATCGCAGAGGCACGCTGGTAAAACTGACGGAAAAAGGCAGCCAGCGAATAGAAAAACTGCTCCCCCTGCACGTTGAGAATCAACGTCAACTGATAGCGGCCTTAAGCGAAACGGAGCAACAACAGCTCAATCAATTACTGTTGAAACTTGCCGGGGGTTTATGCAAGCAGCCATAGTAAAAAAATCCGCTCTTTTCAGAGCGGATTCTTCCGACACATCTAACAACCAATACTAAGGGTTAACCTCACGAGTGAGATTAGAAACGGTAACCTACACCCACAGCCCAGGTACCGACATCAACACTGCGGATACGGCTTTGTTCGTAGCCGACATCCACGGCAATGTCTTGGATCGGGTTGAACTGGACACCAGCACCGTAAGTAAAGCCGTAATCGTCGTTACTCTTGTTATCCAGACCGTTGGAATTGTTATTGGTTAACTTACCGTGGCTGAAACCGACAACGCCGTACAGGCTTGCCCAGTCATTCAGACGGAAAGCAGGACCAGCGGTGAAGCCCATGTACTGACCTTTACTGTAGAAACCGTCATCGCTACCACTTTTGTCCAGATAGGTGAATGAACCAATGACACCAAGTGGGTTATTGTCCTGCTCATAACGATATTTCAGGTTGAAACCTTTAACTTTATTTTTTACGCCCTGAGCATCACCTTGAGCATAGCCCGCACTTACCGTACTTTGACCAGCAAATGCAGAACCTGCGCCAACGGCTAATACACAAGCCAGAACTGAAAGACACGCGATTTTTTTCATATTTACAGCCTCAAATTCATCTTATGAAAGACTAACTAACGCAGTAAATATAACAAAGAAGTCCAAAACTTGCTGCCCTGTAAATATTTTTCAATTAGGACTTAGATGTAACAAACATTGTCAAAATTAAGCTATCACCCTAATTATTATCGATTTTTTATTGTGACAGCGAGATTAAAAATAAATTCACCGCTGGGTTATAAAACAGACAATTCCGAATTTTTCGTTCAGTTTGTGCGCTAATAATATTGCACAAAAATAAACCAGGCGAGGATACGTAAATAAAGGTCAATAAATGTCTATTCTCACCAGACAAATTGTTTACATATGAATATAATAACAACGGAATCTTAATGCCCATTTTTGCACCAAGGCCAAGAGAATGACCTTATTTCCCCATCGTTCATCGTCCCTTATCCCGGTATTACTCATTTTTGTCGCGATGCTTTCTATCCAAAGCGGAGCCGCGCTGGCAAAAAGCCTGTTTCCACTTATTGGGGCATCGGGCGTAACAGCACTGCGCCTGTGTATTGGAACGATTATTCTTTGCGCTGTCTTCAAACCATGGCGTATGCGCTTTAGCAGCCATCGCCTGCCGTTACTGATTTACGGCATTACGCTGGGCGGCATGAATTTCTTGTTTTACCTCTCCTTGCGGACAGTACCGCTCGGCATTGCCGTCGCATTGGAATTCACCGGCCCGCTCGCCGTGGCAATGCTATCGTCGCGCCGTATCATTGATTTTCTCTGGGTATTTCTGGCCGTCGCCGGATTATGGTTCCTGTTACCTCTCGGCCACAGTATCGGTAATGTTGACTTGACCGGCGCAGCCTGTGCTATTGGCGCAGGGGCCTGCTGGGCACTGTATATTCTTTTTGGACAAAAAGCCGGCGCGAATCACGGCCCGGGAACCGTCGCCATCGGCACCTTTATCGCTGCGTTGGTATTCTGTCCTGTTGGCGTGTATTACGCAGAGAGTACGCTGTTTTCCACGACGATTCTGCCACTGGGCATCGCCGTTGCCATCTTGTCCACCGCGCTGCCTTACTCACTTGAAATGATCGCTTTGACACGCCTGCCGGCCAGAACCTTCAGCACCCTGATGAGTATGGAGCCCGCAATTGCGGCCTTATCCGGTATACTGTTTCTCGGCGAACACCTGTCGCTTCTACAGTGGATGGCGCTCACTTTCATCATTACCGCATCAATAGGCGCAACATTGACAATCAAACCGGCAAACGCCAATTAAAGAGAATACATAACGCCATGCAGCCAGCGTCCGCCGGATAACAAGCCGACGCTGGCTTACTCCCGCCACCGACGCATCATATTCACGTTCATCGGCAAAATTTTTCTCATCCCATACCTTCTTCCAAATAAAAATAATAACGATTTTCATAAACTCATGACGAGATCCGTTAATTTATGAAGTTATGTTTCAGGGAGCGTTAAAATATGTAAACCACATTGACTTATCCTGTATTTTTAACAAAGTTGTTATTGTCACAGACGAATATCAGGAACAAATAACCCTACAGTTATTATGCTATAGCTATCCATTTAATAGGCGATTCTTTGCAATATTAACGTATTATCGCTGCTATAATTAGTCACGTTGAACAGCAAGATTATCAATAATTAAAGAGAGGATAAGCATTATGTCTACCGCTAAACTCATCAAACCAGCATCGTCCGAACTGCTTTACACTCGCAATGATTTGGACGATAGCGTAAAGACCTCGACAATTGCCTTATTAAACCAACTGGTTGTGGATTTCATTGACCTGTCATTAATTACCAAACAGGCGCATTGGAACATGCGTGGCGCAAATTTTATTGCCGTTCATGAAATGTTGGATGGCTTTCGCACCGCTATTATTGACCATCAGGACACTATCGCTGAACGCGTCGTACAATTGGGCGGCATCGCGCTGGGTACGGTACAGATTGTGGGCAAACAGACCTCACTGAAAAGCTACCCGACCAATATCCATAGCGTTCAGGATCATCTGAAGGCGCTGGCCGATCGTTACGCAACGGTGGCCAACCATGTCCGTGAAGCCATCGGCAAAACAGACGATGAGGCGTCAGCAGACATTCTGACCGCCGCATCACGCGACCTGGATCAGTTCCTATGGTTCATTGAGTCAAACATCGAATAATCACATTGCCATCCCTACGTTAAGGCTGCTCAGGCAGCCTTTTCTCCCTGCCCATCTTCCGTTCCTGATTCAAACGCCTGTCCTCTACGCAATCCGTCGGTTTTATCTCTTTCGCTGCTCAAAAAATTAGCTTTCACCTGCAATAATTGGCGATAACGCCAATCAACGGTTGTTTCCCCAGTCGGAATCAGTTAATCATAGCGGCGCTTTACCTGAGTGAATTGGAGATGAATATTTCACCGCTGGCAGCGGGCATAAAATAAAAACGGTCGCCTTGCGACAGGCCGGGTACGTAACGGAAGCCAGCGAAAATCAGGTTTTACTTTCGTACTATGCTTGATAATGCCTGTAAAACAAATGGCCTCCCACAACTGCTAAATAGGAAGGATTTGATGAAATTACGACTTAAAGCCTCTTTGGCCGCATTGACACTAATGGTAAGCGTGTCCAGTTTTGCCGCTGAGAAAGCGCTGATTGTTGCAACAGACACCGCTTTCGTCCCTTTTGAGTTCAAACAAGGCGATAAATACGTCGGTTTTGACATCGACCTCTGGGATGCGATCGCGAAACAACTCAATCTGAAATACACCCTGAAGCCAATGGATTTCGGCGGCATCATCCCCGCGCTGCAAACACGTAATGTCGATCTGGCACTGGCGGGGATTACGATTACCGAAGAACGTAAAAAAGCGATCGATTTCTCCGACGGCTACTACGACAGCGGCCTGCTGGTGATGGTAAAAGCTGAGAACAACGAGATCAAAGGCGAACAGGATCTGGCGGGCAAAGTGGTTGCGGTGAAGAGCGGTACCGGCTCCGTCGATTACGCGAAAGCCAATATCAAAACCAAAGATCTGCGTCAGTTCCCCAACATCGACAACGCCTACATGGAACTGGGCACCAACCGTGCTGACGCCGTGCTGCACGACACGCCAAATATTCTCTATTTCATCAAAACCGCAGGCAACGGCCAATTTAAAGCGGTGGGTGATTCCATTAAAGCCCAGCAATACGGCATCGCGTTCCCGAAGGGCAGCAACGAGCTGCGCGAAAAAGTGAACGATGCGCTGAAAACACTGCGTGAAAACGGTACCTATGCTGAGATCTACAAGAAGTGGTTTGGTGTAGAACCGAAGTAATTGCCGATTGAATCTGGAGATATTCCATGCAGTTTGACTGGAGTGCCATATGGCCTTCTCTGCCCCTCCTGATGGAAGGGGCAAAAATGACGTTGTTGATTTCGGTTCTTGGCCTACTAGGCGGTCTGGTCATTGGCGTGCTTGCGGGGTTTGCCCGCGCTTACGGCGGCTGGCTTTCCAGCCGCATTGCCCTTGTGTTTATTGAAATTATCCGCGGTACCCCGATTGTCGTTCAGGTGATGTTTATTTACTTCGCCTTGCCGATGATCTTCACCTCCGTCCGGATCGACCCCTTTGCCGCCGCTGTCGTCACCATCATGATTAACTCCGGCGCCTACATCGCGGAAATTACGCGTGGTTCAGTGCTGTCTATCCATAACGGCTTTCGCGAAGCAGGCCTGGCGCTTGGGCTGTCTCGCCGTGCGACGTTACGCCATGTCATCGCGCCGCTCGCCTTGCGCCGTATGCTGCCGCCGCTGGGAAACCAGTGGATTATCAGTATTAAAGATACGTCGCTGTTTATCGTTATCGGCGTAGCAGAACTGACGCGTTCTGGTCAGGAAATTATCGCAGGCAACTTCCGCGCACTCGAAATCTGGACCGCGGTTGCCGTGATTTATCTGTGCATCACGCTGGCCCTCAGCTTTATTCTGCGTCGTCTGGAAAGAAGACTTAAGATTATATGATTGAATTTAAAAACGTTTCCAAACACTTTGGCAAGACAAAAGTCTTACACGATATCGATCTGAAAATCGGCCAGGGAGAAGTCGTGGTGATCATCGGGCCTTCCGGCTCGGGGAAATCCACGCTGCTACGCTGCATCAATAAGTTGGAAGAGATTACCAGCGGGGAATTGATCGTCGATGGGCTTAAAGTCAACGATCCTCGCGTTGACGAACGTTTAATCCGTCAGGAAGCGGGGATGGTCTTTCAACAGTTTTATCTGTTCCCGCACCTTACCGCACTGGAGAACGTCGCGTTTGGTCCCATTCGAGTCCGTGGCGCAGCCAAAGCGGACGCCGAAAAACTGGCGTTGACGTTATTGGAGAAAGTGGGACTGTCGGAGCGCGCCCACCACTATCCTTCCGAACTTTCCGGCGGTCAGCAGCAGCGAGTGGCTATCGCCCGCGCGCTGGCGGTTAAACCCAAACTGATGCTGTTTGATGAGCCAACGTCCGCGCTTGACCCGGAGCTGCGTCATGAAGTGCTGACCGTCATGAAAGATCTGGCTGAGGAAGGTATGACGATGGTGATCGTTACCCACGAAGTGGGCTTTGCTCATAAGGTGGCGTCACGCCTTATCTTTATTGATAAAGGCCGCATCGCAGAAGATGGTGACCCGGAAACGCTGATCGCGAATCCGCCCAGTGACCGTCTGCGTGAATTCCTGCAACACGTATCCTGAACAATCCGGGGGGCTTCCGCCCCCCTTTTTACGACGCGCCATGTTAGCGGAAGCTATGCTAACGAACGTGGATACGTCCGCTCGATAAACGCCGCGAAATCCCGACACATCTTCTCATCGCCCTGCTCGTTATCGGCCAATATGCGACATCCATCCACCACGCGAATACGGGCGGACAGGTCGAAATCCGCGGCAGGCTGAGGACGTCGGGCGGCCTGCGTCATCTTCTCTTGCGCCAGTCGCCAGGCTTCTTCAACCGTCAGATTACAGGCCCGCGCCAGATAAGCCGGATTGAATCCTTCGCCGGTCAGGCTACGCAGCGTATCATCATGGCTCACGCTATTCCCCGGCTGCCAATAGTGCCGCGCCAAGTCAGGGCCGATAGCCGGGTTATCCGTCAGATAGCCGTCACGTTGCAGGAAATAGTGCCGCGTCTGCTCCACCGCCATCAGCGCCAGCAGATATCCCTGATAAGAGCACGCCGACTCCATAGACAGCAGATGAGGAATAGCCAGCGTCGGACGCGGGCTACCGCTGATGCCCAAAATACGCAGCTCGGTATCGCGGGCCAGTTTCGTCATCGCTTCCGGGGTACGCGCTTCGTCGTCCCACGAATAAAGTTGCCACTCAAAGTACGGCACCAGCAGGATATGCCGCTCATTGAAGGCCCGCATCGGCTGCTGCGTACGGATATCCGCCTGAATCAATTCATCCGGGATCGTCTCTCCCTGCGCATTCTTCGCATAACGTTTTAGCCAGTCAGCGTCACCTAACAGGCTATCGCAAAACATGGATTGCGTCTCCGCATAAGCCATTGAGGTGGGTGGGTATTCCTGTGAAAAACAGGGGGCGTTCTGCCGGATATTGGCAAAATGCGCGGCATGCCCGCCCTCATGGAATAACGTATTGATGCCGCTGGCACCGCTGCCAATTTGATCCGGCTTTGCCAGACTGGTGAAATTAATGCGCGCCGGAACCCATTTCCCTTCCTGCACAAACGGCGGCACCGGGCCATGCATGAAGCCATTCTCGTATTTGCCTTTACGCACCAGCAAATCAAGCTGCATTTCTGCCCCATTAAACCCGATATGCAAACGCTTAAAGCTGTTGACCCAGCGTTCCAACGATGCCGAGAAGGGAAAATAGGGATCGAGCTGACGCGTCACATCTCCCGCGCTGGCATAGCGAATATTCCACGCTTGCAGGGCATCTTCGCCTTTTTCATCCGCCAGTTTTTTCAGGCTACGGGCATTTGCCTCTCGGGTCTGTTCTTCGAAAGCATCGAGAATGGCAAAAAGCTGCTCTGGCGTCATTCGCTCCGTCTTGTTGACCTTGTAGTCAAAATAGTTCCGGTAACCCATCTGGCGGGCAAAGCGATTACGCAGTGAAATCAACTCAGGGAAACCGTTCTGTAACAGCCACTGTTCAAGATCGCGCAGCGCCTGCTGGGAACTTTGACGATAAGCTTCCGTATCGTTCGTCGCCTGATTGGTCAACAGTTCGCCAAGAGAAGCGCTGACGCGCTCCCCTTTCGCGTTTAAATGCGTCATTTCGTATGCCTGACGTTTGGCATATAACACGCTTTCCGCCGCAATAATCTCATCCATCAGCGCCTGCGCCCGGGGATCCTCAATCACATTACAGTCGAAAAATCGATACCACCCTTTTAAGCCGTGCAACAGCGCCTGCTGCTGCTCATCACGCGGGCTGTTTTCCAGCGTCGCAAGATGGGTTCTTAACTCAGCCAAACGCTGCGGATGCGAAATAAAACGTTTGTAATCACGCTCTGCGGCGGAAAAGCGTTCAGAGACATCCGCGTCTCCCGTCCCCATATACTGTTGCCAAAACAGTTCTTCTTTTGCCTGATGAACCGCCAGATAGTCGCGATTCAATGCGTTAAAATAGTCCGCTACCTGTTGCATGATCTTCCTTCTTCTCTTCCCGATGGCAGCCGCGTGACTGCGTAAAGCGACGCGACTAACCGCGTCCGAATCCGCGTTGGTCAATCGATCAGCCAAGTCGTTTTTTGATCGTCGCGATAGCCTGTTCCATTGTCGCCGCTTCGCCAGCGGCGACCAGACAACACGCCAGTTGCAGACGAATCGCCTGCGGTATGGCAATTTCCCCCGTCAGGCACTGCGCCACCCAGCGCGCCGTAGTCGCAGCGTCCTTCGCGATGGGCAACGCATCGGGCGCGACGCTGACATCCTGCCGAAGTTGCAGCACTCGCGTATTTTGCTGATGAATAAAGTGAATCTCCGGGCAGCGCTGTGGATTGGCATACACCTCCCCTTCCGTACCGTGCATCAAGAGCGCTCGCCCGTTGATATCCTGAAAAAACGTCCCCACTCGGGCGACATATTCAGGATGGGACACGCTGGCGATACGCAGCGCTTCACTTTCGCCAAACGGCGTTGCGACTTTGGCCAGCGTATGGCTACTGTTACGCACGCCCATACGCCAGCGCAGCTGTAGCTGACGCTCGATGGCCGGACACAGTACGGAAACAGGGATAAATACCGGGCTACCGTTATTCAGCTCCTGCTGAGCCTGTTCGGCGTTCTCAGCAATCGTCACACCAAGGCTACGTAAAATCTCCGCGCTGGTCACACGGGTCGGGTCTTCGCTTACGCCATGCACCACCACCGGAAAACCCAATTTGGACAACAGCAGCACTAAAAGCGGCGTCAGATTCGCCTGCCTGCGTGCGCCATTATAACTGGGAACCACAATGGGCATGGGAAAGCCCGCAGGCGCGTTCAGGCGCAATACATGCTCATCCATGGCCTGATAAAAACCCAGCATCTCGGCCTCGGACTCACCTTTAATGCGAAAGGCGATTAACAGTCCACCAAGCTCCAGATCCGGCACCTCACCGCGCAGCATTGCGCCATACAGTTCATAGGCCGTAGCCCGATCGACATCACGCGCATGATTTTTCCCGCGCCCAACTTCTTTGATAATTTTGGTGTAATCCATGCGGCCCTCTCATTGTCGGCGACACAGTAAAGCACTTAGCAATGAAAATAACATGTTTGGTGGGGTTCTGGTCATTCTGGAATAGTAGAAATTGCTATTGCACCAGCTTTAACCGATGGCAGAAACGTTCTAACAATGCGCCGCGCAATAAATGCGGCGCATCCTTTGTGAAAAAATAAAAGCCGACTCCGTTACGAATACGGTAAAAGAATCACAAAATTACACATCGCTGGCCGGGAAATACTTATACAACGTGGACAACCCTACATCATAAATAATGGCCACCTGCTGTCTGCTGTAACCATTGTTCAATAGTTGTTTAACCATCACCTTATCTTCCTGTGTAAAAACGGCAGGCCTGCCGCCAACACGCCCCTGTGCACGTGCAGCCGCTAACCCAGCACATGTACGCTCAACGATCAATTCCCTCTCCATCTCGGCTAGCGCAGACATGATATGAAACATGAACCGTCCCATTGGGGTGTTCGTGTCGATACTGTCCGTTAGGCTTTTAAAATGCACGTTGCGCTGGCGTAATTCATCAATCAGCAGGACGAGATTACGCATCGAACGCCCCAACCTATCAAGCTTCCATACGACAAGAGTATCGCCTGCCTTTAGAACCCTTAATGCTCTTTTTAGCCCTGGCCGCTGAGCTTTTGTTCCGCTCATTTTATCTTCAAAAATCTGTTCACATTCTGCAC
Source organism: Samsonia erythrinae (assembly GCF_004342665.1). Classification (GTDB taxonomy): domain Bacteria; phylum Pseudomonadota; class Gammaproteobacteria; order Enterobacterales; family Enterobacteriaceae; genus Samsonia; species Samsonia erythrinae. Next base: position 934,187 of record NZ_SMBY01000001.1, on the reverse strand, counting down.
AAATTAGTGCATCACGCGGCTTTGTTGAATAAATCGAACTTTTGCTGAGTTGAAGGATCAGATCACGCATTCCCTGACAACACAGGTCGTCCCGTGGCAAAGCAGAAGTTCAGAATCACCAACTGGCACACCTATAACAAAGCGCTTATCAACCGTGGCTCCATGACTTTCTGGCTGGATGACGAAGCAATTAAGGCCTGGTATGAGTCAGCTACGCCCGCATCACGCGGACGGCCTCAGCGCTATTCAGACCTTGCCATCACTACCGTTCTGGTGATTAAACGCGTATTCCGGCTGACCCTGCGGGCTGCACAGGGTTTCATTGATTCCATTTTTACCCTGATGGGCGTTCCGCTACGCTGTCCGGATTACACCTGCGTCAGCAAGCGGGCAAAGTCGGTCAATGTCAGTTTTAAAACCGTCACCCGGGGTAGAATCACGCATCTGGTGATTGATTCCACCGGGCTGAAGGTCTTCGGTGAAGGCGAATGGAAAGTCAAAAAACACGGCAAAGAACGCCGGCGTATCTGGCGAAAGCTGCATCTGGCCGTTGACAGCAAAACACATGAAATCATCTGTGCCGACCTGTCGCTTAACAACGTTACAGACTCAGAGGCCTTCCCCGGGTTAATCCGGCAGACCCACCGGAAAATCAGGTCAGTCGCCGCCGATGGCGCTTACGACACCCGGTTATGTCACGATGAACTGCGCCGTAAGAAAATCAGCGCCCTCATTCCTCCCCGAAAGGGAGCGAGTTACTGGCCCGGTGAGTATGCGGACCGCAACTGTGCCGTTGCTAATCAGCGGCTGAGCGGAAGCAATGCACGGTGGAAATGGACAACGGAATATCACCGTCGCGCTATAGCGGAAACGGCCATGTATCGGGTAAAACAGCTGTTCGGAGGTTCACTGACACTACGTGACTACGATGGTCAGGTTGCAGAGGCTCTGGCCATGGTACGTGCACTGAACAAAATGACGAAGGCAGGTATGCCAGAAAGCGTGCGTGTTGCCTGATAATCCGACCCGCTACAGGGATGTTCGCACGGAATCTTATTTATTCAACAAAGCCGCATCACGCTGCAAATCACTCCGTTGGTCATTTGTTGATACACGCATGTAACCGATTTTCGCCATGTTTAACAAGTTCCCATTCATCACAAAAGCAGCGATTCTTTCAAATTAGGAACGAGTAAGCACTCCTGAAAACCTCGGTTTTGTAGAATCTGTTATTTATCCAAATGGCTCTGCCAGCGCTCCTGCCACAATTACAGTAAATAGTCGGTTAGAGGTGGCCAGCCCATTCGAAACATTGGGTTGCGTAATTCAGGTTGAGCTGCAGGTTGATAATGAATGGGGGGTAGCACCTAACTGCATCTATGAGGGAACTAATGCTGGTTCGACATTTGGCATCGCTGCCGGATTTTTAAATGAAAAAACAATCATTGTGAAAACTGGCACAAATGCAATTAGTCGAGGTGGGGTATGGGACGTTAACCCGTGGAACTCAGCTATAAACAGTGCAAAATACCGTTTGCGAGTCATTAAATTGGCGTAGTGTGTATTGTGGCCCAGTGGGCCACTAATTCATGCAACATTGGCAATAATGTGATAGTACAGCCTTTTTGTATTACCACTGCCGTGTTCATTAAAACGATCCCAGGAAACGGAAAATCCGGCGTTAGTCACATTACTCACGCGCACTGTATACGCATTAGGTCCTGCATATCCCCCAATGTCATTAGTAACAATAAAGATCACGTCTTTCGTTTTTACAGGAAATAAAACATCTTGTGTCACACCTATGATGACATCAACATTTGCAAAAATCTCAATTACCCCACCTGCATATTTTCGCCAGTAATATCCAGTACCAGTCCCCGTTTCAATGATTTCTTTAAAACCGAGGTTTTCGGGAGTAAGGGTGATATCTTTTGTCCCGTCAAATGCAACACCATTGATCTTGCGTGCTGTCACCAGTTTAGTCGCTGCCGCTGCCGTTCCTGCAGTTGGCAATGCCCCGATATTTGCCGGCGTTAGAGCGATATTCGCTGTGCCGTCAAATGCCACGCCGTTAATGGTTCGAGCTGTCGCCAGTTTGGTTGCGGCTGCTGCCGTCCCGCCTGCAGGTAAAGCACCAACATCCGCCGCTGTAGGCTTATTTGCCGTATCGTAATTCAGCACCCATGCAGACCACGCCCCCGAATATTGGGTCCGTTTGTAACAACGGGAATTATTGTAGATACGGTAAATCTGCGTAATACCAGCATGTTTCAGTACTTCAAGAGACCCCGCTTGCGCTTCTGGGTAGTTTTTTCCTGAAGCGGCCTGCACATTTTGCGCCTGATGGTATAACCCTGGGGAAGTATAGGTATTCAAATCCACGGCATTGCCAATAGATAAAGAGGTAGCGAAAACACCCTGAGAGTTAATATCTATATCCGCCGTACCATCAAACGCCACGCCTGCAATTTTCCTCGCAACAGCCAGTTTAGTCGCCGCCGCCGCCGTGCCTGCGGCAGGTAGCGCCCCCACATTAGCTGGTGTGAGCACAATGTCCGCAGTGCCGTCAAATGCCACACCAGCAATTTTCCTGGCCATTGACAGTTTGGTCGCCGATGCCGCTGTTCCATTTGCAGGCAAAGCACCGATATCCGCGGCAGTCGGCTTATTATTGGGACTATAAACGCGCTGGCCTTTTTCCAGCAGCGTGTTGGCATCAACTTTATGCCCCAGCGCGACATCACCCGTAGCCAGATTAATCCTGAACGGGCGCAAACTGTTCCATTTACCTAACGGATCATCTTTATCGGTCAGCAATAAGTAAAAATCACTACCATCATTACGCAGGGTGACACCGTAGCCACCATTCACCATGCGCAATGCGTCAGCTATTGAGGAAACCAGCGTTCCGTTCATCGTTCCGCCAGACAGCGGGAGCTTTTTCGCTAACTCTGCTAATACGGTTGTCGAAAAATTTGGATCGTTGCCAATCGCTTTCGCCAGTTCCTGTAACGTATCCAATGCCGCGGGCGCGCCATTCACTAACGCTGCCGCAACAGATTTCACAAACGCCGTTGTCGCCACCTGCTGGCTATTGCTGTCGGTTGCTGGCGTTGGCGCTTTCGGCGTGCCGGTGAAGATTGGATTCGCCTTCGGCGCGTATTGCGTATGCGGATCGGCGGCGGCGGCGTGAGCCGCCAGATCGCTGCCTGTTTTTTCCTGCTCTTTCTTCAAATAACTGGTGCGACTGGCCAGTTCTTTAGCCTGCCGATTTGAAATGCCGTCGGGTCCACCCACGACCGGATCCGACGTTTCGATTTGATAAATGCCGTCAACCCACTGTGGGTTCTCTGACAAATTCGCCATGTTCAAGCGCTCCCGTGATTGTAGTTACTGTCGTATATTGCCGTCCGGTTGTAGCGGATAGGCACTTCCCAATATTCGATGCTGGCCAGGTGACACCTCGCCGGAGCAAACGCCCCAATGGCATTGCGCAACATTCTGGCCTGATCGTTGGTAATCGGTTGTTTTAGCAGGACGCGATAAACCGCCCACGCCGCTTTGTCGCCGTGTACATAAAGGCTGTTGTAGGTGGTTTCACCGTCGTAGCTCAGACGACCAATATTTTCGATCAACGTACTGTCGCCGAAGCCAAGACGGCGGATGATCTCTTTAATGCTCCAGGGCGTACCTTTGCTGCGATGCAGGTCAATGGCGGCTTTGATCAAGGCACGTTTGGAATCATCCGACTCCGCCAGTTCCCAGCCGTCACCAAATAACGAGAACTGTTCGGCCAGCCAGGGCAAAGCACTTTCATCCGCGATGTCGACCAGATAAACCAACAAAGCATTCAGATCGATGTCATCAAATCGATCGGCCAACCTCGCCAACGAACGAAAACGGGCATCGGCAGCCAGCGGTGGCGGCAGCAATTGCAATGAATCAACCATTCGACACCCCGACGACGCCGATACTGATACCCGTGCAGTTCGCCCATTCGCTGTCATCAAGTACCATCAATGTTGGAGAAACGAGCTCCACCTGATACACCCCGGGGATGGAGAGCGCGGCGATAATCTGGCTTGGGACAATGTCCCGTCCCAACGTTGCAGTACGGGTCTCAACCCAGGCCTGTACCGCTTTCTCCGCCGCAGCCTGAACGACGCCAGCCTGTTCACCGTTAAACAGCGTCAGTTTGGCGTTAATAGCGTAATCCACCTGAGTGGGGGATTTGGCGGAGACAAAATCGGTCAGTGGACGCACCTGTTCGTCGGAGCAAAAACTTTCCACCAGCGAAAGCAGGCTATTGTCCGGCAGGCCGGTACTGAGCAACGGATAAAGCACCACCTCGCCCGGTTCGGGCGACAGCACCGCGACGTCGACAATATTTTGATGTGCACGCATCGCGTGGAAGCGATACGCCAGCTTCGAGCCCGCCGTACTAAACGATTCCGGCGCCAGTTGAATACGTTCACGCAGGCGATCGTCATCTTCTTCGGCGGAACCGCCGCTGCTCTTAGTGATATTCGTGACGCTTAAATCGCTATCACCAATATCATCCAGTAGCGTACTGATTTGGGCGGGCAACCAGTCATTGCCGACGTCACCAGTCTCGGTGCAGGTCGCCACCACCGTGACGCCGCTGCCGTTCGCTCGCAGTAACGCGTCGTTGTCTGTCGCGAAAATTACGCTATCAGAGGCGCTGACGCGCGTACCCGCCGGGATCAGCAGATCGCTGAGTAAGGGCGTTTCGGCGGTGAAACGGAGCTCTGCCCGCGCCGGTTGCGCCGCCAAACGGTAGACGCCAACCAGTTCAGCCAGATAATCCAGCATCGGTGCACGAGCAAACGCGACCAGGTTCTGCTTGGCGGCTTCCTGAACCGCGCTACGCAATAAGGTTTCCCGGTAGGCAAAAAGGTTAATCAGCAGGCGTTCCGCCTGCGCCGGATAGAGTGTTTTCCCTGAGTCAGCTTCATATTTCGCGATCATTTCAGCGGTGATCTTCGCCGCATCGCGTTCAATAAAATCGGGTTCTGTCAGCGCCATAACAACTCCGTGGTCTGTGTCGCGCCGTTAGCAGTTTTCCAGCTAACAAGCAGTGTCAGGTGATCCCCATTCACAGAAGGTTTAACCGCCAATAGCTGGCAGCGAGGTTCCCATCGTTTGATCGCCTCTACCGATTCTCTGACGACATGCGGGATCGCACGATCGATCGGATAATCGAGATACAGATGTAGACGGCTACCAAAGTCAGGCCGATGTGGGTCACTGCCGCAGGGAGTCCGCAGGATGATGTGAATCGCCTGCCGGATATCTGCCGTTCCTTCGACGATGTCGCCGGGACGTTGCAGCGCCGGTTGCCAAAAAACAGATTGAGTTTTCATAGGGGGCTATTGTCGCCCCCGGTGAGAGGAAGAAATATTAAAGCGGTTTAGAAAAACGTTAGTGCGAGTGATGATTGGAGTTGCCGCCGGCGTCCATGACGCTGCCGCTGGCGCTGACGTTGCCGGAGACGGTGACATCGCCGCTGAAGCTGACGCCGCCGGAACCGGACATCCCATTCTCGTAGGATAACGCACCCTGTACCACGAGCTTGCCAGTCACCGTCGTTTCTGGCGCATCGAGAGTGACACGTTCAGCATTAACCACCACGTCGATACCGCCGCTAATCGCGATGTGCTGCACGCCGCCGTTGATCGTTAACGTATGCGTTCGGCGATCGTATTCAATCTGTGCGCCATCAGCGAACGTCACCGCCCTTTTGTTTTTATCCGCCAAGGCTGGCACATCCGTCGCGGAATAAATCGCGCCCAATACCAGACCGTCTTCACCGTTGCCGTCCAGCAAGACCTCGACCTGTTCGCCAATATCCGGCAACCAATAATCCCGATTATTCTGCGTATTGCGCTGTAATACCGGCAGCCAGGCAGTGCGCAGGTTGTCGCACTCCGGTAGACGCACGCGGACCATGACAAGTTTTTCATCCACCGCGCTGATGGTGCCAATTCGGCGAGATAAACTCATGATGTCCTCTCCTTATGGTTATTGACTTTCCGCGTTGTCGAACTGCCATCCGGGTGGTATGTCACCAGCGTTTTTCCGCCGTCCGGATTTCGCTTGCCCGCCGTAATCGGCCCGCGAGTCAGTCCAATCTCTGTGGTGTAACCACGGCCACGTTCCAGAACATGGCGAGCCGAATCGATCAGCCAGTGCCCCGAAAGCTGACCGAACGCCACCAGCTCAATTTTATTTCCCGCCGCCAGTTGCGGGCTACCCATCAATGTCATCGATCCCGTTTGCTGTTTTTCGTTGTGCGCATCCAGCGCGGCAGCCGTCTTTATTTTTGCCCCTGAGGCATCTGCCGCGCGCGCGTTCACTTTCAACGTATCCGCACTGGTCGCCACACCGGCAGACTTCATGGCGTTTTCCACACGCCCGTCGACGTTATAAACCATCAGTTTCTTTTCGCTCCCTTTCTGATATTTCGTCTTGGCGTTTTTGTAGACGTGGCTGATGGTGTCGCGCAGTGAAAAACGTGTGACATCCGTCGGTGTAACCTGTCGAACCGGCTCCTGACCGCGTAGCGTCGCCAGATGGGAAAAGATCAGTTGGTCGCTGACCACTTTCACGGCATAGCCATATTCGCTGGCGAGCCGCTTTAGAAATGCGACATCGGTTTCCGCATACTGCGTCACGCGATCGATTCTGATACTTTGAATCGTTCCTACCAGTATCAACTGATGCTTTTTCGCAATACGCGTCGCAATGGCGGCGAGCGTTGTCCCTTCAAATCCCCGACTTGATTGGGTTCTCAGCGCACGATTAACGGATGTCGCCACGCCGCGAATTGTCACTTCGCTGGGCGGCGCGCTGACCTCAATCTCATCAATCGAGAACGTGCCGCAGTTAAACAGCGTTTCACCGCGATAGCCTAGCTTTAGCGACAAGGTATCGCCGGTACCGGGATACCACTTATCCAGCCAGCGGCCGTCGGTATCATCCAGTCTGACCTCAATCGCATCCGATTCATTCTTGATGCTGTCGGTATAGGTCACGCTGGTGACATACGGCGCGATATCATTGGTGATATCTTTTTGCTGATACCACAGCGTGAACGTCGGTTGCAGGACGTCAGATATCCCAGGAGAAAACCGTTCTTCCGTTAACGCAGCCATGGTGGGGTATCCTCCGTCTTGCGGGTCTCTGCTTGCTCAATAATCGGGATCCGCACCACCAGACCCGATGGCAACAGCGGCACAATGGGGACATGCGGGTTAGCGGCAATAATTCGTGGATAGCCAAGCGGATCGCCGTAATACCGATAGGACAAGGTATCCCATCGCTCACTCTGCGTGGTGACATGTTCAATATGCATCTTTAACCCTCTTCACGATTTCCGCCGTCAGCTTGCTCAACGCAGGTTCGGCCTTTTTAAAGGTGTCGCTAGTGGCATCAACATGTTTACTGATGGCTTCCAGCGTCTCGATGACGTTTTTGCTATTGACGTCCTGCAACAACTCGGCAATTTTCCTGACCTGTTTCAGCGTGTCATTCGCTGCGTTATTGACCGCGGTAATTTCAGGCATCATCTTCTCTGCCTGAGCCGCCGCCTCAGTTATGGTTTCCGCCGTTTTTTTAAACGCCGGTTCCACCTCACTTAACGGCGTCAATACATTTCCGACTTGCGTGAGCAACCCGGGAATTTGCAACAGTGCGGTTTCGGGATTTTTCTTCATCCGTTTTACCAACTGCACGGTGGTTTTCACCGCTTTAAAGGCCGATTGCGCCTTCCTGGCATACGTGACGGCCGTGCGTAGCGAGGTCGCAAAGTCACTCATTTTCTCGACCGCCTTGGTGATGGCGCTGACGTTAGGCATCGGGGCTTTTATCGCGGGCGGCTTGAGCGGATCCTTCGGGTCGCCAATGTATTCCCGCAGCGTCAGCTCGGCATTCATCGCCAATATGTTCCCCTTCGCGTCGGTGTGCTGGCTGGTTGAGGTGAGTGCGGTTATCACAAACCAACCGCGATAATCGCCGTTACCGAAGACCAGCGCCATCGCCTGATGCGCCCGCATCGCCTCATTCAACCGCATCAGCTCCACATCCGGCGTGCAGTACTGTTGGTGAAACGCCAGGCTAATACGAATTTCGTCCAGCTTCGCGCCGATGAATTGCAGACCGGGTTTGCCTTCGATACGACTATGCTCGGCATAATCGGCACCGAATGACGCATCAAAACCATCCCAGTAGGCGATCACGTTAAATTCAATATTTCCTAATACTGCAAACATCAGGCGTACCCCCTGCGCTCGCGCTGAGCGAGCAGCTTATTCAACATATTTTCCAGTTCATTCATGCTGAGCGTCAGCGTCCTGGTCATTTCAGGCGTAGGCGCGCCCTTCTGGCCGTTGAGGTAAATGGTGGGAGAAAAGGCAACCTGAACACGTTCGGAAGGATTTTCGCTGCCGGCGTTTCCCTTCGCTCGTCCGACGGATGGCGCCATTGCGACCCGCTGTTGCGGGGTTGGCGGCGTGACGGCACTGACAGGCGCAGATTGCCCGCGAGTGACAGTAGCAACCGTTTTCGAGCCGATGCCCAGAAAGTCTTTAACGCTATCGGGAAGAAACTTGTCGATCGTTTGCAGAATGTTTTTTAACTCAGGAAACGCATTCGTTAGCCCATTGACTAGCGCGTCAATCATCGCGCCGCCAAGTGCACTGAAGCGCCCCGGAAGCTGAATGCCCAATTCGCTGACGGTATCAGCAAAGATGGAATACAGCACGCCGAACGGTGACCAGTCGCGCAGGAAAGCCGCAATCCCCATTACACCGCCGGATACCGCATTTTTGAGCGCCGCTACCCCCGCATTAAACGCCTGACTGACGCGTGACCACAGGCTCTTGAAAAAGGTGACAATCGGCTCCCAATATTGGTAAATCAACGTCACTACGCCCACAATTACGGTAATTATCCGGCCAATAGGCGTCATCAGCAGCATACGCCCCAGAAACACCACCGCCCGGCCTGCTATCATGAGGCCGCTACGCAATGTACCGCCAAGCATGCGCGCTAATGTTGCGGCTCCGCCAACCAGCCTATTCAACGTCGCCCCGATACCTTGCAACGCGCCCGTCGTTTTTAATCCCGCATTGAATAACTGCCAGCCACGCTGAATCTGTAGAATGCCGCGCCAAACGCTCTGCAAAGGTAAAAGCAGCGCGGTAATTCCCAGCCTCACTCCGCTCACTGCCATTCTTAGCCCAAAGAAACCCGCAACCGCCACCACGATCCCACGAACCAGTTCCGGGTTCGCCGCGGTCCAGGTCACTAATTGGTTCAGAATGGGGATGAGCATATCGCTCAGAGAAAGCAGCACCGGCGTCAGCGCTTCCCCCACGTTAAGTGCGATATTCAGAACGGATAGGCTCATTTGCTTCCAGCGTGCGGTCAGCGTGTCGTTCTGTCGGGCAAAGTCCAGACCCAGCGTTTGCGTGGCTGCCGGGCTGTTCATCCGTTGCTGATTCGCTTGATAGCGTTCCCAGTTTTGCTTCATCGACAGCGTATGGTTCACTGCCTCTGGCGTACGGAACACCGCCTGCAAGCCGTAGCGCTGCATTAGACTTTGCTGCGCGTCCACATTGCCTGCGTTGCTGGCCCTGTCCCACTGCTGCCGGAATTGGCTGCCTTTGCTGTCGATAAACCGGTTACCGATCTGAACCGCCGCGTCATACTGCGAATATCCGCCTTTCATATAGCTGTTCAGCGACGCGTGATAATCCACGCCAGCATTGTTGTAGCTATCGGCAATGTCCGTTCGCCCCACGGCATTCATAAAGCTTTCCAGCCGAGCGGCCGTGTGCACTTCCGTCTCCGCGCCTTTCGTGGCACTCAGGCTGGAAACCAACTGGCTCAGCGCCTGATCCCCCGTCGCTCCCATAGCGGCAAATCCCGGCGCCAGCGCGTTCGCATACTGCGCCATCGACGCTATGGAAAAACCCTGCCTGGTTCCCGCCAGCATGCGGGAGAAGGATTCTTCCAGTGCCTTCGCCCCTTTCTGGTTAAACACCTTATCCAACGTACTCGCCAGCGCGGTAAGATCGGACAGCGCCGCGCCGGAGGCCGTTGAGGTTTTCCCCAGCACCGCCGCCGCATCCGTCGCCTGATACGGCGACATGCCGCGCGCGAGCAGTTGTCCGGCGCTGCCGAGCAACGCATCCGGCGTTTGGTTCACCAACTGTGCAGATTGACGCAGGCGCTGCCCCATCAGCTTTTCCTGTTCACTCGCAATCCCATTGGTAACACTGATGTCACGCAATTGCGCCTCAAATGACGCATAGCGCGTGACCGACGCCACGATCGGTTTCATAACAGAACCGAACTGCCCACGTTTGGTCTGAAAATCACCGGCGAGTTCATCCCGACGATTGAGCAGCGTTTCCTGGCGTGGCTGGCTACGCGCCAACCGTTCCTGATTGATCTCTAATTCGCGTAGCGACCGGTTCAACCGGGACGTCAACTGCGAACTGACGGTGACAAAACGCTCCAACGACTGATTCAGCAGGCGCTGCCACTCCTGCATTTGTCTGACGCTATCGCTAAGCGACGATAGCGATTTTTTCGTGTCATCCAGCACGGCGCCCAACGCCCTGCCCAGCATGACACCGTTTAAAAGCATATCCACGGTTCACTCTCATTCAGAAAACCCCTTATGGGGCGGATTGGAGACGGCGGCTTGCGCCGTTCCGGTTTGATTTCCCATCACAACGGGGATACAGCGAGGAAAGGTCGGACGCTAAACAAGAGAGAAGAAGACAGGTGATCAGGGTGAAAACGGCCAGCGTCCTGTCGCTGGCCGGGTTATGGTGGAGAGGGCCTACTTAATCCTGTCAGTCATTCGTCTTCCTCACCGTTCTCACGTCTTATCTGTTCGCCAGCCTCATCCAGCCAGCGTTCAAAATCATCCAGTTCCAGCGCATCAATCTCACTCGGCTGAAAGCGAAACCACCTCGCCAGCAGAGCCTGTGCTTTCCACAGCAGTGCCGGCTGCGTTATCCAACCCAAGAAGTTGCTGAAATCGTTTTTGCAGCGCCATGTAGTCCTGCGCGTCCATCTCATCGATGTCTTCCGGCACCAGCCCCGTCATACGCGACAGCAGGGCATCGTCCCAGTTGCTGGGATCATCGCTGATTTTTTTCACGGCCTTGATGTCTTTGACTTTCAGGCGCTTGAGCGAAATAGACTCCACACGCTGACCGGCAGAGGTGGTATAGGGGAATTGCAGAGAATAAGTTTCAGTGTGCATAACAGCTCCTTAGTAAATGACGGGAGCAGTATCGCGCGCGGTAGGCCAGCATGATTTTAAAGCAAATTAGAAAACGGGGATGACGGGCATGAGAAAGGGGCCGAAGCCCCTTTCTCGTTTTAATGAATAAACGCTGAATTAACCGCCGATATTCGCGCGATAGCTGTTCAGTTGATCCACGCCGCCCACCATGAAAATGTTGGCCATGTAATCCAACTCCAGCAGATCTTCACCGTTCATTACCTGCTTGATGTAGGTACAGTTGAACGCGCTGCTGAAATCCGGGTTTTCATGCTGTTTGAACGTTCCCAACGGGTTCTTTTTGAACATGATGGTCATGTACGTCACCAATGGCACTTCTTCGATACGGCCTTGAGAGCCATAGCGTTCCACGCTGGATCGGCACTGCAACGCCAGCGACTGGTACGGATTCGCCGCCGCCAGCATCGCCTCGCGGTAGAAGGAATTCCACTTGATCTCGCCTTCCAACTTGTCGAAGCCCGCAGGCAGTTCGATTTTGCCGACCATCCCCAATGCCTTGTGCTCCTGCATAATCATGGCGACATCCGGCAGTTTGATTTCCTGCGCGCGCCCCAGCAGGTTAGTACCATTGATGTAGATGTTGGCGTTGGTAATACGGTTTACTTCAATTTTCCCGGCCATCAGTGAGTGCCCTCCAGCGTTACCAGGTATTCCGAGGTGATCTCCGTCTCAAAGGTCAGACGCTCAAGCGGCGGCGGCGGAGTGAATTTGTAGTTAAGCAACAGGTGCCCTGCCGCCAGCTCGGTTTGCTCGTTACGCGCGGCATCAAACCAGCACTTGAAGCCCAGCAGCGCGCCGTCACCGATCAGCTTGCGACCGTAGGCGTTGACCGATTCCACCAGCGCATCGATCAGCGCCTGATTGATCGGCATGTCGATGTACTGCTGGCTGAAATAGCGGATCGATTCGTTAATCACATCGCCGGTACGGCGCACATTTTCGAAGTTCTTCATGTGCGTCACGGTTGGCCAGGCGGCGGTGCGATTGCCCCACAGACGCAGACCGGAACCGTAGCTGTTGAAGATAGTGCTGATGCCCTGTTCGTTCAGCAGATTCACTTCACTCTGCGGATCGTCAATCATCGCGGACAGCTGGCGCTCTACGCCGGTGATCCCTTTGATTTCCTGATTGGACGACGACCACCAGAAACCTTTTTCCAGATCGACTTTGGCGCGCAGACCGGCGGCACGCGCCGATAGCGGTTCCAGACGTTCGCTGTTGGTTTGTGCGTCGTACACTTTGACGTGCGGATAACACAGACGAGCGCGTTCAGAGCTGGTGTTAAAGTTGATCGTGCCTTCCGGACCACGGCCGCTCAGCGCCTGTGCAAAAGTGGTACCGATTGGCGCATCGATGTAGGCCATCGCGCCCAGTTTATCCGCCAGAGAAATCAGCTCGGTCGTTACGCTGTTTTGCGTACAGAACACCGGCGAAATCAGAATCTTGGCGAAGAATCCGAACAGGTTGTAGGTATCGTTCAACAGCTTCATACCAGTGCGTTTGCCCGCGGCGTTGATGCTGCCGATGATGTCGGCGGCAGTCACTTTCGTGACATCAGCAAAGTCATAGGACGCGCTGACCACGGCGGCAGCGTCAATATTTTTACCCAAGTTTTCCAGCTTACCGGTTTGCGCATCCAGCGTGTAATCCTGACCTTCGATGAACGGCTCACCGCCTTCTTTTGCCGTCAGTACCAGATTAGCGATGACGCGATTCGCCAGCTGCGCCGTCCCGGTCGCTTTATCAAACGTGACGTTTTCTGCGCTCACAGAGGATTTATGCAGAGCCGGATCCAGTACGTTGATCACCAGAACCGTCCCTGCGCCATGATCGTAAATCGCCTCCAGCGCCTGCGGGATGGTATAGCCGCCGAATTGGCTACCAAACTGCGCCGCGTCTTTTTCAGACAGACACAGCGTAACCTCATTAACCGCACCCTGCGGCGCCGTACCAATCAGCCCGATCACCGCAGATTTCACCGTCTTCACCGGACGGGCGCCGGTTTCGACTTCAACCGTTTCGACACCATGTAAATAATTAGCGGCCAAGGGTCACCTCCGTTGCGTTATCAGCCTGATTCTGACCCGCGACGGGCTGCAAATAGCCCAGTGCGATCAGCGTTTTCACATATTCATGATCTGCCGGCAGTTCAGTCACCTGAGCGGGCCAAAGCAGAATTTCCTGACCATCGGCCAGCGTGACGCCGCTGGCAGGGCCGGTATAGCGGTATTTCATGCGTCTTTCTCCTCATAATTAACCGTGGTAAGCAGCGGACCATCCGTTAGCTCCCGGTCTTCAATAAAAAGGGTCTCGGTGGTGCAGTCGATGGCGTAATGCCAGCGCCCTTCGGTGTAGCCCACGTAGCGGTCGCGTATTAGCCGGATACCGCGATGACAGTCAGGCAGCCGGTATCCTCCCAGCGTCTGACGGAGAATATCGAGCGTGGCCAGCACGCCATCCTCTCCATCCAACTCCGGTAGCAACACGGCAACCATTAACTGCGGACGCTGTGTCTGCACCGGGGAATGCACATCTTCCGGTGCGGAAAACTCGGAGCCGCGATACCCGACCAGCACATCGCCCTGCGCCCCCCCTCCGGTTGTTTGCAGGTGTTCCGGATATGGCACAATCCGGCGGGCGGGTAAGCGTTGCTGGAGGTGAGCAATCACTGCATCAATAAGTGGTTTGGTATTCATCCGTTCATCCCGTGGTGTTGATGGGACGATTATCCGGACAGGCGCGAACGACGGCTTTTAATTTGCTTTAGAAAAACGGGCGTATCAGCGTCCTGAAAAACAAGTAACCCGATGAAAAATAAAATTATTCATACAAAAAAAGCCAGCGTGCGGCGCTGGCGTAAAAACCCGGTGAAGTGAAAAGAGAGGAGGAAAAAAAACGGTGCAGGATCACCGTTCCCAGTATTTTTCCGGTCGGGCAATGCCGGCTATGCAATCAACCGCGTATTCGACGACGTCGACACCAAGACGAGTAAGATTAGCCAGCCATATCCCACCCACCTCTTTGGTGAGCACCGCCATTTTGCGCTCGGCAAGATAGTCCAACGCATGACGCAACTCCGGCACTGATGCGTCGGTATAAAGCCTCTGCATCAGCGCCAACAGAAACCGTTCATTTGCGGTATAGGGGCGAGTTTTGTTTAAGGCGATAAGCAAATGCCAACGCATCGATTCCTGCCGGGTACGCTGCGTGTCAGCCATGGTTGCCTCCTGAGTGCCGCTGCTGCACCAGTTCCAGCTTGTTATAAAGCGCGTCCAGCTTGGCTTCTATCACCGTCTGGCCGCGAATATAATCTTCACGCCGCACGTAAATCAGCGGTAAATCAGCACGAAACTCCAGAAATTCGCGCTCCAGCCGCGTCCACCCTTGCTCGCTCTTTTGTCGTGCTCCCTCCAATGCGGCAAAGCGTTCGTTCAGACGTTTTTCAATTTGAGTCAGCAGAATACGCCCCGCGGCAAACAGGAAACTCATGAACGACAACAGCAGACCGACCAGCGACCAGAACTCCACTTCAATCTTCACGTGTTATTTCTCCTGCCTGTTGTAGCGCCTCAATATAGTCGAGCAGCGCATTAACCTGCGCACTTAGCGCCTGATAGCGTTCTCCGTTGTCGCTGATGTTGGCGAGAATATCGCGTTGGGTGACGCCTGAAAGCCGTAATTCGGCGTCAGTGGTTGCGCCGCTACCGGTCTCTGAGCCAGCGCGGCGGGCAGTGGCGGTAATCTTTGCGGGGGAGGACAAACCGAAGGCGGCGTTGTAGTGCTGCACGAAGCCACGAGTAAACACACACTGCACAGGCTGAGCCTTCCCTTTTTCGTCAAGATACTGTTGAGTAACATGGTCAATTTTCCGTTGCAACGCAGCATTATCCGCCGCCAGTTTTTGCCGTACAGCCACATAGCGCTGTTCAAGTTGATTCCCGCGCACGACCTGCTGCTGATATTGGTCCGCCGCCGCACGTAATCGCCGGGCTTGCATTTCGGCCTGTTGCTGCTGCTGTAAATGGAATGCCGCCTGCTGTTGCGACAATGCGGCGTTACCCTGCGCCAGCGCCAGCTGATAGCCTTGATTGCGCCCCGTCAAATAGGCGGCGGACATGAGCGCGATAGCGAGCAGAACCATCGCCACGCGCGGTGACAGAAAGGTTGTCAGGCTATTCCACACAGCTTGCCCTCCCCCAATGCAGATAACGTGGCGCCAACTGATACAAAATACGCTCAGGATAGTGTCGGTTTTCACGCCAGTTGGCGGCACTGCGTCCCGCATTAACGGTTTCCACATGATCGAACCAGCGGAGCCTGTCCTTCCCTGCGATCTTCGCGCGTTGCTTATCGCGCTGTAACCAACCGAGGCCGCCGTTGTAGGACGACAACGTCATGGCCATACGTTCACAATCATTACGGGCGCGGATGCGCGTCCACAGCCAGCGATCGTAGCCCGTCAACGCGCGGATAGCCCAGGAAGGATTAAACGGCTGATTAGCGCGAAGTTCAGGAACGAGACCGCTGAACCAGTCGGACGTCGCCGGCATAAACTGAGCGAGGCCTTGTGCGCCAGCAGGTGATATTGCCCTTGGATTCCAGCCGCTTTCCTGATGCAACTGTGCAGCAAAGTCGGCAATCGGCGCATTCATCCCCCAGTCTAAACGTGCGCTACGGATCACTTCGCTGCGGTAGCCCTGTGCGGCGCGAGGGACCATATCGGCACAGGCCATTGCGCTAAAAAACAGCGTGATGAGGAGGTATCGCATATCACAGCCCCATCGCCACGCCGATGCAAACGGCTGAGACAATCAGCGCGCGGCGTAACATCGCGGCGGCAAAAACCGTGTGGTGCCCTTCCCGAACCGGAAAACGCCCTTGACGGGCGGGAATATCGCCTTGTTCGAGAAACAGGCCAGGGCGCGCTTTGGGAAAGAGCGACCGATCCAGCCAGTAACCTAATACGGCGGCGAGAGAGATCAGTGAGAGTTTATAGACAGTGACCGGTAGCTGCTGGGGGGAAAACAGCCCGATAACGCCAAACAGCAAGACCGATGTCACAATCCAGCCGGTCAGGCGCGGTTTTTTGATTTTTTTCACGATAATGCCTCCTGATAAGAATGGAGGCCATTATGTAAAATAACGAGAACGGGTGATTTTAAAGGGGTTTAAGTATCACGCAGGGATCGGCTGGAACCATGCCGCCAATTGCAGGATATCTTTCTCATTCAATGTCCCCGCGGTATAACGCAGCAACAGCCACGCCTGCAACCAGCTGTATTTTGCTTCCGCCAGTTCCCGTCGAGCGTTGTACCAATCCTGCTCGGCCAGCAGGATATCCAGATTAATACGTTCGCCGCCCGCCACGCTCAGTCGTGTGGCGTTGACCGCCTCTTGCGCGGACGCTGCCGTCATTTGCCAGGCCTTTATTTTCGCCACGCCGTTGTTATACAAGTTATAGTACTTTTTCAATTCAGCCAGCGTCTGCCGCGTCTGATCGTCCAGCTCCGCCTGATGTTGCTGGTATTCCGCCGCCGCCTGCCGCATGGATGCCGACACCCCGCCACCAGAATAGAGCGGGACATTCAGTTGCAGGCCGACGCTCTGCGTATTGTATTTCTGGTTGTAGTTATACTCGCTCTCCGAGCGGCTATTACGCGACGACGCGACCAGCGACAGCGTAGGCAGATGCCCCGCACGACTCCGCTCTATCTCATAGCGGCTAACGGCCAACTCCTCGCGCTGCGCCCCCAGATTAGCATTATGCTGTATGGCAAGATCGCGCCACTGCGCCAATGTCCGCCGGTCCGACGCTGAAGACGGCAATTGAGTGAACGTCAGAGAGTGCAGCGCCCTAATATCCAGCGTCGTACCGATCATATTTTCCAGCTCGGTTAACGCGGCATCCAGATTATCCTGCTGTTCGATGCGCTGCGCTTCGGTCAGCATAAAACGCGCTTCCGTTTCCCGCATGTCTGTCAGCGTGCCTTCCCCCGCCGACAGCAGACGTTTATTTAGCGCCAGTTGTGCCTGATAGGCCCGCTGCTGTGCATCCAGCAGTTGCAGTTTTTCCTGCGCCAGTAGCGCGTCGCTCCACGCTTTGTATAGCCGAACCATGAGATCCTGACTGCGTTCGCGAAAACGCTGATCGGCCATCAATTTACGGGCCATCCCCTGCTGATAGCGCGCCCAGGCGGCATAATCCAGCAGCGGCTGACGTAGCGACAGCGTTGAGGTGTAGCTGTTGTAATCGCGTTTTAGCGTGCTATCCGCCAGACTGTCCGTTTGGGTGACTTTGGAATGACTGCGGTTTGCGCCATAGCTATATTGGAGCGCCGGTAGTAAGCCGGCGCGTCCGATCGCCGGTTCTTCCTGACCAGCCTCACGCGCATACCCCGCAGCACGGAACTGAGCATCATTACGCAGCGCCAATTCCCAGGCATCAAGTAGTCCTAACGCGCTGACGCCGGAAGAAAATAGCCCGGCCAGCACAATTATCGCGATCCTTTGCATGATTACTCTTCCGTTAATGCCAGATGCAGGCGATCCATTAAAGGCTTAAATAAATAATTGACGAACGAACGTTCTCCGGTACGAATAAAGCCTTGCACTGGCATACCCGGTTTAATCGCCAGTCCCTGCAATGCACGTTTCCCTGCCTCATCCACCTGTATGCGCAGGCTGTAATAGGGTGAGCCGTCTCGTTCATCCAGCAGGCGGTCGGCAGAAAGCAGCTCGACGGTTCCCGCTACGCGCGGCGTCGTGCTTTGGTTAAACGCGACAAATTGAAGCTCGACGGGGAGCCCCGACCAGACTTTATCCACCAGTTCAACAGGCAGACGCGCATCCACCAGTAAAGGCTGATCGTCTGGTACGATCTCCAGAAGCGTTTGTCCGGGCGAAACCACGCCCCCTTCGGTAAACACTTTTAGTCCGACGACCGTACCGGAAACGGGCGCCCGTAACTGTATATTCGCCAGATTGAAATCCGCTTTTTCCTTCTGGCTGGCAACGTCGTTCAACAGCGCCTGAACCTCCGCCAGTTCGCTGTTCACCTCTTTGTCATACTCCTGCTGGCGCTGTGCGATCAATAACGTCTGCTGTTCAATATCGCGACGCGTCCGGTTCATCTCCCCCGTTAGTTGCGCGATATCCCCTTTGAGCTGCGCCAGCAGACGCTCGCTCTCCAGCATTTTGTTGCGCGGCACATAATTTTCCGCCGCGAGTGAACGCAGCCCTTGCAGCTGTTGTTCCAACGTATCACGCTGATTCTGCTTACTGGCCATCACCTGCTGCTGCGCGCTAAGCGACGCTTCCATCCCCGCGATACTGGTGCGTATCCCTTCCGCTTCCAGCTTAAGCGACTGCTGACGGCTGCGCAGTAAGTCGCGCTGTAACGCCGTAATCACGCCCACCGCCGGCCTTGCCGCTATCTGTCCCAGTTGGGGCGTCATCACGATATCATTCAGGCGGCGCTGCTCGGCGAGCAACCGGCTTTCCCTCGCCACCAGTTGCACATACTGACCGTCCAACCCCTCACTCGCCGAACGCGCATCCACCGCGTTCAGCGTGAACAGAACCTGCCCGGCTTCGATCCTATCGCCATCTTTCACCCTAATCCGATCGATGATACCGCCCTGATTATGCTGTACCACCTTGCGGTTACCGGAGATCACGACGCTGCCCTTTACCATTACTCCCTTATCCAGCGGAGCAAACAGCGCCCAAAGAAGAAACCCGCCAAAACCGGCCAGCACCAGCCACCATCCCAGACGCACGGCGCGCTGCTCATCGCGCTGCGCTATCTGGTCCCTATTCTCTTCGCTCAATTCAAGTGCGGACATAACGTTCCCTGTTTACCGTGTTTCCTGCTACTGCCGGGCAGCGACAAAAGGCGCCATTTGTGGTTGGTTGGCGGCACGGCGAGACTGTAACTCGCTCAGAATATCGCGCGCAGGCCCGAAACGCTGTTGCCTCCCCTGGTTAAGTACCAGAATCTTATGCGCCAGCGTCGTCAACGCCGGGCGATGGGTAATCAGCACGACGGTTGCCCCACGTTGCTGAAGCTGTGAAATCGCCTGAGCCAGCGCGACTTCCCCTTCGCTATCAAGACTGGCGTTAGGTTCATCAAGAACCAGTAAGCGAGGGCCGCCATAGACCGCGCGCGCCAGCGCGATACGCTGGCGCTGGCCGCCAGATAACCCATTGCCATCCTCCCCCAGCGGCGTGTCGTACCCCTGAGGCTGATTCAGGATCATTTCATGCACACCTGCCAGCTTCGCTGCCGCGACAATCTTTTCCGCATCGTGCTCACCGAACCGGGCGATATTTTCAGCCAGCGTGCCTTTAAACAGCTGTACATCTTGCGGCAGATAGCCCATTGCCGGGCCAAACGCGGTCTTATCCGCCTGACTGAGATCGGCGCCATCCAGCCGGACTTTACCGCGCGTCGGCGCTTGCGTCGCGACCAGCAGGCGCGCCAGCGTTGACTTACCGGAACCCGACGCCCCGAGAATAGCCAACGTTTCCCCCGCCTGAAGCGAGAAGTGGATATCCTGTAGTCTGGCGCTTCTCTGCGGCGTCAGCAATGACACGCCTTCAACGCTAAGCTGACCAACTGGCGGGGGCAACGCCATGCTATCCGCTCTCGGCGGATAGGCCGCCATAATACGGTTAAGGCGCTGCCAGGCTTGCCGTGCGCTGCTCAGTGGCTTCCAGATGCCGATAAGCTGATCGATGGGGCTCAGGACGCGTCCGACAAGGATAGATCCCGCAATCATCATTCCCGGCGTAATCTCATTCTTTATCGCTAACATCGCCCCCACGCCCAGCATCAAGGATTGCAGAAAAATCCGCGAATGCTTTGAGGCGGCGCCGACGACCGCAGCCCGCTCGCTGGCAAGGTTTTGCTGAGTAATAAAACGGTAGTGCTGCTTCAGCCAGCGTTGGCGCAAATAGGGCAACATCCCCATCGATTCAATGACTTCTGCATTACGTAATTGCGTATCGGCAAGGTGGGTCGCCTGTCGCGCCTCGTCACTGGCTTTTTCCAACGCCGACGTGGTGAGAAATTGATTGAGCCACGCCAGCGATACCAATACTCCTGTTCCCCCTAAAGCCAGCAGACCGAGCGTCGGGTGGATCATAAACAGCACCAGCAGAAAACACGGGAACCAGGGAATATCGAAAAAGGCAAACAACGCATTGCCCGTAATAAACTGCCGTAGTAGCGTGAGGTCGTTCAATGCCTGACCAGCCTTGGCTTCACCCGCTTCCAGATTGCGCTCAAACGCGGCATTAAAGACCTGTTGATTGAGTTGCAGATCGATCCGGGTTCCCAACCTGACGACGATCAGGCTCCTTACCCATTCCAGCGCCGCCATAAATACCCCTAACCCGGCGATCAGCAAGGTCAGCATTAACAGCGTTGTGCCATTGCCCGAAGCCAGCACGCGATCGTAGACCTGGAGCATATAGAGAGAAGGCGACAACATCAGCAGATTAACGATGGCGCTGAAAATACCGATGCTCCAGAAGCTGCGCCGGAAAGGACGCAGTATACTCAACAATGAACGTTCCTTATCTGATAGTTGACTCACTGCGTTTGTCTCTCCTGTCAGGGCTGTTTGTGCAGAGTTCGCGTATCGCCATCAGGCAATATCAACGTATAGCCCTCTTTTCCCTTGCTGAAAAACGCCACGGCCTGCCCCTGCTCACGCGTCAGCGTGATACCGTCCGGCGTCGGTCGCCATCCGGCCGGTACATCCGGCAGCAGCGTTTTCAAGCACTGCGCGTCGCCATCAAGACGCCAGGTATTATCCACCAACGGCATATCGCGCAGCACAACGTCACATTGCTGTTCCCCGCCGCGCAATTGCCATACGCCGCTTAGCTCACTTGCCGAAGGCAACTTCAGACTACTTGCCATACATCCTCCGCTTATCGCACTTAACAGCGCCGCGATGATTAACTTTTTCATAGAGGCCCCAGACCAAAATAAGAAAAGGACGGGTTCCCCCGTCCTTGATACATCACACAATAAAATCGGTTGCTACCACTGGCTGACCAACGATTTGCACAAAGAAGTCCGGCGTTGTCTGGCCTTCCATGTGCAGCCACAGGTTGCTGGTATTCGTACCGGCATCCCAGTTCAGGATAGCCTCGTTACCACGCCCGGTGAACGCATCGTCGACAAAACGGAAATCCCCGTTTTGATTCAACGCCGACAGGTCGATCTTATCGATGCCCCGTTGGAAATCCGTAATCACATCATAGCCCGACGTCGCGGAAGAGTCGCTGGCAAAGGCGTAGACGAAAATATCCTTTCCGGCGCCGCCCGTCAGCGTATCCGCGCCGCTGCCGCCAAAAATAACGTCATTCCCGGCACCGCCCTGCAATATATTATCCACGTCGTTCCCGACGATAACATCGTTGCCGGAACCACCGATGGCATTTTCGATCGTGACGCCGTGAGCAACGGAAACGTTACCTTTCAGGCCACCCACATCGGAGAACCCGCCTTCATTGAGGTTGATGCGCTGATCGTCTCTGTAACCAGAAAAATCAAACGTATCATTACCACCCGCATCCCACGCGGAGAAGATCAGCTTATCGCTGTTGCTATTCGCTGAATAGAAATCACGATCGGTGTTGGAGTTGAAACCGTAGACCGAATCACCGGTACGGGTGGTCATATTGGCACCGTAAAGACGCTGGATCGCCGAGATGTCATCGATCATCGGGCCTGCCGAATAGTGCCCCTGGAAATCGGCCCCGGTGTGTTGTTCACTCCAGTAGCTCATCAGGCTGAACTGGTACGTATCTTCCGCATAGACGGCGTTCTGGTAGCTTGGGTTGCCTTGACCTGCATTGTAATCGCCGGGGTGGTTCAGACCGAGTGTATGGCCGATCTCATGCGTCAGCGTCTGACGACCATACTCCATGGTGTCCGGGCTGCGAATGTTATCCACGTTGTAATTGAACCAGGCGCTGCCGGCCACGGGATGCTCGCCCGGCATATAGGCATAGGCCTGCGTTTCGTTATCCAGTTGGCCTCTTGAATTACGCGTATAGTTACCAAAGGTGATGGTGGCGTCCTGATCGGGGCTAACCTCGGTAAACGTGATATTAGCTACGTCTGACCATGATTGCAGAGCCAGTTTGGCTTGTTCAATCTGAGCGGCGTTAAATTTAACAAAGCCCTGATCGCCAGAAGGGATGGAAGTGACATTCTGTAAGAACGAATAGGTCACATTAACGGATTTACCAAATACGCCTGTGCCGTTCCAGGTCAGGCCGTCGCGCACAATCTGTTCGCCTGCCTGATCGCTGGTGTACGACGGTTTGCCATTGATCGTCTGATCGCCACGCGTGTGGTAATGAACCAGATCGTACACGTCGCTATACCCAGTACCTGCCGCATTCAATGCGGATACTGCGCTATCTTCATCTCGTAAAGCCATATTTTCTTCTCCATAAGTCTGATCGGGATGATCAGAATCCTAAATCCCACATGCCATATATTGCCTTACACGGCAAATATTGTATGCCGACCGTTTGCTGCGTAGATGAAATCAGTTCACTATTTATATAAAAACGTCTATAAATAAAATTTAATTTATAAAGAAATTATTAAGAAAAGATTTCCAATTATTTTTCATCATTGAATAAAATAATTAGATTGCTACTACTCATGTCTGAGGATTTTATTTTTCCTCTGCATTCGGGAAATGAAAAACCCCCGCATACAAAGGCGGTTACCTCGATAAAGGAAAGAAAATGTGTCAGCCGTTTTAATTAGCACAGACCACCTATCCCTGATTAATAAAACCGTACCAGACGACAATTTCGTCGCCACACGGCCTTACGCCATCCTTATCCGTCAGAAGGCAAACTTAGCAAATAAGCATAAAAAAATATAGCGCTAAATAGGGACTAAATACCCTCTTATTCGGCGAACGACAATATTGCCTTCGCCAGAATTAGCGGTTTCATTTCGGCAATACCCCCATTATTTAGAGAATAGACGTTTTTATTTCGGCATATTCCGCTGTTCAATCGGGAACACGGGAAGCGCCGCCAGCAGTTGTGCGCCATAGCCTTTAGTCAGCAGGCGGCGATCGTAAATGACGATCTCACCAAAACAGTCGTGGCTGCGAATAAGACGTCCAACCTGCTGAATGAGGTTAAACGAGGCGCTGGGCAAACTTTGTACGATAAACGGATGCCGTTTGAGGCTTTTCAACCATTCGCCCTCCGTTACAATCACCGGGCTGTCGATGGGCGGAAACGCGATTTTATGGATATGCACCTGAGACAGCAGTTCTCCTTTCAAATCCAGTCCTTCTGCGAAAGATTGTAACCCCATCAGTACGCTCGTCTGCCCTTCCCGTACCCGCTGGCGATGCAGCTCGACCAGTCTGTAGCGCGGCTTATCTCCCTGAACCAGCAGCATGAGGCGTAAGTCGCTGACCTGGGTCAGAAAAAGCTGCATGGCGCGCTGGCTGGCAAACAGCATCAGCATGCCTTTATGCTTATCCTGTTTTAACTCCGCCCGGAAAAACTGCGCCATTTCAGCAATATGCTGCGCCTCAGATTCCATCAGCGGTTCATAACGCAGGTTGGGGATCACCAGCCGTCCCTGCTCGCGGTGGTTGAACGGCGAATCCAGCGCGATGAATGTATCCCCTTCCTCTTCGCCCAGACCGGAAAGCTCCTGTATGCGCGCAAAACTGTTCAGCGAGCGCAGCGTTGCCGAGGTGACCACGATGTGCGACACCTTACTCCACAGCAGCCTTTCAAGCTGATCGCAGACGCGGATCCCCGCACAGTGCAGGTGAAGATGCGGTTGGTTATCACGCATTTCCCGCGTGACCCATTTAGACACCGGCGCGTTTGATGACTTCTCCATTGCCGCCAGCCGCCACAGTTTACTCATAGACTCAAGGTAGCCCTGTTGGCGGCTCATTTTCAGCAGCGCCTGATAGACGCGCACCACGTCATGCTTCCCGGTTTTCTCACTCAGGTCATTAAGCATATACTCCGCCAGCGCCCGCAGCGTGTCGGTTAATTTGAATAACCGCACGCAGAGTTCACGCATTTCATCCGGCATTTTGCCCATCGCAAAGCGGTACTCGGTTTCCTGCCCGTCAGGCGGAAGAAACAGCCCGCACATTTGCGAGAAAGACAGCACGCACTCGCGGATCTCCTCACAGTGGCTGGTTAACCGTTCGCTGTTAGCCAGTCGCGGCGGTGATTTAGGGGCAAACTGCGCCATACATTGCCCGATGAGCTGCACCAGCTGTTCTAGCTGCGCCATCATATAAGCCGGATGAATATCACCGGACATCTCCAGCGTATCGCGGGCAACGTCGGGAATGTGGTGCCCTTCATCAAGCACCAGCAGGAGATTTTTGGGGGGAGGCAGTACCGACTCGCTTTCCATCGCCGCCATCACCAAAGCATGGTTGGTGACGACCACATCGGCCTGTTCGATCTCACGCCGTGCGATGAAGAACGGGCACTCACGATAATAATGGCAGTTGTGCGCAAGACAGTTCGCTTTGTCGGTACTCAGCTTCTGCCACAGGCTATCGTCAATCGAATCCTGATAATGGTCGCGCAGTCCGTCCCAGACGTGGCCTTGCAGCGCTTTCTCAAGCCGTACACAGGTGCGCTTTTCCTCCTTGCTGGCGGACATCAGTTCATCATCCAGAAAGAGCGGCAAATCCCCCTGCGCATCGGGATCGGTTGCCAACATCGCCAGATTGCGCGGGCAAATATAACGACGACGACCAAATGCGGCGGTAAATTTCAGTTCCGGAATAAACCGCTGCAACAGCGGTAGATCTTTGCTGTAAATCTGATCCTGTAAGGCGACATTCGCCGTACTGACCACCAGCGTTTTCTCTTCAGCACGCCCCACGGCAATGCCCGGAATCAGGTAAGACAGCGTTTTCCCGACGCCGGTCGGCGCTTCAATCACCAGATGGCGTGGATAATCGCCCGCCAGCGTTTTCGCCACTTCGGCAATCATCTGTCGCTGGGGGACGCGGGAAACAAAATCCGGAATTTGCTGTTGCAGGGCCTTATACCATTGACCAATCTGCAATTTTATTGCGGGGGACAGCGTCATGCCTACTCTGTATCTGTGTAATCCGAACCGTATTGTCCCACAGACGCCCGGCGACGTCAGCCGATATCATGGCGGATCCCGGCCTCGACAATTTCCCCGCCAGCGATTAGGGTAAAAACCCTCTGTCGTTATCGTGAGCGGTATACTATGTCTTCGGTCCACGCCATTAACCAATCCTACTGGTTTTCGCCGCGGTTACCGCATGTTGAAAGCCGCAGCACGCACAACAGCAGCCTTGCTTACAAAACACACAGCCATACGCAATTCTCGATTGGGGCGATAGTGCAAGGCGAGACGCGATGCCATTACCGTAACAATGTTCACCACTTACAGGCCGGCGATTTGATTTTTATCGATCCCCAACAGCCGCACAGCTGTAATCCATTGCCCGGCAAAACACGCAGTTATCATATGCTTTATCTGGATGCCGAATGGTGCCGCGATCAGATCGCCGCGCATTGTGGTTATCAGGTCGATACTCTGTATTGCAACTGCGTCGTCTTACGCGATCCCGCACGATTCACGCATTATCAACATGTCATTGCCTTGCTGCATCGGGGAGACATCGCCTCGGCGGATCGTCAGCTCAACGCGATGCTGCTCCCTATTTGGCGACAATACTGCCTGCCGGCGCCAACCCGTTTACCCGCATTGCCGCCTCATGCGTCGCAAACCACCACTCGCCACATACGTGAACGCCTGCTGAACAATTTACAGGCGGCGCCCTCGCTGGAAACGCTGGCAGAGGAGCTCAACCTGCGACGTGAAACCCTTGTGCGCCAGTTTCGTCGCGATACCGGTATAACACCGATGGCATTCCTTAATAATGCCCGCATTGAGTATGCCAAATCGCTACTGAAGCAAGGCACGCCGCTGGTTGATGCCAGCTATCAGAGCGGCTTCTGCGATCAAAGCCATTTCCACAAAACCTTTGTGCAATACACTGCCGCGACGCCGGGTCAGTACGCGCGATCAATATTTGACAATAAATAGCAGAACGCCTTGTCTAGACTGGCCTCGATTATTTATCGAGGCCAGAAATACGATGTCGATCATCCCCCCGCTCACCAGTTCCCTTTTTTCCACCGACGCACTCTTTCCCGCCCATTTTCCTGCTCTCGCGCTGGCGCATTTTGTGGCGCTACTGAGTCCAGGCCCGGACTTCTTTCTGCTAACAGCCTATGCCATTCGCTACCGGCTACGCGGCAGCGCGGGAATTTGTCTGGGCATCGCACTGGGCAACGGCATTTACATCCTGCTGGCGGCGCTGGGCTGGGCCGGCATTCAGCACTCGCCCACGCTGTTTACCGTCATCAAATCAGGCGGGGCGGCTTATCTGATCTGGATTGGCTATCAGTTAGTGAAAAGTCGTTCAGCGCTATCGTTACAGGCGGAACAACAGTCCGCCCAGTGCCCGACACTGCGTCAACAACTCCTGCTGGGGCTCGGTTCGGCGCTGTTGAATCCCAAAAACATGCTGTTCTACATCAGCCTGATGACCAGTATTCTTGGGCAAAACGTGACGCCGATACAGCAACTCGTCTGCGGTAGCTGGATGTTCTCCGTCGTTCTGGTGTGGGACCTGTTGATCGCCGCGCTGATCGCGCGTCCGTGGGTTCAACTGCGTTTAACGCGCTGGATCAACCCGATTGAGCGCGGAGCCGGGGTCATTCTGATGTTTTTCGGTCTGTTGCTGTTATTCCGGTAATGAGGCGCATTGAAACGAGAGAAACGCGTCGACCTTGTTTCACAGAGGGAAGGCTTTATAATTCGGGGCAATTAACAAAAGGATAACCTGATGACTCTTCGCAAAATCGGTATTATCGGCCTCTTTGCTCTGCTTGCGCTGGGAGGCATTTCCGGCCTGATGCTGGTGGGCTACATTATTATCATTCACGGCGGCTGAAACCTGCGGCCACCGCGTTAAAGAAGCCGCGCAGGAGAGACGCATCAGCGCGGCTGGCCTGACTGAAAAAGCTGCCAGTATTTGGGAATTCGCGCGAAAGTCAGTTGGAACCAGGACGTAAACTGGTCGGGGACTGCCGCCATCCGCGCGGCGATCTGCGTTAACGACTGGTAGTCGTAGTCCGATACTTCATCGGGATTGAGCTGCGGCGTTTCATCCGTTACGCCAAAGTACACGTGTCCGAATTCATGCTCGATCAGCCCATTATCCAACGGCAGGCGATAATTCAACGTAAACATCGGCGTCAGCGCACAACGTAATCCCATTTCTTCATACAGCCGACGATGCGCCGCCTGTAGCGTCCCTTCACCGGGCGCGGGGTGACTACAGCAGGTGTTGCTCCACAGTCCGCCGCTATGATATTTCCCTGCCGCCCGCTGCTGCAAGAGCAACTGCTGGCGCGAGTTAAATATGTAGACGGTTATCGCACGGTGTAACGCTCCTTTCATGTGCGCTTCCTGCTTTTCCATTACGCCCGTTGGCTTGTCATTTTCATCCACCAGTACAACCTCAGTCAACGGCATACCTTCCTCCTGTAATACCTTACTCTCCGCCAGTCACAACGCATATCACTTCGCCGCCGGGGGCACCGGCGGCGAAGTGAACGTCATTATAACAGGGTAAAACTGCCACGCTTCACGCGCTGTGAATCCAGTCCGATCATGACATCAAACTGGCCGGGCTCCACCACTTGCTGCATACGGGCATTGTAGAATGTCAGCGCATCCTTATCGATAGTAAAGGTTACCGTGCGGGACTCGCCCGGCTGCAACATGACCTTTTCAAAGCTCTGCAACGCTTTTACCGGACGACTGATCGAGGCCACAACATCGTGCAGATACAGTTGCACCACGGTCTCCCCGGCACGGCTGCCGGTGTTTTTGACCGTCACGCTGGCGTCGACCGTCCCATTGCGCTTCATCGTCTGGCTGGATAATCGCACATCCGATACGCTGAACGTGGTATAGCTCAGGCCGTAACCAAACGGATAGAGCGGTCCGTTGGCTTCGTCATAGTAATGGGATGTGTATTTGCCCGGATTTTCCGGCGTGTAGGGACGGCCTGACGGCAAGTGATTGTAATAAATCGGGATCTGCCCGACGGATCGCGGGAAAGACATCGGCAATTTACCGGACGGATTATAATCGCCAAATAGCACATCGGCGATGGCATTGCCGCCTTCCGTGCCGCTGAACCAGGTTTCCAGCAGCGCATCGGCCTGTTGATCTTCACGCACCAGCGCCAAAGGACGACCGTTCATCAACACCAGCACCAGCGGTTTGCCCGTCGCTTTCAGCGCCGCGATCAGGTCGCGCTGGCTTTGCGGCAGGACGATATTCGAACGGCTGGAAGCTTCATGCGCCATCCCGGCCGCTTCGCCGACCACGGCAACAACGACATCCGCCTTCTTCGCAACCTGAACGGCTTCGTCAATCATGACCTGCGGCGAACGCGTATCCACCTGAACGGCGTCTTCATACAGGTTCAGAAAATCGATAATGCCCTTGTGATTGCTGACGTTGGCGCCCTTGGCATAAAGAAGGGTAGCCTTATCACCGACGGCGTTTTTGATGCCCTGATAAACCGTGATCGTCTGTTTTACCACACCCGCCGCCGACCAGCTTCCCATAGTGTCACGCTGGCTGTCGGCCAGCGGCCCGACGACCGCAATCGTCCCCTGTTTTTTCAGCGGCAGCGTTTGCAGGCGGTTTTTCAACAGCACCAGACTCTTGCGCGCGACGTCACGCGCCTCCAGACGATGTAAGCGGCTTTCTGCATTGGTATCCGCCGGGTCAGATCCGGCCGGCCCCAAATGACGATAGGGATCGTCAAACAATCCCATATCGTATTTCACGTTCAGCACCTGACGGCAGGCATCATCAATTTCCTGCATACTCACCGCCCCGCTTTTCACCAGCTCCGGCAGATAGCGCACAAAATACTCGTCGCTCATGCTCATCCCGATACCGGATTTCACCGCCAGACGTGAGGCATCACGCGGGTCGCTGGCTACGCCGTGCTTAATCAGCTCTTTAATCGCGCCGTGATCGGTAATGGTAATCCCCTGAAAATGCCACTGATCGCGCAGGATATCTTTCAGCAACCAGCGGTTTGAGGTGGCTGGCGTACCGTTGATTGAGTTCAGCGCGACCATCACGCCGCTGCTACCGGCGTCAATCGCCGCTTTGTACGGCGGCATATAGTCCTGAAACATACGCTGTGGGCTCATGTCCACCGTGTTATAGTCGCGCCCACCTTCCACCGCGCCGTAGAGCGCGTAGTGTTTTACGCTGGTCATGAGCGAGTGGCGGCCGGTGACGTTGTCACCTTGGAAGGCCTTCACGACTACTCCGGCAATCTTGCTGGTCAGCCAGGTATCTTCACCGAAACCTTCCGACACGCGCCCCCAGCGCGGATCGCGGGTGATATCCACCATCGGCGCCCAGGTCATGTTCAGACCGTCTTCCGTCGCTTCATACGCCGACACCCGCGCGCTTTTCGCAATCGCTGCCATATCCCAACTGGAAGCCAGTCCCAGCGCAATCGGGAAAATCGTGCGATGGCCGTGTACCACATCGTAGGCAAAAAACAGCGGGATTTTCAGGCGGCTGAGCTGCATTACCTGATCCTGCATCGCCCGAATATCCGGGCGAGTCACCGTATTAAAAATCGCGCCAACCTGACCCTTTCTGATCATTTCCCGGATGGCTTCTTTCGGGTTATCCGTACCGACGCTGATTAATCGGAGCTGACCGACCTTCTCTTCCAGCGTCATTTTTTTCAGGAGATCCGTGACAAACGCGTCGCGTTGCTGATGTGCAGGCGATATAGATGCAGACGCAGGCGTCAATGCTTGCGCAACCACCGGATGACAAACAAGCCCGATGGCTATCGTCAGTGAAGTAAGCCATGTCATTCGTTATAAAAACCCAGTTAATCCCGGCGTCAGATCAGTACAACGCGCTGAAGCACCAGACAGGTGAAAGATTTCGACGGTCGCATCCCTTCTCTGACAAGACGGAAAACGTCTGCTCGCCTTAACGTAATAAGGCATCCCGATAATGGCTGTCGTACCGACGTACTTAAATGCACAGCGCGTAATATAGTGCATTTATTGGTATTTCATTGACTAAAAACCGCAAGAATTATGCTATACGACACGCATAACGCCTTTTTACCGTTTTTTTCTGCCGCCAGCATCCCGCGAGCGCCGTCCAAACAGGCGGGCAAGCGTCGGTACAGAGGATGATTTCCGCCCTCTTTCGTGCTAATGCTAACGCGTCATTCACACAAGGAGCCTCAGAGATGTATCAGTTATATATCGCCAATAAAAACTACTCCTCCTGGTCACTGCGTCCGTGGTTGCTGTTGAAAACCTTATCTATTTCTTTTGAAGAAAAGCAGGTCGTCTTTGCGCCCGGCATCACACAACCATCTTTTAAAACCTTTTCACCGACGGCCAAAGTCCCCTGCCTGATAGATGGCGAAACCACCGTCTGGGACTCCCTGGCAATCACCGAATATCTGGCGGAACGGCATCCGGGCGTTTGGCCAGCCGATACCAAAGCCCGTGCCTGGGCGCGCTGTGCCGCAGCCGAAATGCATTCCGGCTTTACCGCATTACGTAACGCCTGCGCCATGAGCTGCGGCGTGCGCGTCAAGATGAAGACGATATCTCCCGCGCTTGATCAGGATATTAACCGTATCAACGAACTATGGCAGGAAGGATTAACGCGATTTGGCGGGCCGTTTCTGGCGGGGAAACACTTTTCGGCGGTTGATGCCTTTTTCGCGCCCGTGGTTTTCCGCATCAACACCTATCAGCTTCCCGTCTCACCACAAGCAGCCGCCTATTACAAACATCTGTTGGCGCAGCCCGCGATGCAGCAGTGGCGACAGGACGCGCTGGCGGAGATCTGGCGCGAAGCCGAGCACGAAAAAGAGGTCAGCAATGCGGGTGAAATCATTGAGGATTTGCGCGCTCGCGAGTAGCCGCGCCAACGCTTTCCCTTCCTGAATCAGGAAGGGAAAACGGCTTTATTCGGTCTCAGTGCTCGCCATACTCTGCGGTTGACGAGAAGCGAGCGCTTTCTGTTTTTTATAGCTCAGGGCCGCGGCGGGCACCGCGCTGACTTTACCGGTTTCCATCCACTTACGCAGACGGTTGGCATCCGCAAAGTGCGTATACTTTCCGAACGCGTCCAGAACCACCAGCGCAACAGGCCGTTGATTAATGACCGTACGCATGACCAGACAATGCCCGGCCTGATTCGTAAACCCGGTTTTCGTAAGCTGAATGCGCCAATCCGCGTTGTAGACCAGATGGTTCGTGTTTCTGAACGGCAGACTGTACGTCGGATGAGAGAACGTCGCCGTCTTCTCCTGCGTCGTACTCAGCTCGCTCAGCAAGGGATAGTGCTTGCTGGCAATCAGGAGTTTGATGAGATCGCGCGCGGTCGAGACGTTATGGATGGACAGGCCGGTCGGCTCCACGAAACGAGTGTGGGTCATACCCAGCGCGCGGGCTTTGGCATTCATCGCATGGATGAACGCCTGATAGCCGCCCGGATAGTGGTGCGCCAGACTGGCCGCCGCACGGTTTTCGGATGACATCAGCGCCAGCAGCAACATGTCACGGCGGCGGATTTCACTGTTCAGGCGAACGCGCGAATACACCCCTTTCATTTCTTTCGTCTGACTGATATCCACAGAAATGATTTCGTCCAACGGCTGGTTGGCCTCCAGCACGACCAGCGCGGTCATCAGCTTCGTCACCGAGGCAATGGGCACCACTACGTCAGGATTGCTGGAATAGAGGATATGATTATCACGCAGGTCGACGACCATGGCGCTACCGGAGGCGATTTCCTGATGTGCTGCGCCGGCGGAATACGTCGGCGCCTTAGCCGCGGCCAGCGGCAACATCAGGGTATGGGTTGAAAGCATCAACAGGCCAAAAAGTGAAAGCTTAAAATTTTTCGTCATTTCAATCGCGTAAACAGTGTTCTGTTAAAAGAAAGGGAAAGGCCTCGGCATTATAATTTACCGCCCTTTTCCGCGCACTCATGCCGCGGAGAAAGCTTTGTGACAAATGTTGACAGACTGTTCTGGCAAGAGACTGTTTTCACACGCGACGGCTGAAAGCCGCGTTTGTTTTCCGCATCTCGTTGAGCAACCGCAGGCTAACGCCACTAAATATCCCGGCGGTAATTCCACTCGCCGCGCCGGACAACAGGCAGAACGCGGGATCGAGCGCTAACGCAGGGAACCTGACCAACTGGACGGAAAAACAGAAGCGGGAAAAAAATGTCAGCAACATCAAGAGCAAGGGCCACCACGACCCGGTACGCTGAAAACAGCGCGCTTCCGGCTGATAAGTCCCTGACGCGATCCCCGTTTTCCATCCAATACCCAGCCCAACCGCCAACGCCAGCAGAAATCCCCCCGTCGCCGCAAACGGGAGCAGCCGCGAATGGAAAATCGCGCTCACGCCCCATACCATAAAAGCCGTCGGCACAACCAGCATACGCGCCGGTGATTGCAGCCTTGGCCGGCTAGCGCTGACGCCGGCATACAGCAGATAAGCCAATACGCCCCAAACCCAATAAGGGGTGTAACGCAAAATGGCTGGCAGGTTTTCCACGGTAAAATAACGCCTTGTTCAGCAGCGACGGGACAAGCACCCGTTCACTTACGGTTTTGCCTGTTCTAACGCCTGTTTCACTGCGTTAATGACCCCCTGGCTCGATAATGTCGCGCCCGTTACCGCATCCACTTTATTGATGTCCTGCTTTTCGATCAGGTCTGGCACAATGTGATCCATCGCGCTCAGCATCATCGCTTTGGTATCGCCGTGTTCCAGCACCTCTGCGTTTACGATCTTACCGTCTTTAATGCTGACGGAGACCACAATTTCCGCGGCCTTACCCTGCGCTTTGCCGGTGTAAGTACCGTCTTTATATTGCGCGACCTCACTGCTGTAAACAGACAGGGGAAAACTCATCATCAACGCAATTAACACCGCCGGAATAGATTTTTTCATTATTTCCCTACACAAATTCAAACAATAAAACACCATTCAACAACCAGAAGATAACAAAAAATTAAAACCTAATAATTGATAGTACGATTTCATTTCAATATTATCCAGCGATAAGCCAAGCCGTAGCGCACATTCTATACACCGATCTCTGAGCGCGTCCAACTGCGTTTCATCATCCGTCATGAGGGATATTTCCACGAAGTGCCCAAGGGACTCAATATAATCAAGCGTAATATGAAAATCATTCAAGAAATAGATGCTGCGGGTTTTCTGAATTTCAAAAAGCGGCTTATACCCTAACGTCTGTAACATGCTGTCCGTCTTTTCAAAAGCCTCGACGTTAACCGCCTCGCAGCGCTCCGCCGCTGGGCCTTTGATAATCCACAGTTTAATGCCCGATGGCTCCATACGGCGCACCAGCATCTTGATATTCTGCCGTTGCAGCCTATTCTGTTCATCATCGTAATAAACATCGTGTTCTTTATTTTCAAATACAAACGCTTCAGGATGAAGACTGAAGAGCGTATTTCTGAAAATCACGATATCCTCGATGCGGAATTTTAGTTCAACTTCATATTTCCCTGTAAAATGTTCAGCCATTTCTTTCCCCTTACTGGATTACCTGAAATTAAAATCTCCCTCCGCCACGCCATTCAGTATTTTTATTACACTGACGTACGGAAATTCAAGGGAGTAATGATTCAGACATCCGAAAAATAAATCATAGAGGCGCTGACTTTAGTCGCCTTACTCACCGCCTCCCTATTTTGCAAACGACATCCTGTCGTACCTTACTGACTGCCGCCTTCATTTTATCGTGTTATTACGCACAATGTCGGGCATCCTGTGCTCAATCCCATCAGGATGCTACGGCGAATTTCACGCCGGACGCACGCCGCCGTTAATAGTAGCCGAGAAGGAAAAAACCGCTAGCGCTTCACGGGACAAATGCCGTTGAAGGTAAAATCAGGACTGAAGCGAAATCGTGGTGGTGCATAAATTCGCGCAAAATAAGCAGTCGGGCAGAAAAGGCATTATCCAGCGGCAGCCCTTCCCAGCTTGCCGGACTGCCCTGAATGACGCGTTCCAGACGCTTAAATGTGCGCTCTACGTCATCCTGCGGTAGCCTCCAGCCCTCGTCCGTTTCTTCTATTTCCGAAATCAGTGCGATGCTCATCACTTCGGGATCGAAAGAAAACAGTGCGGAGCCAACGGGGATATCATCGCGGATCCGCATGATCGCCTCTTCCACCGCCATAATCGCCAACTCCATCTCATACGGGGTTGGAGGACAATGTTTGAACGCGGCCATCGCCGCCTTGCCAAAACCAACGCTCAGATGCAGGGTTGCCGACGGCTGCGGCGACACGCCGCAGATAAACGTCGTCTGCTGTTCACCTATATGCAGTACCGTTACCGGCGCATCCGGCGCGACGCGCTGTCTGGCAAGCGCATACCGATATTTCAGGTTCGCCTCATTTTCCATCCCGGTATCCTCTCTTGGTATTACCACCGCCCGCAAGACTGACGATATCCATCGGCATCGCGCCCCTCTCGCGATGATGACTCACCGATGACCCGCGCGATCTGTGCGGAAGTTTTCAGCGTGCGAACGTCGCGAAACAGCTCGCTGGCCTCATGATACTCTTTGCGCAAATACCCAAGCCACTGCTTGATGCGCGCAACGTGGTACATTCCGGTGTCGCCCTGTTTTTCCAGCCGCACATATTTCTGTAGCAGCAGCATGACATCCGTCCACGGCATACGCGGTTCATTATATTTAATCACGCGGCTGAGATTAGGCACGTTAAGCGCTCCCCGTCCCAGCATAATGGCATCGCAGCCCGTGACCGCCATACAATCCTGCGCGCTTTGCCAGTCCCAGATTTCGCCATTGGCGATCACCGGAATACGCAGGCGCCGGCGGATCTCCCCTATCGCCTGCCAGTTAATGCGCTCGGCTTTATAGCCATCTTCTTTCGTGCGGCCATGCACCACCAGCTCACTTGCCCCCGCCTGTTGTACCGCGTCGGCAATCTCAAATTGCCGCTCGCCGGAATCCCAGCCGAGCCGGACCTTGACCGTCACCGGCAAATGTGCAGGCACCGCTTCTCGCATGGCTTTCACTCCCTGATAAATCAGTTCGGGATCTTTTAGCAGCGTTGCGCCGCCCCCGCTGCCGTTCACCAGTTTCGACGGGCAACCACAGTTGAGATCGACGCCATACGATCCTAATTCAACCGCCCGCGCCGCATTCTCTGCCAGCCACTGCGGATATTGCCCCAGCAACTGCACGCGCACCCGCGTACCCGACGGCGTGCGGCTGGCATGATGCAACT
Organism: Samsonia erythrinae; assembly: GCF_004342665.1. Lineage (GTDB taxonomy): Bacteria > Pseudomonadota > Gammaproteobacteria > Enterobacterales > Enterobacteriaceae > Samsonia > Samsonia erythrinae. The sequence goes on along the minus strand of NZ_SMBY01000001.1, from coordinate 898,358 downwards.
CAGGACAAAGACGATAAAAAGATTTGATCGGCAAACGCTGATCCACCACGCGCAAAAATTCGGTAATACACAGGTCATAATCATTCACTTCGGTCAGCAGTTCCCGGACCAATGAGTCGAGAACCCCTTCCATCGGGGCAAGCAGTACACGCATACGCTACTCGATAACAATGCGATCGTTAATAATACGACCGTTATAGTATTGACCCAAAAACAGAGAATGGTACTGGTCAATGTACCGGGAACGCAACGGGAAAGATAGCGAAGACGCGCAGCAAAAGTTGCTTCATCGCCGCATGTCATCAATAATTCACTACCTGTATATCGATATCGCTAACGGACTACGAAGTTATTACTTATGTCGACTGTCAAAACCGCAGGCTTTACACGCCCGACGCTCACGCTGCCGAACAACGCAGATAAGTTGCTGTTACACTCCTGTTGCGCCCCATGTTCCGGTGAAGTCATGGAAGCCATCACGGCTTCTGGCATCGACTACACTATTTTCTTTTATAACCCCAACATCCACCCGCAGCGCGAGTACCTGATCCGCAAAGAGGAAAATATTCGTTTTGCCGAACAGCACAACGTCCCTTTCGTCGATGCGGATTACGACACGGATAACTGGTTCGAGCGCGCGAAAGGGATGGAGTGGGAGCCAGAACGTGGCGTTCGCTGCACGATGTGCTTCGATATGCGCTTCGAGCGCACTGCGCTGTATGCGGCTGAGAATGGGTTTAGCGTCATTTCCAGTTCGCTGGGGATATCCCGCTGGAAGAACATGCAGCAAATTAACGAATGTGGGCACAACGCCGCACAGAAGTACCCCGGCGTGAGTTACTGGGATTACAATTGGCGTAAAGGCGGCGGTTCGGCGCGGATGATCGAAATCAGCAAACGCGAACGCTTCTATCAGCAAGAGTATTGCGGCTGTATCTACTCGCTGCGCGACACCAATAAGCACCGAAAATCACAGGGACGGGACATCATTCGCATCGGCAAGCTGTATTACGGCGACGAGGCCGAGTAACCGTATACCGCGAGCGGCGGGCAACACCGTCGCCGTAGGATGTGCCGCTTCATAAGAAAGCGCCTAACGCGTTTATGGTTGGGCGCAATGCGTTCTTTATTCCGTCAGATCGACAGTCGGCGCGCCCGGCGCATTCTTTTTCACCGATTCAATGCCGTTGTCGCGTGCGGATACGGAGCTGTAGGTTTCGCTACGTCCAATTACCTGATGGTTTGCCGCCCTCAACGTAAAGTAAGGCGAACCGTCTTTGGCCGTCAAACGCTCGTAACGCGCGTCGTGCGGGGCATTTTCCTTGACTGACTCTATGCCGTTTTCCGCACTGGCCTTGGTGGTATAGCCTTCGCTTGCCAGAATGGGCTCACCGTTTCCTGCCTTAAGACGAAAGTAAAATTGATTGTTTTTACCGCGGAAAATTTCGAACTTCGCACTCATCTCATCCCCCAATCTCTTCTTTACTGGCATAAGTGCCTGAATAAAGCGTAGTGATGAATGGTAAAACGTCAACTATCACCCAGGAAATTATCCTCATGCATTGAGACCAACCGCACAGCAATGTGCTCGTCCCGTTTTGTCATGCACGCACAAACACTGTCGGGACAAAACAGGGAGCCATTGGCTCCCTGTCTGTTTTACTTATCGATTTGGCTGACGTGGTGCACGACGCGGGGCGCTACTGCCGCTTTTTCCAGCGTGACCGCCGGTTTTGCGCGGGGCCTGATTACCGTCTGTCGTACGGCGCTCGCCCTGGCCTTGACGCCGTTCGCCGCGATCGGACTGACTGCGCGCGGCACCCGCCGGCGCGCGCGGTGCGGCGTTACGCCCGCCGCCACGATTGCCCTGACGGCCATTCACAATCGGCTCGGCCTTGATTGACGGATCCGGCTCATAGCCCGGAAGCGCGATACGCGGGATCTCACGCTTCAGCAGACGTTCGATATCACGCAGTAACTTGTGCTCATCGACACACACCAGAGAAATCGCCTCGCCGGTGGCTTCGGCACGGCCCGTGCGACCAATGCGGTGCACGTAGTCCTCCGGCACGTTCGGCAGCTCATAGTTCACGACGTGTGGCAACTGGTCGATATCCAGACCGCGCGCCGCGATGTCCGTCGCGACCAGCACGCGGATCGTGCCGTCTTTGAAATTGGCCAGCGCGCGGGTACGCGCCCCCTGACTCTTGTTCCCGTGGATAGCGGCGGCGGTGATGCCGTCTTTTTCCAACTGCTCAGCCAGGTGATTCGCACCGTGTTTCGTGCGGGTAAAGACCAGTACCTGCTGCCAGTTATTTTCGCCAATCAGCTGCGACAGCAGTTCGCGTTTGCGGCGTTTATCGACAAAATGTACGTGCTGCGTCACCAGCTCAGACGGTGTATTACGGCGCACAACCTCAACCGAGGCCGGGTTGGTCAGCAGTTTGTTCGCCAGCGCCTTGATCTCGTCAGAGAAGGTGGCGGAAAACAGCAGATTCTGGCGTTTGGCCGGCAGCTTCGCCAGTACACGACGGATATCGTGAATAAAGCCCATATCCAGCATCCGGTCCGCTTCATCCAGCACCAGAATTTCGATCTGTGATAAATCAACGGCATTTTGATGCTCCAGATCGAGCAGGCGCCCCGGCGTCGCTACCAGAATATCCACGCCGCCGCGCAGTTTCATCATCTGCGGGTTAATGCTCACGCCCCCGAAAACCACCAACGAGCGCAGGCGCAAATATTTGCTGTACGCCTTCACATTCTCATCAATCTGCGCGGCCAGCTCGCGGGTTGGCGTCAGGATCAGCGCCCGTACCGGGCGACGCCCTTTCCCTTTATTCTGCGCTTCACGACTGCCCAGCAACTGCAACAACGGCAGCGTAAAGCCGGCGGTTTTGCCCGTTCCTGTTTGCGCGCTGGCCATTAAATCGCGCCCTTCCAGCACAATAGGGATCGCCTGACGCTGAACGGGCGTCGGGTCACGATAGCCCTGTTCGTCAATCGCGCGCAGGATATCGGCACTCAGGCCGAGAGAATCAAATGACATAAAAAGAACAACTCCAGATCCGCTCTGACCGGACAACGGCCGGTGTAGTTTTCAGAGGGTCAATAAGACGGGTTTGGCGGGCCACTATTAACGTAACAACTCACGTAATAATTTACGTAAAAATGAACGTAAAACAACGACATACGCAACAACCACGATGAACGGGCACAACTACAGTGCATGACTGCCGATGATTGTAGCAGAGATTCTGGTGACTAAGGGATTTTTATCTGCATCAGCCTATTTTTTAGTGGGGCGCAATAAGGGGCAGTTTTGGCAGTATTCCTGCGGCTGTGAGGTCTTGTAATAAAAGCAGCAGGTGCGGCGAAAACGCACCTCGCGAAAGGTCAGCGAACATCCCGCCACGGGAACTGACGTTTTTGTACGAAAAAACGGCTTCAACGGGTTATCCTCACAGCCGAAACGTTCGCCGGGCGCCGCCAGCAAGGCGTCAAAGTCCTGTTGTACCTGCTGCGCCAACATCATCCCCGGCGCACACACTGCCGCCGGATCGTCCCATTCAATGCGCCGTTCGTATAATGAAAACACCCGCACCGCGACATTTTCCCACAGCATGCGCAGCGGCGCGCCCGACACCGCTGACAGCGAATGCAGGACTGGCGACAGGTGTTGCGCAAACAGCATATCGAACAGGCTATCACGCCATGCGTCGCGCATCCCCCATTCCGGCTGGGACACCGTCAGATCGTAAAGCGGCATGGTGGATGTCCACTGTCGGTCATGTCCAAATTCCAGCACGCAGTTATCCAACGTCATGTTCAGCCTCTTGTTATACACCGACATGGCGTACAGGCTGGCGGTAGTGGTCAAAAACCCGATCCGCTTCGCCAGCAGCGAGGCGGTAATCTTGAGCGAGGGCGATAGCAGCGGCGGCGTCAGCGCTTCCAGCAGTCGGCGGCAATCGTCGGGATCTAATATCCTACGGCTCGGACAACTCGTCTGCCCTTTGCACTGTGAGGCATCCGTTAATTGCAGCGTGCCGGAAAGCATCGCCCACTGCGGCGCCGTCAGGCGATTAGCCGACATCGACTGCCGTCTCCGCCGCGTCGCGTCCAAATGGAATGCACAGCGGCGTGCCGAAAAACGGATCGTCAATAATGCGGCAATTCAGGTTAAACACCGTTTTCACCGTCGCTTCCGTAAGAATATCGCGCGGGTTGCCCTGCGCAAATACGGTCCGATTATGCACGGCCACCATGTGATGCGCATAGCGACACGCCAGATTCAAGTCATGCAGCACCATGACGATGGTTTTTTGCTGCCGGAGATTCAATTCGCGGAGTAAATCCAGCACCTCCATCTGATGTGCCAGATCGAGGTAGGTCGTCGGCTCATCCAGTAAAACGATATCGGTATCCTGCGCCAGCGTCATCGCGATCCATACCCGCTGGCGCTGTCCTCCGGACAGCGAGTCCACCGCACGATCCTTTAATGCCTGCACGCCGGTACTGCACAACGCCTGAAGCACTTTTTCTTCATCCGTTTCCGACCACTGCTTTAGCCACGACTGGTGCGGGTAACGCCCCATCTTCACCAGTTGATAGACCGTCAGGCCTTCCGGCGCCGTCGGCGTTTGCGGAAGTATCGCCAGCGATTTCGCCACCTCAACGGTGGATTGCCGATGGATATCCGCCCCGTTGACAATAATCGTCCCGCCTGTCGGTTTCAGCAGACGGGCAAATGACTTCAATAACGTGCTCTTACCGCAGCCGTTGCTGCCCACCAGCACCGAAATTTTCCGGGCTGGCAGCGCGATATCCAGCGAATCAATCACGATCTGTTTTTCGTAACTCAACGTCAGCGACTGACCAGCAATGGCTTCGCCATTAGTTGGATATACGGGTGTTGGCAGCGCATTCTCTCGCATCATCTTGCAATCTCAGTCACGTTGCCGAAGCAATAAATAGATAAAAAAAGGTGTTCCGAGCACGGCGATAAAAATGCCGGCAGGCAGATCCAACGGTAAGAACGCCGTACGGCCAATCAAATCGGCCACCATCACCAATAATCCGCCCGTCAGCGCCGACACCAGCGCCAGACCGGGAAATGACCGGCTTGCCAGCTTTTTCGCGATATGCGGCGCCAGCAGGCCGACAAATGCCATCGCCCCCGCATAGGCAATCGCCGCGCCGGCCAGCGCGACGCTCAGCGTTAACAGTGCGAGTCGGATGCGCCCGACGGATTGCCCGACGCCGCAGGCGAGCGCATCATCCAGCTCATGCACGTTAACGTGTCGCGCCAACCCCACCAGAAACGGTGCGCCGAGCAACAACCAACCAGCCAGCTCAGACACGTGCTGCCACTGCGCGCCATAAATGCTGCCGGTCAGCCACACATAGGCCGTCAGCGTGGTGCCTATCGGGCTAAACACCAGCATCATGGTGACGGCCGCGCCCATGATGGCCGACAGCCCAACGCCAACCAGTACCAGTCGTAGCGGCGACGCGCCCTGTTTCCAGGCCAGCAGATAGATGGCGATCGCCGTCACCCACGCCCCACCCATTGCCGCCAACGGCAGCCAACGCTGACTTATCGCCGTCGCCAGAAACGAGAGGAAGAAAACCGCCGCCGCCGAGGCCCCGCTGGTCATCCCCAGAATATCCGGCGAAGCCAGCGGATTGCGCACAATGCTTTGCAGAATCAAGCCGGAAATCGCCAGCGCGCCGCCCACCAGCAGCGCCAGCAGCGCACGCGGCAAACGCAGGTCATTGACGATAAAATGCACGCTGCTATCCGCGTTTCCCAGCAGCGCCGACATCACCTGCACGGGAGACAGCACCACCTGCCCCAGCGACAGCGAGACGAACACCACGGCTAACAGCACCAGCAGAAGCGAGAGCGCTACTGCGGACGTGCGCAGATCAATCTGGCGTGAAATGCGCCCCATGCGCAGGGTATAGACCTTACCCATGCCGCATTCCCCTTCTCGCCAGATAAATAAAGAAAGGTGCGCCGAGCAGCGCAGTCATCGCACCGACCGGCACTTCCTGCGGCATAATCAGCAAACGCGAGACGACATCAGCCAGCAGCAACAGCGTGGCACCGAAAATCGCGCAGCCGGGCAACAACCAGCGGTGATCGGCAGACAGCGCGCGGCGCACCATATGCGGCACAATCAGCCCGACAAAACCGATATTTCCGGCGATGGCGACCGCGCCGCCCGCCAGACCAATCACACATAGCCCGGACAGCGCGCGCACCAGCGCGGTACGCTGCCCCAGCCCTTTAGCGATCTCATCGCCGGCCACCAGAATATTCAGGTGACGCGCCAGCAGCAGCGCGAGAAATAACGCGATAAAAAAATACGGTAGCAGCGGTAACAGCATTGACAGATTGCGCCCGGATACCGAACCGGCCAGCCAGAACAGCATGCTGTCCAATCCATCCTGATTGATCACCAGCAGCGCCTGTGTAAACGCATTAAACAGCGCGCTAATCGCGGCACCGGCCAGCACAATGCGTAAATGGCTGGTACGGGACTTGCCCAGCGTTCCCAGCGCGTATACCATGACGCCCGCAACGGCTGCCCCCAGATAGGCCGTCCACGCCAGCGCGATTTGCGAGGAAAAGGTCAACAGCGACGACAGCAGCACAATAGCAAACATGGCCCCGGCATTAATGCCAAATATCCCCGGCGAGGCCAGCGGATTACGCGTCAAGGCCTGCATCAGCGCCCCGGCAACGGCAAGGCTGGCGCCGACGACGATAGCCATCACCGTCCGCGACAGGCGGGTCGTCAGTACCAATATCTGATCGATCTGTTGCGGATTGTCATCGAACAGTGCGCTGAACACCGTGCCTAACGAAATTGTCGTCTGCCCTAACATCAGGCTGGCGATGATACTCAGCAGCAACAATGCGATGCCCGCTGCCGTCACGATGCTCTGTCTCATCGCGTAGCGTTCTCCTCAGCGCGATCGGGTTGCTTGCCCGCAGGCGCTGCCTCGCCGGCAAGCTGTTGTTCGATATCGTCCAGCATCTGATTCGCCCCCAACATACCGCCAGACAGGCTCCAGGCCACGTTATCCACCGGATAGACCTGGTGCTGCTGAGGCGCACGCAGCCGCCGCCAGAGCGGGTGCGCCTGCCAGTCGCGATAATTCTGCGCCACCGCTGGCTTGTCTGAACGCAGCAAAATAAAGAACAGATCGGCGTCCACCACCGGGATGCTCTCTTTACTTGTGAGCTTTTGCATTACCCCGACCCTGTCGCTTTCTGGTCGCGACCCGACAAACCCGATTTCCGACAGCACCGAACCGGCAAAGCTGGCGGGCAGATAGCGACGCAGATGATCTTCCCGGAATTCGAGAATGGAAACGCTAAGTGGCCAACGCTCGCCAAATCGGGTTTTCAGCCGATCGCGCAGCGAATCCACGCGTAGTTTCCAGTGGGATAACATCGCGCGCGCCTTATCTTCCCTGTTCAGCGCCACCCCCATCATTTGTACCGTTTCTTTAAATTCAGACACCTTGTCCAGCGCAATCGTCGGCGCGATCTGCGACAGCAGGCCGTAAATTTTTTCATGCCGGAAAGCGGAGGCCACGATGAGGTCGGGCTTAAGTAACGCAATGGTTTCCAGACTGGGCTGCGTTTCCAGCCCGACCAACGTCACGTCTTGCAAGGCGGGACGAAGGTAGCGATAAATGGGTTTCTCCGTCCACGATTCCACCACGCCAATCGGCTTGATTCCCAGCGCCACGGCAGAGTCGGTCGCCCCCTGAAACAGCGTCACGATACGTAACGGCGTCCCGTCCACGGTGGTCACGCCCAGCGCATGCCGAATCTGACGCGGTGATTCCGCCGCCTGCGCCAGCGTCACCAGCAGAAAAGACAACAACACGGCCAGCAGAGAGCGCTGCCGTGTTGCTGAATTGAGGACAGAATTTAATCGGTTAAGCTTAGAAATCAATCGAATAACCCAGCGTTACCGTGCGGCCACGCCCGGAGAAATAGCGCGTATCGTTAACAAGACCCGCCTGCGAATAGTAGGTGATGTACTGCTTATCCAGCAGATTCGCCACCGCGACGTTGAGGCGACCATACGGCAGCTTGTACCCCACCGCCGCATCCATCAGCAGGTAGCCATCAAACGCCATACCTGCATCGTCAAAGCTGCGGCTAAAGGCGTAGTTTGCCTGCACGAATGAACTCCATTGGTCATTCCAGTTCGCCGACCAACTGGCGATGACGCGATCCGGCGCGATATTCAGGCCATTGAGCTTTTTATCCACCTTGCCATCACCATTGCTGTCATACTTGCCTTCACTGTGCGCGTAGGAAGCATTAATTTTATGCTGCGGGTTAATCTGGTAACCTGCACTCACTTCCACACCACGAATCTGCGTGCGCTGGCGATCGGACACAAAGACATCGCCTTGTTGCCTGACGCGTTCGCCCAGCTTCGATTTCGACTCATAGTAGCTGGCTTCGAGATCGAAACGATCTTTCTTGAACCGGAATCCCGTCTCGACGTTATCCGTCACTATCGGTTTAAAGCCGTCAAAATTTTTCAGACTAACACCCGTACGGTTGATGGAACGCAGCGCACGGCCGACATCCGGCATGCCAAACCCTTCCGAGTAGTTGGCAAACAGGCTCAGCGACTCCGTCGCCGCATAGACAATACCGGCGTTATACAGCGTTTCATTAAATTTCGGGCTACCGCCTTGTACCGTCACGCTATTGTTGGATGCCAGCGTTTGATAGTCACCGACCTTGAGTTTGGCGATCTCATGACGTACACCCGCGTGCAGCGTGACGTTATCGAGCAGTCGATATTCGCCCTGAATAAACGGCGAATAGTTGATGTATTCCATCTCCGGCACGTAGGTACGTTTGGTCAGATAGAGATCCTGCTTGCCCTTATCGTACAGCGTATCGAAGCCCAGCGTGACTTTCAGCGTGTCATCCAGTAAGTCGTCTTTGGTCAGCGCCAGCTTGGTGCCGTACTTATTGGCAACCGAGCGGGACTGATCGTACAGCGTTCCGACTGGAGCAATGGCAGGATCTTGAAATGACGATGACTGTGTCGCCCCAAACAGCGCTTCATAGCGCTGGTTAAACACCAGTGCGGACAGCTTCATACCCGCAGATCGTGGTGTTCATAGGTTAATCCCGTCGTCCAGATACTGTTATTCGGCGCTTCGCCCGGCGGCGTGCCGCGTACCGATGTCGTCGGGATACCCCGATCGCGGATACCGTCTACGCTGAGGTAGTTATTTTCATTTTTAATGTGGTAGCGATTTACGCTCAGTTGGATTCGCTGATAGTTATCCAGCCAATAGCCAACCTTCGCCAGCAGATCGTAAGCCCGCGAATCCATGGTATCGCCCTGCGTGTTATCCACACCGACAGGCCGGTTGTTGCCGTCCAGATATAACCCCTGATTCTCATAGCCGATCGAGAACAGGTAATCGAGATAGTCCTCACGTCCGTCAACCCGATAGGTGGTTTTATAGCTGGCGGTTTCGCCGCGAATTTTCTCGGACGGGAGCGTGGTCTGCACGCTGACATGCTGATTAAACGAACCGTTTTCCGGTCGACGCGTGATGATATTAATCACTCCGCCCGTCGCGCCCATGCCATTGGTGGCATTAGCGCCGTGAATGACTTCGATACGCTCGACCATCGAGTAGTCCACCGTATGCATCTCACGCCCGGTAGGACGCAGCGGGTTTGATTGCGGAATGCCGTCAATCATCACCAAAGCGGCACGACCACGGAACGTTTCACCACTGCCGCTCATTTTCTGACGGCTGGGGGAGAACGAAGGCAGCAGGTTGCTCAGGATCTGCGACGAGTCGGACGTGACCTGCATCTGCTGCTCGATTTGTTCTTTGGTAATCACAGTGACCACCTGCGGCGCTTTTTGCTGCTGGATGTTCGAGCGTGAAGCGGTAATCACCATCTCATCATCGCTCCCCTCATCCTGTTTCGTCGTGTCATCCTGTGCATAGGCTGGCGCAATCAGCACGCATGGCATCAATGCGAATAAAGTACGCATCTGGTTCACTGTCTTTCCCCTTTGGTTAAGTATCCAGGCATGAATGAAGTCATCATCTTTAACGAGCGATTTGCTCTCGCCGCAGAGACAAAAAAACGCCAAACTGCTTCGCCTTACGCGAAACACTTTGGCGGTGATTACCAGTCAGGCACTGAACGCAGGGGTATGCCCCTCTACGCTTACACTGAATCAATGCCGACAGAACGTTATGTAATTGCTAATGACAATTATTATCATTCAATGAAGTGAATTACAATAGGTATCGCAGCCGCCGACAAGCCTGCCGTGGATACACAAGGGGAGGATGCGTGCTGATATGGCTACTGTTCGTCACGCTGACTATCCGCTCGGCGGCCTGCGCGATGTTCCGGCGAAATATCGTATAAGAAAGGGAAATAGCGGAGAGGAAGATGTCTGGCGCAACGCGTCGCGCCAGACAGGAAAGATAAATTAACGACGGTTACCGAAAATACGCAGCAGCATCAGGAACAGGTTGATGAAGTCGAGGTACAGGGTCAACGCGCCCACGATGGAATATTTACGGAAGCTCTCTTTGTCATCGACAGACAGTTGCTCGCCGATGTTCTTCAACTTCTGGGTGTCATACGCGGTCAAACCGACAAACACCACCACCCCGATATACGTCACCGCCCACATCAGCGCTTCACTTTTCAGCCACAGGTTCACCAGCGAGGCGAGCACAATCCCGATCAGCGCCATGAACAGCATGCTGCCAAAGCCGCTTAAGTCGCGTTTCGTGGTGTAGCCGTACAGACTCATGGCGCCGAACATCCCCGCGGTGATCACAAACGTGCTGGCGATGGACTCACCGGAGTAGATGATAAAAATGCTGGAAAGCGTCAGCCCCGTCAGCGCGGAATAGAGCATAAACAGCGTGGTGGCGACCGCGCCGCTCAGGCGATGAACCATGCCGGAAATGACAAACACCAGCCCCAGTTGCGCAATGATCAGACCGAAGAAGGTGATTTTGCTGGAGAAAACAAAATTCAGCACCGCTGGCGTATTCGCCGCATACCAGGAGACAAACGCCGTCAGCAGCAGACCGCAGGTCATCCAGCCATAAACTTGTGCCATATAGGTCTGGAGACCCGACTGCGAGCGTTCAACGATCGAATCCGAACGTGGATATCTGTCCATGATGTTACCTTTTACATAAAGTTATCTGATTAACGCGGCACAACCCGCTCGTTTAGAGGATCGAGACTGAAGATGCGCCCCCACTCACCTTCAATCCTAACACAGAAACCCACTACCAGCGCTGCGCGGCCTGTTTATCGCTGTCGCGTGATTCCACCCAGCGTTCCCCTTCCGGCGTCGCTTCGCGCTTCCAGAACGGCGCGCGGGTTTTCAGGTAGTCCATAATAAACTGGGCGGCATCAAACGCCGCGCTGCGGTGTGCGGCGCTGACGCCGACGAACACAATTTCATCCCCCGGATAGAGCGCGCCTACCCGATGAATTACGCTCACACGCGGCAGTTGCCAGCGTTCACGCGCCAGCGCCACAATTTCCTCCAGCGCCTTTTCCGTCATACCGGGGTAATATTCCAGCGTCAACGCGCTGACGTTTTTCGCCAGATTATGATTACGTACCTTACCGGTAAACGTGACGACCGCGCCATCTTCATCACACTGCGCCAGCCACTGGTATTCATCCCCGACATTGAAGTTTGCTTCGCCAACCCGAATGCGTGTTTCTGTCACGATCAGCCCCCCGTTACCGGCGGGAAAAACGCCACTTCATCGCCGTCCTGTAGCGGGTGCGACGGCTCAACCAGCGACTGATTTACCGCGGCCAGCAGCTTGCCGGGCTCCAGCGCCAGCGCCCAGCGCGCGCCGCGTTGGCACAACGCCTGCCGAACATCCTCCACGGTGGCGTAATCGGCGGGCAGCGACAGGCTGTCAGTCTCGACCAGTTCACGCACTTGGGCAAAAAACAGAACCGTAATCATGCGTCCTCCGCCGTAAAATCGCCGGATTTGCCGCCGCTTTTCGCCAGCAGACGCACCGGGCCAATCACCATATCTTTCTGCACGGCCTTGCACATGTCATAGATTGTCAGCGCCGCAACGGAAGCAGCCGTCAGCGCTTCCATCTCTACGCCGGTTTTTCCCGTCAGTCGACAGACGGATTCGATACGCACCCGGTTGTACGCTGGCTGAGCCTCCAGTTCGACAGCGACTTTACTCAGCAACAGCGGATGACAGAGCGGGATCAGCTCCCAGGTGCGTTTCGCAGCCTGAATGCCGGCAATGCGCGCCGTGGCGAACACGTCGCCTTTGTGGTGGCGGCCGTCGATAATCATAGCCAGGGTCTGCGGCGCCATCTCGACGAAGGCTTCCGCACGGGCCTCCCGCACGGTCTCCGCTTTTGCGGAAACATCCACCATGGTGGCCTCCCCTGCGGCGTTAAGGTGGGTCAATTGTGGCTTAGATGATGACATAATGAATCAGGCTCACCGTTAAGAGGATTTTTTCAAGTGTGGGTAGAAGTTGCACGGTTTCTGACGCGCATCGAGCTGTTGCTGAATAATGCGTTCCCATGCGGTTCGACAGGCGCGCGTCGACCCCGGCATCGCAAAAATCACCGTCTGATTCGCCAGACCGGCTAGCGCACGGGATTGCAGCGTCGCCGTGCCGATATCTTCATACGACACCATGCGGAACAGTTCGCCGAAACCTTCAATTTCGCGATCGAACAAGACGCTAATCGCTTCCGGCACGACGTCTCCCGCCGTAAAGCCCGTTCCGCCATTAATCAGAATGCCCTGCACCTCATCGCTGGCAATCCACGCCGAGACCGTTGCCCGAATCAGGTACAGGTTCTCTTTCACGATGGCGCTATCGACAATTCGGTGCCCTGCGGACTGCGCCGCTTCGCGCAGATAGTCGCCGGAGGTGTCATCTTCCGCCGTGCGACGCGAGGATACGGTAAGCACCGCAAGATTAAGTGGAATGAATTCGCTGCTGACGCTACTCATGTCAGGCTCCTTTAAGAATCAATGATGTCGCGGATTAACCGCCGATAAATGACAGATTTTGCGTGATGCCGCTGTTGCCTTCGTGCAGGAAATGCGTCTGCTTCTTCGCCGACAGTCCGCCGGAGATGCGCATCTTCAAATCCTCGATATGGCGATCGTCGGCCAGCAAATCGCGCAGAGGAATGCCCTGTTCGCCAAACAGGCACAGGTGCAGATTACCCACAGCGGAAACGCGCAGACGGTTGCAGCTCAGACAGAAATCTTTCTCGTAAGGCATAATCAGCCCGATTTCCCCCTGAAAGTCAGGGTGCCGGAATACCTGTGCCGGGCCGTCGCTGCGCGCGCGCTGTTGCGGCTGCCAGCCTTGTTGCAACAGCTGCTGGCGGATCACCGCGCCGGAAACGTGGTGACGGCGAAACAGCTCGCCCCCTTCCCCTGTTTCCATCAATTCAATAAAACGGAGCTGGATAGGACGGTGTTTAATCCAGTCGAGAAACGTGTGCAGGCTACCCGCATTCACGTCGCGCATCAGTACGGTGTTGACTTTGACTTTCTCAAACCCGCAGGCGAAGGCCGCGTCGATGCCCGCCATCACCTGCCGGAATTTATCCTGCCCGGTAATGGCATGAAACTGGCGCGCATCCAGACTATCGACGCTGACATTCAGCGCCGTCAGTCCGGCATCGCGCCAGTGCGCAACGTCACGCGCCAACCGGTAGCCATTGGTGGTTACCGCCAGCGTGCGAATCGCCGGGTTTTCACGGATCGTCGCGATGATGTCGACAAAATCACGCCGCAGGGAGGGTTCGCCGCCGGTGAGACGGACTTTTTCCGTGCCTAATTCAGCAAAAGCGCGGCTGACGCGACGGATCTCATCGAGCGATAAAAAGCGACGCGGATTAACGCCATTGGCCTGATAGCCGTCCGGCAGACAGTAGGTACAACGAAAATTGCAGACGTCGGTAATCGATAAACGCAGATAATAGAACTTGCGCGCAAACGCATCAGTCAGTTGACTCGCCATAAACACCTTTCCAAATACGGGAGATGCAGGCATTTCTACCTCGCACCCTGGTGGCCTCAAAGACCACGGCCAGGGCACCGTATCACACGCAAGAAGCGCATCACTTAGGCACCAAGGCTAGGAGTTTGATTCCTGCCGGTTGTTCTTTGGACAGCAGCAAAGAAACCGATCAAGAACCGTGCTTTCATTAACAGTTTACTGCGAAAAAGTGCAGTCAACCACTCTGAAAAACGCTATATAAATAAATACATATCGATTTTTCAATACCTTATGATGCGCAGCATACGGGAAAATAGGTAGCAGATATTGTTTCAGGTCATGCCTGCATGCGGATTTTTCGCCTTTTAGGGCAAAATCCGCTACCTTAGCGGCGATCGTCACAGGTTATTCCTCTTTCTCTGGCTCATTCATAAGGTTTTCTATGCGCAATCGCACGTTGGCCGATCTCGATAGGGTTGTCGCATTAGGCGGCGGGCACGGCTTGGGCCGTGTGATGTCTTCACTCTCTTCTCTGGGGTCACGGCTGACCGGCATTGTTACCACGACGGATAACGGCGGCTCCACCGGCCGCATTCGCCAATCTGAAGGCGGCATCGCCTGGGGCGATACCCGCAATTGCCTGAATCAACTGATTACGACGCCGAGCGTGGCGTCTGCGATGTTTGAATACCGCTTTAACGGTAACGGCGAACTTGCCGGGCACAATTTAGGGAATCTGATGCTAAAGGCGCTCGATCACCTGAGCGTGCGACCGCTGGAAGCGATCAACCTGATTCGCAACCTGCTCAAGGTCGAGGCTTTTTTAATTCCGATGTCCGAGCAGCCTGTCGATTTAATGGCGATTGATGAACTGGGCAATCCCGTTTATGGCGAAGTCGAGATCGACCAACTGGCGGCGTTACCGCAGGATTTGATGCTATATCCAAGCGTGCAGGCGACGCGCGAGGCGATTGATGCTATCGCAAAAGCCGACCTGATTTTGATTGGCCCCGGCAGTTTTCTGACCAGCCTGATGCCACTGTTACTGCTGGAGGATCTGACGCAGGCGCTGCGCCGTACGCCCGCGCCCATGGTCTACATCGGGAATCTCGGCGGTGAGCAAAGCAACCCTGCCGCTCGCCTGACGCTGGCGGAGAAACTGTCCTGGATTGAGCGCAAGGTGGGTAAATCCATGGTGGATGTCGCCATCGTCGGTCCGAAAGTCGATATCAGCGACATCGGTGACCGCTTGATCGTACAGCAGGCGCTGGCCGCAGAAGATGTCCCCCATCATCACGACCGGGCGTTGCTGCGTCAGGCCATCGAACGTGCGCTACAGCTGCTGGGCTCTCAGTCCCGCAGCCATGGCGTATGAGTCACGCCAAGCAGCATGCCTTCGGGACTCAGGAAGCGCGTGACCTGTTGTCCCCAAGGCTCAAGACGATTCTCCACCAACAGTTCGTAGCCTTGCGCTTTCAGCGTTCTGGTCGCTTCCGTCATGTCAGACACTTCGAATTCCAACCAACTTTGCGGTTCAGGACGATCCGCGGGCCAATCTTCCTGCCCAAAACAGGATTCACTGGCCTGTGACAGCGGCCACAGCGCAAAATGCTTCACGCCATCGATCGCATCTGTCACGAGATAGTCGTTATCTTGCGCAATCGGTTTCAGCGGTAATCTCAGCGTATCGACATAGAGCGCGTGGCTGGCAGACAGCGATTTCACAATCGGCCCGAACCCCGCCACAAATAACACATTCACCCCCGGAATAACGTGTTCCATTATTGAGCCTCAGTGAGCGTTAATAACGTTAGGATGCCGCGATAAATTGCGCGCGCAGCGCCTGTACCTCATCGCGCAGCGCGGCTGCCTCTTCAAATTCAAGATTCTGCGCGTGCGTCAACATCCTGCTTTCCAACTCGCGGATTTTCAGCTCCAGCGCCTTCGGCGTCATCAGCTCATAACGTGCCGACGGTTCCGCCGCTTTACGGCTGCCTCGCCCTTTCCCTTTATTGACGGGTTGCCCTAACTGCAAGATATCCGAAATTTTCTTATTGATCCCCTGCGGGATAATGCCGTGTTTCGCGTTGTAGGCTTCCTGTTTCTCTCGACGACGCTCCGTTTCACCGATCGCTTTCGCCATCGACGGGGTAATTTTGTCGCCGTAGAGAATGGCTTTGCCACTCAGGTTACGCGCCGCGCGTCCAATGGTCTGGATCAGCGAACGTTCGGAGCGCAGGAAGCCTTCTTTATCGGCATCCAGAATCGCCACCAGCGACACCTCAGGCATATCCAACCCTTCGCGCAACAGGTTGATACCCACCAGCACATCAAATTCACCCAGACGTAAATCACGGATGATCTCCACACGTTCAACGGTATCAATATCGGAATGCAGGTAGCGTACCCGCTCGCCGTGCTCTTCCAGATACTCCGTTAAATCTTCCGCCATCCGTTTGGTCAGCGTCGTCACCAGCACACGTTCGTTAATCTCGACGCGCTTACGTATTTCGGAAAGCAGATCGTCCACCTGCGTCGCCACGGGCCGCACTTCCACAATCGGATCGAGCAGCCCGGTTGGGCGCACCACCTGATCGATGACTTCACCGCCTGATTTTTCCAGCTCGTAGTGACCGGGCGTCGCAGACACGTAGATCGTCTGCGGCGCCAGCGCTTCAAATTCTTCAAACTTCATTGGCCGGTTATCCAGTGCCGAAGGCAGCCGGAAACCGTATTCAACCAGCGTTTCTTTACGCGCACGGTCGCCACGATACATACCGCCAATCTGCGGCACCGTCACGTGGGATTCATCAATGACCAGCAGCCCATCGGCAGGCAGATAATCAAACAGCGTCGGCGGCGGTTCGCCGGGGCCGCGACCGGAGAGATAACGAGAATAATTTTCGATGCCGGAGCAGTAACCCAGCTCATTCATCATCTCCAGATCGAACTGAGTACGCTGGCTCAGACGCTGTTCTTCCAGCAGTTTATTATTCGCCAGGAGCACCTTTCTGCGCTCGGCCAGCTCGACTTTTATCTCTTCCATCGCCTGTAAAATACGCTCGCGTGGCGTCACGTAGTGCGTCTTGGGGTAGATGGTGTAGCGCGGCACGGTCTGGATCACATGGCCGGTCAGCGGGTCAAACAGCGACAGCCTCTCCACTTCCTCATCAAACAGTTCCACGCGCAGCGCAATCTCATCGGATTCCGCCGGGAAGATATCGATCACCTCGCCGCGCACGCGGAATGTGCCGCGCTGAAAGGCCTGATCGTTACGGGCATACTGTAATTCAGTAAGACGCCGCAAAATCGCACGCTGGTCAATCAACATCCCCTGCGTCAGGTGCAGCATCATTTTCAGATATAAATCGGGATCGCCGAGACCATAGATAGCGGACACGGAGGCCACGACGATCACATCGCGCCGCTCCAGCAACGCTTTTGTCGCGGAAAGACGCATCTGTTCAATGTGTTCATTAACCGAGGCATCTTTTTCGATAAAGGTGTCTGAACTCGGCACGTAGGCTTCCGGCTGGTAATAATCGTAGTACGACACGAAGTACTCAACGGCGTTATTGGGAAAGAACGCCTTCATCTCGCTGTACAGCTGCGCCGCCAGCGTTTTATTGGGCGCCAGCATCATCGTGGGCCGATTCAGATCGGCGATCACATTGGCAATCGTGAATGTCTTACCCGAGCCGGTCACGCCAAGCAGCGTCTGATGTGCCAGACCGTCTTCCAGCCCTTCCTTTAAGCGACGAATAGCCTCAGGCTGGTCGCCTGCCGGTTTAAATTCGGAATGCAGTGTAAATACCTTACTCATCGTTAAGCACGCTACTTATCGTTATGACTCATCGCCAGAGACGATGTTCGTGGATTGATATTCGTGGATTCATGCCCGGAGACAGGCAAATGGCACCGGCTGACGACGCCAGCACGGACAACATTGCCGCTAATGACACGCATTCATGCCAACAAGATTAAGCATAAGCACTTTATTTTGACCGCCGGAAACGAAATTTGCCACTGTCATAATACTGGGGATAAAAACAGCATTGAAAGGAATTATCGCAGAAACGGATGATTAGCCAACAAATAAATCTGCTAGCACATTCAGGCGCAATCTACCAGACAAAATCAACATGGTTTATCCCCAGGATCAATAAACCTGGAGACTAAGGGGAAAACCTATGGCGTTAATTTATGCAACGACGCGCTGCACGTGCACGAGCGGCTTGATTTTACTTAACTATATGATAATAAATAGATTAGAAAAACGGTGGAGAATAGCGCCAACCTGGCGACAGACCGCGCCAGCTCTCGGCTAGCACACTTTTTCTATCCATAATACACACAGTTATCCACAGAAATAGTGGATAACTCCCACAACCCCGCATCAGCCCTGAGTTAGAGAAATGCCGGCTTCGTTCACGATCTCCCCTGACATGGGTTTTCTTCACACTCTTTCTGTGATTTATTGCATAAGTGTTAGACGGAAAAAGACTAAAAGCGGAAAGGGACGCTATCACGCCGATTCAGGTAAAACGGGGAATCAGAGAAGAATTCAAGAAGGTTTTAACTATCAATATTCATAAAATTTATTTTTTATCCGCATGAACGTTGGTCGGTCAAAAAATTCAGCCGATGGCGTTTAGGATAAAGCCAACGATTAGCGCCCGATTAACTCTGTCGCCATTACCCATTACAGGAGAAATTCCCCCCTTACCCTTTACATGATATTCATCCGCCAACAGAGAAAAACACCTCCCAACATTTTTAGCGATTTTGTTCATTTCTTAATCGTGTAATCATCATATACTGCCCCAAATCATGCTGGTTAGGATTTGATACATAAGGGATCTCGCCCAGCATCGGGGCGGGCAGGCGCTGTTGCAACGTTTGCAGATACGGCTGGTGCCATTTTCCCTTGGGCATGACATTGTTAGCGATCCAGCCACCAAACCGCAGGCCCGCATGCTGAATGGCATGCGCTGTTAACATCGCGTGATTGATGCAGCCCAATTTGATTCCGACCACCAAAATCACCGGAAGCTGTTCCAGAACCACCCAGTCAGCAAACGTGTCCTGCGGCGATAGCGGCGTAAACCATCCCCCCGCGCCTTCAACGAGTACCCAATCGGCCTGTGTTTCTAATGCGCGCAGGCCCGCGGATAAGGTTGACAGCAGAATAGGCCGCTGCTCTTCCGCGCTGATGATATGCGGTGCGGTTGGCGTCCTGAACGCCACCGGATTCACCGCCTGATAATCCAGTTGAACGCGGCTATTGGCCTGAAGCGCCAGCGCATCGCTGTTACGCAAACCGTCGACCATCATCTCGCAACCGGACGCCACAGGTTTATAGCCGGCGGTACGATACCCGACCTGGCCCGCCGCCTGAAGTAGCGCCATACTGGCAACCGTTTTTCCAACCTCGGTATCCGTGCCCGTCACAAACCAACGCTCAATCACGATTAATCACGCCATAGACCAGTTGATAGCTAAGCGGGTAGCCGCCCTGCTCGCGCGGATAGTGGGCGGATAACGCCGCCAAACGCGCCCGACTCAGCAAGCCGCGGGATCTTCCCTGATGCAGCCAGGTGGCGCCAATCCCCTTCAGGGATTTAAGCAGCGTCAATACCTCGGGAAAAACGCAGACCTCAGGTTCATGAACCAACTGGTGCTGATAGGGCTGACAGGCGACCTCGATAGCGGTGAGCGGAAGAAAACGATTCGTCCGCTGTGTGCCGTCCAACCGCCGCCATGCCTGCGCCAACTCGCTTAAGGAGCCTTCCGCCAGCGTCGTAAACGCAATCACGCCCCCCGGGCGCGTAACCCGGTACAACTCCGCCAGCGCACGCGGTAGCGAATCACACCACTGCACAGCCAGATTGCTATAGGTGATATCCACGCTGCCATCCGCCAGCGGTAGGTTTTCGATATCGCCTTCCTGATAATGGTCCGCAACCTGCTGCTGACGGGCATACCTCAGCATCTCCCCCGACAAATCCAGCGCTATCACCGTTTTTCCCTGCTGACGCCAATGACGGCTAAAGTGCCCGGTACCGCACCCAGCATCCAGCACCCGCGTACCGCAATGTGATGGCATCAGTGCCAGAAGGCGTTCTCCGCTAGTACGTTGCAGCTCGGCAAAGCGATCATAGCCTCCCGCCGCACGTCCAAACGCCTGCGCAATCGCCTGCTTGTTATGGTTTTTTGTCAGCATGATGTAATACCGTGAGTAAGCGGCTGATATCTTCCGGCTGGTGTTCCGCCGTCAGCGTAATTCGCAGGCGCGCACTACCGGGCGGTACCGTCGGCGGCCGCATCGCGCTCACCCATACGCCCAGCTCACGCAGATGGCGCATCAACGCCAGCACCAGCGCGTTCTCACCGACAATCAGCGGTTGAATGGCGCTCCGCGAATCCATCAGCCGATAAGACGATTGGGAGAAGCCCGCGCGAAACTGCGCAATGTTACGCCGTAACGCTTCACGTCGCGCGTCGCCCTGGCGGACACAGTTAAGCGACGCCCGCAGCGCACAAGCCTGTGCCGCTGGCATCGAGGTGCTGTAAATCAAATGACGAGCAAATTGCAGCAAGTATTCAGCCAACGGCTCGGCGCACAGTACCGCCGCACCGCTCACGCCAAACGCTTTGCCGAACGTAACGATCAGGATCTCAGGCTTAACACCCTGCTGCCAGCAGCTCCCGCGCCCTTCATCACCCAGTACGCCGATCCCGTGCGCATCGTCGACCATCAGCCAGGCATGATGCGCACGGCACTGTGCCTGCAACGCTGGCAGCGGCGCGGTATCGCCATCCATGCTGAATACGCCTTCGGTGACTACCAGCGTCTGGCCTTGCACCGGTTTTTCCAGCAGCATCTTCAGGCTATCTGCTCGATTATGCTGAAATCGCCGTAGTGTCGCGGGTGACTGTGCAGCCGCTTCCAGCAGCGACGCATGGCTGAACTTGTCCGCCAAAATACGATCGTCTGCCTGTGCCAGCGCGGCCACCACGGCCTGATTCGCGGCATAGCCGGAAATAAACAGCAGCGCGCGTGGATAACCCAGCCAGACGGCCAGTTGATGTTCCAGCTCGGCATGGGCTTCCGTATACCCCGTTACATGCCCGGAACCTCCGCTGCCCACGCCGTATTGCTCAGCGCCCCGCTGCCAGGCGCGCACCACCTCTGGATGGTGGCTCAGTCCCAGATAGTCGTTGCTTGAAAAATTCAGGTAGCGCCGTTCATTCTGCATCAGCCAGCGCCCGCTACCGCCCTGATTCGCCAGTCTCATACGGTAAGCATCAGCATGCTGACGCTGAACCAGCGCGGCCTCAATACGTTGTAGCCAACTCATGATAGACCGCGCCTTACCTGACGGTTACTAGACCGGCGCTTATACCGCAGCATTGTAAAACTGCTCGCTATCGGCGTTAATCAGCCGTTCCGTCAACCGTTGCTGCTGTTGGTTATCGCCGTATTCGGTCGCCGTTTGCTGCGGATTAAGACCAAGTTTGAGGAACAACGCCAGATCCTTATCTTCTTTCGGGTTTGGCGTCGTAAGCAGCTTGCAGCCGTAGAAAATAGAATTCGCGCCGGCCATAAAGCACATCGCCTGCGTTTGTTCACTCATCTGCTCACGTCCGGCGGACAGGCGTACATAGGAAGCAGGCATCATGATGCGCGCCACAGCAATAGTCCGAATGAAGTCAAAGGGATCGACATCATCATTTTCCGCCAGCGGCGTCCCTTTAACTTTAACCAGCATGTTGATTGGCACGCTCTCCGGCGGCGTTGGCAGGTTAGCCAGTTGCACCAACAGCCCGGCACGATCGCGCACGGTTTCCCCCAGCCCGATGATGCCGCCCGAGCAGACTTTAATACCCGCGCCGCGCACTTTCTCCAGCGTATCCAGACGTTCCTGATATGTGCGGGTAGTGATGATATTGCCGTAAAATTCCGGCGAGGTATCGAGGTTATGGTTATAGAAATCCAACCCAGCTGAGGCCAGACGCTCGGCCTGGTCGTTGTGCAGCATCCCCAGCGTCATACAGGTCTCCATCCCCATCGCTTTAACGCCCTTGACCATTTGTTCCAGATACGGCATGTCGCGTTCGTGCGGGTTTTTCCACGCCGCGCCCATACAAAAGCGCGTCGACCCTGCGGCTTTCGCCTGACGAGCGGATTCCAGCACCTGTTCAACTTGCATTAAGCGCTCGGTATCTATCCCGGTACGATAGCGAGAACTCTGCGGACAATATTTACAGTCCTCCGGGCAGGCGCCCGTTTTTATCGACAACAGCGTACTGACCTGCACCTGGCGCGGATCAAAATGCCGACGATGGATCTGCTGCGCCTCGAACATCAGTTCCAGAAAAGGTTTATTGAATAAGTCCTGCGCCTGCTCAAGCGTCCAGTATATGCGGTCAGCCATCTCAGCATCTCCAAACTAAAAAAGTTTCGCCAGTGTAAATTATCGCGATACACTGTCAACCAAATATGGTTTAATTTGATTTACAATAGGTCATTATGGACTCAGAAGACATGGCATTTGATCGGCGCCACATATGGCATCCCTATACTTCGATGACCGAACCACTGCCCTGCTATCCGGTCACATCAGCCCGTGGCGTCGAGCTTCATCTGGATGATGGTCGCCGTCTGATCGACGGGATGTCATCGTGGTGGGCCGCGATCCACGGTTACAACCATCCGGCGATCAACCGGGCGGTGAAGGCGCAGCTTAGCCAGATGTCACACGTCATGTTCGGCGGGATTACTCATCCGGCCGCGGTGGCGCTGTGTCGTCAACTGGTGGACATCACGCCGGATGCGCTGGAATGTGTTTTTCTGGCCGACTCCGGCTCGGTGGCCGTGGAAGTGGCGATGAAAATGGCGCTGCAATATTGGCAGGCTCGCGGTAACGTGCGTCAACGCTTCCTCACGCTGCGCCATGGCTATCACGGCGATACTTTCGGCGCCATGTCCGTGTGCGATCCACGGAACTCGATGCACAGTCTGTATCAGGGCTATTTGCCGAACCACCTGTTCGTCGACGCGCCTCCATGTGCTTCCCTCAACAACGGCGGCTTTAGCGATGTGTGGCAGGAAACCGATATTGCACCGCTACAGGCGAAGCTGTCGGCGTACGCTCATGAGATAGCCGCCGTAATTCTGGAACCCATTGTGCAAGGCGCGGGCGGTATGCGCTTTTATCATCCAACCTACCTGCGTCGGGTACGTGAACTGTGCGACCAATGGGGAGTTTTACTGATTGCCGATGAGATTGCCACCGGGTTTGGCCGTACCGGCAAGCTATTTGCCTGCGAACATGCAGACATTTCACCCGATATTCTCTGTCTGGGAAAAGCGCTGACTGGTGGCTATATGACGCTTTCAGCCACGCTGACCACCCGGATGATCGCCGAAACCATCAGCAACGGTGAGGCCGGCTGTTTTATGCACGGCCCTACGTTCATGGGCAACCCACTGGCCTGCGCCGCGGCAAACGCCTGTCTGTCGCTGCTGGCAGAGCAACGTTGGCAGCAGCAAGTGAAAAATATTGAACAGCAGTTGCGCGATGCCCTGCACCCCTGCAAGGACTCCTCCAGGGTGGCGGATGTTCGCGTACTGGGTGCTATCGGCGTGGTGGAAACACGACGGCCAGTTAATATGGCGCGACTACAGCATTTTTTCGTGGCGCGCGGCGTCTGGATCCGCCCCTTTGGCCGACTCATTTATCTGATGCCGCCGTTTATCATTCAGCCCGATGAACTGCGTAAGCTGACCGACGCCGTCGGCGCCGCCCTTCATCACGAGCAGCACTTTCAATAATTAGCCCATGAAGTTGGATAACAGCGCTGGATGAGTAACGAAAAGGAGATACGCAGCGTTGGGCTTGGCGCCGAGATAGGAGTGGTGTGAAACCGTAAAGCGGTCTTCCCCCCCGCTGGCTCAGTACCCTGACTCACGCCAGCCGGGATCTCACCCAATTTATCCCATCCCTTTTTGACTGGATAAAAATCGCCCGGCAGCGATACCTTTACTCGCCTTTACCCGGCAAAATTCGTGATCTGTGGCACGTTAATTTCATTAGCGCTATGATGATACTTCCGTCGATCAGGAATGTCCCATGCGTAATAAGTTCGTGTTTTTCTGGCAGTATTTACGCGCTTTCGCGTTGATTTATCTCTGTCTGCTGGCTGGCAACGCGGTCTCCGCGTTACTTCCGTTCTCCCTTCCCGGCAGTATCATCGGCATGCTGATACTGTTCGTCCTCCTCGCCTCGCAGATTTTACCCGCGCAGTGGGTAAAGCCAGGTTGTCGCCTTCTGATTCGCCATATGGCGCTTCTGTTCGTTCCCATCGGCGTCGGCATCATGAATTATTACGATCTCGTCAGCCAACAGCTTGGCCCCATTGTGGTGTCCTGTGCGATCAGTACGTTGATTGTAATGCTTGCGGTGGGTTTCAGTACCCAGATCATGCAGCGCGAACGCCCCGCGTTTCGCGATCGCACACCGCCAAAGGACAACAAATAATGTTTAGCTATCTGTGGTGGTCTCTTCCTCTGACGTTGCTGGTCTTTTTTGCTGCGCGCAAGCTGTTCGTATTGACCCGACTCACCTTTCTGAACCCGCTGCTGGTATCGATGGCGATCATCATTCCATTGCTGCTGGTCCTGGACATACCTTACCAACACTATTTTCAAGGCAGCCGTGTCCTTAACGACCTGCTGCAACCGGCAGTGGTTGCTCTGGCATACCCTCTTTATGAACAGCTGCACCAAATTCGGATGCGGTGGAAATCCATCATCAGCGTGTGCTTCATCGGTAGCCTGACGGCCATTATCTCCGGTACGCTGGTGGCGCTATGGATGGGCGCATCACCCGAAATTGCCGCCTCGATACTACCTAAATCCGTCACGACGCCCATTGCGATGGCCATCGCCAGTTCCATTGGCGGTATTCCGGCGATTAGCGCGGCTTGTGTGATTTTTGTCGGCATTCTGGGCGCCGTACTGGGACACAGCCTGTTCGATTGCGTCGGCATCAAAACCAAAGCGGCGCGAGGGCTGTCAATGGGAAGCGCCTCGCACGCGCTCGGCACGGCACGTTGTGCAGAAGTGGATCATCAGGAAGGCGCTTTCAGCTCGTTGGCGTTGGTCATATGCGGCATCATTACCTCACTGATTGCGCCGTTGATGTTCCCGATGCTGCTGCATTTCTTTGGTGCGTACTGAGGGAAGCCTTGCGCACGACGGTTATAAAGTTGAGATAACTCTCACATTTATAATTTAATTTGCACATATTCACCGAATAACGAGATATAAATCACAAATTATTGCTACTCTGCCGCCTAACATTCTTTCATTAAACGGGTAAAAAAGAGTAATCCGCCATGCACGCACGCTTTGAAAATGCCTTTCAGCAGCTACCTGTTCATTTGCAAACCGCACTCGCTCCACTCATCAGCCAACCGGACTTCGCCGCTATGCTCACCGCTGATGAGGTCAATACTCTCTGTGAAGCCAGCCGGTTAGATACCGATGCGCTGGCGTTTGCACTCTTACCTCTGGCCGCCGCCTGCGCGCAGCCCTCAATCTCCCATTTTCAGGTTGGCGCGATTGCACAGGGGTTGAGCGGTAATTTCTACTTTGGCGCGAATATGGAGTTTAACGGTGTTCAGCTTCAGCAGACGGTTCACGCCGAACAGAGCGCCATTAGTCATGCCTGGCTTCGCAACGAGCGCGGGCTGCGTTCGGTGACGGTGAACTACACGCCGTGCGGGCATTGTCGTCAGTTCATGAATGAATTGCGCCATGCTGACACGCTGCGTATTCAGTTGCCGGGTCGCCAGCCTGCCGTTCTCAGCCACTATCTGCCGGATGCCTTTGGCCCCGTCGATCTGAACATTGATACGCTATTGATGGATGACATTAATCACGGCGCAACATTGCAAAACGCGAATGCGAACGCGCTGGCGCGTCAGGCGCTCGATGCCGCCAATCGCAGCCATGCCCCCTACAGCAACGCCATCAGCGGTATTGCTCTGGAAACGACAAGCGGCCGCATTTACACCGGACGTTACGCGGAAAATGCCGCTTTCAACCCCAGCCTGCCCCCTTTGCAAGCTGCGTTAAATCTGATGAGTCTTGCCGGCGAAGCGCTATGCACGATTAAACGCGGCGCGGTCGTGGAACGTCGCAATGCGGTTGTCAGCCACGGGGCCATTTCGCAAACGATGCTGGCCGAGCTGGGTTGCACGGATGTTGAACTGTATTTTATTAAGGAGTAGCGGCGAGATAAGCGCAGATGTTGAGCAAAAAAGAGTGAAAAACGTGGGGTGAATCGATAAAGCCAGTGTTTCAGCGAATATGCAAGCCATCTGTAACTATTTTAATTAACAATTTCTGTACATATTCTCTGGGTAATTTAAGATCCGCAACAGTTTTTCATCGACAACACCTGAACTTCTTTTCCGTTATCCGAAGAGTAAAAAAGTCATGGAATTAGAATACGAAAGCAAACGCCCTCTCTACATCCCTTATGCTGGTCCGATCTTACTCGAATTTCCCTTGCTGAATAAAGGCAGCGCATTCACCGAAGAAGAACGCGCGGATTTTAATCTTGCAGGATTGCTGCCAGAAGCCGTTGAAACCATAGAAGAACAGGCAGAACGCGCCTGGCGCCAATATCAGGAATTCAAACACGATATTGAGAAACACGTTTACCTGCGCAACATTCAGGACACCAACGAAACGCTGTTCTATCGCCTGCTGGAAGGGCACCTCAGCGAGATGATGCCCATCATCTACACCCCGACCGTGGGGGAAGCCTGTGAACACTTCTCTGATATCTACCGTCGCGCTCGCGGCCTGTTCATCTCCTACCCCAACCGCGCCCATATCGACGATATGCTGCAAAACGCCACTAAGCAGAACGTGAAAGTCATCGTGGTCACGGACGGCGAACGTATCCTCGGACTGGGCGATCAGGGCATCGGCGGCATGGGGATCCCAATCGGTAAACTGTCGCTGTACACCGCCTGTGGAGGCATCAGCCCGGCCTATACCCTGCCGGTTGTACTGGATGTCGGCACCAACAACCCGCAGCGTTTAAACGATCCGCTGTATATGGGCTGGCGCCATCCACGTATCACCGATGACGAATATTACGAATTCGTTGACGAATTCATTCAGGCCGTTAAACGCCGCTGGCCAAATGTGCTGTTGCAGTTCGAAGACTTCGCACAGAAAAACGCCACGCCGCTGCTGAACCGCTATCGCGATGAAATCTGTAGCTTTAACGATGATATTCAGGGCACCGCTGCGGTTGCGCTGGGCAGCCTGATAGCCGCCAGTCGTGCCGCGGGGACGCAACTGCGCGACCAGACCGTCACCTTCCTGGGCGCGGGTTCCGCGGGTTGCGGTATCGCCGAGCAAATCATCGCGCAGATGAAGTCCGAAGGGCTGAGTGAAGAAGAAGCACGCGCCCGCGTCTTCATGGTTGACCGCTTCGGGCTACTGACCGACAAACTGCCAAACCTGCTCGATTTCCAGACCAAGCTGGTACAGAAGAGCGAGTTGCTGGCGGACTGGGATTGCAACAGCGATGCCATCTCACTGCTGGAAGTGGTACGTAATGCCAAGCCGACTATCCTGATCGGCGTGTCCGGCCAGCCGGGACTGTTCACGGAAGAAATCATCCGTGAAATGCATAAACACTGCGCGCGTCCTATCGTAATGCCGCTGTCTAACCCGACATCGCGCGTTGAAGCGCGCCCTGAAGATATCATTCGCTGGACGGAAGGCGCGGCGCTGGTCGCGACCGGCAGTCCGTTCACGCCGGTGAACTATCAGGACAACGTGTTCCCGATCGCCCAATGCAACAACTCCTATATCTTCCCGGGTATTGGATTAGGCGTGCTGGCGTCAGGCGCCAAACGTATCACTGATGGTATGTTGATGGCCGCCAGCCGCGCCCTGGCTGATTGCTCACCGCTGGCGAACAACGGCGAAGGCGCGCTGCTGCCGGATCTGGCTAACATCCAGCAGGTGTCCAAACGTATCGCGCTGGAAGTGGGCAAAGCCGCACAGTTGCAAGGCGTTGCCGTCGTGACATCCGCGGATGCATTGCAGAAATCCATTGATCACAATTTCTGGCAGCCACAGTACCGCAGTTATAAACGCACCTCGTTCTAAGCGCTCTGCGTTTTACTACTGAAAAGCGCGGCCTGTGCCGCGCTTTTTTCATTTAGCCTTTCAGTTTCGGGTCCAGCGCATCACGCAAGCCGTCGCCTAACAGATTAAACGCCAACACCGTCAGAAAGATTGCCAGACTGGGAAAGAGCGCTACGTGCGGTGCTATTACCATGTCCGAGCGCGCTTCATTCAGCATCGCGCCCCACTCCGGCGTCGGCGGTTGCGCGCCAAGCCCTAAAAATGACAGGCTGGCGGCGGTAATGATCGACATGCCAATCCGCATGGAGAAAAACACCACGATGGTCGATACCGAACCGGGCAAAATATGCCGAAACAGGATCGTCCAATCACTGGCGCCAATGCTCCGGGCAGACTCGATATAGGTAAGCTGCTTAAGCACCAGCGTGTTCCCCCGCACCAAACGTGCAAAGGCCGGAATGCTGAAAATCGCGACGGCGACGATGACATTCGTCATGCCGCTGCCCATGACCGCCACGACCGCAATCGCCAGCAGGATGCCAGGAAAGGCAAACAGCACATCGCAAATGCGCATAATGATTCGGTCCCACCACCCTTCGTAATAGCCCGCGAGCAGGCCCAGCGTCGTCCCTATCACCATCCCCAGCAATACGGAGAACACCCCTGCCGCCAGCGAGATGCGCGCCCCCATCAGGATACGGCTAAAAATATCGCGTCCCAGCGAGTCGACGCCCAGCCAGTGCGCCGCAGAGGGGCCTTCATTTAACCGTTCATAGTCAAAATAGTTTTCGGCATCGTAAGGCGTCAGGTGCGGCGCCAGAATCGCGAGCGCCATCATCAGGAGTACGACGACCCCGGCAACAACCGCGACGTGTTGCCGAAGAAAACGCCGCCAGAATTCACGCCACGGTGTACGAACCGGTTTACCCGTGATGACAGGAAGCGTCGCCAGCACGGCTTTGCGTCGCCAGTGTTTCATTCTCTTTCCTTATTTGTAACGGATAGCGGGGTTAATCGCGGCATACAACATATCGACCAGTAGGTTGATCAGAATAAACTCCAGTGAAAACAGTAACACTTCAGCCTGAATCACCGGATAGTCACGCATTTCTACCGAATCAACCAGCAACCTTCCCAGTCCCGGCCAGTTGAAAACCTTCTCCACGATAATGGAACCACCGAGCAAAAAGCCAAATTGCAGCCCCATCATCGTCACAACCGGAATTAACGCGTTGCGCAACCCGTGCTTGACGACCACCAGCCATTCACGCACGCCTTTCGCCCGTGCCGTGCGCATATAATCTTCCTGCAAGACATCGACAAAGGATGCGCGGGTAAAGCGCGCCATCACTGCCGCAACCGCCGCGCCCAACGTCAGGGACGGCAAAATATAGTGTCGCCAGCTGTCCGCCCCCACCGTTGGCAGCCACCCGAGCTCGACGGAAAAAACCTGCATCAACAACATACCCAGCGCGAACGCGGGAAACGAGAGGCCGGACACCGCCAGCGTCATCCCGATTCTGTCCGGCCAGCCGTTACGCCATACGGCAGACACCACGCCAATCGTCATCCCAAACATCACGGCCCACGCCATACTGCATACCGTCAGCCAGAACGTCGGCATAAACCGCATGGCGATCTCTTCCGTTACCGGCCGCTTTGACACCATCGATGTCCCCAAATCCCCTTGCAGGATATTGGTTAAAAAGTGCCAGAACTGGTGCGGCAGCGGTTTATCTAACCCCAAATCCTGTCGAACCATCTCAACAACCGTGGTGTCGGCTTCCTGTCCGGCGACCAAACGCGCCGGGTCGCCGGGCAAAAGGTGGACAAACAGGAACACCAGCACCATAACAATCAGGAGCGTGGGGATCAGTCCCAATAACCGTTTAATAAAATAATTCAGCATGAACGGTTTTCCACAGGCATGCGTCAGACTCTCCGGTAAATAAACACAGACTGAAAATAACGGGCAGCCTTATGGCCACCCGATGATTTTAATCCTGCTTTCCCCGGCGGATTACTCCGTCAGGTCGGCATCCTCAAAACTGAACAGGGTATCCGGCATGACATAGAATCCGGTCAGTTTCTTGCTGTTAGCCGAGACCAAACGCTCCGTCGCCAGGAAAATCCACGGCGCGTCAGCCCAGATTTTTTCCTGTGCATCCTGATACAGTTTTTGTTTTTCGGCCCGATCCGTGGTTTTCAGCGCGTTAGCCAGATCGGCATCAACCTGAGGATTACTGTAAAAGGCGGTGTTGAACTGAGCTGGCGGCCAGGAAGCGGTAGCAAACAGCGGCGACAGCGCCCAGTCCGCTTCCCCCGTTGAGGCGGACCACCCGGTGTAGAACAGACGCACGCCCGTCTCTTTAACCCCCTTGCCTTCCACTTCGGCGGCGCGTTGCCCTGCGTCCATCGCAGTGACCTGCGCTTTCACGCCTACCTGCGCCAGTTGCTGCTGGGTAAATTGCAAGACTTTCTGCGCCGTACTGTGGTTATGCGATGACCAGAGCGTGGTGGTAAAGCCATTCGGATAACCCGCCTCTTTCAACAGTTCACGCGCTTTAGCAGGGTCGTAAGGCCACGGGTTGAATTTCACCGAATAATCGATGCTGGTCGGCAGCGGCCCTTCGGCTGGCGTCCCATAGCCGGAAAACGCCACCTTAATCAGCGCTTCCTTGTTAATGGCGTAATTCAACGCCTGCCGTACTTTCAGGTTATCAAACGGCTTCTGTGTCACATTCATACTGATGTAGCGGTGCAAAATCGACGGAGACGCCACCAGCGACAGTTTGTCATTCTTCTCCAGCACCTTGGCCTGCTCGAACGGGATCGGGTAAGCGAACTGTGCTTCACCGGTTTGCAGCATCGCCGCACGGGTGTTGTTATCCACCACCGGACGCCAGGTAATACTATCCAGTTTCGGCAGCCCCGCCTTCCAGTAACCGTTGAACTTCTCCACTTTGACAAAATCGGTCTGGTTCCAGCTCACAAAGCGGTATGGCCCCGTACCGACCGGATGAAAACCAATCTCCTTGCCGTACTGTTTCAGTGCCGCCGGCGAAATCATGACCGCCGCCGGATGCGCCAGATTGTTGATAAACGCCGAGAATGGCGCCTTCAGCGTGATTTTGACCGTTTGGTCGTCCACCACCTCGGTTTTATCGATCATCTTGAACAGGTTGTAGCGCTTCAGACGATTATCCGGATTGCTCGCGCGATCCAGATTCACTTTGACAGCCGCGGCGTTAAAAGCCGAGCCATCGTGAAATTTAACGCCGGGGTGTAGCGTGATCGTGTACGTCAGGCCATCCGGGCTGACTTCATAGCGGTCCGCCAACACGTTCACCAACTTCATGTCTTTATCGAAGCCGAATAATCCCTGATAAAACGATTTCGCCACCGTCTGCGACAGCGAATCATTGGCATCATACGGATCCAGACTGGTGAACGTGGAACCTACGGCAACAACCACATCTTTAGCGGCCCAAACCGGTGATGCCGCCATGGCCGCAGCCACCCATGCGGCCACTAACCAGCGCCGCTGTCTTGTCATTCCCCTCATGCTATCTTCTCCTTATGAATCGCTATCAATAAGCCCCTGCTATCGGGTGGTGCGCAACAAAATGTCGCTCACCAACCTGAATCAGAGGCGCGGTTATCGGCTCGTCGCCAATGGCCCGGATCGGGCTGGGTATTTCATCAACCAGCAACACCTGCTCACGCTGGCGGCGCGAAGGGTCGGCAATCGGTACTGCCGACATCAGTTTGCGGGTATACGGATGCTGAGGCCGTTCAAAAATGTCCTGCCGCAGGCCAATCTCGACAATCTGCCCCATGTACATCACCGCCACACGATGGCTGATACGCTCGACCACCGCCATATCATGTGAGATAAACAGGAACGCGATGCCAAACTCGCGCTGCAATTCCATCATCAGATTGATGATTTGCGCCTGAATCGACACGTCCAGCGCGGACACCGCCTCGTCCGCAATCACCACTCTGGGGTTCAGCGCCAGCGCTCTGGCGATGCACACGCGCTGGCGCTGCCCGCCGGAAAATTCGTGCGGGTAGCGCCGCGCCGCCTCCGGACTCAGCCCTACGCGAGTCAGCAATGCGTCAACCCGTTTTTCCGCCTCCTGCCGACGGCAGATGTTATGCACCAATAGCGGCTCCATAATGGAAAAACCGACGGTCAGCCGGGGATCCAGCGAAGCATACGGATCCTGAAAAATAAGCTGGATATCACGGCGCAGATGCTGTAGCGCCGCACCTTTTAGCTGATGGATTTTCTGGCCGTTAAACGTGATGTCGCCCCGCTGGCTGTCAACCAACTGTAGCAGCGCCCGACCGGTTGTCGACTTACCGCACCCTGACTCGCCAACCAGTGAAAGCGTCTCTCCCGGCCAGAGATCGAAGCTCACATTTTCCACCGCGTGCACCTGACGCGTCACGCGGTTCAATAGCCCGCTGCGCATCGGGAAGCGGGTGACCAGATTACGGACTTGCAATATCGGCGCTGCATGAGCAGGAATGGTATCCTGCGTCGGGTTGTCCGCCTCCGGCGCCGTTTGCTGACTCAGCAAGGGAAAGGCGGCCGGAAACGGTTGCCCACGCATGGCGCCTAATCTGGGCACAGCCGATAAAAGCCCCCGCGTATACGGGTGCTGCGGCGCAGTAAAAATGTCCCCGACGTTTGCCGCTTCAACGCGCTCGCCGCGATGCATGACCAGCACGCGATCGGCCATTTCCGCCACCACGCCCATGTCGTGCGTGATAAAAATCACGGACATGGACATCTCATGCTGGAGCACGCGAATCAATTGCAGAATTTGCGCCTGAATGGTGACATCCAGCGCGGTTGTCGGTTCATCGGCAATCAGCAGCGACGGCTT
This sequence comes from Samsonia erythrinae, assembly GCF_004342665.1. Classification (GTDB taxonomy): domain Bacteria; phylum Pseudomonadota; class Gammaproteobacteria; order Enterobacterales; family Enterobacteriaceae; genus Samsonia; species Samsonia erythrinae. Next base: position 865,200 of record NZ_SMBY01000001.1, on the reverse strand, counting down.
ACAGGAGAGCGCCATTGCAATCATGACCCGCTGACGCATACCGCCGGAGAGTTGGTGAGGATAGCGATCCAGTACATTGCGCGCCTCCGGTATTCTGACGCGATCCAGCATACGCAGGGTTTCCGCCCGTGCGGCGCGCCTGTCCATCCCCTGATGCAAGCGAATAGACTCGGCGATCTGCTCGCCGACCGGGAAAACCGGATTCAGCGATGTCATCGGCTCCTGAAAAACCATCGCCAGATCCGCCCCGCGTAGTTTGCGCATCACCCGCTGACGGGCCTGCCGGAGATCCATCACCTGCCCATCGCGACGACGAAACAACATCTCCCCCTGCTGGATCACCCCGCCGGCTTGTTCAACCAGACGCATCAACGCCAAGGACGTGACCGACTTACCCGAGCCCGACTCCCCCACGATAGCTAAGGTTTCATGCCGATCCACGTGAAACGTCAAGTCGCGGACGGCTTCCGTCCGCCGCCCTTGCTGCTCGAAAGAAACACTCAGATCGCGCACATCCAGAATGCGCGCTTCAGGCAGCATAAGCCTCGGTTCAGGCGGGGACAGAGAGGTATAGCGATCCTGTGTGAGCGACATGAACAGTGAATCTCCATATAAGTACGGCTGGAATCAGCCCGGCGCAGTCAGAGACAAGTTACCAACAATTTTGACTATATTTAGCGCAAGGTGTGATGTAAAGCAGAAACTGAAATCATCAAAACAAACACCTCTTGTAACATTAAACGAATAAATTCATTAAGTTAATATCATGTCGGCGTGTTTCGCGGAGCGGCGCGCACCGCTCGAATAGGTCAGATACCGGGTAAACATTGCGGTTCTGAAGCACAGGCTCGCCCTTGAAGTCTGAGCGTAATCTGACGGCAAAATCCGTATTCATTGACCTGCTTACATTCACCCACGTTAGGAACTCTGACATAATCGACGCTGGTAACGGGTATATGAAACCGATTTTCGCCCATGCATGCCATGCTGGCGAAACAACATCCGTATTGGTGAAATAAGCAGTGGAGTGCAGATGGAAAGCGTTAACTCAGGTTTACTGACTCTTGAACAAGCTCTGGAAAACATGTTTTCTCAGGTTTCTTCCCTCACCGAGACAGAGCGTGTCTCCCTGTTCGACGCTATTGGCCGGATCGCCGCCCATGACATCACCTCCCCGATTAACGTCCCGCCTTTCGCCAACTCGGCAATGGATGGCTATGCCGTGCGCTGCGCGGATTTATCCGCCGCTGCGCCGCTGCCGTTGGCTGGTAAAGCGTTTGCGGGCGCGCCCTTCACCGGCGAATGGCCTGCCGGAACCTGCATTCGCATTATGACCGGCGCGGCGATCCCCGCTCAGGCCGATGCGGTGATCATGCAGGAACAGGCGGAAGTCAGCGAAGACGGCATCCGTTTTCCGCATCAAGTGAAGCCCGGTCAGAACATTCGTCTGGCGGGTGAAGATATCGCCGCGGGCGCCCGCGTGCTGCCCGCCGGCAGCAAGTTGGGGGTGGCTGAGCTGCCGCTGCTGGCCTCGCTGGGCATTACGCAGGTGGACGTCATTCGTCGTCTGAAGGTCGCGGTGTTTTCCACCGGCGATGAATTGCAACCCGTCGGCGAAGCGCTGGAAGAGGGGCAGATTTATGACACCAACCGTTTTACCGTTCGCCTGATGCTGGAGAAATTTGGCTGCGACGTACACGATCTGGGGATTGTCCGCGACGATCCAGCAGCCTTGCGCGCCGCCTTCCAGAAGGCTGACCAGCTTGCCGATCTGGTCATTAGCAGCGGCGGCGTTTCCGTTGGCGAAGCGGACTACACCAAACAGATACTCGATGAACTGGGTGATATCCATTTCTGGAAGCTGGCGATCAAGCCCGGTAAACCTTTTGCCTTTGGCAAATTGCAGCATAGCGGGTTCTGCGGGCTGCCGGGGAATCCGGTTTCCGCCGCGTTGACATTCTATCAGCTGGTTCAACCGCTGTTGGCGCGCCTGTCTGGCTACACACAATGGCGTCAGCCGCCGCGTATACGGGTTAAAACCGTCAGCGCGCTGAAAAAGACGCCGGGCCGTACCGATTTCCAGCGTGGTATTTTCAGCCGCAACGCGCAGGGGGAGTTGGAAGTGAGAACCACCGGACACCAGGGGTCGCACGTTTTCAGTTCTTTCAGTCTCGGCAACTGCTTTATCGTTCTTGAGCAGGCGCGCGGCAACGTCGCTGCCGGCGAGTGGGTCGAGATCGAACCCTTCAATGCACTGCTGGGACACTGATGATGCAAGCGGAACTGAGCGACGAAGAGATGCTGCGCTACAATCGACAAATTGTGCTGCGCGGTTTTGATTTTGACGGGCAGGAAAAACTCAAAGCGTCACGCTTGCTCATTGTCGGGCTGGGGGGGTTGGGTTGCGCAGCGGCGCAATATCTGGCCGCCGCGGGCATCGGACACCTGACGCTGTTGGATTTCGACACCGTCTCTTTGTCCAATCTGCAACGTCAGGTGCTGCACCGCGACGCCCGCATCGGCATGGCTAAGGTCGAATCGGCCCGCATAACGCTTTCGGAGATGAACCCTTTTCTTTCGCTTGAAACGGTGCATGCCGATTTAGATGACGATGCCTTGCGCGACCTGATCAGCCAGCACGATGCGGTACTGGACTGCACGGACAACGTTGCCATTCGCGACCGCCTGAACCGGATGGGTTTCCAGCTTAAAAAACCGCTGATCTCCGGAGCCGCCATTCGCATGGAAGGTCAAATCAGCGTGTTTACCTACCAAAGTGATGAACCCTGCTATCATTGTCTCAGTCGTCTGTTCGGGGCCAACGCGCTGACCTGCGTCGAAGCGGGCGTGATGTCGCCGCTGGTGGGAACGATCGGGAGTTTACAGGCGATGGAAGCCATTAAACTGCTCACTCACTATGGTAAATTGGCCACCGGTCAACTGCTGATTTTCGATGCGATGACGCTGCAATTTCGCAAAATCACGCTGCCGAAAAACCCGCACTGCGATGTTTGCAGCGGATAAGGAAAAGACGCCCGCCGCAAAAGCCATTGAACACGGCGAAAATCAGTGACACAGTATAAAAGTAAGCTATTAAGCAAACTGAGGAACACACCATGAGTAACGCTTTTTTGCAATCAATCAAGGCTCGTCGTTCAATCTATGCCATCGGTGATAAGTTACCGATATCAGAAGATCAGGTTACCGCACTCATTACCGAAGCGGTTAATGAAAGCCCCTCCGCTTTTAATTCCCAAAGCTCCCGCGTTGTGATTTTGTTCGGCGAGCAACACCACAAACTGTGGGATATCGTTAAGCAGCAGTTGAAGAAAATTGTTCCTGCGGATGCGTTTGCGCCGACAGAAAAGAAACTAGCCTCTTTTGCCGCCGGCGCGGGGAGCGTTCTCTTTTTTGAAGATACCGACGTGATAAAGGCGCTACAGGAAAAATTTGCGCTCTATGCGGATAACTTCCCGATCTGGTCCGAACATTCAACCGGGATCGCGCAATTTTCCGTGTGGACCGCGCTGGCACAGGAAAAGATTGGCGCATCGCTCCAGCACTATAACCCGCTGATCGACGATGACGTCAAGGCGCAGTGGAATCTCCCTGCCAGTTGGAAGCTGCGTGCCCAACTGCCCTTCGGCTCCATCGAACAACCGGCTGGAGAAAAGACCTACATCTCGTTTGACGAACGTTTCCGCGTATTTAAATAATCCAGAAATCTCATCATTAACAAAGAGAGGCCCGTACGGTGCCCCTCTTTTCCCACTCGCGCAATTACCTCGCCGTCGGCGGGACAAAAACCTGAATCGCTTTTTTCCGGATACCAAACACCGCCGGCGTTTTGCCGATTAACTCGCCATCCGCATTAATATCGTGCGGCTTTGGGGTGTGCAACGTCAGTTGTCTGGCGGAAAACGCACGAACGTTGCGCCAGCGGCCATGCGTCCCCCGCCGGATAAAGGGGATCAACGCCACCATTTCCCACCAGTGAGAAACTTCCAGACTGTACACATCCAACTGACCATCGTCCGGGGCCGCACTGCGCGCGACCGCCATTCCACCGCCGTAAAAACGCCCGTTCCCCACCGAGACCTGCACCGTTTTAACCTGCTCCTTCACCCCATCATGCTCAATCTCAACGCGAAAAGGGCGGCTTTGCTTCAGCAGCTTAAACGCCGCCAGCGCATAGCCCAGCGTGCCCCAGCGCTTCTTAGACTCTGCCGACAAGCCACGCGCCAGCGCCGCAGAAAATCCGATACTGGACACATTAAAGAACAGGTGCCCGTTGACCTCGCCCAAATCAACCGCACGCCGCTGACCCGCGGCAATCACCTGAACCGCCTGCCGAATCTCTCTGGGGATCCCTACCGTGCGGGCAAAATCATTTGCCGTTCCGAGTGGCAGTACCCCCAACGCCAATCCCGTCTCCATCAACGCGGGCGCAGCGGAATTGAGCGTACCATCACCGCCGCCGATAATGACAAAATCGACCCGATCCGCATAGGCTCGGATAATATCGCTGCATGAACCGGCCTTCTCATCCGGTTCAATGATGGAAATCCGGTTTTCCTGTAATAATTGCTTCACGTAACGGGCAGAAGCTTCGCCGCTTCGCGCATGTTTATTAATGAATAAAAGCGCTGTTGGGCCTGATCCCGTCTCTGCTACAGAATTGCTCATGGTTATCCACCCAACATCGTTATCAGATTGAATATAACCACAGAGATAACCAGACCGACAAGGGTGCTTTAACAAGCCCACAATAAAATACAAAACATGACACAGCAGAACAGATAAAAAACGACGGGGAAGCCATGAGCTTCCCCGTGATTTCATCATTACCGTTGACTCGCGCGTTTTACCGATTAAATGCCATCGTCTTTCATCTGAACCCAAAAGGCGTGCACCAATCCGGGAAAGTAACCTAACAGCGTCAAAATAATATTCAGAATAAACGCGCCACCCACGCCTTTCCCCAATAACACGCCCAGCGGGGGCAGAAGGATGGTAAATACAATGCGCCAGAATCCCATATCAATCTCCGTAACGTAATGATTATTTATGAAACTAGTTCAGATAATGGCGTTTGTCATCACGGGTCGGGATAATTGGGATAAATCGTTGCAGAACAACCAGTCTGAGCGTTTCGCACTGGCAATGGCGGCGGAAGGCAGGACAGGAATAAATCCTGGTGGGCGCAAACGTACAACCAAAAGCCTCCGCCAAGGCGGAGGCGTTCCCTTTCATGACAAGGCGACTAAGCAGTAACAGCCCTGTCTTCCATGGCTTTTCGCCAGCCTCCCAACCAGTGAGATCGGGCATTAATTGATTGATAAGGACATAACTCCTTCGGTCTACCGACAATACCGGCCTGGTAACCCCGTGAATGAGCCCGTTCCAGGCGATCGCGTTTCTGTCTCTTCATGCCTTATTTCCCTCATTATTTATCTGGTGGAAAGAAAACAATGATTACTTTATAAGCAACCACAGAGTATCAATACCGATTCTGTCATCAAAGGTCAAGGCGCAAAATTCACGCCAGTGTCATATTTGTGATCAAAAATAGGAATTTTCCCCCGCCCGGGGGAGAAAAATATAACCCATTGAAAAAAAAAATAAAAAACCCCTGAAACATAATGCAATCACGGCATTACCTTTTCAGGGGTTCAGGCATTTCAAACAACCATCAGCGGTACAACGGACCTAACGCTTAATTCAGTTCTCCCGCCTGACGGGCGATCGATTGGGCGACCTGCTTCCAGCCCTGCGCCAACGCTCTTACCAGTGCGTCATAGCCATCGTCTGTCTGTGGCAGCACGATATCAAATGGCCGCTTAATCACGTTACCCTGATGCGTCAGCAGCCACTCGCCACGGATCACGACATTGCCGTCATAACGACCATGAAAACCGCTGACAGAGACATTCAGTACGGCCTGATCGACGCCCTGCGGCTGCGTGGTCACAGTCCAACCGGGCAGCTGATGCCCCAGATTCGTCACCAGCGCCTGCTGCAATTGTTGATCCAGCGGGCTGGCCCACAGGTTGTTACTCGCGATGACATATTGCACATCGTTCGTCTGATAAACCAGCCCTGCGTTAGCGAGGTAGTCCGACACGCTCACATGCTCAACCCAAAGCGGGTGAACGTGAGCCCCCCTCGCCTGCGTGGCATTGGTTTCCACCACCGTCGGAAGCTGATAGTACGTTTTCTCATTACTGCTGCTGCATGCGCTTAACACGAAAGCCAGCGCCAGCGCCCATCCTTTCATCATTGTTTTGCCCTCTTCGGCTGAGGATCCTGACGGCCTGATGCCTCAAAAATCAACGCATTACTTTTCTCATTCAACGTGCGCAGTACCGGCTGTAGCTCCCGCAACACCTGATCCAGCCGCTGCATATCCGCCACCATCTTGTTATACGCAGGCGAGCCGGGCTGGAAGCCTTTCATACTGCGGTTCAGTTCAAGCAGCGTTTTTTGCATGTCTTGCGGCAGGTCCTGCATGGCCTTGCTGCTCGTGATGTTGTTCAGCGCCGCCAGCGTTTTTTGCATCTCACGCATCGTCGCCTGACTTGAGGCCAGCGTCTTCGTCGCTTCGTTGATCATCGGGTTCAGCGGCAAGTTATTCACCTTATCCAGCACCGCCATCAACTTCTGCTGGATCTGCGACAGTCCGCCATCGATCGTCGGCAGCACAGGATAGCCATCCACGACATACAGCGCTTTATCCACTTTTTCTTTCGGATAAAAATCAAGATCGATATAGAGCGCGCCGGTCAGAAGATTTGCCGATTTCAACGAGGCGCGCAGACCCAGTGATTGCGCCTGCTTCAGATGCTGCTCAAAATCAAATGAACCACCGACCTTCTTATCAAAGCGATCGGGCTCAATGCGGATCATCACAGGAATGCGATAATCATCATCCAGCGTCTGCGTCAGATTACGCGGGAAGAACGGCGCTTCAGCAACGGTTCCCAGTCGGATCCCACGGAATTCCACCGGCGCCCCCGACTGCAAACCACGAATCGATTCGCTAAAGAACAGCAGATACTCTTTATATTCGGTATACAGCGAATCCTGAATACTGCGCTGATTATCAAAAAGTCGATACTGCGCTTTCTCCGTCGCGGCTTCGCCCAGCTCCCAACCAGAAGGGACATCAAAACTGACGCCGCCGCTGAACAGCGTGGTAAGAGATCCCATCTCGACACGCATTCCCTGCGCCGACATATCAAATGCCACGCCGCTATCTTTCCAGAAGCGCACGTTGGTCGTCACCAGGCCGTCATACGGGGCTGAAATAAAGAGCTGATAGCGCATCTTGCGCGCTTTCGGATCGAATTCGCTGGTTTCCACCGATCCGACCCGATAGCCGCGAAACAGTACCGGATCGCCGGCGTTCAGCTGGCCGGATTGATCGCTATCTAAAATCACCCGAATTCCTTTTGCATCCGGGGAGGCCAGCGGCGGCGAATCCAGCAGGGTAAACGCGCGCTTCTCCTCCTTATGGGTACCCGGCTGTAGCTCAATATAGGCGCCCGATAGCAGCGTACCCAGTCCGGACACCCCTTCCCGTCCAATCTGTGGTTTCACTACCCAAAAAGCCGAGTCCTGCTTTAGCAGCTTATCCATACCATCATGCAGTCGCGCTTTGATCTCCACCTGATGAAGATCGTTACTCAGCACCACGCTCTCGACGACCCCCACATCGACACTACGGCTTTTGATGGCGGTTTTCCCCGCCTCAATGCCTTCGGCGTTGCTGGTGACCAGCGTGATTTGCGGCCCCTGATGGCTAAAATGATAGAACAGTATCCAGGCCCCGATGAGCACCGTAACGATCGGTACAATCCAGACTGGCGACCAGCGTTTAATCGTTTCTACATCCGCAACGGCATGATTATCTTTCGTCAACGGAAGACTCCTTATGAAGAACATCATCGCGACGATCCCACAAAAGCCGGGGATCGAACGCCATAGCGGCAAACATGGTCAAGATCACCACGGCCGCAAATAATACCGCCCCAATGGCGGGATAAACACCCATCAGCCGGCCAATGCGTACCATTGCAGACAGTACGGCAATGACGAACACATCAATCATTGACCAGCGCCCGACAAACTCAACAATTTCATACACCACATGCATCCGTTCGCTGTCTTTCGTGCCTTTGGTTTTGCCATTCGCCTGCCAGCAAAGCCAGGCTAACGCCAGCATTTTTAGCGATGGCACCATAACGCTGGCGACAAAAATTACCATCGCGACGGGATAAGATCCCATCCCCCACAGGGCAATCACCCCCGACATGATCGTCGATCCCATCCGCTCGCCTAACGCTTCCGTCACCATGATAGGCAGCACATTCGAGGGGATATACAGCATTATAGAAGTGATCAGCAAAGCCAACGTCCATTGCAGGCTATGCTGCTTGCGCGCATGACCCCGAGAGCGACAACGCGGGCATACGAGCTGGTTGGCAGGCAAAATCGCACTACAGCATGAGCACGAGCGCAGCCCTTGCGATAAACCGCTTTGCCCCACCGCGGCCGCCGCAGGAAGCGTTGGCGGCGGCAGGATAGTGTTCCACAACCAGCGGCGATCGAGTTTTTGAAAGGCCATCAGTTGCAGCACACAAAACAGGACGAACGGAATGAAGCTGGTTTCGATGCCAATATCGCCATAGGCTACCAGCTTAACGAAGCTGACCAACACGCCGGCGAGAAAGATTTCCGCCATCCCCCAGCTTTTAAGGTGGAAGAGGATTTTACCCATGCTTTTTTTCAACGTCAGCGGCAGCGAGACAGGCAAACAAAGCAAGATCAGCGTCGCCATGCTGAAGGCCGGAACCAGTTGAACAAACAGCATAAACACCGTCGCCAGGCTAACGTAGTCCTCCGCGACCATCACTTTGGGAATTTGCGCCAGCGTAATTTCGCTGGCGATCCCCGCCACCCGCATCGAAACAAAGGGAAACAGATTCGCCAGCAGCAGCATAAACAGCGCGCTGACCGCGTAACCGATCAATCGTTTACGCGGTTCAATCTGGCGGCTGGTTAAACCCGTTTTACAGCGTGGACAGGTCGCCTTCTGCCCATGCGACAACACCGGCAACGCCAACAGCAAATCGCACTGCGGGCAGAGCATATAATCATCATGATGATGTTGAGAACCATGGTCATGCCGATCGTGATGGGAACACACTCATCATCTCCTTCAAAACTCGTCAGCGTCTGACCAAAAGTATCGCTATCAATACCGATAAAGCCAGCGACAAAATACACGGTTTGAGTTCCGCGGATCCGTCGGTGAAAACGGCACAATTCAGCCGTTTTTCTGTGCTTCCAACGCCTCCCAGCGCTCAAAGCAGGTTTCCAGCTCGCTTTCCTTTTCCGCCAGCGCAGCCAGAATCGGCTGTGTCTCTTCATGCGGACGACTAAAGAAGCTGGCATCATTCATCTGCGCCTGCAATGCCTCAATATCCCGCTCCAGCTGTTCAATCCGCTGCGGCAATTGCTCTAACTCGCGCTGCTGGTTATAACTTAATTTTCCGGCGCTGCGTTTAGCGGGCTGTGCGGTCCCCTTGGTCGGCGCTGATGCGGTGACGGCTGGCGCGGCCGTTGTACGCAACGGCGTTGTCGTCGCACGCTGCTGCTGTGCATCGTAATATCCGCCGACATAGCGAGCAATCTTGCCCTCGCCTTCAAAAATCCAGCATTCGGTGACCGAGTTATCGACGAACTGACGGTCATGGCTGACCAGCAGCACCGTCCCCTGATAGCTCTCAATGAGCTCTTCCAGCAGTTCCAGCGTTTCCACGTCCAGATCGTTGGTCGGTTCATCAAGAATCAGCAGGTTGCTGGGCTTGAGAAACAAACGCGCCAGCAGCAGGCGATTGCGTTCCCCTCCCGACAGCGCTTTTACCGGCGTCATTGCCCGCTTCGGATGGAACAGAAAGTCCTGCAAGTAGCCCAACACATGCCGCGAACGACCGTTGACCATCACTTCCTGTTTGCCTTCCGCCAGGTTATCCATCACCGTGCGTTCAGGATCAAGCTCGGCCCTGTGCTGATCGAAATACGCCACTTCCAGTTTGGTGCCGCAGTGCAGTCGCCCACTGACGGGCGCCAGTTCGCCCAACATTAATTTTAGCAGCGTCGTTTTACCACAGCCATTCGGCCCGACCAGCGCAATTTTGTCGCCGCGCTGCACCTGCGCAGAAAAGTCACGCACCAGTATTTTATGACCAACCTGATAATTAACGTCTTCCAACTCGAACACAATCTTGCCGGAGCGGGCGGCTTCTTCAACCTGCATTTTCGCCGACCCCATCACTTCACGGCGCTGAGCGCGTTCCTGACGCATCGCCTTCAGCGCCCGCACACGCCCTTCATTACGGGTACGGCGTGCTTTAATGCCCTGACGGATCCACACTTCTTCCTGCGCCAGTTTGCGATCGAACTCCGCATTTTGCAGATCTTCCACCCGCAGCGCTTCTTCCTTCCCTTCCAGATAGTGGTCGTAGTTACCCGGCCAGGAAACCAGCTTACCCCGGTCGAGATCGACAATGCGCGTCGCCATATTACGAATAAACGAACGGTCATGGGAGATAAAGACAATGCTCCCCTGAAACGTTTTTAAAAAGGTTTCCAGCCAGTCGATCGTTTCAATATCCAGATGGTTGGTTGGCTCATCCAGCAGCAGCACTCGCGGTGAACTCACCAGCGCCCGGCCTAACGCCGCTTTACGCAGCCAGCCGCCCGAAAGCGACGCCAGCGGCACATCGGCCGACAGCCCAAGCTGTTCCAGCACTTCATGAATGCGGCTCTCCAACTGCCACAACCCCTGATGTTCCAGAATATCCTGCAACTTCGCCAACTGATTGAGATTCTTCTCGCTGGGATCGCTTTCGACCAAACGTAGCATCGCATGGTAACTTTTCAGGTAATCCGCCTGTTCCGCGACACCTTCAGCGACAAAATCAAAGACGCTGCCGGCCACATCCCGCGGGGGATCCTGTTGCAGTCGCGCCACGATCAGATCCTGTTCGTAGGTAATGCGCCCGTCATCCAGCGGGATCTCTTTGGCCAGAATTTTCAGCAGCGTCGATTTACCCGCGCCATTGCGCCCCACCAGACAAACGCGCTCATTCTCTTCGATATGGAGTTCGGTGTTATCCAACAGCGGTGCGTCGCTGAACGACAGCCACGCGCCTGAAACACTGATTAAAGACATCGGTTACTTTTCCTCACCGGCATGCGTCAGCAGCCAGCAGTTATGAATCTGACGATTACGGGCAAAATCCTGCGATTGAGTCTGCGCGGTAATTTCTTTGGCGTTCAGCCCCAACGCGGTCAGCCCGGCGATATCCATCTGGAAACCGCGTTTATTATTCGAGAACATGATGGTGCCGCCACGGCGCAACAAACGTTTAAGATCGTTCATCAGCGCCAGATGATCGCGCTGAACATCAAACGATTCGTCCATCCGTTTTGAGTTAGAGAAGGTCGGCGGATCGATGAAAATCACGTCAAACTGCTCATGCGCGTTATGTAGCCATGACAGGCAGTCCGCCTGTATCAGCCGATGCTGACGCCCGGTCAGGCCGTTCGCCCGCAGGTTTTTCTCCGCCCATTCCAGATAGGTGCGTGACATGTCGACGGTGGTCGTTGAACGGGCGCCGCCCAACCCGGCGTGCACGCTCGCCGTGCCGGTGTAGGCAAACAGGTTGAGAAAATCTTTACCGCAGCTCATCTCACCCAACATTTTACGGGCGATCCGATGATCAAGGAACAAGCCGGTATCAAGGTAGTCGGTCAGGTTGACCCATAGTTTGGCGCCAAATTCCTCCATCAGCAGGAAATCGCCTTTCTGCGCCAGTTTCTCATACTGGTTTTTCCCTTTCTGACGTTCGCGCGTTTTCAGCACCAGACGATTTGACGGCAACTCCAGCACGCTGAGGGTAGCGTTAATCACATCAAACAGGCGTTGACGCGCTTTCTGCGCATCAACGGTTTTCGGTGGCGCATACTCTTGAACCACAACCCAACTGCCGTAGCGATCGACCGCCACATTGTATTCAGGAAGATCGGCATCATAGAGGCGATAGCACTCAATCCCCTGCTGCTTCGCCCACTTCTCCAGCTTACGCCGATTCTTACGCAGTCGGTTGGCGAAATCTTCCGCGATTTGCCCGGCGGACTCCCCTTGGGTTTCCGCCAGTTGATAATTCTTCTGCACGCAGTCCAGCGGGCCGTTTTTCGCCTTGAACTGGCGCTCAGCGCGCAGTTGCAGACAGCTCAGCAGCTCCGGCGATGCGCTGAACAGCGAAAGTTGCCAGCCGCCGAAGTCGCTTTTCATCTTACGCCCCAGCATATTATGCAGGGCAATCAGCGCAGGTTCGCTTTCCAGACGCTCACCGTAAGGCGGATTACTGATAACGGTCCCTTTCGGGCCCTCCGGCAGCGGGTTCTGTAACTGCGCCGCGTCTTTCACGCTGAAGGAAATCAGTTCAGCGACCCCTGCGCGGCGGGCATTCGCTTTGGCGATGTCTATCACCCGACGGTCATTATCCGATCCGAAGAAGCGTGACGTGGTCGCCTGTAGCCCCTGACGGGCGCGCTGCTGCGCTTCCGCGATCGCATCGCGCCACAGTTCGGCATTGTGTTGTAACCAGGCGTTAAACCCCCAGTGTGTACGATGTAAACCCGGTGCGCGATCGGCCGCCATCATCGCCGCTTCGATAAGCAACGTCCCGGAACCACACATCGGATCGACCAGCGGCGTGCCATTTTGCCAGCCGGAGCGCAGCACAATCGCCGCCGCCAGATTTTCTTTTAGCGGCGCCAGACCGGCCACATCGCGGTAACCGCGCTGGTGCAGTCCGTCACCGCTTAAGTCCAATGAGACGCTGGCCGTATCACGCTGTAAAAAGACGTTAATGCGAATATCGGGCTGCTGTTTCGCCACATCCGGTCGCTGTCCGGTTTTGCGCGTAAAGCTGTCCACAATTGCATCTTTCACTTTTAACGCACCGTACTGGCTGTTACGGATATCGTCATTCGTACCGGTAAAGTGCACGGCAAAGGTTTTATCGACGCTGAAGACCACGGACCAGTCAATCGCCTGCACGCCCAGATACAAATCCAAATCGCTGTGTACCTTAAATTCATTGAGCGGCAGCAGAATGCGCGACGCCAGACGGCTCCACAGCAGGCTCCGGTACAGCAGGCGGTCATCCCCTTCGAAGTGGACGCCACCCTGCACCACCGTACAGGACTGCGCTCCCAGTGCTTCGAGCTCGCTTTTTAATAACTCTTCCAGTCCCCGCGCCGTGCTGGCAAACAAAGCATTCATGTCGTCACTATCACCAAAAAGAAATACATTAAAGGAAGAAATTGAGGCGCATTATAGCTAATCCGAGACGCTTGTCATAAAGTTGCCGTTTTACACGAGCAAGGAGCAGACTCAGTGATTGGCGTAGCACGGCTTTATATTCATCCGGTAAAATCAATGCGGGGGCTACAGCTTTCCCATGCGATGGCGTCCGTCAGCGGTCTGGCGAACGATCGCGCCTTTATGATTACCGATCTTGATGGAACCTTTATTACCGCTCGCCAGTATCCACAGATGGTGCTATTTACTCCCGCGCTGCTGCCGGACGGGCTGTTTATCGCCGCGCCGGATGGTCAAACTGCCACGATTCGTTTTGCCGACTTCACCGAGGCGCCACAACCGACAGAGGTCTGGGGCAACAACTTCACGGCACAGGTGGCGCCCGATGCCATCAATGTCTGGCTAAGCCGCTATTTTCAGCGCGCCGTCCAGCTTCGCTGGGTGGGCGGTGAACCGTCGCGGCGAGTGAAAGGTTATCCTGATGTCCCCCTGGCGTTTGCCGACGGCTACCCCTACCTATTAATCAATAACGCATCCTTTCAGGCGCTGCGCCAGCGCTGCGCCGCCGGCATTAAAATCGAACAATTCCGCCCCAATCTGGTAGTGACCGGCGCGGAGGCTTTTGCCGAAGACGGCTGGAAAACCCTTCGCATCGGCGAGGTGACGTTTGACGTGGTGAAACCCTGTAGCCGTTGTATTCTGACCACGGTCAGCACCGAGCGTGGCCGCAAACACCCATCCGCAGAACCGTTGGCAACGCTGCAATCTTTCCGTACGGCCGCAAACGGGGACGTCGATTTCGGACAAAATCTGGTCGCCAGAAATACCGGCATTATTCGAGTAGGTGACACTGTGGAGGTGTTGGCGACCAAACCGCCGCGTCCTTACGGTTCCGCTGAGGCGGGAGAAAGCCTTGCGACCCCCGAAACCCATGAACAGGCGGTCACTATTCACTATCAGGGAAAAACATTACAAGGGAATAATCAGCAAATTTTGCTGGAACAGTTGGAACAACACGGTGTGCGAATCCCCTATTCCTGTCGGGCAGGACTTTGCGGCTGCTGTAAATTGACGCTGGTCAGCGGGGACGTTGCGGCGCTAAAACAAAGCGCAATCAGAGAAAACGGCGAAATTCTCGCCTGTAGCTGTATTCCGCGGAGTGACATTCATCTGCAATAGACAAAGAAAAGCCAACGCACAAGCTGACGAGGGAGCATCGGCGGTTTAGACAACCCTGGCATACTCAAATGCCGATGTGCCGTCACCCAGCGAACTCTCCTGCACCTGGCTGCGTTGTACAACCACGGGCATCAACCTGTCATGCATAATTTTTATGGCGTCGCCCAGCCCCATCGTCTTACCGCCCAATAACAACTGCGCTTGCGCCAGCAGACAGAGGCAGGCTTTCTCCCCCGCTTCCGCCACCAGAAAACAGGCCGTTTCATGGGTTTCGGTTAACTGTACCTGCACAACATCGCCAGTCTGTGGCAAATATCCGTCGGTGTCAGACTGCTGAACGAAATGCCAGCTCTTCGGCATTAACGGTTTCAGGAAACGGCTCGCCACCAGCGCGTTCAACACTAACTCCCCCTGATGGTCGCGGCTCAACGCCGTTTTCTGGCATTTCTCGTTATAGGTAAAAAATAACGCGGCGTCGTCAACACAAAATGCACATTCATTAAAAGCATCCGGCGTTAACATTTTAGCGGGAAAACGAGAACGAAATAACATGCCGTTAGCCAGATCCAACATCAGGCGGTCGTGTTCGGTATCAAAATACCAGCGCCAGTTATCATCAGGTTTTAACTTCATATTATTTACCTTTCGCTTTCACAGTGAAAATATCGGAAATGGCTGATTGCATTTCTTACGTTGCAATAATCGTTCATCGCCATAAACGTCACAGTAACAAAACCAAACATCAACATGTCGGTTATTTACGCAAACGAATAAAATATAGACTAGCTGGGGGAATAAATAAACCCCCAGCGTAAAATGAAAGGAATATAGGATTAAATATGCGTAACGATATCTTTAATCAGACGAGGGCCGTGGAAAATAAAACCTGAATATATTTGTACCAGCGTTGCCCCTGCATCCATTTTTTCGCGCGCCGCAACCAGAGAATCAATTCCGCCCACGCCGATAATGGGCAAACGTCCGGCTAATTCCTGCGACAAGCGGCGGATAATAGCCGTACTAGAGGCCTGTAACGGACGGCCACTTAATCCCCCCGTCTGCCCACAGTGATTTAATCCCTGAATTAACGTCCTGTCGAGCGTCGTATTGGTGGCAATAACACCGTCAAGATGATGACGAACCAGACTATCGGCAATCTGGATCAATTCTTCCTCAGAAAGATCCGGCGCGATCTTCACGGCGACCGGCACATATTTCTGGTGCTTGTCTTTTAATTCCGTCTGCTTGTTCTTTATTGCCGACAAAAGATCGTCAAGCGCTTCACCGTATTGCAAGCTGCGTAATCCCGGCGTATTGGGTGATGAAATGTTAATCGCGATATAGCCTGCATGAGGATAAACCTTATCCATACCGATCAAATAATCATCTTTTCCTTGTTCAACCGGCGTATCTTTATTCTTGCCGATATTGATCCCCAATACTCCACCAAAACGCGTTTTCTTTACATTCTCGATCAGATGATCCACACCTTTATTATTGAAGCCCATCCGATTGATCAATCCTTCCGCTTCCACTACGCGGAATAATCTCGGTTTATCATTACCCGATTGCGGACGCGGCGTTACCGTTCCCACTTCAATAAAACCAAATCCCATTGCGCCCAACGCATCAATACATTCCCCGTCTTTATCCAATCCTGCCGCCAGACCGAGCGGGTTTTTAAAGGATAACCCCATGCAGGTTACCGGCTTGGTGGGCACTGACTGGCGGACGAGAAATTCAAAAGGCGTATTGGTTATGCGGCGTAATTGTTGGAAGGTCAGCTCATGTGCGCGCTCTGGATCGAGCTGAAACAGGGCTTTTTTGATAACGGGATAGAACATATTGTCTCCTGAGATCCCTATCGCAAAGGTATTTTGCCTACGCGGAAAGTAAGCAACGGTGGATGATGGTTTAACTCACGGTCGGTGATGGTAATTCCATCTCTGCGGAAAGTAAAACGTTTGCGGGAAAAGGAAACGCGTGGGGGAATCATCGCCACACGCGGCAGACGCGCGCGCGTGGCTGTACTCGAAACGCTTCGGTCTTAGTCTTGTAACGCTTTCGTTATCTTCTCAAACAGATCGCCAGACAAACCGTCCAACGCTTTCAACTGCTCCAGCGCCTGACGCATCAGCGCCTGACGTTTAGCATCATAACGTTTCAAGCGGATCAGCGGTTCGATAATCCGCGCCGCAACCTGCGGATTACGCGTATTCAGATCGGTCAGAATCTCTGTCAGGAAACGATAACCGCTACCGTCCTCTGCATGGAAAGCTGACGGATTCGACGCCGCGAAAGCCCCGATAAGAGAGCGCAATCGGTTAGGGTTGTTCAGGCTGAATGAACGGTGTTGCAGCAGTTCGCGCACGCGGCTCAACACATCGGCTGCGGGGCTGGTGGCTTGCAATACAAACCATTTGTCCATCACCAGACCATCCTGATGCCAGCGACCATCAAATTGCGCCAGCAGCTCATCACGCGCGGGCAGCTGCGCCGCCACGGCCGCCGACAGCGCCGCCAGTGAATCCGTCATGTTATCCGCCTGACGGAACTGCGCCTGCACCAGCTTGTCCGCCTGCGCCTCATCACTGAAGGCCAGATAGTACAGACAGATGTTGCGCAGCGCACGTTTCCCCATGTCCGCATGTTCGATACGATACTGCGGCGCATGATTCGCGCGATAGACCGCCAGCCATTCATCCGCCATCTCTTGTGCCATTGTGCGCGTCATGCTGTCACGAACCGCGGCAATCGCGGTAGGATCGATGACATCAAACATTTCGGCTATCTCATTTTCACTCGGCAGCGTCAGAATTTGAGAGGCCAGCATCGGATCCAATTCCTCATCCAGCAGCACGCCGCGGAAGGCATCGATCACGTGCAGCGGAACGGACAGCGGCTGTTTCTGCTGATAACGGGAGACATTGAGCCGGATATGGTTGGTCAGCAGGCTCTGTGCGGCGTCCCAACGTGAAAACGCATTGCTCGCATGACGCATCAGGAACGTCAGTTGCTCATCACTCCAGGCATAGTTCAGTTTTACCGGCGCAGAAAACTCACGTAATAAAGAAGGAATCGGACGGCCAGGCACCCGATCGAAAATGAACGTCTGCTCTGATTCAGTCACATTAAGCACTGACGACAGCAGTTGACCGTCTTTTTGTAGCGGGATCACCTGCCCTTGCGCATCGTACAACTCAATATCGAACGGGATGTGCAGCGGCAGTTTCGGCTGCTTATCCGCGCCGACCGGCGTCATCTGGCTCACGCTCAGCAAGTACTGTTGCGTCTGCGGATCGTAATCATCACGCACCGTCAGCACCGGTGTGCCCGACTGGCTGTACCAACGACGGAACTGCGTGAGATCGACGCCGGAGGCATCTTCCATCGCCTGAACAAAATCATCACAGGTCGCTGCGCTGCCGTCGTGACGTTCAAAGTACAGCCGAATACCAGCCTGGAAGCCTTCTTCACCCAATAAGGTATGCATCATGCGGATCACTTCCGATCCCTTTTCATAGACCGTCAGCGTGTAGAAGTTATTCATCTCGATCACCTGATCGGGACGAATCGGATGCGACATCGGGCTGGCGTCTTCGGCAAACTGGGCGCCACGCATTACGCGTACATTGTTAATGCGATTCACCGCGCGTGACCCCAGGTCGGAACTGAACTCCTGATCGCGGAACACCGTCAACCCTTCTTTCAGGCTCAGTTGGAACCAGTCGCGGCAGGTGACGCGGTTGCCCGTCCAGTTGTGAAAATATTCATGGCCGATCACGGCTTCAATGTTCAGGTAGTCTTGATCCGTGGCGGTTTCCGCCTTGGCCAGCACATATTTAGAGTTGAATACGTTCAGCCCTTTGTTTTCCATCGCCCCCATGTTGAAGAAATCAACGGCGACGATCATATAAATGTCGAGATCGTATTCCAGACCGAAACGTTCTTCGTCCCATTTCATCGCATTTTTCAGCGAGGTCATCGCCCAACCGGCACGATCCAGATTGCCGCGATCGACATACAGCTCCAGCGCGACATCACGGCCAGAGCGAGTGGTAAAGCGATCCTGAAGGACATCAAAATCGCCGGCCACCAGCGCAAACAGGTAAGCGGGTTTCGGGAACGGATCCTGCCATTCAACCCAATGACGCCCATCGTCCAGTTCCCCCTGCGCCATGCGATTACCATTCGAAAGCAAATAAGGGTAACGAGCTTTATCCGCTGTAATCCGCGTCGTGAATTTCGCCAGCACATCCGGCCTGTCGAGATAATAGGTAATATGGCGGAAACCTTCGGCCTCGCACTGTGTGCACAACGCGTCGCCGGATTGATATAACCCTTCCAGCGCGCTATTCGTTGCCGGATTGATTTCCGTTTCAATGCTGAGCGTAAAACGAGCAGGCAATTGCGTCAGGAGCAGGCCATCACGCTGTTGCTGATAGTGCGTCCACGGCAGACCATCAACGCTCAGGCTAATCAGCGTTAGCCCCTCTCCATCCAGCTTCAACGGCGCGCCCTGCTCTCCCTGTAACACCACCTGACTAACCGCTTTCACCCGGGTTTTGTCTGCATGAAGATCGAAATCCAGTGCAATGTCGGTAATGGTATAATCCGGCGCCCGGTAGTCATGGCGATATTTTATTTGCGGCTGTTGATTCATATAAAGTTTCCACCTCGTTATCAGCATCAAAGTTCCAGTCTAGGCTTGTCTCCCCAATGTTACCACGACAAAAACATGCGGATCATCGGCGCCCGCCGTTCACTCGCCTCACCGGCGCACATCTGGCTATGTTGTCATAATGTAATAAGAAGATAATCAAGGTATACTGATCAAACCTTGCTGATTGTCCCGATGGTGGATATGCATCTAACGAGGATGCTGTAACGCATTATGACTTCGCACACTTCCCCGATTCTGCACTCATTACTGGATACCGATGCCTACAAGCTGCATATGCAGCAGGCGGTATACCATCATTATTATGACGTTGACGTTGCGGCTGAATTTCGCTGCCGTGGTGATGAGTTATTAGGCGCCTATGCCGATGAGATCGCCCACCAGGTTGACCTGATGCGTTTCTTGTCATTGCGCGATGACGAATTTCTCTATCTTTCTTCCCTGCCCTTCTTTAAGCAGGATTATCTTCACTGGCTGCGGAGCTTCCGCTTTAACCCACAGCAGGTCATCATTAGGAATAATGCCGGCAAGCTGGATATCCGTATCGCCGGGCCGTGGCGTGAGGTGATTTTATGGGAAGTCCCGCTGTTAGCGGTGATCAGTGAAGTCGTCCATCGCCACCGCTCGCCAGACGTTACGACTGAACAGGCTGTCGCTCAGCTTTCAACCTCGCTGGAGGCGTTCCGCCACAAGAGTGGGGATGTCGATCTCACGCCATTCAAATTGATGGACTTTGGCACACGTCGCCGCTTCTCACGTGAAGTCCAGCAGACGATTGTCACAACCCTCAAGGCCGAATTACCTCATTTCATCGGCACCAGTAATTACGATCTGGCGCGTCGTTTGGGCATTACCCCTGTCGGCACGCAGGCGCATGAGTGGTTTCAGGCGCACCAGCAGATCAGCCCGACGTTGGCAAATAGCCAGCGCGCCGCGCTGCAAATGTGGCTGCAAGAATATCCCGCGCATTTGGGGATCGCGCTGACCGACTGCATTACTATGGATGCCTTCCTGCGCGATTTCGATTTACCGTTCGCCGAAGCCTATCAGGGGCTGCGTCACGATTCCGGCGATCCCATCGATTGGGGAGAGAAAGCCATTGCACACTATCAGCGCCTGAATATCGATCCAATGAGCAAAACGCTGGTCTTTTCCGATAATCTGAATCTGGATAAAGCGCTGGCGCTGTACCGTCATTTCTGGCAGCGCGTGAATCTGGTGTTCGGCATCGGTACGCGGCTGACGTGCGATATTCCCGGCGTGAAGCCGCTGAATATCGTGATCAAGCTGGTGGAATGTAACGGCAAGCCGGTGGCGAAACTCTCCGATAGTCCGGGCAAAACGATCTGTCAGGATCAGAATTTCGTGTGTGAGTTGCGCAAGGCGTTTGATTTACCCCGCGTGAAAAAGGCCAGTTGATACCCGCTTACCACAGGCATTGGCTAACTTTACAGCAGATTCGCCGCAATGCGCGAAAACTTCGCGCTGTTCCGGCGATTTCTGCTTGTGTCCTGTTGCATCGCAAGTAACATAGTTAATGGCCCGGATTTGGGCCATTTACCGTTTAAACACGATCTATTTCTTAAACACGATTAATTAAAAGAGAGAATTTTATGAGCGTAGTGCCTGTAGTCGATGTACTGCAAGGCCGTGTTGCCGTTGACAGTGAAGTCACCGTGCGCGGCTGGGTACGTACCCGGAGAGATTCTAAAGCCGGTATCTCCTTTATCGCCGTTTATGACGGCTCCTGCTTTAATCCATTACAGGCTGTTGTTAATAATAATCTCTCTAATTACCAGAATGACGTCCTGCACCTGACGACCGGCTGTTCGGTTGAAATCACCGGAAATGTTGTCGCGTCACCGGGTGAGGGTCAGAGCTTTGAGCTGCAAGCGACCCGCGTTAACGTTGTGGGCTGGGTTGACGACCCCGACACCTACCCGATGGCGGCGAAACGTCACAGTATCGAATACCTGCGTGAAGTGGCACACCTACGTCCGCGCACTAACCTTATCGGGGCGGTTGCGCGCGTGCGCCATACGCTGGCGCAGGCGATTCATCGCTTCTTCCACGAGAACGGCTATTTCTGGGTGTCGACGCCGCTGATTACCGCATCGGATACCGAAGGCGCTGGTGAAATGTTCCGCGTGTCCACGCTCGATCTGGAAAACCTGCCGCGTACCGAGCAAGGCAAGGTCGATTTCAGCGAAGATTTCTTCGGTAAGGAAGCGTTTCTTACCGTATCGGGTCAGTTAAATGGGGAAACGTATGCCTGTGCGCTGTCCAAGGTGTATACATTTGGCCCGACTTTCCGCGCGGAGAATTCCAATACCAGCCGTCACCTGGCCGAATTTTGGATGATCGAGCCGGAAGTGGCGTTCGCCTCTCTGGATGATATTGCCGGATTGGCTGAAAATCTGCTGAAATACGTTTTCAAGGCTGTACTGGATGAACGCGCGGACGACATGGCGTTTTTTGCCGAGCGGGTCGATAAAGACGCGGTCACCCGGCTGGAAAAATTCATCAGCTCTGATTTCGCGCAGGTGGATTACACCGATGCCGTGGACATCCTGCTGAACTGCGGACAAACGTTCGAGAACCCGGTTTACTGGGGCGTGGATCTCTCCTCAGAACATGAGCGCTATCTGGCGGAGAAACACTTCAAAGCCCCGGTTGTGGTTAAAAACTATCCGAAAGACATCAAAGCCTTCTACATGCGCATGAACGACGACGGCAAAACCGTCGCCGCGATGGATGTTCTGGCGCCGGGAATCGGCGAAATCATCGGCGGTTCCCAGCGTGAAGAGCGACTGGCGCAGTTGGATAGTCGTCTGGAAGAGATGGGGCTTAATCAGGAAGATTACTGGTGGTATCGTGATCTGCGCCGCTACGGCACCATCCCACATTCGGGTTTCGGATTAGGCTTCGAACGATTAATCGCCTATGTTACCGGTGTACAAAATGTGCGCGACGTGATCCCTTTCCCACGCACGCCGAGAAATGCCAGTTTCTAAATAAAAATTTAATATAAGTAAAACAAATATGTAGAAAAGAAGAGTCGGGTCTCCCGGCTCTTTTTTTTGAATTTTTGTTATACCTCACAAAGTTCCCTGATTTTTACATTTAGAAACACATTTTTTCCATTTGTTACCTGATTAAGAAGTTTGTAGCATCTTTAGGGTGGATTAACAGCCGAGTGAATGGAAAACTGCGTTCAGACACAGGAAGACACCAAACTTTCAGGAATGGTTCCGTAAAGAATTGTTTATGGCAGTGGCAGGTGTCTAAATAACACCAATGAGGGTAATAATGATGAAACGCAATATTCTTGCAGTAGTAATCCCAGCTCTGTTAGCCGCAGGCGCAGCAAACGCCGCAGAAGTCTATAACAAAGATGGCAACAAGCTGGATCTGAATGGTCGTGTGCATGCAGGCTATACGTTCAATTCTAGTTTTGAAGACGATACAAACAGCGATAACACCTATGCTCGTCTGGGCTTCAAAGGTGAAACTCAAATCTCTAACGAACTGACTGGTTATGGTCGTTTTGAATACCAATTCGACGGCAGCGTTCCGGAAAGTGAAACTGACGGTTCTGACAGCAAAACCCGCTACGCTTTTGCCGGTCTGAAATTCGGCGATTTTGGTTCTTTCGACTATGGTCGTAACCTGGGTATTGCCTACGACGGTCTGGCTTATACCGACGTCCTGCCAGAAAACGGCGGTGAATCGTCTATCACTGATACGCTGACTGGCCGTACCGGTAACGCAGCAACTTACCGTAACAACAACTTCTTTGGTCTGGTGGACGGCCTGAACTTCGGTTTGCAGTATGTTGCCAAAGATCAGGATAACGGCACCACCCGTATCGATCGCCAGCACGGCGACGCTTGGGGTACTTCTCTGTCTTATGACACAGACATCGGTCTGAGCTTCGTCGGTTCTTACGCTTCTTATAAGCGTACGCTGAACCAACAAAACGATGGCAAAGGTCGCAGAGCAGAAATCTGGACGACCGGCGTGAAATATGATGCCAACAACGTCTATCTGGCTGCCACCTATGGCGAAGGTCGTAACTTCTTCAGAACGGGCTATAGCGACGCGGATACTAAAACCATCGCCGATAAGAGCCAAATCTTCGAAGCCGTTGCTCAGTACACCTTCGACTTCGGTCTGACTCCTCAACTGGCTTATGTTTCCAGAAAAGACAAAGTTGAAAGCGGTATCAACAGCACCCGTGCCAATGACTACTCTGTACAGTATGTCAGCGTCGGCGGCACTTATGCGTTCAACAAAAACTTCTCTGCCTATGCTGAATACGATATCGATCTGCTGGATGACGACAGCGATTATCGTAGCAGAACCAGCAACTACGGCGATCGCGTTGACGTAGGTATCATTTACCAGTTCTAAGTGAGCATGACGTAACGAGTTAATCGTTCGTATTGCATAAAAAGACAGAGCTTTGGCTCTGTCTTTTTTTGTTTCTGTTTTTCCTCACGCTGCGCCAATTATCACGCTGTAAGCAGTCGTTTATTTCGTCTCTTTCGTTCTCTCTGTTATTTCAGCTTCTTTTTATGAGCAACGGTTGGCAAAGCCCGCGCCTGACGGTACTCTGAGAATTCTTATTTCTTCTCAGTTATGGAACATTCTGGCAATGTTTGAAAATATTTCTGCTGCACCAGCCGATCCTATTCTCGGGCTGACCGATCTTTTTCGCGCCGACGATCGTACGAATAAAATCAATCTGGGGATTGGCGTTTACAAAGATGAAACCGGTAAAACGCCGGTTCTGACGAGCGTAAAAAAAGCAGAACACTTTCTGCTGGAAAATGAAAATACCAAAAACTATCTGGGTATTGACGGTTTACCGGCTTTCGGTCAGTGCACGCAGACACTATTATTTGGTCAGCAGAATGCCATTATTGCGAACAAACGAGCCCGCACCGCTCAAACGCCTGGCGGTACCGGGGCCTTACGCGTGGCCGCGGATTTCATCGCTCATCAGACCTCTGCAAAGCGCATTTGGATCAGTAACCCTACCTGGCCTAACCATAAGAATGTTTTCTCCGCTGTCGGTCTGGATGTGTGCGAATACAATTACTATGATGCCGCCAACCATGCACTCGACTTTGATGGCTTGCTCACCAGCCTGAACGCCGCGCAGGCGGGTGACGTCGTGTTGTTCCACGGCTGCTGCCATAATCCTAC
Organism: Samsonia erythrinae; assembly: GCF_004342665.1. Lineage (GTDB taxonomy): Bacteria > Pseudomonadota > Gammaproteobacteria > Enterobacterales > Enterobacteriaceae > Samsonia > Samsonia erythrinae. The sequence continues at coordinate 840,730 of NZ_SMBY01000001.1, read as the reverse complement.
AGGTATCGATCCTACGGCTGAGCAATGGACTAAACTGGCCGAACTGTCGGTAGCGAAAGGCTGGTTACCGCTGTTTGACTTTGCCTATCAGGGCTTTGCTCGCGGCATAGAAGAAGATGCGGAAGGTCTGCGCATTTTTGCTGCCCTTCACGATGAACTGATCGTATGCAGTTCCTATTCCAAGAACTTTGGTTTGTACAATGAGCGTGTCGGGGCCTGTACGCTGGTCGCCGCCGATGCTGCAACGGCCGACAACGCGTTCAGCCAGGTGAAAGCGGCCATCCGCGCGAACTACTCCAACCCGCCGTCACACGGTGCCGCCATTGTTGCCACGATCCTGGGTAACGACGCGTTAAAAGCCATTTGGGAACAGGAATTGACAGCGATGCGCGAACGCATCCAACGCATGCGTCAGCTGTTCGTTAACACGCTACAGGAAAAAGGTGCAAAACAGGATTTCTCTTTCATCATCGAGCAGAACGGGATGTTCTCATTCAGCGGTTTGACGAAAGAGCAGGTTCTGCGCCTGCGCGATGAATTTGGCGTCTATGCCGTGAATTCTGGTCGTATTAACGTCGCCGGTATGACACCGGAAAACATGGCGCCGCTTTGCGAAGCGATTGTTGCCGTACTCTGATTGCGCATTCTGCAATCGAAAAAGCCGACACTGAGTGTCGGCTTTTTCGTTTCTGCCTGTGCTCATGAAAAACGCGGCAAACTACCAGATTGCGGCATCTTCACGCAGGAAAGGATTTGTCTGACGTTCGTGCCCGAATGTCGACATCGGGCCATGCCCGGGAATAAACGTCACATCATCCCCCAGCGGCAGTAGCTTATCCTTGATGGAAGCAATCAGCGCCTGATGGTTACCCTGCGGGAAATCACTCCGTCCGACACCACCGTTGAAAATGACATCACCCACCTGAGCCAGTCGCGATTGCGCATCAAAGAAGATAATGTGCCCAGGCGTGTGACCAGGACAATGCAAAACCGCCAACGTCGTCTCACCTACCCTGACTTCATCACCTTCCTGTAACCAACGCGATGGCGTTAGCGGCGCACACTCTTCAAGACCAAACATACGACTCTGCGCCGGCAACCCTTCCAGCCAGAAAGTATCGTCAATCTGTGGGCCAACGATAGGAACCTGATAATGCTCAGCCAATTCTGCTGCGGCCCCCACGTGATCCAGATGGCCGTGCGTCAGTAAAATCTGCTTGATTGAAATTCCCGCATCCTCGACGGCACGTTTAATTTTCTCCGCGTCACCACCGGGATCAACAATGGCCGCATCGTTGGTTTTTTCACACCATAACAACGTGCAATTCTGACTAAATGCCGTCACCGGGACAATTTGATATTTCATACCACTCCATGTTGCATACGCTGAACAACCCGCTAGCGATGAGCGGGCCTGATCAAAAACTTAGCGCGACGATAGCGAATTACCAGGTTCGGACTGGGCCGGTGTCAATATGAACGAAATTACTGCGTGGATAGTAGCCAACGCCGCCGGCACGCAGCTTCACAGCCGCTTTGCGAATATTTGCCAGTTGAACGCCTTCGATGTGGAAATCCATCGCCTGCCCCTTCGTATGGTAACTCTGCTTCGCCACACCCCGTCTGTGCGCACGCAGTTCATTATTGGTATCCAGCGCGCGATAGCCAGAAATCAGCTGTACGGGTTTGTTGGTTCCCAGCATGACCTGTAGACGATAGAGCTGATCGAACAGTCGTGGGTCAATGGTTTTAACTTTATTGGCACGATAGTCGCGGAAAAAATGATTCAGGCGGGAAAGTTCTGCTTTGTTATAGCCTTTGCCATCAAAGAACTCTGCTTTTAGTCGTTCACCCGTATTCAGATTATTCAGCGTCAGAATTCGCGGTCGGGGCGTAGAGAACGTCGCAAATGCCTGACCGGGAAGCAGTGCGATGCCCAACGCGGCGCCGCCCAGCGCAAGCCACTTACGGCGATGATTGTCAATGTGATCCATAGAACAAATACCCAGGCTAAAAGAACGGTATAAAGGCGGCGCAAAATGCACCGCTTTGAACCTTAACCGCCAGAGAAAAGTGAGTCAACCCGCTTTGCTTCTACGTTTGCGGGAGATCGCACCGTTCCCCCACAGAACGCAAAAATTTCAATACGCCTAATGCTCGTATTTTCAAGACTTACTGGAGCAATAACCCCGCACTGGGCAGCACTTTCGCCCCAGCGCGCGCGCTATTATCATAATTGTAAATATCTGTACGGAACTGCGGGCGACCATCTTCCGCCACCCACGCCGTCAGATAATAAAGGTTTACCGGAATCCGGTGTTTCATTGAAACATAGGTGGTATTCCCCTGATCCAGCGTGGATGAAATGCGGTTACTATTCCATCCCGCATCCTGCAACAGCATACCAGCCAGTTCCGATGCTTTATTGACGCGCACGCAACCAGAACTGAGCGCACGGATATCACGCCGGAACAGGTTGTGGTTCGGCGTATCATGCAAATAAATCGCTTCCGAATTCGGCATATTAAATTTATAGCGTCCAAGCGCATTATTCGTGCCGGGCGCCTGACGCAGACGGTATGGAAAACGCTCTGGCGCCACCATCTGCCAATCGATCATCGCGGGATCGATCGCTTCGGCATCCTGCCCCCAACTGGACAAAACCGTATAACCATGACGCTCCAGATAGCCCGGATCGCGCACGACTTTCGGAATAATATCCTGCCGGGTCAGCGTCGTCGGGACATTCCACGGCGGGTTAACCACTACGTTATACAGCGAACTACTCATCAAGGGCGTCTTGCGTCTGGGCTGCCCGACGATGACGCGTGATGACAGGCGTTCAGCGCCATCCTGATAATAGATCAGCGAATAATTGGGGATATTGACCAAGATGCCGGTGTGGACATTATCCGGCAACAGACGAAGACGCTGTATATTCAGCGCCAGCAGTGTCGCCCGCATTTGCGGCGAAACATTGAGCCACTCCCGCGTGCGCTTACCGATGATCCCGTCACTCTCCAGCCCTTGCCAGTGCTGAAATCGCTTAACGGCTTCAACCAATTCGCCCGTGTAGCGTTCGTCATAAGCGGCAACGTCTTCAACGGCGGACGTCGGTTCAGTGACTGTCGGCGCCGCGGCGACATTTTCGTTAAACAGCGTGATATTTTCTGTCGATGACAACATGCCGGTACGCTGTAAAATTTCACGCAGCACCGCCAGCTCGCGACTCTGCTGCTCAGGCCGCAGAGACTCCGTTAGATTCAGATTCGGCCACGGGCGATTATCGGCCAGCATCGTTTTGAGCGCCTCATGCATTTTGGCGTATTGCGAATGCTGAGGCGCCAGAGAAACGACAAAAGCGGCTCCGGTGCCGGATTTCACCGCCTGCTGCCATCGATCGACAATATTGGCCGCCGGCGCTCTCAGGCGATAAGGCACGCTACTGTACAGCCAATCGTTACCGTTGCGCTCCACTCCCGAAACAAACTGCAAATAGCCCAGCATCGCGTCCGATAACACCACATCACGCGCGAACCCCGTTACCTGTGGATCGGTCAACCAGGTCACCCACGTCGAAAACTGCGGCTGTACCCCCGCGATAGCCAGCTCGGCGAGCTGCTGCTGGAATTGCTGAACCGCCCGATTATCCGCCCACATCGGTTGCATCTGGTATTGTGCATAAAGCGAGGACAGCTCGGAAAGATAGTACGGCATCATCCCCTTCGGCAACGCCGCCAAAAGCGCCGCCCGGCTATCCCCTGCAGAAACTGCGCCAGCATTTTGCGAGAAACCGGAGACAGCCGGAGATGCTGCCAGCACCGAAAACGAAGGAGACAGGCTACCCGCAAAAACACAACCTGCGCTTAACAGCAGCCTGACGACTTTTCGCTTATATAACAACATCCATTTATCCCCTGAACTCATCAACCACCGTGCCTTCACGACAATCTACATTGAATGTGGAAATAACAAACTGAATTCGCCCGCATTAAGATCATGCTGGCCAAACATCACCATGACGTATCCCTACGGTCAAAACGATTAAAGAATGAAAAAATCATCTTATATATTTATGGCGCCCGTTATGAGGGCCGCTTTTTACAGCACACAACCGGGGATCCCTAACGCCCTGTAATTGTTACATCGTCAGTATATAAAGAGAAAACGATTTTTGCTTCCTCTTCCCGCGATTTATCTTGCGGTTGCGCGCGACGAAGTTTGTGCAAAAGACGAGCGCCGCACCCCAAAAAAAAAAGCCGCTTAAAAGCGGCTTTTGCATGACGACGGTAAATCACTGCGAGAGTTGTTCTTGTGTTTCTGACGCTTCGGCGCCGAAACCACGCAGCCCGACCACATGAACATGTTCATGGTTCTGGTAAACTTTACGCACCAGCTTATAGGTCGTTCCTTTCTCCGGGCTGATATTCTCTGGCGCAGCGATAACCAGTTGCATTTCCAATCGATCGCAAAGCTCAAATAGCGTCGCAATCGATTTGGCATCCAGACGGGCCGCCTCATCCAGGAACAACAAACGACATGGGATAATGTCTTTACCCCGCAGACGTTTAGATTCCTCTTCCCAACTTTGAACCACCATGACCAGAATCGACATACCGGTACCGATCGCCTCCCCGGTTGACAGCGCGCCACTTTCCGCCCGTAGCCAACCATCCGCTCCGCGGTTAACCTCCACTTCCATTTCAAGGTAGTTGCGGTAATCCAGCAGTTCTTCACCGATAGTTTGCGGCGTGCGCTGTCCCATATCAATTTCAGGGTTCAGACGTTGATACAGTTTTGCCAACGCCTCTGAGAAGGTCAGACGGTTACTGTTGAACAGATCCTGATGTATTTCCTGCTGTTCAGACAACACGTTAAGCAGCGTAGTATGCGTTTCACGCACGTTGACGTTAAGCCGAACGCTCTTCACCTGACCAAAAGCCACCGCCTGTAACCCCTGATTCAGCATACGGATCCGGTTCTGCTCACGCTGGATCGTTTTGCGAATGATGTTGGCTACGCTGCGTGAGCTGATTGCCAGCATCTGCTCACGCGCCGTCAGTTCTTCAGTCAAACGATTGAGCTCGATCTCCATCTGTTCAATCGCTTCTACCGGGTCATCGGTACGGATAATATCCTGCCGGATACGCTCACGCAGATGCTGATAAACGGCAATGTAGAACTGGATCTTGCGTTCCGGTCGTTTGGGATCTTCAGAAAGCCGCAGCACATCGCGCAGGTGTTCATTATCCGCAACGGCCAGACGCAGCGCGCCCAGCGCCTTATCCGACATGGAACGCAGCTCGTCGCCATCCATATACGCCAGTTCACGGCGGTGAAGACGACGTTCAACGCCGTTATCTTTCACCAGACGCATGACCGCACACCAGCCCGCTTTCGCCGTTACTACCTGCTCGCGCATCTGGTGATAATCACGTTCCAGCTTGCGTAATTTCTTTTGCAAACTGTCCATTTCCGCTTCACAGAACGTAATCTGTTTTTCCAACTGATTGCGGCGTGAGCGGTTGGCGCTCAATGCGGCATGAAGTTCATCACGGCGCTGACGGGCGCGCGCTTCAGAATCAGCATCGGCACGCACACCGATATCCTGAAGTTCCTGCGTCAGTTCCTTCAACATGTCCTGCTTGGCGTCGTAAGAACTTTTCAGCGATGCCTGAACCTGGCTGTACTGCGTCAACTGAGCCTGATGCTGGCGTAACTGTTCACGTGCGCGTGTTCTCTCCGCTTCCGCCTGTTCCAGACGGTGGCGCAGCTTGTCGTTCAGATCGGCATTTTCGCCTAACATGCCGGCGGAATCCGCGTAGCTGAAGTGAGCGCGACGCTGTACAACTTCCGTTAGCGCGAACGCCTGCTGTTTCGCCTGCCGCTGTGCGTTCTGCGCCTGAGCATAATCTTCCTGCAACTGTTCGTGCTGCTGCGGGTCACTTTGCAAGACCGAAATCAACGGCTCCAGTTTAGTCAGCGCCCCACCGTGTTGATGAATAAAACGCGCGGACTCTTCCGCCTCATCCAATTCGGCGCGGATCTCTTCCACGCGATCCTGCAAGGTGTCGTCGCAAAGCAGGCTAATACGCGGGATCAATTTATTCAGCAGCACGCTGGCCTCTTTCGCCTGCTCGAACTGTTGGCGCTGCTGCTGATTTTCACCATCAAAACTGGCCATCGCGCGATCCAGTTCACCACGACGGGAACTGAGCGTGCGGATCTCCGCCTCAGGATCGCTATCAAAAGCAACGGCCAGATGCGCACCAATGAAACGGCTGAAAGACTGATGCAAACGCTGGGTTTTTTGTACGTCAAAAGAGAGCGTCGCGTACTGTTCCGCCAGCGCTTCGCGCTCATCGCGCAGGCTTTCCAGACGCGCTTCCCGCGCGGCGCGGCCAAATAGCGGCACCTCGGGAAAACGAGAGTAGCGCCACTGGCGTTCCGCTACCTTAACGACCACCGCCCGCTCCAGCTCTTCGACGGCAAAGACGCTGTCATCAAAGGATTGCGGATCGCCTTCGATCAGATACAGATCTTCCGGGCAATCTTCCAGACCGCCCAGCTGTTCCCGCACCAGTGAGAGATCGGCGACCACAATGGCATGACGGGAGGGACCATACAACGCCGAAAAATACGGGGCGTCATCCAGCGTCACGTCATCATAAATTTCAGACAGCAGCACGCCGCCAAAGCGTTCCGCCAGCGCATTAAGACGCGGATCTTCCGAACCGCCCGGCTGACTCAAGCGCTCGATCTGCGCTTCTGCCTGCCGCTTACGCGCAGCGATTTCATCACGTTCAACCGTGGTTTCGCGCTCACGCTCCAGCAGTTGCTGCATGTATTCCGTCACCTGACGGCCATCTTCAAAGGTTTCGCCGCTTTGCTCACTCAACTGCGTCAACATTTCTTGCGCGGCCAACCAGATCGGCGCGCGTGACGTCAGTTGCTGAATGCGCTGCTGCGTTTGCTCCAGCTCCTGTCGCAACGCCATGCGACGTTCGCCCGCTTCCGCCACCAGTGCGGATAGCGATGCGATCCGCTCATCAAGCGCTTGCTGAAGCGACTCCAGCTCCTCCGGCTGATAGTCCTGACCGCTGCGTTTGCAGAAATCCTGCAATAGCCGCTCGGCCTCCTGCTGCTCACGCAGGCGCTGTTCCAACTCCGACAGACGCATGCGCAGCGGCTGCACCCGCTCCGCCTGATAGCGCTGGGAGGAACTGTCACGCAGTAGATCGCGCGCGACCTGCCAGGCTTCGCTGCGGCTAACCGCCCCGGCGATGTTGCTCACGAGCTGGTAGGCTTGCTCAAACTGATCGTGCGCGGCATCCGCTACGCTCAGTTTCTGCTCCAGCATCAGCAGAATCTCCGTGGCTTCCTGCTCTTTCGCCTGAAAGCTGTCCAGCCACTCATCCGCATTATCCGCCGTCAAATCGGGCAATTGGCACAGCGTCCGGGCGCGCTCCAGCGCTTGCTGCGCCTGCTGATACTGAATCGCGCGCGTTTGCTGTACGTCCAACGCCTGCTGATAATCGGCAAGCTGGCTTTTGAGCTCATCCACCTCTAATTCTGCGGCATCGGCGCGTTCTTCGTTTTCCGCTTGCTGTTCCCGCGCCTCTTCCACCACAACGTTCTGTTCTTCGAGGCGATAGCTCAGCTCTTCCAAATCGGCGTTATAACGTTCGATTTTCTCCTGCTGACGCATCGCCGTCTGCACCAGATTCAGGTGGTCGCTGGCGGCCTGATAATCGGTTTCTAAATCCCCTTCCGCTCCGCTTTGCTCCGCCAGTTCGCGCGCCATTTCCACATGGCGATATTGCTCGCTGGACAGCTGCTTACGGCTGGAAAACAGATCGCGACGCAACGCTAACGCCCCATCCAGATGAATGCGGCGTTCATTGGCGTGGCGCATGTAGTCAGCGGCCACGTAGGAGGTTGCTTCAGAAATCAGGTGCTTAAACAAATCGCGGTCGGACTGCGTCACGCGGATCGCTTCCAACGTCATGCGGTTTTCACGCAGCGCCGCTTCCATATCCTGAAACGCTTTACGCACGCCGCTGTTTTCCGGCAGCAGGTAGTCGCGCAGCGATCGGGTAATCGCACTCGAAATGCCGCCGTAGAGCGAAGCTTCAATCAATCGGTAAAATTTGCTGCGATCGGAGGCCGAGCGCAAACGGCGCGGCACCACGCCTAAATCAAACATCAGCGAGTGATAGTCGGTAATGGAGTTAAACTGCTTGAACTGAACGCCTTCCATCTCCTCAACGCGGTCTTTCAACTCTTGCAGCGAGAGCACGCGCGCCTGACGATCGCCGACAACCTGCGTCAGAATCTGCGTGGGCTGTATCGCCGTCGGCAACCCCTGAATCGTGAAAGGTTTGATATCGACCTTACGATCGCGACCAGCCACCTGCTGGAGACGAACGCCAACCAGCACGCGCTGATGGCGCGAGTTCACCACATCCAGCGTGGAGTAGCAGACGCCGGCCCGCAGCTTGCCGTGCAAACCCTTATCGCGTGAACCACTGGTGGCGCCGGCCTCCGTGGTGTTTCTGAAGTGCAGCAGCGTCAGGTCGGGGATCAGTGCCGTAATGAAAGCCGCCATCGTGGTGGATTTCCCCGCGCCATTACCGCCGGACAATGTCGTCACCAGCTCATCCAGATCGAAGGTACGGGCGAAAAAACCATTCCAGTTGACCAGCGTTAATGAGCGAAATTTACCGCGTTCAATCATTCCTGTTCATCCTCAACACTTATTCATCCTCGCCCGTTTCTGGCGCGGCATCGTCGGTGCGATCGTTATCTTCGCTGTCATCTTTCAGCGACAAACTACCTTCAACAGGCATCGCTTCACCATCGCGAATCATGCGTAACTGCGCTTCGCGAGCATCATCGCCGCTGCGTACATCAGCACCGAAACGGAACACCGATTCGGTAATTCTGAATTTGCTGTTGTCACTGCCCATAAAGTAGATCATCCCCAACCGGCGCAGGCGGTTAAGCGAGGTTCTGACTTTTTCCTGCAATTTCTGACGATCCAGATCGGAACCGGTAGAGCGCTGGTTAACCAGCTTCAACAGCTTGCTTTCATCCGCCAGATTCAGCAGCTCTTCGTAAAGCTCCTGCTGGCTAAAAATCCCTTCGTGCGCCAGGCGCTCCGGACTCAGGTAAAGGTAGCAGAGGATTTTCCCCACCATCATATCCAGTTCAGACAACACCGAGCGGGAAATCAGCGTGGTGGAACGCGGACGCAGATAGAAAAACCCTTCCGGCGCGCGAATCAGCTCCACGTTGTAGCGGCTGTAGAATTCTTCCAGCACATCCTGAAAATCCATCAAAAAAACGTGGTTTTCCAGTTCTTCAACGCCAATATGGCGCCCGGCGCGCAATTGGCTGTCCAGCGCAGGGAACAGATTATTTGACAGCGCGGTTGCCAGCTTCACTGGCATAAGTTGTTCAATATTTGTCGATGACATGGGCCTGCACCTTGGCTCCGTAATCATTGATTGCCTGCCACAACGCGGGCAATCCGGTAAAATCGGCTTCGGCAACGCCCAGACGTACCGCCTGGTCGACCACGATTCGTGCAACATCAAAATGCCGCGAGCGCGGATGCTGAGCAAGGTAGGCCCGCATCACTTCACTCAAATCAAGCGGGATCTGCTGCGTTTTGTATTTTTGCAGCGCCTGCTCAACCAACGCGATAAGCTGCTCGCGCATTTCACTAAACTCTTCGTATTCCAGCTCCGGCGGCAATTCACCGGTCACTTCTTCGCTACGCAACGTCAATTCTTCGTCGCGCATATCCAACAGGCGATCCGCATTCGCAAACGTCAATGCCCAGGGGTGTTCGAAATAGCTCTGCACCGACTGACGCAGACGCTGGGCAAAGACGCGGTTTTTATCCATGTCGATCGCGGTACGGATAAACTTATGCACGTGGCGATCGTAACCAATCCACAGATCTATCGTCTGCTGTCCCCAGCTCACAATGCGGTCGAGTTTGTTTTGCAGGTCAAACACCAGCTTGTCGACAACCTCCAGGTTATGCGGATTATTCAGAATCGCATCCTGAATACTCAGCAAGCTTGCCTGCAACTTATCGCCCGCCGCTTCGAGCGTGTCCTGTAATTCACGCAGCGTGGATGAGGTTTCCGTCAGCAGTTGTTCACAGCTGCTAATCGCCGCCCGCCAATCCTGATTCAACAGCGCGGCGATATCATCCTTAACGCCTTGCTGCTGCTCATCCATCACGCGCTGTGACAGATCGATACTGTCAAAAATTTCGGCAACGGAATATTTCAGCGGCGCGAACACATTGCGGTGCCAGTGAAACTCATCGCCGCCTTCTTCCGCCGCGTCGGCTGCACGACGTAGCTCTTGTGCGACGATAGAAAGCTGCATGGAAAGCCGCAGCGTCGAGAACTCACGCTGGCGAATATAGTAGTCGGTAATGCCGATCCCCAGCGGCGTCAGACGATAGATCGCGTTACCTTCCGCGTGTTCGCTGGTAAAACGGTTAATTAACCGCTGACGCACCAGATCGTTGATTGCATTATTGGCGCGGACAGTAATGGTCTCATTCGTCTGATCAAATCCCTGACTCACATGGCGGAAGGCATCGACCAGTTCGCCTTCGCTCATTTCACCGTCCATACGTTCGCCGTTCAGCGTGGCGATCGCCATCAGAAAAGCCAGGCGCTCGGTGGGAAGGGAAATGGAAAAATCATTTTTGCGTGCCCAGGCGACCAGTTCGGGTACAGTCTGGGAAAAATCACTCATAATGCATCCTTCAAATGGGGTTTATGCGCCATGACATGGATATAACGGCCCAAACTGACAAAAGGCTCCTGCCGGCAATGCTGCTGTTCAAGCGCCAGAATGTCGGCAAACCTATCAATTTGCTGCTGCTTATTCTGCAAATAGTCATGAAACACGCGCACGCCGGTTTTGCCGCTGATCGTTAACCCCATCGCTTCAAGCCAACTATAGACCTCTTGCGGATCCAACGGATGATCCGGCGATAGCGAGCGCCGCTTGCGCTTCGGCATACCTGCCTGGACGTAATCAAAGTTGCCCAGCAGGATGTTACGCATCAACAGCCCGTGATAGTTATAGAACATCAGAGACAGCGCGCCTCCCGGCGACAGACAATCATACAATATTTTCAGCACTTGCTGTGGTTGTGCCACCCACTCCAACACCGCATGGAACAATATCAGATCGGCGGGACTTTCCATATATTGTGCAATATCCTGAGCGGAACAGGGGACAAAACGCATATTATCAATGACGCCCTGCGCCATCGCCGCATTTTTCGCGCGCTGAATCATCTCATCGGAGACATCGCACAACAATACCTGATGTCCTAAAGCCGCGAGACGGCATGCCATATGCCCTTCGCCGCCCCCCGCATCGAGGATGCGCAAAGGCCGGGCCGGGAGTTGAGTCAACAGGTCGCTAAGGTCCTGCCACAATACCGCCTGCCGAAGTTTCCCTTTCGTCGTGCCGTAGATATTCTGAGCGAATTTTTCGGCAATATCGTTAAAATTGCGATCCTGCATCAGTCATTGTTCCGCATCATAATAAACGGGTTTGTCTCGTGCTGCGAATGTCCGCGCGATGAGTTTTTCCAGCCTGCCATTTTGGCACAGGCTAGCCTAGAATAAATGGCCTTACCGCATGATATCTTCCCGGATGCGGGTTTTTCACTCAAAAGGAACGCGATTTTATGCTTTTCGCACTCAAAAAGTTCGTTGGCAGCCTGTTGCAGCCGTTGCCATTGCTATTACTTCTGATGGGTGCCGGTCTGTTGTTACTCTGGTTCACCCAGCGGCAACGCGCGGGGAAGACGATAATCGCAGTCAGTTGGCTGTTGCTGATCTTGCTTAGCCTGCAACCCGTTGCCGATCGGCTGCTGCTACCGCTGGAATCACACTATCCGACCTGGCGAAAAACGACACAGACGAACGATATCGACTATATTGTCGTGCTCGGAGGGGGATATACCTATAACGCGGAATGGGCACCCAGTTCTAATCTCATCGGCAACAGCCTGCCACGCGTCACGGAAGGGATTCGCCTCTATCATGCCAACCCGGGGGCAAAACTGATTTTTACCGGCGCGGCGGCACAGGGAAACCCGGTAAGCAATGCGAAAACCGCGGCGCTGGTGGCGGAAAGTCTGGGGATCCCCAATCAGGACATTGTCATTCTGGATACGCCAAGAGATACCGAGGAAGAAGCCGCGGCTACGGCAAAGATTGTCGGCAGGCAGCCTTTTTTGCTCGTGACCTCGGCTAACCATCTCCCCCGCGCCCTACGCTTCTTTCAGGCTCAGGGGTTAATCCCGATCCCCGCACCCGCGAATCAGATGGCAATCACCTCCGCCCTTAACCCGTGGGAAAAAACCTTCCCTTCCGCTTACTATTTATCGCACAGCGAGAGGGTCTGGTATGAAACGCTGGGTCGAATCTGGCAGTCACTGAAAGGGGCTACGCCACCTAGTGCGGCGCCGACAGATCATTCCAGCCAGGGCGACAGCTCGCGGGATGCCACATCGAAGAGCTGACGATCCAGTTGGCCCGTATGGATATAGCGGCTTACCGCTTCCCAAATCACATACAGCCAGCGCCGGTAGACAAAAGATTCAGAAACCGGCGCCTGTTTCAAATAGTGATAGAGCAACTGTTCCGGCATGCCCGATTGACAGAGCCGGAACAGCTCATACTCTCTGGGCGCCCATAACATCATACCCGGATTAATCATCGCCAATAGCTGATCGCTGCGGGCATCTTTCAGCATACTGCGCAGCGACAGGTTACCATGCACCAATACGCAGCTGTCTTCAAAATCTTCAAAAAGCCTGTCCAGACACTGCCGGGAACGATAAAGCACCGTCCGATCCTGCTGCGTGAGTTGAGGCGCGCTGACATTGAGCAACGTCGACCAGAGGACTTCAAGGCGTTGCCGATACCAACTCACCCAATCGTTATCCTGTGTACTGTCGACGGATCCCACACAACCGTGGCTATCAATACGGTGCCAGGCCAGCACGCTTTCAACAATTTGATCCATCAGGAGAACCCAGCGCTGGTGCGTTCTTGGCGGCGCTTCCACCGACACGCCGCGCAGGCGTTCAATCAGCAGTAATTCCCGGTAAGGATGCTGCTGCGTCAATACCAGCCCGTAAACGGTTGGCAAGCGAACATCCCCTTCACGCGCCAGCATGGAGAGCTTGTAAGCTTCCTGTTGCGCCACCCCCTGGCAAACGTAACTTTTAGCCAATAACGGAATCGCGTTGCCTTCTTTATCATATAAGGCATACAGGTCTGCATAGGGCTGTTCGCTTATACGTTCAAGCCGGCTAAGGCTTTCGCCCAACACCGCACTGAGTTCCGTTTTCAACTGTTCCATAAACGACGCTACCTCAGTTGAACCAAATGGTTCCGTGTACCATGATGCGGCGAGCGAGTGACAGATTCATCAACGCAGATCAAACAAGCCGGGATCAATGTCGCAGGACATCCCCATCGTTATCGTTACTCGCCAACACATCCCACATAACGAAGATACGCCTCTGGCATGAATAAAGAAATGGTCGTGTCATTCAAACCGTTTTAAGAGAGGGAGAAGAGAATAGTCACAAAAAAATGAAGGGAACCCACCATCAGGCAAGAAGATATTGAAGGAAGAAACGTATTCTAATCCGAATAAATTCCTTCCTGATAACAGGTGTGCTGAATAAACACTTGCGAACTTACTGACCCGCCATCGCCTGTCGCACACGCGCCAAATCTTCCGGCGTATCAACGCCCACGCTCGGAACCGCTTTAGCCACCGCGACATGGATCTTCTCGCCATACCACAGCACACGCAACTGCTCCAGCAATTCAATTTGCTCCAGTTGGCTGGGCGCCCAGCTGACATAGCGACGCACAAAACCCGCACGGTAAGCATAAATGCCAATGTGGCGCAGAAAATGATCGCCGATGGTCTCCTTCGACCGTGCAAAGCGCTCCCGCTCCCAGGGGATCGTCGCTCGGGAAAAATACAGTGCGTATCCTTCGGCATCCGTCACCACTTTTACCGCGTTCGGATTGAATGCTTCTTCTGGCGTGTCAATCGGCACCGCCAGCGTCGCCATCCCCGCGCTGCTGGCAGCGAGGTTTTCCGCCACCTGATGGATGATGACGGAAGGGATCAGCGGCTCATCCCCCTGAACGTTAACAATCACTTCATCATCGGCAAAACCATATCGCTCAATCACTTCAGCCAGACGTTCCGTACCCGAATTGTGATCGGCTCGCGTCAGGCAAACTTCACCGCCGGCCTGGCGCACCGCCGCCTCGACATCAGGATGATCGGTTGCCACGATGATGCGCTGCGCGCCTGACTCCTGAGCTCTGGCCATCACATGAACGATCATCGGTTTACCGTTGATATCCGCCAGCGGTTTGCCCGGCAAGCGGCTTGACGCAAAACGGGCAGGGATAATCACGTTAAATTTCATTGCGTTATCTCATCAGCGTCGAGTTTTCGCGCTTCGTTCTCCAGCAATACCGGGATGCCATCGCGGACCGGATAAGCCAGTCCATCAGCCTTACAAATCAGTTCCAGTTTCTCTTTATTAAAATACAGCCGGCCATGACAAACAGGACAGGCGACTATCTCAAGTAAACGGTGATCCATGCTTCCTCCATTTGGCCGGCACACGACCGGCTTACTGCTTTTCCACTCTATACCCGTCATCTTCCCGTCTCTGGTACAAATGAGACTTGTCCTCACGATCTAAAGCATCACCTTGTTTCAACCGCTAATGTTTTATCACGCAACGCGACGCTTTCGGGTATGGCAGCGAACGAATAAGGATATCCCCAGATGGGGCCTAAAACCGTGATAGCAGGGAGCGTCATACGCTACTCTTTGCTATTCCGATTCAATACATTTTCCAGCCTGACGAGCAATTGTGTGGCCAGTGGCTCAGATAGCACTGCATCAACCGGTAAATACCACCAGTTATGCCGGGCGAATGCGCGACATTTTACCGCGTCTTTTTCCGTCATCAACAACGGTTGATCCGCATCGCGAGTCAACCGTTCAAGTCGTTCCGGCTGATAGGATTGATGGTCTGCAAACGCGACTTCACGTGAAATACTGACGCCGGCGTCACGCAGCGTAGCAAAAAAACGCGGGGGATGCCCAATCCCCGCCATCGCGACCACATCATGCAACTGGTTCAGCGGGCGGGTTTCGCCAGACAGTAAGTTAACCGCCATTCCTGCCGTTAGCGTCATCCCGATCTCGCCCGCTCGCGGAACGCCACCATTGACAATGACCGCATCCACCGACGCCAGACGGCTTGCCCTTTCCCGCATCGGCCCGGCCGGCAGCCACCACCCGTTGCCAAAACGACGCGCGCCATCAACCACAACCAGCTCAACATCCCGCGCCAGCGCATAGTGCTGCAACCCATCATCGGCAATCACGGCATCCAGCGCGTGCTGTGAAAGCAGAGCCTCAACAGCCTCTCGACGACGAGGCGCGACGGCGACAGGCGCACCGGTACGTTGGAAAATCAGCACCGGCTCATCGCCGGCCTGCGCCGTTGTCACGTTATCCTCCAGCAGCAGCGGATAGCGTTCCGCTTTGCCGCCATAGCCACGCGACACGACACCAACGCGGTAGCCTCTGTGTTGCAGTTGCTCGACAAGCCAGATAACCAGCGGCGTTTTACCATTTCCACCGGCGGTCAAATTGCCGACGACCACGACAGGCACCGGCGCTCGCCAACGTTTCCGCCACCCCAGACGATAACTCTGACGGATAAGAAACGTGATGCATCCGTATAGCAACGACAGCGGCAGTAGCAACCAATAGAGTCGCGAACGTCCAGACCAGATGCGTTCAATCATTCGCCAAACTGCATTTTGTGCAACTGCGCATAGGCGCCGTTTTCGGCCAGCAAGGCTGCATGATTGCCTCGTTCAATGATTCTCCCCTCTTCAACCACCAGAATTTCATCCGCTTTTTCAATGGTGGAAAGGCGATGAGCGATCACCAATGCGGTACGATCTTTTTGCAACGCATCTAACGCAGACTGAATAGCGCGTTCCGACTCGGTATCCAGCGCCGAGGTGGCCTCATCCAGTATCAGGATAGGACAATCGCGTAATAGCGCACGAGCAATGGCAATACGCTGGCGTTGACCACCGGAGAGCATCACGCCATTTTCACCAATGATCGTATCCAGACCATTTTCCATCTTGCTGATAAAATCCATCGCATAGGCCATTGTCGCCGCACGCTCGATTTCCTCGCGGCTGTAGCGGTCGTTACACGCATAGGCAATGTTATTTGCTATCGTATCGTTAAACAGATGGACGCTTTGTGAAACCAGCGCGACCTGATTACGCAAGGAAGGCAGACGGTATTCGCGCAAATCATGCCCATCGAGCAGAATTTCTCCGGACTGAATATCGTAAAAACGGGTGATCAAACTGGCGATCGTCGATTTACCCGAACCGGAGCGCCCCACCAATGCCACCGTTTTCCCCGGCGCTATATGCAGATTGATATTTTTCAGCGCCAGATTTTCTTTCCCCGGATAGGCAAAGTTCACCTGACGAAATTCAAGCTCGCCTTTCGCACGATCGATCGCTAATTTTCCCGTATCGCGTTCCTGTTCCATATCCAGAATAGCAAACAGCGTCTGGCATGCGGCCATGCCGCGTTGGAACTGGGCGTTAACGTTAGTCAGTGATTTTAACGGACGCATCAGGGCAATCATGGAAGAAAACACCACCGTGATCGTCCCGGCGGTCAACGACTCCATCACGCTGGGGAAACTGGCGGCATACAGCACAAACGCCAGGGCCAGCGAAGCAATCAACTGAATGATCGGATCGGAAATGGCGGAGGCGGACACCATTTTCATCCCCTGCTGACGCATCCGGTTGCTGACCTGATCAAAACGTCGGGTCTCAACTTCCTGACCACCAAACATCAGCACTTCTTTATGGCCTTTCAGCATCTGCTCCGTGCTGGTGGTGACATGCCCCATCGTATCCTGCATATTTTTACTGATACTGCGAAAACGCTTAGACACCATGCGCATCGCGATCGACACAATCGGCGCAATCAGAATCAGGATGATGGAAAGCTGCCAGCTATAATAAAACATCAGCACAAACAGGCCGATAATCGACGCCCCTTCCCGAACGACGGTAATCAGCGCGCCGGAGGAAGAGGCCGCAACCTGTTCCGAATCATAGGTAATGCGGGATAACAGCGTCCCGGTTGATTGTTGATCGAAGAAGGACACCGGCATCCCCATGATATGGGAGAAAAGACGGCGGCGCATATTCATGACAACTTTACCTGAAACCCAGGAAACGCAGTAGCTGGAGACAAACCCTGACGCCCCGCGTACCAGCATCAATCCAATGACCGCTATCGGCATCCAGAGCAATACGGAACGTTCGGCTTTGCCAAATCCTTCGTCCAACAGAGGTTTAAGCAGCGAGATCATCAATGTATCACCCGCTGCGTTAATAATGAGTGCGACGGCAGCAACAGCAAGCCCTGCTTTAAAAGGAGAGATCATCGGCCATAGGCGACGAAATGTCTGCCAGGTGGAGAGATCTTTATCATTCAGCATGTAGTAAACCTGAATTGGAAAGAATAGCCGCTCATTTTACTCATTATCCCTCTCTACGCCAAACCACTGATGATACCAACGCGGCGATATGTGCGTTCTGAAAGACAAAACCCGCCATGAATCGCTGAAAAAACGCGCACTTAACTGCCCGGATGATGCGGTATCAAGCCAGGAATAGCCGTAGTGCCGATAGCGCGCGACAACTTTCACCGAAGGCAGCCGCCATGGGTTATAACGCGCCACAGAGGCCAGGATAACCTCAGCATTCACTGCCCGAATGAAAGGCGGTGATGAAGACGTATTGCTGCCGTGGTGAGGGATTTGTAACAAATTGGCACGCAGCGCATGGCGTCCTAACCCGATCAGGTGTTTTTCCGCGTCCGCTTCCAGATCGCCGGTAAGCAAAACGCGATATTTTCCATCGTCAATGCGAATAACGCAGGAGTCGTTATTCTCCGCTCTTACAACGCGGGTCAGCGGCCACAGCACCGTAAAAGTGAGCCCCTGCCAATGCCAGCGTTCTCCCCGCTGGCAGCGATAATGCGCCTTATCGTTAGTCGTGCTGTATATTTCCGCTGCCGGGTAAGCCGCCTGTAATGTCTGTAGGCCGCCTACGTGATCCATATGGCTATGACTGAGGATAATTTTTTCCACACTTAAGCCGCGCCAGCGTAGGTACGGCAAAATCTCCCGCGTCGCCATATCCGCATTTTCCCAGCGATTCCCCGTGTCGTACAGCACCGCTTTTCCATGCCGTTCGATCACGACGGCCAGACCATGGCCGACATCCAACATGTCCACACGCCAGTCGGGTTCATGACTTTTCATGCGAAAAGCCAGCAGGACAAGCACGAAAACGCCAACGCTTAAGGGATGGCTCCGCCACCAGCTAAAGCGCCATATCACGACCGCCCCCCACCCCGCGACGCTCGTGAATAGCCACGAGTCCCCAAGGTCGATCCACCCTTTCTGTAAGGGGGTCAACAGCGCAAACACCCATTGCAATGAGATATCCGCCAGCCACCACAGCATTTCACTCAGCGGTCTGAACGCGATGGTGCTCAATGCCAATAATATGAGCGGCGTCGTCACAAATGATACCAAAGGCACCGCCCAGAGATTGGCTGGCAGCGACACCATGCTGAACCCGTGGAAAATGTGAAGCTGCAAGGGCATCAGTAGCACGGTAATCCCGGTTTGCAGATGGATCCAGCGTAGCCAGAACCAGCGTCGTCGGGTTTGTAGCCGATGGGGAAGCGGCGCCCATTGAAACCAGAAAATCAGTGAAGCGACCGCAAAACAGGAGAGCCAGAAGCTGTCTGATAATGCGCTTAATGGATCGCTGACCAGAATCAGCGCAACACACCATAGCCAGACTTGCCAGGCTGAACAGGTGATGCTCCGCAACCTCAGGCAAATCCAGACGCTCAGCGCGAGCGCCGAGCGCACCGCCGGCGGGTTTCCTCCCGCCAGCCAGACATATCCCCAGGCAACCAGCGCGCTAGTCAGTAGCGGAAAGCGATAGCCGATCCACGAAGTGGGAAAGCAATACTGTAGCGCCCGCGCCATTCCCCAACCCAACAGGCCGGCAAGCGCGATATGCAGACCGGAAATCGCCATCAGGTGCATCGTCCCCGTATTCTTAAGCAAGGCTTTCAGTTCCGGGCTGACTGTTTTCATCTCACCAAACGTCAGTGCTAACAGAATCGAGCGCCAGGGCAGCGAGAGCGTCTGCTGTTCCGCCTGTGCAATCGCACGCTGACGAAAATCACAGCGGCGGTCAACGAGCGTTGCCGAAAGCACTCGCCCCGAAAGCGGCTGGCGTTTGGCAACCGCCCAGCGCTGGCTATCAAAACCGCCTTCATTCAACCGGCTGTGAACGGGGCGAAAGCGTGCGGCTATCGCCCATCGTTGACCGCCGCACCAGTCTTGCATGTCGGCAGATAACCTCAGTTGGGCGTAGAGCGGAGGGAAAACCCGGCGCTGATTCACCTCGTCCAGACGTACCGTTATCTGTGCGTCGTCATGTTCGCTAAAGCGAACGCTGCTAATCGTTACCACGGCATGAACGGCATCTTGCGTGGCGCGTTCAATTTGCAGCAACAGAGTGTGAGCGCAAAAAGATGCCCAGCAACAGCCCAGTGCAGTAATCGTCAGAAATCGAACGCCAGCCCAGCGATAACCGATGAACATGGCAACGAAAGAGCATCCGGTAATCCACCACAGCGCTTCCGGCGCGGGGAGCCGCGCGAAAAAAATTAGTGGCAGAATGCCCAGTGTGCTCGCGCAGGCCAGACGATTGAGCGACATCCTCCATTGCCATGACACTTTCTTCTCCCTTCCCAAGAGGTTCTCGCGGCATGGTGCCGTAAACCCTGATGGCTCAACAGCGCAGAATCGTCAGACAAGGAAACGCCTCGCAATAAAACGCTGTCGTTTCAGCGAGTCATATCCATTATGCGAACGCGATTCCAGTCATCCGTACAGTTTGCAATCGCGACGGGCGGCTGAATCAGAAGGGGAAGAAAAGGAAAAGTAAGCGGCGCGCAGAAGCAAAAAGCAATAAATACGCCGCGTCGGGCTTTCTCTGGACAAAAAGACAAAAAGGATCGCTTGCGCGATCCTTTCCGGTCAAAAAACGGTAAACGTCTTGTGCCTGAGCCTACTTCAACTCACCCATGGCTTTCAATTTCTTCGACAGTTCACGACGCTCCTTGGACAGATCGGCATTTTTGATGATGTAGTCATCAACGCGATCTTCATAATCACTGCGCATATTGGCGATGATATTTTGCACATCCTCAATAGACATACCGGGTTTAAGGTATTCGCTCAGGTTATCCAGCAACAGAACACGTTTCTGGTTATCACGAATTTTCTTTTCATTATCGATGATTTCACGCTGAAGCTTGTTTTTACGACGAAACATGCGCACGAATTCCAGCACATCCTGGAAGCACGGCTTAGTGTCCTTATCCATCTTTTACCCCTACCTCAAGTCATACATAAATGCATTATGTCGTCACCATACAGGTTATACCCGACTACTTTCAAGTCATGCTTCAACCATTGCGTAAACGTGCCGCTAAGCGGATAACCTGTCATCACTTATCAGCGATAATATACTGCGATGCGCTGGTTATGAAGCTGCTCAATCGCCACTTGCGTATCGAAAATATCTTCCAGTATCTCGGAAACCATAATCTCTTCCGGCTTCCCGGTATAGACGATCTGCCCTTTGCGCATCGCGATAATGTAGTCGGAATAGGCGGAGGCAAAGTTGATATCGTGGATTACCAGCACAATGGTTTTGCCTAATTCATCGGCGGCACGACGGATCTGCTTCATCATCGCCACCGCGTGTTTCATATCCAGATTATTCAGCGGCTCATCCAGCAGCACATATTCCGTATCCTGACACAGTACCATTGCCACATAGGCTCGCTGACGCTGGCCGCCGGAAAGTTCATCTAAAAACCGGTCCTTCAGTTCAGTCAGGTTAAGGAAAGCCAGCGCAGCGCCAATGCGTTCACGATCGTCCGCATTCAATCGCCCTTTGGTATAAGGATAGCGACCAAACCCCACCAGCTCCGCCACGGTCAGGCGGCTGGTAAACTGGTTTTCCTGCCGCAGCACGGACAAACACATGGCAAGCTTATCGCTTGGCGTGGTGGTCACATCCATACCGTTGACCTTGACCTGTCCTTGATCCGCTGCCAGCAGGCGGCTGATGATGGACAATAATGTCGATTTGCCTGCGCCATTCGGGCCGATAATCGACGTGACGCCACCGCGAGGCACCGTTGCCGTGACATGATTTAACACCGTCACGTTATGATACGTTTTCGTTACATTGTCGATCTCAATCACACAGAAACCTTTTTCAGTAACAACACAATAAACAGCGAACCGCCCACAAATTCGATCACGACCGACAGCGCCCCGGACATATCAAGCAGGTGCTCAAGCACCAGTTGCCCGCCAACCAGTGAAATCACCCCCAACAGGAAAGCCGCAGGCAACAACAGGCGGTGCTGGCTGGAACCGATCACCAGATAGGCAAGGTTGGCGACCATAAAACCTAAAAAGGTGAGCGGGCCAACCAGCGCCGTCGAAATGGCCACCAGCACGGAAACCAACAGCAAAATGACCGTCACGCTGCGCGTGTAGTCGATACCCAGATTAATTGCGTGATTGCGCCCCAGCGCCAGCACATCAAACCGAAAACGCATCCGCCAGATCACCACGGCCACCACCAGCGTAATCCCCACTGACAGCGCGACCAGTTCGGGAACGCTGCGGGTAAAGGTCGCAAACATTCGACCTTGCACGATGGCAAATTCGCTGGGGGTCAGCAGACGCTGCATCAGACCCGCCATACTGCGAAACAGCGTGCCGCAGATAATGCCGACCAGCAAGACCAGATGCAGGTTATTGCGGCTGCCGGTAAACAGCCAGCGATACAGCAGCGCGGAGAACAGGATCAGCATCAGCGTCTCAAGCAGAAACTTCCCCTCAATGCCGAGGCCGGGAATGCCACCGATGCCGAAAACAAACACCAGCGACGTCTGAATCAGGATAAACAGAGCCTCAAACCCCATAATCGACGGCGTCAACACGCGGTTGTTCGTCACCGTCTGGAACAGCACGGTCGAGGCGCTGGCGGCAAACGCCACCAGCAGCATCGTCGTGAGCATCAGCCCACGGTGCGTCAGGATATAACTGAGGTTGCTGCCGAGATTCAAAGTCATAAACAGCACCATAACCGCGACAGCCACGGCAGCTAGCCATCGTAGCCGTTTGACAGGCGATGGGCCGGCGCGTTTTTCGCTGACGACGCCGATCAGCACCGAATTACGTTCATTGACTGACATGACGTTTCTGACTTAACAATAGAAGAAGGAACACGACGGCACCGATGACGCCAAGGATCACGCTCACCGGGATCTCAAACGGGTAGCGAATCACGCGGCTGATGATGTCGCAGCACAGTACCAACCCGCCGCCAAACAGGCAGACCCAGGGCATCGTTTTACGCACGTTGTCACCCAGCATCATGCTGATCAGGTTCGGCACGATCAGCCCGATAAAAGGCAGGCTACCAACCACCACCACGACCACGCCGCTGACGATCGCAATAATGGTCAACCCCATCATCATCACCTGACGGTAGTTCAGGCCGACATTGACGGAGAATTCACGCCCCATTCCCGCCACCGTAAAACGGTCAGCAACCCAGCAGGCGATCAGCGTCAACACGCCAACCAGCCAGAGCAGTTCGTAACGCCCCTGCAAAACACCGGAGAAATCCCCTGATTCCCAACTGCCCAGCGCCTGCAACAGATCAAAATACATTGCGCCGAAGGTGGTGATTGCGCTGATCACCGCCCCCAGCATAATGCCGACCAGCGGTACCACCAGCGCGGATTTCAGCACTACGCGGCGTAACAGCAGCATGAACAGAAAGGTCCCGCCCAAGGCGAACAGGCTCGCCACCACCATTTTGGTGAAAACCGTCGCGCCGGGTACGGCGATCATCACCACCAGCAAGCCTAAGCTGGCCGACTGCGTGGTGCCCGCCAAGGAGGGTTCGACAAAACGGTTTTGCGTCAACAACTGCATAATGAGACCGGCAACGCTCATGGCGCTGCCCGCCAGCAACAGCGCCAGTGTACGCGGGACGCGGCTGATAAAGAAAATATCGCGCATTTCCGGGTCGTTCCAGACCGCCTGTAAACTCAACGGCCCCGCCCCGACAAACAGGCTGACAACGACCATACCGAGCAGAAACAGAAGGCCCAGCGAAGAGTAAAAAGACTTCATTGATTGCGCCGTCACTCGCCGTTATTTCTTATCTAATGCATCATTAACGGTACTCACGAGGTTGTTGTAGCTTTGCAGTCCCCCGGCGATATACAGCGATGCGGAATCCAGATAAACCACGTGATTATTTTTCCAGGCATCGGTTTTATGAATCAGTGGGTTGTCCAGCACCTGCCGTGCGGATTCCCCCCCTGAACGGCCTATCGCGCTGTCACGATCGAGAATGAATAGCCATTCCGGGTTTACACTCAGCAAAAACTCTGACGTTACGACGTTGCCGTGACGCCCGGATTCAGGAAACGTGGTCGCCGGTTTGAAGCCCAATTCGTCAAACACAAAACCAAAGCGTGATTGCGGGCCGTAGGCTGACATTTTGCCGCCGCTGATCATCAGAACCAGCGCATTTCCCACGTTATCCGTTTTCGCGCGCGTTTGAGCGATCTGCTGTTTGAACGCCTCCAGCTGTTTTTTCGCCTCTTCTTCTTTACCAAAGATCGTACCCAACTGTTCGACACGCTGGGTAAAGCTCGTCATGAACTGGTGTTCATCTACATCCATCGAGATCGTAGGGGCAATACCGCTCAGTTTTTCGTAGGCATCCCGCGTGCGCCCACCGGCGATAATCAGGTCGGGCTTGGCGCTGCTAAGCGCTTCATAGGCAGGTTCAAACAGCGTCCCCGCGTTCAGATAACGGTCGCTGGCGTATTTCGATAAAAACGCAGGCAGCGGCGTACTGCTTTTCGGGACGCCGGCAATCCCTTCTACGTTCAGCGCATCCAGCGTATCCAGAACGGCGGGATCGAAGACGATGACGTTTTTCGGCGGCTGCGGAACCTGAGTGGTTCCCTGCGCATGCTCAATGCTTATCGTGTGGTTGCCGTCTGAAGACGGCGCCTGTTGATCGCACCCGGCCAGGACAAACATCGATGCCAGCAATGTCGCCTTGACTGCAAACGCCGCATTTAATCGCACCGCATTTAACCGCATAAGTCTGTTCTCCATTTCGTGGTTTGTTGCCGGATATTGCCTAGTGGAGCAATTTCGAGGGCAATAAAGAATTTAATTATCATTCGCATTAATGCGAAAATTGTAACCGAACGGACACACTCATGCCTAGTGATTATGTCTGCCTGCCGATTGATGTCAGCCAGGAAAGCACCACAGAGAAGCGGATTTGATGATATCCTTGCGGTTTCCCAGCCTGTTTTTTTGACGTCAGGCTCAGCGCGTACACGTAGCTAACTGCATAATATGGCCGATAAAACACAACCCACTTTCTTTGTTCACGACTATGAAACCTTCGGGAAACACCCGGCGCGCGATCGTCCTGCGCAGTTCGCCGGCGTTCGTACCGATATGGACTTCAATATCATCGGCGAGCCGCTGGTGATTTATTGCCGCCCCGCCGATGATTATCTGCCGGAACCGGAAGCGGTGATGATCACCGGAATTACGCCACAGGTCGCATTGGCCAACGGGGTAAATGAAGCAGAATTCGCCCGTCAGATCCACGACGCGTTCAGCGTGCCCGGCACCTGCATCATGGGTTACAACAACATTCGTTTTGATGATGAAGTCAGTCGTAATATTTTCTATCGCAACTTCTACGATCCTTACGCTTACAGTTGGCAGAACGGTAATTCCCGTTGGGATCTGCTGGATGCGTTACGGGCCTGCTACGCCCTGCGGCCGGAAGGCATCGTCTGGCCCGAAAACGATGATGGGCTGCCGAGTTTTCGTCTTGAGCACCTGACGAAAGCAAACGGCATTTCGCATGAACAGGCACACGATGCGATGTCCGACGTTTATGCCACCATCGCCATGGCAAAACAGTTCAAGCAGGCGCAGCCCAAGCTATTTGACTACCTGTTCCAACTGCGCAACAAAAACAAAATCGCCGCATTAATCGATATCCCGAACATGAAGCCGCTTGTTCACGTCTCCGGTATGTTCGGCGCGGCGCGAGGCAATACCAGTTGGGTGGTGCCGCTGGCCTGGCACCCGGATAATCGTAACGCGGTGATCGTGTGCGATCTGGCGGGGGACATGACGCCGCTGCTGGAGCTGGACAGCGAAGCATTACGTGAGCGATTGTATACGCGCCGGGATGAATTGGCCGTCGATCAGAGCGCCGTGCCACTCAAGCTGGTTCACGTCAATAAATGCCCGGTATTGGCGCCCGCCGCTACATTACGCCCGGAAGACGCGGCAAGGCTGGGCATTGACCGCCAACGCTGTCTGGATAATCTGGCATTGCTGCGCAGCAACCCTGTCGTCAGGGAAAAAGTCGTGGCGCTGTTTGCTGAAGCACCGGCGTTCGCCGTTCCTGACGATGTCGATTTGCGGCTTTATGACGGTTTCTTTGGCGATGCCGACCGCACTGCGATGAAGATCATTCAGCAAACCGCCCCGCAGAATCTCCCGGCGCTGGATCTCACCTTCGCCGATCATCGTCTGGAGCCGTTGTTCTTTCGCTATCGCGCCCGCAATTTTCCCGGCACGCTGGATGACCGCGAACAGCAGCGCTGGCTTCAGCATCGTCGGAAAATATTTACGCCGGAGCGCTTACAGGCCTATCTTTCCGCGCTAAACGATTTGTATCAGCTTCATGAGAACGATAAAGAGAAGCAGGCTCTGCTTAAAGCGCTTTACGCCTACGCACAGGAGCTGGTGGGATAAGACCGAAAAACATGCAAAGTGTTTTCAGGTGACGTTGTCACAATAATGGGCGAGCAAGTATCGTCGCTAAAAAAAAGCGGAGCCAACATGCTCCGCTTTTCCTATTTTATGCAATCGAAATCAAATCGTTATATCAACTCTTCGCGGCATTGCGGCACCGGCTGGCGGAAGCTACGCGTCACAAATGCCAGATACAGCAGACCGATCGTCGCCCAAACCAGACCCAACGTCATAGAGCTGGCTTCCAGATTCACCCACAGCGCCCCAACCGTCAACGCCCCCATCACCGGCAGCACAAGGAAGTTGATGGTGTCTTTCAGCGTGCGATTACGGCGCTCGCGGATATAGAACTGCGAGATAACCGACAGGTTCACAAACGTGAACGCCACCAACGCCCCGAAGTTAATCAGCGCGGTTGCCGTTACCAGATCGAACGAAACAGCAGACAACGCAATCGCGCCGACCAGCAAAACGTTCAGGGACGGCGTGCGCCACTTCGGATGAACAAAGCCGAAAAAGCGTTCCGGGAATACGCCATCACGCCCCATCACATACATCAGGCGAGACACGCCCGCATGGGCAGCCATACCGGATGCCAGCACCGTCACGCAGGAAAACACCAGAATGATGGACTGGAAGAATTTACCGGCCACATACAGCATAATTTCCGGCTGAGACGCATCCGGATCTTTAAAACGCGAAATATCCGGAAAATACAGTTGTAGGAAATATGACACGGCGATAAAGATCACGCCGCCAATCAGCGCAGTCAGGAAAATGGCTTTCGGGATCACCCGGCTGGCATCCTGCGTTTCTTCCGATAAAGAACTAATACCGTCAAAGCCCAGGAATGAGAAGCAAAGGATCGTTGCCCCGGTTATCATCGGCACCACATGGGCGTTTTCAGACCAGAACGGACGCATACTGGTCAGCGTTCCCGCCCCTTCGCCCTGATACACGCCATGGATCACCAGCCCGAGGAACACGGCCATGATGGCAACCTGTACCACGACGATAATCGAGTTCAGATTCGCGACCAGATTGATGCCACGCAGGTTAAACAGCGTCATCAGACCGACCAGCACCGCCACAAAAATCCATGACGGCACGCCGGGGAATATCGCTTCCAGATAGATTTTCGCCAGCAGGATATTGATCATCGGCATGAACAGATAGTCCAACAGCGACGACCAACCAACCATAAATCCAACGTGCGGACTGATGGCCTTTTGCGCATAGGTATAGGCAGAGCCGGCAGACGGGAAACGTCTTACCAATTTGCCATAGCTTAGTGCCGTAAACAGAATACCCGCCAGCGCAAAGGCGTAAGCGGTCGCGACATGGCCGTCAGTCAGGCCAGACACGATGCCAAATGTGTCGAAAATGGTCATCGGCTGCATGTACGCCAACCCCATCATAACGACCGGCCATAGCGTGAGCGTTCTCTTTAACTGAGTGCGTTTTACAGAGGCGTTAATATCAGACATGACGCGCCCCCCCGTGAACCCGGCCTGAAACAGCGTAATCACATATCAGCGCCTGGGAAATCAGAGAATGGATACAGAGATCACCTGCATCACAACGAGAAAAGGTGGCTGAAACAGCACCAGAGATAACTTGCGACTGTGTCGCGCCATAACCAATGTCTATACAGCACCAACCGGCGGGCACCGGTACGAATGATTGCCCCATTTTTCCTTTCCTCACTGTGCTCGCAGGCACACACAAAATTATCTATCCGGATCGTTGTCCGGCCTCTTTCGTTAAAGACCCTATACCCATTAACTTAGGCCACAGAGCGCAAAAAATAAACCACACTACGTCTCTGCAAACCGAAGTATCACGAGCATAAATGTAAAAAAATAACCGACGCTATTAAACGTCGGTTATTTTGTAAGGCGCGTATTCTGCACCAGACGCCGGCATCTGACAAGACTCTGAACGCGCTGGAAACAATTTAATTATCACCATCATCTTTCCAATTGAATCCGCGCTGGCTTGCGCTCTTCAACACGGAAACACCTTGCCCCACGCGCAAGGGGATTCTGCGTAGATAAATGATAAGATAACTATTTGTTTATTAAATTATTAAGCTGCAATGTGTGAAGCCAACGCGAAATATCACGCTAAAAATTATCACTCCTGAAACCGCTTTTTCTTTTCGTTTTGTAAACTTTCCAATTCAAAAATAACCTGCTGAAGATCCCGCTCCTGAACAGCACTCAAAGAAGGAAATTTGAAACTCAGGCGCTGAGTCATTTTCACTTCGCCTTTATTATCGACGACCTTCACCGTCGTTTGCCCCACGAATTGCAAATCAACACAGAAGAAACCGTGGTCGGCAAGATCCATCTCGACACCTTTTATCATGTCGCCATTCGTCAGCAACCCTGTGGTATCACGATCGGTGTACAGGCTTAATCCTCCCAGTGAAAGATCCTTGATGTTAAACAGGAACGAACTTTCATCCGGCAGTTCGCCGCGGCATGTCAACGGCGGCCACAGCGGCGTATTAATACGGAAATAGGTACGACGCTGAATCAGGTAAAGCGACTCGGGAAGCTGTGCGACAAACGCAGGCAGCCCTTTATAATCTATCGTTTTTGCAATAACCGCTTTAAACTCGACTTTTGCGCCCGCGGGCTCCGCAATAAAAGACAGCGCCCCAGCATAGAGCGCACGACTGTTTTCACGTTCTACGCCACCTAAATCGAAAACAAATTGGTCATCGTCGGGCATCACATCAAGAATTTTACTGATGAACTGCCCCTGAGAATGATGAACCATCAGAGCAGTATCATTCTTTTTTAACTCACGCAACGTTGCGCAAATAGCCAGTTTGTTGCGCTTAACAAACTGCTCTTTTATATTTTCAGTCACCGCTTCTATCTCCACCACTGTATCAATGGCTTATATTAATGCATGTCCCCTCGTGACCTTTCAATCAGCAGGTATCGCGCGTTTTCACCGCGGTGGCTACTTTTGAAAACAATACCGAGGAGTGCCTGAGATCGCATGATATAAATTAACGCAGACGATATCGGCAAATTTCTCAACAACTTTAGTGGAACACACCGGACGATATCACCAGCCGAATGGCAAAAACCGGCTCGTTCAGTTCAGTAGCATCATATCAGGGTCAGGATATTGATACTCGAACCCAAGCTCATGGCAGATGCGCTGCCCATCGACAATCCGACCTTCACGATGATCGGTAAGCGGCGCAAACTGCGGCGGAACCAGGTTAAGCCGACGAGCTTGTTCAGGATAAAAATCTTGTCTGGCGGGATGCCGCGGCGCGCACAGATTATAAACATGCCCGCCGCTCGGTCGCTTAAGCAGTAACAAAATCGCCGACAACACATCCTCTTGATGCACCAGATTTACGCCATGATTACCGTGCGGCAGGTTAGTCTTCCCCGCCAGAAAACGCCCGGGATGGCGTTCGCCGCCCACCAGTCCCGCAAGACGCAACACATCGACGGAGGTATCGGGTAAATTCTGTAGCCACTGTTCAAGAGACGCCAACGTTTTCCCTGCGCTCGTCGTCGGACGCAGCGGCGAATTTTCTTTTACGACACCACTGTCATCGCCATAAACGGAGGTTGAACTGGTGAAAATAATACGCGGCACGTGGAATACACGCGCCATATTCACTAACTGCTGTACGGCTTGCGTATAGCCTTCCCCCCCTTCCGCCGTACGACTGGCCGGTAGCGTCACAATCAATACGTCAACCTGTAGCAGCGTACGGAGCGCTTCAGCCTCACACGCCAGTTCTGGCGTCAGCACCAGCTGATAACATTCGATCCCACTCATCCGCGCCGCTTCAACGCCGTCCTGAGTGGTTTTACTTCCCGTCACCTGATAGCCGAGCCCATTCAGCGCCAGTGCCAACGGCATTCCCAACCAGCCCAATCCAACAATCGATACTTTTTTCATCAGCCGTTCCCCCGCAAGGAGCCTGTAATCAACACGACACTCGCATACAGAGTAAACGGCTTTTACGCCCATCGCTACAGCGCCTATTCGATTTCGCCCGGTCTGCTCGTATTCTGCGATTATCTGCGGCACGAAGGCGCCAACGCCTCTTCACCGGAATCAGCGTCCCACATCCGCTAAAAAAGTGTTGCACAACGGCCCGCACATAGTTTAGGTTAGTTAACAGGCAACGCCATCGCCTTAACTATTGGAACAACCAAGAGACATTTTATGACACGCGTTCTGTTTAACCACCATCATCACCATCACCCTGACTAGTCTTTCAGGCGATTGGTGCTGGAAGACGTTCAGATCTTCCAGTGGCGCAGAACACAAAGAGAGCCCTCGGAAGATCGTCTTCCGAGGGTTTTTTTATATGCGCTGTTTTTTAGCGCCATGCAAATTTGACGGGTAATGAGGTTTCCATGCTGGATAAAACACGTTTACGGATAGCAATGCAGAAGTCAGGTCGCCTGAGCGACGATTCACGCGAACTGCTGGCGCGCTGTGGTATCAAAATCAACTTACAGCAACAGCGCCTGATCGCGTTCGCGGAAAATATGCCGATAGATATTCTGCGCGTGCGCGATGACGATATCCCCGGTCTGGTCATGGATGGCGTAGTCGATTTGGGCATCATCGGCGAAAATGTACTGGAAGAAGAACTGCTCAGCCGTCGCGCTCAGGGCGAAGACCCGCGTTACTTCACGCTGCGTCGTCTGGATTTCGGCGCGTGCCGCCTGTCGCTGGCAATGCCGCTGGATGAAGCCTATACCGGCCCGCAATGCCTGCAAAATAAACGTATCGCCACCTCGTATCCTCACCTGCTCAAACAATATCTCGACAGACAATCCGTTAATTTCAAATCCTGCCTGCTCAATGGCTCTGTCGAAGTCGCGCCACGCGCCGGTCTGGCCGATGCCATCTGCGACCTCGTGTCAACAGGAGCGACGCTGGAAGCCAATGGCTTACGCGAAGTGGAAGTGATTTACCGCTCTAAAGCCTGTCTGATTCAACGCGACGGCGAAATGCCCGCCGAGAAGCAGCAGTTAATCGATAAACTACTGACGCGTATGCAGGGCGTCATTCAGGCTCGCGAATCAAAATACATCATGCTGCACGCGCCCAGCGAGCGGCTGGATGAGATCATTGCGCTACTGCCGGGGGCGGAGCGCCCTACCATCCTTCCGCTGGCCGGAGAGCAAAGCCGCGTTGCCATGCACATGGTCAGCAGCGAAACGTTGTTCTGGGAAACCATGGAAAAACTGAAGTTGCTCGGCGCCAGTTCCATTCTGGTGCTGCCCATTGAAAAAATGATGGAGTGATGACGATGAGCGCCAACTTCAAAAACACCGGCAGCTTCAGTACCGTGGTCGACTGGCAGCGTTCCTCCCCGGAAGAGCAACGCCGGTTATTGACCCGACCGGCAATTTCCGCCTCCGAGCGTATTACCGCGGTCGTCAGTGACATTCTGGCAAACGTCAAAAGCCGCGGCGATAGCGCCCTGCGCGACTACAGCGCACAGTTCGATAAGGTGAAGGTCAACGCCATTCGCGTCACCGAAGCCGAGATCGCCGCTGCGTCCGCCCGTCTGACGGACGAGGTAAAGCAGGCGATGGCGATCGCCGTGCGCAATATTGAGACATTTCATCGCGCGCAAAAACAGCCAACCGTCGATGTCGAAACGCAGCCGGGGGTTCGCTGCCAGCAGCTTACCCGCCCCATCGCCACCGTCGGTCTGTATATTCCCGGCGGTTCTGCGCCTCTGCCGTCAACCGTTTTAATGCTGGGAACACCTGCGCGCATCGCGGGCTGCCAACGCGTCGTGCTGTGTTCTCCTCCCCCGATTGCCGATGAAATTCTGTACGCCGCACAGCTGTGTGGCATTCAGGAGGTGTTTCAGCTCGGCGGCGCGCAAGCCATCGCGGCGATGGCCTTCGGCACAGAAAGCGTGACGAAAGTGGATAAAATTTTCGGTCCCGGCAATGCCTACGTCACGGAAGCCAAACGTCAGGTTAGCCAACAGCTTGACGGCGCGGCGATTGATATGCCAGCAGGTCCCTCTGAAGTGCTGGTGATCGCCGATAGCGGCGCGACGCCGGCGTTTGTGGCATCCGACCTTTTATCCCAGGCCGAGCACGGCCCGGATTCACAGGTGATCCTGCTTACACCTGATCCCGCGATGGCAAAAGCCGTCGCGGACGAAGTCGAGCAACAGCTTGCGCAGTTGTCCCGAGCAGAGATTGCGCGTCAGGCGCTCGCCAGCAGTCGTGTCATCGTCGCACATGATTTGGCGCAGTGCGTTGAAATCAGCAATCAGTATGGTCCGGAACACCTGATCATCCAGACGCGCGATGCTGCGTCGTTGGTCGATAGCATCACCAGCGCCGGCTCGGTCTTTCTGGGTGACTGGTCACCGGAATCCGCGGGTGATTACGCCTCAGGAACCAACCATGTCTTACCAACCTATGGCTATACCTCAACCTATTCCAGTTTAGGTCTGGCTGATTTCCAGAAACGCATGACAGTTCAGCAACTGACGCCGCAGGGCTTACTGCAACTGGCGCCGACCATAGAAACACTGGCGCAGGCCGAACAGCTTACCGCCCACAAAAACGCCGTTACCCTGCGTGTCGCCGCACTCAAGGAGCAAGCATGAGCAGCATTGAAGAACTGGCTCGCGCCAACGTTCGCGCATTAACGCCGTACCAGTCCGCACGCCGTCTCGGCGGTCAAGGGGATGTCTGGCTGAATGCCAATGAATATCCTCAGGCGCCGGAATTTCAGCTCACGCTGCAAACGCTGAACCGTTACCCGGAATGCCAGCCCACGCAGGTCATCAACCGCTACGCGGACTATGCCGGCGTGCAACCGGAACAGGTGTTGGTCAGCCGCGGCGCCGATGAAGGGATCGAATTGCTGATCCGCGCCTTCTGCGAACCGGGTAAAGACGCCATTTTGTTTTGTCCGCCGACCTACGGCATGTATGCCGTCAGCGCCGAAACCTTTGGCGTCGAACGCCGCACGGCTGCCAGCAAAACAGACTGGCAGTTAGACCTTGACTCAATCCGTGCCCAGTTAGACGGCGCGAAAATTATTTATCTTTGCAGCCCCAATAACCCAACCGGCAACCTGCTCGCGCCGGATGATTTGCGTCAGGTTCTGGCGATGGCCCAGGGAAAAGCGCTGGTCGTGATTGATGAGGCTTATATCGAGTTTCGCCTACAGGCCTCCACCGCGAATTGGCTCAACGAGTTTCCACATCTGGTGATTTTGCGCACGTTATCCAAAGCGTTTTCACTTGCCGGCCTGCGCTGTGGCTTTACGTTGGCCAACCCCGATGTCATTCAACTCCTGCTAAAAGTGATTGCGCCTTATCCCTTATCCACTCCGGTGGCGGATATTGCCGCGCAGGCATTAAGCCGCGAAGGCATAGCAAAAATGAAAGCAAACGTGGCAGACATTACCGCCAACCGCCTCTGGCTTCACGACGCCTTAAAAAACCTGCCCTGTGTCGAAGCCATTTTCCCCAGCGTGAGCAACTATTTGCTGGTTCGCTTTACCGCTTCCGCAACCGTCTTCAAAACGCTGTGGGATCAGGGCATTATCTTACGCGACCAAAATAAGCAGCCGGGCCTTGCAGGCTGTTTGCGTATCACTATCGGCAACCGCAACGAATGTGAGCGCGTTGTTGCTGCATTACAATCCTTGCCGGGGATCAACGCTTAATATTAAGGAGCCACCGTGGGCCAGAAATACCTCTTTATCGACCGTGACGGAACACTGATTGCTGAACCACCTGAGGATTTTCAGGTTGACCGTCTGGATAAACTGGCGCTGGAACCAGATGTCATTCCCTCGCTGCTGGCGTTGCAAAAAGCGGGCTATACGCTGGTGATGATTACGAATCAGGACGGGCTGGGAACGGCAAGCTTCCCTCAGGAAACGTTCGATCCGCCGCATAACCTGATGATGCAAATTCTGACGTCGCAGGGGATCCGTTTCGAGCAGGTGCTAATCTGTCCGCATTTACCTGCGGACAACTGCGCCTGCCGTAAACCCAAAACCGAGCTGGTGACCACGTATTTAAACCACGGCCTGATGGATGCTGCGCAGAGCTATGTCATCGGCGATCGCGAGACCGACCTCCAACTGGCGCAAAACATGGGAATTACCGGCCTGCGCTATCAGCGCGACGGACTCAACTGGCAAACCATCACTCATCAGCTAACCAAGCGTAACCGCCATGCGCACGTTAACCGCGTCACGCGTGAAACCGCGATTGATGTGAACGTCTGGCTGGATCAGGAAGGCGGCAGCAAGATCAACACCGGCGTCGGTTTCTTCGACCACATGCTGGATCAAATCGCCACCCACGGCGGGTTCCGCATGAATATTGAAGTGAAAGGCGATCTGTACATTGACGATCACCACACAGTGGAAGACACCGGTCTGGCGCTGGGCGAAGCGCTGAACAAAGCGTTGGGCGACAAACGCGGCATTGGCCGTTTTGGTTTCGTCCTGCCAATGGATGAGTGTCTGGCGCGCTGCGCGCTGGATATCTCTGGCCGCCCGCATCTGGAATACAAAGCCGAATTCAGCTATCAGCGCGTCGGCGATTTGAGTACGGAAATGGTGGAGCACTTCTTCCGTTCGCTGTCTTATTCCATGGCCTGCACCCTGCATCTGAAAACCAAGGGGCGTAACGACCACCACCGGGTCGAAAGCCTGTTTAAGGCGTTTGGACGCACGCTGCGTCAGGCGATCCGCGTCGAAGGCGATACGTTGCCGAGCTCAAAAGGAGTGCTCTGATGAAGGTGGTCATTCTGGATACCGGCTGCGCAAACCTGTCATCGGTGGCCTATGCGGTGCAGCGACTGGGGTATGCCCCCACGATCAGCCGCGATGCCGACATTGTTCTGCAAGCGGACAAACTGTTTCTTCCCGGCGTCGGTACCGCACAGGCCGCAATGAACCAGTTGCAGGAACGGGACCTGATCGCGCTAATCAAGGCCTGTACCCAACCCGTTCTGGGAATTTGCCTCGGCATGCAGTTATTGGGAACGTGCAGCGCCGAAAGCGGCGGCGTGCCCACGTTGGGAATGATTAACGCGCCGGTGGAAAAGATGGTCACGGACGGCTTGCCCCTGCCTCACATGGGCTGGAATCAGGTCATTCCACAAGCCGGGCACCGCTTATTCCGTGGCATTGACGACGGCGCCTACTTTTATTTCGTCCACAGCTACGCGATGCCGGTGTGTGAAAACACTATCGCGCAAGTCAATTACGGCGCTGCTTTTACCGCCGCGGTGGAAAAAGAGAACTTCTTTGGCGTGCAGTTCCACCCCGAACGCTCTGGTGCTGCGGGCGCGCAGCTGCTGAAAAACTTTCTGGAGATGTAGATCGTCATGATTATTCCCGCATTAGACCTGATCGACGGACAGGTTGTTCGTCTGCATCAGGGTGATTATGGTCAGCAGCGCCAATATGGTCGCGACCCGCTTCCCCGCCTGCAAGATTATCAGCAACAGGGAGCAGGCGTGCTGCATCTGGTCGATTTGACCGGGGCGAAAGATCCGTCCGCTCGCCAGATCCCGCTGTTAACGTCCCTGCTGGCAGGGGTTAGCGTACCGGTACAGATCGGCGGCGGCATCCGCACCGAACAGGACGTTGAAGCGCTACTGAATGCTGGCGCCAGCCGTGTTGTCATCGGCTCCACCGCCGTTACCCAGCCAGAACGCGTTCAACGCTGGTTCACCCGCTACGGCCCCGAAGCGCTGGTGCTGGCGCTGGACGTGCGTATCAACGCCGACGGTATGAAATTTGTCGCCATCAGCGGCTGGCAGGAAAACTCAGACGCGACGCTTGAACAAATCATCGAACAATATCTGCCGTTCGGTCTGAAACACGTTCTGTGCACGGATATTTCCCGCGACGGTACGCTGGGCGGGACCAACGTCGCACTCTATCGTGAAGTCAGCCAACGCTATCCCCAGATCGCTTTTCAGGCATCCGGCGGCATTGGCTCGCTCTCCGATATCGCAGATTTACGCGGCAGCGGCGTGCAAGGCGTCATCGTTGGGCGCGCATTGCTGGACGGTAAATTTAACGTCGCGGAGGCTATTTCATGCTGGCAAAACGGATAATCCCCTGTCTGGACGTGCGCGATGGTCAGGTCGTCAAAGGCGTACAGTTTCGCAACCACGAAATCATCGGCGATATCGTGCCTCTGGCGCAGCGTTATGCGCAGGAAGGTGCCGATGAGCTGGTCTTTTATGATATCACCGCCTCTTCCGATGGGCGCGTCGTCGATAAAAGCTGGGTTTCTCGCGTGGCGGAAGTGATCGACATTCCCTTCTGCGTCGCCGGGGGAATCAAAAGCATGGAAGAAGCGGGACAGATCCTCTCTTTTGGCGCGGATAAAATCTCCATCAACTCACCGGCTTTGGCCGACCCGACGTTAATTAGCCGTCTGGCCGATCGTTATGGCGTGCAGTGTATCGTCGTCGGCATCGATACCTGGCATGATGCGGCTACCGGTCGGTATCATGTGAATCAATACACCGGCGATGAAGCGCGCACTAAAGTCACCACCTGGGAAACGCTGGACTGGGTAGAGGAAGTGCAAAAACGCGGCGCGGGTGAGATTGTCCTGAACATGATGAATCAGGATGGTGTGCGCAACGGCTATGATTTACACCAGCTCAATCTGGTACGCGCCGTCTGTCACGTTCCGCTGATTGCTTCCGGCGGCGCGGGGACGATGGCGCACTTTCTGGATGCGTTCCAAACCGCTCAGGTTGACGGCGCGCTGGCGGCATCGGTGTTTCACAAGCAGGTCATTAATATTGGCGAGCTGAAACAATATCTTAAGCAACAGGGTGTGGAGATCCGGGTGTGTTAAGCGAACAACGATTTTTAAACGACGAGCAACGCAACCAACTCGATTGGAACAAAACGGGCGGGATGCTCCCCGTCATCGTACAACATGCCGTATCCGGTGAAGTACTGATGCTCGGTTACATGAATCAGGCGGCATTGCAGGCAACCGAAGAAAGCGGCAAGGTGACGTTTTTCTCACGCACCAAGCAGCGCCTATGGACAAAAGGCGAATCATCCGGTCATTTCCTGAATGTCGTCGCCATCACACCGGACTGCGATAACGACACGTTGCTGATTCTGGTTAATCCTATCGGGCCAACCTGTCATCTCGGCAACAGCAGCTGTTTCTCACCGGCAATCAGCGATTGGGGTTTCCTCTATCAGCTAGAGCAACTGCTGGCTGAGCGCAAACAGGCCGATCCAGACAGCTCTTACACCGCGCGTCTATATGCCAGCGGCACCAAGCGCATAGCGCAGAAAGTCGGTGAGGAAGGGTTAGAAACCGCGCTCGCGGCAACGGTACATGACCGAGAAGAGCTAACCAACGAAGCGGCGGATTTGATGTATCACCTGCTGGTGCTGCTACAGGATCAGGATTTAGAGCTGGCGACGATCATCAACCGTTTGAAAGAACGCCATAATAAATCATAAAGCACCGGTCACACATAGCAAAAATGGCACCTAAAAGGTGCCATTTACTTTTGCGCGCCAGCTTAATCGCTACGAAAATGATTAGCCGTAGATATTGGCGCGATCGCGCAACTCTTTGCCCGGTTTAAAGTGGGGAACGTACTTGCCTTCCAGTTCCACTTTCTCTCCGGTTTTCGGGTTACGACCCACACGCGGTGCACGGTAGTGAAGCGAAAAACTGCCAAACCCACGGATTTCAATACGATCGCCTTCGGCTAACGTAGAAGCCATTTGTTCAAGCATTTCTTTCACTGCATCCTCAACCACTTTGGCCGGGATATGAGATTGCTGTCCAGCAAGCCTTTCAATGAGTTCAGACTTAGTCATAGCTCCTCCAAATACGTGGCTACCAAATCAGGATAACTGACTACCGTTACAAGAGTGAACAACGAATGTTGCTCACTCTACCGTTGTGATTACTCGCCTTTAGCCGCTTTGAATGCTTCTGCCATCGCATTGGAGAAGTTGCCTTCTTCTTGCTTGTTGTTGACAGTGGCAATGGCATCTTTTTCGTCAGCTTCGTCTTTCGCACGAACAGACAGGCTAACAACGCGGTTCTTACGATCAACACCGGTATATTTCGCTTCAACGCTGTCGCCAACGTTTAATACCAGCGTAGCGTCTTCAACGCGGTCGCGAGAAGCTTCAGAAGCACGCAGGTAACCTTCTACGCCATCTGCTAATTCAACTGTAGCACCTTTCGCGTCAACGGCTGTAACTTTACCAGTAACAATAGCACCTTTCTTGTTGACAGACAGGTAGTTATTGAACGGGTCTTCAGCCAGTTGTTTTACGCCCAGGGAGATACGCTCACGTTCTGCGTCAACCTGCAGGACAACAGCGGCAATTTCATCACCTTTCTTGTATTCGCGTACGGCTTCTTCGCCAGCCACGTTCCAGGAGATGTCAGACAGGTGCACCAGACCGTCGATGCCGCCGTCCAGACCGATGAAGATACCGAAGTCAGTGATAGACTTGATTTTACCTTCAACACGGTCGCCCTTGTTGTGGGTTTCAGCAAACTGCTGCCACGGGTTGGACTTGCACTGTTTCAGGCCCAGAGAGATACGACGACGTTCTTCGTCAATATCCAGAACCATAACTTCCACTACGTCGCCAACGTTAACAACTTTGGACGGATGGATGTTCTTGTTAGTCCAATCCATTTCGGAAACGTGTACCAGACCT
Source organism: Samsonia erythrinae (assembly GCF_004342665.1). Lineage (GTDB taxonomy): Bacteria > Pseudomonadota > Gammaproteobacteria > Enterobacterales > Enterobacteriaceae > Samsonia > Samsonia erythrinae. The sequence goes on along the minus strand of NZ_SMBY01000001.1, from coordinate 801,825 downwards.
TCAACGCCTTCTTCGATTTCAACGAAGCAGCCGTAGTCAGTCAGGTTCGTTACGCGGCCAGTCAGACGCGTGCTTTCCGGGTAACGCTTAGCGATAGCGACCCATGGATCTTCGCCCAGCTGTTTCAGACCCAGAGACACACGAGTACGTTCGCGGTCGAATTTCAGCACTTTAACAGTGATTTCGTCGCCCACATTGACGATTTCGCTCGGATGCTTAACGCGTTTCCAAGCCATATCCGTGATATGCAGCAGACCATCAACACCGCCCAGATCAACGAATGCACCGTAGTCAGTAAGGTTCTTAACGATACCTTTAACTTCCATGCCTTCCTGCAGGTTTTCCAGCAGTTGATCGCGCTCAGCGCTGTTTTCAGATTCGATAACCGCACGGCGGGAAACGACAACGTTGTTGCGTTTCTGATCCAGCTTGATCACTTTGAACTCAAGCTCTTTGCCTTCCAGATGCAGCGTGTCGCGAACCGGACGAACGTCTACCAGTGAACCTGGCAGGAACGCACGGATGCCGTTCAACTCAACAGTGAAACCGCCTTTAACTTTACCGTTGATAACACCGGTAACCGTTGCAGCTTCTTCATAAGCTTTTTCCAGCATCAGCCATGCTTCATGACGCTTAGCTTTTTCGCGAGACAGCAGGGTTTCACCGAAGCCATCTTCAACAGCGTCCAGGGCAACGTCTACTTCATCGCCGACCTGAATTTCCAGTTCGCCTTGCGCATTTTTGAATTGCTCTACCGGAATGGCAGATTCAGATTTCAGACCGGCGTCAACCAGTACGACATCTTTATCAATAGCAACAACAACGCCGCGAACGATGGAACCAGGGCGGGTTTCGATTTCTTTCAGGGATTCTTCAAAGAGTTGAGCAAAAGATTCAGTCATGTTGATAATCTTAAGGGTTTCATTTTAACGTCCATCTGGCATCCTGCTCGATGGGGTTGTTTAACATGCCTCTCTGTACATCCTTACAGCGAGGTAAAAATTCAGAATGCTGCGATTACGCCAAAATTTCGCGGGAATACGCCAACGCACGCGCAATCACTTCGTCGATTGTCATCTCCGTTGAATCCAGTATCAGCGCGTTTGCCGCTGGCACTAACGGAGCAACAGGACGGTTGCGATCGCGCTCGTCCCTTTCTTTTATCTCAGACAAAAGACGTTCAAAGTTAACACTAAAGCCTTTCGCCTGCAACTGTAGCATGCGACGTTGCGCACGTTCTTCCGCGCTGGCATCCAGGAATATCTTCACTGGCGCATCAGGAAACACCACGGTTCCCATATCTCGGCCATCGGCAATCAACCCCGGCGCCTCCCGAAACGCGCGTTGCCGTCGCAACAGCGCCTCACGAACGCGGGGAAAAGCCGCCGCCTGAGATGCCGTATTGCCTACCGTTTCAGTGCGGATTTCATGGCTGACATCTTCACCTTCCAGAATGACCTTCAACTGCCCGTCTTCCGCCACAAAACGCACATCGAGATGAGAAGCAAGGGGAACCAGCGCTTCTTCCGAGCCGATATCCACATGATGGTGTAGCGCCGCCAGCGCCAGAACGCGATAGATGGCCCCTGAGTCCAGCAGGTTCCATTGTAAAGCCTCAGCCAACGCCTTACACAAGGTGCCTTTGCCTGCGCCGCTCGGTCCGTCAACCGTAATTACCGGTGCCATCACCGTCATTTCTCTCTCCTTTAACACTGAAAATTCCGCTCACGCCGTTTTCCGGCATCACGGAGATTCATTATACGCATCAAATACGGAGAAAGGTTAATCCAATGCCGGCATGGCAGCAAAATAAGAGATTCTCTGAACGCGCGACGCCATTGATAGAAACGGCGCGCCGCGTAAGAAAAAGGCACGCATTGCGTGCCTTACGAGTCATTAAGCCGGTTCGCTAAGTCGCGCCAGCTGTTCGAAATAATCCGGGAACGTTTTAGCCGTACATTTCGGATCCAAAATCGTCACCGGGGTATCCGACAGCGCCACCAGCGAGAAACACATGGCCATGCGATGATCGTTATAAGTCCCGATGTCTGCGGCGTTCAGACGGCGCGGCGGCGTAATGCGAATATAATCGTGACCTTCCTCTACTTCTGCGCCGACTTTACGCAGTTCCGTCGCCATCGCCGCCAGACGATCGGTCTCTTTTACGCGCCAGTTATAGATATTTCTCAGCGTGGTCGTGCCCCCTTGCGCAAAGAGCGCCGCTGTCGCAATCGTCATTGCCGCATCCGGGATATGATTCATGTCCATATCGATCGCGTGCAGCTCGCCACGCTCACATTCAATGTAATCGTCCCCCCAGCGAACTTTCGCGCCCATCTTTTCCAGTACATCGGCAAAGCGGATATCACCCTGAACGCTATGACGGCCCACGCCGGTGACACGTATTGTGCCGCCTTTAATTGCGGCCGCCGCCAGAAAATAAGAGGCCGATGACGCGTCGCCTTCCACCAGATAATCACCCGGCGAGCGATATTGCTGACGCCCCGAGACAAAGAAGCGCTGATAGTTCTCATTGCGTACGTCAATGCCGAACGCTTTCATCATATGCAGCGTAATATCAATATACGGTTTAGAAACCAGATCGCCCTGAATGCTAATCTGCGTATCTTGCGCCGCCAGCGGCGCCGTCATCAATAGCGCCGTCAGGAACTGGCTGGATACACTTCCGTCCACACTGATATCGCCGCCTTTAAAACCACCGTGCAGACGTAGTGGCGGATAATTTTCCTGTTCGAGATAGTCAATCTTCGCTCCGCCCTGACGCAATGCATCGACCAAATGCCCGATTGGCCGCTCTTTCATCCGCGGCTCGCCCGTCAGCACGATATCGCCATCCGTCAGGCACAAGGCGGCGGCCAGCGGACGCATCGCCGTACCGGCATTCCCTAAAAACAGCGTCAGCGGCTGCGCTGCCGTAAACATCCCGCCCAGACCGGTAATCTCACACACCGTCCGATCGGATGACAGATCATATTCCACCCCCAGCGCCGTTAAGGCATTGAGCATATGGCGGACATCATCGCTGTCCAGCAAATTAGTCAGCCGGGTTTTTCCCACTGACAGCGCCGCAAGCAAAAGCGCACGGTTAGAGACACTTTTTGATCCCGGCAAATTGAGGGTGCCGTTAACCCGCTTGATGGGATGTAGGGTAAGGGATTCCTGCATGTGAAGCCTATTCTTTAAACGTGGACATAAAAACCCCGGACTGCCCGGGGTTAGCAAAACAAACGGTAGGATCGATGTTGATTAACCGTGGCGACGCGCGAAGTCGGCCATAAATTCAGTCAGCGCTTTCACGCCTTCCAACGGCATGGCGTTGTAGATGGAAGCGCGCATGCCGCCTACCACGCGATGGCCTTTCAGCGCATGCAGACCCGCCGCGACCGACTCTTCCAGGAAGACGTTATCCAGCGCGGGATCCACCAGCAGGAACGGGACGTTCATGCGCGAACGGTTCGCCACCGCGACGTCATTGCGGTAAAAATCACTCGCGTCAATCGCGTGATACAACAGGTCGGCTTTCTCCTGATTACGCTTTTCCATCTCAGCCAGACCGCCCTGCTCTTTCAACCACTTGAACACCATGCCGGACAGATACCAGGCAAACGTCGGCGGTGTGTTAAACATCGAATCGTTATCCGCCAGAATCTGATAATCCAGAATCGATGGCAGCTCACGACGCGCTTTACCCAGCAAATCCTCACGCACGATAACCAGCGTCAGGCCAGCAGGGCCGATATTCTTCTGCGCGCCGGCGTAGATTACGCCATAGCGACTTACGTCAATACGGCGCGAGAGAATGCTGGAAGAGTAGTCAGCGACTACGATCTTGTCACCGAAATCCGGTTCTTCTTCAATCGCAAGACCGTCAATGGTTTCATTCGGGCAATAGTGGACAAATGCGGCATCCTCGGACAACTGCCATTCGCGCATCGGTTTAATCGCGCGCAGCCCGTCTGCTCGGGTTTTAACGTCAATAACGTTAGGCGTGCAATATTTTTCAGCTTCCTTAATTGCACTGTGCGCCCAATACCCGCCATCAATGTAATCCGCCGTTGAATGGTCACCCAACAAATTTAATGGCACCGCCGCAAACTGCGCACGCGCGCCGCCGTGGCAAAAAAGCACTTTGTAGTTGGAGGGGATTTTCAGTAAGTCGCGCAGATCCTGTTCGGATTCCGCTGCAACCTGCATAAATTCTTTACTGCGGTGACTGATTTCCATGACCGATGTCCCCAGGCCATGCCAGTTACATAATTCCTGTTCAGCACGTCGTAAAACTTCAACCGGCAGCATCGCTGGCCCGGCGCTAAAATTAAAAACCTGAGTCATTTCCCCTCACCACATCTGAAAATAGCGGTTGTTTTTATCACCGTGGCGATAAATCCTTTTTATCGCCACGGTGATGATAAAAACATCGCTGTTACAAGATTATGGTTATAGCGGAATCGTCGCCATAACCACACTACGTTTACCCTGCTATCGGTTTTATCACTCGACAATCGCGGCTGCAACGCTTATTGCGCTTTCACTCGGTAAAACGCCAGGTTGCGAATCCGGTTCCCACTTTGCGGTCGGTGGATGATGAATCAATAGAGTCCAGACGGAAAAATCCGTATTATGCCGCTTCCGTTAATCTCGACAAAAGTGAACACCATGACACAAACGTTTATCCCAGGCAAAGACGCCGCCCTGGAAGACTCCATCGCCCGTTTTCAACAGCAGCTCCAGGACCTGGGGTTTAACATCGAAGAAGCGTCGTGGCTTAACCCAGTGCCGAATGTCTGGTCTGTCCATATTCGGGATCGCGACTGCCCGCTGTGCTTCACTAACGGTAAGGGCGCCAGTAAAAAAGCGGCGCTGGCTTCTGCGTTAGGCGAATATTTTGAACGTCTGTCCACCAACTATTTTTTCGCCGATTTCTACCTTGGCAAAACGATAGCCAAAGGGGATTTTGTTCACTATCCCAACGAAAAATGGTTCCCTATCCCGGAAGATAACGCACTCCCTGAAGGCATTTTGGATCAACGCCTGAAGCAATTTTACGATCCCGAACAAGAGCTGGGCGCCAGCGATCTGATCGATCTGCAATCTGGTCATGCTGAGCGCGGCATTTGCGCGCTGCCGTTTACCCGTCAGTCCGACCAGCAAACGGTCTACATTCCAATGAACATCATCGGGAATCTGTACGTTTCCAATGGCATGTCCGCCGGCAACACCGCCAATGAAGCCCGCGTTCAGGGGTTATCCGAAGTGTTCGAGCGCTACATTAAGAACCGCATTATCGCGGAATCCATTAGCCTGCCGGAAATTCCTCAGGCGGTGCTCAATCGCTATCCCGGCGTGGTTGAGGCGATTGCCACACTGGAAAAAGAAGGCTTTCCGATCTTCGCTTACGATGCCTCACTGGGGGGGAAATACCCGGTTATCTGCGTAGTGCTATTCAACCCGACCAACGGAACCTGTTTCGCTTCCTTCGGCGCACACCCAGATTTTGGCGTGGCGCTGGAGCGTACCGTTACCGAGCTGTTGCAAGGACGTAGTCTGAAGGATTTGGATGTTTTCACGCCGCCCACGTTCGACGATGAAGAGGTTGCCGAACACGCGAATCTGGAAACCCACTTTATTGATTCCAGCGGTCTGATCTCCTGGGACATGTTCAAGAAAACCGCGGACTATGAGTTTGCCGACTGGCGCTTTTCAGGCTCGACGGAAGAAGAATTCGCTACGTTGATGGCGATCTTCAAGCAAGAAGACAAAGAAGTGTATATTGCCGACTATCAGCATCTATCCGTTTACGCCTGCCGCATCATCGTGCCGGGCATGTCGGATATCTACCCTGCCGATGATCTCCTGCTGGCCAATAACAATATGGGCGCTCATTTGCGCGACACATTGCTGGCTTTACCCGACAGCGCGTGGGAAAAACAAGACTATCTGGCGTTGCTGCAACAGTTGGACGACGAAGGTCTGGATGACTTTACCCGCATACGCGAACTACTCGGCATCGCCACCGGTAAAGACAATGGTTGGTTTACATTGCGCGTCGGTGAATTGAAAGCAATGCTGGCGCTGGCAGGGGGCGATCTCGATCAGGCCTTAAGCTGGACGGAATGGACCCAGGACTTCAATGATTCCGTCTTCACGCCACAGCGCAGCAACTACTACCGTTGCCTGCAAACCCTGCTGTTGCTGGCGCAGGAGCCTGAGCGCGAGCCAGCGGAGTATTACGATGCCCTGACCAAAATGTATGGCCTTGAAGCGGTCGATGCCGCCAGTGCTGCGATCGCTGGCGAAAACTGTTTTTACGGGCTGTTTAGCGTCGATGAAACGTTTGCCTCTTTACCGGCCCTTCAGGCGCTGCTGGCGGCCTATGAAAAACTACAGCAGGCCAAACGTCGCTACTGGCAGGAAAATAATGCCTGAATAATACGGCCTTGCGGCTTTTTATTTAATATCATCAGCGCATTACAAATAATTGATCATAATAGCTCTTTAATTTGTAAGGGCTATTTTATTCTCAGGCGGTAATATTTTTATTTATCTTTAAACCACAATCAGAACATTGTTATTGAACGGTGAAAATTTAATTAAATTACGTCGATAAAGTCGTACTGAAATTCTACAAGGCATGATTTTTATTAACGCCAAATCGGTAGGTTAAACATCCGAAATTCAACTCTTTTTATAAAATTTAAAATATTTTTTCACTTATAATTCATTTAGTTAATGAAAAAACAGCGGCATTTCACCCCTTCCAGCCCTCTGTTAAATTCTGGTAGCATGATCCACGTCAAATTTTGCCGTATACTGCTTTGTTAGTATATCAACGCTGATAATTTCTAAGTGAGAGTTAGTGTGAAAGCTGACAACCCTTTTACTCTATTACTACCGGCTGCCATGGCGAAAGTGGCTGAAGACGCCGGTGTCTACAAAGCGACTAAACAACCCTGGACGACGTTTTATTTAGCGATCACCGCGGGTGTATTTATTTCAATCGCCTTCGTTTTTTATATTACCGCCACTACGGGCACCGCTTCGATCCCTTTCGGTATCGCGAAATTGATCGGCGGCATCTGCTTCTCCCTCGGCCTCATGCTGGTTGTCGTTTGCGGCGCAGATTTATTTACGTCTACCGTCCTCACAGTGATTGCCAAGGCCAGTGGACGTATCACCTGGAAGCAGCTAGCCTGTAATTGGGTCAATGTGTATGTCGGTAACCTGATTGGCGCGCTTTTCTTCGTTGGACTTATCTGGTTCTCTGGGGAACATATGGTCGCAAACGGTGCGTGGGGGCTTAATGTTCTGCAAACGGCGGAACATAAACTTGAACACACCTTTGTCGAAGCTCTCAGTCTGGGTATTTTAGCCAACCTAATGGTCTGTCTGGCCGTGTGGATGAGCTATTCCGGTCGTACGCTTACTGACAAAATGTTTGCGATGATCCTGCCTGTCGCCATGTTCGTTGCCAGCGGCTTTGAACACAGTATCGCCAACATGTTCATGATTCCTATGGGCATCGTTATCAAAAATTTCGCGTCCCCTGAATTCTGGGATGCCATTGGCATCATGCCATCGCATTTTGAACATTTAACCGTCAGCCACTTTATTACCGATAATCTGATCCCCGTTACCCTGGGGAACATCATCGGCGGCGGCATTATGGTCGGTTTAACATATTGGGTAATTTATTTGCGCGGTGGAGACAAGCACCACTAAGGTGCAATCGGCCGCAATGTCGGATTTGAAGAAATCCATATCAAAGGTAGGTGTAAAATGACCGAGCTGAATGAAAAATTGGCCAATGCATGGCAAGGCTTTAGCAAAGGTGAATGGCAGGATAATGTTAACGTACGTGACTTTATCCAGAAAAACTACACGCCGTATGAAGGTGACGAGTCTTTCCTGGCTGGCGCGACCAAAGCGACCTCTGCGCTGTGGGACAGCGTTATGGAAGGCATCAAACAGGAAAACCGCACTCACGCCCCTGTTGATTTTGATACCAACGTTGCTTCAACTATCACCTCTCACGATGCAGGATACATCAACAAAAATCTGGAAAAAATTGTTGGTCTCCAAACTGATGCGCCGCTGAAACGTGCGCTGATTCCGTTTGGCGGTATCAAAATGGTCGAAGGCTCCTGCAAAGTTTATGGCCGTGAGTTAGACCCGCAACTGAAAAAAATCTTCACTGAATACCGCAAAACGCATAACCAGGGCGTGTTCGACGTTTATACGCCAGACATCCTGCGTTGTCGTAAATCGGGTGTTCTGACCGGTCTGCCGGATGCTTATGGTCGTGGTCGTATCATCGGTGACTATCGTCGCGTTGCGCTGTACGGTATCGACTACCTGATGAAAGACAAGTTCGCCCAGTTCACCTCTTTGCAGAGCAAACTGGAAAACGGCGAAGATCTGGAAGCGACTATCCGTCTGCGTGAAGAAATTGCCGATCAGCATCATGCGCTGAACCAGATTAAAGAAATGGCCGCAAAATACGGCTGTGATATTTCTGGCCCGGCAACCACTGCTCAGGAAGCCGTTCAGTGGACCTACTTCGGCTATCTGGCTGCTGTGAAATCACAGAACGGCGCGGCAATGTCATTTGGTCGTGTTTCGACCTTCCTTGACATCTACATTGAACGCGATCTGAAAGCAGGGAAAATCACGGAAGAAGACGCTCAGGAGCTCATTGACCACCTGGTCATGAAGCTGCGTATGGTGCGTTTCCTGCGTACGCCGGAATATGATGAACTGTTCTCTGGTGACCCGATCTGGGCTACGGAATCTCTGGCGGGTATGGGTCTTGATGGCCGCACGCTGGTGAGCAAAAACAGTTTCCGCTTCCTGAACACCCTGTACACCATGGGACCGTCTCCGGAACCGAACATGACCATCCTGTGGTCTGAAAAACTGCCTCAAAACTTCAAAAACTTTGCGGCTAAAGTTTCCATCGATACCTCTTCTCTGCAATATGAGAATGACGATCTGATGCGTCCTGACTTCAACAACGATGACTACGCGATTGCGTGTTGCGTCAGCCCAATGGTTGTTGGTAAGCAAATGCAGTTCTTCGGCGCCCGCGCAAACCTGGCGAAAACCATGCTGTACGCAATCAACGGCGGCGTGGACGAAAAACTGAAAATGCAGGTTGGCCCGAAATCAGAACCGATCAAAGGCGACCTCCTGAACTTTGATGAAGTGATGGAGCGCATGGATCACTTCATGGATTGGCTGGCTAAACAGTATGTCACCGCGCTGAACATCATCCACTACATGCACGACAAGTACAGCTACGAAGCATCGCTGATGGCTCTGCACGATCGTGACGTGTTCCGCACCATGGCATGTGGTATCGCGGGTCTGTCTGTTGCCGCTGACTCCCTGTCTGCCATCAAATATGCCAAAGTGAAACCGATTCGTGATGAAGACGGTCTGGCTATCGACTTTGATATCGAAGGCGAATATCCGCAATTTGGTAACAACGACGCACGCGTGGATGAACTGGCCTGCGATCTGGTTGAACGTTTCATGAAGAAAATTCAGAAACTGAATACCTACCGTGGTGCAACGCCGACACAGTCTGTCCTGACCATCACGTCTAACGTAGTTTATGGTAAGAAAACGGGTAATACGCCAGACGGTCGTCGTGCCGGCGCGCCATTTGGACCTGGTGCTAACCCGATGCACGGCCGTGACCAGAAAGGTGCCGTTGCCTCTTTGACGTCGGTTGCCAAACTGCCGTTTGCTTACGCGAAAGACGGTATTTCTTATACCTTCTCCATCGTGCCAAACGCGCTTGGTAAAGACGACAGCGTACGTAAAGCTAACCTTGCTGGCCTGATGGATGGTTACTTCCATCACGAAGCCAACATCGAAGGCGGCCAACATCTGAACGTGAACGTCATGAACCGTGAAATGCTGCTTGATGCGATGGAAAACCCGGAAAAATATCCGCAGTTGACTATCCGTGTATCCGGCTACGCTGTGCGTTTCAACTCTCTGACGAAAGAGCAACAGCAAGACGTCATTACTCGTACTTTCACCAAGTCAATGTAATTTCCATGACTGTCTGAAAAGACGTAAAATAGAGGCTCCACATTGGTGGGGCCTTTTTCTCACCTCTCGGTCCAGGTTGTTAACCTGTTTTGCCAGCCCGCTATGCAGCCCTTATCGTGTGGATGGCTGGCAAAACAGATTCGACGCAGCATCTGTCACACGGTGTTTCTCTGTCAGAAATCGTTGTCAGAACGCACCCGCTTTCTCATGACTGCGCTCATAAAGGCCGCTATTGTTCGGTCAAATTTGGAGAAAACCTCGCAATGTCAGTAATCGGTCGCATCCACTCCTTTGAATCTTGCGGTACAGTCGATGGCCCGGGCATCCGCTTTATTGTCTTTTTCCAAGGCTGCCTGATGCGTTGCCTGTATTGTCACAACCGTGACACCTGGGATACGCACGGCGGTAAGGAAATCACGGTAGAAGAGCTCATGAAAGAAGTCGTGACCTATCGCCACTTTATGAATGCATCAGGAGGCGGCGTGACCGCATCCGGCGGCGAGGCCATTCTTCAGGCCGAGTTCGTACGCGACTGGTTCCGCGCCTGTCAGGCGGAAGGCATTAACACCTGCCTGGATACCAATGGCTTTGTTCGGCGTTACGATCCTGTCATTGACGAACTGTTGGACGTCAGCGACTTAGTGATGCTCGACCTGAAGCAAATGAACGAAGACATTCACCAGAATCTGGTCGGCGTATCCAACCATCGCACCCTGGATTTCGCCCGCTATCTGGCCAAACGCAACCAACGCACCTGGATACGTTATGTTGTCGTACCGGGTTGGTCCGATGACGATGAATCCGCCCATAAACTGGGCGAATTCACGAAGGATATGAAGAATATCGAGAAAATCGAACTTCTCCCCTACCATGAACTTGGTAAGCATAAGTGGATCGCAATGGGAGAAGAGTACAAGCTGGACGGCGTCAAGCCACCGAAAGCCGATACGATGGACCGCATTAAAGCCATCCTTGAAGGATACGGCCACAAGGTAATGTATTAAATTTCCGACGCGGTAAGTAGCGCCCTAAGCGCGTTACTTACCCGCCGAAACCGAACATTATGCTAGGCAAGATCCCCCGCCGCCTTGATTTTCACCTGTACCGCATTCCCCGGCAGATAAGCCAACGGTATTTCCTGATAGTCGACGATTTCAACGCTACCCGGCACCGCGCCCGTTTTTTCCGCCAGACAAACGGTTTGCTGCTGCAATTCGTTTTTTATCTTTTCACGATCGCTACCCGGCATTTTAACCACTCGCTCAATTTGTGCGCCCACCTTCCCAAGCGCGACGCCAACGGCGTTTGCCGCATCGAAATTTTGTGGGCGCACAACCTGACTGATACCGGAGAGCGAATCAGGCAGTAAAATACTCCCGCCGCCAACCAGAACCGCAGGGATAGGCGCGCCGGATGATTTAATCCGATCGATAGCATCTTCCACCTTATCGATCATTTGACGATATACCTGCTGACAGAACGCCTTGTCCAGTTCAGGGAGCGGCTGGGAAAGTGTCGATGGCCAACGCTCACGATAGAGTTGCAGCATAACGTCGCTGAGCGTCAACGTTGTTCCCCCAAAGCTGAGCCCCTGTTCCAGCAGGCGGTAGCCAACGCTATCCGGCCCAAGCGCGATATTGCCGGTTGGAGACTGCCGCACGCAGGTTCCGCCGCCAATGCCAATAGAGACGATATCCGGCATTCTGAAATTTGTGCGCACACCCCCAACTTCGACGGCAATTGCCGATTCCCGCGGGAAGCCATTCACCAACACGCCAATATCCGTCGTCGTACCACCGACATCCACGATCAGGGCATTGTCTAACCCCGACAGGTGACACGCACCGCGGATAGAGTTTGTTGGCCCGCAGGCCATCGTCAGAATGGGGTACTGCTTCACCATGCTCTCAGACATCAACGTGCCGTCATTCTGGCCAAAAAACGGTGTAGCCTGAATACCATGACGGTTTAGTGCCTGAGTAAAACCACGGACAAAACGGTTTGCGGTGCGATGCAAGGCGGCATTGAGGATTGTCGCATTTTCTCTTTCCAACAGCCCCGTGTTACCGATCCTGTGTGACAGAGATAACGTCACATCAGGCAAGGCTGCCTTCACCCACTGAGCCACCAGACATTCCTGCGCATTATTTACCGGAGAAAATACGCCGCAGATCGCGATGCTATCGACATGGCCGCGCATCTTATCGCAGGCGACCAGCACTTCTTCACGCAGCACCGGATGAATTTCTCGTCCATCAAATTCATATCCGCCGTGAAGCTGATAAAAATGTTCACCCAATGTTTGCTGCCATTCGGCATTCCAACCAAACAGCGGCGGGACACTATCGCTGCTCGGCAAACTCAGGCGCAATAACCCTACGCGATCCAGCCCTTTTCGTTCAACGATAGCATTGGTGCAATGCGTGGTTCCCAGCATGGCATAACGAATGTCCTGTGGTGCGATACCCGAAGAGGCCAATACGCTGGCAATCACGCGCTCAATGCCGCTATAGATATCGAGACTGGTTGGAAATTTGGCCGTCGCGATACAGCGCAGATTAGCATCTAAAATGGCTGCATCCGTGTTTGTGCCCCCGACATCAATTCCGAGCCGGTAATCATTTTTTTGTAACATCGGCAAGACCTTAACGATTGACAAGCTGTTCTATCGGCACAAACTCCACCGGGTAGCCAAAATACCCTGGCCCCGCAACGTCAATCCCTTTCGGCGTCCGCCATTTGTCATTACACGGATAGGCAATCACATCAACTCTCTGCCCGTAACGTAAATGTTCCGTAATAATCGGATGCCCGGTTTCACTGTCTAATATGGAGATCAAATCCGGGACAACGGCCAGCAGATTATCCTGCGTTGGTGTTGCTGTCTGTGATGAGCGGTAAGCCAGCAGGAGTTCATTCTGAAACAGCACGGTAAACGATTCGCCTTTGTCATTCCCCATGCCATTCAGCACAGCCTTACCCCGCACAAAAGCCCCGGTAGTGCGGCGTTCAACGTCAACAATCGTGCCTGATGCAATGACGTAGCCATTAAGTACCGAAAGCAGAGCCTGGACAGGCTGGCTTCCCGAACGGCGTGCCTGCCGCAACGTTTTGCCTACATCCTGGGCTAGCGTAAGCGTCCCTTTGATAGCGCTGCGTTTAAGTTGACGACCGCGCAACGGATAATCACACATGGCGCACGCGGCCCCCATTTGCTCTGCAATCCCTCTGGCCAGCCGCTCTGACCACACGCCATCAATGGGGTTAAGGATAACGGCATTGCCTTTTTCATCCGCCAGCGTATTTGGTGCGGAGTTTAGACCGTCCAGAAAGAATGTCACCATTTGCGCTTCGGGGAAGGCCCGCCCCATGGCATCGCAGTCGATGATCGGCAGGCCTTTTTTTGCCGCAACCACTAGCGGTATTAGCGAATTGATACCGCCGATTTCGATTGGAAATGTTGCCGTGACTGGTCGATTAAGAACCCTTTCCATCTCATCAAATGCCAAAACAAACTGGCTCGATGACATAATTTTTTCTACAACTACCGTCGTTGCGCCTATCATGCTGCAAGACACAAACACATCATCATCTTTAATTTCGTCTAAACCTAATATAAGCACCTCAGCAACATCTTTTAACGCATTTTTCACCATCAAAGTGCCTATATATGGATCTCCACCCCCTCCTGTACCAAGGACAGCAGCCCCTAAAGCGATATCATCAATTGTTTGTACATCTATATAACGTGTCATACTTTCTTTGCCTAAGGTGGGAAGCCCCTGCAAACGAGTTCAATCCACTAGTTGTGGAAAAGTTTATGTGTACCGATATAAATCGCCATGCTGACAACGACGCCATCCAGAGCAGAAATCGAGCTTATCGTAAATAAATCGAAAAAATCAGGGGAAGTTAATAGGCTCACAATACTGCCGAATAACCAGGATATAGCGGCTGCCACATTCAAGAATGGGGCATCGGAAACATTGTTCTTCAAGCGAGAGGATTTAATAAAATAATACTCAACGAGATAAACGCCAGCGATAGGTGAAATCAGTACACCGAGCAGCGATAAGAATTGGGTAAAATTATTGATCATACCGTTATAAGCGAGTCCTAACCCCGCAATAGCCATTAGAACAACCAATATTGGCCGAGAGAACGATCTAATGACGGCAGACAATCCCAAAGAGGCTGAAACAAGATTGGTACTATTTGTAGTCCACTGAGCAAAAATAAGTATCACAATAGCCGACATGCCTAAACCAATGCTGAAAAACACCTCAACCAAATCCTCTGTACCTACCAAATACGTCAAAATAAGTGCAACCAGTATCGTTGAGCTATTCCCTAAAAAGAACCCTAATCCCGCGCCGAGCAACGCATCTTTGCGTGTTTTGGCATAACGAGCAATATCCGGCGACATCACTACGGATAAGATCCAGATAGAAACAACATAAGAGATAGCGTTCCCCATACTGATAGGGGTTTTAATTATTGGAAGCGGGATGTCAGCATGATTCTTTGCAGATAAAATCAAACCTGTAATTATCAACATCAACATCAACGGCACACTGAATACACTCAATTTCCCTAATGCTCTTACTCCCCAAATGGCGGTAGACGTCATTAATATCATACCAAAAACTAAAACCAGGAAGCGGCCCGGTTCGACTTGATAATGTAGTAGCGATTTTTGCAGCATTACGCCAAAGAAATCGAGTTGAAAAGCAAACCATCCAACAAGTGAAACGGCAGAGAAAATCCCGATGATCTTTCCACCTAACCGTCCAAAAACAGAAATACTCAGCAACGTTGTCGATAATCCACATCCATAGCCGACGTTAGCACATAATGCTGCCAAAACGCCTAAAAAAGCAGAACCGATAAGTGTGGCGCTAACAGCCTGAGAAAAAGGTAATCCACCGCTTAAGAAAGCACCAAGAAACAGACCAGAAATGTCAATGCCCATCGCAAGCCATATTAAGGCAATGACATACCAATTTTTTCGAGCCGAAACAGGAACACGTTCATACTCGTAATCATATATTTTCTTAGTCTGTTGTGTTTTTTCAGGTACAACATTCCCTTGAGACATATCTTCCCCATTAAATAAGCAGCAAATAATTATCGTCTATTGTGATATTTTATAGAGGTTGTCTGGTGACGTATAGAACAATAGTATCGCCAGCAAGCTGACGATACTATTGCGCTTATGAGAGACCCTGATGTGACACATAAACCACGCCTTTGAGTGGCAACCACATTACTATGTGGCTGATAGTAAGATAAATGGAATTCATATCTATTAATACAGATATATTTTGATGTTAACATTCAGATATGTAATGTATGCGAAGGGAATGCTATGCGTTTAGATAAATTAGAAATTCGTTGGTTGAAACTTTTTTGTAAAATTGTTGAAAAACAAGGCATTACTAACGCACAGACGGCAACAGGATTGAGCCAGCCGGTGCTAAGCCACTACCTATCACGCCTTGAAGATACCCTCGGACTCGTTTTGTGCGAACGCGGACGCGGTGGATTTGCCTTAACAACCGAAGGTGAGATTGTCTATCAAGAAGCCAAGTCCGTTATAGCTACGCTGGATGATTTTGCAAATCGATTAGCAAGAATAAAACACCAACTCATTGGTGAAGTTCGCCTTGGTTGTCTGGATAATACCGTCACCCACCATCAAAACGTCATTTCTACCGCTATTGGGAAGTTATACGATCAGAGCGCTGACGTTGCTGTAGAACTAGAAATTGGAGATTACACGCCACTGATTGAGCGCTTAAAAAACGGCCACATCGATATCATCCTAAGCGTTTTACCTGATGATGTCCCGCCCGACATCTATTTTCAACCTGTCTTTGTTGAGAAAAGTTATTTTTATTCCAGTTCTGAAAATGCAGCCAGGATAGAAAAAGAGTGGAAAGCGGGCACATTAAATCCGAACAGGTTGTTGATTGGCGGTCATGCGCTGCACGAAATTAGTAAGCAATTAGGCCCGGTAGCAAAAAAAGGCTTGCAAAATACCGCATGGAACGTAGAAGGAAGTTTACTACTTTTGCTAGCAGGCACACACGTCGGCTTTCTTCCGGATCACTACGCTGAGCCTTGGATTAAAAAGGGAAAACTCGCGGCAATCGCGCCAGAGAATTTAAAACTGACCAGCATTTTTTATCTGGCGCGTAATGCGAAACAGCGCCTTAGCCCGGTCGCCGAAGCGCTGTGGAATAACATGGTAGAGGCTGGAAAAACGTCGTTAGCCAGCATTGATGAAGCTAACCTAAGCCGCGGCTAACGGCGTCGGGTGATGATCGGCTTTTCTGAGCAGCAACATCAGGTAGAACATGGCAACAACAGCGATCAGCACAAACAGTAACCGATCGGAGTAGCTCTGCATCAACACTGCCGCAACGCTTGGCCCACACAGACTGCCAACCGTATAGCTGAGGAGCAATGCCTGATTCATCGCCACCAGTTCGTCAGGGCGCACTTTTTCGCATGCCCAAGACATCGCAACCGGGTAAAGCGTGAATCCCGCGCATCCCAGCAGGAACAGCGAGGGCGCCATGGCATAATGGCTGATACTCAACATAGCAAGGCTGCCGACAATCACGATAAAGACCAGTACCCGCAATACTAATAGCCGCCCGTAACGATCGGCCATACGTCCAACAGGCAATTGGCCGATAATACCCGCGCTAATCAGCAACGCCATCCAGTAACCGACTTGCGCGTCATTCATGCCCTGATGGGAAAGATACAAAGGCATTAAGCCATACAGCGAACCTAAAATCGCACCGGAAATCACACACCCATGCACACCCAAACGCGCGCTGCGATATGTCAGCATTTTCCACAAGTTGACATGTTTTTCCTGCTGCTCTGGCGGGGTGGGAAGACGCGTAAACACCAGCGGCAGTATTGCCAGAATCACCAGCGCGACCATCCACGGCAACACACTTAACAGCGCGGTGGGTAACACGCCGAGCAGGAGTTGTCCGACCACGCTACCGAGGTAATAAGCGGTCATATAAGCGGCCAGCAGTTGTCCTCTCTGCGCAGAGGTGCCGCTGCATAGCAATGCGCTTTCGACAGAAACCCAAATTAATGCGCAGCCGACCCCGGCGAGAAAACGCCAAAATAACCAGTTAATGATGTCCGCTGACATACTGAGGCCAGCGAGCGCGACACCAAAGAGCAACGCCGCAAAATAATAACTCCGGTTGAATCCATAACGTCTGATTAATTTACCCGCTATCAGCGTGCCGGCCAGATTACCGCCGAAATAGGATGAACCCACAAGGCCGACCAGCCAGACAGGAAGAGACTGATTGCTCAGCCAAAGGGGAACCAACGTATTTAATACCGCAATACAAATCGTCAGCAACAAAAGCCCGCAGAGCAACAGCAGCACTGGGCGAGAATAAGCAGACATAGTGAAGTGGATAACCAAACAACAGGGGAAAAGTGAGCGCATCATGCCACTGTGTGTACAAAAGTCAATCGGGGTAGAACGCGCTAAAAGTCACTTGCCAAATCATGGATTGAAAGAATTAATCAATCACAATATGACGCTGATGGGGGCTGAAAGGATAAAATGGCTATTCAACTGATTTTTAACCAATTCAAGCTTAAATACCCCGTAGCGTCTGACGTAATTCCTCATCTTTACGATGAAAAAATATTACCGAACGAACGGCGTAAAAAAAGCGCCCTCAGGCGCTTTATGCAGATAAACAAGATCAGCCAATAAATTCCAGCCCGCCCATATACGGACGCAGCACTTCCGGTATTTCAATACGACCGTCAGCCTGCTGATAATTTTCTAAAACCGCGACCAGCGTGCGGCCAACAGCAAGACCAGAACCATTCAGGGTATGAACCAGCCGGGTTTTCTTATCCGATTTGCTGCGGCAACGGGCCTGCATACGGCGCGCTTGAAAATCCCACATGTTCGAACAAGACGAAATCTCACGGTAAGTATCCTGTGCCGGAAGCCAGACATCCAGATCATAGGTTTTACAGGAGCCAAAACCCATATCGCCTGTACACAACAGCACTTTGCGATAAGGCAATTTCAGCAGTTGCAGAACGGTTTCAGCATGGGTCGTTAATTCTTCCAGTGCCTGCATGGAATCTTCAGGACGGACGATTTGTACCAATTCAACCTTGTCAAACTGGTGCATACGGATCAGCCCACGCGTATCGCGACCGTAGGAACCAGCCTCAGAGCGGAAGCAAGGCGTATGCGCCGTCATTTTCAGCGGTAATGCCCCCTCGTCCAGAATCTCATCGCGCACCAGATTGGTTAGCGGAACCTCCGCAGTAGGAATCAACGCATAGTTGCTGCTTTCGGCTTCTTCACTCAAGGGCTTGGTGTGGAACAAATCTTCACCAAACTTAGGCAGTTGTCCTGTTCCATACAGTGTGGCGTGGTTCACCAGATAGGGGACGTAGGCTTCCTGATAGCCATGCTGTTGGGTGTGCAAATCCAGCATAAACTGCGTCAGCGCACGGTGCAGACGGGCAATTTGTCCTTTCATCACCACAAAACGTGCGCCGGTTAATTTCACCGCTGCGGCAAAATCCAGCCCTGCGGCCATTTCACCAAGCTCTACGTGATCGCGCACGGGGAAATCATACTTGCGCGGTTCACCCCAACGGGCCACTTCTTTGTTCTGTGTTTCATCCTTACCGAGCGGCACCGAGTCGTCCGGCAGGTTAGGGATCGTCAGTGCTAAATCGCGAATGTCATTCTGCAAGCGCTCCAGTTCCGCTTTTGCGGCATCCAGCTTTTCGCCTAAGAGATTAACTTCACGACGCAAAGGCTCGATATCTTCACCGCGTGCTTTCGCAGCCCCAATCTCTTTCGATCGGGCGTTACGCTCCGCTTGCAGGTTCTCGGTTTCTACCTGCAATACTTTACGACGTTCCTCCTGCTTACGCAGGGTTTCAACATCGAGCTTAAAGCCTCTGCGAGCCAGTAACTTTTCGGCGACTGCGTCTAGCTCATTGCGCAGTAAATTGGGATCGAGCATGCTAATCCTGTGCTTATGATTATCAAATGAAATGTTGGCGTACACGGCGCATTATGCTGCCGGCTTCAGAAAATATCCCGATAACCTTACCGCAACGCTTAGTTCAACGATAGCGTTTTGTCGGGCTATTTTGATCCTGAGCGGCGAGCCAGGCGAGCTTTTCGCCAATTTTCCCCTCAAGGCCGCGAGATGTGGGTAAATAATAATGCGTATCAGCCATTTCCGGCGGAAAATAGTTCTCTCCCGCCGCATAGGCATGAGGTTCATTGTGAGCATAACGGTACTCCGCCCCAAGCCCCATTTCTTTCATCAAACGGGTAGGCGCATTGCGTAAATGCTCAGGGACATCATAATCCGGTTTCTCTCGTGCATCCTGCATCGCCGCCTTAAATGCGCTATACACCGCATTGCTCTTAGGCGCGCAGGCGAGATAAATAATCGCCTGCGCGATAGCGCGCTCCCCTTCTGCCGGACCAACGCGGGTAAAGCAATCCCAGGCCGCAATCGCGATCTGCATTGCCCGCGGATCGGCATTGCCGACATCTTCCGAAGCAATCGCCAGCAAACGTCGGGCGACATACAGTGGGTCGCCGCCGGCGGTGATAATACGCGCGTACCAGTACAGCGCCGCGTCCGGCGCGGAACCTCGCACGGATTTATGCAACGCGGAAATCAAGTCGTAATAGCGATCGCCTTTGTTATCAAAACGGGCGCTGCGTTCGCCGGCAACCTCTTTAAGAAGCGCCGGCGTCAATACGCGCTGCCCCTGAGCATCGACTTCAGCCATATCCGCCATCATTTCCAGACTGTTCAGCGCCCGTCTGGCGTCGCCATTAACCAGTTCAGCCAACATCCGTCCAGTTTCAGCAGACAGCACAATGTTTTGCCCACCATACCCACGTTCACTGTCGTTCATCGCCTGCTGCAAGACCTGTTCAATGTCTTCTGTCGTCAGCGCCTTCAACAGATAAACGCGAGCGCGCGACAGCAACGCGGCATTAAGTTCAAAAGAAGGATTTTCCGTCGTCGCGCCGATGAAGGTGATCGTCCCGTCTTCAATATGCGGCAGAAAGGCATCCTGCTGGCTTTTATTGAAGCGGTGAACTTCATCGACAAACAAAATGGTGCGCCGCCCGGCATGGCGATTCTGTCGCGCGCGTTCGATCGCTTCACGAATCTCTTTAACACCGGATGTCACCGCTGAAATTCGTTCCACATCGGCCTGACCATAATGGGCAATCAGTTCTGCCAGCGTGGTTTTTCCTGTTCCGGGCGGCCCCCAGAGAATCATTGAGTGCAATTGCCCCGCTTCGATCGCGCGTGGTAACGGTTTACCGGCACCGAGCAGGTGTTGTTGACCAATATACTGCGCCAGTGTCGCTGGCCGCATGCGGGCAGCCAGCGGTTGAAATTCGTTATGCGAAAAATCAAGCGACAAATTACTCACTTTTGCCTCACTGACGCTGATCGTCCAGTGTGACGCCTTGCGGCGGTGTGAACGTGAATCGTGTGGAATCTACCGCGCCGTTCTGTTGATTTTTCAACACATAAGTACTGCGCTGCCCATCTTGTTCGGTGGCAGTAAATTGCCTGATCGTCCCGCTGGCCGTCACGTTAATGGCAAACTGCTTCAGATTGCCGCTCGCTGTCTTCGGCGTCAGTTCAAAATCATCCCCCTTCTGCCGCACATCATACTTCTTCCAGTCGCTGGCATCGTTACGGGTAATGAGGATGAACGGCGTATTCCCTGTCGCATCCTTCAACCAGGTCGCGGTGACTTGCTCGACGAACGGATTGTAAAACCAGAGCGTTTTACCGTCAGAGATCAGCACGCTCTCATCCGGTGATGTGGTTTTCCAGTTAAATAAATTAGGGCGTTTCAGCCACAGTTCCCCCTCGCCTTCCTGCACCGCAACGCCATCGGCGCTGGTAACGGTTTGGCTGAAACTGGCATGGAAACTGTTCACTTTACTGAGACGACCCTGCAAATCTTTTGCCGCATCCGCATAAGCCGCGGTTGAAGTGACGCCCGCAATCAGGCAACTGACAACCAACCATTTCCTCATATGCGTAATCCTTTGAATTTACTAATATAATGAGCCTTATCGCATCGGGTTCCGGCTCTCGGTATTGAGCCTATGTTATCTGACCCCGTGCGGACGGCGATAGACGAATTATCTGCTTATCACCACGTTTACGCTTCTTTGCATAAGGGCTGCCTGCGCAGCCCTTATCCAGAAATCCTTTCAACTCACGCGATGCTGTTATTCCATCGGCGGTGGCGCTAACACCTCGCGATTGCCATTGTGGCCCGGCGAGCTCACAATACCTTGCGCTTCCATTTGTTCTACTATTCGCGCGGCGCGGTTATAGCCGATGCGGAACTGGCGTTGTACGCCGGAAATCGACGCCCGACGTTTATCAACGACGAACTCTACAGCCTGATCGAATAACGGATCGAGCTCCTCATCGCCATCAAGACCAAGGCTACCGCCTTCCGCATCATCCCCTCCACTGACAATATTATCGATATATTGGGGGCGACCACGCGCTTTCCAATCCTGAACCACAGCATGTACTTCTTCATCGCGTACAAATGCGCCATGAACACGGACAGGGATTGAGGAGTTAGGCGCCATATACAACATGTCACCCATCCCCAGTAGTGATTCAGCCCCACCCTGATCAAGGATAGTCCGCGAATCAATCTTACTGGAAACCGTGAACGCAATGCGCGTCGGGATGTTCGCTTTGATCAAACCGGTGATAACATCAACGGAAGGACGCTGTGTGGCCAGTACCAGATGGATCCCAGCGGCCCTCGCCTTTTGCGCCAGTCGGGCAATCAACTCTTCGACCTTTTTCCCCACCGCCATCATGAGATCGGCAAATTCGTCGACCATGACGACAATATAAGGCAGTTTTTCCAACACCGGCGGCGTCATGTCCATGCTATCGCCCGGCTTCCAAAACGGATCGGGAATGGGTCGACCCATTGCATTCGCCGCCATCACCCGCTCGTTATAGCCCGCCAGATTACGCACCCCAAGCGCCGACATCAGCTTGTAGCGACGCTCCATTTCACCGACACACCAGCGCAGCGCGTTCGCCGCATCCTTCATGTCGGTCACGACCTCCGTCAGCAAATGCGGGATGCCTTCGTACACCGAAAGTTCCAGCATTTTCGGGTCGATCATAATGAAACGGACGTCTTCCGGCGTTGCTTTATACAGCATGCTGATGATCATGGCATTCACGCCGACCGACTTACCGGAGCCTGTCGTACCGGCGACCAGCAGGTGCGGCATCTTCGCCAGATCGGCAACGACGGGTTCGCCGGCAATATCTTTGCCCAACACGATTGCCAGAGGCGACGCGTTATCGCGGAATTTGTCGCAGTCCAGCACTTCCCGCAGATACACCGTCTGACGATGCGCATTCGGCAATTCCAGGCCGACATAGGGTTTCCCCGGGATGACCTCGACAATACGTACTGCAACGACTGACAGAGAACGAGCCAGATCGCGCGACAGATTCGAAATACGCGCGGCTTTCACGCCCGGCGCCAGATCCAGTTCAAAGCGGGTAATGACCGGACCAGGAGAATGATCGACGACATCCGCTTTTACCCGGAAATCGGCAAGACGAGCCTCAATCAGCCGCGCAGTCTGTTCCAGCGCGAAATTATCCACGGGCGCTTCACTGGCTGGCGGCGGAGTCAGCAGATCCAGCGTTGGCAGCGGCGTCGTGGGTTTCTGTAGCGGCTGTTCATTGCGTATCAGGAATGGGTGAATCAGCCCGTCCATTGCCGGATGATGAGCAGGCGCCGCATTTTCCCGGGGCGTATTTTCAGCAGGAACGGGTGGCGCCTGTTGGCCAAACGCTGCCGGCGTGTATTCATCTTCCCCGTGTTCACCTGCGCGCATGGGCGGTAAATCGGGCGCCTCTTCAGAAACCGGCGGCGAATAGATCGGCTCAAGGTAAGCAGGAACTGGCTCGCGCTCATTATCAGCGTGGAACGATGTCGGAGAAAAAGCATTATGCAACGCGCCGGAATGAGCGGAAGGCTGCGGACGGGTTACGGCAGGATCTGGCGGCGCCATTTGTGCCGGCATTTCTTCGCCATTGTCAACCTCACTGTCGCCATAACGCGACTGCTGCTGTTCGGCAAACTCTCTGGCTAGCTGAGCCTGCAAAAGCGCATCGTCATCGTCTTCCTGAAGCGGATAATCATCGCCATAGCGCTGACGCTGCTGCGCCAGATAGGCCTGTTGCAACGCTGCCTCCTGCCGGGCGATATCTTCCGCGGTTTCTTCCTGATATGTCTCGCGTTCCAATGCAGTGTCAGCGTCGCCGTTCTGCGCCTGTTGCCTAGCCTGCTCCTCAGCCAAGCGCTGGGATGGCAGTTTGATTCCATACGACGCCAGTTCTCGGCGAGTGGGAATACGAACGGGATTAGGGCGCGGCAGTTCCGGACCGACACCGCGCTTCACCTGCGGGTTATCATCCGCGTCGGCGCTAAACGCTGGCGTAAAGGTGTTGCCTGCATTGAAGCCCGCATCGTGTGCAGATTGAGAAAACGGCGCAATCGGCGGCGCCGAACTGCTGCTATCAGGCGCGTAAGTATCAGTCTCGTGAGCCTGAGGCGGAACGGTATCCGACGTTGGAGGGAACGATTCGGGAATTTCAAACGAATACAGCGGCGGATTCAGCGACGGCGCCGAATCAATGGCGGAAGCCACGGTAGGCGAAGTCACAGCAGGCGATGGGACAGGAGCTTCCACATCAGGTAATGCCGAGCCCGTCGCTGGCATCGTAGAAGAGGATGCCGGCGATGCAGAAACCGGCGCATGTTCAGCAACGGCATCCTGAACCTTGTCGACTTCCGCCACGCCGTTTACGACATCAGAAACTGAAGGCGCGGAGAATAAAACATCATCATCGTCGTGTTGTCGTTGCGCCCGTATCGCATCGGACGCGTCGGCGTCCGGCTCGCTCAATGGGAGAGCCCCATCGCGCGTCTCCGCTTCACGATATTCTTCATCACGGTACGCCTCATCACGGCGCGAGCGATTTGACATAAACGTCAGACAGCCCAGCACGCCGGCGCCGATTTTCTCGGCAATCGTTAACCATGACCAGCCGGTAAACAACGTTAACCCCGCACCCCAGACACACAGCAGGATCAATGTTGCGCCCATACTGTTAAAACGCGGGATCATTGAGCTGCTCAACAGGCTTCCCAGCACGCCGCCGGACGCAAAATAGTAGAGATCGTCAATATTTAACGCGGCCAGTCCGCACGAGGTCAGGATTAGCGCCAATGCCCCGATCAGACGAAGTGAAAAAGTAAAATAATCGATTGTCTGGCGGTTATCCCGGTGACGAAAAGCCGCCCAGCAAAGGGATAACATGATCGGCGGGATGGCATAAGCCAATACCCCGAAAACAAAGAACAACGTATCGGCCAGCCAGGCGCCCGCCACGCCGCCAAGGTTGTGGATAGGTTCATGCCACGCCGTCTGTGACCAACTGGGATCGGAAGGACTGAAGCTCAGTAACGCAACACTGAGATAAACAGCGATAAGGGCCACAACGATCAAAATCGCTTCAAACAAGCGACGCGTCCCGCTGAGTTTTTTCAGGGTAACGTCTTTATCTTCTGTATATTCCTGGCTCAAGAGTCTCTCCAGGGGCCTGTAAAGGTTTATGACAAAGCGCCGAGAAAACCCCGGCGCTGAAACTGTATAAATTCACAGGAGTGTAGCTGAATTTATCGGGTTTTGCACCCACACGTTCATCGGGTCTTGATAACCAGACGGTTACTTTGCTTCACCTCTTCCATGACCACATAGGTACGGGTATCGTTGACGCCCGGCAGACGCAACAGCGTTTCGCCCAGCAGCTTACGATAAGCGGACATATCCGGTACACGCGTTTTCAGCAGATAGTCAAAATCCCCTGAAACCAGATGGCACTCCTGGATTTCTTCCAGCTTCTGCACTGCGGAGTTGAACTGTTCAAACACATCGGGCGCCCCGCGGTTTAACGTTATTTCGACAAACACCAGCAACGATGCATCGAGGTAATGCGGGTTCAACAGTGCGGTATAGCCATTAATGAACCCTTGTCTTTCCAGACGACGCACACGCTCCAGACAAGGCGTCGGCGACAGCCCGACCCGTTTGGAAAGCTCTACATTGGAAATACGCCCATCTTTTTGCAATTCATTCAGGATGTTACGATCAATACGATCGAGATCTTTTCCTGGCCGTTTTTTAATGTCCACCATTATTATTGTCTCTCTTCACTTTTCCCTGCACCCGCTTACTCTGATAGACCCCATGTATCAGAGTTACCCTTAAAGAAGACACACTGCACATTTTGTATATCAAAAGTCATTCCTTCTCGTTCCTACCGGTATCGCCCAAAATTTTATTGACCATTGAAGACAATAACGCCATATCCGTGGTCCAAAGACCGACCGACCAGGAACGAAAGAATAAAAGCCGAGCTTTCAACTGTTCACATACAAAAAATTTCCTCTTACCCGTATGTTTTCGCAAATGCACAGCCGATTGTCAAAGCAAAACAACGAAAACCAGAAGAAACTGCCAGATTGGATTAGGCAGAAGATTCTCCTGAACCCATCTCAGTCATTTTACTTATAAATGTGGCTGATCTTTCAGCGATTAATCCCCGCCATCACAATGAGCAATTGCACAAATAGCCAACACCTTTGCTACATGCTTTTTTTACTCCGGCAATTTCCTTACAATCGTTTGCATTGTCTGTCGTAGAAATGGTTTGTCGTCGCGACGCTCCGTAGTGGAAATTGTCCGCCGTCATGACATGAAATGAGGAACGCATGAGCACCGTTAAACATCACAAGTTATTGATTCTGGGTTCAGGCCCTGCTGGCTATACTGCCGCAGTTTATGCTGCGCGGGCGAATTTACAGCCGGTACTGATCACCGGGATGGAAAAAGGTGGTCAGTTGACGACCACAACCGAAGTGGAAAACTGGCCTGGCGATGCCGATGATTTAACCGGTCCGCTGTTGATGGAGCGCATGCACGCCCATGCCGCCAAATTCAATACCGAAATCATTTTCGATCATATTCAGCGCGTTGATTTGCAAAACCGTCCATTTCGTTTATTCGGCGATAGCGACGAGTACACCTGCGACGCTCTGATTATCGCCACAGGCGCATCGGCTCGCTATCTTGGCCTGCCGTCAGAAGAAGCGTTTAAAGGCAAAGGGGTTTCTGCCTGTGCAACCTGCGATGGTTTTTTCTATCGCAATCAAAAAGTGGCCGTGGTTGGCGGTGGGAATACCGCCGTGGAAGAGGCGCTGTACTTGTCCAACATCGCTGCGGAAGTGCATTTAATTCACCGCCGCGATACCTTCCGCTCAGAGAAAATTCTGATCGACCGACTGATGGACAAAGTCAAAAACGGCAACATTATCTTGCACACCAACCGCACATTGGACGAAGTGCTGGGGGATGACATGGGTGTGACGGGCGTGCGTCTGCGCGATACCCAGAGTGATGCGACCGAAGAGTTTGAACTGGCCGGCGTCTTTATCGCCATCGGTCACAGCCCGAACACGGCCGTATTTGGCGACCAACTGGCGTTGGAAAATGGTTATATCAAGGTACAATCCGGAATTCATGGTAATGCGACGCAAACCAGCATCCCCGGCGTTTTTGCCGCCGGCGACGTGATGGACCATATCTACCGTCAGGCGATTACTTCCGCCGGAACGGGGTGTATGGCTGCGTTGGATGCCGAGCGCTATCTGGACGGCCTGGCGACCTCGTAATGCTTTATTCACGGAGTGGCTAACGCCGCTCCGTTTTCCCCTGCCGCTACACAAAAATTGATCGTCCCACTGATTTCTCCTCTCCTTTTCACTTGCAGTACGCTTCTGTCGCGGTAACATGGCTGCATTCTGCCTAAGGGAAGATAATTTTGTTAACTAACAGTTATATAAACGTAATCTTCCATTAAACCTATTTCTGCGACATAAATGGCCACCCGATGAAAAAAAACCGACAACAAGAACTCGCCGCCTGGCTGAAACAGCAGAGTAAGCTGGCGCAGCGTTGGCTACGGCTTTCACTGTTGCTCGGTTTCCTGAGTGGTCTGTTCATTGTGGCGCAGGCATGGCTGTTAGCCACCTTGCTTCACGCCCTGATCGTCGACCATACGCCGCGGGAATCCCTACTTCCGCAGTTTCTGCTGCTTGTCGCCACGTTTATTCTGCGGGCATTCAATAGCCTGTTGCGTGAACGCGTCGGGTTTCGCTGTGGACAAGCTGTTCGACAGCAAATTCGCAAACTGGTGCTGGATAAATTACAGCAGCTCGGGCCCGCCTGGATCCAGGGGAAACCCGCCGGTAGTTGGGCGACAATGATTCTTGAGCAGGTCGAAGACATGCAGGATTACTACTCTCGCTACCTGCCGCAAATGTATCTTGCGGCGCTCATTCCATTGCTGATTCTGATCTCGATTTTCCCGATTAACTGGGCGGCAGGACTGATTCTGTTCCTGACCGCGCCGCTGATCCCACTCTTTATGGCGCTGGTCGGTATGGGCGCGGCAGATGCCAACCGGCGCAACTTTCTGGCGCTGGCACGCCTGAGCGGACACTTTCTCGACCGTCTGCGCGGGCTGGAGACCTTGCGTCTGTTTCATCGCGGCCAGGCTGAAGTCTCTCAGATCCACAAGGCTTCCGAGGCGTTCCGCAGCCGGACCATGGAAGTCCTGCGCATGGCTTTCCTCTCTTCCGGCGTCCTTGAATTCTTCGCGTCAATTTCAATCGCCGTGGTCGCCGTTTACTTCGGTTTTTCCTATCTTGGCGAGCTGGATTTTGGTCATTATGATATGGGCGTAACGCTCTTCGCCGGTTTTCTTGTCCTGATTCTGGCGCCGGAATTCTTTCAGCCGTTACGCGATCTGGGCACTTTTTATCATGCCAAAGCGCAAGCCATCGGTGCGGCGGAATCGCTGGTGAATTTTCTGACCGAGGAAGGCGAAAGCGTTGGCTTGGGCACGCGTGAATTCCAGAGTGACACTGCGATTACGATCCGGGCGGAAGATCTGGTGGTTCTCGCACCGAATGGCACGCCGCTGACGCAGCCGCTAACGTTTGAGGTCCGCGCCGGTGAACGCATCGCGCTGGTTGGCCTCAGCGGCGCAGGGAAAAGCTCTCTTCTTAATACGCTGCTGGGTTTCCTGCCCTACCGTGGTTCGCTAACCGTCAACGGCCAGGAGCTCAATACGCTATCGCCCGAATCCTGGCGTAACCAGCTGAGCTGGGTCGGTCAGAACCCCCATTTACCGGAACAAACGCTACGCAGCAATATACTGCTTGGCAACCCGCAGGCCAGCCCGATGGAATTGCAACGGGCGATTGAGCGCGCCTATGTACACGAATTTCTGCCACAGTTGCCGCAAGGACTGGAGACGACGATCGGCGACGGCGCCGCCCGTTTATCCGTCGGGCAGGCACAGCGCGTTGCCGTTGCCCGGGCGCTGATCCATCCTTGCCGCCTGCTGCTGCTGGATGAACCGTCCGCCAGTCTGGATGCCCATAGCGAAGAGCGCGTCATGAGCGCACTGAACGAAGCCGCCCGCCACCAGACAACGCTACTGGTTACACACCAGCTAACCGACCTCGCCGACTATGATGCTATCTGGGTAATGGAGGGAGGACAGTTAGTTCAACAGGGCGATGACCAAACACTCCGCGCGGCAACCGGTCCTTTTGCCGCGCTGCTGGCACAACGACAGGGGGCGCTATGATGAAGGTGCTAAAACCGTTTCTGGCGCTCTATCGCCAGCATTTCTGGCGCTTAAGTCTAGGCATTGTCCTTGCTATCGCTACGTTATTGTCCAGCATCGGTCTGCTCGCCCTGTCCGGATGGTTCCTGGCCGGTGCGGCGCTGGCCGGTCTGGTCGGTCTACTGACGTTCAACTATATGCTGCCGGCTGCGGGCGTCCGGGGGGCAGCCATCGCCCGTACCGCCGGACGTTATGGAGAAAGACTCGTCAGCCACGATGCGACGTTTCGCGTTCTGCAACGCCTGCGCGTTTTTACTTTTTCGCGCATTTTGCCGCTCTCTCCCGGCGGATTGGCGCAGTTCCGACAGGCTGAACTCCTCAATCGGCTCGTCGCGGATGTTGACACGCTCGATCATCTCTATTTACGTGTTATCTCGCCGATGGTCAGCGCACTCGCCGTCATTCTTATCGTTTGCTATGGCCTGAGTTTTATCGATGCCTCGCTGGCCCTGACGCTTTGCGTCATCATGCTACTGTTGCTGCTGTGCCTGCCGGTTCTCTTCTATCGTGCCGGCAGCGGCATCGGACAGGATTTGACCGCGCTGCGTGCGCAATATCGTCTTCAACTGACCACCTGGCTACAAGGGCAGGCGGAATTAACCGTTTTTGGCGCGCTGGCGCGTTTCCGTCAGCAATTGGCGCTGGTGGAAATCAACTGGCTGCTGCGTCAACGGCAGCAGGCTAATCTGACAGGCCTGTCTCAGGCCGTGATGATTCTCTCCACTGGACTGACGGTTAGCCTGATCCTGTGGTTAGCAGCGGATGGCGTTGGCGGCAATCCCCAGCCAGGGGCGCTGATCGCGCTGTTCGTCTTCGCTGCGCTTGCCGCGTTTGAAGCGCTGGCGCCGGTTACCGTAGCCTTCCAGCATATGGGACATGTGATTGCTTCCGCGGCCCGCGTCGATCAAATCCTTCGTCAGCCCGTCGAGGTGACTTTTCCGGAGCATGGCCCCTCCCCCACGCCCAACGCTTCACTTGAGTTGTCGGATGTCAGTTTTACCTATCCCGGCCAGCCACAGCCCGTGCTGAAAAATATTTCGCTATCCGTTAAACCAGGAGAGCATCTGGCGCTGTTGGGGCGTACCGGGTGTGGTAAATCGACGCTATTACAGTTGCTGACCCGCGCATGGAATTATGAACAGGGTGAGATTACCCTCAACGGCCATCCCCTGCGCGACTGGCGGGAAGAAGACCTGCGCGCCATGATGAGCGTAGTGCCGCAGCGCGTTCATATTTTCAGCGCCACGCTGCGCGATAATCTGCTGTTGGCGGCCCCACACGTACAGGATGAAAAGCTGACGGAGATTTTGCAGCAGGTCGGGTTGGAAAAACTGCTGGAAAATGAGGGATTGAACGCATGGCTGGGAGAAGGCGGGCGCCAACTCTCCGGCGGCGAACAGCGCCGTATCGCGCTGGCGCGCGCTTTATTGCATGACGCCCCACTCGTTCTGTTGGATGAGCCCACGGAAGGGTTAGATGCGGAAACCGAAAAACGCATTCTGCAACGGCTGCGTCAACACTGTGCCGACAAGACGTTGATTGTCATTACTCATCGACTCTACGGGTTAGACGCGCTGGACCGGATCTGTATCATGGACGACGGACAGGTGATCGAACAGGGCAGCCATGAAACGCTAATGGCACTGCAAGGGCGTTACTGGCAATTCCGCCAGCATCTTTCGTGAATACGCTGGGAAATAACCTTTAACAAGATGAATCTCTATCAACTATCCTCGCAATCGCTTCAGTTTCCCGACCCCAGCCTGGCGCTGGATGAACCCAATGGCCTGCTGGCCATTGGCGGCGATCTTGCGGTGGACAGATTAAATATCGCTTATCGGCAGGGCATTTTCCCCTGGTTTTCTCCCGGCGAACCGATCTTATGGTGGTCCCCCAACCCACGTGCGGTGCTGTTTCCCGACGCGCTCCACCTCAGCCGTAGTATGAAAAAGTTTCTGAAACGTCACCCTTTTCAGGCGACGTTGAACCAGGTATTCGATGATGTCATTCATGCCTGCGCTCACGAACACCATGACGGAACCTGGATTACCGCCGACATTATTTCAGCCTATCGCCAGCTTCATCGGGCTGGAAAAGCCCATTCTGTCGAAGTCTGGCAGGACGGGACGCTGGTTGGCGGGCTCTATGGCGTTGAACAAGGGAGCATATTTTGTGGAGAATCCATGTTCAGCCGCGCAGATAACGCGTCGAAATACGCGTTGCTGGTATTTCAACAGCACTTCACTCGCCACGGGGGTAAGCTGATTGATTGTCAGGTCATTAACGCTCATACTGCGTCACTCGGCGTCTGTGAGATTCCGCGAGAGCACTTCCTGCAACAGCTTGCTCAGTACCGTGATATTCCCGCCGCTGAGGGGTGCTGGCTGCCGCAACCCCTCCCCGCGCCCACGCTATAAAGAGATAAAACCGGGTAAATAGCGCCTCAAACGTGAACGCTTCTTTACATAATGGCGGTTTTTCGGCATTATCTTGCGGTTAAAAAATAAAGGTAGTTAGACCTAGAGGATTCGATGGCCAAAGAAGACAATATTGAAATGCAAGGCACCGTGCTTGATACGCTGCCCAACACCATGTTCCGCGTTGAATTGGAAAACGGGCACGTGGTTACCGCTCATATCTCCGGTAAAATGCGTAAAAACTATATCCGCATCCTGACGGGCGACAAAGTCACTGTAGAGTTGACCCCGTACGACCTGAGTAAAGGCCGCATTGTCTTCCGCAGCCGTTAAGCGGTTCGCTCCTCGCTGAAAACAGCGATAAATGAGGGTGTTACTCCTTCCCAGCCCTTTCCTGCATGGTAAGGGCTTTTGTTTTTTGGCGTGCGCCAAAATGTAAAAAAGGGATGCCTCAGCATCCCTTTTAGATAACAACGACGATATCGATTAATTAACGCTTTCCGTTTTACGCTTCTGCGCGCTCTTAAAGCCATACGTCAGCTGTTGCGTCTCTTTATCCAGTTCCACCGTGACAGAACCGCCATCCACCAGCGAACCAAACAGCAGCTCGTTAGCCAGCGGTTTCTTGAGGTTCTCCTGCATCACCCGCGCCATGGGTCTGGCTCCCATCGCTTTATCATAGCCTTTTTCCGCCAGCCAGTTACGCGCTTCGTCACTGACTTCCAGCGACACGCCTTTCGCGTCCAACTGTGCCTGAAGCTCCACGATAAACTTATCGACAACCTGCTGAATCACGTCGGTCGACAGGTGATTGAACCAGATGATCCCATCCAGACGGTTACGGAATTCCGGCGTAAACACCTTCTTGATCTCTTCCATCGCATCGCTGCTGTTGTCCTGATGGATGATACCGATGGATTTACGCTGTGTTTCCCGCACGCCGGCATTGGTCGTCATAACGACAATGACGTTGCGGAAATCCGCTTTACGGCCATTGTTGTCGGTGAGCGTGCCGTTATCCATCACCTGCAACAGCAGGTTAAAGACATCCGGATGCGCTTTTTCAATCTCATCCAGCAGCAACACCGCATGGGGATGCTTAATAACGGCATCAGTCAGCAGGCCCCCCTGATCGTAACCGACGTAGCCGGGAGGCGCGCCAATCAGGCGGCTTACCGTGTGGCGCTCCATGTATTCAGACATATCAAAACGCAGCAGTTCAATATCCAGCGCTTTTGCCAACTGTAGCGTGACTTCCGTCTTACCCACGCCGGTAGGGCCGGCAAACAGGAAGGAACCGACCGGCTTGCGCTCCTGACCCAACCCCGCACGGCTCATCTTGATGGATTCAGACAGCGCTTCAATGGCTTTATCCTGCCCGAATACCAGCATTTTCAGACGATCGCTGAGGTTTTTCAGCACATCCCGATCGCTGGCGGAGACGGTTTTTTCTGGAATACGGGCAATACGCGCCACAACCGATTCGATGTCGTTCACGTTGACGGTTTTCTTGCGTTTGCTGACCGGCACCAAACGGCTACGCGCGCCCGCTTCATCAATCACATCAATAGCTTTATCCGGCAGATGGCGATCGTTGATGTATTTCACCGACAATTCTACCGCCGCACGAATAGCTTTCGAGGTATAGCGAACATCATGGTGAGCCTCGTACTTCGGCTTCAGACCATTAATAATTTGTACGGTTTCATCCACGCTCGGCTCAGTAATATCAATCTTCTGGAAGCGACGCGCCAGCGCCCGATCCTTTTCAAAGATATTGCTGAATTCCTGATAGGTCGTTGAACCAATAACGCGGATCTTGCCGCTGGAAAGCAGCGGTTTAATCAGGTTGGCCGCGTCGACCTGACCACCGGACGCCGCGCCAGCGCCGATAATCGTGTGAATTTCATCAATAAACAGAATGCTGTTTTTATCCTGCTCCAACTGCTTCAACAGCGCCTTGAAACGCTTTTCAAAGTCGCCGCGGTATTTGGTGCCAGCCAAGAGCGCACCGATATCCAGCGAATACAGCGTGCATTCCGCCATGACTTCCGGTACGTCCCCTTGCACAATACGCCAGGCCAACCCTTCCGCAATCGCCGTTTTACCCACGCCGGATTCGCCGACCAGCAGCGGGTTATTTTTACGGCGGCGGCATAACACCTGAATCGTGCGCTCCAGTTCTTTATCGCGGCCAATGAGCGGATCAATGCCCCCGACACGAGCCAACTGATTGAGATTGGTGGTGAAGTTTTCCATACGATCTTCCCCTCCAGTCTGTTCTTCACTGGCGGGGCTTTCAGGATTCGATGACTGAGAAGGCTCTTCTTTGCGCGTGCCGTGAGAGATAAAGTTCACGACGTCCAGACGGCTGACATCATGCTTGCGCAGCAGGTAGGCCGCCTGAGATTCCTGTTCGCTGAAAATCGCGACCAGAACGTTCGCGCCAGAGACCTCGCTACGGCCTGAGGATTGC
This sequence comes from Samsonia erythrinae, assembly GCF_004342665.1. Lineage (GTDB taxonomy): Bacteria > Pseudomonadota > Gammaproteobacteria > Enterobacterales > Enterobacteriaceae > Samsonia > Samsonia erythrinae. Next base: position 767,947 of record NZ_SMBY01000001.1, on the reverse strand, counting down.
ACATGGAAGACCGCACGTTGCAATACGCGCTGGAAGCTAAGCGTCGGCTGCGTTTCCCGTTCGTCATCGCCCTGCGGCAAGGTAGGCGTAGTTTGTTCAATGAACGCTTCCAATTCCTGACGCAAGGCGGCTAAATCTACCGTACAGGCTTCCAATGCTTCACGTGCGGCCGGATTACTGAGCAGCGCCAACAGCAGGTGCTCCACGGTCATAAACTCATGTCGGTGCTCACGCGCTCTGGCGAAAGCCATGTTGAGACTGAGTTCCAGTTCTTGATTGAGCATAGGCACCTCTCCCAATAAATCGCCTGACTTCAGGCTTTTTCCAGCGTACAGAGCAGCGGGTGCTCGTTTTCTCTGGCATAACGATTAACTTGTACGACTTTGGTCTCAGCCACTTCCGCACTGAATACGCCACAAATCGCTTTTCCCTGATAATGCACGGTTAGCATAAGCTGCGTGGCGCGTTCAATATCATAAGAAAAGAACTTTTGCAGAACGTCAATAACAAATTCCATCGGGGTGTAATCATCGTTATTCAACACCACGTTATACATCGATGGCGGCTGCAATTTCTCTTTCTGTCGATCGGCGGCCAGGCTTTCCGATTGTGACCACGTACTGTTGTTTCCCATTCTCTATCCACATCATTTACGAATACCGCGCTTCCCGATATCCGTCTGTTTATCCCCAAGAGATCTCACGCGGCAGGAAACCTGCGGATGCAACGTGAAAAATGACGGGCAACCCTGCATTTACAGTAGCACGTCCGCTTTTTATTTTACCACTCAGTAACTGAAATGGTTCCCGGAACGCAAAATTCAAGACCTGTGCCCGATATCTTGGTGGCGCAATGCGCGCCCGGGTTCACCAATAGCGTTATCTGCATCAAACTTTGACAAACTCCCCCTCTTGCCGCGTGGCGGATCGCTTGACGCCGGGATCGATTTCACTAAAGTATACGAGTGAATTGGTGGAGTTTTAATCAATTCACGTAGTAACCAAATAACCACACCTTACTAAAAAGACTACTCTTGCGAAGGATGTCAATGCATGGAGACAGGTACTGTTAAATGGTTCAATAATGCCAAAGGGTTTGGTTTTATCTGTCCTGAAGGCGGAGGGGAGGATATTTTCGCCCACTACTCAACGATTCAGATGGATGGCTACCGAACGCTGAAAGCCGGACAGGTTGTCAGGTTTGATGTTCATCAAGGGCCGAAGGGCAATCATGCCTGCCTGATCGTCCCGCAGAGCGGCGAAGCCCTATCCTGACCTTCTTCTATTTCCTACATTGCGATTCAAAAAACCGGTAAACACTAAGACAATGTAAAAATGCCGTTCCGTCAACGAACGGCATTTTCATTTCCGGCGGCAATGAATCCCTGCACCTTCCCCGTCAGATTGCCTCGCTGCTAATCCGCCCGTCCGCGCGCCAGCCACAGTACGCGGGAAAACATGCCGCGAATGAGCGGCGGGATGGCATCGTTGCCCAACGTCGCGGCTTCCATCGCGACTTCAATGGCCAAATCGGGCTTGGATGAACGATGGATAGCTTTGAGAATCACTTTATGCATCGATAGCGGCACTTTTTCCGGTAGCTGTGCGATGCGATGGTAGACGTGGCTGAATCCGGTGCGATACATGTAGTGCTCCATATCGGATGCCGGCAGGACGGTCAGATGATCGCGTTCGCGCTCTCCCTGCTCGTCTAACTGGCTCCTCGCCGTGGCGGCATATTTTTTCCCCGCGTCATCGCCATCCACCAGTACGTGCCACTCAATCCCCATACGCCGCGCGAATTTCAGCAAGGGTCGCAGGCCAGACTGGGCAAACTCAATCACCTTCACGCCTTCAGCCTCGAAATGATGGCCGCATTGACGCGCCAGTTCATTCAGCATCCAGACTTCGGTTTCCCCCTCCACCAGCAGCCAACAGCGGGCAAAGAGTGACGCAGGCCGATTCAGACGAATGTGAAAACCGATACGTCGGCTGTCTTCCGCATTCATGCCCTGACGACCAATCCGATACGTCGCCACCCGTGAGGACTCCCGTACCAGACGGCACACTTGCTCCATCGGCACCAGCGACAATAGCTCCCCGGAGTTGGTTGTCGTCACTTTCTGGAGCGGTAGCTGCATCAGCAGCCCCCAGGCAACCGACAGCATGATCGGATGCAGCCGGGTTTCCGGATCTTCAATAAGTAATAGCGGGCGCGCATGCGGATCCAACGTAACCGATCCTTTCGCCTGCAACAGCGTGGAAAACAGCCCCAGCAAGATAATTCGACGACTGCGGCTATTTGGATCGGCAATCAGGCGATTGATGTTATCCAACGATCGCCATGACTTACCGTTGTGCGTCCTCGCATGGCGATGGTGATGCCGCTCGTTCCCCGTGGCATTCTGCTCGGAAAAGTAGTGTTCCAGCAGTTGTCTCATCGCGATCAGCCCTTGACGCAGCTCTTTATCCGTCAGTTTCTGCGGATTTTGCGCCAGCTCGCGAACAAGCTGTTCAAACTGCTGAGCCAGCTTTTCATTGCTGTTATCTAACGTGGCCGACAGCGTTCCGGCGCGCAGGCGACGCATAAAGCGCGCATCACGCAAACGCAGCACCGGGTGCAGGCGCACCACCTCTCTGGCCAGCGCGTCAATATTCTCCAGCGGCAGCGGGTGACCTTCCGCGTCCAGAAAGCTACGCCAGGTGAACACCGACTGGCTTTCGTCCACTTCCCCTTCCAGCCGATAAAAAATGCGGCTTAGCGACGTCTCGTCTTTCACCCAAACCGGGCCGAGCGATCGATAACGCGGGGACAGATGGTGCCCCGGTGCCGTCTCGCAAAACGTGAAGATGATCTGAAGATGTCTTTCCCGGCTATTTTCATCGCCGGGCGTAAAATAAAAATCCTGCATATCAAAGTGATAAAGCGGTAGCGTGGGGGCAAGCAGTAACGAGAATGCATCGAGCAGGCTCGATTTCCCCCAGGCGTTCTCGCCAATGAGTACGTTGTTTTCATCCAGCGTCAACGACAAACGATTGATTCCGCGAAATCCCAGGATTTCGACACTCTCCAGACGCATCCTTTTCTCCTATCGTTGCGGTCTGCGGGTCACCAGACACCGTCGAGTCGCCCCGCATAACGGTGCATGACTCACGACGATAACGTATTTTTAATCGATGATTCTTTTTCTTCCCCCATCATCGCCGATGAACCTCACGATACGATCAACTTGCGGCGTGCGTTTTTTGCCCGCCTGAGGCTAGTTATAGTGGAAACAAAGAAGAAAAACTTCATTGACCGACGGCAATACACCTAGAATACGGACGACAGCAGTTATTCTCACGTAAGGACACCCATTCTGTGATGTATTCAGGATTATTCATTATTTTATTCCCCCTCATCATTGGCTATCTGGTGCCGCTGCGTGGCAAAAAAGCATTACAGCGGATTAACCACATGCTGAATGGGATGGTATACGTCATCCTGTTTTTAATGGGGATAAGCCTGGCTTTTTTAGACGATCTTAGCAGTAATTTGTTACTGATTTTTCGCTATACCGCCGTATTTACTCTCTGCATCATCGCGGCCAACGCCTTCGCCCTGTGGCTATGGGAAAAGCGCAGCCCCTGGCGCAGTGCGTATAAAGAAACGATGCCGCTTTCCCGGTTCCGCATGATCCTCGAATCGCTCAAGCTCTGCGGCGTGGTCCTCGGCGGTTTTTTACTGGGATTAACGCAGTGGCCGGGGTTTACTTACGCCAGCCAAGGCAGCGAATACGCGCTGCTCTTTCTATTATTTCTGGTCGGTGTCCAGCTACGCAACAGCGGTATGACGCTACGCCAGATCGTCCTCTCTCCTCGCGGTCTGCTGATTGCGACCATTGTCGGCATGAGCGCGCTCGGCGGCGGCCTGCTTGCCGCATGGATTCTGGAACTACCGCTGAAAACCGGACTGGCGATGGCATCCGGCTATGGCTGGTATTCGCTGTCCGGCATCCTGCTGACCGATGCGCTTGGGCCCGTTCTCGGCAGCGCGGCATTTTTCAACGATCTGATGCGTGAACTCCTGGCGATTATGCTGATCCCGGCGCTGGCACAACGTCATCGCTCGTGCGCACTGGGTCTTTGCGGCGCGACATCAATGGATTTCACCCTGCCGGTCTTGCAGCGCAGTGCCGGTGTCGATATGGTGCCTGCGGCAATTGTGCATGGTTTTCTCTTAAGCCTCGCCGCCCCCGTTCTGATGGCATTATTTACTTCATAAATGTACGGCCCCGTCTTTTTTCTCCTTAATTTATGGGCAGTGATTGAGAGTGATTTTCATTGCCCATCACCAAAATTGCGCTAAATCAAATTTACCTAATGTTGCACTAAAAAAGCCTTTTTACCTGCCTCGGCTGACACTATGCTTAAAACAAGCATTTTAAATGCAACTTAAAAAAAGGAACGTGATTATGTTTTGTGTGCAATGTGAACAGACGATTCGTACCCCTGCCGGAAACGGCTGCGCTTACGCGCAAGGCATGTGCGGCAAGACTGCTGAGACGTCCGATCTGCAAGATCTGCTGGTAGCGGTACTGCAAGGACTTTCAGCCTGGGCGCTGAAAGCGCGCGAACTGGATATCATCGATCACGAGATCGACAGCTTCGCGCCACGCGCCTTCTTTTCAACGTTGACCAACGTGAATTTCGATTCTCAACGCATTATTGGTTATGCTCAGGAAGCCATTACGCTGCGTGATTCGCTGGCGGTTCGCTGCCGTCTGCAGGATGCGGCAGCCAGCGTGGATCATCCCATGGCGGCCTTACAACTGGCTGGCAACGATATTCCTACGTTATTACAACAGGCGGCGGAATTTGCGCTGGATAACGACAAAACCCTCGTCGGCGATGATATCCACGGTTTGCGTATGCTCTGCCTTTACGGCCTGAAAGGGGCGGCGGCTTATATGGAGCACGCGCACGTTCTCGGCCAGTATGATGATGCGATTTATGCTGAATATCACGCGTTCATGGCATGGCTGGGCACGCAGCCATCCGATGTGGATACCCTGCTCAACAACGCCATGGGCATCGGCAAAATGAATTTCAACGTCATGGCGATCCTCGACCGTGGCGAAACCGACGCATACGGCAACCCGCAGCCGACAACGGTTAACGTCCGCCCTGTCGCCGGGAAGGCGATTCTGATTTCCGGCCACGATCTAAAAGACCTGCGCCTGCTGCTGGAGCAAACCGAAGGCACCGGCGTCAATGTCTATACGCACGGCGAGATGCTGCCGGCACACGGTTATCCGGAACTGGGAAAATTCAAACATCTGGTCGGTAACTACGGCAGCGGCTGGCAGAACCAGCAGACCGAATTCGCCAAGTTCCCCGGCCCCGTCGTCATGACGTCCAACTGCATCATCGATCCCAACGTCGGTAACTACGGCGATCGCATCTGGACGCGCAGCATTGTGGGCTGGCCGGGCGTCAACCATCTGGAAGGCGACGATTTCACTCCGGTTATCGAACAGGCGCAGCGTTTGGCCGGTTTCCCGTACAGCGAAATCGAGCACACGATCACCGTCGGTTTTGGCCGGGAAACCCTGCTGAGCGCCGCCGATACCGTGATCGATCTGGTCGCACAGCAGAAACTGCGCCATGTCTTCCTGGTTGGCGGCTGCGACGGTAGCCGTGAAGAACGTAGCTACTTCACCGACTTCGCGTTGAATGTGCCGCAAGACTGCCTGATCATGACGCTGGCATGCGGTAAATACCGTTTTAACAAGCTGGACTTCGGGACGCTGGAAGGCCTGCCGCGTCTGCTGGATGTCGGTCAGTGTAATGACGCTTATTCCGCCATTATTCTGGCCGTCAAGCTGGCGGAAAAACTCGGTTGTGGCGTGAACGATCTGCCGCTCAGTCTGGTGCTCTCCTGGTTTGAACAAAAAGCGATCGTCATCCTGCTCACCCTGCTGTCACTTGGCGTGAAAAATATCTACACCGGGCCAACCGCGCCGGGCTTCCTGACGGATAACCTGCTCGCCATTCTGAATGAGAAATTCGGCTTACGGTCAATTACAACCGTTGAACAGGATATGAACACCATTCTGGCCGCTTGATGAATGAAGGCGGACGACGGAACGCGTTCCTCGTCACACGGTGAGGGTATCGCCACCGATGCCCTCGCCAGTGCCCTGCGCCAGGGCACGTGCTTTACGCGTTTTGTCGAATCCGTTTGTTATGGAGATCTGCTATGACTATGCCAGTACCTCAAACTGGGCCTACACCACTTTGCCCTAATCGCATGCAGGTACACTCGATTACTCAGGAAACGCCGGATGTCTGGACGATTTCACTGATTAACCATGATTTTTATCCGTATCAACCGGGGCAGTATGCGTTAGTCAGCATTGCGAACAGCGCGGAGACGCTACGGGCTTATACGCTCTCGTCCTCACCGGGACTCAGCCGTTTTATTACCTTAACGGTAAGAAGACTGGACGACGGTATCGGCTCCCGCTGGCTGACGCAAACGCTGAAAGTCGGCGACCACCTGTGGCTGTCGGACGCACAGGGCGAATTTACCTGCGCCAACGCGGTCAGCAACCGTTATCTGATGGCCGCGGCAGGCTGCGGCGTCACGCCCATTATGTCAATGTGCCGCTGGCTGCTGGCAAACAACGCCCAAAACGATATCCACGTTATTTTCAACGTGCGCAACCCGCAACAGGTGATCTTCGCCGGCGAATGGCAGGAACTGGCGCAGCGCTACCCACAGCAACTGCATCTGACATTCATAGCGGAGTTTGACGCCACGCCCGCATTCTTTGCCGGACGTATCAGCCGCGATCTGCTCATCGAACGCGTGCCCGATATCGCCAGCCGCACGGTAATGACCTGCGGCCCCGCGCCGTACATGAACCAGATTGCAACGCTGAGCCAACAGCTTGGCGTTGCCTCTGACCGTATCTTTAAAGAGCAGTTCCGCCCGATGGACGACGCGCCGGATGAGGATGTCGACCAGCTCACGCTGACCATCAGCCGTCCGCTGAAAAATCTGCGCGTGCCGGTGGGGAGCAGCCTGCTGGCGGCACTGGAAGCCAATAAGGTGCCGGTTCTCGCCGCCTGCCGCTCTGGCGTTTGCGGGAGCTGTAAAACCCGCGTGCTCTCCGGCCATTACACCACCAGTAGTACCATGACGCTAACACCAGCGGAAATTGAAGAAGGCTATGTTTTGGCCTGTAGTTGCCAGTTACAAGGCGATACCGTTCTGGCCTGATACGCCTGCGTTTTACCCCCCTTCTGCCCGGTAGCGCGGCTATCGGGCAGTTAGGTTGGTATGAATTGACACGCGCTTTTCATCGCTTTTAGCCATTTCCCCGCTATAGTAAGCCATGGTTATTTTTTGCTGTGGAGCCGCTGGCGCATGACATCCCCTTCCGCCCCCATCCTGATTCTGGGCGCAACTGGCTATATTGGCCGTCATTTGACCGAGAGATTAAGTCAACAAGGCAACCGGATCATCGCCGCGGGTCGGCACATCGAGTCTCTCGCCTCCCGGCATTGGCCCGGCGTCGAATGCCAGCAGGTTGACCTCACGCAGCCGGAAAGCCTGCCTGATGGCCTGTGGGGAGCAGAAACGCTCTACTATTTGGTACACAGTATGGGGGATGGAGCCGATTTTGTGGCCAGAGAACGTATGGCCGCCATGAATCTGCTGCTGGCGCTGGCAACAAGCCGCGTAAAACAGATTATCTATCTGGGAGCGCTTCAGGCGAAAGAGGACACCTCGCCACATATGCTGGCGCGTCAGATCACCGGCGAGGTATTACGCAGCAGTGGCATTCCCGTGACGGAACTGCGCGCGGGGATTATTATCGGTGCCGGTTCGGCCGCATTCGAGATCATGCGCGATATGGTCTATAACTTGCCCGTGCTAACGCCCCCGCGCTGGGTGCGATCCCGATCATCGCCGATTGCGCTGGAGAACCTACTGGTCTACCTCATCGACATCGCACAGCATCCCGCAACGGAAAACCGCATTATGGATGCCGCCGGGCCGGAGTACATCAGCTACCAGACCATGTTCGAGCGGTTCATCCATATCAGCGGGAAACGCCGGCTGCTCATCCCTGTCCCCATGCCGACGCATCTTGCGTCTGTCTGGTTTTTGCATCTTGTAACGTCGGTCTCCCCTTCCATCGCCCGCGCCTTGATTCAGGGGCTAAAACACGACTTACAGGCCGATGGCCGCGCACTACAGGCGCTGATCCCTCAACGACTGATTAGCTTTGATGAAGCCGTTCGCCTCACGCTGCAAAGTGAAATGGAGAGCGTCCAGCAGGCGGACTGGGGCGATGACACGGAAGTCCGCGCGCGCTGGAAGCCGGAATACGGTTTTTACCCGAAGCAAGCGGGGCATACGCTGAAGACCACTGCGTCAAGTCAGGCGCTCTGGCAAGTGATTCAACAGGTTGGCGGTAAAGAAGGCTATTTTTACGCCAATACGCTATGGAATATTCGCGCCCGGCTGGACGACCTCTGCGGCAACGGCGTCACTTATGGTCGGCCCGATCGGCCGACGCTGGAAATTGGCGACCGGATTGACGGCTGGAAGGTGATTTCAATTAAACCACAGCGCCAATTGGTGCTACTGTTCGGCATGAAAGCGCCGGGATTGGGAAAGCTCAATTTCACCATTACCGACCAGGGCGATCACCGAACCCTGGATGTCCGCGCACGCTGGCACCCCGCCGGGTTCAACGGGCTGGTTTACTGGTTTTTAATGATGCCCGCTCATCTTTTTATCTTCCGCGGCATGGCGGCGCGTATTGCAACACTGGCGGAGCAGGAAACAGCTTAGCGGCTGCCGTACTTCTCCAGTAGCGCATCAGCAATCGCCTCGCTCTGCGCATCGGGAAAGCCCTGATAATTCGCCGGGCGGAAATGCATCTGGAAGGCGGCAATGACCTGCCGCTTCTCCCGCGTCGTCATCGCGTCCTGTACCGGATAGCCGTACCGCGCCAGCTTTTCCAGCAGCATGGTTTCATCCACCGGTTGCGTCGGTTGTCGTCCGTTGAGATAAAACGTAACGCGATGCGCATCCGGCCAGGCGCCAATCCCAGCCTGTGCCAGCGTCTGCCACGGGAACAGCGGGCCAGGATCCTGCTTACGCAGTGGCGCAACATCGCTGTGTGCCAGAACATTCTGCGGAGCAATCTGATAGCGCCCAACCACATTACGGGCGATCATCGTCAGTAATTCTATTTGCGCCGCAGGGAACGGCGCCCAACGATAGCCCGTTAGCGTGCGCCGATACCCCGCGTTTTCAAGTTCAATGCCAATCGAAGTGCCGTTTAACTGGCTAAAGCCGCGCCAGCGACTGTCGCCAGCGTGCCAGGCGGTTTGCGACTCCGGCACCAGTTGCCAGGCGAGCGGCTTCCCTTTATTTAATGGCGGATGAGCCGGAATAAGGTAATGGGCGCTGACGTGCTCATCGGTTAAGATATTTAACGAAGAGGTAAAATCTGCCGCGGTATAGTGAACGATCAGAAAACGGATCCGAGGCGCCTGCGCCCGTGACGCCAACGCGGTCTCCAACACATAGTCATGCTGCGCCTGCAATGACGGCGACGACTGGCAGCCTGACAACAGCGCCAAAACCATGCAGACTGCCCATTTCAGCATCACGCCTCCAATGCGCATTCAGATCCGTTATTTCGGTGTGTCATCGTATCTATCAACGGCGTGTTTTCACCGCGGTTCCACTGACCGTCACCATCAGCATGCTGCTATCTTTCCCAACGGTTTCGTAATCGATATCAATCCCCACGACCGCGTTTGCGCCGAGCTCTTCAGCCTGTTCCTGTAACTCTTTGAACGCGATTTGTCGCGCTTTGCGCAGCTCTTTCTCATAGGCGCCGGAGCGACCACCGACGACATCACGGATACCGGCAAAAAAATCACGGAAGATGTTGGCCCCCAGAATGGCCTCACCGGTCACAACGCCGCAATATTCCGTAATGGCGTACCCTTCCAGATTTGGTGTAGTGGATAATTGCATCCCTCTCTCCTGTGCTGTTTATTGACGCAAAATGGACATTGCGTCGTCGCCTGTTAAAAGTAAGCGATAGTGTGATAACAAATCAATTCCCGGCGAATATTCGCCTCCGCGGAGCCGTTTATGGCGTAAGGCGCATACAGCCGTACCGCAGTCCAGACCGCTCACCGTCAGACGCTGAATGCCCCTCATGCGGGAGCGAGAGAACCGTGCGTCAGGCCGTAATTCGTTATTTCGTGCTATTATTTAAGCAATAAATCGCTTATTGGCAAATTTTAACCCACGGTGATTGCATAACTATTCTGCCGACGTTAACATTTGCCGCATCAATGTCTATTCAATTCTTACGCATGAGTATTCAACTTAACGGCATTAACTGTTTCTACGGCACCTATCAGGCACTCTTTGATGTCACCCTCGATTGCCCTGCGGGCGAAACGCTGGTTCTGCTCGGTCCCAGCGGCGCGGGAAAAAGCTCGCTGATTCGCGTGCTTAACCTGCTGGAAATGCCGCGTTCCGGTCAGCTTTCCATCGCCGGCAATCAGTTTGATTTTCAACATGTGCCCTCTGACAGCGCGATCCGTGAGTTGCGTCAGAATGTCGGCATGGTGTTTCAGCAATACAATTTGTGGCCGCATCTGACCGTGGTGCAAAATCTCATCGAAGCCCCCTGCCGTGTGCTGGGACTGAGTAAAGAGGTCGCCAGAGCAAGGGCGGACAAGCTGCTGTCGCGTCTGCGCCTGAATGATTTTGCCCATCGCTTCCCTCTGCATTTATCTGGCGGGCAGCAACAGCGCGTCGCCATTGCCCGCGCGCTGATGATGGAGCCGCAGGTTTTACTGTTTGATGAACCGACCGCCGCGCTGGATCCAGAAATCACCGCGCAGGTCGTCAATATCATCCGGGAATTGTCGCAAACTGGCATTACTCAGGTGATCGTCACCCATGAAGTCGAATTTGCCCGCAAAACGGCCAGCCGGGTGGTTTATATGGAAAACGGCCGCATCGTTGAACAAGGGGACGCGACGCACTTTACTCATCCGCAGACCCCTGAATTCACTGGTTATTTATCACATTGATTACTATCAGGAAAATGACAATGAAAAAATTGATCGTTGCTGCCTTATTCGCCGCCAGCGCCGCCTCTGCCAACGCCGCAGAGACTATCCGTTTCGCGACCGAAGCTTCCTACCCGCCGTTCGAATTTGTCGATGCCAATAACCAGATTCAGGGATTTGATATCGATCTGGCCAATGCTTTATGCAAAGAAATGCAGGCAAACTGCACGTTCAGCAATCAGGCTTTCGACAGTCTGATCCCCGGTCTGAAATTCCGTCGTTTCGAAGCGATCATCGCGGGAATGGATATTACGCCTGAACGTCAGCAACAGGTGTCATTCACTCAGCCTTACTATGACAACTCCGCTCAGTTTATTGCCCAGAAAGGGAAAGTAGCCGATATCGCCGCGCTGACAGGAAAACGTGTCGGCGTACAGAACGGTACCACCCATCAGAAGTACCTGATGGAAAAACATAGCGATATCAAAACCGTGCCTTATGACAGCTACCCGAATGCGGTGCTGGATCTGAAAAATGGCCGTCTGGATGCCGTTTTCGGTGATACCGCCGTGGTCAACGAATGGCTGAAACAAAACGATACGCTGACAACCGTTGGTCAGAACGTGACGGATAAAGGTTACTTCGGCATCGGTTTAGGGATTGCCGTTCGGCAGAACAATGACGAGCTGTTGAAAAAATTCAACGACGCGCTCAATAAAATCAAACAGGATGGGACTTATGAGACCATCTACAAAAAATGGTTCCAGCAATAATCTGACGCTAAATGATTGAACTTCAACCTCTTGCAAGCGCCGCCGGGATGACCGTCGGCCTTGCTGTTTGTGCGCTGCTGCTTGGGCTGGCGCTGGCGATGTTATTCGCCGTTTGGGAAACTGTCCGCTGGAAAGCCGTTAGCTGGACGGGCACCGCACTGGTGACAATATTGCGCGGCCTGCCGGAAATTCTGGTCGTGCTGTTTATCTATTTTGGTTCTTCTCAACTGCTGATGATGCTGGCAGATGGTTTTACGCTGGATCTCTTCATTGTGCAGATCCCGGTCAAACTGGATATCGGCATGTTTGAAGTCAGCCCGTTCCTGTGTGGCGTCATCGCGCTGGCGCTGCTCTACGCAGCCTACGCGTCCCAAACGTTACGCGGCGCGCTGAAGGCTGTGCCTCAAGGACAATGGGAATCAGGGCAGGCGCTGGGACTCCGTCAATCCGCAATCTTCTTCCGCCTGATCATACCGCAGATGTGGCGTCACGCCTTGCCGGGGCTGGGCAATCAGTGGCTGGTGCTGCTGAAGGACACCGCGCTGGTATCGCTGATTAGCGTTAACGACCTCATGCTACAAACCAAAAGCATCGCCACGCGGACACAGGAACCCTTTACCTGGTACGTCATTGCCGCGGCCATTTATCTGGTGATCACGCTGTTAAGTCAATATGTGCTGAAACGCATTGAACTGCGCACCACGCGTTTTGAGCGGAGGCCTTCCTGATGCTCGCTTATTTACCTGAGCTATTAAAAGGCCTGCATACCAGCCTGACACTGACCGCGGTCTCCATCGTCGTCGCGCTGGCGCTGTCGCTGCTGCTGACCGTCGTACTGACGCTCAAAACGCCTGTCGTATCGATGCTGGCGAAGGGCTATATCACGCTGTTTACCGGCACGCCGCTGCTGGTACAAATCTTCCTGATTTACTATGGCCCCGGTCAGTTTACCTCGATCCAGCAGATCCCCTGGCTGTGGGATCTGCTCTCGCAGCCATGGCTATGCGCCATGGTCGCGCTGGCGCTCAACAGCGCGGCCTATACGACACAACTGTTTTACGGCGCGGTAAAAGCGATTCCCGCCGGCCAGTGGCAATCCTGTGCCGCACTGGGCATGAACCAGCGGCAAACATTGCGTATTTTACTGCCGTTCGCGTTTAAACGTGCGCTCTCTTCTTATTCAAACGAAGTGGTGCTGGTGTTTAAGAGTACCTCACTGGCTTACACCATCACGCTGATGGAAGTCATGGGCTACAGCCAACTGATGTACGGCAGAACCTACGATGTGATGGTGTTTGGCGCGGCAGGAATTATCTACTTGTGTGTCAATGGGTTACTGACGCTGTTAATGCGCTGGGTTGAAAGCCGATCGTTGATATTCGAACGTCGTCACTGATCCTTCAGGCGCTTATCCATGTAAAAGCAGGTTTTCCAGCCTGCTTTTTTATTACCCGCCAGGGTAATAAAAAAACAGCAAATCGAATAACAAATCATTTTTATTGCATATAAATTCAATAACTGACATAGTAATCACATTCCGCCGGAATCCTTCCGCGCAGTAATATCCCAATCATTCGGGTTTCATGACAAAGCGTGAAGTGTCGGACGGCAAGTCGGGACATATATCGCTGTGTTGCGTCGCCAGCTAACGCGCATACAACCTGAAATATGACGGCATATCCCAATAAAAAAACAGACAGGAGCAGGTCCATGAAAAAGTTAGTGCTCGCCACATTACTGGCAGGATTCGCCTTTAGCGCCGCCGCCGCAGACACCATCCGTTTTGCGTCATCAGCTACCTACCCGCCTTTTGAATCACTGGATGCCAACAACGAAATCGTGGGTTTCGATATGGATCTGGCGAAAGCCTTGTGTCAGCAAATGCAGGCGACCTGCACCTTTACCAATCAGGCGTTTGACAGCCTGATTCCGGCGCTGAAATTCCGCCGCTATGACGCGGTGATTTCCGGCATGGATATTACGCCCGAGCGCAGCAAGCAGGTGGCGTTCACCCAGCCCTACTACGCCAACTCCGCCGTGGTTATCGCACAAAAAGGGAAATTCAGCGACTTTGCCGCGATGAAAGGGAAACGTATCGGGATGGAAAACGGCACCACGCACCAAAAATACATGCACGACAAGCATCCTGAGATAAAAACCGTTTCTTATGACAGCTACCAGAATGCCGTACTGGATCTGAAGAATGGCCGTATCGACGGCGTATTCGGTGATACCGCTGTCGTCAACGAATGGATTAAGACGAACCCTGAACTGGCGACGGTTGGTGAACACGTGACTGACGCGGAATACTTCGGCACCGGATTGGGCATCGCCGTTCGCCCTGATAATAAAGCACTGCTGGAAAAATTGAATAACGCGCTGGAGGCGATCAAAGCTGACGGCACTTATAAAACCATCAACGACAAGTGGTTCCCGCAATAAGGTTCCATCTGCGCGGTGTAATATCGTATGAAATCATGCATATAACGCCGCTTTTTGTCGTCCAGGCGTAAAAAATTGCGCTGAGGTGATCGTTACCGTCGAGTGAGCGGCAGGACGCCGCGAAAGACAGTGCCGCTTCGGGAACGCGTCACTGGCGGTTCGAAAAGCGGGAACGATCACCGAAGGCACCGCGCAGCAGCGCAATTCACGCTAAAAGCCAGTGGTCAAGGAGCTGCGGCAATTGAGCGCTTCTTGTCGGACGTGTGATGAAATCATAGAAAAGCACCAGAATTGACACGCCCGAAACGTTCACACTTTCGAACATGGATACAACAACGTAGTAAATTGCCACCAAGATATTTTTTATTACATATAGTTATCGCTTATCAAGCGCGTTTCAATAACGTCAGCACTTCATAGTGCGCGGTATGCGGGAACATGTCGAACAGCTGCACGCGCAGCGCGCGGTAATTCGCCAGTTCCGTCATATCTTTCGCCATGCTTTCGGCGTTACAACTGGAGTAGAGAATATAGTCCGGCGCCATATGGCTCAGGTAGGCGCACAGTTCACTGCCGATACCGCGACGCGGCGGGTTAACGAGCACCAAATCGGGGATTTCCGCATTACCTGTGGCGAACTGCGTTGAATCCAGCGCCTGAAACGCCACCTGCGTCAACCCCAGTTGATCCGCCGAGCGGCGCGCACAGGCTATCGCCTCGGCGCTGATTTCGATCCCCGTCAAACGCATTTCGGGTGAGGCGCAGTGCAGCCCAAACCCGCCAACCCCGCAAAACAGATCCCACATACTGCGAATGTTCAACTCTGCGACCCAGTCGCGCGCCGTCGCATACAGCGCGGCGGCCACCTGTGGGTTCGTCTGGAAAAAACTTTGCGGGCGGATATACAGCGGCACCTGATTAAGCCGCTCGGCTAACGCGGTAGCGTCACTCAGGATAATTTCCGTTTTGCCTTCCATAATCGCCTGATGCACCGGCTGGATGTTGGCGGATATCACCTCAAGCTGCGGCAATCGCTGCTGTAACCAGGGCAACGCGGCACGTAGCTGCGTCAGTTTGGTTTCCGAACGCAGGACAAAACGCAGCATGAACGTGCCGTGCTGCGTACTCTCCGTCAACAGCAGATATTTCAGCTCGCCGCGCCGGCGAGCCACGTGATAAGGCGTCAATCCCGCGCGAGCGATAAACGTTTTCAGCACCGCGAAGACAGGGGCAAAGCTGGCCGGATAAAGTGGACAGTCACAGAGATCGACCGCCGTACCATCACGCTGTAACATCCCCAGCAGTGGGCGCTCCACGCTGCCGCTCACCACCATTTTGGCTTTATTACGAAACGCCGACTGCATCGATACCTGCACCGGCAACCAGCGTTGGACGGCGTGCGGTTGCAGTAAATTTTCAAGATGTTGTTGTTTATCAGATAATTGCTGGGGGTAGGCTTTTTCCAACCATTGGCAGGAACGGCAAGCTCCTGTGCTGTAGCGGGCACAATGCATAAACGGTCTGACTATTAAGAAATACAGAATGAGGCATTATATCACCCGCGCGCGCCGCACTGCGATTTTTCCGCGTATGACGCGTCGGCGCGATTGACGGAGGGCTATCGAACGCGCTATTTCTGACGCAGAAAAAAACGTTTACTGCGTCGCGGCAGAAACAGTAAAACCATCACCAGCAGATCCGGAATTTTTTGCAGCAGGAGCTGATGCAGTACGGCAGCATTGTTCTCTCCTGAAATATGGAATATCGCCGGCATGAACTCACTGAGCGACGCCAGCAGCAGATAACTCGCCACGACGGCCTGACAGGCCACATACCCCCATCGCCCCCGGTTACTCCCCGCCAGTACGGCAAACCCGCAGCGGATTTCCACGCCAACGATAACCAGAGATAACAACAACACCAGCGTTGAATCCCAGGCCCTCGCACTGCTGCCAATCCAGCCGCTCAAATCACTCAGTCCCAACTCCCATACCAACAGCACCATTCCTAAAAGGCGGGTAGCAATAATTGCAATCCCTGCAACCATGACGGGCACCGGAGCATAGACTTTGCGTTGTGTCATATCCTTCTTCATGTACAGAATTTCAACGCTCTCCCTTTATGCAGCCAGTTATCGGCCAGAAATACGACATCCGCTTACACATTGGCTGACAATATAAAACTGAATACAGATATATAAAACAGCAACGCCCCCATACTGGCGGCGTTGCTGGAAATCTTCGCTCGGCGAACAAATGACGATGAGAGATCGAATCAGCCGCGTCTCGCTTTTTGCATATCGCGATAGCGTTGCTTTTCGGCTCTCGCCATAAACCACCAGGCGATAAAACCAATAATACCGACGACCAATAATATCAGAGAAGCCAATGCGTTAATTTGTGGATTAACACCCATTCTGACGCTGGAGAACACCAGCATCGGCAACGTTGTCGCGCCCGGCCCCGCCACGAAACTGGCGATAACCAGATCGTCGAGCGACAGCGTAAACGCCAGCAACCAGCCGGAAAGCAGCGCCGGAGCAATCATCGGCACGGTGATAATGAAGAAGACCTTGAACGGGTTCGCCCCCAGATCCATAGCCGCTTCCTCAATCGAACGGTCAAGTTCACGCAGGCGAGCGCTGATCACCACGGTGACATACGCCGTACAAAAGGTGACATGCGCCAACCAGATCGTGAGCATGCCTCGCTCCGCAGGCCAGCCGATGGCATGCCCCAATGCAACGAAGAGCAACAGCAGTGACAACCCGGTAATGACATCCGGCATCACCAGCGGCGCGGTCAGCATAAAGGCGAACCCATTGGCGCCGCGAAAACGACCAAAGCGCACCATCACGACGGACGCGATCGTCCCAAGGATCACGGCCATGGTTGCCGAAGCGGCAGCAATCGTCAGGCTCAGAAGCACCGCGCTGATCATCGCCGAATTATGGAACAGTTCGACGTACCAACGCGCCGACCATCCGGCCCAGACGGTCACCAGCTTAGAGCTATTGAACGAATAGATCACCAGCATCAGCATCGGCGCATAAAGGAACGTAAAGCACAGCACTAAAATGACAATACGCCACGGTGAGCGAACGACAGGTAAATGATTCACGCTTCACCCTCCGCAGTTTTATTCTGATGTTTGTGAAACCAGATAATCGGCATAATCAGCAGCAGCAGCATGACTACCGCGACGGCAGAGGCCACCGGCCAGTCCCGGTTATTGAAGAATTCCTGCCACAAAATTCGGCCAATCATGATACTGTCCGGCCCGCCGAGCAGCTCTGGGATCACGTACTCCCCCACCGCGGGGATAAACACCAGCATTGAACCCGCGATAATCCCGCCTTTGGTCAGCGGAACGATCACGCTGAAGAACGTTTTCAGCGGCCGCGCGCCCAGATCCAGCGAGGCTTCCACTAACGAATAATCCAGCCGCATCAGTGCGGTATAGATCGGTAGCACCATAAAAGGCAGGTAGGAATATACGACACCGATATAAACCGCCAGATTGGTATGCAGAATAATCAACGGCTCATCAATCACACCCAGCCACAGCAGAAAGTTATTCAGGATGCCGTTATTTTTCAGGATCCCCATCCAGGCATACACACGGATCAGGAATGAGGTCCATGACGGCAGGATCACCAGTAACAACAGGATATTACGCGTTGAAGGTTTACTGTGCGCCACCGCCCAGGCCAGCGGGTAGCCAATGAGCAGACAGCACAGCGTCGACACCGCAGCAACCTGAAGGGATTGCAGATAGGCGTCGAAATACAGCGGATCGTCCAGCAAGTGCAGGTAATTCCCCAGATTCAGGGAAATATCCAGCTTGTCATCCATCCACGACACCAGATCGGTATAGGGCGGGATCGCGCGCGCCATCTCTGCCAGACTGATTTTGAACACGATCAGGAACGGCAGCATAAACAGCAGCAGCAGCCACAGATAGGGCAACGCGATAATCAGTTTACGTCCGTGCTGTTGACGCCAGCGCGCCATCAACACACGGATCCAGAGTCTGGCCTTGCCCGGTGGTTCCGCCGTGCTATGTTCAGAAAATAAAGTCATGACTCCTTCCTCGCTACACCGTCAGAACCACACAGCTATCGGCATCCCAGCACAGCCGAACCTCATCTCCCCAGGTCGGTGTGCCTTTGCGATAGCGATAAGCATTTTGTAACTGGGCGCTGATGATTTGCCCGCTGTTGAGCCTGACGTGGTAAATCGACAAGTCGCCCAGATAGGCGATATGCACGACTTCGCCGACGGCAAAGTTGCAGCCGTCAGCCGGAACGTCTTCGCACAGCATAATTTTCTCGGGACGTAATGCGATGTAGACCGGAACGCCATCCACCACCGACACATCCGAATCGACCTTCAGCGGATGTACCAGCCCGGGGCTTTTCATGATCAACGCATCGTCCTGACGTTCCTGCAAGATCCCTTCGAACATATTGACCGAACCGATAAACTCCGCGCTAAAACGCGTGTTCGGATGTTCATAAATCTCTTCCGGCTCGCCAATCTGTACAAATTTACCGCGATTCATAATGGCTATACGTCCCGCCATCGTCATCGCTTCTTCCTGATCGTGCGTCACCATCACGCAGGTCACGCCGACCCGTTCCAGAATATCCACGACTTCGAGCTGCATACGATCGCGCAGCTTCTTATCCAGCGCCCCCATCGGTTCGTCCAGCAGCAGCAGTTTGGGACGCTTCGCCAGACTACGCGCCAGCGCAACACGCTGACGCTGACCGCCGGAAAGCTGATGCGGTTTGCGATTGGCAAACTCCTGCATATGCACCAATGACAGCATCTCTTCCACGCGATCGTTGATTTCCGCCCGCGGCAGCTTGTCCTGCTTCAGACCAAACGCGATATTCTTTTCCACGCTCATATGTGGAAAGAGCGCATAACTTTGAAACATCATATTAATGGGGCGCTGGTAAGGCGGCACCAAAGATAAATCCTGACCATCCAGCATAATTTGCCCCTGCGTGGGGTGTTCAAAACCCGCCAGCATACGCAGCAAAGTGGATTTTCCACAGCCGGACGCGCCGAGCAGAGCAAAAATTTCGCCTTGATAAATCGTCAGGCTGACATCATCGACAGCGGCCTGACCATCGAATGATTTCGTCAGGTTGCGCACTTCCAGCAGCGGCGTCGCCGCTTTTTGCAGTTTGGGTTGAGGACGGGGAATCGCGTCATTCACTTCGCATTGCTCTCCGGCAAAAGCAGAACACGCCACACCGCTGATGACGCCATGAGGCGTTTCGCCATTCAACGCTGTGACACAATATCGCGCGCAAACAGGCGGTTCATCCGCCTGTTTGCGCCACGTTTTATACCCCTCCATTTCAGGTTGCCGACACCGGCAACCATCAAACGCTGGGCAACGAGTCAGATCCGAAAGGCTATTTACCGCTTTTAACTTTAGTCCATGCCCGTGTACGTGTGCGATCAATCTGAGGCGATTGCACCTTGAGTGTAAAGAGCTTGGCACGGACATCCGGCGGCGGATAAATGCCAGGGTTATTTCGAATCGCTTCATTCACCAAAGGCAAGGAGGCCAGATTTCCGTTGGCGTAATACACGTGGTTACTGATATCCGCCATCACTTCCGGCTTCATCAGGTAATTCAGAAACGCATAGGCTTCATCAAGATTTTTAGCGTCTTTCGGAATCGCAAAGACATCAAAGAATGCCAGCGCACCCTCTTTGGGGATGCTGTATTGGATATTCACCCCATTATTCGCTTCTTTTGCCCGGTTCCCCGCCTGCATGATATCGCCCGCCCAACCGACCGCGACGCAGATATCGCCATTGGCCAGATCGTTGATGTACTGCGACGAATGAAAATAACGAATGCTCGGACGCAGCTTCAGCAGGAGAGCGGTCGCGGAGGTAGTATAATCCCCCGGTTTGGTACTGTTCGGATCTTTGCCCTGATAATTCAGCACGGTTGCGAAGATCTCTTCCGGAGCATCTAGGAAGGACACGCCGCAACTCTTCAGTTTTTCCAGGTTCTCCGGCTTCAACACCAGATCCCAACTGTCCACCGGAGCATCGGCCCCCAGCGCAGCTTTGACTTTCTCGACGTTATAACCGATACCGGTCGTCGCCCACAGGTATGGCAACGCATATTTGTTGTCCGGGTCGTGATGTGCAATCAACTTCAGCAACTCAGGATCCAGCTTGTTGTAATTCGGTAACCTGCTTTTGTCGATGGGTTGAAAGACGCCAGCGGAGAGTTGGCGCTCCAGAAAACTGGCGGAAGGCACAACCAGATCAAACCCCGTACTGCCCGCCATGAGTTTGCCTTCCAACACTTCATTGGAATCAAATACGTCATAGACGACCTTAATACCGGTTTCTTTCTGGAAATTGACTAATGTGTTTGGCGCGATATAGTCGGACCAGTTATAAACGTGCAGCGTTTTTTCTTCCGCAGATGCGGTGACGGACGCGGCCATCATCAAGCCGGCAACAACACCCGATAGCCATTTTTTACGTTGGGTGAACATCCGTTCCTTCCTCCATACCAGGGGTGATTCGTGGGAGTCAATGTGTATCATGCCGCAACAAAACTTGTCCTGCTCATGTCGGCCGCGAGCAAAATCAGTGAATGAGTATGCACCGTATTTTAGTCGGGCAGACACGGACATCGCTTGAGTTTAGTCGTCCGCCTGTTACAGGAATAAAGCATAACCGCACAACTTCGTGCGCACCATACTTCAACGTAAAAATGGGTTTTAACGATTATTTATGCACATTTTATCGATGTGATGAAGGCATTTAGCAACAAACGAAGAGAAATATCTGGCAATACCGCATAATAAGCAGCATAAACGGCGAAAAAAAGAAAATGAGTAAAACTTATCGCTGCCGTTGGCAGCAATAGCCTCAATGCAGATGAGAGACCGTGGTTCTTACAGCAGAGGCCTCTTCTTCCTCCCCGATAAACAGCATATTGTTAGCGCTTGCCTCAAGGATCACCATTGAGATTTGTTCTTCTGATTGCAGCATAAAATGTCTGAGCTGCTCCAACGTCATACCAGCGGCTACGCTAACCGATTGACAGACAATCAGTTTCGGCAAATTATCATCCTGAACGTCAATAAATGCCTTCACCGTCAACGAACTGGCGTTGATCTGACTCAGTTCACCAACCAGAGGGATCAGCGCACTGGGCTTTACTTCGGCCAGCGCGGAAAACAGGAGCACGTTATCCACCAAATCCACTTTCGCATCAAACACGCCATCAAAATTTTGCATATGAGGAAGATGGAGCGCCTGACAGGAATCGCATTCAAAGTAGATGATGTTCAGTTGATCCAGCCACCGCCGTAGCATAGTCAAATCCAGGACGATGAGTGAATCCATCATGTTAGCCTCATACCTATCGCCGTCACGACAGTGTTGTTGAAAAGAGAACACCCTTCACGCAGAAGCGATGTCAAAACGTCCCATAGCTTACGGAATATCGCGTTGCGATGCCATGAGAAAAGCGTTCCATTGCCCGCTTTCATTGCTTCACCGCTCGGCGGTCTGAAACCCACCGCGCGGGAAAACCAAGCCACGCCGTATATTACGACGCAAGAGGCGTTTGAGAAAGCTAACCTTTACGGATTGTTGTCGATGTTGCGGCGCGCGTTCGGGCGTTTTGTTCAATAAATTCGATCATGATGCCGGCGATGTCGATTCCGGTGACGGTTTCGATCCCTTCCAGCCCCGGTGAAGCATTCACCTCCATCACCAACGGCCCCCGTTCGGCCCGTAAAATATCCACGCCCGCGACATTCAGCCCCAGCGTCTTCGCCGCCCTGATGGCAATCGCACGCTCCTGTGGCGTCACGTTCACCTTGTTTGCCGTACCGCCACGATGCAGGTTTGAACGAAACTCCCCGGCTTTCGCCTGACGCTCGATGGCCGCGACAACCCGATTCCCGATCACGAGACAGCGGATATCTCTACCCTGCGCTTCATGCACATATTCCTGTACCAGAATATGCGCATTCAATCCGCGAAATGCATCAATGACGCTTTCCGCTGCCTGACGTGTCTCTGCCAGCACAACACCAATCCCTTGCGTTCCTTCCACCAATTTCACCACCAGTGGCGCCCCGCCGACCATCGCCATCAGGTCGCTGGTATCATCCGGCGAATGCGCGAAACCCGTGATCGGCAGATCGATACCGTCACGGGCAAGCAGTTGCAGGGAATGGAGTTTGTCACGGGCGCGGATTACCGCGACAGAATTATTCAGCGGGTAACTCCCCAACATTTCAAACTGACGTAATACCGCAGTGCCGTAAAAGGTGATCTTTGAACCGATCCGTGGGATTACCGCATCGAATTTATCCAGACGCCGTCCCCGATAATGCACCGACGGCGACGCCGAATTGATGTTCATATAGCAGGAAAGCGGATCGATAATTTCAACGCTATGTTTACGCGCCTGAGCAGCTTCGCGCAGGCGCTTACAGGAATACAACGATCCATCATGAGACAGAATGGCTATCTTCATAAACCGCCTATCGATGTTATCGTAGCGCCCATCCTTGTTGATGCAAATAGTCCAGCATGAATGGACGTAGCTCTTTTTTTAGCGTCCGTTCGACATGCTCGCTCCAGCTGTCGCGACGGCTGCCGGTACGCTGCAAATAATACTCCACCATTTGCTGGTCATATTGCGCCAGGACATCACGATCAAGCGGGTGGTAGACATTTTCATGCAGCATCATGGCCGTTGGCATACGCGGCTTCAACATCGGTTCGTCATCCGGGTGCCCCAGACACAGACCGAACAGCGGCAGAACCCGTTTTGGCAATTGCAGCAATTGCGTCACGTCCGCAATACGGTTACGGATCCCGCCGATAAATACGCCGCCCAATCCAAGTGATTCAGCGGCGATCAGCGCATTCTGCGCCATAATGGCGGTATCGACACAGCCAATCAGCAGTTGCTCCGCCAGCCCGGTTTCCGCCTGCGGGAAAATCTCCACATGGCGATGGAAATCAGCACAGAAAACCCAAAACTCCGCAGCCTGCGCCACATAACGTTGTTCACCGGTATAGTGAACCAGCGTCTCCCGCACCGTAGGATCGGTAATGCGGATAATGGTGCTGCATTGTAAAAAACTTGAGCTGGATGCGCTTTGTGCAGAGGCAATGATGGCATGGCGTTGTTCATCGGTCACGGCCTGAGAGGTAAAGGCACGAATAGAACGGTGGCGTTGCAGTAAATCAATGGTTGGTGTCACACTAGGCATCCTTCTGTCAAAAAAACACGTCATCAGGCTTGCCGACGCGCGCCCATCGCCGCTCGACGCGGACAGAGAAGGCAAACGCGCTGGCAGTCTATTTCCGCGCCGCGACGGGGCGATCTGCCCTTCCGGGTCACAGACCAAAACATCCCTGCGCACAGCAACATAATACCGCCTGAAACACCGCGGAATTATAGGCCAGTTGCCATGAGCTGCCTATGACTTCGCGAACGATAGCCGCCGCAAATTAATGTAACAGGTAATTACACCTTTTTTTCATCAGTCAACACAGGCATAGTAGCTAAATAGCAACAATGTCATTAATCGTGAGATTATTCGCGAGTCCCCTCTTCCGCAGCGATGACGCTGGGCATTGCCAGAATTAAGAACACGGTCTAATTTTACAAAGGAGTTTTACATGTTCGCTGTCATTTTCGGGCGTCCTGCCTGTCCTTACTGTGTCCGTGCAAAAGAGCTGGCTGAGAAACTGGCTTCGCAACGCGACGACTTCAGTTTCCGCTACGTGGATATTCACGCGGAAGGCATCACAAAAGAAGATTTGTCCAAGACGGTAGGAAAACCGGTTCACACCGTACCGCAAATTTTCCTGGACGAAAAACACATTGGCGGCTGCACTGATTTTGAAGCCTATGCCAAGGCGCATCTCGACCTGTACCCGTCATAATCACCCGACAGGCAAGACAATGGCGCGGCAAACGTCGCGCTGTTTTATGGGTGTTGAGAGCAAACCGCTCAGCGTAAATAGCGTCGATAAAGACCGAGCAAGCACTGTACGATCAGGGCACCCAACAGACACCAGAATACTGCGCTCATCACATAGGCCAGTTCTTGCCAGAAAGAATGCTCCGGCGTGTTCCACAGTTGCAGCATCAGACATACCGGCATGGCCGCCAACGCGCCAAACAGCGGATAAAGCAGGCGACCGCGTGCGGAAAAAAAGCTGGCAATGATACCGGGCAACAGAAAGAGCAACATGCCGGGATCGCCCCGTAGACCGCCTTCCGCAGTGTAATCCGCGACATCAATCTTTTGACTCAGGAACACTACGCCAAACAACAAAAAACAACAGGTCGCGCCTACCCAACCTTTATTCCTTGCCATAAATCGCCTCTCTCAATATGCCGCTCACCTGCAACAGCCGATACCCAAACGGCGGTACGGCAAAGATGATGGGCTGTGCTCGTCATCCGTCTAGCTGCCCGGTACTGTTATCTGACTGCAACCCGACGTCTTTAGGCTATCAATCCCTGCTATGACAACACATGAGGCTCCGCTACGATTTATGCGAAAAAATGGATTATCCGCAGAGAAAAGAGCGGCGAATCCTTCGCATTCCAGCAATAGCAACACCACAATGATTAAATTAAAACAATCATTACACTGAACAATTTTTATTGGATAATTTATACTAAACGAGGCCGATCCCTTTGACTCGATGTGTATTAATCCTGTTTCGGGAGTTCCGGCATTTCATGGCTAAATCTAGCCGTTATAATCAATAACATCAAGCAGTTACTAGTAAACAATAAGTTGCACTTCATGAATATAAACGTCGCTGATTTGTTAAATGGGAATTACATTCTGCTGTTATTCGTGGTCCTTTCATTAGGACTTTGTCTGGGTAAATTACGCCTCGGCGCAGTACAACTGGGTAATTCTATTGGCGTTTTGGTTGTTTCTTTATTACTTGGCCAACAGCATTTTTCGATTAATACGGAAGCGCTGAGCCTTGGCTTTATGTTATTTATTTTTTGCGTGGGCGTGGAGGCCGGGCCTAATTTCTTTTCTATCTTCTTTCGCGACGGAAAGAATTATTTCATGCTGGCGCTGGTGATGGTCGGCAGCGCGATGCTGCTGGCGCTGGGTTTAGGCAAACTTTTTGGCTGGGGAATCGGCTTGACGGCGGGGATGCTGGCCGGCGCCATGACCTCAACGCCGGTGTTGGTTGGCGCCGGCGACACACTGCGTAATACTGTCAGTATGGGGAGCCAGCTCAGCATTGAGCAGGACCACCTGAGCCTCGGCTATGCGCTGACCTATCTCATCGGCCTGGTCAGCCTTATTTTTGGCGCCCGCTACCTGCCCAAACTCCAGCATCAGGATCTCCCCACCAGCGCACAGCAAATTGCACGCGAGCGCGGGCTGGACGCCGATAGCCAACGCAAAGTCTATCTGCCGGTTATCCGCGCCTATCGCGTCGGCCCTGAACTGGTGGATTGGGCGGACGGTAAGAATCTGCGCGAGCTGGGGATCTACCGTCAAACCGGTTGCTACATTGAGCGGATCCGACGCAACGGTATTCTGGCCAATCCCGATGGCGATGCCGTATTACAAATCGGCGATGAAATCGCATTGGTTGGCTATCCCGATTCTCACTCCCGCCTGAACTCCAATTTCCGTGATGGTAAAGAGGTATTCGACCGCGATTTGCTCGATATGCGCATTGTGACGGAAGAGATCGTGGTGAAAAATCACAATGCCGTCGGTAAGCGCCTCAGCCAGTTGAAACTCACCGACCACGGCTGTTTCCTTAACCGGATTGTCCGCAGCCAGATAGAAATGCCGATTGACGATAGCGTCGTACTGAATAAAGGCGATGTCTTGCAGGTCAGCGGCGATGCCCGACGCGTTAAAAGCATTGCCGACAGAATCGGGTTTATTTCCATCCACAGTCAGGTCACCGACCTGCTGGCCTTCTGCGCCTTTTTCGTGATCGGCATACTGGTGGGCCTGATCACAATCCAGTTCAGCAACTTCACCTTTGGCATCGGCAACGCCGCGGGATTGCTGTTTGCCGGCATCATGCTGGGGTTCCTGCGCGCCAACCACCCGACCTTCGGCTATATTCCACAAGGTGCCCTTAATATGGTGAAGGAGTTCGGCCTGATGGTCTTTATGGCTGGCGTTGGCTTGAGTGCGGGGAGCACCATCAACAGCAGTCTGGGGGAAATCGGTATCCTGATGTTGGCCTCGGGGTTAATTGTCAGCCTGGTTCCCGTGGTGATTTGCTTTCTGTTCGGCGCGTATGTCCTGAAAATGAACCGTGCGCTTCTGTTTGGCGCCATGATGGGCGCGCGCACCTGTGCGCCGGCCATGGAGATCATCAGCGATACGGCTCGCAGTAATATTCCGGCGCTCGGCTATGCCGGTACGTATGCCATTGCCAATGTGCTGTTGACGTTGGCCGGTTCGCTGATCGTCATCATCTGGCCGGAATTACCTGGCTGAACAGGTAAAAAACCGACATTATTTTCCGGAAAAGCCAGAACTTTTTGCTGGCGCGAAAGTCTGAATAAGTGCCACTGCTTTTCTTTGATTCCCCTTATTGAGGAGCCCGTCGTTCACGCCGTTCAGGTTCAAGAACGATGGGCGTTTTCTTTTCGGACTTACGCCGCACGATCCTTTCCTTTTTGTCCTCAACGCGTTGTTCCGGCACATACGTCACGCCGCAAATTGTTACTAAAATAACATTAATTAATTTTATTGTTATTTTTATGACAATGAAATCGTTGAATGTCATAATGAAGGTATCTCACTTTATCCCCTGAATCCCGCAAGCTGCGCTCAGTGCAATACACCGGCAGCACGAGGAATGGCGGATCGCCCACACATCAAGGAGTTGTCATGACAACCGAACAGTATGATTACGCTCGTTATATCGACCACACATTGCTGGCAGCCAATGCCACCGAACAGCAGATCGCCAAACTGTGTGATGAAGCGATAGCGCACCGCTTTTATGCCGTGTGCGTTAACTCAGGCTATGTTCCGTTCGCAGCCGAAAAGCTGAAAGGCACTGACGTACAAGTGTGCTCCGTTATCGGTTTCCCTCTCGGCGCAGGCCTGACATCCACCAAGGCTTTTGAAGCGAAAGCCGCTATTGAAGCCGGCGCGCAGGAAATCGACATGGTGATTAATGTCGGTTGGCTGAAAAGCGGCAATATCGCTGCCGTAAAAGCGGATATTCAGGCGGTGCGCGAGGTTTGCGCCGCTATACCGTTAAAGGTAATATTGGAAACCTGCCTGCTTAATGACGAAGAAATTGTGCTGGTGTGTGAAATGTGTCGTCAGTTAGATGTCGCTTTCGTCAAAACGTCAACGGGATTCAGCACGGGCGGCGCCCGCGAAGAGCACATTCGCCTGATGCGCCGTACTGTCGGCAATGAGATGGGTGTGAAAGCATCCGGCGCGGTTCGCGATCGCCAAACGGCGCAGCGTATGATTGAAGCCGGCGCGACGCGCATCGGCACCAGTTCAGGCGTTGCCATCGTTTCTGGCGAAACCGCCGCCGCAGGAAACTATTAACAACCAAAGAGCGCAATCCACAGGGCGCGGGGAATTCTATGGAAACACGGCGCGACGAACGAATCGGCAGGCTGGTTCAGGCATTAAAAAAAACCGATAAACTCCATCTTAAAGACGCCGCACAGCTACTGGGCGTATCCGAGATGACCGTCCGTCGCGACCTCAACGCCGATCCCACCGCCGTCACGCTGCTGGGCGGCTATGTTGTCAGTGACCTGAAAAATAACGGTTCCACCCACTATTTCGTCTCCGACCAGCAGACAAAACAGGTCAGGGAGAAACAGGTTATTGGTGCCGCCGCGGCCTGTCTGGTGGAAGCAAACGATACCGTGTTCTTCGACTGCGGCACCACCACACCTTTTATCATTGATGCCATCCCTGACGATCTTGCCTTTACCGGTATTTGCTATTCCCTCAATACTTTCCTGGCGTTACAGGAAAAAAAAGCAGGCCCTGTGGTTCTGTGCGGTGGGGAATACCATCCCGATAACGCCATCTTTACCCCGCTCAGCCAGCGCTGTGAACTGGATAATATTTGCCCGAATAAAGCCTTTATTTCCGCGGCAGGCATCGAACTTAGCGCCGGCGCTACCTGTTTCAATTTTGCCGAGCTGGGCATGAAACAACGCGCGATCGCCTCAGCGCAGCACATTATCGCTGTCGCGGACAGCAGCAAATTCGGACAGATCAAACGCGCCTGTATCGGCCCGGTGACGCTGTTTGATACGGTCATTACCGATAGCGCACCCGCTGAACGCTACCTGCGTTATTTCTCAGACCACCATATTCGGTTAATCCTCGCGAAGAATTAACCGAATAGCCCGCCAAACCACTGCTGAACTTTCATCACGATGGTGTCCCAAAGACGGCTAAAGAAACCGGATTCTGGGATATCATCCATCGCGACCAACTGGCGCTGTCCGATGCTTTTACCGTCCAGTTGAAAATCAATCGTACCCACCACCTGATTCTTCGTGAGCGGCGCTGAAAGCTGCGGCTGAGTCAGCGTAAAGCTGGCTTTCAGGTTCTTCATCTGCCCTTTCGGAATGGTCAACGCCGCGTCCTGCGCCACGCCAAGACGTGCTTCTTTCGCCGTCCCAAACCAGACACGCTGCGTCGTAAAGGGAGCATCTGCTTTGATTGGCGTCACCGTTTCAAAAAAGCGAAAACCCCAGGTGAGCAGCTTTTCACTTTCGCGAAAACGAATCGCATCCGTCTCCGCCCCCAGCACCACGGAAATCAGACGCATGTTACCTTCCGTCGCCGAAGCCACCAGATTGTGCCCTGCGCCACTGGTGTGCCCGGTTTTCACGCCGTCGACATTCAGGTTGGTGCTCCATAACAGCCGGTTACGGTTACGCTGGCGAATATTATTGAAGGTGAACTCTTTTTCTTTGTGCAGGGCGTATTCTTCCGGGACATCCCGGATCAGCGCTTGTCCTAATCGCGCCATGTCGCGCGCGGTGCTGTACTGCCCTGGCGCATCAAGGCCGTGCACGGTCAGGAAATGCGTGTTCGTCAGGCCAAGCGCCTTCACATATTTATTCATCAGGCTGACAAAGGCGTCCTGACTGCCCGCGACGTAATCCGCCAGCGCAATGCTGGCATCATTGCCTGACTGAATAACAATGCCTTTATTTAACTCGGAAACCGGAATGCGGTCACCGGGTTTAAGAAACATCAAAGACGAGCCGCGTAGCACCGGGTTACCCGTTGCCCAGGCATCTTTCCCGACCGTGACTTCGTCGGTCGGGTGAATTTTACCGGATTTAATGGCTTGCCCAATTACGTAGCTCGCCATGATTTTGGTCAGGCTGGCAGGGTCAAGACGTTCATCGGCATTGCTCTCCGCCAGCACCTTACCGCTGTGGTAATCCATCAGAATAAAGGCCTTAGCGCTAATCTGCGGCACAGATGGCGCCTGTTCTGCATTGGCGACAGGGGCCAGGCCAATAAGCAGTAACGCACCGATGGAAAAAGACGTGAGTCTGGTCTGGAAAGGAGTTGTTTTCATGAGATCGCCGCAATATCCATACGTTGTTAAAAATACTTAATTTTCAATATTTTTTGCAAACATTGGCAATACCCAAAGGTAACGCTTCATCTCCGGTAAGAAAACCGGCCTGTCTGTAAAGATAGTCAAAGATATGAAAACGTCTAAAAAAACCAGATAGAAAAAAGGCTTAGCTGAAACGGTGCGTTTCTGAAAAGGCCAGCCGTACACAGCAACGATAAGGAAAGTGCGGGCAGGCACAAGCAAGTCGCATTCGCCTCCTTGTGCCTGAGCATCACCTGTCACGCTAGCGTCGTTCGCGTTTGTCCGCACGTTTTGACAGCCAGTCGCCCAGCGTTTGTACGACCTGCACCAGAATCACCAGCGCAATCACGGTGATGATCATCACGTTGGTTTCGTAACGGTAATAGCCGAAGCGGATCGCTAAATCCCCCACGCCGCCGCCGCCGACAATCCCAGCCATCGCCGAATAGCCAATGAGGCTCACCAGCGTAATCGTCAGGCCGCGCAGTAATCCTGCTTTCGCCTCCGGCAGCAGAACCGTACCAATGATGCGCATCGGACTGGCGCCGAACGCTTCGGCAGCCTCCACGATACCGGGGTCGATTTCACGCAGCGCGCTATCCACCAGACGGGCGTAAAATGCGATCGCCGCAACCGACATCGGCACCGCCGCGGCCACAGGGCCAATGGTGTTACCCAGTAGAAGCTGCGTCAGCGGCAGAAGCAGCACCAGCAAAATCACGAAGGGAATAGAGCGGATGATATTCACCAACACCGTGCTGCACAGATATACGGTACGGTTTTGCCAGAACAGGTTCCTGTCCGTAACATAAATCAACAGCCCCAGCGGTAAACCACCGATGATCGCAAACAGCGTAGAGATGCCTACCATCTGGAAGGTTTCCCCGAATGCGGCAACCAGATCGATCCATAAATCAGCCATGCAGCACCTCCACGTTTGCGGTTCTTACCTGAATGTGCGCCACCGCTTCCGTCACCTTTCCGGGATCGGAGGGATGAGTCAACAGCGCCACGAGGATCCCTAGCGCACGGCTACCGATGTATTCGATTTTGCCATGCAGAATGTTGACGGAGACGCCGAAACGCGTCGCCACATCCGAGAGCACCGGCTGTTCCGCCGATTCGCCGACAAACAAAATTTTCAACAAGGTGCCTTGTAAATCCTCCTGCAAACGAGGCGGCAAGGCGAGATCGAGCGTATGGGCGACCAGTTGCCGGGTAAATGCGTGCTGCGGCGTCGCGAAAATATCGAAGACATCCCCCTCTTCTACCACCTTGCCGCCCGTCATCACCGCAACCCGGTCGCACACCGTCTTGATCACGCTCATCTCATGAGAAATCAGCACGATGGTGATGCCCAGCTTATCGTTAATCTCTTTGAGAAGCGCCAGAATGGCCGCTGACGTTTCCAGATCGAGCGCCGAGGTCGGCTCGTCGCACAACAAGACTTCCGGATCGTTGGCAATGGCCCGCGCAATGCCCACGCGCTGCTTCTGTCCGCCGCTAAGCTGCGCCGGGTAGGATGACGCTTTATCCGTCAGCCCCACCAGATTCAGGATCTCCGGCACGCGCGCGGCGATCTCGGCACTGGATTTCCCGGCGGCTTTCAGACTGAAGGCCACGTTTTCCGCCACGGTCCGCGTTTGCATCAGATTGAAATGCTGGAAGATCATACCGATCTTTTGCCGCTGTTCCCGTAGCGGCAGCCCCCTCAGTTCGCTGATAAGCACGCCATTAACGCGCACACGGCCCGCCGTCGGCCTCTGCAAGAGATTAATGGTCCGCAGCAGCGTACTTTTCCCCGCGCCGCTGGTCCCGACAATCCCATAAACCTCCCCGCGCCTGATGTGCAACGACACGTTGTCTACCGCGCGGTTTCCCGGTTGTTTCCCCTGCGGAAAATCAACGCTCACCTCTTCTAACTGGATCATTATCCGCAAACTCCTGGCCTTGGCGGAAAGAAGAAAGCCGGTCATAGACCGGCCAGATGCTATTGGTGTAATCTGAACTTTACTGTGCGGGCGCCGGCATTTTCGCTTGCATCCACTCGGGTTTCTGGAACTGGCTGTACATCAATGCCGGATCGTTTATCACCGCGGCATACGCGGGCGATTCCACAACCGCCTTCGTATCTTTAACAAATGGCTTGTCCAGATCGGCGGTACGCACGGCAATCACATTCTTCAGATTTTCATCCAGCGTTTCCAGCTTGATGGCCGATGACAGTTTCAGGCCGGAGGCCAGCGCGAAATTACCGTTTACCAGCGATGCCGTCACGCTATCCAGCGTGCGCGGCAGTTGCGCCGCTTCCATGGGTTTGAAGACCAGCCCGCGCGGGTTTTCCAGGATATCCTTTTCTGAAGCCTTGGTCGGATCGATATCAGCCTTGATCGTAATCAGCCCCATTGCTTGCAGGAAACGCAGGCCGCGCGCCAGATTGGTCGCATCGTTAGACAGCGTTACCACGTCCCCTTTTTTCAACTCATCCAGGGATTTTATCTTCTTCGAGTAGAGTCCCATGCTGGCCGTTGGAACGATAATCAGAGGGGATATTTTTAATCCTTTATCGGCGGCAAACTTTTCCAGATACAGCGAATGTTGAAAAAGGTTGGCATCAATGCTGCCGTTAGCCAGCGCCAGATTGGGCTGAACGTAGTCGCTGAATTCACGTACAACGACCTTATAGCCTTTCTTCGCCAGCTCAGGTTTGATCGCCAAATTCACCATATCGCCATACGGCCCCGGCGCCACGCCAAACGTGATAGTTTGCGGATCGCCGGCCATAGCCAGTTGCATACCGGCGGCGAGCAGCGTGATGCCCAGCGCGGCGCGAACAGAATGCGTCAATTTCATTGCGTAACTTTCCTGTCTGAATGTAACTTGCTGTCATTATTAAGAATGACAAGTTAAATCATAAAGACTAAAAAGGCATATCATTATTTCACATCGACTGTCGCAAACATCTGAATATTACTCATGCAGAAAGAGGTTACTATGATAACGATTTGGGGTCGTGATAACTCGACCAACGTAAAGAAAGTCCTGTGGTGCGCCGAAGAGCTGGCACTGCCTTATCAGCATATTGCGGCAGGCGGGCAATTCGGCCGTAACCATGACGCCGATTATCTGGCGATGAATCCTAACGGCCTCATTCCCTGTTTGCAGGACGACGAACTGGTGCTGTGGGAATCCAATACCATCGTGCGCTATCTGGCCGCGCAGTATGGTCAGGATACGCTCTATTTCGCCGACGCAGGTAAACGCGCGAGTGCCGAAAAGTGGATGGACTGGGCAGCCTCCCTTGCGGTTTCTTTCGGACCGGTGTTCATTAATATGGTGCGCGTCGCGCCGGAAAAACGTGATATGGCGTTGGTACAAAGAGGCATCGCTGAATGCGAACGTCTGTTCGATATTGTCGATGCGGTCTTGGCTACGCAGCCGTGGCTATCCGGCGAACAGTTCGGCGTCGGCGATATTCCGTTAGGGTGTATTATTTACGGCTGGCTGAATATGCCGATTGAGCGACAACCACACCCACATCTGGAACGCTGGTATCAGCAACTTACCGACCGACCGGCTTACCAGAAGCATGTCATGATCCCGCTGTCTTAAGTGAAACAGGCACCATAAGGTGCCTGAGTTTTCACTCCAGTCCGACTTTCAGCAATTTGCCATTGTCGTGATCGGTCAGCAAATAGAGGTAGCCGTCCGGCCCCAGCCTAACGTCGCGGATGCGTTCACCACGATCGCCCAGCAAGCGCTGCTGTGACACCACCTTATCGCCATCGAGCGTCAGGCGAATCAGGTTCTTTTCCGCCAGCGCGCCGATAAAGACCGAATTTTTCCACTGTGGAAAACGATCGCTGTCATAGAAAGCCATACCGCTGATTCCCGGCGATTTTTCCCAGTAAAAATCAGGATCCGCCATACCGGCGACCGTCTTTCCTTTCGCTTCTGGGATCTTCAGCCCGGAATAGTTAATCCCATGCGTAGCAATCGGCCAGCCGTAATTTTCCCCCGCTTTAGGGATGTTGATTTCATCACCGCCTTTCGGGCCATGTTCGTTTTCCCACAATACGCCGGACCACGGATTAATCGCCAGCCCCTGTGGGTTGCGGTGCCCATAAGACCAGATTTCCGGCCGCGCGTTAGGCGTATTCACAAACGGATTATCGGGCGGCACCTTGCCGTCCGCCGTCAGGCGAACAATTTTACCCTGTAACTTATCCAGATCCTGAGCGGTCGGACGTTCGTTATTTTCGCCCAATGCGATAAACAGATGCCATTGTCGATCAAAGGCCAGCTTGCCGCCGAAATGGTTGCCCGTAGACAGTTTCGGCTCCTGACGGAAGAAAACGGTGAAATCCTCTAGCCGTTGGTTATCTGCGGAGAGTTTGCCATAGCCAACAGCGGTTCCCGCTTTCCCTTCGCTCCCTTCTTCCGCAAAGCTCAGGTAGACGCGTCGATTCTGGGCGAAATCCGGCGATAGCGCGACCTCCAGCAGCCCGCCCTGTGACTTCGCAAACACCTCCGGCACGCCAGTTATCGGCGCGGACAGACCGCGTCCCGCTTTCCATACGCGTAAGTTCCCGGCACGCTCCGTAATCAGAATCCCCTGATCCTGCGGCAAAAACGCTAATGACCACGGGTGATCCAGCTTATCTTGCAGTTCCGTCACCCTCGGTTCCGCCGCCCATAACTGGCCGGAAAACAGTAACGTGGCGCTAAGCAGCAGCCAACGTGACGCAGCGGAAAATCGTCGTAGCACGGTGTATGAAGCAGAATTACGGGGCATCAGGCAACAGAACATAACGTTGTCTCCATCCGACAAAAGTCCTGTAAATTTAGGCGGCAGGCGATGCTTGTGCAAAAAAACGGGGCAAGGTTTACATTTATTGAAGAAATTCAGAGAAACCAGAGGTTAAAGCGGCGAAAATGAATAAGTCAGATTATCTCGGATGAATCAGCCTGATTTTGTTTTTATCCCACGATGTCATCACATTTTTGTATAACCACATAGGCTGCACGTTATCAAACGACTCTTCGCTCAATTCTTTAGTCAACGTCGTCTTGCCCGATCCATTCGGGCCTGCAACTAACCTCAAGCTCGGCAAAGTAACTCCCTGAGTTTGAGAGACGGCTGACCGTCTACAGGTTTAATTTCTGAAAACCCCCTCGCCACCGCGATAAAGTGCGGAGTTTTACACCACCGACTATAAGGATAATCAACTATGGTGTAGAATCCTCCGGTTTTTATTTTCTGTTGATTTTGTGAGCGAATAATATGCAACAACCACGTATCGGCTTTGTTTCCCTCGGCTGCCCGAAAAACCTCGTCGACTCCGAGAGGATTCTGACCGAATTGCGTACTGAAGGTTACCAGGTCGTCCCACGCTATGACGATGCTGAACTGGTGATCGTCAATACCTGTGGTTTTATTGACAGCGCCGTACAAGAGTCGCTGGAAGCCATTGGCGAAGCGCTGAACGAGAACGGAAAAGTCATCGTGACGGGCTGTCTGGGCGCCAAAGAAAACCAAATACGCGAAGTGCACCCTAAAGTGCTGGAAATTACCGGTCCGCACAGTTACGAACAGGTGCTGTCGCACGTACATCAGTACGTTCCTAAACCGACGCACAACCCGTTTACCAGTCTGGTGCCCGAGCAAGGTGTGAAGCTCACGCCGCGCCATTATGCTTACCTGAAAATCTCAGAAGGCTGTAATCACCGCTGTACCTTCTGCATCATCCCGTCCATGCGCGGCGATCTGGATAGCCGCCCGATCGGTTCGGTGCTGGATGAAGCAAAACGTCTGGTGGATGCCGGCGTAAAAGAGCTGCTGGTGATTTCTCAGGATACCTCAGCCTACGGCGTGGATGTGAAGCATCGTACCGGGTTCTGGAACGGTCAGCCGGTCAAAACCAGCATGGTCAGCCTGTGCGAGCAACTGGCGTCACTGGGCGTGTGGGTGCGCCTGCACTATGTCTACCCTTATCCGCACGTAGACGATGTGATTCCATTAATGGCGGAAGGCAAAATTCTGCCTTATCTGGACATCCCGCTCCAGCACGCCAGCCCGAAGATCCTCAAGCTGATGAAGCGCCCAGGCGCGGTCGAAAGAACGCTGGAGCGTATTAAGCGCTGGCGCGAAATTTGCCCGGACTTAACGCTGCGTTCGACCTTTATTGTCGGTTTCCCCGGCGAAACGGAAGAAGATTTCCAAATGCTGCTCGACTTCCTGAAGGAAGCCAAACTCGACCGCGTGGGCTGTTTTAAATTCAGCCCGGTCGACGGTGCTGCGGCAAATGCATTACCGGATCAGGTGCCGGAAGAGGTTAAAGAAGAACGTTTCCACCGCTTTATGCAGCTTCAGCAGGCGATTTCCACCCAGCGTTTACAGGATAAAATTGGCCGTGAAGTGCTGGTGCTGATCGATGAAATCGACGAAGAAGGCGCGATTGGCCGCAGCATGGCCGATGCGCCTGAAATCGACGGCGCGGTTTATCTGAATGGTGAAACTGGCGTGAAAGTCGGTGATATCGTCAAAGTCAAAATCGAGCACGCGGACGAATACGATTTGTGGGGACACCGGGTTTAATCCTTCCGCTACGCCAGCTTTTCTTCCCGAAAGGCTGGCGTTTTATTTTCGCCTCGTTTCGCCCTGAATGCTGTAAATTCAACCAATAAGCCCTTCGTTCTTCGCCCGTGTCTTGCGTCCCCCTGTCAGGTAAAGTAGCCTTGAGGCATGATTAATCCTACAGCCTTATCCGGGGCATCAGCATGTGGAAACGCCTGACATTCGGTTTGTTAGCCCTCATTGGTCTGCTGCTGCTCTCTGCTTTTGCCCTCGATCGCTGGATCAGTTGGAAAACAGCCCCGTTTATCTACGACGAGCTTCAAACCTTACCGAAACGTCAGGTCGGCGTCGTGCTGGGCACGGCGAAGTATTACCGTACCGGCGTACTCAACCAGTATTATCTGTTTCGAATGCAGGGAACGCTCAATGCTTATAACAGCAACAAGGTCAGCTATCTGCTCTTAAGCGGCGATAATGCGTTGCAGAGCTATAACGAACCCATGACTATGCGCCGCGACCTGATTGCGGCGGGCGTGTCTCCGTCGGATATCGTATTGGACTATGCGGGCTTCCGTACCCTCGACTCCATCGTCAGAACGCGTAAAGTTTTTGATACCAACGATTTCACCATTATCACCCAGCGTTTTCACTGTGAGCGAGCCTTGTTTATCGCGTTGCACCTCGGCATTCAGGCGCAGTGTTATGCGGTGCCGTCACCTAAAGATATGTTGACCGTGCGGGTACGTGAATTCGGCGCTCGTCTCAGCGCGCTGTTCGATCTGTATATTCTGAAGCGCGAACCGCGCTTTTTAGGACCTCAGGTGCCCATTCCGGCAGAGCACAAAATTCCGGAAAACGCGCCGGACTACCCTGCCGTCCCGCCGGAACAGGTTATCCCGTCGCCTCTCCGGCATCAGAGTCAGACGAAAGCAGAAGCCGAACCCGCGCCACAGGAGAGGAAAAACGCGCCATAGACCAGTCTATGCCGATTTCCCGACCGCGTGGGTAAGCTGGCGCCACACCCATTCGAGCGGCCCCTGACGGAAACGACGTAACCAGTAGTGGGAAAAGACCAGATTCACGATCCAGATAACAGGCACCCACGCCAGCAGTTGCAGGCGGCTGAAAGCCATGAACAGGCCAAGCTGGTTAAACAACAGCACGCCAATCAGCGTTTGCAGCAAATAGTTGGTTAACGCCATACGCCCGATATCCGTGATCCAGTACGTGATGCGCCATTGGCACAGCGTTGACCAGAAACCATAGCACAGCGCCAGATAGCCCATCGCCTGCAAGGGCGAACTCAGCTCTCGCGGAATCTGCAATAATAATCCGCTCCAACGATATTCCCAGTCCACCAGCCACTGCCCGACAATGCCTATACTGTTAATCAGCATCCCCAAAGGGATCAGCCACAGCGCCACCCTGCGATAGTGTTTGACGCTGAATTCACCTTTCAGCCAGCCGTTGCGCATCAAACCGGCACCCAGCAACATCGATCCCGCCAGCAGCCAGCCATACTGCACACCCAGTGACAACAGGCTTTCCGTTAACAGCATGACACGGGTTCCCCACGCTTCAACGCCGCCAGACGTCCGCCAGAATATTTCCGCGGTGACATCAGCGCTACCCGGCTGCCAGAAGCGCCCCGGCTGCAAATCCAAAATCTGGCTCAATATAAACAGCACGCCGATGCCCACCAGATATAACACCACGCCCATCCGCATGAGCATCCGGCTATCCTGCGCGTGGCGAATCATGCCGTAGCACACCAGTCCAATCAGCGCATAATCCAGCAGGATGTCGCCATCCCAGAGAAAAATAGCGTGAATGAGCCCGATAATCATTAACCAGAACAGACGCGCATGTACCCAACGCGTCCCGCGAGGCAGTAACAGCTGTAGCCCTGCGCCAAAAAGAACCGAGAATAGCGTGAGAAATTTCGCCTGCGCGAATAAATCTATCACCGCCCATGTCAACGCATCCGCTAACGTGGGTTTCCCCCACCATGCAGGATTCAGATATGCCGCGTGCGGTAAGCCGAATGCCGTGATATTCAGCAGTAAGATCCCCAAGATGGCGATACCACGTGCAAAATCCAGCGTAACGATCCGCGCAGACGGCGCATAAGATGACGGAGTAATGTGAGGAGGCATACAAATTATATTTTCAATATCGTCGAAGTTGCGATTGTATGCACTGGCGAGGAAAAAGCGAAGAAACTTACCCGATTGACGATGACAAAACACGCGGGATTTATCATCGTCAATAGGCGAAAACTCAGTTGTGGTGGCGTACCGCGCGCAGAAATTCCTGACGCGTATTCTGGCTGGACTTAAACAATCCCCCAAGCGATGTCGTCGTCGTGGCGCTGGTCGCATCACGAATGCCGCGCGCTTTGACGCAGTAGTGCACCGCATCAATCGAAACCGCCACGTTATTCGTGCCCAACAGCGTTTGCAGCGCGACCAGAATCTGCTGCGTTAAACGCTCCTGCACCTGAGGGCGCTGGGAGAAAAACTGCACGATACGATTGAGTTTCGACAGCCCAATAACGCCATCTTTCGGAATATACGCCACCGTGGCTTTCCCATCGATCGTCACGAAATGGTGTTCGCAGGTGCTGGTCAACGTGATATCCCTTACGGTAACCATTTCATCAACCTTCATTTTATTTTCAATGATGGTGATTTTGGGAAAATTGGCATAGTCCAGACCGGAGAAGATTTCATCGACATACATTTTTGCAATGCGGGTCGGCGTTTCAGCCAGGCTGTCATCGCTCAAGTCGAGGCTCAGCAACTTCATGATTTCCGTCATATGTTCGCTGATACGTTGCTTACGCATATCCCGTTCCAACAGCGCCCCGCGCAGCGGCGTTTCCAAACCTCGCGCCAGCAACGCTTCATGCACCATAACGGCTTCTTTACTTAGTGATGACATTTATTATTCTCCTGCAGGTGTAACCATACCTATCGCGCTATCACGGCGTTCGTCAGACCATTGCGCCGTCAACACTCTAGTTGACTGAGTAGCGATTATCCAGTGATTGTACGTCATGATTGTTGAAATAGATTCAGGTTATCAGCAAGAAGAGATTCCCCCAGTGCGTTGACGGATATCAACCCTCCTGAAACAAAACAGGGAAAACATGCGCTTGCCATACCCCGCCCTTATCAACCGCACCGTGACATTATGCCAAAGCAATATCCGCGCCTTTTGACGATGGCGTAAAAAGAAAGCACCGGGGTAGCCCGGTGCTTTGAAGGATAAATCACGTACGAACACGCCATCAACGGCAGACGGGAACCGCCTACCGCATCGTCATCAGAACTTTTCCCAATTATCGTTCGTACTTCCTTTTTTACTGCCCGCCGCGCCTAATAGCATCGGTTTTTCCGCCGCAGGCGCTTTTGCCGCCAGCGGCGACGGGTGGCGATGCTGCGCTTCCGCTGCCGACAATTGGAACACGGCCACCGCTTCGGTTAACTGGCGCGCCTGATCTTCCAATGATGCGGCAGCCGCCGCGGATTCCTGCACCAGCGCAGCGTTCTGTTGCGTGACGCCATCCATCTCGGTCACCGCCTGACCAATCTGGGTAATGCCGCGGCTCTGTTCATCCGACGCCGAGGCAATTTCCCCCATCAGGTCGTTCACGCGGGTAATGGCAGAAATGATGGAATCCATCGCCTCTCCGGTTTGGGTAACCTGATTCGATCCCATATTCACGCGTTCGACCGATTCGGCGATCAGCCCCTCAATCTCTTTCGCCGCACTGGCGCTGCGCTGCGCCAGATTCCGGACTTCACCAGCAACAACGGCAAACCCGCGGCCTTGTTCACCGGCTCTGGCCGCTTCCACCGCCGCATTCAGCGCCAGGATATTGGTCTGGAAAGCAATACCGTTGATAACGCTGGTGATGTCTGCGATTTTTTTCGAGCTGGTCGTGATACTCGCCATCGTCGACATCACATCGGAGGTTACATCTCCCCCTTTCTTCGCGGCGACGGAAGCGTCTTGCGCCAGCTTCGTCGCCTGATGAACATTATCGGCGTTCTGTTTTACCGTCGCACTCAGTTCCTCCATACTGGCGGCAGTCTGCTCCAGTGCGGCGGCCTGTTGCTCGGTGCGCGCGGATAAGTCGTTGTTGCCACTTTTAATTTCACTCGCACCCTGATAAATCGAGGCAGAGCTGTCGCGAATAACGGAGACCGTATTCACCAGACTTCTCTGCATTTCTTTCAGGTAAGGAATCAGTTGCCCGACACAGTTACGACCAAACTCTTCCAGAGGATGATTAAGCTGTCCGGCCGCCAGAACATGAAAGTATCCTTTGAGCATATTCAATGGCTTAACCAGATAGAAAACCAGATAGCGATCCGTCAATACGAGGATGATCAACCCCAGAATCGCCGCCCCGAGCAGAATATAATTGCTCCACTCGACCAAATGATAGACCTCGCTCATTGAGGAATCCGACGTCGACAGTATCGCCGTTTGGTATTTCTCCATATTGCTGCCAAACGCCACGCTCAACGGCGGGTAGGTTTTGCGAAAAAGCTGGCGAAATTCATCCTGACGATTGTCACGCGCGGCGTTCAACATCGGCGTCAGGCCGTTATCCAGCAGTTGAGTCCACGCGGCAATCATATTGTCCGCGGTATCTTGATTAACGCCGGCATGGCTGGCGGCTTTGAACGCAGCCAACTGCTGAGATGTATTTTCAAAGGCCTCTGTCGCGGCCGTAAATACCTTTTCGGCTTCGGCGACTTCACCGGTTTCCTGAAAATCCATCGAACGCAATAAGCGAGTCACCGTGCGAAAATACTGATCGTTTCCTTTTACCAGCATCTCAACGTTTTTACGCTGCGTCTCGGCCGATTCCAATAACGTCGTCATGCTACTTAATGAATTCGCCGTAAAGAAAGATGCCCCGCCCCACAAAATCAGGAACATACCCAATATTGTTAAAAGCATTGCCCTGATGGTGATATTTTTTAAAAAATTCACAATAAACTCCTATTAATGATACAGCGATTTTTCTCTGCGCCTTCGACTACATCGCCGCGCATTATTAATTAAAATTCGCCTGGTGCTCTGTCACATGATTAAGCGTTGATGCGCTCATGAGCGATAAATCACTTTCTTTTAATGACAAAAAAATACAATTCCTTACATTAACGATAAGGTATTCCTTACACCCATTATCTTTATCGGCATGTCTGGCAAGCGCTTTACGTCATTTCATAAATAAAGACGATTAAAGTTATAGCTTTTGATTCTATTTAACTATCCATTGACTACATTTATTTATCTTTATAACCAACCGGTTATTCTGATTAGCGATTTAATTCCCGGCGCTAACACCGGCAATCCTGCTTTTTTCTGTGAATATTCTTATGACGATACCTCAGCCTAATAATCGCTGGATACCGGGCGAGTTAAATTTCCCATGACCACGCAGTCCGCATAAAATAGGTCTGAAGTCGGTGTAATATTTGATCGTAATCACTTTTTATTCGTCCCCCATCATGTTAATTGCTTTTCGTACTCCCCCCATTTATTCATCCTGATCATCATTTCCTGCGTTATTTTCTCCTTTTCGCACCTGGCTTTATTCGCTCATTGAGCGCGAATTGCCCTTCCGGGTAAAACAAGCCGGTTGCAAGACGGAAAGCTTGCCGCTAAACTTCACAAAAAATGAATGAAATAACACAACTTAATTACGAAAAGAGAATGACATGGATTTAACTCAGCTCCGCATGTTCTGTCTCGTCGCCGAAATGGGTTCAGTCGCGCGCGCCGCAGAACAGCTTCATCGGGTGCCCTCAAATCTGACCACACGGTTACGCCAGTTGGAGCAGGAGTTGGGTACCGATTTGTTTATCCGTGAAAAACAGCGCCTGCGCCTCTCTCCGATTGGGCACAATTTCTTATGTTATGCACAGCGCATTCTGGCGCTCAGCGAGGAAGCCATCAGTATGACGCGCACCGGAGAACCCGCAGGTAATTTCGCGCTGGGTTCAATGGAAAGCACCGCCGCAACCCGTTTACCTACGCTGTTAGCGGCTTACCATCAGCGCTACCCCAATGTTTCGCTGTCTCTGAATACCGGCACATCAGGGGAAATCATCGAGCGCGTGCGAGCGGGAACGCTGGCCGCCGCGTTAGTCGATGGCCCTGTCGTCTACGATGAGCTGAATGGTTGCTCGTGTTTTACAGAACGGTTAGTGCTGATATCAGACACGGCCCACGCGCCAATCATAGATGCGCGGGATGCCAGTCACGATACGCTGTTCGCCTTCCGTCCGAGCTGTTCCTACAGAAAGCGCCTTGAAAACTGGTTCCGACAGGATGGGGTCGTGCCCGGTACGATCATGGAGATCCACTCATACCATGCCATGCTTGCCTGTGTCGCCAGCGGCGCAGGGCTGGCCATGCTTCCTTATGCCATCCTTGAATCGCTGCCAGCCAGCGCACGCGTTCAGGTACATGAATTACCGCCCGATATAGCGACGACGACGACCTGGCTTATCTGGCGGCGAGACGCCTTCGGCCCGAATGTCGAAGCGCTTAAGAAGCTCATTATTGAACAATCCGATCGGTCGGAGTAAACGCCGATCGTCAGGATACGGTGACAGCTACGTCGATGCCTGTGACCTATCCTTACACTAACAACCATAACGTCATGCCATTAGGAGCCACACCATGCAAATGATTAAAACCCGTGCAGCCATCGCCTGGGGCCCCAACCAGCCGCTATCCATTGAAGAAGTGGATCTGATGCCGCCGCAAAAAGGCGAAGTTCTGGTCCGTATCGTTGCAACCGGCGTATGCCACACGGACGCCTACACGCTGTCGGGGAAAGATCCTGAAGGCGTATTCCCCGCCATATTAGGGCATGAAGGCGGCGGGATTGTTGAAGCCGTTGGCGAAGGCGTGACCAGCGTCGCCGTGGGCGATCACGTCATTCCGCTTTACACCCCGGAATGCGGCGAGTGCAAATTCTGTCGTTCCGGCAAAACAAACCTGTGTCAGGCGATCCGTACGACGCAGGGCAAGGGCCTGATGCCGGACGGGACGACCCGCTTCTCCAAAAACGGACAGCCGATTTTTCACTACATGGGAACCTCTACCTTCGCGGAGCACACCGTCGTCCCTGAAATTTCGCTGGCGAAAGTGAATAAAGAAGCGCCGCTGGAAGAAGTTTGCCTGCTGGGATGCGGCGTCACTACCGGTATGGGCGCAGTGCTGAATACCGCCAAGGTCAAAGCGGGCGATACGGTTGCCATTTTCGGGCTCGGCGGCATTGGTTTGTCTGCCATTATCGGCGCGCAGATGGCCGGTGCGGGCCGTATCATCGGTATTGATATCAACACCAGTAAATTCGAACTGGCACGCAAGCTGGGGGCGACCGATCTGATCAACCCGAAAGATTATGATAAGCCGATTCAGGACGTCATCGTTGAACTGACCGACGGCGGCGTAGACTTCTCCTTCGAGTGTATCGGTAACGTTAACGTCATGCGTTCTGCGTTAGAGTGCTGCCACAAGGGCTGGGGAGAATCCATCATTATCGGCGTGGCAGGCGCGGGGGAAGAGATTTCGACCCGTCCGTTCCAACTGGTGACCGGACGCGTCTGGCGCGGCTCGGCTTTCGGTGGGGTAAAAGGCCGTAGCCAACTGCCGAGCCTTGTCGATCGTTACCTGAAAGGTGAATTCCCGCTGAATGATTTCATCACCCACACGATGGGGCTGGAGGACATCAACACCGCATTCGATTTAATGCATGAAGGTAAATCGATTCGCACCGTCATTCATTTCAGCTAATGGCGTTACCTGCATAAATAAAAAGGAGGCTGTACAGCGATGATCCCATCACTGGAACTGCTGGAAGAACACCGGATATTTGGCGGCTGGCAGCAGCGCTACCGCCATCTGTCGGACACGCTGAACGCGGCGATGACGTTCAGCATTTATTTGCCGCCAACACAGGATGATACGCCGCCGCCCGTGCTTTACTGGCTATCCGGATTAACCTGCAATGACGAAAATTTCACGACCAAAGCTGGGGCACAGCGCACAGCTTCCGAACTGGGGATCGTATTGG
The DNA here is from genome assembly GCF_004342665.1 of Samsonia erythrinae. Classification (GTDB taxonomy): domain Bacteria; phylum Pseudomonadota; class Gammaproteobacteria; order Enterobacterales; family Enterobacteriaceae; genus Samsonia; species Samsonia erythrinae. The sequence goes on along the minus strand of NZ_SMBY01000001.1, from coordinate 723,293 downwards.
TTATGCCGGATACCAGCCCGCGCGGCGAAGGGGTCGCAGACGATGCCGGCTACGATCTGGGTCAGGGCGCCGGGTTCTATGTGAATGCCACGCAGGAACCCTGGGCGGCGCACTACCGGATGTATGACTACATCAGCACCGAACTGCCGGCGCTGGTTCAACGTCATTTTAAGGTGAGTGCCCGCCAGTCCATCAGCGGGCACTCAATGGGCGGCCACGGCGCGCTGATGCTGGCATTACGTAATCCGGGAAAATACCAGTCCGCCTCCGCCTTTGCGCCGATCGTGAACCCCTGTCAGGTTCCGTGGGGACGTAAGGCGTTTACCGCTTATCTGGGGGAGGATGAAAGCCAGTGGTTACAGTACGACAGCTGTCATCTGCTGGCTAACAGCCGGGAAAAGCTGCCGATACTGGTCGATCAGGGCGATTGCGATCAGTTTCTTCCCGATCAACTGCAACCAGCGAAGCTGGAAGAGCTGGCGAATCAGCACGCGTGGCCGCTGACGTTACGCACACAATCCGGTTATGACCACAGCTATTTCTTCATCGCCACGTTTATTGAAGACCATTTGCGCTTCCACGCCCAACACCTCCATGTGTAATGAGGTGCCGCTGATTTAGCGGAGAACCGCGCTCAGGAACCTGCTGGCTGTGCATCCTGAGCGCGATTTCTGTTTACTTGCAGAAATCTGTGAGCATTTACTGATTATTCATGAACGGATAACTATATTCTGCTGTTTAACCCTGATAGATCCCTCTCTATAACAAAATGATAGCGATCGTTCGTCTGAGAGGATATATCGTGAGGATGCTGTCTTGATACGTTGGGAGTGATTGATTTTGCAAAGAAAACGGGTTTCATCAACAGAGCTATTTTCGGTCGGGTACGATGCAGAAACGAGTCAGTTGGAAGTCGAACTGCTGAATGGCAGCATCTATCTCTATCGCGGTGTCGCACGCATGATTTATGAAGAGCTGATGGCAAGCAAAACCAAATACCGCTATTACACCAGCTACATTAAAAATTCATTTCCCTACGAAAAAACTCAGTAGTTTTCACCGGCGGAGACGCCTCTCCGCCTATGACAATGACTCCCCGTCTGCCTCTACGGTGGCAAACGCCGCCAGCAGCACATCCTCATTGAGCGTCAGTGGCAAATAATGGATAGACTCACCCGGCTGTAGAATACGCGCAACGACGGCCTGAAGCGCGGCGCGATCGCGGATATCCACATCCAGCGCAGCCAGCGAGGTCGGCAAGCCAAACGCCCTGAAGGCCGTTTTCAGCTGTTGCAACGTTTCATGATCCCCCAGTAGCGCGCATTGCACCAGAATGCCATAGGCGACCTTGGTGCCGTGCAGGAAGCGTTCCGTCTGCGGCAACACCGTTAAGCCATTATGCACTGCGTGGGCTGCCGCCACGCGGGTATAGCGTTCGCCCAGTCCGCCGACCATGCCGCCCCCGGCGATAATCGCATCAACGACATCCAGAAAATCCTGTGTCAGTTCTCCCCGGCTGACCGCCGCCAATGCGGCTGCGCTTTGTTGCAGCAATACATTGCGGATATCCAGCGCGGCCTGTAGCCCCAGACGTACAGAAAGGGGCAGCGTTTCCGGCTGGGGGCTGAGCACGACGGCTTCGTACCATTTCGCCAGCGTATCCCCCACCCCGGCCAGCAAATACTCCACCGGTGCGGCCAGCAAGATGCGCGGTTCCACCAGCACCAGATGATTGGCATCCGTGAAAATTTCAAATCGCAGCGCCTGCCCGGCATCGTTATACCATACCGACAGCGGCGTCCAGGCCGCACAAGTGGCCGCAATCGTTGGAATGGCGACCAGCGGCACGCCAATCTGACGCGCCGTCACCTTCGCGGTATCCAGCACCGCCCCGCCTCCCACGCCGATGACAACCTGGCACGCATCGCCAGCTTGCGCCACCAGCGCTGCCACTTCGCTTTCGCTGCAATGCGCCCCAAACTGAATGCGACGGGCTAAAGGCGCCTCGAACTCGGCGGGTAAATAGGGGCGAGCCGCCGCTATCGCGCGTTCGCCATAAATCCATAGCGCGTTTTTCAGCACCGCCGGCGGATAAAACGCCAGTAGCTTATCGATGGCGCCGGGGAAAGAAAAATAGTTGGCGGGGCCGACCTGTACGCGGATTGCCGATGTGTTCATGTTTGCCTGTTCCTTGCCGCGCCATCGTATGGACACGGATCGTTATGCGTGACTCAATAGCTGAATCTGCTGCGCTACCCTGTTGATAACGCCATCTTATTCACTTGAACGTGCCACATTAAGAACTTTTTTACTTAATTTATGCTTTTTCGTTCATAGCCGAGACACCTCAAACATTTGAAGCTGTATTAAATTCTTTGAGATATGTGCTACCTTGCTTTTCCGTTATTTCATGCTACGAACTGCCAAGAGCGTTACCGACCATGACCCAAACCTCCCGAAGCCGACTGGAAATGCGTAATATTTCCATCTCTTTTTCTGGTTTCCACGCCCTTAAGCAGGTTAATTTCACGCTGGAAGGCGGTTCGATTCATGCGCTGACAGGCGCGAATGGCGCGGGTAAATCCACGCTGATGACGATCTTGTCAGGTGCTCACGATCGCTATCAGGGCGATATTCTGATCAATGGTGAAAAAGTCGATATTCATTCACCGCGTGATGCTAAACGATACGGTATTCATCTGGTGCAACAAGAGGTTGACGTCGCACTGGTTTCAACATTGTCGGTGGCAGAAAACATTATGCTGGATACGCTGGCGCAGAGCGGGCACCTGCTTAGCTGGCCGCGGCTGTATCGTCAGGCGCAGGCGTTGCTCGATCAACTTGGCGTTCACCTTGACGTTCGTCAACGGCTGGATACCTGTACGCTGGCGGAGAAACAGCAAATTTTACTGGCTCGCGCCTTATCCCATGAGTGTCGATTTCTGATTCTGGATGAACCCACCGCCCCATTGGATCAGGCTGAAAGCGCGCGTCTCTTTCAGGTGGTGCGTCGCTTACAGGCCGACGGCATTGGTATTGTCTTTATTTCCCACCGCATCCACGAACTGAGCGAAATCTGCGATACGCTAACCGTTCTGCGCGACGGCGAGTTCGTCAGCAGCGGCGCGATGCAAGGACTCAGCGGCGAACAGATTGTGGAGCGAATGCTGGGCCATCAGCTTGATGATATCTTTCCACCACGCCGAACCACGCCGCCGCAAGAGGCGCTGCTTCAGGTCAGTGGATTGCATGACGAAAGCGTGCTGCGCGATCTCTCGCTGACGCTGCGCAAAGGGGAAATTCTGGGCATTGCCGGGTTGGCCGGTGCGGGTAAAACCGAACTGTGCAAGGCGCTGTTTGGCGCAGTCCCCAGCAAGGTGACTCAGGGAACCTACTGCGGCAAACCCTGGCGGCCTCATTCCCCCCACCGGTCCGTCGAACAAGGCATTGTGCTGGTGCCGGAAGAGCGGCGCAAAGAAGGCATTTTTGTTCATGAATCCATCGCGATGAACCTCAGTATTGCCGCCACCGACCGCTTTTCCCGCTGGGGACTATTCCGTCGTCGTCAGGCGCAGCACTGGGCCAAACAGGTCATCAGCCAGCTTGCGGTTCGCACCACCGGCCCGGCACAAAAACTGCTGCGCCTGTCGGGCGGCAACCAGCAAAAAATCGCTATCGGCAAATGGCTGCGCAATGAGGCGCAGGTGCTGATTTTTGACGAACCGACGAAAGGCGTCGATATCAAGGCCAAACAGGACCTGTTCACGCTGATTGACGGTCTCGCCCGTCAGGGAAAAGGCATTATTTATGCTTCAGGTGAATTTTCCGAGCTGGTCGGACTCTGCGATCGCATCTGCGTCCTGTGGGATGGCCGCATAGTCGCGGAGCTTGACGCCGCTGACATTGATGAAGAAACCTTACTTTTCTATTCAACTGGAGGAACTCCCGCGTGAGTCACCCACTTTCATCCAACGGGGCGCTCCCCTTACGCCACCATGTTTTCGAATTTCTCTATAAGTGGGGCATGCTAATCACGGTGGTCGCGCTGATTGCGCTCTTCGGGCTGGCTTCGGACAACTTCCTTGAGCCGTATAACATCATCAATATCCTGCGCTCGATTGCGATCGTCACGGTCCTTGCGATTGGCGTTTCCCTCTCGCTGTCCGTCGGCGGATTCGATCTGTCCGTGGGGTCAACGGCATCGTTGGCAAACGCGCTGGTGATCTCTCTCTTTGTCTGGCACGGGTTCGGCACGACCGGCGCCATCGTTCTGACGCTCCTGCTGTGTACGCTGGTCGGGCTATTCAATGCGTTTCTCATCGTTGTGCTGAAGATCCCCGACATGCTGGCAACACTCGCCAGCCTGTTCGTTGTGCAAGGCGTCGCGATGACATACAGCTATGGCGGCTCAATCACACAGAATATGATCTTGCCCAGCGGCGAAATGGCGGAAGGCATCATCCCCGAATTCTTTGCCACGCTGGGGCAGGTGCCGGTCATTGTGGTCATTATGCTGGTGGTAACTCTGCTGGTGCAGCTGTATCTGTCCCTCACCAAACACGGGCGCAGGATGTATGCCATCGGCGGTAATCCGGAAGCGGCGCGATTGGCCGGGATCCGCACGGCACGTTATCGGATACAGGCGTATGTGTTTTCTTCGCTGCTCGCTGCGCTGGGCGGCATTCTGCTGGCGTCGCGCATCGGCTCTTCGCAGGTCAACGCCGGCGGCGGTTATCTGATGGACGCCGTGGCCGCTGCCTATATCGGTTTCTCGCTGGCGGGATCCGGCAAACCGAATGCGTTGGGGACCTTGCTCGGCGCCGTGATTCTCGGCGTCTTGCAGAATGGGCTGGTGATGCTTTCCGTGCCCTATTACGCCATGGATATCATCAAAGGGCTGGTTCTGGCGCTCGCCCTGGCGATGACCTATATCCAGAAACGCTGAGCCATCCTCTGCCGCCCCGCTTTCTGATGAGGGCGGCATGATAACGTCACCCTTCCCCCATTATTCCTGCACGATGTGCATTATCCGGCGATGCATCGCCTTATTATTTACAATGATGATTATTTATGAATCAATATTCTCTGCCATAACAACGACGGAAAATAAGAATAATCACAAATAATAGAGACCTGTCTTAATGTTGATATCTCCTGCGATCGTCCCTGACAGAGATAAAAGATTAAAAAGACAATTAACGAGGAAAAACTTAACGGTCTCCATCGTTCAATTATGGTAATGAATAGCCTATTTATGCTGCCGGAGAATAGTTTTCTATCCGGCAGAGACAAATCCGCCTTATTTCATTATCAGTATCCGTTTTGCTGAACATACTCATCAATATTTTCAATCGTTTTTTCCATCAACAATTGCAACGATGAAGCGGACGTCCAGGCAATATGTGGGGTAATCAATAAATTAGGCTGTGTTTTTGCGACCGCCATTAATGGGTTATCTTTTTCCGGCGGCTCTTGCGTCAGGCAGTCCAACGCGGCCCCCGCAATACGGCGCTGACGTAATGCCTCTGCCAGCGCGCGCTCGTCAATCAGCCCGCCTCTGGCCGTATTAATGATAAACGCCGTCGGCTTACACAGCGTCAGCGTATCCGCATTAATCAGATGCTGCGTGTGCGTATTTAACGGGCAATTGAGTGAGATGACGTCAGCCAGTCGCAGAACCTCCTCGAACGGCAAATAACCAGAGCGGCACAAAGCAATGCCACGACGCTCGGCAAAGATCACCTTCATTCCCAACGCCTGAGCCAGACGCGCCACTTCCCGCCCGATCGCCCCCGCGCCAATGATGCCCAACGTAGAACCCGCGATATCTTTTACCGGGTGATCAAAGTAAGTAAACTGCGGCTGGCTGGCCCAGCGATCGCTGAGCTGATCGTGATACCACGCCATCAGGCTGTGCTTCAGCGCAAAAATCATGGCAATGACATGCTCAGACACCGCTTGCGTAGAGTAACCCGGCACATTCCTGACCGCGATCCCCAGTTCTCTGGCAGCCTCCAGATCGACGTTGTCCATCCCCGTCGCCGTCACGGCAATCAGTTTGAGCGCAGGCAACGCCGACAGCATGTCGCGCGTTAAGAGGGTTTTATTAGTGATAATAACATGGCTGTCTTTTGCCCGTTCGATAACTTGATCGGGCGAAGTATGGCTGTATTCAATCCATTCATGGCGGCATTGTGGACGCCTAAAACTATTCTTTTTCAGGAAAATGGTTTCAGGCAGTGCGCCTTTATCCAAAAAGGTAATTTTTAGCATTATCGCACCCTGGTTACTATTTGCACACTGAGTTCTGGTTACGGATATCAACGGCTTCACATTCGGAAATCACGAAAGGTATTCTTATACAAAAATAACTAATTAAATTTTTGTACCGGGCAAAACAGTAAATGAATTAATTGTGTCACGCTTACTGCCTCCTCAGCCTTCATCTCTCCGTCATGTGAAGCGTAGTCAGCATTAAAGCAATTCACAATACCTAATAGAATGAATTTCACTTATCGACATTGTTCTCGTCAATATTCAGAAATATCACAAAATAGGTATCCTTGGATGCCTATCTTTTTACATAAAATTTATAAGAATGGAACATGGCAGGAGGGAAGAGATGATACGGGCATTGCGCCCGTATCATTAGTTGCAGAATTTAGAAAGTATAATCCATCGCGATAAAGTACCGCCGACCATCTTCGTTATACGTGTAGTCGTCATAGTGCAGATCTTTATCCAGCAAGTTCTGTATCCCCGCCCGCCATTTAACTGCTTTTGTCATTTGATAACCCGCGCCAATATCCCACATCGTGTAGCCGCCTGGGGTTCTGCTGGTGCTGGTTGTCGCTCTGCGTTGACCGGAGTAGTTCGCCGACAGATAAAAGGACCAATCCTCCACGGGTTGCCAGTCAAGCGAACCGTTAGCCGTATGGAACGGGAGTGAACTTAACGGTTTGCTATCACCATTGCTCAAATCCCGACCATCGTTGTAAGTATAGTTCATCGTCAGCTTAAGCTGCTCATTGAGCGGAACCTTCAGTTCGGTTTCCACTCCTCTCACGCGGGCTTTATTCACGTTGTAGTAGCGGAATACAGGTTTACCGTCCTTGTCTAAGCCCACATAGTTAGGATAAGAGGGAGCCTCGTTGACATTGCGCGTGCGGTTGACCGAAATCATGTCCTTCACATCATTTTGGAACACGGTCAGGCTGGCATTCACACCATCGAGCCAGCCCTCTTCTCCCGCATAGTAAACGCCTAATTCCACACTTTCGCTGGTTTCCGGTTTGAGATTTGGATTGCCGATAATCTGGCAGTCACCGCGGCAGGAGCCGGTTTCCCACTCTGGGCTCAGCTGCAACAGGGAAGGCGCTTTAAAAGCGTTAGCCCATCCGCCTTTTAATGTTACGGTCTCCGTCGCGTTATAGACCAGATAAGCGCGTGGGCTCCAGTGATCGCCGTATTTTTGATGGTCGTCCATGCGGACGCCGGTCGTCAATGCCAGCGGTTCGAAAATCCGCCACTCATCTTCGATAAATAGCGCACGCTGCGTCGCCGCCGTTCGCCCCGATCCCGTCAGATTGACGCTATCCTCAAGCTTTTCCTGTCGCCACTCACCGCCAAACGTCAACATTTGGTTAATGTCGCTCAACGGCAGCACGATCTTACCATCGACGGCATGATTCTTTGCCGTAATCATCTGTCCATTGTGATTATCGATTTTGTCGCCATAAACGCGCATTTCGGTATTACCGAAAGCCCACTTTCCGTTATGGCCAATCGCATAGTTTTTGCGATCCAACCGGTTTTTATTCAATGAGTCAGAATCACGATCCTGACGATCGTAGCCATAGCCGAACGTCATATCCTGATTTTCAGCCGGTACTAACGCAAACTCGATATTGGCGTTACGGTTCGTATGCCCTTCGATACGGCCTGCCGTTCCACTCTGTGCGGTGCTGGACGGCTGCGCATCATCTTTTTCTCGCTTGCCGACGTTGCCATAGACTTTCACGCCGAGCACATCGTCAATTAACGGGCCGCTGGTGAAAAAACTGCTGTTGTAGCTATCGCCACGATCGCGGTGTTCCTGAACCGTCGCATCGACACTCACGGTTCCTCGCCAACTTTTACCGACTTTCCGCGTAATAATATTGACGACGCCGCCGAGTGCGTCCGAACCGTAAAGTGACGACATGGGGCCGCGCACGACTTCGATGCGTTCAATCGCATCAACGGGTATCCAGTTAAGGTCGAAGTCATTATGACGGAATACCGCCGTTCGTGAATTAACGCGCTTACCATCAATCAAAATCAGCGTATATCCGCTACCCAGCCCGCGGATACTGATGCCTTTGCGATTGTCCGCTTCGTTAGTGAGCTGTACGCCGGGCACATCTTTGAGCACATCCTTCAGATTTTGGACCGGTTTTTTTTTCAAATCGTCTTGTGTGATGATACTGATGCTTGCTGGCGCATCTTTCAGGTTCTGCTCGGTCGAAGACGCCGTGACTACAACGACATCCTCCTGACCGGCGGCCATGATGGGTGACGAAACCATTGAGACCAACGCCAATGCCACGGATTTTCTGATAGCCATTACCATTACTGAATGTCCTCAAGATAGATAATTACATTGAGTTTTTTTGTCGAAGACATTGTAATTATTAATACGTAAGTGTAAATAAAAATTAATATCATTTTCATACGCAATTAACGACTGTGCTACGGGATAAGCAGACGAGTAAAAACAGCCCGTTAAAAACACTTTTTCAGGACGAGCGGCGTTGTGGATAAACAACCATAAAGAATCAGAGTGAATGAATTTGATGAACTTCAGCGGGGAACAACGAAAAAGGCGTGAGAAACGTCTGGCGATAGCGCAATATCAGTAAAAAAAAGTGGCTCTGCCAGAGAGCCACCGGTGAGACCGCATTAACACAATCAGTCTTTATAATCGGGGAACGTCATGTCCTGATATTTGATGAAGCGTGACCCACGATACAACTTATAACCAAGCCAAATCAGCAGGAACAGCGGGATGCCAATGTACGTCGCCGTGACGCCATACCAGTCAATTTTATCCTCCAGAAAGGCCTGATAGTTTTGCCCCAGCGTGATGATCAGGCAAAGCGCAAACGCAAAGATCGGCCCCAACGGGAAGAAACCCGACTGATAGGGCAGACGGTTTAGATCGTGACCTTGCATCACGTAGCCACGGCGAAAACGATAATGACTGATCGCAATCCCCAGCCAGGCAATAAATCCCGTCATGCCGGAGGTGTTCAGCAACCACAGGTATACCGTCTGGTTGCCATACAGGGAAGACAGAAAACACAGCGCCGCCACCACGGTTGTCGCATACAGCGCGTTCCGCGGCACGCCGCCTTTTGACAGCTTAGCGAAAATGCGCGGCGCCTTGCCTTCGGATGCCAGCGTAAATAGCATTCGCGTCGAGGCATACATCCCGGAGTTGCCCGCCGAGAGCACCGCCGTCAGGATAACGGCATTCATCACGGCCGCCGCGGACAGCAGGCCGGCATTCTCAAACACCAGCGTAAATGGGCTGACCGTAATGTCTTTCACATCGTTACGCAGCAGATTCGGATCGGTGTACGGAATAATTAAGCTGATAATCAAAATCGCGAAGATATAGAACAGCAGAATGCGCCAGAACACCTGGCGGATAGCGCGCGGAATGTTTTTCCCCGGATCCTGAGATTCGCCCGCCGCTACGCCGATCAGCTCCGTTCCCTGAAAAGAGAAGCCGACGATCATCGCCACGCCAATCATGGCGGAGAAGCCGCCGGCAAACGGCGCATCGCCGATTGTCCAGTTGTGGAACCCGGCATCTTCCGCTCCGCCCATGATCCCCACAATCATCATCACGCCAACCGCGATGAAGATAATGACCGTCGCCACCTTAATCAGCGAGAACCAGTATTCCGCTTCGCCAAATCCCTTCACGGAAATGTAGTTCAGCAAGAACATCACCATCAGGAACAGCGCACTCCAGATCCAGCCCGAGACGTCTGGGAACCAATACCCCATCACCAGCTGTGCGGCCACCAAATCGACCGCGATGGTCACAGCCCAGTTATACCAGTAGTTCCATCCCAGCGCGAAGCCGAATCCTTCCTCCACATAGCGGGAACCATAGCTGGAAAACGAACCTGAAACCGGCATAAACGCCGCCAGTTCACCGAGGCTCGTCATTAAAAAATAGACCATCAGCCCAATCAGGGCATAAGACAGGAGCGCGCCACCGGGGCCAGCCTGAGAGACCGTCGCGCCAGAGGCGACAAATAATCCCGTGCCAATCGAACCGCCAATGGCGATCATCGTTAAATGCCGTGCTTTCAGCTCACGGCGCAGGGTGGGTGCGCCCTGTGTAGTTTGTTGAGTATCTTGCGGAGCCATCGTTATCCTACATGCCCGTGCTTAAATCGAGGCGGGATTGTAGCAAATCGCCCTGCAAGGGATAGGTAAGATCGTCGAATTATAAGAGAGGTTAATAACTCCCTCCCAATCATTAGCAGTACGAAATCTTTCCGTTAAGCCGCTTCACAGCAATAACTCAGGAAACGCTTTAACACATTTGAAAGATGCTTTTGTCGGTGGTGAACCAGATACAGGGTACGCGTGAGCGTTGGCAACGGCACGGTTAACTCCACCAGCGTTCCTGCCGCCAACTGTTCGGCGATCACATGTCGCGACAGGCAGCTAATGCCAATCCCGTGGCGCACCGCATGCTTAATCGCCTCAGAATTGCCGAGTTCCATCACCAGATGGAAATGCGACAGGTGCGTCAACAGCAGATGATCCAACACTTCACGCGTGCCCGAACCACGTTCGCGCAGGATCCAATTCGCCTCCGCCAGCGCCGCTAAGGATACCGGCTGCCGGCTAAGCGGATGTTCAGGGGCGCAGAACACCACCAGCTCGTCTTCCAGCCAGGGCTGCGTAATCAAATCGGGGTGATGACAAGGCCCTTCGATCAGACCCAGATCGACGCTGAATTCAGATACCCGAGTGATGACATTTTTCGTGTTGCCGACATGCAACTCCAGGGGAATGTCAGGGTAGTCATGGCGATAACGGGCTATCATCGCAGGCAACAAATAATTGCCAATCGTGCTGCTGGCATAAATACGCAACGCACCATTGTCATGGCGGAAGAGCTGTTCAATTTCCATTGATTGTTCAAGCAGCGCCAGCGCCTTGGGATAGAGCAAGCGGCCATGTTCATTAACAACCAGACGCTTACCCACGCGATCGAAAAGCTGAACGCCCAACTGCCCCTCTAAATCCGCCAGCGCCGCGCTGACGGCAGATTGGGACAACGCCAGCACGACAGAGGCCTGCGTCGTTGAGCCGCTTTTCAATACTTCGGCAAAAACTTCCAGTTGACGTAACGTGATATGCATAGTGCGCTCTTTATCTGAAATACCTATAGGTTGTAACTATATAATCAGTTTAGCTTTTAATCTCTTGGATTATAAGCTGAATTGTCCATTCGGTACTTCCAGTATTACAGACACAACGCGATAACGCGTTTCACAGCCGGTTTCACCTCTGGCCAGCGCAGTTCGTCTGACCGGACGGCGCTAAACGCCGTTTCCCAACCCTGTCCCGTAAGTTTAATCACTTTTTCTTCCCTCGCCCGGGCAAATGTTCCGAAAGTCGCTTCCGGCCAGCGTGTATCTGGCGAGCCTCAACGAGCGCGAAGCGCATATTTGTTACACTCACGACAAATTTTTTCTCTGTTAACGTCTCATTAACCTGTCGGACGATGCCATAATGCTGCCGCAACCAGAGGAGAGCAACATGAAATATATCGGGGCACACGTCAGCGCGGCAGGGGGCGTCGATCAGGCCGTCATTCGCGCCCATGAAATAAAAGCCACCGCCTTCGCGTTATTTACCAAGAACCAGCGCCAATGGCAGGCCGCGCCGCTCAGTGCCGATCTTATCGCGCGTTTTAAAGCCGCCTGTGAGCAATACGGATATACCTCAGCACAGATCCTGCCTCACGACAGTTACCTGATTAATCTTGGTCATCCGGACGATGAGGCGCTGAATAAATCCCGCGTCGCCTTTATTGATGAGATGGCGCGCTGCCAGCAGTTGGGATTAAGCCTGCTGAATTTCCATCCCGGCAGCCACCTCAAACAGATAGAAGAAGCGGACTGTCTGGCACGCATTGCCGAATCGATCAACATCGCGCTGGCGGCAACGGAGGGCGTCACCGCCGTGATTGAAAATACCGCCGGACAAGGCAGTAACCTGGGATTTCGCTTTGAACATCTGGCGGCCATCATTGATGGCGTCGAAGACAAAAGCCGCGTCGGCGTCTGTATCGATACCTGTCATGCTTTTGCTGGCGGTTACGATCTACGAACAGAAGCCGATTGCGACGCCACCTTTGCCGAATTCGACCGGGTGGTTGGGTTTCAGTATCTGCGTGGAATGCATTTGAATGATGCGAAGAGCGCGTTCAACAGTCGTGTTGACCGTCACCATAGTCTGGGAGAAGGCAACATCGGTAAAACCGCGTTCAGCTATATCATGAAAGATGCGCGTTTCGACGGTATTCCGATGATTCTGGAAACGGTCAACCCCGATATCTGGGCTGACGAAATCGCCTGGCTCAAATCCGAAGCGTAATGCTGATGACACGATTGAACAGTGCGTAGTGTCGCCTCTAAAAAGGAAATGCAGACATCTCAGAGCGACAAATCGTGTCGTTAACCCACCGAACTCCGAAGGCATGACGGGCAGCGTGCAAAAAACTAGCGCCAGTGAGGATTCTCCTCACTGGCGCTATTTTCATACGCATCCTGCCGTTTGAAATTGGTGATAAGCAGACTTAAGCGACTTTCGCCTGTTGCTCATCAGGGCGCTTCAAGAACGCATACAGCACGCCAGCGGCAACAGTCCCAGCGATGATTGCAAGCAGGTAACCGATAACCGGCGTAATCGCTCCCGGGATTAGCAGCACGAACAGACCGCCATGAGGCGCCATTAACTTAGCACCGACCGCCATGGACAGCGCTCCCGTCAAGGCTCCGCCGATAATACAGCAAGGAAGAACACGCATGGGATCACGAGCGGCGTAAGGAATCGCCCCTTCGGAAATAAAGCACAGCCCCAGAATCAGCGCCGCCTTACCCCCTTCACGTTCGGTCGGGTTGAATTTCTTGCCCGCCAGTAATGTCGCCAACCCCATCGCCAGCGGCGGCACCATACCGGCCGCCATGACAGCCGCCATCGGCGCGTAAATCTGACTGCTGAGCAGGGTCGTACCAAAGACGTAAGCCACTTTGTTAAGCGGTCCGCCCATGTCCGTACACATCATGCCGCCAAGAATCGCCCCCAAAATGACCGCATTCGCCGTTCCCATTGATTGCAGCCAGTCGGTTAACCCTGTCAGAATTTTTGCCACCGGCGTCCCAACTGCATAGACCATAATCAGCCCCATGATCAGCGTAGCCAGCAGCGGAATAATTAAGATGGGTTTAAGGGCAGACATACTCTGCGGTAAATTGATGTGTTTATTGATCGCTCTTGCGATGTAACCGGCGAGGAATCCCGCGATGATCCCCCCCAGGAAACCTGCGCCCATCCCAACGGCTAGAACGCCGCCAGCTAACCCAGGAGCAAGACCGGGACGGTCAGCAATCGAGAAGGCAATGTACCCCGCCAAAAGTGGGACGATCAAGGTAAATGCCGCATCACCGACCATTTTAAGCGCCGCCGGCAATGTTCCCGGCTCTTTAAACGCTTCAATGCCGAACATAAATGACAGCGCGATGCACAAGCCCCCAGCCACCACAGCCGGCAGCATATAGGAAACGCCGGTCAACAGATGACGATACGGACCTGTGCCCCCTTTCTGACCCGACTCTGTGCCGCTGGATTCGCTGACGTTGCCGCTAGGTTGATAAACCTTCGCTTCAGCAAACGCTTTATCAAGCTCCTGCGCCGTTTTTTTCAGCGCCAGCCCCGTCGAGGTGCGATACATTTTCTTACCGGCGAATTTTGCCAGATCGACTTCAATATCCGCGGCGACGATTACCAGATCGGCCTGCTCAACTTCTTCCGGGGTGATCGCATTGCCGGCGCCAACTGAACCACGCGTTTCGACTTTTGCCCACCAGCCACGTTTTTTTGCTTCACTTTCAATGGCTTCAGCGGCCATGAACGTGTGCGCCACCCCTGTCGGACATGCGGTGACGGCAACGATGCGCTTAAGACCCGCCGCTTGCTGAGCGGCAGCCGGTTCAACAGAAGGCGACGCTGCTGCGTGGTACGCCGTTGCCTCCGCTTGCGCCTTCGCCAAAAACTCAGCCGGCTGCGTGACAGCCTGTTCAATGTCACCGACATAAACCTGCTTGCCATTCAGCGCACTGTCCGCCGCAGCGGATGCGCCCAGCACAATTGCCAGTTCAGCGTCGTCAGGTTGTTCTGTAAACGTCACCCCTGCTTTCGCAGCGGCAGCACTGAGTAGGTTCTTCACCAGTTGGCTTCTCGCCAGTCCGAGTGATTTATCCAAAATCAGCAGCGTTTTCATTGTTTATCTCCTGCTGTGTCAGTTAAAAGGCTTCAGATCGACACGCGCCATCATCGCGGCCAACTGAGGACGATCGGTAATACCAACATTACTTTGGCTAACGGCCAGCGCTGAAACCGCCGTCGCCAAACGTAAAGTATGCTCACTGGATTCACGCATTAATAAGCCATAAATCAGCCCCCCTACCATGGAGTCGCCAGCACCTACCGTACTGACCACTTCACAGGCCGGCGGCAGCGCCCGCCATGCGCCGGACGCATTCACCCACAGCGCGCCTTCCGCGCCCAGCGAGATCACCACGTGCGCAATCCCCTGTTCACGCAGCGCGTGAGCGGCATCCACCACATCGGCCAGCGTCGGTAATTTACGCCCTGCCCAAATCTCCAGTTCCCGGCGGTTAGGTTTGACCAACCAGGGAGACGCTTTCAGTCCCGCCACCAGCGCTTCACGGCTGCTGTCGAAAATGATGCAAGGACACTGGCTGCGCAGACGCGACATCCAGTCGGTAAACGCATCGGGGTCCACGCCGGCGGGGAGGCTGCCGCTCACCGCGACCATATCAAACTGCCCCAGCCAGCTTAGCGAGTCATTGACGAAACGCTGCCAGTCCTGCGGTGTGACTTCAAAGCCGGAAAAGTTGAAGTCGGTGACCTCGCCCTCTTTTTCCGTCAATTTGACATTAATACGCGTGCGTCCCGGCACAACCTGAAAACGGTTGGCAATGCCCAGCTCGCTGAACAATTGCTGAAAACCATCCTGATTGTCTTTACCCAGAAAGCCACCTACCGTGACATCAATCCCGAGATCTTTCAGCACTTTGGCAACATTGATCCCTTTGCCAGCGGCGTGCAGACCCGCTGTCTGGACCAGATTGACCTCGCCTTTTTCGATTTCCGGGCAATAGCCAACCAGATCGTAAGCTGGATTCAAGGTGATTGTGGCGACTCTCCTGCTCATGCTGCCCCCTCACCCAACCCGGATGTAATCGCCTCGCCAATGGCGGCCAATGCCTGTTCCGCATCATCGCCGCTGGCGGTGAAGCGCAGTTTATGACCTTTTTTTACACCCAGCGCGACGACTTTCATCAGGCTGCGACCATTTGCCGGCTTACCGGTGCCATCCAGATTGGTCACGGTAATCTCGCTGCTGAACTGTTTAATCACGTTCACCAGCATGGTGCCCGGACGCGCATGCAGACCGTGCTCATTGCGAATGGTAAATTCCGCCGTCAGCACTTCGCTCTCTTCCGGGACATCGCTGGTCAACAAGGCCAGCAGGGTTGGGGCGTCCGCCGTCAGCAGACGTTCCGCTTTTTGCGCAATCAACAGGTTGCTCAGATAATCGATAGGCGCGAACGCCTGATCGTCAGCGGCGGCGACCGTGACCAGTAAGGCCACGTTTTCCCCGTCGACGCTGAAAGGCGTCGCCGGGCGCGCGACTGCCGCCGCGCTGCCGAGGTTGCCGACGGCGCTGTCACTGAACCATACGCCCTGCCCCAGATTCAGCGGCTTGTTGCTGACGGCCGTGCTGACGAAGCTGGCATCCGCCGCGCCCACCTGCTGAAGACGTCCGGCGTTCAGCGCCTGAAGCGTCAGCAGATTGTCGGTCGCCACATCCAGTGCAATCAGCGAGGTATCAAAACGGAATTCCGCCAGTTGCTGTTCACCCATCAGCAGGCTACGCAGTTCTTCTGCGGAAGTGGTGCTTGCCAGTCTCGCCGCCACGCGATCGTCGCTCAGGACGTGAGTCAGTTGACGCAGCAGGGCCAAATGTTCATCCGATCGGGCTGCAATGCCCAACACCACATAAGCGGTTTGATCTTCACCCCAGGCGATACCCTGAGGAAACTGGAATACCTGAACCCCGGTCTTCAATACCAGATCGCGGGTATCGGTCGTGCCGTGAGGGATAGCAATGCCGCTCCCCAGATAAGTAGATGTTTGCTGTTCGCGCTGTAGCATGCCGTCGACATACCCCGCGTTAACGCACCCGGCCTCGGTCAGTGCTGAAGCAACAAGCTGTATGGCTTCCTGCTTATTACTGGCCACTGCGCCTAAATGAATATCTTGCTGTGACAACTGGAACATGGCTCTCCTCTCTTGCTGAAAGTTGAATCGTTTCAGCTTTTATGAGAAAAAAATGTGGCGATTATTAGGTCGTTTCAAAAGACATACCGCTGAAACGTGTCAAAAGTCTTATTCTATTACAGCATTTATGCAAGCGCTCTGCGCTTTTGATATCGCAAAATTTTGACATTACGCACATTTTAACGCCGAACCGGCACGCCAGTGAATCAAGATCATCAAATTGCTGAAGCCGTGCTGAAGAGAAAAAATGAAACAGGATTTTTGTTTCATGATAAACCAGCGTATTATGCCGCGTTCGAAACATTTCAGCCTATTTCCCAAACGCCATCAATTATGTTCACGCCTATAAACACAACACGACGCCCGATTGATTTGACGTCGTCTGCCTTCCTGATTATCGCTTTTTTGACCGGGACGGCCGGCGCGCTGCAACTTCCCACGCTTAGTCTCTTTCTTTCCAGCGAAGTACAGGTTCGTCCTTTTCTGGTGGGCATGTTTTATACCGGCAGCGCGGTTATCGGGATCATGGTCAGCCAAATACTGGCGACGCGATCGGATCGTCAGGGCGACCGCAAGTCGCTGATCTTCTTCTGCTGCCTGTTAGGGGCGCTGGCCTGTATGCTGTTTGCCTGGAACCGCAACTATTTTATTTTGCTCTTTATCGGCGTGTTACTCAGCAGTTTTGGGTCGACGGCAACCCCACAGCTTTTTGCGCTCGCGCGGGAGCATGCGGATAAAACGGGTCGCGAAGCGGCCATGTTCAGTTCGGTGCTGCGCGCCCAGATTTCACTGGCCTGGGTCATCGGCCCGCCTATCGCCTTTGCGCTGGCGCTCGGATTCGGCTTTACGGCGATGTACCTGACCGCCGCCGCTGTTTTTATCTTATGCGGTATTTTGGTCAGACTTTTTTTACCCTCCATGCCCAAAATTGTGGGGGAAAAACCAGCCACGCTGGAATCGCCCCGCCGTAACCGGCGGGATACGCTCCTGCTG
Source organism: Samsonia erythrinae (assembly GCF_004342665.1). Taxonomy (GTDB): domain Bacteria; phylum Pseudomonadota; class Gammaproteobacteria; order Enterobacterales; family Enterobacteriaceae; genus Samsonia; species Samsonia erythrinae. The sequence goes on along the minus strand of NZ_SMBY01000001.1, from coordinate 705,635 downwards.
TTCATTGCCTGTACTCTGATGTGGACCTGCAACGGGATTTACCTCATCAACATGCCGTTATATCTGCTCAATGAACTGCATCTACCGGAAAAACTGGCGGGGATCATGATGGGCGCCGCCGCCGCACTGGAAATTCCGGTCATGCTGATCGCCGGCTACGTGGCTAAACGCTTCGGTAAACGTTTCCTGATGCGTCTTGCCGTGACCTCCGGCCTGCTCTTCTTCGGCGGTATGCTGGTGCTTGAGGGAGAGATTGCTCTGCTGGCATTACAGGGGCTGAACGCTATCTTCATCGGTATTCTGGCAGGGATCGGCATGCTTTATTTTCAGGATTTGATGCCCGGACAGGCAGGCGCAGCCACCACGCTATTTACCAATACCACGCGCGTCGGATGGATCATCTCCGGTTCGCTGGCCGGGATTGTGGCTGAAATCTGGAGTTACTACGCCGTGTTTTTCTTCGCCCTGCTGATGATCACCGGCGCCGCATACTGTATGTGGCGCATTAAAGACGCCTGATGGGGCGTTCAGGGCGCCGTCTCCGCTTCCAGGCGGCACAGATAAATCAGCGCCTCGTCGCGATGGCTGAAACACATGTCCGCTCGCGGCTGTAACCCCGCGCAGACGGCAGGCCGATGAGGGGAATGGAATAAACCGCAACGCATCGCCGCATCAAGGTGGATACAGGGCGTGTTGGCGGGTTTGCCATGCGGCAGGCCCGGCATCGGCGTTGAAATCGAAGGGGCAATGCAACAGGCGGCACAATGGGGGCGACAGTCCATCAGCGAGCTCTCCGGTGGGCTGGCAAAGAAAGAGAACGCCACGATAGCACCCCTTCCCCCCAAAACCAATCTCAGATCATGTTCCCGATACCACGCGACTTGCACGGCACCAAAGGCGTGAGGCTCAGGGAGACGGCGGGTCACGCAGCCAACGGACAGGAAATCTGAAGGATGACGAGGATATGCTTGCCTGAACGCGTCGGCGCGAGTAACGTGTCGCCACAAAAATCTCACTCCTTATCACAGGTCTTTTTATGGCAAGAGCGAACGAAATTAAACGCGGAATGGTCATTAACTACAACGGCAAGCTGCTGCTGGTCAAGGATGTCGACATCCAAAGCCCCAGCGCCCGCGGTGCCAGCACGCTGTATAAAATGCGTTTTTCCGACGTGCAAACAGGGCTGAAAGTAGAAGAGCGTTTTAAAGGCGATGACATTCTGGATACCATCACTCTGACGCGCCGCGCTGTCACGTTTTCGTACATTGATGGCGACGAATACGTTTTTATGGATGATGAAGACTACACGCCTTACAACTTTAAAAAAGAACAAATTGAAGAAGAACTGCTGTTTATCCCTGAAGGCGGCATTCCCGGGATTCAGGTCCTGACCTGGGACGGTCAGATTATCGCGCTGGAACTGCCGCAAACGGTGGATATGGAAATCGTTGAAACCGCGCCGGGCATTAAAGGGGCATCTGCCAGCGCCCGCAACAAACCGGCAACCCTGAGTACCGGCTTGATTATTCAGGTTCCGGAATACCTCAGCTCAGGTGAAAAAATCCGTATTCACATTCCCGAACGCCGCTATATGGGGCGCGCAGACTAATATCACACACTGCGCCATTGACCAGAGGATTGTCGCCGGGGATATCCGGCACACTTCAACCCGCATCGGAGCCTGTTATGCTAACGAAAGTCAACCTGATCACCGGATTCCTCGGCAGCGGAAAAACCACGACGATTCGCCACCTTCTGTCACAAAAACCCGAAGGTGAAGTCTGGGCGGTTCTGGTCAACGAGTTTGGTGAGGTGGGGATTGACGGGGCTTTGCTCGCGGACAGCGGCGCAGTACTGAAAGAAATTCCCGGCGGCTGCATGTGCTGCGTCAATGGTCTGCCGATGCAGATTGGCCTGAACATGCTGTTGCAACAAAAAAAACCACACCGTCTGCTTATTGAACCAACCGGTCTTGGTCATCCGAAACAGGTTCTGTCATTGCTGACGAGTGATATCTATCAGCCATGGCTGACATTACAGGCCACGCTATGTCTGCTGGACGCGCGCCAACTCAACGAAGCTCGCTATAGGGAAAACGAAAATTTCCGCGATCAACTCGCCTCTGCCGACATCATCATCGCCAATAAGCGGGAGAGCTACCGCCCCGACGATCTTGCAGCCCTACAACAGTGGCGCCAGACAAGCGGCGGAGGCCGGCTGCTTATTGAAGCCAGCCAGGGTAATATTGATCGGGAATTACTCGACCATGCGCGCCAGAACCTGAACGAACTTCCCGATGGCGCTCACCATCACGCGCATAAGTCCCCAAAGGGACTGGCAGCACTAAAACTGCCGGGCGGCCAATCATGGCGGCGCGCGCTCAACGAAGGACAGGGTTATCACGCCTGCGGGTGGATATTCTCCCCTGAAACCACCTTTGATACCGCAGCCCTGCTGGATTGGGTGCGCCTTTCCCCCGTTGGCCGGGTTAAGGGCATCATGCATATAAAAGAAGGCACCCTCCTCATCAACCGTCAGGGGCACGATCTGCATATCGAAACCCGGGCGACGCCGCCGCTTGACAGCCGTATTGAAGCGATCAACGAGACACCTGCGGAATGGAACGCATTACAAACCACTTTGTTAAAGGCGCGTTTAACTAACGTCGATTAATCTGGCGTTTTCATTTCCGGCTTTTAGCACATGTCACTGACTCGCCTTTGCGCTATTTTAGCGCTCAATGCGTTAGGCATTGGTTTGTTTTTGTCCTGGTATCTGATGAAGCATCATGGCTTTTGGTTTACGCTCGACAGCCATATCTTCTTCTATTTCAACCACCTTCTGGTTGAAAGCCCGGCCTTCTTACAGTTGGTCGCCGTAACCAATAACCGCGCCTTTGACGGTTGCTCACTCATCGCCATGGGGCTGTTATACCTGTCGTTTTATCTGAAAGCGTCGCCTGTAGAACGGCATCGCCTGTTCATCATCGGTATCGTCATGCTGTTAACCGCCGTCGTACTGAATCAGGCGGGCCACTTACTTCCCGTGAAACACGCCAGCCCGACGCGCTACTTTCACGGCATCAACCGCGTTTCAGACCTGACGGGGATCCCCACCAAAGACGCCTCTTCGGACAGTTTCCCCGGTGACCACGGCATGATGCTGATGATTTTTTCCGCCTTTATGCTGCGTTATTTTACCCGAACCGCATTTGCAATCGGCGTCGCCATTGTGGTGTTCTTTTCGCTGCCGCGCATCATGATTGGCGCGCACTGGTTTACCGATATCGCGGTAGGATCGTTTTCCGTTGTGTTAGTCGGCCTCAGTTGGTGGTTATTAACCCCGGCATGCGATGCGGCTATCGCCGCGCTCAGCCGACTGTTACCGTACAAACCGGCAGAATAAGCCTGTCTGCTTTCTGATTCTTTCTATCGCCATTTTTTGTGTGAATACATCATTAAATCTTATAAATAAATACTTAAAACTACTCGCAATCTTTTCATTGTTACGGTAGTCTCGTTCGAGTTTGCTTTTTAGCACGCAGTCTGCTACCAGCGGCAAGCGAAAATGTGCATTCATACACACTTTCGCTAATGAGTGTTTGGCTAACATGACACGCTGATTTAGTCTGTGTTTCGTTTTCGTTTGGCATTGATGCCCCGGTGATGCGGGGATATGACATAGCGATACTTATCGTTAAGGACAGCAAGGGAACTCAACAACAATGGTCAAGTCTCAACCGATTCTGAGATATATCTGGCGGGCGGTCCCTGCCGTCGCGGTGGCAATGATGCTCTCCGCATGTGGAAGTAACAGCGCGTACCACCATAAACCTCAAACTGATATGCGTGCAGTTAATGACAAAGATGGTCTTTTACTGCAAGCCTCTCAGGATGAATTTGAAGCATTGGTTCGTAACGTCGACATCAAGTCTAAGTTGCTCAACCAATATGCCAGTTGGAAAGGCGTTCGTTACCGTTTAGGTGGCGACAGTCGTCGTGGTATTGACTGTTCGGCTTTCGTGCAACGCACGTTCCGCGAACAATTTGGCATGGATTTACCGCGTTCTACCTATGAACAACAAGAAATGGGCCAGAAGGTTCAACGCAACAAACTGCGCGTTGGCGACCTCGTTCTGTTTCGCGCGGGCTCGACCGGGCGCCATGTTGGTATTTACCTCGGCAACGATCAGTTCGTCCACGCGTCAACCAGCAGCGGCGTGATGATTTCCAGCATGACGGAAGGCTACTGGAGCAAACGTTATCAGGAAGGACGCCGCGTTCTGAGTAAAGGAACAAACAGCTAATCAACCCGCTCCCTTGCTATGAATGGTGCTGTTAACCAACAAACGAGACGATATCAATGCCGCTTAGCCAAGCGGCGTTTTTTTAGCGTTTTTTACCCGTTCTTCTCCCGCATACTCCCCTTCTGACAGGCCAGACAAAATTTTCCGGCCCTAACAGACTGAAACATTAACAGACCGTGATTAGAGTAGGTTATCGCCTGATTTCATGATAAAAAAGAAATACGTCGATTCCCGCGGGGAATGTTAATTATTTCAATAGCTTTTTGCCGAAAAAATCGGCATTGCCGACGTTACGCGATGGAATAGTTGTCTCAAGACTTCCAGCCAGTTTACGTCCGCTCGCAGGAGATTACCGCCCGATGTCAACACGCGTTATCGCCGCCCTACTGCTTTGCGCCACCCAGTTTGGGCTCCATGCCGAGACGATTGAACATAGCACTCGCTTTGCACTTTTGGGTGAACCCAAATATGCCGAGAACTTCAGTCATTTTGATTACGTTAACCCTGATGCGCCAAAAGGCGGCAGCATCACGCTCAGCGCCCTGGGTACTTTTGATAATTTCAACCGTTACGCGCTGCGCGGCCTTCCGGCTGCGCGTACTGAGCAGCTCTACGATTCGCTCTTTGTTGCCGCAGAGGATGAGCCAGGCAGCTATTATCCGCTGATCGCCGAGAAAACACGCTACCCGGCGGACTTCCACTGGATTGAAATAGACATCAATCCCAAAGCCCGCTTTCACGACGGCTCGCCGATCACCGCTGCCGACGTCGCGTTCACCTACAATATGTTTATGACGCAGGGCGTGCCGCAGTTCCGCATCTATTTTAAAGGTATTACGGCAAAGGTTGTGGCGCCGCTAACCGTGCGTTTCGATTTTCCGGTTCCCGATAAAAACCGCATGTTCAGCCTGCTGACGTCGCCCGTCATGCCGCAGGCGTTCTGGAAGAACCATAAATTCAATGAACCGTTAGGGTATCCGCCGCCTGCCAGCGGCCCTTATCGCATTACCGCTTATCGTACCGGACAATATGTCACCTATTCGCGGGTAAAAGACTATTGGGCCGCCGACCTGCCGGTCAATAAAGGTCAGTACAATTTCGATAAAATCCGCTACGACTACTATCTGGACGACAGCGTCGCGCTGGAAGCGTTTAAAGCCGGCGCTTTTGACCTGCGAGAAGAAAGATCGCCCAAACACTGGGCGACGCAATATCAAGGCGGCAACATTGCGCGCGGCTATATTATCAAACAGGATCAGGTCAATCAGGCCGCACAGGATACGCGCTGGCTGGCATTCAATCTTCAGCGGCCGCTGTTTCAGGATCGCCGGGTACGTCAGGCGTTAGCACTGGCATTCGATTTCAACTGGATGAACAAGGCGCTGTATTACAACGCCTATCAACGTACCGACAGTTATTTCCAAAACACCGAGTATGCCGCCAAAGGCGAACCCAGCGCCGGGGAGCTCTCCTGGCTGACACCGCTGAAAGACAAAGTGCCCGCTGAAGTGTTTGGTCCCAGCTATCAACCACCTGCCTCCGACGGCAGCGGCTATGACCGACAAAACTGGCTTAAGGCCTTAAAACTGCTGGAAGACGCCGGCTGGGTACTGAAAGACCAAAAGCTGGTGAACCGTAAAACCGGGCAGCCCTTTACGTTTGAACTGCTGTTGCCAAGCGCAGGCAACTCACAATATGCCCTGCCCTTTCAGCAGAGTCTGAAAAAACTGGGGATTACCATGAACGTGCGTAATATTGATAGCACCCAGTTCAACAACCGTATCCGCAAACGGGATTTCGATATGACGGCAACGGTTTACAGAGCGTTCCTCTACCCCAGTGATGACCTCGAAATTTATTGGAGCTCGCAGTATATCGACTCGACGTACAACAGACCCGGCGTCAGCGATCCCGCCATTGATTCGCTTATCGCCGAAATCGTAAAACACCAGGGACAAAAGGCGCCGCTAGTGGCACTAGGGCGGGCGCTGGATAGGGTATTGATTTGGAACCAGTTCATGATCCCGATGTGGTATTCCAACCATGACCGTTTCGCCTACTGGAACAAGTTTGCCATGCCCGCCGTGCGCCCCGCCTATTCGCTTGGCCTCGACGGCTGGTGGTACGATGTCAAAAAGGCGGCCACGCTGCCCGCAGATCGACGCTAAGGAATCGAAATGGGAACGTATCTGTTACGCCGCCTCTTGCTGGTCATTCCAACGCTGTGGGCGATCATCACGATTAATTTTTTCATTGTACAAATTGCCCCCGGCGGTCCGGTAGATCAGGCCATCGCGGCCATTGAAATGGGACACGGCAGCGGCTTTACCGGCGGCAAAGGAATGGATGCCGTAATGGCGCGCGCCAACAACGCCCCCAATATCGAGAATACCTACCGGGGCTCACGCGGGCTCGACCCGGAAGTGATAGAGGAAATCACCAAGCGTTATGGCTTCGATAAACCGCTCCATGAACGCTATTTTAAACTGCTGTGGGATTATGTCCGTTTTGACTTCGGCGACAGCCTGTTCCGCGGTTCTTCGGTGATGCAACTGATTAAAGAGAGCATGCCGGTTTCCATTACGCTGGGGCTGTGGAGCACGCTCATCGTCTACCTGATTTCCATTCCGCTGGGCATAAGAAAAGCCGTCAGGAACGGCACGCCCTTCGACACCTGGAGCAGCACGCTGATTATTATCGGCTATGCCATTCCCGCGTTCTTGTTTGCGATCATTTTGATTGTGCTGTTCGCCGGCGGCAGCTATCTGGACTGGTTCCCGCTTCGCGGGCTGGTGTCCAGCAATTTTGATACCCTGCCGTGGTACAGCAAGATTACCGATTATCTGTGGCATATCGCCCTACCGGTTCTGGCTTCGGTGATTGGGGGGTTTGCCACCTTAACCATGCTCACCAAGAACTCTTTTATGGATGAGATCCGCAAACAGTATGTGGTCACCGCGCGAGCTAAAGGGTTGGATGAGAAGCGTATTCTCTATCGCCATGTGTTCCGTAACGCCATGCTGCTGGTGATCGCGGGCTTCCCCGCCACGTTTATCAGCATGTTTTTCACCGGCTCGCTGCTGATTGAGGTGATGTTCTCTCTCAACGGACTGGGTCTGTTAGGCTATGACGCCACGCTGCAACGTGACTATCCCGTCATGTTCGGCACGCTGTATATCTTCACGCTGATCGGTTTATTGCTGAACATCATCAGCGACATGACGTATACGCTGGTGGATCCGCGTATCGATTTTGAGGGACGCCAATGAGCCGTTTAAGCCCGATAAATCAGGCGCGCTGGGCGCGTTTTAAAAGCAATCGTCGCGGTTACTGGTCGCTGTGGATCTTCATGGCGTTATTTATCGTCAGCCTGTTTTCCGAGCTGGTCGCCAATGACAAACCGCTGCTGGTGAAATACAACGGCCAGTTCTATACGCCGGTGTTCGTTGATCACAGCGAGAGGACGTTCGGCGGGCAGTTAGATACCACCGCTGACTTCCGCGATCCTTACATCGCCGAACGAATCAACCGCCACGGCTGGGCAGTCTGGCCGCTGATTCATTATCGCTACGACACCATAAACTATGCCACGACGGCCTCCTTTCCGTCCGCGCCTGATGGGCAAAACTGGCTGGGCACGGACAGCCAGGGGAAAGATGTGGTCGCACAGGTTCTTTATGGCTTCCGTATCTCAATGCTGTTCGGTCTGGCGCTCACATTATTATCCAGCGTGATTGGCATCGCCGTCGGCGCGACACAGGGCTATTACGGCGGGCGTTTCGACCTATGGGGACAGCGCCTTATCGAAGTCTGGTCGGGTATGCCGACGCTCTTTCTCATCATTCTGATGTCCAGCGTGATTCAGCCGGACTTTTGGTGGCTATTGGCCATTACCGTGCTTTTCGGCTGGATGAGTCTGGTCGGCGTGGTGCGGGCGGAATTTCTGCGTACCCGGAACTTTGATTATATTCGCGCTGCGCAGGCGATGGGCGTCAGCGACCGCGCCATTATGTTCCGCTGTATGCTGCCAAACGCGATGGTCGCCACACTGACCTATCTGCCTTTTATTCTCTGCGGCTCGATCACCACACTGACATCGCTGGACTTTCTCGGTTTTGGCCTGCCGCTGGGCTCGCCGTCACTTGGCACCTTATTGCTGGAAGGGAAAAATAACCTTCAGGCGCCGTGGCTGGGCATTACCGTGTTTATGGTGCTTTCTATCGTGCTTTCCTTACTCATTTTTATCGGCGAAGCCGTGCGCGACGCCTTTGACCCCAGCAAGGCGCATTAATATGTCCAGTTCACCCTTATTGCAGATAGATAATCTCAGCATAGCCTTCCGCAAAGGCGACCAAGAGCAGCGAGTGGTCGACCGGCTTTCGCTGACGGTGAATGCCGGCGAAACGCTGGCGCTGGTGGGAGAGTCCGGTTCGGGAAAAAGCGTCACCGCGCTGTCGGTTTTGCGCTTACTCCCCTCACCGCCCGTGCTTTATCCGCAGGGGGATATCCGCTTCGCTGGGCAATCTCTGCTGCACGCGGATGAAAAAACACTGCGTCAGATACGCGGCAACCGAATCGCGATGATCTTTCAGGAACCGATGGTGTCGCTCAACCCATTGCAAAACATCGAGAAACAGCTGGCTGAAGTTCTTTCACTCCACCGGGGCATGCGCGCCGAGACCGCGCGCAGCGAAGTCATCGCCTGTCTGGATCGCGTCGGGATTCGTCAGGCGAAAAGCCGGTTGACCGACTTTCCACACCAGCTTTCCGGCGGGGAACGCCAGCGCGTGATGATTGCCATGGCGCTGCTGACCCAGCCTGACTTGTTGATCGCCGATGAGCCGACGACGGCACTGGACGTGACCGTGCAGGCGCAAATCCTGACGTTGCTCAACGAGCTGAAACAGGAAATGGGGATGAGCCTGCTTTTTATTACTCATAACCTGAATATCGTTCGCCGGTTGGCGGATAATGTCTCCGTCATGAAGGCCGGTCAGGCCGTCGAGCACAATACCTGTCAGCAACTTTTCAGCGCGCCACAGCATGACTACACGCGCCAGTTGCTGGAGGCAGACCCCGCTGGCGAGCCGCCTCCCCTAGAGGATGACGGAGAACCACTCCTGCGGGTGGAGAAATTGTGCGTCGCATTTCCCATCAAACGTGGCTTATTGCGCCGTACCGTGGACGAAAAGCAGGTTGTCAACAAGCTCAGCTTCACGCTACGCCGTGGCGAAAGTCTGGGGTTGGTGGGCGAATCCGGTTCAGGAAAAAGCACCACCGGGTTGGCGCTGCTGCGGCTGATTCAATCACGCGGCGATATCTGGTTTGACGGCCAGCCGTTGCAAGGGTTAACCCGTAAGCAGATGCTGCCCTTCCGCCGCCGGATTCAGGTGGTCTTTCAGGATCCCAACTCCGCGCTGAACCCACGGCTGAATGTCGACCAAATTATTGCCGAAGGATTGACCGTCCACCAAAAGTTGAGCAAAGCGGCGCGCGACCAGCGCGTGATTGAGGCGATGCAAGAAGTCGGGCTGGATCCCACCACCCGCTACCGTTATCCCTCCGAGTTTTCCGGCGGTCAGCGCCAGCGTATCGCCATTGCCCGCGCGCTGATACTGCAACCGGAGCTGCTGATCCTTGATGAACCCACGTCGTCGCTGGACAGAACGGTACAGGCGCAGATTCTGGCGCTATTGAGATCGTTGCAGGAAAAACACCGCATCGCCTATCTGTTTATCAGCCATGATTTGCAGGTTATCCGTGCGCTGTGCCATCAGGTTATCGTGTTACGGCAGGGTGAAGTCGTCGAACAGGGTGAGTGTAAACAGATCTTCATGCGTCCCGCTGAACGTTATACGCGGGAGTTGCTACAGTTCTCATCCTGAACGTGGAAAAGAGCGGAATAGCCGCTGCGCCTGCGCTGACGCTGCGGCTTAAAAGGGGTACTGCGCGGAGATCGATTCAGCAATAGCCACGCCCATATTTTTCAAGCGGCACATTGCGGTACTTTCATCCTTGCGGTGTAAAAACAGGCACGGTTCGCCTTCCCATTCCAGAACGGCACATTCAACCTGAATTTCAGACAAGGTCTCATTCAACTGGTGCATGATTTTCCATGCAAGATCACCATCATGGCTTAACAACTTGAAACCGCTCAGATTATTTTCTTCTTCTCGACCGCTCAGCGGGATCGGTTCAACGTTGACGCCTGCAAAACCCGATAACCAGCGATAACTTTGCGGCAAACGATGAACGACCGAAAGTTGGAAACTATCCACTACTGCTTTCCTCAGGTTAAAATTTCACAAAATAGCAACATACTTATCATAGTAGCGTGCTCCAGCGGTTTCCCGCCACTTTTAATGAGCAAAAAAACAACAATTTAACGTTTTGTAATTAACGAATTCACGAACACGCCTGATTGCAAGCACGATTAATGTAAGACAGATCACGAATCTCTCTTATTTTTGGGCTATATGTAACCTTTTCCACTTAATATCTCAACTATTTTTATTTCTTTTATTCACTTTTAAATCATTTTATTTACATTTAAAGAACAAGGACAAGCGGCTTAACGAGTCACCGTTAAGCCGTGAGAGAAAGGAAGAATGGGAATGCGGACACACCGTTCCGCGTCTGGAAATCAGGACGCCGTTGGCCGACTCACGTACAGATACAGCAGAAAGGCCCCTATCGAACAGATTGCCATCGAGAGCACCATTGGCCAGGCGCTGTCAAACGACGCCATCGACAGGATGATGCCGACCGTCGCTCCCAGACCAAAACGCAGCGTCCCCGCCAATGATGACGCCGTTCCTGCCATATGAGGAAAGCCCGCTAAAATCACCGCCATCGCGTTCGACCCAACCATCGCAATACAGCCAACGAATAGCGCGACACCCAACACCAGCGGTAAAAATCCCAGGTCGAACAGATAAACGATGAGTAGCCACAGGCCCATCGCAAACTGAATCAGCAGCCCTGCCCGGAACATCGCCATCGCCCCCAGCCGGCGTACATAGCGGCTATTGAACAACGTCACCGCAAACAGAAAGACGACGTTCAAAGCAAAGTAGTAGCCAAAATGCTGAGGTGAAACGCCGTACAGGTTGATATACACAAACGGCCCGGCGCTCAGGAAAGAAAACATCCCGCAAAAGGACAATCCACTCGCGATCATATAGCCGAATACCTGCCGATGGCGGAACAAAATGGCGAAATTCCCGATGGTCGTGCGCAGATGAAATGCTTGCCGTCTGGCTGGCGGTAATGTTTCCTGAATGAAAAAGAAAATCAGCGCAGACGCCAGAAAAGCCGCACCCGAGATCGCCCAGAAAATCGCATGCCAACTGAACCACATCAGCAGCCAGCCACCGGCGATCGGCGCAATCAGCGGCGCGACGGTCATCACCAGCACGACAAACGACATCATGCGAGAAAAATCATCCCGCGAGAACATGTCGCGCATCAGTGCATTAATCACCACCGCCGCCGCTGCCGCGGAAATACCATGCAGGAAGCGCATAAAGATCAGCTGCTCTACCGTTTGCGCCAGCGCACAGGCCATGCCGGCAAACGCAAAAACCAGCGTACCACCGAGGATCACAGGCTTGCGCCCCAGACTGTCCGCCATCGGGCCGTAGAACATCTGGCCGATGGCAAACCCCAGCACATAAGTGCTTAGCGTCATTTGGACATGCCCGTCTTCTACACCAAACTCATTGGCAATGGTCGGCAGCGCGGGTAAATACATATCGATGGCTAACGGCATCAGCATCGAAATCAGGCCAAGGATAAAAATCAGCCCGAAGTGTGAAGCACGGCGTAATCGCACCAAAAATCACTCCAGATGAAAAAAGAACGCGCTGAACAGCATTATTTTACACTGGCGATCTCTTCATCGCTTAATGCCCGGAATTCCCCCGGCTCCAGTTCGCTATCCAGATAAATATCGCCGATACGTTCGCGGTGTAACGCCACGACCCGATTTCCCACCGCAGCGAACATCCTTTTCACCTGATGATAGCGACCTTCGCTAATCGTCAGTCGAACGACATGATCCGTTATCTTCTCAAGCGTAGCGGGTTTGGTGAGATTCTTCTCGTTATGAAGTTGCACACCCTGCGTAAATTGCGCTGCGGTATCCTCCGCCAGCGGCTGCTCCAGCGTTACCCGATAGGTTTTTTCACACTGATGCTTCGGCGAGGTAATGCGATGCGACCACTGCCCATCGTCGGTTAACAACACCAGCCCGGTGGTATCGATATCCAGACGCCCCGCCGCATGCAGCTTATGTGCGACCGGCACGTCCATGAAGTAGAGGATCGTGGGGTGATCGGGATCGTCCGTCGAACAGACATACCCCTGCGGCTTATTCAACATGAAGTAGCGCGGGCCGTTCTGCTGTTCCAGCGGCGAGCCGTCAAATTCAACGCTATGTTCGGGGGAAAGTTTGAACGAACCGCTTTTTACTACCTCGCCATCAACGGTGACACGCTGTGCCCGGAGTTCGCGCACCACCAATGCACGGCTGATCCCCAGTTGCTGGGATAAAAATTTGTCCAATCGCATGACAACTCACTACCTGTCTCAAATCATGAAGCGGTAGTATAACGGTGCTTTGTCCATGCGTCCTGCAATTCACCGCTTCCGCCGCGCGCTTTTCACCGGCTTTACCCCGCCTGACCTTGCCTTGCCCCTCGCGCCGGGTATGATCAACAGGCATAATAAGCATAATGATATATTTTGAGGCAAATTCCATGTCATCCATCCACGGCCATGAAGTCCTGCAAATGATGATCGCGTCCGGTGAGTCTTTCACCACCGAACAGTTGATTGCCGCGATAGACGCCCGCTTCGGCAGCGAGGCGCGTTTTCATACCTGCTCGGCAGACAATATGACGTCGACGATGCTGGTGCAGTTTTTGTCTGAGCGCGGTAAATTTATCCCGCTTGACGCGGGATTTACCACCCACGCCAGTAAAATTTGCCAGCACTGATTGATGTCATTCACGCTTCGCCCTTACCAACGTGAGGCGGTTGACGCTACGCTGGAGTATTTTCGCCGGCAAACTCAACCGGCAGTGATCGTTTTGCCAACCGGCGCCGGGAAAAGTCTCGTGATCGCTGAGCTGGCAAGACTCGCTCGTGGCCGCGTGCTGGTGCTCGCCCACGTCAAGGAACTGGTGGCGCAGAACCATGCCAAATACCGGGCCTGGGGACTGGAAGCCGATATCTTCGCCGCCGGTCTCCAACGGCGACAGAGCCGGGGAAAAGTGGTCTTTGGCAGCGTGCAGTCCGTTGCCCGCAATCTCGAACAGTTCGATGATGCGTTCTCCCTGCTCATCATTGACGAATGTCACCGCATCAGCGATGACGACAACAGCCAATATCAACAAATCATTCTTCATCTGCAAAAAACTAATCCGCAGTTGCGACTGCTGGGGCTAACCGCTACGCCCTACCGTCTCGGTAAAGGCTGGATATACCAGTATCACTATCACGGTATGCTGCGCGGCGACGAAACCAGTTTATTCCGCGACTGCATCTATGAGCTACCGCTGCGCTATATGATTAAGCACGGCTTTCTGGTGCCGCCGCAGCGATTAGATATGCCCGTGGTGCACTATGATTTCAGTAAGCTGGTCGCCCGCAGCAACGGGCTATTCAGTGAAGCCGACCTGAACCTTGAACTCAAGCGCCAGCAACGCATTACTCCGCACATCGTCAACCAGATCGTCGAATATGGCCAAACGCGACGCGGCGTGATGATCTTCGCCTCGACCGTCGAACATGCTAAAGAAATTGCGGCGTTACTGCCCGTCGATCAGGCGGCGTTCATCAGCGCCGAGACGTCCCCGGCCGAGCGCGACGCGCTCATTGACGCGTTTAAACAGCAGTCATTACGCTATCTGGTTAACGTCGCGGTGCTGACCACCGGCTTTGACGCTCCCCATGTCGATCTCATCGCCATCCTGCGCCCGACGGAGTCCGTCAGCCTCTATCAGCAGATTGTCGGCCGCGGTTTGCGCCTGTATCCGGGGAAAACCGACTGCCTGATACTGGATTATGCGGGCAATCCGCACGACCTCTACACGCCGGAAGTCGGCGCCAGTAAGCCGCACGCAGATAGCCACCCCGTGCAGGTATTTTGCCCGGAATGCGGCTTTGCCAACCTGTTCTGGGGCAAAACCACCCCGGACGGCGATATCATCGAACACTATGGTCGCCGCTGTCAGGGCTGGGAAAGGGATGAAAACGACCAGCGGCGGCAGTGCAATTATCGGTTTCGGTTTAAAATCTGCCCACACTGCGGGGCGGAAAACGACATTGCGGCACGGCGCTGTCATCAATGTAACGAAGTGCTGGCCGATCCGGACGACATGCTGAAAGCGGCGCTGAATCTGAAAGACGCGTTCGTATTGCGCTGTAGCGGCATGAGTTTTCACCACGGGGAAGATGCAAAAGGAGAATGGCTGCAAATCACCTATCACGACGAAGATGGCGCTGAAGTCAGTGAGCGTTTTCGCCTGCACACCGCCGCCCAGCGTCACGTTTTCCTGCAACAGTTTTTGCGCGTCCACCAACGCGCGCCGGGCACGACGTTTCAGTGGCGACAGGCCGCCGATATCATCGCGCAGCAGCACAGCCTGCGCCCCCCGGATTTTGTCGTAGCGCGTAAACATGGAAAATTCTGGCAAATCCGCGAAAAACTGTTTGATTACCAGGGCCGCTTTCGCCGCGCCAATGAGCTGCGCGGCTAGCCCCTTCGGGGGAGCATCAGGGCACCCGATTCGGACGACGCGCCTTAATTTATGGTTTCGTTTGCCCATAAAGTCATATTCCGTTAGAATTCAGCCCGCTTTTATTCACAAAAGCAGAACACCCCCACCTGCTGCTGGGTCGCCTGTAGCAGGGTTACTTTTTAAGTAGAGAAAAAAATGATTACTATCAAAGCAGAAGTACGTAAAGAGCAGGGTAAGGGTGCGAGCCGCCGCCTGCGTTCCGCTGGTAAATTCCCGGCCATCGTCTACGGTGGTTCTGAAGCACCAGTCTCTATCGAACTGGATCACGATTCAGTCAAAAACCTGGAAGTGAAAGAAGGCTTCTACGGTGAAGTACTGACTCTGTCCATCGATGGCAAAGAAGTAAAAGTGAAAGTTCAGGCTGTACAGCGTCACGTCTACAAGCCAAAACTGACTCATATCGACTTCGTTCGCGCTTAATCCGCGTTGACGTCGTTTTCCGGGACGCCGGAAAAGAAGAGCGCCGCTTATGCGGCGTTTTTTTTATAAAATATCGTTATTCACAAAGGAATGTGAACATGTCTCATGTTGCCTCCCAGCGACTTATTGCTATTGATGCCCTGCGCGGTCTGGTTATGGTTCTGATGCTATTAGACCACGTGCGGGAAACGTTCTATCTCCACCTACAGCTCGCCGACCCGATCGATGTCACCAGCACCGCTCCCCTGCTGTTCATGAATCGCACGTTGGCCCACCTGTGCGCCCCCGTATTTGTCTTTTTAACCGGGCTATCCGCCGCGCTTTATCACCAAAAAGTGCAGGATCGCCGACAAACCGCGCATTTTCTGTTCACTAGGGGGCTCATTCTCATCCTGCTGGAGATCACGCTGATCAACGTTGCCTGGACATTCCAGTTCCCGCCGCACGTCATCTATTTACAAGTGATTTGGGCGATTGGCATGAGTATGCTGGCACTCAGCGCGCTGATCTGGCTCCCTGCCAGGGTGATTTTTACCCTGGGTGTCGTTATTGTCATCGGCCATAACCTGTTGGATCCCCTGCACGCATCGGCCGGTTCAATCGGGTTTATTCCCTGGGCGGTTCTGCACGATCGCGTCTGGATAGACATCGGCGAAGCTTTCCGTATACGCACCTCCTACCCAATACTTCCCTGGATTGGCGTAATTTCACTTGGCTATGCGGCGGGCGCGTTATATCGAAAAGACATCTTTCCGCTTCAGCGCCAGCGGGTGCTGTTCACCGCGGCGGGGATCGCGCTGGCGCTTTTCTTTGTACTGCGCAGTATTAATCTATATGGCGACAAGCCCTGGCAACAGAGCGAGCTCATTACGCAGACGCTCATGAGCTATTTCAACACCACGAAATACCCGCCGTCGCTGCTGTTTCTCTGCCTGACGCTCGGCGTCGGACTTTGCCTGCTGGCCCTGTTTGAACGTCTCCAGCAAAAGCACTGTCTGGTGATGCTGGCGAGTTTCGGGGCCGCGCCGATGTTTTTCTACTTGTTGCATCTCTATATTTTAAAAGGCATGTACTTAACCGCAGTCGCGATATGGGGGAAGAATCAGGGAGAATGGTTCGGCTTTTCCGCCGTCTGGCAACTGTGGGTGTGCACGCTGGTGCTGATGGTCCTGTTATTTTGGCCGGTTCGCGCGTTTGCCCGCCTGAAAGCCCGTCGCCGGGACATCCGCTGGCTTAAATATTTCTAGTCACGGTCGTTTCCAACCGTTATCAGCCGCTGCCCTTCTTCTGACGATAAGAACAAGGGCAGACTCGTCTTCAGCGCGATGGCCGACTACTTACCGCTGCTCGTCCGGCGCTGTAACTGATCGCGCAGATTCGGCGGCGTGCCTTTAATCGTTAGCGTATCCGTTGCCGGATCCCAGAAAACCCGCTCGCCAAGCAGTAGCGCATCAAAATTCAGGCTGATGCCGCCGCCGCTGCCAGCAAACTTGGTCAACTGGCGCAACGTTCCGCGATCGGCCGGGAAGCTCTCTTCCAGCTCATAGCCCTGCTCGGCTGAAAACTGCTGAAAGGTTTTATCGCCCAACGGCGGAAGCTCCTGCGACAGCGATGCCAGCTCGATTTCCTCGCCGGACTGCAACTGCTCGTTACAGTAGCTATACACCTGCTGACGATAATTCTGGCGCTCGTTTTTATCCAGTTGCGCCTCATCGCAATACTCATCGACGGCCTTCAACAAGCCACGGTTTTGCGCCTTCGTGTCCAGCCCTTCGGATGCCGCCAGAAAATCCATAAAAAAGTCAGACACCTTCCGCCCAACCCGGCCTTTCAGGAAGGTCAGATAACGCGTCGATTCCGGGTTAGTTTCCCACTCTGTCAGATCGATACGCGCCACGATATCGGCATGATTGATGTCCAGATAGTGCGTCGTACTGATGTCCAACTGCTCGTTTACCCGCATGCTGTTGCAGCTATTGAGCACGGCAATCAACAGATACTCCACCGCCAAATAACGATACTGGCAGAACAATACGATACCGCCCTCCGCGAAGGGATATTTAGCCAGTTCATCACGCAGGCGTCCGGTTGCGGCCCGGGAAAACCCCAGAAAGTCCTCATCCCCTTTGCGACAAGCCCGCAGCGCATCAGCCAGTTCGCTTTGCTCATTAAACAGCCCATAGGCCTTACTCTTGGCGCTGTAGACGCGGTGCAGTTCAGCCATCATCTCTTCTACTGGCGCATTGGTCGCCAATAGGGAATCACGCAACACCATTTCCAGCGTTTGTTCGTCACGTTTGATTAGTTGATGCAGGGCAATCTGGCCGATATCCAGACTCATGATAAACTCTCCTTTTAACAAGGCGCGTATTCAAACATTGATACGCAAGGCCCGCAATACCCAAAACGGTTTCATCATGTCCGTTCACGCGCTAAGCGGCTAGATTCACTAATGATAAAAGATAAAAGTGCGGAAAAGCATAAGTCTATACGGTAAGATAAGCGACTTTACCAGCTTGAGATACGCCATTTTATGCCACAATCATCCCGATATAGTGACGAACACGTTGAACAACTGCTTTCAGAGATGGTCAATGTTCTGGAAAAGCACCACGCCCCAACCGATCTTGCTCTGATGGTACTGGGTAACATGGTGACAAATCTGATTAACACGAGCGTCGCGTCGGCGCAACGTCAGATGCTGGCCCGTTCTTTCGCTGAAGCCCTACAGGCTTCAATTAAAAAAGCCGATTAAGTTTACTGATTCTTGACCAACGTATGGTAACCAACCGTCAGCGCTACCGCGAAAAAGTCTCCCAGATGATCAGTTGGGGACACTGGTTCGCCTTATTCAATATTTTGCTCACTCTGGGGCTGGGTAGCCGCTACCTGTTTGTTGCCGATTGGCCATCCTCTTTATTCGGCAGGATTTACGCGCTGGTGAGCTGGCTCGGACATTTCAGCTTTATCGTCTTTGCCGCCTATCTGCTGATCATCTTCCCGCTGACATTCATTGTGATGTCACAGCGCCTGCTGCGTTTTCTCTCCGCGGCGCTGGCAACCGCCGCGCTTACGCTGCTGTTAGTGGATGTTGAAGTCTTTACCCGCTTCCACCTGCACCTTAACAGCACCGTTTGGGAACTCGTCATCAACCCTGGACAAGGTGAGATTGCCCGCGACTGGCAATGGATGTTTATTGGCATTCCGTTAATTTTCATGGTGGAAATGCTCTTCGGCACCTGGTGCTGGCAAAAATTGCGCAGTCTGAATCGCCGCCACTTTGGCAAACCGCTGGCGGGCGTTTTCATCTCGGCATTCTTCGCGTCGCACCTGATGTACATCTGGGCCGACGCCAATTTCTATCGCCCGATTACCATGCAGCGCGCCAACCTGCCGCTGTCTTATCCGATGACGGCCCGACGGTTTCTGGAAAAACATGGCCTGCTGGATGCACAAGAATATCAGCGTCGGCTCACGCAGCAGGGCAATCCTGAAGCCATTACGGTGGAGTACCCACTCAATAATATCGCCTTCCATGACAGCGGCAGCGGTTACAACCTGTTAATGGTGATGATCGACGATACCTCGCCTGTCGACATGAAAAACCGTATGCCGAACCTGTCTCGCTTTGCCGAAGAAAACGTGCGTTTCAGCGACCATTATGATTCGGGATCCCAACCGGACGCCGCGTTGTTTAACCTGTTTTACGGCCTCTCGACGACCTATATGGACGGTATCCTGAGCGCGCGTAAACCCGCGGCATTGGTCACGGCATTAAGTCAACAAGGCTATCAGTTTGGGCTATTTTCGGTAAACGGCTTCGACAGCCCGCTCTATCGCCAGGCGTTGCTTTCCGACTTCTCCTTACCCGCCCCGCAACAACAAAGCGGCGATGCCATCATCACGCAGTGGCAAGAGTGGCTCAACCGCAATAATAACCCGCCCCCCTGGTTCTCTTACGTCGAACTCAGCGGCGCGCCCAAAATCGCAAAAGACAAAACGACTGAGCCAAACGAACGCGTAAATATTCCGGACGTCGATCGCCAAATTGGTGAAATCATCCGTACGTTGCGGGACAAAAACATTCTGGATAAGACGGTCGTCATTGTGACAACCGCACAAAACCAGAATGCCAATACCCGTGACGCGGCACGTTTTGCCCGTACTCAGTGGCAAACACCGCTCATTGTTCACTGGCCGAATACCCCTGCGCAGACCATCACGAAAATGACGGACAACAAAGACGTCATGACCACGCTGATGCAGCGGCTGCTTCATGTGAAAAACAGCACGGATGATTATTCACAGGGCGAAGATCTCTTCTCTGCCCAACGGCGCTACCCGTGGTTGATTAACGGCAACAACGGTACGCTACTGATCACGACGCCGGAACAGATCATCGTATTGGAAAGCAACGGCAACTATCATGCTTACGATACGCAGGGAAATCGGCTGAATGATGAAAAACCGCAGCTTGCGCTGCTTTTACAAGTACTCACGAACGAAAGACGCTTTATTGCCAACTAACTGCCTAAATCTAAAGCAGTCGTTCCATCTGGCTATTGCAATCAGGTCAGGAAAAGGTAGTATAAGCGCCCATAGCATCGGCACGTAGCGCAGCCTGGTAGCGCACCGTCATGGGGTGTCGGGGGTCGGAGGTTCAAATCCTCTCGTGCCGACCAAATTTCCCCAGAAAAACCAACCTCTTACGGTTGGTTTTTTTTCGTCTTCAATTTGCCAATGGTAAAATGATGGTAAAATAACTGACGGAAGGAGCCGGAAAAATGAGAAAAATCGACTATCACGGAACGACGATCTGCGTTTTAGACGACAGCGACATGCTGACAGACTGCCCTGTTCGTTCATACGCAGTGATCGAGGATAGCGGGTTTTATGTCGCTGTACGCGTCGGCGAAACTGACGCGCCAGCGATTCATATCGATCCAGTACCAACGCTAGAGGATGCGCTCGACATCATCGCTGGGCAGTTTTCGTTTTTTGAGTGGCGGGGAAAATCAGAAAACTGTCGATTAACTCCGTCTCAAAAACCTATTAAGTTCATCAATGAATGCACGAACCCGAACCGGAAGATGTCTACGGTTAGGGTAAATAGCATGAACAGCAATTTCTTCACTTTCCATATCCGCCATTACCTTTACCAGTCTTCCCTCCAGCAGGTCTTCTTCAATCATAAAAGACGGTAAATACCCGATACCCAGACCGTCTATAGCAGCCGTACGAATGGCCTCTCCGCTGTCAAATCTGGCATAAGCCCGGTCGTCCACAGTGATCTGGCATTTCTCTTTATCACCGATCGTCCATGCTGTGGGTGCAGATCCCAAACCATATACGAGACGTCTGTGATTATTGAAAGAAGTAAGCGAATCAGGCATACCCCATGTTTTGAGGTAGTCAGGTGAGGCACACAGATGCAGTGATGCACGGTCAATTACCTGAGTGATGTATTGATAACTGGTAGTCGCACTGCCTACGCGTATGGCTAAATCAACACCTTCTTCTATAAGATCTACAACACGATCGCTAAAACTTATCTCTACAGAAACTTCAGGCATGGCCGCTAAAAAATCCCGGAGAAACGGCAAAATAACCATTTTTCCATATCCTTCTGAAACGGTTAATCGAAGAATACCTTTTGGCTTGAGTGGATTTTGACGAACACTGGCTTCCGCTTCCTCCAAATCCTCTAGCAATTGAATGCAACGATGATAGAACTCATGCCCTTCTGTTGTAAGCGATAAGCGCCGAGTAGTTCGTTGGAAAAGACGTGTCTCAAGATGATTCTCAAGACGAGACAATGCCTTACCTGCCGCAGAACGCGTCAGTCCCCTTGCTTTACCGCCTGCAACAAAACTTCCTGATTCAGCAATCGCTACAAATAAACGCAAAGCGCCAATATCCAAATCAGAATTTGACTTTTTATAAGCCGGGATATTTCCATCTATCATTGGGGAAACCTATTCGCCAATTTGTTAGTTACAATCAAATTGTAGAACTAAACTCATTGAGGATTCAACAATGTTACCTAAAAATGCCCAAGATGCCTTGGATGGATGGATTAATGCTGCAGGCCCGATTGTCCAGAAACTCAGTGTTCAGTCAGAAACGAGTTGGCCGGAAGTACGCAGCCTATATATGCAAGGCCTTGAAAAGATTTTTCCTGCTATCGATGGGGTTTCCTATAAAACCACCCTTTTAGGCGGAGTCTCGGCAATGATCAGCGAACCACAAGAGTATACAGGAAGCAGAGTAGTCCTTTATATTCATGGCGGCGGCTACGTGCATGGTGGTGTTGAAGCTTATCGTGGTCTTACGGGGCGTCTTGCTCGGGAATTGAATGCCAGGGTTTACACCCCTGACTATCGGCAAGCACCCGAACATCCCTTCCCCACACCAATTGATGATGTGTTTGCCGCCTATTGCTCAATTCTGAACTCAGGTACCCATCCCCGCGATCTAGTTCTAGCTGGCGATTCAGCAGGCGGCGCTATGGTTGTAACGATGATGCGCAAAGCACGTGATGGAGGTTTTTCACTTCCTGCCGCCGGTGTATCGATCTCCCCATGGGCAAACCTTACTCACAGTGGTTCGTCCGCCACCACTCGCGACGGGCTTGATCCCATTTGTAGTGTGGAGTTTCTGAACAAACTGGGAAAATGTTTCCTTGCCGGTGAACTTCCCACACATCCTGATGCATCCCCCGTTTTTGCTGATGTCCATGGGCTGGCGCCGATTCTTATCCAAATCGGTGAAAATGAAGTCATGCTGAGTGACGCAATTCGACTGGCTTCAAATATAGGGGAAGCGCGTGGACGTATCACGCTTGAAGTGTGGCCAGGCATGTTCCATGTTTGGCATCTTTTCGCAGGCATTCTGCCTGATGCTGATCGGGCTATACGTAATGCCGTTCGTTTTCTTGAAGATGCTTTTACTGAAGATAGAGCTCCTAATCTGTAAAATACACAGATCATTTCCGTACCGTTAGTGACATCTGAAAGCAATAATAGAAACGGTTCATGATTCTCATAGGGAGTTGATTCGCTCCCTATGAGGATATTATAGTCGGGCAATTGTCATTTTTTGCGTAACTACGCAGGGGTGGACTGACCCCACGACAGTAGACAAAAGCTGTCCTCACGACGAGGCCTGTTCAAAGGCCTCCGGGCTGACACTGACGTTCCGGTCTACAGGACACACTGAAATGGCGGGTCGGTATACCCTGATCGACCCAGACAGTATGGCTGTATCCCTTCCCGACGCCCGCCTTGAAGAAGAAAAGGTGGTTCTGGATGGATTCAAATCCTACCTTGACGGGAAAGAACATTTTTCCCCCCACACTGATATTGAAATCACGGATTTTCCGGCATTCATATCCCGCAAGCCGGATGAGCCAGCGGCGTACTGCCATAAGGAACAGGGCAAGCAGATCTGACCGGATGTCAGCACCACCGGGGAACACGCCGGCAACGGATACCCTTTTGAGCAGCCACCGTCAGGCCGGGTAAAGTTGCTTAACTCGCCCACTGTTTGAATTTCGTGGGCCTTCATCTACCCCCACTTTCTCGCATAACGATATCAATCATCCGCCAGCGCGATTTTCACATGCCAGTATGGGCCTAAAGAAAATTTTTTAAGAGTGTGAAGCAGAAGAGTTAAAAGTGAATGCCTGACAAAATACAACATGATAGAAATAGATTTATTAGGAAAAACCATTTCCGATACGCTGTTTTCTGTATGACGTTATGCAGAGCAAAATCACAACAACATATAATTTTTTGATTTTACAACAATAATGGCGGAGAGAGGGGGATTTGAACCCCCGGTAGAGTTGCCCCTACTCCGGTTTTCGAGACCGGTCCGTTCAGCCGCTCCGGCATCTCTCCGTTTAAGCCGTTGCCATAATGCCCGCTTTTGCGGCATTTTAACAGTATTGCACCCGCCTTTAAATTTAAGTGACAACTTAACGAGCAAGAAAATGATTAAATGGCCGTGGAAAAACACTCAACCTCAGGCACAAGCATTTGAACACTGGCAAACTGCGCTCTCAGTTCCTCTTCTCGCCCCCTTAAACGATGAAGAGCGCCAGCAACTGGTCAACCTTGCCGATCGATTCCTGAAGCAAAAACGCCTGATCCCCTTGCAGGAGTTGGCGTTAACGGAAATCATGCAGCAACGTATCGCCCTGCTGTTTTCCCTGCCAGTATTATCGCTTGGCGGTGATGCGTTGGACGGTTTTCACGAGGTTCTGGTTTATCCCGGTCCATTTATTGTTGAAGAAGAGTGGCAGGACGATATCGGGTTGGTGCATACAGGGAAAATAGTGCAGTCGGGACAAAGCTGGGATCAGGGGCCGATCGTCCTTAACTGGCAGGAAGTGCAGGACTCCTTCGACCTCTCAGGTTTCAATCTCATTATTCATGAAGTCGCTCACAAACTGGATATTCGCAGCAGCGGCGAACCAACAGGGGTTCCTCTGATTCCGATTCGCGATATTGCTATCTGGGAACAGCATCTGCACGGCGCAATGGATGCTTTACAGGAGGAAATCGACCTGGTAGGGGAAGAGGCCGCCAGCATGGATCCTTATGCGGCCCAAGATCCGGCGGAGTGCTTTGCAGTGCTGTCAGAGTATTTTTTCAGTGCGCCCGAATTGCTGGAAGAACGCTTTCCCGACCTGTATCGCTGTTTCCAGAAATTCTATCGGCAGGATCCCCTCGCTCGGCTAAAATGCTGGCAAAACAGCATTGATTACCGCTCGCCATCTATTTATTGACCGGAGACAAGCAGCGAATTGTTTATCGCCTAAACAGTCAGACGATAAAGCTGATTTTGCCGTTGACAGTACCTCAGGTGCCGGATATCATGCGCCCCGTTCACACGATTCCTCTGTAGTTCAGTCGGTAGAACGGCGGACTGTTAATCCGTATGTCACTGGTTCGAGTCCAGTCAGAGGAGCCAAATTTAGAAAAGCAGATGTCTTCAGACATCTGCTTTTTTGCTTTCGGAGCCAGGGACATAATGTGAAAACTCGTCCTGATGCGTGCTTATTTTTTCCTCCGTATCCGACAGCACCTGTGTAATATTATGCGTTACGCGGTTCAGCAAGGATGGGGGGAAAACAACCCGGCGCTGAATTTAGTTGGCGTAACGGCTCCGCCGATTAGACGCCATTATCCGGCTCTGCCGCTGGAGCGTCTGCCTGAGTTGCTGGAACGAATTGAAAGCTATCAGCAAGGCCGGGAACTGACCCGACTGCGGTACTGCTCACCCTGCACCTATTTATCCGTTCCAGCGAATTGCGTTTCGCCCGCTGGCGCGAGATTGATTTCAGAAACAAAATCTGGACTATTCCCGCCACCCGCGAAGCCATTGCCGGCGCACGCTATTCAGGACGCGGAGCGAAAATGCGCACGCCGCATATTGTCCCGCTCTCCCGACAAGCCATCGATATCCTGAAGCAGATTCAAGCGATTTCCGGCCATCTGGAACTGGTATTCCCCGGCAACCATAACCCGTATAAACCGATGTGTGAAAACACGGTCAACAAAGCGCTGCGTCTGATGGGTTATGACACCAAAACAGATGTCTGCGGCCATGGCTTCCGGGCAATGGCATACAGTGCCCTGATGGAGTCTGGTTTATGGTCGCAGGATGCGGTGGAGCGCCAGATGAGTCATCAGGAGCGCAACACCGTGCGTCTGGCTTACATTCATAAGGCTGAGCATCTGGAAGCCCGTAAGGCAATGATGCAGTGGTGGTTGGATTATCTGGATACGTGCCCCGTGAGTCTTATGTACCACTCTATATTCAGGGCAGAGCAAAGCGATACATCGTCGCCTGACCTGTCAATTACCCATTCAGAACCTCAACGCCGTATCAGTCTGTGCTGATACGGCTTTTTACAATAGAGTAGAGCCCGTTATTACGCAGGCTTACGCCCGTAAATCATCGCCGTCCAGCGTTTTTTCAGCAGAAAGGCGGAAGATTTGGGTTTTCTGTCCCTGGTAAAGATACCTTTTTTATTGCCACCGACTCGTACGATACCTTGCGAAGTAGCAAAATCAGCGAAGTTCCACACCTGTTCTCCTACCACGAAAGGCAACCTGTCGAAAACCGCATGATACATGTCCAGGAAGGCGCACTGGTACTCTTCTGACCACATATCCTGATATACAGAGTGCAGACCTGCAAGGGTGTCAGTACCGTATTCAGTAATGATAATGGGTTTACGATGTTTGTCGTGCCAGGCAGTCAAGTTCGCTTCCAACGTTTTTTCCGCCGCGACAAGATCTGCCGGGTTTTCATACCAACCGTAATAGCGGTTCAAACACAGAACATCAAAGAGATCGCTGATCTGATCTTCCTGTAACGAGGATTTGGTGATGTTGACGCAACAGATGGGACGGGATGGATCCAACTGTCGGGTGGCTTCCGCCAGCGGCCGGAAATAGTCCCGACTCGCTACTTCACGCGCGTCCGGTTCGTTTGCGATGCTCCACATCACTACCGACGGATGATTCTTGTCACGAGCGATTAGCTCTTTAATGGCATCAAGGTGCGCCCGCTGTGTTTCATCGTTGATGGCATCCGGACAAAATAATTGATCCGGTCGGGTGAAATTACGAAGCATCGGCAGAGACACGTTGAACCCAACAGCCGGAGTTTCGTCAATGACCACCACACCATGCTCATCCGCCCAGTCCAGCATCTCTTCTGCATAGGGGTAATGAGAAGTACGATAGGAATTTGCTCCGATCCAGCTCATCAGCGCCTGATCATACACCAGCAGCACATTGTCGAATCCTTTGCCACGCAGATCTGCATCCTCGTGGCGTCCAAAACCCGTAAAATAAAAAGGCTGATTGTTGATAAGGAAGCAGTCGTTTTCTACTTTAACAGTCCGGATACCAACACGTAGTTCATAGCAGTCCTGTCCCGCAGTGACCCTGAGCAGGTACAAATAGGCGTTGCCAGGCTGCCACAGTGTCGGATGATCGATCTCCAGCAAGCCCTCCGCCCCTGAGCTACGCGCCACCACATTCCCCTTGCGATCCAACAACAGGCAGTCTATGTTACCCGGCGCGTCAATCTGGTATCGCACATAGCCCGTGCTCAGATTATCCAGAAAACTGGTACTAATGGTGATATCACGGATAAATTTATGGGGCGTACTATACAGCCAGACATGGCGATGAATCCCGGCATAGTTAAAGAAATCGTGGAAATAAAATTGCTTGCTCGTGCCATTCTGTTCCACCACCACTCCAGGTGGTATAGTCTGCCACGAAAGTTCATTATTGACGCAAACCGTCACCCGTACAGTGCTTTTAGCGACAACATATGCGCTGATATCGGCCTCAAATGGTGTATATCCCCCCTGATGGCTCATAACCTCAGTATCATCCACCCACACAGTACCACGGTGCGTCACCGCATCGAAGCGCAGCACGATACGCTGCCCCTCCCAGCCCTTAGGAATGCGTACCTGAGTCTGATACCACACGTCGCCCACATGGTTGCGTACGGCTTCGTCAGCTAACTGGTCGTTGTAGCTGGCTGGAACAGCGATTTTTCTGGCTCCTTCCAGCGCGTTTTTCCACCATTCCTCAGTAAATCCACGCTTATTAGCGTCAATTTTAAATTCCCACAGACCATCAAGCGTTTTACATTCCCGGGAATCTGTTTCAATTGGTTTTAACATTAGCGAACTCCCCCTATCGACTATTTAAACTCATTACACTATTTCAACATAAAATCATATTGTATCCCGGCCTTTACATCCCAATAATCCAGGTTATTTCCCAGGCTACTTCCATTCCGTTTTTCCTTCGCCACATCAGTACCAACTGACAATTTCAGTCCCTCCAGAGGACCATCAGTTACATTGTAAAAAATTGCAGCAAGTAATCCTCGCCCATTTATTTCAATCGTCCGATTGGTGTCTTCATACCCATGAGTAATAAGAGGTGCAAGCATGACGCTAAAATTAGGTTTGAAATAATATTGGACACCAATCTGGAATGAAAACATATTTTCTTTATTTCTATCGATACTCAGAGAGTTAGGCCAACCAATATCCGTATCGACGTTTGAACCTATATTGTTCATAGCATGTGTGACCAGACCTACACTGCTGAATAAACTGATTTTCGGCATGATATATGTTATCTGCCCAGAATAAACCTGAGTATTATTATGATCACTATTGGAGCGAGAAATACCATTCAGCTCTGCATGATAAGCAAGTGCTTCTACTTTAATACTATCTTTCTTCTTCAAGGCGAATTTCTTCTCCAGAATCGTCTGGTATTGAGAGGAAACGTCATCCTGCCATGACATACCGAACGAATAGCGACTACTGTCATCATGCCAGCTTCCGGCCAGGAATGAACGTGCCTTGCGCGTGTCATAATAGCCGGTGCTGGGGTTATATATCCCTTCATTGCGGACCCCCACAGCAGCATCTGGCCAGAGAAATACGCGAGTTCTGTACATGGCCCATAAGTCAATATTTTCATTGGGTTCGTAACGGCCAATAACCCCTTCGGAGAGAGCAGGCATTGTTCTGGTCGAACCCGAGGCAATCAGCGGAATTCGATATGGAAGACTACCGTAACCATTATCGGTTCCAAACCGGCCTATTTTGATATGGATATTGTCCGCAGGCCTGAGCTTAATCGCTCCGGAAGCCAGACCGAAGCTGTCATGATCGGCCAGATATCCGCGTGTGCTCCAACGTGATTTCGCCCCCAGTTTGTAAACGTAATAAGCACCTGCCTGAACGCCGATGAAATCTGAATAGTAATGAGTATTTACATCAAGCATGGTGCCCTGCACCCAGCCGTAAATCTCCCTTGCTGAGGAGCCTGCGCTGGGACGATCCGCCCGACGAAAATCATTTTTCAATCGGATTCTTGCAGCATCTTCATCATCATTAATTTCTGCTGAATGAGATACCATTGCATTAAACGATAATAAAAAAACCACTAATATTTTGAGTTTGTTTTTTGTCATTTTAATTTTCTCATCGGTGTAGGCAGAGGTTTTATATTACGAATGATTCACCTATTAAAAATCATCAAATACACGCCAATCATTTTTAACATTTAAAAACCAGTCCTCCTTGTTTCGTACATTTGCTAATAAAACCAATATAAAATCTCTATCCGCTTCAAAGCAGAAAGGATATCCGGAGAAACTATTAACCACATAAAGTTTCAAATATAAATCCGCGGTGAGAACAGGCAACTATATACCAGTCAAACTGATTTTCATTTTTTCACTGCTGGCTGAAGTTGTTCTCCATGACTTTTAATAACACTGGCGTACCAGTAGAAACTTTTCTTACGCCGACGTTCCAGCGTGCCATTGCCCGTGTCGTCACGGTCGACATAGATAAATCCGTAGCGCTTCGACATTTCTGCTTTAGACGCGCTGACCAGATCGATCGGCCCCCAACTGGTGTAGCCAAGAACTTCGACCCCGTCATCCAGCGCTTCCGCCACCTGTACCAGATGGTCGTTCAGGTACTTGATGCGATAGTCGTCATTGATGCTGCCGTCTGCTTCCAGTTTGTCCTTTGCCCCCAGCCCGTTTTCCACGATGAACAACGGCTTCTGGTAACGGTCGTACAGCACGTTAAGCAGGTAGCGCAAGCCTTCCGGGTCGATCTGCCAGCCCCACTCGGAGCTTTTGAGATGCGGGTTGGGGATGATGTCCAGAATGTTGCCGCGCGCTTTTTCCATCTCCGTTTCATCGGCGCTGGCGCAGCCGCTCATGTAGTAGCTGAATGAGACAAAGTCGACGGTTTCCTTCAATGCCTGACGGTCTTCGTCGGTGATCTCCAGCGTTATGTCGCGTTCTTTAAAGAAGCGCGGCATGTAGGCCGGGTACGCGCCGCGCGCCTGCACGTCGCCGAAGAACTGCCATTCACGGTTCTGCTCCAGACACTTCATTACGTCGGACGGCTTGCAGGTCAGCGGATAGAGAATGCCTCCCAGCAGCATGTTGCCGATTTTTGCATCGGGGATAATGTCATGGCAGGCCTTCACTGCTTTGGCGCTGGCAACTAACTGATGATGAATGGCCTGATATATCTGTTGCCGCGAGCTATCGCGTTGCAGGCCCACACCCGTGAACGGTTCGTGCAGCGACATATTGATTTCATTGAACGTCAGCCAGTATTTCACCTTGTGGCGAAACCGCTGGAACACTGTACGGGCGTAGCGTTCAAAGCAATCAATAGTGTATCGGTTTCCCCAGCCGCCATACTTTTTAACCAGCCCATAGGGCATTTCGTAGTGTGATAATGTCACCAATGGCTGAATATTGTATTTCGTCATCTCTTCAAACAGCCGATCATAGAATGCAAGCCCGTTTTCGTTCGGCGCTTCCTCATCACCATCAGGAAAAATACGCGTCCAGGCAATAGAAGTACGCAGCACTGTGAACCCCATTTCAGCAAATAGCGCGATGTCCTGGGGATAGCGGTGATAGAAATCGATAGCGACATCTTTGACATTAGTATCACCCGGAGTACGTTCGACAATGGGGCCAAACACTCCCTGCGGTGTAAGATCCGAAGTCGACAGCCCTTTGCCGTCAACGTCATTAGCGCCTTCCACTTGATTGGCGGCAACCGCACCACCCCATAAAAAATTTTCAGGAAAACGATATCTCATATTTAATCTCCTGCCTCATCTTATAAAATATATCTAAAATCATGCTGTTAGTTTTATTCAGTTCTTTGCACTTTGTCGTGTTGCTCCAGCGCATAAGATTCTCTGTCGGCCTTTCGGAAGAACGGGTACCAGACCAGCATCTGAACGCCGACCAGAGCAACCTGTAATGCCGCGATTTTCCAGCTGCCCTCCATAATTCCGTTAAGGATGATTGGCATACCTGTTATCGGTGTTATCCCGGCTACTCTGGGTACAATGCCAACATAGGTCACGACGTAAGCGATTCCCAAAGAAAGCGCATTCATAAATACGAAAGGAATAATAAATCTGAAATTAAATACAAGAGGAGTGCCAAAGACCAAAGGCTCAGAAATACCGAAGAGTGCAGGAAGTGTCGTCAATTTACCCAATGCCTTATACTGCTGGCTTTTCGCAGTGAACAACATAAGCAGCGTAAAGCCAATTGCGCTGGCTGACATGGTATACGTACTAATAAACGCACGCCCGGTAATATTTGGTAGAGGTTCGCCAGCTGCATAGGCAGACAACTGTACCGCATCCATAGAAGTTATAATCGGCAGAAAAACGGACCAGACAACCATAGTGCCGTGGATCCCCATAAACCATAGAATCTGCGCAAAGGTCCATACAATAAGTATTGTTATGATATTGCCACCAAGTCCTTCAAGCGGTGTCTGAAGGAAAGAATATACGAATTCATGCATATTCTGATATGGTGTTGCGGCAAATATTATAGCGACAATTGCGAAAAGGATAATTGAAGCGAAACCAGGGACCAGGCTGCTGAAACTACTGGACACTACCGGAGGAACGCTGTCTGGCATTCGGATCGTAAAACCCTTCTGCTTGATATAGACATATACCCGGGTGGATACCAGACTAACGACAATGCCGGTAAAGATCCCCGTTCCTCCCATCCACTGCATTGGAACGGAGACGGCTCCATTCCCGGAAATGGAAACAGGCGTCACAATGAAGAAACAGATTAATGTGAGGATGCCACAGAAAAGTCCATCCTCTTCATGCTGCCTGGCATAATTTCCGGCAATTGCAATGGCAAAAATTACGGCCAGGAAATTTGTGGTGAACATGATGATAATTTTCAGAGCAGCGGCTATTCCAACATCAGCAATAAATTCCTTATAGATCGGTACAGGTAAATTCAGGAGCAATGCGGCAAATGCACCAAGAATCGTAATCGGCATCGCCCCCATCATCCCACCAGTAATACCATTCACCAACTTACTGGTTTGAATTTTATTCACCACTGGATGGATCTTACTGGTTATATTTTTTATGTCTATTTTGGGCATACATATTCCTCACCAAAAAATGGCTATAAATTAATTCTGTTTGATTAAAATCAATTTAACAAGGTCAGGGCATCGGTCAGTACCTTTTCGCCATTCATGGAGCCGTAATCGACCATATCGATCACTTTTACCTTAATACCTTTAGGTTCATATTTTTCTTTTAAATCATCCTCCATATAAGAAATTTGTGGCCCAATTAATAATATATCCGTCGGCTCTTTATAAGTTTCAAACTTTGTTTCTGGCATCGCAATAATATGAACATCAATATTTTTGTTTTTTGCACTCTGCTGCATCTTTGCCATCAACATCGACGTTGACATACCTGCGGCGCATACTAGTGTGATACGGATCATAGAATTTTCCTCTTATCATTTATGATGGATAAGCTTATATACTTCTATCAATTCAATGGCGAGATCCCGAGTAGTCATTGCATTCATTAAATGATCTTGACCGTGAACCATAATAAGTGAAACGGTGGTTCCTTTTTCTTCTCTGGCTTCTGCCTGAATTAATTCAGTCTGGAATTGATGCGCTTTTTGTAGTGATTCGTTAGCTTCCCTTATTTTCTGCTCAGCAACTTCAAAGGCCCCTGTCTTTGCTGACCTGATTGCTTGGATTGCCTTACTTTTCGCATTTCCGCCATTAACAACCAACTCTGTGATAATATCTTCCAAGCTTACATCGGTCACTTGTGCTTCCTCTTTTTTATAGTCACTTTATTATATCTTAATGAACTTACTATCCCATCTCCAACGGAATATTTACCATCTTTAATCTGGTATACATTGAAAGTCGATAGCACATACATCATGCCCCACCCAGCAATGATAGAAGCACATCAAATTTTGGATTATCAATAAGATACTGAATACTCTTTGCGTCAAAAAGTAGTCTGGTAGTCAGTTGATAAAACTGTTCAGCATCCACATGCTCATCGGAAGATATGGAAATAAGAAAAACGACCTGTACTTCTTTGTGTCCCCACCATATCGGCTTCTCCAGGATCCCCACAGTGACAAAATTTTGTTTTGTCATTACCTGGAATGGATGCGGGATTGCAACCAGATTTCCAAAATCTGTTTGCCCCATAGCCTCCCTTTTCATTACAGCATTGTAGAACTCGGCAGGGAGATGAAAATGTTTGTCGGTATGCTGGCAAAGAATTCTAATTGTTTCTTCTTTAGTTGTTGCCTTAATATCTGTCAGAAATAGCTGACTATAATAAAATTCAGACAGAAAAGCATTATTACTGGTTTCGAATATTTCCCTGTATGCTACGATATCTTTGTCCTCCAGAAATAAATTCACTTCAAATACCGGAACTGGAACATTTAAACTGATAGGGACAGTTGTGAATATATAGTCAATTTTCTTTCCTACCAAATCAAAATACTCCAGCTCATAAGCAGTACACTCATATATATTATTAATATATTTACCGAAAGCTCTGGTGTATTTATACATAAAAAGTTGTGTAGTTCCTTTTCCTGATGCACAGACCATAACGATATTCTTTTTATCGACCTTTTTGTCTTTCTTTTCCAGAGCTAACTCAAATAAAATGGCGAAATATCCTATTTCGTCTTCAGGTATACTGGTATAATAGTGCTCACTCAGGACAATACAGGCTGTAGCTGCCATCGTATAGGCAAAGGCATATTCCTTCTTGATCTCGTGCAGAAGCGGATTACTTAATGGAATACCATACTGCATGCGAATATCCAGCGGTACCATATGCTGATTTAACGACATACGTAGTTCCAGGTTGTTACGGAAATCAATATTGAAACTTTTTTGAATCATTTCCAGCATGCGCGATGATAACTCATCAATATTTCGTGAAATGACGAGATTTGATTCCTGGTTTTTATAGGCACTGGAAGACAGTTTCGCTCCCATATGAAGTATCAGGTAGGCAACTTCTGATTCACTAAAATAGCTGTGCATGGTATCCTGAATTCTCAGCACAATATCTTTTGTTGCTTGCCTTACTTCATCTTTAACTTGTTTAACTATTTTATTATTATCTATAACAACAGGAAAATCCATGTTTGCCCGACTGATAGAAATATAAAAATGAGAGGTAATATCTTCCAGGGATACTTCTGATATATGTAAATTATATTTATGAACAATATCCAATATAATATTAGCCAGTATTGTTAATTTTCCATCAGCATTAATGAAGCCATTGTGCTTAATCAAACCATTTGCAATACATCTCCGTTTATCAAACTCACTTCCTTTGATAATAAGACCATAGTTAGGACGTCTTTCCAGTGTCAAATGGTGTATATTGAGAATATATTCTACTTTTTTTAGGTCGGTACTCATGGTGTTACGAGAAACATAAAACTGTTCGCATAAATCGTCTATTTTGATATAATCTCGTTCGTATAATAAAACTGCCAGAATATGAGGAACTCTTTCTGTTGATGTTGTTGGCCTTTTTTCTTTCTGAGGATAGTCAAAAAAAGCATGAAATTTATCCTGACATGTAATAGTTAATTTATATCCCATATTAGATTTCGAACTAACAGTCCCCCCATGGGGGCTCAAAACCTCATTTAACTCTTTTATCCTCAGACGAATGGTTTTTTCACTCACATTTATTCTACTCGCCAATTCATGTGCTGTATGGTATTTCTCGTCAATTAACTCGTTTAAAAGGATTTCTAATTTGTTATTCATTATCCCTCTCTTTATAATCGCCAGCCATTTACACAACACTCGATTCTATGATCTTATGATTTTATGAAAAGAAACTCCACCCAAACTACGGCTTGTCCGATCTGGTAATTACTTGTGATTTTTAATGTTTTTTTTGAACTACATCACACATTTAAAATGTGATATTATCGCGCCAGGCTTATGTGGCATCAATTGTTGAAAATTAATACCATGAGATTACTGTAATTCTTCAGAATGACACTCCCTAACATCACAGAAAGGAAAACATAGCTTTCTGTCCGGTCATAATACGGATTCCGAAACATTATTTTATGCTAATGCGATTTGGGTGTATCCGGAGTTGATTGATGAAGGTTATCATAATAACAAAGATGTTTACCTCAACAGTCATTTTTCAGTTTAATATTGAAATTACATTGGTAAAATTCTTATTATTCAGCACATTAAAAATATAATCCGGGTGAATTAGGCGCAGGGTGTGGAGGTTTTCAGGTTTTATGGTCCGCCCATTTTTCACGGATTAAGGAGCGAAAACATGCTGGGCCGTAAAAATGAAGTAGCGGACAGAAATATTTTCGCGGATTAAGGAGAGAAAATATTTCAGGCTCTGCGCCCACGTGCCGGTTTTTGTGGGGGCATGCCTGCATGATTCGGGCAACCGTTTCATGGGCGTTATCAGTGGCGTGGGGTCTGACGTCCATCCGTGACTCCCACAGGCAATGCTCATACCCGCCTGAAAACGGCATTTTCTGGCGTGTGAGTTTTCATGGTAAAAACCGAACCGGGATTTTATACGGGTCGCCCCGCCCATTCGCTCCATATTGTATGGCCATTTTGGAAGGCGTCTACAAAGGGGTATAGTGCCATCGATATAAACGCGCGATTATAGCCTTTCAAAATATCAGTACATATTAATGCCGCAGTCGTTGTTTCTACCGCGCCTGCTACTTCAGACCATCCCCCCTACTCCGGAAAGAAATAAGGTTGAGATAAAATAGCTGGTCTTGTTCACCCTTTTTACCGGTCCTTACAGCATGTCCTGAGTCGACGTCATGACCGCAGCACAGAAGGCCCAGATTTTCATATCGGAGCCTGTTTTTTCAATTTATTTAATCGCCCTGAAGCATTTTTATAAGGCGAGGAGGTATTAAATTGAATCATTCGCCCCCGCGTCCATTTGCCATACCAAGGACTACCGTAAAGTTCCTCGTTACTAAAGCGCTCAATCAGCGTCAAAAGCTGCTGTTTGTTTTCCTTTAATCGCAACAATAAGATTTCATAATCCTTTATGTCTTCATAGTCGCGATAAAACTTCTGCGCCAGGCGCCCCAATTCATTCCATTTATAGCCCTCTTCAGGAAAGTTTATCGTTTCCCCTTTCGCTTCTTGTTCGTGCCAGTGCAAGACCAATTCTCCCCACCCAATAAGATAAGACACCAATTGGGCCACGCTCATCACGCTCCCTTTTGCATGCCCTTCCATTGTCGGTTCAAAGGACTGCTCAGGCAGGACTGCCCCCAGCTTTTTCTGCAATAACGCAAAGTGACTATTGATCGCTTTAATGAGTTCATCTTTTGATTCTGGCACCGCCATTTCATTCTCCTTGCTATTAATGCGTCCAGGGTGATTATCCACAAAAAATGATCGGCGCCGGAAAATATAATGCTTCGCGTCTCTTGCGTGGTAAATTTTTCCTACGCGGGGAATTCATCCTCATCAAATAACCAGACTCCACCAAAAACCGCTCGAAGCCATGCCCGTTTGGCGGAGTATGATATTCAGAACACCAGGCAATGACGTTCAACGTGCCTGACTGTACCTGCTATTCAATAATACGCGCTGGCACTTTCTTCCCTTTGGGCAGCGTGACGATTAACGCGTTGGCGGTTTCACCATCATCGGCAATAGCGGAAACATCCTTATAAACCTGTCCGCCGCGTTCAAGAAAATCACCCAGTCGCATTTCGACCGCCACATTCCGGGACGACTGGGCATAGCTGCGCGCCGCAGTCAGCGCGCTACTGCCATACATGACGTTCAGCGATGGCGTACCGAGGTCGGAGGCCCGTAGTTCTTTAGGACTATACGCATATGCCGTGCCTGGCTGTACGCCCATTGCACGACGGGCCATATGGTTTGGACGCAATTCTTCGTGCAGATTTATGCGAGCCACAGAGTTCGGGTTGCCTGCAATCATACCGTCTTTAACATATTTTCTCGGCGTGGTGCGATATACCAACGCATCACTGTCCAGACCAGGAATCGAACGCATGGGGTCATGCAGGTCCAAAAACCGTTCCCTTTCAGGTGAACTCAATTGTCGTACCGACGTTAATTCGGCACCCGACTGGGTTCTGGCATTAACCCGAACCGGCGAAGCCGCAGGGGAAGAAGCATTGGATGAAGAATCATACCTGCTGGTGCCGGAGACACAGAGATTACCCATTATTGACTCCTGCTCTGACAGCTAAAATGTGCTTTTAATAATCTTGATTTATCGACAAAGCGTTCGAAGTGTTCAACCAGTCGGACTTTATCCAACTGTTGCGCGGGAAAGCGGCTATGCAGAATCACCTGTTCGTCATTTTTATTTACGCCCAATACCAACAAAGGCTGTTTAACGTTTATGTCGTTAAAATAGGCGATATCCTTATACAAATTTTCAGGCGCCAGCGTTGAAACTCCAAGCTCGACCATCAAATGCAACCAGTTATCGTTATCCTGAAACAGTACAACCTCATCCCCTTCATTTATTTTCATTGCATACATTTCACCGCGTCCATGAGTTAACGTCGATTGGTCGACCCGGTAATAATCCAGTAAATTTTTTATAATATCGTTCCGCATAAGTACCCTGCCTTATATGAGTCATTGACTACGCCAATACTCTGTGGAAAGTGCGGGAAAAGAGTTCCTCGTTTAGAAAAATTTAACTGCCCGGGAGCAAACAGGCGCGAGTGCCACTCAGATAATTTAATCTCACGCCGATTTTTGACGTGCGATTATCCTGTGCTGGCGGGTTTGACATGTAAGGTGAGTGAGAGATGATAGAAGCCGGCCTCCGTTTTTTCCCATACAAGGTAAACGGAGACCGAAGGTCGGCAGACGACCAACCTGATGATTAACGGCGGCTTTGGGCTTTGTTCAAGACGCCCTGAATGGCCGCCGACAGTTCATTAATCTCAAATTTCGCGACGTAAGCATCCGCGCCCACATTGCGTACATGATCTTCATTGGCACTACCGGACAACGAAGAGTGAATGACCACGGGAATGTTCTTCAGGAACTCTTCGCGTTTGATATTTCTTGTCAGCGTAAAACCGTCCATTTCCGGCATTTCCAAATCGGTCAGAACCAGTGAGATCTTATCCGAAATGGGACGCCCTTCCGACTGTGCTTCTTGCGCAATTTGTCTTATCTTATTCCACGCTTCCAGCCCGGTGATGTGCATACTGAACGGAATGCCCATCTGGTTCAGCCCCTGTTCGAGCAGCGAACGGGCAACTTTAGAATCTTCCGCAACAATCGCTATCGCACCCGGCGTGTAAGGGAACGTTTTTTCTCCCACGTTTTTAAGCGTGGTTTCACGCTCGCCGGGAATGATATCGAACAGAATCTGTTCAACATCCAGTACCAGCGCCAGATGGTTGCTGTCTTTATCCGCATCAAGACGCGCGATACTTGTGATATAGGAATTACTGACGCCGGCTTCAGAAGTCAAAACCTGGCTCCATTCCAGACGAACAATGTCATCGACCGATTCCACGGCGAACGCCTGTGTGCTACGCGCATATTCGGTGATGAGGAGAATATTCAACCCGGTTTCCGGCACGCTGCCCACCACGGCGGGAAGATCGATAACGGGGATAATCTGCCCACGAATATTAACCATACCTAGCATTGGCGATGTCATACCGGCCGCTTTGGTCAGCGTCGGCATCGGGACAATTTCACGCAGTTTAAATACGTTGATGCCAAACAACTCAGATTTGCCACCTTCAGGTGATTTACCCAGTCGAAATAATAAGAGTTCAAATTTATTGGCGGAGGTGAGATTGGTTCTCTCATCAATTTCTTTCTGAAAATTATCCATGCTTTCCTCAGTGCGAGTCATTATAGGCATACCGTAACCAGGCAACATTCGAGATGTGAACAAATTTCAACCAACATCCGGCCGCTCCACTGTACGTGATAGTTGTCTTTTGCAATCTTATCCAGCGTAAAAAGTAAATTACCCGCTAAGCGTGTCATCGCTATCATCTAACGACGAAGATCATCGGCCCCGTAAACGGATCGTATCCCTCTCAGTACAACAATGGGTCCACATCCCTTGAGGTCATATACCTCGTCATGCTTCAAGCTGCATGTGCGCTGGCTTTTCTACAACTCGAATACCAGGTAATAGATAACGTTCCTTGAACTATTAATATCGGCAGCGTTTGCCAACACCTTACGCTTATTTGTAGTAGAAATGTTGTCAGAGAAAAAACATCGCGCCCAGCATACAGACATATCCGAAAATGGAGATCATTCCGGATAAAGCGGCCTTTCCGGCAACCGTTTAACATTCAGGTTGATACGATAATAGCAGCCTGCGTTAACCACGCCCTGTCGAACATCAGGACACAGCAAATGACAGACGATGCGCGAGGGTGGAATGCAAAAAAGACAGGAGATAACAGAGTATAATCAGTGAGTTAACAATCTTAAACGGCGATATACCGCCCATGGAGGGGATGGTATTATGCCCCTCTATGGGCGGTTAACAGAACAGGCGCGATGGTGTGGTCATTCCCCGGTGCTGGCAAATTATTTTGTAACAACGTATTAAAATTATTTTCTGAAAGTTTTTTATAAATCGCCCTGTTCATAAAAAAATTATAAGTGATATCATGGGGTAACTGTAGTTATACTTAGGTATAGGTCAGCACTATACTTTTATAAATCCATCTATATGATGGGTACATCTGCGCTTTTTATTGAGGTTGTTACATGTCCGTATTTTGTTCTGATAATGAAATTATCAATAACACGATAAAAAGCTATCTCAGCCGAAAATTGAAACAGTATGGCGACCTGAAATATGCCTACATGATCATGAATAAGAAGAATCCATCTCAGGTTTTGATCATCTCGAATTATCCACAGGAGTGGGTAAATACCTATAAAGAAAATAACTACCAGCATATTGATCCGGTTATTTTGACCGCAATAAACAAAGTATCACCCTTCTCCTGGGAAGACAATCTTGTGATTAATTCCAAGCTCCGGTTTTCTAAAATTTTTAACTTATCAAAAGAGTACGATATCGTTAATGGGTATACATTCGTCCTGCACGACAACAATAACAATCTGGCCGCGTTATCCATTATGTTTGAAGAGGATGCCACCACGGATGTCGAGGCCGTGGTGGAGGAAAATAAAGACCGCTTACAAATGTTACTCATTACCATTCATGAGAAAATCACTTCGCTTTACAAAGAGATAACGCAAAGTCCGCAGAGCAAGAAACAAAGCGACAAAGAGATTTTTTCTCAGCGAGAAAACGAAATTCTCTATTGGGCCAGCATGGGAAAAACCTACCCGGAAATTGCGCTGATTCTGGGCATCAAAATCAGCACGGTGAAATTTCATATCGGCAATGTGGTTAAAAAGCTGGGCGTTCTGAACGCCAAACACGCCATAAGACTCGGGGTAGAATTACAGCTCATCAAGCCAGAGCCACAATAATCGCATTGAGCCTCTATGACCTTGCACGGGTATTTCTGGCTGATATTCGCCGTCGCCGACAAATAAACGCTTATTGAAGAGTACCGAACGATTTTTTTCCAATGGCATCTCACCGCCATTCATTTCTCCATCCATTGCTATCGTCATCGGCCTGTCATTTTTGTATGGTGCGCTAATCGACGTGTACGCCGCAGGCGACGCCCGAAAGCGAGCGCTGCCTATTGCCGATACCGTCCGCAGCGTGATCTGTTACCTGCTCACGGCGTTCAATCCTGAGCGCCCAATTCTGGTGGAGACACAACATGTCGACAAAACGCAATCGGCGCAGTGTTATTGCTGGCGGCGATCGCGGCCTTTGGCTGGTGGATGTTTGGCCGTGGGAACAGCAATGCGCTATGGAAGATCGTCAGCGAACAGTGCGTGCCTAACCAACAACGCAACGGTCATCCCGCCCCCTGTCTGGAAGTCAATCTGGCCGACGGTTACGCGCTTTTTGATGACAGAAATGGCCCTTATCACGACCTGTTAATCCCAACCGATAAGATCAGCGGTATCGAGAGTCCTGAACTCTTACAGCAAAACACGCCCAATTTCTTCATGCAGGCGTGGGACAGGCGCGGCCATCTTTCACGCGAAGCGGGCAAACCGATCAGAGATGATTATATTGCGCTGGCGATCAACTCACGCTATGGCCGTACGCAAAACCAGCTGCATATCCACATTGCCTGCCTGCGCCCGGCGATTTATCACACGCTGAACCAACAGTTTCCGGCACTTTCTGACGACTGGAAAACCCTGCCGGTGAAAATTAACGGGCATGTCTATCTGGCAAAAACGCTCACGCCGAACGCGCTGACGCAAAGCGATCCGTTCAAAATCTTAGATCGCTACGCCCAGCAGCGGAATGAATCGATCGGCAAATACGGCCTTGCCATGGTTTCCACGCCTACGGGTGAAAAGGTGCTGCTCGCCAGCAGTCTTGACGTTTTCAATATGAGCCTCGGCTCCGTGGAAGAAATTCAGGATTTTTCCTGTGCGCTGGCGAAATAGCCGCCGATCGCGCCAGAGT
This sequence comes from Samsonia erythrinae, assembly GCF_004342665.1. Taxonomy (GTDB): domain Bacteria; phylum Pseudomonadota; class Gammaproteobacteria; order Enterobacterales; family Enterobacteriaceae; genus Samsonia; species Samsonia erythrinae. The sequence goes on along the minus strand of NZ_SMBY01000001.1, from coordinate 664,575 downwards.
GAGCAGACTCAACGGACCGAAGGCCTATAGCAAACAATTTGCTATAACTTATGAATTTTTGTTCATTGCATTGCCTCCCTGCCTCCGCCTAAAAAGTGAGGAAAATCGATACGGTAGGTCACTGCAACATGCATCTGGATTTACGGCAATTACGCAATTTTCTTGCTCTGGCCGAACATGGGAGTTTTGTACAGGCCGCGGAAGCCGTCTGTCTGTCGCAATCGGCATTCAGCCGCAGTATTCAGGCGCTGGAACATGCGATGGGGCATCCGCTCATCGATCGCCAGAGCCGGCGCTTTGCGCTGACGTATCAGGGCAACACGCTGCTGCCGTTTGCGCGGCGTATGCAGGAACTCTCCTGGGAATTGATGACCGACATGCGGCAACTCAGCGAAGCGCAGGAAGGTGAACTGACCTTTGGCTGCGGCCCGGCGCCTTCTGCCTCGTTGATCCCCAAGGCGGTCGCGCATTTCCATGTTCTCCGCCCGCGCGCCAGCGTCACCTACAGCGTGGATAACTGGCAATCCCTGCGTGAACGCCTGATGGCCGACGCGTGGCCTTTTATCGTTGCCGATACCTGGCAGGCCGAAATGGAAACCCACCTCCACGTCCAACCCTTAAGCCAGCAGCGCTGCTTTTTTATCTGCCATTCTTCTCACCCGTTGGCACAACAGGAAACGGTGACGCCGGACGATCTTCTGCGCTTTCCGCTTGCCTCCCCGTTTATGCCCGTCGGAATGCGCAAGGTGCTGGCCGCCTTAACGCGCCAGCCTGATTACCGCCCGCAGATTCAGTGTGACCATATCTATTCCGTTTTCAGCATCCTGCGCCATACGCAGGCTATCAGCTTCGCCAGCGAGGATGGCTTCGCGCTGGGACGACTAAGCCATCAACTGGTGGAAATTCCGCTGGCGGGAACACCGCCGGAATGGGGAAACATGCAAACCCGCTTCGGCATTGTGACCTGCTTGCAGAAAACGCTGCCGCCGCTGGCCGAACTGATGATCGAAACCCTACTGGCGCAGGACAAGCTGCGCTCACCGGATCCGGCCCTGTCGACCTTGTGAGCGTCTTTTTATTACTTCGTCGGATTGCCGCTGGCGTCATAGACCAACCAGTGCGATCCCAGCCCTTTGGCGGTCAGCGCCCGGTCGACAAACTGACCGGCGAACCAGTCGCTGACGGAGAATGTGTTACGGATCAGACCCGCGGCTTTCGCCCGCTCGACGCTGTCCTGCAAGCTGCTGAGCAGAAACGGATCGAGACGCGGCGAGCTTTGGAAGGGAAGATCTTGCGCTTTCAGCTCTTCCTGAAAAATTGCCTGTGGGATCTGACTCTGTTCCGACATCAGCGCCGTGTATTCGGGCAGGTGCTGCGCATCGCCGATCCACTGTGCATTGTCCACCAGCACATTCACCAGTTGTTGCGTGGTGCCCGGATAACGATCGATAAAATCCTGCGTCGCCAGCACCGCCGCCTGCGTGGTATTCCCCCAGCCCAGCGCCCGGCTGGTGGTGACGATATTGATGCCCTGTTTACGCAACGCCAGCAGAGAAACGCCGCCCCACACCGCATCCACGCGCTTGGCGGCCAGCGCGGCTTTACTCGCCGTCCAGTCCAGATTGATCGTCCGCATATCTCGCTCGCTCAGCCCGACGCTTTTAATCGCACGCTCGAACGACAGCTGATCGGCCGTCCCTTTGTAGACCGCAACCCGCTTACCGCGTAAATCTTCAATACGTTGAATGCCTGATTCCGGTGTCGCCGCCAGATAAGAATCAGAGCCGCGCGATCCCACCAGCACCCGCGTCGACAGCCCCCCCGCACGGCCAATAATGGCGGCCAGATCGCCCAGATACACCACATCCAGCTGCTTGTTCGCCAGCGCCTCATTGACCGCCGGTCCCGCGCCTTTAAAAAACGACCACTGAATCTTGATGCCCTGCGGCTCAAATTCCTTCTCCAGTTGCTGGCGAATATGCGCCAACCCCAACGGCCCGCGAATAAAGGGTTTACTGCCCGCGCTTTGGTCCGGCAATCCAATACGGATCGTCGTTGGCTTCGGCACATCCTGCGGCGCGGCATCGTTAGCCTGAACGCTCAATGTCATTAGCGCAGCGCTCAGCAACAGCGCAACATTCACAAGCCGGTTCATTCCCTGTCGCCAGCGGCACGCACGCGGTCGCGGTATTGATGGAAGCGTCATTGACGGATCGGTTTTCAATCGGAGTAACGGGTGTCGCATACGGTTTTCCTCAGTAATCCGTTTCATCTGCATGAAAACTAACGAACCGTCGGCGTCAGGCTTAAATAACATTTACAGGTTTGCTCAGCGGAAAAAAGCATAAATCAGTGCTGGCGCGTTCCGGCTGCACATATGCATTTATTGCACGGCGACTATCGCTTTATTGCATTGGCCTTCGGCGCGCAAACCTGTTTTTTATTACTTATTCATCGAAACATGATGCCGCAGTGAAAAAAAATGAATAAGTCGATACTGATGAAAAAGACCGTGTTCGTCTGGCCTTCGCTGCCGATAGCGCTGGCCTATCCGCTTGTGGTGCCGTTCGCGCTGCTGGCGCTGTGGTACATCAGCACCCACTACGGCTGGATGCCCGCCCAGATACTCCCTTCTCCCGATGCGGTGGGCAGTACCGCCGTCGAGCTTTGGCACAACGATCTCCTGCCGCAGCTTTTCATCAGCCTGCAACGGTTAGCCAGCGGCCTGCTGGCGGGTTTACTCGCAGGAACGCTGCTCGGCGCGCTCGTGGGGGCGTCACGCCGCGCCGAACATCTGCTGCATCCGACGGTGTATGCGCTGGCACAGATCCCGACGCTGGGATGGATCCCGCTGTTTATGGTGCTGTTCGGTATTGATGACGGCCTGAAACTGGCCGTCATCATCAAGGCCGTGATCATCCCGGTCACGCTGCACACGCAAACGGGCGTGCGTAATGTGCCGCACGCGCTACAGGAAGTCGCCCGCACCCTGCGCTTGCCGTGGCATCAGCGCCTCATCAAATTAACCTTGCCCGCCGCCCTCCCCACCTGGCTAACCGGTTTACGGCTGGCGCTCTCGCAGGCGTGGGTATCGCTGATCGTGGTTGAGCTGCTCGCGTCGTCTCAGGGTATCGGCTACCTGCTGGTGTGGGGACGTCAGCTGTTTCAGTTAGACATCGTGTTCGTCTGTATCGCCGTCATCGGGCTGGCGGGGCTGGCAATGGAGTGGTTGATTAACCAACTGGAGCGCCATCTGGTCTACTGGCCACACCCGCCGCTCAGCCGGTTAACCACCGCGCCGTCCCGCCGCTTATCGGCGCTGGTTTTCCCCTTTCTGCTTCTGCTGTTATGGCAACAGGCCAGCCGCTTCGGTTGGATCGATCCGTTACTGCTTCCTCCGCCCACCGACGTATGGCACATGCTGTTACAAGGCCTGCGCGACGGCTCGCTCACCGACGCGATGCAGGCCAGCCTGAGCCGTGCGCTGGCCGGCGCAGCCTGCGGCATTCTCGCCGGTCTGCTGTGTGGTGTTCTGTTGGGCTTGAACGCCACCAGCGACGCCCTCTTCACACCCACCATTGCGGCGCTGCGCCAGATCGCGCTGTTTGCCTGGCTGCCGCTGCTGACCGCCTGGGTCGGTAACGATGAAGCTGGAAAAATCACCTTTGTCGCGCTGGCCTCCTTCTTTCCCATGCTGGTAGCCAGCCATCGCGGGATTCGCCAGCGCTCATCGGCCTTACAGGAAGTCGCACTGGTGTTGCAACTCCGTCTCGCGACCCGTCTGCGGGTGCTGATTTTGCCGGGGGCGGCCCCCGCGATCTTCGCGGGGTTACGCCTGTCGCTGATTTACGCCTGGCTCGGCACCATCGGCGCAGAGTATTTCATGTCGTCCGGCGCCGGGATCGGCAGCCTGATGATCAATGCCCAACAGCTACTGGATATGCCCCTGATTATCAGCGGCATGCTATTGATTGGATTAACGGGCGCGGTGCTCGACCGTATCGGATCCGCGCTGGAACAGCGGATGACGCGCTGGCGTTTCGCAGGAGAAATTGCATGATGTCCCCTTCTTTTGATGTGTCACCGCCGGTGGTGCAGTTCGACCATCTGCGTAAACAGTTTCGCGTACAGGGCGGAACGCTGACGGTGATTGAGGATTTCTCACTGTCGATCCACAGCGGCGAACTGGTGGCGATTGTCGGCAGCAGCGGCTGCGGCAAATCCACGCTGCTGCGTATGCTGGTGGGATTAGACAATGACTATCAGGGACGCGTGCTGGTAGAAGGAAAAACCGTGCGCGGCATCGGACGTGAGCGCGGCATGGTGTTTCAGGAACCGCGCCTGTTTCCGTGGCTGAGCGTCCGGCAAAACATCGCGCTCGGGCTGGCGAATGAAGCCATCGACGCCAAAGCGCGCCAACGCCTGATCGACCACTTCATTCAGCTCGTGCATTTACAGGATTTTGCCGACGCGCTGCCCGCCCAGCTTTCCGGCGGCATGGCGCAGCGCGTCGCCATCGCGCGTGGTCTCGTCGCCAATCCCCGCATCCTGATGCTGGATGAACCGTTTGGCGCGCTGGACGCCCTGACCCGCCAGCAGATGCAACAGGAGTTGCGGCGTATTCATCAGGCGGAAGGCACCACCACGCTGCTGGTGACTCACGACGTCGAGGAAGCGGTGTACCTCGCCGACCGTGTAGTGGTACTGGCGCCACGACCTGGCCGTATCCGGCAGATTGCGACCATTTCGCTGCCGCATCCGCGCCAGCGCGACAGTCAGGCCTTCCACCAGCAGTGCAGCGACCTGCTTGCACTGCTGACGCAGCCTGCCGATACGGCGGCTGCGATCTCTTCTCTGAACTCGTAAATACTGGAGCACCATTATGGGACACCCTTCCGTCTACCCGACCGGCACGACGATTTACAACCCGGAAAAAGCCTGGGGCGGCTACACCGTCTTTCAGGCGCTGGAGCGCGGCGCGGTGCTGGTGGATATGAACGGCACCGAACTGCGTCTGTGGGAAGGCCTGCACGGTTTTCCCAACAAAATCCTGCCCGGCGGCTACATCCTCGGACACAGCGGCGAACGCGACCCGCGCTACGGCATGCAGGATATGGTCGACCTGATTCAGGTCGACTGGAACGGCAACGTCGTCTGGAAATTCAACGGCTATGAACACATTACCGATCCCGACCTTCCGCCCGAATGGATGGCGCGCGTCCACCATGACTACCAGCGCAGCGGAAATCCGGTCGGCTATTACGCGCCGGGTCAGGAACCGCAGTCGATTGGCGGTAACACGCTATTGCTGGCGCACACTAACCTGCATAACGAACGCATCAGCGACAAACGGCTGCTCGACGACACCATCATCGAGGTGGACTGGCAGGGCAATATCTTATGGGAATGGCGTTGCAGCGACCATTTTGACGAACTGGGCTTTGATGATGCCGCCAAAACCGCCTTGTATCACAATCCCAACCTGCGCAAGAGCGGCGGCGGAATGGGCGACTGGATGCATATCAATTCCATGTCGGCGCTTGGCCCCAATCCGTGGTTCGATCAGGGCGATACCCGTTTCCATCCGGATAACATCATCTGGGACGCCCGCGAATCCAATATTATCGCCATCATCGACAAACAGAGCGGCAAGATCGTCTGGCAGCTTGGTCCCAATTACAATACGCCCGAGCTCAAACATATCGGCTGGATTATCGGCCAGCACCACGCGCATATGATCCCGGCGGGCCTGCCGGGCGCGGGCAATATTCTGGTGTTTGATAACGGCGGCTGGGCCGGCTACGGCGCGCCGAATCCGGCTTCACCCGACGGGGTAAAAAACGCCTGGCGCGATTATTCCCGCGTACTGGAAATCAACCCGGTGACGCTGGATATCGTCTGGCGCTATTCGCCCTACGAAGCGGGCATCCCGCATCCGACCGACGCCTTCCGGTTTTACAGTCCGTACATCAGCAATATCCAACGCCTGCCGAACGGCAATACGCTGATTAACGAGGGAGCCAATGGTCGACTGTTTGAAGTCACCGTCGATCACGAGATCGTCTGGGAGTTTATCTCCCCCTACTGGGGCAAAACGGTGAACACCAACATGCTGTATCGCGCCTACCGCGTGCCCTACGAATGGGTGCCGCAGCTACCTCGCCCACAGGAAACGCCGGTGATCGCCCCCGACAACACCCGGCTACGTCAGCCCGGCGCCGCAGCCCCCGGGTTTGCGAGCGTGGTTAGAATTGAGGGCACACGCCCCTACAAAAAGAGCGGCGATGCCCTGTGCGTCGCGACCGACAGCGAAGATCTCAAGCGCAGCCCGAAGCTCTTTGCCGTCAACCGTGAGCGCTTTACTCTGCTCACCGCCGACGACTGGCCCGAACGGGCGGCACTCACCGGCTCGCAGTTGCTGCTGGTCGGCGCGGAGCGCTGCGTCCACTGCAAAAGCCTCTACCGCCAGTTGGAATCGATTCTGGATAACGAGGAATATCGCCACTTGCCGGGCCATTATCTGGACGCCGATCGTCACATTGCGCTGGCGGAGAAACTGGCGGTAAAAACGCTCCCGACACTGATATGGATCGTCAATGGCGAAGAGCAGGCTCGCCTGAGCGGCTCTCAGGCGCCCGAACGCCTGCGCCAATGGCTGACCGAACAGCAAGCCTAACCACCCCCTAGCGATCTCGCTTCCCGTGAGATCGCTTTGCTTCTTTCATTTCGCACTTTCCTTGCGCGCACGCGAGATATGCTGGAACTGGCACCGCTTCCTGATTCATCGAATGAATATTGAAGCCGCCAACTCAGACAGCGTCTCCGCGCCTTATTTACACGTGCTGAATCACATTTCCTTTGCATCACATCAATGCAATTTGTTATGTTATTACATATCGATTTACATCACCGTAATATGCCCATCATGCTCAGCAGGAACAAACACACAGATACCATTCTTCAGGTGGAGAACCTTAGCCTGTCTCTGGGAGGGGAAACCAAAGTCAGCGATATCAGCTTTACGCTGTCCGCGGGCGAACGTGTTTGTCTGATCGGCGCGTCCGGTTCCGGTAAATCACTGACGGCTAAAGCGGTCATCGGCACCCCGCCGGCGGGGTGTCAGCTTAGCGGCAGCATCCGGATCAATGGCGAAGAGATGGGTGGGTTAAACGCGCTGGCGCGTCCGCAGTCCTGTCGGGTATCCGCGGTTTTTCAGGACTCGGCAACCGCGCTTAATCCCCTTATGCCATTAGGAAAGCAGCTGTCGCTGGTGCTGAAAACCGCGTCCCGTAGTGAACTTTCCGCGCTGCTGGCCGCCATGAACCTGGATGATATTCCCAACCTGTTGCAACGCTATCCTGCCGAACTGTCCGGCGGTCAGCGCCAGCGCATTTGTATTACGCTTGCACTGCTCGGCAAGACGCGCCTGCTGGTGGCGGACGAACCCACCACGGCGCTGGATGTCATGACCCAGCAGCAGGTCTTGCAGGTATTACAGGCGCGCAGCGCGCAGCCGACGTCGCCTGCCCTGCTGTTTATTACACATGATATCGCCGTCGCCGCCCAACTGTGCCAGCGCGGTCTGGTCATGGAAAATGGTCGGATCGTCGAGTCCGGCAGCATGCTGCAATTGCTGAATGCGCCACAGCAACCGTATACCCGCAGTCTGGTCGCCGCCGCTCGCCGTGCCGATCACGTCTTATCCTCAAACGTTGCCGGAGCGCTTGTCGGATGAGCCATCGCCTGCATGCGGTGCCTGCACCGTTTTTAAGCCTTGAACACGTCAGCCGCTATCGCCAGACGCCGCGTTTGCCGTGGCAAAAAACCGATCCCGCCGGCGCAATTTTTCACGACCTGTCGCTGCATCTGGGACGCCACGAACGTGTCGGGCTGGTTGGCGCTTCCGGCTGCGGCAAATCCACGTTGCTGAAAACGCTGCTGGCGCTGGAGGCGCCTCAGCGCGGCGCCGTGTATTGCGATGGCAACCTGATTAAACCCGGTTCAGTGCGTTCACTGCTCTGGTATCGCCGTCGCGTTCAGTATATTCCGCAGGATCCGGCGGGGTCGCTTGCCCCCCGCCAGCGCGTCGCCGATCTTCTCCTTGAGCCTCTGAAACGTCTACGGCCGGACGATTACCGTCGTTCAGATAAACATGTCTCTTCGCGCCTGTACGAAGTGATGGAACAAGTCGAACTCAGCACAACGCTGCTGGACAAGGTTGCCGGTCAGCTCTCCGGCGGACAAGCACAGCGTGTCGCGCTGGCGCGGGCGCTGATTATTCGTCCTGATTTTTTACTGGCGGATGAACCCGTCAGCGGGCTGGATTTGCCGCTGCGCGAACAGATCAAAGCCCTGTTACAACAGGTCACCCAGCAAAATGAGATGGGACTACTGATGGTCTCGCACGATATTTCCCTGCTTGCGGGGCTGTGCGACCGAATGTTGGTGATGGATGAGGGGCGCATCATTGAAGATCGTCCGACGGCGGAGATACTGGCCTCCCCCCAACAGGCGCACACTTCCCGTCTGTTGGAGGCCGTGCCCGCGTTGGCGGTTCATCGTTATTAGCTCGCTGAACACGTCTTTTTTACAATAAAATGCCGCTTTATTCAGAATGTTTTCCCATAACCGGGCTTTTTCTATAACGGATCATTGAATGTCTGACCTTATCGCCAGCCGCTCTCCGCGGCCCTATCCGCCCTTGCTTCTGGGCAGCCAGTTGGTTTTCAACATTGGCTTTTATGCCGTCGTGCCGTTTCTGGCCATTTTCCTGCGTGACGACATGCTGCTTTCCGGCTGGGCTATCGGGCTGGTGATCGGTTTGCGCACCTTTTCTCAACAGGGGATGTTTCTGATCGGCGGGGCGCTGGCCGATCGCTTTGGTGCGCGTGTGATCATTCTGTGCGGCTGTCTCGTGCGCATCAGCGGTTATCTCCTGCTGGCGTTGGGCGATACGCTGTGGCCCATTATTCTCGGCGCCTGCCTGACCGGCGTCGGCGGCGCGCTGTTCTCTCCCGCGATTGAGGCGCTGATGGCGCAGGCCGGCACGCAAAGTGAGAAAGAGGGCAAACGTAGCCGCTCAGAATGGTTCGCCCTGTTTGCGATTTGCGGTGAACTGGGCGCGGTACTGGGGCCGTTACTGGGATCCGTATTAGCTGGCTACGGTTTCCAGCGCGTGGCGTTAGCTGGCGCAGGCGTTTTCACCATCGCGCTCATCGTGCTGTTTTTCAGCCTGCCGCCTACGCCGCGAAATCAGGGCGAATTGCACATCGCCCCCTGGTGGGAAACCTTTCGCCAGCGGCGCTTTGTCGCGTTTATCATCGCCTACAGCGCTTATCTGTTTAGCTATAACCAGCTTTATCTGGCGCTGCCGGTTGAACTGCACCGTTCCGGCAGCAGCGAAAAAGATTTGGGGCCGCTGTTCGTGCTCGCCTCGCTGCTGGTGATCGGTTTGCAGCTTCCGCTGGCGCGTTTCGCCCGTCGGATTGGCGCTGCGCGTATGCTGCCGCTGGGTTTCGCCCTGCTGGCCGCCTCCTTTCTGAGCGTCGCGCTGTTTGCCTCCGCCGCGCCGCCTGAAGGCTGGCTGCGTTTGCTGCCAGCCATCTCATTGATCACGCTGCTGACGCTGGGCCAGATGCTGATTGTGCCCGTAGGTATGGACCTCATTCCTCGTTTCGCCAACAACCAGAATCTGGGAGCGCACTATGGTGCGCTGGCATCAATGGGCGGCATCGCCGTGCTGGTGGGCAACTTTGTGCTCGGCAGCCAGCTCGATCGCGCGCTGACGCCATCCCCGCAGGCCGCCATTCCCTGGGTGCTGCTCGCCGCCGTACCGCTGTGCAGCTCGCTGGCGATGCTGGTCATTTGCCGCCCGTTTAAATCCGCTTTAGACCATAAATCATAAATAAGGACAGAGTGATGAATATGCGTAACACCCCGTGGCCCGTTTTCGGCCTGCTCTCAGCCACGCTGTTGCTGTCTGGCTGCTTTAATGAGCCGGAGGAAAAAAATACCTCGCATCATGACGGTCGAATCAAACTGGCGATGCTTCAGCCGCCGCGTTCCGGCCTGACGCCGCTGAGCGATGACGCCTTTAAACTGTCGCGCTGGAGTACGGCGGAAACGCTGGTGGTGCTGGATAAACTCGGCGAAGCCCAACCGGCGCTGGCGGCAAAATGGCAACCGATCGATGACAAATCCTGGCGTTTTGAACTGCGTCCGAACGTCCATTTTCACGATAACACCACGTTAAACGCCGCCACCGTGGTCAATTCGCTCACCGTGGCCGCGACCGCGTCTCCCAAACCCCGCATTCTGGACGGCGTGCAATTGACGGTAACAGCCGATGGCGATAACGCAGTGATTGTCTCCACCGCCAAAGCGGATCCGCTGCTGCCACAGCGTTTATCCAGCCCGCAACTGGCCATCCTCTCGACTCAGGCCTACGGTAAAAATGGCGTCGTCAACCCGGTTAACACCGGCAGCGGCCCCTTCGTTCTGCGTAGCGTTAACGGCACCAGCAGCGCAGCATTAGACAGATTCGACGGCTACTGGGGTGAAAAAGCCCAGGCCAGCGGCATCGACGCCAGCTTTGTGTCCGACGGCGCGGCGCGCGCTGCCGCCTTGCGTACCGGAACAGCAGATATTGTCGAAGCTATTCCGGTTTCTCAGGCGCCGCTGCTGGATCAATCACTGGTGCATGAAGTCCCCATGCCGCGCACCAACACGCTGTACCTGAATACGCGTCATGGCGTGATGCAAGACCCCACCATGCGTGCAGCCGTGCGTGATGCCATCAACCGTCAGCAGTTAGTGGATAACGTATATGAGAAGCGCGCCGATATCGCACAGGGGCTGTTAGGCCCTGCGCTACCCTGGGCGGCGGAACTGCGCCAGCCGGTCGCGACCCCGGTCAAGGCCGGGACGCCGGCGGGGGCGACCATCACGCTGGCCACCTTCAGCGATCGCGCCGAACTGCCTGAGGTCGCGGTTTATCTGGCGCAACAGCTCACCGCCGCCGGATTCAATGTCAAGCAGGTCGTGCGCGAATACGCCCAGATCGAGTCCGACGCGCTGGAGGGGAAATTTGACGCCTTTATTTTATCGCGCGCTACCGTGCTGGATTCCGGCGATCCGGTCGCTTATCTGTACAGCGACTTTGCCTGCGAAGGATCGTTCAATATCGCTCAACTGTGCCGACCGGAAATCGATGAGGCGCTGCAAAAAGCGGCCACGATCCCGGCCGGAGAAGCACGCCGTCAGGCCATTATGCGGGCAGAAAACCTGATCCTCGCCAGCGACGCGGCGATCCCCATGCTGCATGAACGCGTCATTCAAGGCGAAAACGCGCAGGTCAGAGGCGCCTTACGCGACCCGCGAGAGCGCACGCTGATTAACGCGGCCACACATATTGCCGCCGATGTGAAATAACAGGCAACCGATGCCAACGGATCCGCAACCGAAAAGAATAAAGAGTTAGAGTTTATGAGCGAATCGCTATATTGCCGCACCTGCGCGACCGTCAACCAGACACAGCGCCTGCGATACGGCGTACTGATCCCGCTGTTTTCGCGGCTGCTGACGCTGGCGGGCATCGTGGTGCTGATTGGCATGCTGCCGTGGCTATCCGGTCAGGATCCGGCGCTGGCATTGCTGCGCGCCCGCTCCGGCGAACAGGAAGCGACGGCGGAAACGCTGAATGCGATTCGTCATGCTCTCGGATTGGATCAGGGACCGCTACGCCTGCTGTGGAACTGGCTGACCGGTCTGCTGCACGGCGATGCGGGCAACTCCTGGGTCTCGGGCCGACCGGTTCTTCCCGGTATGTTAGAGGCGGCAGGCGTCTCGCTCACGCTGATGGCTTCTTCAGCGCTGGTGGCGTTCACGCTGGCGGCATTACTTTGTGCGGCGACATTCTGGCACGGGTTGCGCGGTCAGGTTCATCGTTCAGGCGGGCTGTTCGCCGCCCTGTTTACCGCGCTGCCCGAATTTCTGCTGGCGTCGTTTTTGCTGATTGTCGGCGCCGTCTGGCTACGATGGTTCCCTCCCTACGGCTGGCAAGGGCTGCATTACGCGGTGTTGCCCTCGCTGGCGCTTGGCATCCCGGCAGGTGGCTACCTTGGCCGGATTATTGCCGATGCGTTATCCGCCACCTTTAGTGAAAACTGGCTGACTACCTGGAGCGTCGCAGGCGTGAGCCGACGCCATCTCGCGCTGGCCGTGCTGAAACGCACGCTGCCCAGCGTGATGCCGTTGGTCGGGCTGGTGTTGGTCTCGCTGACCGGCGGCGCCATCGCCGTCGAAAAAGTCTTCGCGATCCCCGGTCTGGGACGGGCAACGCTGGGCGCCGCCGCCGCACAGGACCTGCCCGCCTTGCAGGTCGGCGTGTTGATCCTGTTGCTCATCGCCTCGCTGGCCGGCATGGCGGCCAGCGGCGTGCGGCTACTGATTCTGGGGCGCGCCTTACGTAGCGGCGCCATGCCGGTGCCGGAAGAACAGTCCAGCCCGGTGTCCCGTCATGCCGTCTGGCTGCCCGTTGTTTGTGTGCTGCTGCTGGCGATACTGCTGCTGACGGGATTACCGCGCGATCCCTACACGTCGGCATTTCTGCGTCTGCAACCGCCCTCCTTTTTCCTGCCCTTTGGGGCGGACGCAATGGGGCGTGATTTGCTGGCGCGCGTCGCACACGGTACGTTATACACCTGTCTATTGGCGCTGGGCGTTTCACTGGCCTGCCTGATAATCGGCCTGTGTGTCGGCCTGTTTCCCCGCCTGTTAACCGGCCCCATCGAGGTGGCTAACGCCTTGCCGGCGGTGATTGCCGGGCTGCTGGTTGCCGCCGTCAACGGCCCCACAGCGACAGGCGCGGCGATTGCCGTTATTGCCGTCAGTTGGGCGCCGCTGGCTGCCCACACCGCGGCGCTGGTCGCGGAAATCAACGCACGTCCTTACATCCGAATGCTGCCGATGCTCGGCGTGGGTCCGATGCGCCGCAGCCTGTTCTATGTTCTGCCGGCGCTGCTTGGTCCGCTTTTCCGTCACGCGATGCTACGGCTGCCGGGTATCGCGCTGGCGTTGGCGTCGCTTGGCTTTTTAGGTCTGGGGGCATCACCGCCGACGCCGGAATGGGGACGCGTGCTGGCGGAAGGTATGCCGTACATCGAACGCGCGTTCTGGGGCGTACTGGCGCCTGCGGTTGCTCTCGGCGTACTGTCGGTACTGGCCGTCAGCGCAGCGAACCTTTCCGGCCGCCACCGGCATTAGCCGCCATAACTGCTGCCCCGCCGGATTTCATGATGGCGGGCCTGTGCATCTTCAGTTACGCTGTTAGCTAACCTCAGCCAGGGAGCCGAGCGTCAATAAGGAGACAATATGCATAGCAGTGAATCCCACGTCAGCCTCAACATCACTCAGGCGCTGGATAAGCTGGAAACGCTGTATGGTAACGCCGTCACCGCCCTGCGCGACGCCATTGAGGCGTTTATCCGCCACGGCACGCTGCCGGATGCCAATGCGCGTAAGGCCGGATTATTTGCCTACCCGGCGTTATGCGTAAGCTGGAACGGTGATTTGACCGGACACCCGCGCCACCGCGCCTATGGACGTTTTACCCACCCCGGCCGTTATACCACGACCGTTACGCGCCCGGCTTTTCTGCGCGCTTATCTGGTAGAACAGTTGACGTTGTTGGACGCGGATTATGACGTCAATATCGACGTTATCCCCTCTCAGCAGGAAATTCCGTTCCCCTATGTTCTGGACGGTTCCGACCTGATTCTTGACCGTTCGATGAGCGCGGGTATCGCCAAACATTTCCCAACGACAGAGCTGTCGCAGATTGGGGACGAAACCGCAGACGGTTTGTTTAACGCCGCGGGCATATCGCCGCTGTCGCACTTTGACGCACTGCGTACCGATTTTTCGCTGGCGCGTCTGCGCCACTATACCGGCACGCCCGTGGAACACATTCAGCCCTACATTCTTTTTACCAACTACACCCGCTATGTGGACGAGTTCGTGCGCTGGTCCTGCGCACAGATTGCCGACCCGGACAGCCCCTATGAGGCGCTCTCCTGTGCGGGCGGTATTTATATCACCGCCGACACGCCCAATCCCGAACAGACGGTCTCCGATTTGGCCTGGAAAAATCATCAAATGCCCGCCTACCATCTGATCCCGCGTCACGGCAAGGGGATTACGCTGGTCAATATCGGCGTCGGCCCCTCCAACGCCAAGACCATCTGCGATCACCTCGCGGTCATGCGTCCGCATGCCTGGCTGATGATCGGCCACTGCGGCGGCCTGCGCGAAAGCCAGTCCATCGGCGATTATGTGCTGGCGCACGCTTACCTGCGCGACGATCACGTACTGGATGCCGTTCTACCGCCGGATATCCCGATCCCCAGCATCGCGGAAGTGCAGCGTGCGCTGTACGACGCCACCAAAATGGTCAGCGGCATGCCGGGGGAAGCCGTTAAACAGCGCCTGCGTACCGGCACCGTTGTCACGACCGATGACCGCAACTGGGAATTACGCTATGCGGCTTCCGCACTACGGTTTAACCTCAGTCGCGCCGTTGCGGTCGATATGGAGAGCGCGACGATCGCCGCGCAGGGTTATCGCTTCCGGGTGCCTTACGGCACGCTGCTGTGCGTCTCGGATAAACCCTTGCACGGCGAAATCAAGCTGCCGGGACAGGCTAACCGCTTTTACGAAGGGGCGATTTCGGAGCATTTACAGATCGGTATTTGTGCGATCGACCTGCTCCAGGCGGAAAGAGATAAGCTGCATTCGCGCAAGCTGCGTACCTTTAACGAGCCCCCGTTTCGTTGACGGCCTACCCCCCGGAAAGGCGGCTGCATCTGTGCGGTCGCCGGCACGTGTGCGCCGCAGTTTGTTATGTTATAACGGAACGAATTTCACGTTGGAGACGTCCGATGAAAAAAAGTCTGTCCGTGTTGTGTCTTTCTCTGGTCGCGGCGCAAGCATCTGCCTTTCAGGCTAAAATAACGCAGCCTAATGATGGCGGATTGCGCGATGCCGGTGAGGCTAAGCGTATTTTTGTCGGTTTTACGCCGATGGGGCTGCAAACGATTCATCCCGGCCAGTGTGAAGCGACGTCCATTAACGGCTGCAATTGCCCATTCTGTGCACAGTTGCGGCTGATAGGGCGTTAATCGCACCTGTTTGGGTGTCGCCAATGCCGGCGTCAGCGCCGCGCAAAGTTATGCCCGTCAGTTAGTCACTGACGGGCATTTTTTACCGTTCAGAAGGGGCTAATTAATTTCAGGATGCTGATCGGTGAGACGTTTTCTTTTCTTCTCCAGATCGGCAATCTGTTCATCAATATCTTCTATTTTCTGCTCGATATTGTCGTATTGTTCCTGCAAAAGCTCTTTGGCTTCCGCCCGATCGGATGCCGCCGGCGTGGCGCCTTTCAGCGGTTGGTTGGCGGTTTCCCGCATCGACATCCCGGTGATCAACCCCAGCATACCAATCACCATCAGGTAATATGCCGGCATATACAGATTGCTGGTAGACTCCACCAGCCACGCCGCTAACGTCGGCGTAAAGCCCGCCACCAGCACGGAAACGTTAAAGGACGTCGCCAATGCGCTGTAACGGATATGAGTGGGAAACAGCGCAGGCAGCGTTGAGGCCATCACGCCGGTGAACGAATTGAGCAAGACAGCCAATATCAATAACCCGCAGAAAATCAGCCCGATCACACCGCTGTTGATTAACATAAAGCTGGGTACCGATAACAATAACAGCCCGATACTGCCGCAAATGATAAACGGCCTGCGTCCGTAACGGTCGCTCATCAGTCCCATGACCGGCTGCACAAACAACATGCCAATCATGACGGCAATGATGATCATCACCCCGTGATCTTCCGAGTAATGCAGGCTATGCGAGAGATAACTCGGCATATAGGTCAACAGCATGTAGTAAGTGACGTTAGTGGTAATCACCATTCCGATGCAAACCAGTAAACCTTTCCACTGTTTCGTCACGATCTCGCGCAGGGAGATCTTCGGCGGAGACTGGATGCTGCCTTTCGATTCGTTATCGATATTGTCGACATGCTGCTGGAACGTGGGCGTCTCTTCCAGCGCGTGGCGCAAATAGATCCCAATCAACCCAAGCGGCGCGGCAATAAAGAAGGGAATACGCCAGCCCCACGCCAGAAAATTTTCTTCTCCCACGATGGAAGAAATCAGGACCACGACCCCCGCGCCCATGACAAACCCGGCGATGGATCCGAAATCCAGCCAACTGCCTAAAAAGCCGCGCTTCCTGTCCGGCGAATATTCGGCGACAAAAACGGCCGCGCCGGTATACTCCCCGCCCACGGAGAAGCCCTGGGCCAGTTTTGCCAACAGCAATAATATCGGCGCCCAAATCCCGATCGTCTCATAGGAAGGTATCAGGCCGATACAGAATGTACTTACCGCCATGATAATAATGGTGACCGATAGCACTTTCTGGCGACCAAACTTATCGCCCATCGCGCCAAAAAATATCCCACCTAATGGTCGAACCAGAAAGGGAACCGAGAACGTTGCCAGCGCAGCGATCATCTGTACGCCCGGATCGGCGCCGGGAAAGAAAACTTGTCCAAGCGCATAGGCCAAAAACCCATACACGCCGAAATCAAACCACTCCATGGCGTTGCCTAACGCAGCCGCGGTAATCGCCTTCTTCAACCGGGAATTATCAATAATGGTAATATCCTGAATTTTCATCGGCTTAATTGGTTTCTTTTTTAATCTCATCCTGTTTCCTTTGCTTAATAAACCCCATATCGACGATCGAATGCCGACCATTTAAGGATCGAAATGCCCGGATCGGGCACGGTACGCGACATCCTGATCGCAATCGCGATGACGATCGACACGACTAAAGGGAAAATAGCCAGTCAGCGACCGCTGACCAGATTTCGAGCGAAACTCATCGAGCACAACCTGTTTCCGTCTCATTTTCGCTCTGCTGCATATTCCTTCATGTTATTTTCGTCAGACATCGCGTCGCTGAGTTCTTTAAGCGCTTCCTTCGCCTCTTTCAGCACGCGGATGCATTGCTCACGTGTGATGGTCAGCGGCGGCTCAATTCTGACTGACTTGGCGTTATTCAGCGTCCCTGCGACCAAAACATGGCGCTGGAACAAGGCCTTCGCGAAGGCATAGCCAATTTTGTTTTTCCTGAACTCAATCGCTTGTAATAACCCTAATCCCCGGGCTTCAATAATCAACTGGGGGAACTCGGAAGCCAGTTGCTGTAGCCCCTGCAACAAAAACGCCCCCTGCGTCGCGGCCTGTTCCGGCAGATTTTTCGTCAACAGTTCATTGACCGTCGCCAGCGCCGCCGCACAGGCCAGCGGATTACCGCCGAACGTGGTGGTGTGCAGAAAGGGGTTTTCAAACAGCACGGAGAACACCTCTTCCGTCGCGACCGTCGCGCCGATGGGCATCACGCCGCCCCCCAACGCCTTCGCCAGACACAGGATGTCAGGCTGTACGCCATAGTGCTCGCAGGCAAACATCCTGCCCGTGCGCCCCATACCGGTCTGAACCTCATCCAGAATCAGCAATGCCCCAACCTCATCGCATAACGCTCTGACCGCAGGCAAGTAATCTTCCGGTGGCAGGATGACACCGCCTTCTCCCTGAATCGGTTCAAGGATGATGGCCGCAACGTCATCACCGGTCTTCTGGCATTGCTGAACCTGCTTGCGCAACGTATTGATATCGCCAAAGGGAACATGATAGAAGCCGGGCAACAGCGGCATGAAAGGGCGTCGAAACGCTGACTTGCCGGTCGCGGAAAGCGCGCCCAGCGATTTTCCGTGGAATGCGCCCGACGCGGCGATAAAAGTCGATTTACCGCGCGGCGACTGATAGGCCTTCGCCAGCTTCAACGCCGCTTCCACTGATTCCGTGCCACTGTTACTGAAGAAACTGTATTTCAGATCGCCCGGCGTTAATGCCGCCAGCGTTTTGGCCAACATCCCCCGCAGCGGATCGAGCAGTTCCTGGCTGTGCAGCGGTTGTCTGCCTAACTGACGTTCAACAGCGGCAATCACATTGGGGTTGCGATGCCCAACGTTAAAAATACCGTACCCTCCCAGACAGTCGAGGTATTCATTCCCTTGCGTATCAATTAATGTATTCGGACCGCTTGCGCACCATTCGACCGCGCCATAATCGCACCCGGTGGTAACCGATTTTCGGTACTCCAGAAAACCGGGATTGACGTATTCACGAAAACAATCCAACACGTCCTGATTCAGCGCCGCGATGTCATCCTGCGTTAACGCGTCGCGATGAATCCAATGCAGAGCCTGCTGAGCACACTCTAACGGGTTAAGGCGTACGTTTGATCTGGACAAAATTCACTCCTTAGATCATTGACATCACATGATGCCAGTTTAATTAAGGCACATCACACGCCAGCCGCACGCCCTAAAGGACAATAAAAAATGAAAATATAAATCAAAGCCAAAAACAACATAAAAAACCAATAATAACACAATATAAGAAACAAATATTCCAAAAATACAGCAAAAATCAGAATGAACATTGACGAAACCCGCCAACATCCAGTTCCCCTCCCGGCGAACCCTTTAGGACGCGCCGGGATAGAACTGGCTGCTCGCCCCTGTTGCGCGCCGATCAGTGACGGATCATGATATGCCGAACCACGGTATAATCTTCCAGCCCATACATGGACATATCCTTGCCATAGCCGGAGCGTTTCTGCCCGCCGTGCGGCATTTCGCTGACCAACATGAAGTGGGTATTCACCCAGGTACATCCGTACTGGAGCCGCGCCGCCAGACGATGCGCTCGCCCGATATCACGCGTCCACACGGAGGACGCCAACCCGTAATGCGAGCTATTGGCCCAGCCAATCACCTGACTTTCATCGTCGAAGGGCGTGATGGAAATCACCGGACCAAAGACCTCTTTTTGTACGATCTCATCTTCCTGTTTCGCACCCGCCAACACCGTGGGCTGGAAGTAGAACCCCGGACCATTTCCTCTTTCTCCCCCGGTTACGACCGTGATGTGCGGTAACGCTTTGGCCCGATCGACAAAGCCGATGACACGTTCAAACTGCGCTTCAGTAATCAACGGTCCCAGCTCTGTCGCCTCATCGTGCGGATCGCCCATGTTCAGCGTCGCTACGGCGTTTCCTAATGCCTCAACGACCTCATCATAGATCGCTCGCTGTACATACAGCCGACAGGCGGCGGTACAATCCTGCCCCGCGTTGTAAAAACCGAAACTGCGAATACCGTCAACCACCTGACGAATATCCGCGTCATCGAACACAATAACCGGCGCTTTGCCGCCCAACTCCATGTGCGTTCGCTTGATGCTCACGGCGGTATTCGTCAGGATCTGCGTCGCGGTCGCCATCGAGCCGGTCAGCGACACCATGTTGACCTTCTCATGCTGCGTCAACGCATTGCCGATATCCGCGCCGCGCCCGAACAAAATATTCACCACGCCAACGGGCAGGATTTCCGCCAGCAAATGCGCCAGATAAAACGTGGTCAACGGGGTTTGCTCAGCCGGTTTTAATACCACGCAATTCCCTGCCGCCAGCGCAGGCGCCAGTTTCCACGCGGCCATCATCAGCGGATAATTCCACGGCGTGATGGCCGCAACTACGCCGACCGGGTCGCGCCGAATCATGGATGTGTGGCCCTCAAGATACTCTCCCGCCGCCAGACCGTTCTGGCAGCGCGCCGCGCCGGCAAAAAAGCGAAACACATCCGCGACGGCCGGTATTTCATCATTCAACACCGCATGGTAGGGCTTACCGCAGTTCAACGTCTCCAACTGCGCAAAGGCTTCGGCGTTTTCTTCAATCGCCTCGGCAATCTGTAGCAGCAGCGTTGCGCGCGTTTTAGGCGAGGTCTGCCCCCAGAGTGCAAATGCCGACTCCGCGGCGAGCACGGCGGCATCAATCTGGTGCAGATCGGCCTGGGCAATCGTGGCGATGGACGCGCCTGTCGCAGGGTTGAATACCGCCAGCGTTTCGCCGTTCCCCGCAACCAGCTTGCCCGCTATGAGTAATTTGTCATGCATACATTTTCCTTACAGAAAGAAAGCTGAGATGTTTTTCCTCTATATCCGCAAAATGTCTGTGCAAAAAACCTGCCACTTATGGTGGATAACCGAAAGGCTCACAACGGCGGCATCTCGCTAGGGTTTATTGCCCGGATCTTTCTGCGTCTGTGTGGCGGCCTGTCTGGCTTCTTCCGCCAATGCTTCAACCTCTTCTTCCGTCAACTGCTCTGCCGCTTCATGAACTTTCGCCAGTCCTTCATTAACGGTTACTGCTTTAGGGTCATCTGGTGCATCATGCGTGGTCATCTTTCTACCTCAAATTGAAAATAAGCCGACAAAGATAAGTGTAGTCGACGACGAAAATTCGCCACTTTCTCGCCCATGTAAAGATGATTTACCGCTTCTTTCCGGCTCGCTTTATGTGATAATAATTATCAATTACATCGTATCTATTATTCAGGACCTGACCTCATCGACGTCAACGGGCGGTTCCGCCCCGGTATTAAAGATGGCGCCGTGGACAAGAAAAAGGCGTCTGCTGCCGTTGCGTCGGCGGGAAGGTTACCTGACGGGACGTTGGCATGTCAGAGTCTGAGCTCAGAATGCTGTTCAACCACTATGCAGAACGGTTAGAACGCTACCTCAATCATAAACTGCGCGATCCTCATGTCGCCGCGGATCTGGTGCAAGAAAGTTTTTTACGCCTGGCGCAACGGCTGGAACAGGATGATGATGTAGAAGACAAAAAGGCGTATCTCTACAAAACGGCCAATCACCTGCTGCTCGACTATGTACGCCATCAGCGCCGCTGGCAGCTGGCTGCAACCGACGACGCGGCCACGACGCTGGAAGCGCTGCCGGATATGGCCGCACAGCCAGATCGGACGACCATCGCCAGACAGGAGTTGGAGCGGCTGGCTGACGTACTGGCGACGCTGCCTGAACGCACACAGCAGATATTTCGTCTGCACCGCTTCGAGCATATGACTCAGGCGCACATTGCAAGACAGCTGGATATTTCGCTCAGCACCGTTGAGAAACACCTTGCTCTGGCCCTGCATACCATGATGGCAATTCGCTTATCATGAAAATAATCACAGTTTTTTTACGGGATTATTGTTGTCAGACGTCTACATATTCAGAACCCCTATATCACATCAGGCCTACAGCATGAACGATTATCCCGCTGACATCCGGCAGCAGGCGGCGCGATGGGCAGTACGTCTGGCCGAAGCCCCGTTGGACGAGGAACAGGAACAGGCATTCCAGCATTGGTTAGCGCAGGATCCCCGCCATCATCACGCGCTGGAACAAGCGGGGATGCTTTGGCACAGTCTGGGATCGCTGAATACCGAACAGCAACAGGTGTTGCTACCGTTACGTCAGCGCTTAACCCCCCATGTTCATCGGGCCACACAATGGAAAATCGCGGCCATACTGCTACTGGCCGTCACCATCGGCACGGCGTGGATTTCAGACGCGCTTCTCATGCTGCGCTCGGATTATCGCGCCGGGCATCAGGTCAAACACGTCACGCTCCCGGACGGTAGCCAGGTCGATATGGATGCCGGCAGTGCCATTACGCTCGCCTATACGCCGTATGAACGACGGGTCAAGCTGTTGCAAGGTACAGTCTGGTTTACCGTCACGCCGACGAACCCACGGGAAACGCGCCCCTTTCTGGTTGACGCGGCCTCAGGAACCACGCGGGCGCTGGGCACGCAATTTATTGTGCAAAATTCGTCGCCGCTAACCACCGTTGGCGTGCTGGAGCACCGCGTTGAAGTCACGGCCGGAGGGAAAACGCTGCGGCTTGATGAAGAGCAGGCCGCACGCTATAGCGAACAGGGGATAACGCGCGTCCCCGGATGGAAGCGTCGCGAGCACGACGACTGGCGACGCGGCCTGTTGGTGTTTCATCAACAGCCGCTGGCTGTCGTCATCGCCCGTCTCAATCGTTACCGTTCCGACACGATCGTCATCCCCAGTTCAGCGCTGCGCCAACGCCGGGTCAGCGGCATTTTTTCGCTGCACGCGCTGGATAGCGCCCTGCAAACCATGAGCGCCGAGCTGGGGGCGAAAGTGATATCGCTGCCGGGCGTCACAATCCTGTACTAACCGCTTTCTTTTCACGTTCTCTTTCCCACGCCTGACGGCTTGCTCAGGCGTGACCATTTTTTATCAGCCCCTCTAACGTTCACAAACCGCAATGCGTCGGCGAAAAATTTTTAACTATTTTTTACGGGTTCTGTCATCTCAGCCGTCTTTATAATTGGGTAATGATTTTTATTATCATTTTCATTAAGGGGAAATGGATTGGTTATCCCTTTGTTTATTCATGCTTATTGATGACATCGCAGACGGCAGACTGGGCAAAATGTTTAAAATAACATCACAGCAGAACACCCGCTTATTACAACCTACCCCCCTTTTTCTTGCCGTCGGCATCGCGCTCTCGCTGTGCGGCGTCCATGAGGAGGCACAAGCAGAGACACCGCCCGTCAACGTTCAGGGCCCCGTTCGTCAGGGCGTCGTCTTCTCCATCAACTCGCAGCCGTTAAGCAGCGCGCTGCTGCGTTTCGCTGAACAGGCGGGGTTACAGGTCTTTTTTGCGGACGTCAAACTGGAAAATATGCAGGCCACCTCCCTCCAGGGGCGCTTCACACCAGAGCAGGGGCTACGCAGGATGATCGGCACTAACCCAGTCGATTTCCAGATCGGCAGCAACGGCGTCATTACCCTGCGCCCTCGTTCAACCAACGTCGATACGGCCAAAATAGACGATGTGATCACGGTACGCGCCTTTACCGTCGCCAATCCCGGTGACTGGATCTACGAACAGCCGCGCGCAATCAGCGTTATTTCACGCGAGCAGATGGATAACCGCCCTTCCCGCCATGCCGCCGACCTGCTGGAACAATCCGCTGGCGTTTACTCCAGCGTCAGCCAGCAGGATCCTTCGCTGTCGGTGAACATTCGCGGCATACAGGATTTTGGCCGCGTGAATATGAACATCGACGGCGTGCGGCAGAATTTTCAAAAAACTGGCTACGGTCAGCGTAACGGTCAGATGTATATCGATTCGGAGCTGCTCTCCGGCGCAACCATTGAAAAAGGCGCGACAAACGTGATGGGCAGCGCAGGTACGCTGGGCGGTGTCGCCACGTTTAACACCGTTAGCGCCCACGATTTTCTGGCGCCGGGTAAAGAGCTAGGCGGAAAATTGCACGCCAGCACGGGCGACAACGGCACGCATTTTATCGGCAGCGGCGTGCTCGCGCTGGGTAACGAACGCGGCGATATTCTGGTCGGTGCCAGCGAGCGTCATCTGGGCGACTACTGGCCGGGAAATGATGGCAACCTCGGTAATATCCGTATTCCCGGAAATTCAACTAATTACGATGAGTGGGCGAATAACTTAAAGCATCAGAAAGTGACCAGTGCGGCCTACACCATGCGCTCGCGACTGGCGAAAGTCGGCTGGAATCTGCCTGCCAATCAGCGCTTCCAGCTCAGCTATATGCAAACGCAAACCTCTTCTGAAAACGCAGGGACGTTGTCCAATCTTTCCAATACCGAACTGGGTTGGAAAGCCAGCGGACACAGCGAGATTATGGCACGCAGTACTGCGCTGGATTACAGCCTGAAGCCGGACGATCAGCGCTGGCTGGATTTTAAGGCCAAGATTTATTACGCCGATACCAATAACGACACCGACAACTATGCTACTTCTAATAACAGCGCCTATCAGGAGAGCACGCGACTGCGCACCTATGGCGCGCAAGCGCAGAATACCTCTACGCTGTGGCAGCAAGGCGCGCACGATCTGAAAGCCGACTACGGACTGGATTTCTATTACGACAAGATCACGACGGACAGCACCAATAGCACGGCCAGTAACGCCACCCCGGAAGGGAACCGTGCGATGGCCAGCCTGTTCGCGAACCTGAATTACGCCTACGACGAATGGGTAACGCTGCAAGGCGGCCTGCGTTACGATCGCTACCGGTTACGCGGCACCACCAGTATCAGCTATCGGGAAATTCCCTATACTGTAGCCAACCCTTGTCGGGAAAACTCAATCTTACGCTGCCCTGCTGTCACCACCACGCAGGATTGGAATGTCGATGACGAACACGGCAAACTTTCCCCCACCTTGTTTGCGGGCGTCCGCCCCGGCGTTGAATGGCTACAGCTGTTCACCAGCTATGGTCTGTCCTGGCGGCCGCCATCTGTCAGCGAAACCTTTGCCAACGGCACCTACAGCGCAGGTAACTATTACCTCTATCCAAACCCCAACCTTAAGCCGGAGCGTTCCCGCGCCTGGGAAGTCGGGTTCAATATTCAGCAGCCCGACCTGCTCGTCGATGGCGACAGGCTGGTCAGCAAGGTGTCCTACTTCGACACTCGGATAAACAACTACATCAGCCTGAACGGCGCGCGCACTAAGCCGGGCTATAACGGCTATTCCCTCAGCAATTCCGTGTTCCAAAACAACCTGACAAAGAGCCGTTTCCGCGGCATGGAATACCAGCTTAATTACGACGCGGGCTTTCTGTATGTCGATGCCACCTACACCCACATGATCGGCAATAACGATTTCTGTGCGCCAATGGCCTGGATGGGCGGCGTCACGACCGTCGGCGGCACCAGAAGAAACTACTACTCTACGCCTGTCGATACCACGGCCAGTGATTTCACTTGCCAGAAAACGCTGTTACTCAGCAACGCGGCCTATCTGCCGGGCGACCGCGGTTCCGTCACGCTGGGGACACGCATCTTCGATCGCAAGCTGGATATGGGCGTCACGATGCGCTTCGCTCCCGGCTATCAGGACGCTGCCGCACCAGCCAACTCCGCCTATTTAGCCGACTGGCCCAAATATGAAGTTTACGATCTGTACGCCAGCTATCGTCTGACCGACAGCCTGACGGTACGCGGCTCCGTCGAGAATATCGCTAACCGTACGTACATCGTGAGCTATGGCGAATCACTGGGTTACACGCCAAGCCGGGGAAGAACGGTGCAGGCTGGCGTGGAGTACCGATTCTAATTTCTCTGTTTCCCCACGCGGGAGGCAGGAAAACAAAGGGGATGGCTCATCCTCTTTCACGACAGACACGGATGACCGTGACTGTAGATCGTTAGTTAATGAGGAATCTATTATGAGTTTTGCAATTACCTACGATGCCTACTATGCCAATTACAGCATTACCAGCTACCTGACTGAATGGTCGGCAGCGTTTGGTGACGTTAACCATACCGCAGGTAATACCCAAGTCGGTGGCAATAATACCGGGGGCTTTTACGGCGGCGATACCTTTATAGACGGTACTCAATATGCGATCACGAGTACGCAGAACGATTTCTCCGCGCTCATTGCCGGCGGCGATCTGACCTACAGCCTCTTCACGCCTCCAGCCCACACGCTGTACGGCGATCTGGACAGCCTGTCCTTCGGGAACGTCCTGCAAGGTGGTACCACCGCGGGCACCACGTACTCTCTTGCTGAGCCGGAAGTCACCTTCAGCGGACTGGATCTCTCCACGGACGTTGCCAACCTGACCGTTAGCGATCGCGGTGTCGTTCATGACGTGATTTACGGCCTGATGAGCGGTCAGGTTCAGCCGCTGCTGGATGCGCTGACTAACGCGGGTATCGATATTAACGCCAGCCTGGATAGCCTGAGCTTCGCAACAGCGACCTCCGATGCTGCGCTTTCTGCCGATCCCGTGGTTGACGTGGTTGGCGTCGCCGAAACGGCCGATCTGCTGGCGGCATAAGAAAACGGCCAAAAGATGACGCTTTTAGCCGTTTGAGTGAACACCGTCGCGGTACGGAGAGAGTCATACCCTAAATACTTCACGCTGCACGGATGCGGCGTGAAGTATGACGGGCAAGGCACCGCGACGGTCTACTGAGTGTAATAACCCTTGCGAAGGGGCGTAAATAGCGGTATGACTTACCCCTTTTCCCGCTTTCGTAGTGTGAGTATACCGACGATGCTATTAAAGAAAGAACATCCTCTGCCCGCATCCCGCCCGGCGTCTTCTGGCAGGGAGATTTTTGATGCGCTGGCCGCCTATCGCCAGGGATTCTGGGGAATTGGCCTGTTCAGCGCCGTTATCAATTTGCTGATGCTGGCGCCCGCCGTGTATATGCTTCAGGTTTACGACCGCGTCCTGCCTTCCGGCAACATCATGACGCTGACCATGCTGACCGTCATCACGCTGGGCCTGTTTTTATTAATGGGGTTGCTGGAATGGATACGCAGCGCCGTGGTGATCCGCCTCGGTACGAAGATGGACATGCGGCTCAACCAGCGCGTCTACAATGCCGCATTTGAAAGCAACCTCAAAAAGGGGGCCGCTAGCGCAGGACAAGCCTTGAACGATCTTACCGCGCTGCGCCAGTTTGCCACCGGTCACGCCCTTTTTGCCTTCTTCGATGCACCGTGGTTTCCGGTTTACCTTCTGGTCATATTTATACTACATCCCTGGCTGGGCGTCATGGCGCTGGCAGGAGCTGCTGTGTTGATTTTACTGGCGTGGCTGAATCAGCAATGTATCCGTGAACCACTGGCGCAAGCGGCGAAAATCACCGTTCAGGCTACGCAGCAGGCCAATGCGAACCTGCGCAATGCCGACGCCATCGAAGCAATGGGCATGCTGCCCGCACTCCGTGAGCGCTGGCTGACCCAGCATAAAAATTTCCTTTATTATCAAAACGTTGCCAGTGAAAAAAGCGCCAATATCACATCACTGTCGAAGACGACCCGACTGGCGCTCCAGTCGCTGATGCTGGGGCTGGGCGCACTGCTGGCCGTCAACGGCGACATCACCCCCGGCATGATGATTGCCGGATCCATTCTGGTGGGTCGCGTACTTAGCCCGATCGATCAGATCATTGGTGTCTGGAAACAGTGGACGCAGGCCAGACTCGCGTGGCAACGCATCAACACGCTGCTCGATAGTCACCCGGTGAGACCTTCGGGTATGGCCCTCCCCGCGCCAACCGGCAAACTTCAGGCTGAACAACTCAGCGCCTGCGCCCCTTACTCGCGTGCGCCTCTCCTCGCCAATATCACCTTTGAGCTGGCTCCCGGCGACGTACTCGGCGTGTTAGGCCCTTCCGGTTCCGGTAAATCCACCCTCGCCCGCCTGCTGGTTGCCTCCATGCCCGCACTCAGCGGCAAAATCCGGCTGGACGGCGCGGATATGCACCAATGGGATAAAAGCGATCTGGGGCGTTTCATTGGTTACCTGCCGCAGGATGTGCAGCTTTTCAGCGGCACCATTGCCGAAAATATCGCGCGCTTCGGTGAGCCGGAAGCGGAAAAAATCGTGGACGCCGCCGTTACCGCCGGTGTTCACGAGATGATTCTGCGACTGCCGCAAGGTTACGATACCCCGTTGGGCGAAGGCGGAGCCGGTCTATCCGGCGGTCAGAAGCAGCGAGTGGCCCTCGCCAGAGCCATTTACAACCGCCCTCGACTGATTGTCATGGATGAGCCGAATGCCAGTCTGGATGAGGACGGCGAGCAGGCTTTACTGGCGGCGATCGCCACACTGAAGGAAAACACCAGTACACAGGTCCTGATCACACATAAGCCCGCGCTACTCTCTTGCGCCAACAAACTGCTGGTTCTTCGCGCCGGGCATATACAGTATTTCGGCGCTACAGAACTGGTACTGAAAGCGCTCCAGCGAGCCAAACCAGCCAGTCCCCCCGTCAGCGGTACGACACCGCTCAAGACAGCTAACGAATTTAGCCCGACGACACCCGGTTCGGCAGGATTAAAGCAGGTGTACAACGTGTCGACGCCGCGTCGGGCCAATAACGCTCAGCACACTGACAACGGCGTCAGCCGTCAGGGCTTCGATAACATGACAGGGTAAAGAGGGTAATTATGTCCGCGTTACGCAAAATCACAGCCTCACCGGCAATCCCCGCTCATCTGGCTGAGGAGAATGTCACCACGATGCCCTTGCATACTGATGCCGGGCGCTATTTATCGCGCGGTGTCTGGCTGGTTCTGATCGGTTTCGGAGGGCTATTGCTCTGGGCGGGAATCGCGCCGCTGGATAAAGGCGTCGCCGTATCCGGTCGGGTCATTGTCGCGGACAATCGTAAAGCCGTGCAGCCTGTCAGTAGCGGACGCATCGCTTCGCTCACCGTGCGGGATGGCGACCACGTGCAGGCCGGGCAAGTTCTTGCCACGCTGGATCAAACGCCCGCTCAGGCACAACGTGACAATCTCGTCACCCAGCTTCAGGAAGCGCACGCGGGCGAAGCGCGCCTGCTGGCGGAACGCGACGATCTGAGTACGATTGTCTTCCCCGCCTCTACAGAGCAGCACAGTACCGTCACACAGCAAATTCAGATCGCCCAGCAGCAGCTTTTCATCAGCCGTCGCGCCGCGCTGCAACAGGAACGTACGGCAATGCAGGCTGCCATCATCGGGGCAAAAGCGCAGTCGCAGGGGTCACAGGCGCTGCTTGCCAGCAGTCAAACGCAATTCCAGATTATCAGCGAGCAGCTGCGCGGGCTGCGTCCGCTGGCGCAGGAAGGCTATATCGCCCGCAACCGCCTGCTGGACGTCGAGCGACAGGCCGCCCAACTGGCTGGCGCGATTGCGCAGGAACGAAATAATCAGGTACAGCTCCAGCAGCAGGTTGTCGAGCTGGAGCAAAAAATTCAGCAGCGTCAGAACGAATACCAGAAAGAGGTACGCGCCCAACTCGCCGATACCCAGCGTTCCATTCAGGACCTCACCCAGCGCCTAAAAACAGCGGAATATGAACTCCAGCACACGCACATTCGCGCGCCCGCCAGCGGTACGGTGGTTGGGCTGGCGCTGCACACTGAAGGCGGCGTGGTAAATAGCGGACAGATGCTGATGGAGATTGTTCCCGATGGGCAACCGTTATTAATTGACGCTCAGCTACCTATCGAGCTGGTAGACAGAGTCAACAACGAGTTACCGGTCGAGCTGCTGTTTTCTGCGTTCAACCAAAGCACTACCCCTCGTATTTCCGGCGTTGTCGCACTGATCGGTGCCGACCAACTCGTCGAACAACAGACGGGAAAACCCTATTACGCACTGCGTATTCGCGTTGATGAACAGGGTAAACAGCAGCTCGCCGGACTGGATGTTCGTCCCGGTATGCCGGTGCAAGCCTTTATTCGTACCGGTGAGCGCTCCCTGCTCAACTACCTGTTTAAACCACTGTTCGATCGCCTGCATCTGGCGCTGACCGAGGAGTAATTATGCTGCGCCTTTCATCCGTTTATCGCGCGGCAATCCGCTCCCGTTATGCCATCCCCCTTGTTCTCACGCTGTACTACAGCGCACCGACTCAGGCACTGGGGCTAATGGAAGCCTGGCAGCATGCGCTAACCCACGACCCGGCTTTTCAGGCTGCCGTGCATGCCCGTAACGCCGAAAGCGAAGAGCGGAACATCGGACGCGCAGGACTCTTACCGAAAGTCACCTATGACTACAGTCAGTCCCGCAACGACTCCACGGTCACGGCGAGCGGTCATCAAAGCGAACGCGAGTACACCAGCCGCGCCTCCAGCTTT
The DNA here is from genome assembly GCF_004342665.1 of Samsonia erythrinae. Classification (GTDB taxonomy): domain Bacteria; phylum Pseudomonadota; class Gammaproteobacteria; order Enterobacterales; family Enterobacteriaceae; genus Samsonia; species Samsonia erythrinae. The sequence continues at coordinate 634,909 of NZ_SMBY01000001.1, read as the reverse complement.
TCCCTGCAACAGCCGCTGTTCGACTATACAGCATGGTCGCGTTATCAGCAGGGTGAAGCCAGCGCCGTGCTGGCCGACGAACAGTTGCGCGATGCCAGTCAGCAGTTGCTGGTACGTCTGTTTCAGGCCTACACTAACGTGCTGTTTAGCCGTGAACAGATTGCGCTGGTTCAGGCTCAGCAGCGCGCCTATCGCGAGCAATACCAACTGAATCAACGCCTCTTTCAGCAAGGCGAAGGCACCCGCACGGATATGCTGGAAACCGAAGCACGGGTCAACCTGACGGAAGCGCAGCTCATCGAAGCGCGGGACAATCTGGATATCAGCCTGCGTGAACTGGAGACACTGCTGGGGATGCCCGTTGGTGTGGATCAGCTTGCGACGCTAACGCCACGCTTCATGCCGCAACCGCTTCAGCCTGCGGGCTACCAACATTGGCAATCATTGGCGATGCGCCACAATGCTCAGCTATTAGCACTAAACCAGTCGCTGGCCGTGGCGAAATACAGCATTGAGCGTAACCGGGCGGGTCACCTGCCACAGGTCACACTGGTCGCCAGCGCGCGAAATACGCAGTCCGATACCGAAAACAGCTATAACCAGAAATACGATACGCGCTCAATTGGCCTTCGCGTCAGCGTACCTATTTTTTCCGGCGGCGGCGTATCTGCGGCAACGCGTCAGGCTAAGGAACGTTATCAGCAGGCCGCACAGGAAAAAGATGAACAGACGGCGGCCATCCAGACTGAGCTGCGCCGCCAATTTAATCTGCTTACTAGCAGCCAGGCAAAAATTCGCGCCTATGAACTGGCGGAGACGTCAGCGCTGGCGCTGGTCACCGCCACACAGAAAAGCGTTCAGGGCGGAGAGCGAGTCAACCTCGATGTATTGAATGCCGAACAGCAGCTTTACGGCGCCCGACGCGACCTTACCGAAGCGCGTTATACCTGGCTGACGGCCTGGCTACAGCTGCGTTACTACGCCGGTACACTGGACGAGCAGACATTGCGCCAGTTAGCCGCCTATTTTATCCCTGCCAAGGGCGTACCACGGCACGATTGAGCCAATGGCGTTATCGCGGTCAGCATCAGACCGCACGCGTGGCGCGTCGGGGAAATAATTCGCCATATATTCTAAAATATTTATAAGGATTTCATACTAATAACCGATTACGCTAAAAAAATACATTCCCTCTGTATTTAAGGAGAAAAAGAATAAAACAAAAGATAGCGATGCGCCTGACCTCAATGCCACAGCCCACGCCTATCTCCTTATTTTCACCTCATCATCCACCAGCCAACATTGACTTTCAGGCAGAATGGGGATTCACGCCATCTTTATAAAGCTACTTATTGAAAAACAATACAATAAATGAAAACAACCCTTTATGAGTAGCCAGGCTGAAATTAAATTGGTTTTTCCTGCGAAAAAAATTAACCGAAATAGAAATTAAAATAAAATTAACAACAACAAAACAAAAACAAGCATTCAATAATTTTAAAGAAAACACCCAATAGAATTAACAAAAACACAATCAAGCGCCATAGCAACTCATTACTAAATTAATCTTACAGTTAATAAACTAAATAAACCACAAAAACATCATTATTGCGATCGAGATCTTCTATTTTCAGCAAATAACGCAAAGATAAAAATTAATAGATTTAGATCAAAAAAACAAATAACAACCCGTCCATATAGTACCGACAGTAACAACGTATTTATTTTAATTTTAACGACATCCGTTCATCTTATATAGCAATGCAATGGGGCTACTATGGATTTCATCATTCAATTAGTCATTGTCCTTATCTGCCTTTTTTATGGTGCAAGAAAAGGTGGGATCGCGCTGGGTTTATTAGGCGGGATTGGGCTTGTGATTCTGGTCTTTATCTTTAAACTACAGCCAGGTAAACCACCGGTAGATGTCATGCTGGTCATTATTGCCGTGGTGGCGGCATCCGCGACGCTTCAGGCATCAGGTGGGTTGGATGTCATGCTGCAACTCGCGGAGCGCATGCTGCGACGTAACCCGAAATACGTCTCGATTATCGCGCCGTTCGTCACCTGTATTCTGACAATCCTGTGCGGTACCGGTCACGTGGTCTATACCATTCTGCCGATTATTTACGATGTCGCCATCAAGAATAATATCCGACCAGAAAGACCGATGGCCGCCAGTTCAATCGGCGCACAAATGGGGATCATCGCCAGCCCGGTGTCTGTTGCCGTGGTGTCGCTGGTCGCGATGTTGGCTAACTTCACCTTCCAGGGTAAGCATCTGGGGTTCCTTGACCTGCTGTCAATTACCATCCCCTCTACCCTGCTGGGCATTCTGGCGATCGGGATTTTCAGCTGGTTCCGCGGTAAAGAGTTGGACGAGGATGCTGACTTCCAGAAATTCATCGCCGACCCCGAAAATAAACAATATGTCTATGGCGATACCGCCACGCTGCTGGACAAAAAACTGCCGCGCAGTAACTGGGTCGCGATGTGGATTTTTCTGGCAACCATCGCTTCCGTTGCGCTTCTGGGCGCAGATGAAGCGCTGCGTCCGGTCTTTAACGGAAAACCCCTGTCGATGGTGCTGGTTATTCAGATGTTTATGCTGCTGTCTGGTGCCATCATCATTATTGCGACCAAAACCAATCCGGCATCGATCTCGAAAAATGAAGTGTTCCGTTCAGGGATGATCGCCATCGTCGCGGTATACGGTATCGCCTGGATGGCCGAAACCATGTTCGGCGCGCATCTGGAAGAGATCAAATCCACGCTCGGCTCATTGGTGAAAGTCTATCCCTGGGCTTACGCCATTATCCTGCTGATTGTATCGAAGTTTGTTAACTCGCAGGCAGCGGCACTGGCGGCCATTGTCCCCGTTGCGCTGGCGATTGGCGTCGATCCGGCGTATATCGTGGCGTCTGCGCCTGCCTGTTACGGTTACTATATTCTGCCGACCTACCCAAGCGACCTGGCGGCGATTCAGTTTGACCGTTCCGGCACCACCAAGATCGGACGTTTCGTTATCAACCACAGCTTTATCCTGCCGGGACTCATTGGCGTAACCACCTCCTGTATCTTTGGCTGGGTGTTTGCCGCGATGTACGGCTTCCTGTAATTCCGTTCTCCGCATGCAAAAGCCGCCCAACAAAAATGGGCGGCTTTTTATCGCTGCTGCCAGAGACGAACGCAGGCCTGCGCCAGCGCCCGTGTCGGATCGATACTGATCGTCCGCCAGCGTGACGCCACAGCGTGCAGCGCCGGAGGCACTTCCGTACAGGCCAAAACCAGAGACTCCGCACCCCGCGCCACCAGCTGTGCCGCAAGTCGATCCAACAGTTGTCCGCCCAGCGAGAGCTCGCCGCGTTTCACCGCATAACACCCCGGCACAAAAAGCGTAGCCATTTCCTGCTCGTCCGGCACCACCGTTTCAGCGCAGAGCCGTGTGGCAAAGCGCTGCTGATACCACCCGGCGTTAAGCGTCCCGTGAGTCGCGATCAGCCCGATTTTGCGCGGCGATGCCTTTATCTCTGCCGCGTGAGTCAGTGCATGCAAGGTGGCGTCGGCCATGTGCACCAGCGGCGCATCGCTTGTCTCAGCCAACGCATCAAACCAATGGTGCGCCGTGTTACACGGCACCACAATATGACTAACCGACAAGCGATTAAGCTGTCGAACGGCGTGCAATAGCATCGGTAACGGCGATTCACCGGTGCCAGCCAGCGCCTGCTGGCGGTCGGGAACCTGCGGCACATTCCAGACGACCACCGGCACATGGTCCTGATCGCGGCTGGCGGGCGTTTCCTCAACGATTTTATGCAACAGATCGACCGTCGCCAGCGGTCCCATGCCGCCCAACACGCCAATCAGCGTCGTACTCATTGGGCAGCCGTCTGTTCGAACAGTTGACGGTAGCCGAACAGACCGGCCGAGCCGCCGGTATGGATGAAGACGATGTTTTCATCGGGATGAAAATGCCCTTGACGGATCAGATCAATCAGCCCCGCCATCCCTTTCCCGGAATAGACCGGATCGAGCAGAATGCCTTCCAGTTGGGCCAGCAGCCTGAGCGCTTCCAGCGTCCCTTCTGTGGGAATGCCATAGCCTTTACCGACGTAGTCGCTGTTGACCTGCACGACGCTGTGCGGCAGTTCTCCTGGGATCCCCAACTGTTGCCAGGTACGCTGCGCCAGCGCATAAACGTTCTCCTCCTGCTTCGCTTTAGGCGCTCTGACGCTGATGCCTAACAGCGGAATCTGACTGTGCGTCGCGTTCAGGCCGACGGCCAGGCCCGCCTGCGTCCCGGTGCTGCCGGTGGCGTGAACGATATGATCGATGCGAAGGCGCTGCTGGCTGGACTGGTACAGCAGCTCTTCCGCACAGGCGACATAGCCCAGCGCGCCGACCGGACTGGAGCCGCCGCCGGGAATGACATACGGTCTGAGCCCGTCTTTACGCAGGGAGGCCGCCAGCGTTTCCATCGCCTGCTGCATATCCGTCCCCGCCGGCAGATGATCGACAATCTCACCGCCCAGCAGATTATCCAACAGGACGTTGCCGGAGCGCTGATAGTCTTCACCGTAGTCTTCAACCCGTTTCTCCAACAGGATTTTGGTTTTCAACCCCAGCTTTGCCGCTGCGGCAATGGTTTGCCGAACATGGTTAGATTGCGTCGCGCCCTGCGTAATGATGACATCCGCCCCTTGCTGCTGCGCATCGGCCAACAGGAACTCCAGCTTGCGGGTTTTATTGCCGCCGGTCGCCAGCCCCGTGGCGTCGTCACGCTTGATATAAATTGTCGGCCCCCCCAGATAGGCAGACAGGTTCGGCAACGCCTCCAGCGGCGTAGGAAAATGGCCCAGCGATAAACGAGGGAATCGGGCAAGGTGCATAATATTCTCCTGGAATACGGATGACAGATTGAGGTGATGCCGTGCATCGTTACGCTCGCGATATAAAAGTCGCGGCGTCGTTCTGTTAAAAAGCGGCCACGTTTTTATTTAAATAAGATAATTGCTCCCAGCTGACATCATCGACAAAAATACCTCTTTCCCGTCGCTGGCGACAACATTGTTTTTCTTTATCGCCGGGCAACAATAATTCACCGTCATTGCGGGATTGGCGCACCCACGCTAATAGCGCCGGAATTTCCTGTTGATAGGTTTCGGCGCCGCCTAATTTTTGCGGATCGATTAAAATCGACAGCATGCTGTTAATAATTTGCTTACCTTCGCTTTTCGCTATGCGCTCGGTTTTTCCGCCGGTCAACGCGGCGCCAAGCAGCGAGCAAATCAGCGAAAGCCCCGAGCCTTTATGTTCACCAAAAGGCAATAACGCCCCCAGTGGTTGCTCCATCAACCAGCGAGGATCGATGGTCGGATTGCCTTCATTATCCACGATGCTGCCGGGCGCCACCGACTTGCCTTCATTCCATGCGATGCGGGCTTTGTTCCCCGCAATCACACTGGTGGCGAAATCCAGAATCACCGGATCGTCCTGCGCCACCGGAATACCGGCGCAAAACGGATTGGTGCCAAAACGCGCCTGCTGCCCCTGCCACGGCAGCACCACGGGTCTACCGGTATAGACATTCGCAAAATGCAACGACACCAGTCCGACCTCGGCGGCCTGCTCCGCCCACGCGCCAATGCGCCCCAAATGGTGCGCATTGGCTAAACTCACCACCGCCAGGCCATGCGTCTGCGCACGTGCAATGCCTTCGTCCAGTGCCTGCTTGGCCACCACCTGACCAAAACCCTGCTGCCCGTCAAACGAAATCAGCGGGCCGAAATCCAACGTTTTTTCCGCTTGCGCATGGGGTGAAAGCCCGCCTTCCCGGATGGCGTCAATATAGCGCGGCAGCATACTCACGCCGTGCGAGTCATGCCCTTTCAGGCTGGATTCGACAAGATTATCCGCCACAATTCTCGCAATCGCCGTGTTGACGTCTTTATCCGTCAGCCGGTCGTGCAAATAATCACGTAAATAATGATGGCTAAAAACAGGCATATAATTCTCTATGTAGCGAAATGAATATGTAGCGCCACTATAACGCGCGGGTTTTTATCCTTAACTGAAAAATAAAACTATCCATAGTGAATATTTAGCTAAAGCGGTTATTGACTTATTTTCTCGAATAATACGTTAATTAACATCACCTTTATTCTAAGTTATTACAAAAAACACTTTATTTGCACGGCGTCAAAAAAATAGGATATTGGTTTGGAGCATTCATTACGACGCGTTATTTATTGAGATAGTCGCCTGTCGTTTTTCCTTTTTTGTCGCCCGAATCGTTCAGCGTTTAATAACCAGAGAAAATGAGAATGAAGCACTCAACACCTGCGAAAAAATTGACGCGTCTCACCCGCGTTGCCGCCATGATAGGGCTGACCTTCAACGCCTTCGGCGTCAGTGCGGAAGGGAATATCAGCATTGCACAACAGTTCGGCATCGGTTACCTGATGCTGGATGTCGTGCGCGACCAGAAGCTGATTGAAAAACACGGCAAACAGCAAGGGCTGGATATCAAAGTAGACTGGCGCACGCTCTCCGGCGCCACGGCGATCAACGAAGCGCTGCTGTCCGGCGCGCTGGATGTCGCCTCCGCTGGCGTTCCGCCGATGCTGACCGTATGGGATCGCACACAGGGTCGCCAGAATGTGAAAGCGATCGCCTCGCTCGGCTCTATGCCCAATTATTTACTCAGCAATAACCCGGCGGTGAAAACAATTCGTGATTTAAGCGACAAAGACCGTATCGCCGTACCCGCTGCGGGGGTTGGCTTCCAGTCCCGCACGCTACAGATCGAAACCGCCAGACTCTACGGCGCAGAGGATTTCAAACGCTTCGATAAGATTTCCGTCAGCTTGCCGCATCCCGACGCCAGCGCCGCGCTTATCGCCGGCGCATCTGAAATCAACGCCCACTTCTCCAGCCCGCCCTTCCAATATCAGGCGCTGGAACATGCCAACGTCCACAAGATTCTGAGTTCTTATGACGTGCTGGGCGGTCAGGCGACGTTCAACGTGCTCTATACCACGCAGAAATTCCATGACGAGAACCCGAAAACCTACCGCGCCTTCTATGAGGCGTTGAAGGAAGCGTCGCAAATTATCAAGGCGGATAAAGCCGCCGCGGCTGAAACCTATATCCGGGTCGAGAAATCGAAACTGGATCCCGAACTGGTGAAACGCATCGTCGCCGATCCCGAGATCGATTTCACGATCACCCCTGAACGCACCTACGTTTATGCTGAAAAGCTGCAACAGCTTGGCGTGTTGAAAAACAAAGCCGCCTCCTGGAAAGACTATTTCTTTGCTGAAATCCATGAACAGCCGGGCAGCTAACCAGACTCAAACGCATTCGACGACATCCCTCGCCACAACGCAGGAGAACAAGCATGACACAAGACGCTTACGATACCGTCGCCCAACCGCTGTTGCAGGTGGACGGCGTCGGGCTGGAATACCGAACCCGGCGCAGTCTGGTACGCGCCACCCATGATGTGAGTTTTGACGTTTTTCCCGCCGAGCGCTTTGTGCTATTAGGGCCTTCCGGCTGCGGCAAATCCAGCCTGCTGAAATCCATCGGCGGTTTTCTCGCGCCGGTCGACGGCGAAATCCGTCTCGACGGTCAGCCGGTTACGCGTCCGGGCCCGGATCGCATCATGGTCTTTCAGGAGTTCGATCAGTTGCCGCCGTGGAAAACCGTGCTGGAAAATACGCTATTTCCGCTGGTTGCCAGCCGTCAGGCAACGCGCGCCGAGGCGGAAGCGCGCGCCCGCTATTTTCTCGATAAAGTCGGACTGACGAAATTTGCCGATGCCTACCCGCATACGCTGTCCGGCGGGATGAAGCAGCGGGTCGCCATCGCGCGGGCGCTGACCATGCAGCCGAAAGTGTTGCTTATGGATGAACCGTTCGCCGCGCTGGATGCGCTGACCCGACGCAAAATGCAGGAAGAGCTGCTGGCGCTGTGGGAAGAGGTGCGCTTCACGCTGCTGTTTGTCACCCACTCGATCGAGGAAGCCCTGATCGTCGGCAGCCGGATTTTGCTGCTCTCGCCACATCCGGGCCGCGTCCGGGCGGAAATCAACTGCCATCAGTTTGCATTGAGCGATCAAGGCAGTGAAGCCTTCCAGACTACCGCACAGCGTATTCACCATCTTCTTTTTCCAACCGATGTCGATACGTCCTCACCCGTCACCGCAACACAAGGTCAACTCTATGCGCATTCAGCCCCCCCTGCGACCCGAGTATCAGCGTGAACTGGCGCCGCTGAAAGATTTCACGCTTAATCAGCCTCTTCCACTGGCGGCACGCCTGTGGAATCAGACCTGGCTGCGCAAGCTGGTACTGCTGGCCGGGTTGCTTGTTCTGTGGGAATTTGCCGCACGCTGGCAAAACAACGATCTGATGTTGCCCGGTTTCCTGCAAACCTTTCAGGCTTTTCGCGACGATATCGCCAGCGGCGAGTTGCCGCATAAGATGGTGGTTTCGCTCGGTACGCTGTTAAAAGGCTATGTCATCGGTAGCCTGTTGGCGCTCGCCCTCAGCGCATTGGCGGTTTCCACGCGTTTCGGGCGCGACCTCTTAGGCACATTAACGTCCATGTTCAACCCGCTGCCCGCGATTGCGTTACTGCCGCTGGCGCTGCTGTGGTTTGGTCTGGGGGAAAAGAGCCTGGTATTCGTCCTGATCCATTCAGTGATGTGGCCAATGGCGCTGAATACCTACTCGGGTTTTCTCGGCGTTTCGGAAACGCTGCGTATGGCCGGTCGCAACTACGGCCTGAGCGGTTTTCGCTACATCAATGCCATTCTGATCCCTGCCGCGCTGCCGTCGATTATTTCTGGCCTGAAGATCGGTTGGGCGTTTGCCTGGCGTACCCTGATCGCCGCGGAACTGGTATTCGGCGCCTCCAGCGGTGACGGCGGTCTGGGCTGGTACATCTTTCAAAACCGTAACGAGCTTTACACCGACCGTGTTTTTGCCGGACTGGCGTCCGTCATCATCATCGGGCTGCTGGTTGAAGGACTGGTATTTTCCACGCTCGAAAAAGTCACGGTGAAACGCTGGGGAATGCAGCGTTAGGCGGCGTTTTGCGACCTTTCAGGTTATGCGAAATCCGCCCATTCATAGCCAGAATTATTCTTTTGCGGCGTTCTCTATCGCTGTTAAAACTGATTTATATTTTCCCGCAGAGATGAGAGATCGCGAACATGATTGCAATACAAGCGCCGCAAACCTATCTGAATCGTGATGGCGTCATTCGTTCTGTCGGCGAATATGCAGCGCCCCACGCCCGCACATTACTGATTATTACCAGTTCACAGGCGTGGAAAGCGACGTCGGACGCCGTCGAACGCAGCCTCAGCGAACACGGATTACGGTATCAGGTCGCATTTTTGCCCGGCGATTGCACGAAACCCGCGATAGAAGTGCTGACCGCTCAGGCGCGTGCATTCAACGCGGAACTGATTTTAGGCATTGGCGGCGGGCGCGTGCTGGATGTCGCCAAAGCCGTCGGCGACATTCTGGGACAGCTTCCCGTGATTACCGTGCCGACCATCGCGGCCACCTGCGCCGCCTGGTCGCCCATCAGCGTGATATACAGCGACAGCGGTGCGCACAACGGCGCCTATGCGCTGACGCGTTTGCCGGTCTGGGTGCTGGTGGACAGCGAGATCATCGTCCGCAGCCCGGTGCGCTATCTGAAAGCCGGTATCGTGGATGCGCTGGCGAAATGGTATGAGTTTCAACCTTATTTACGCCACGGCGATGACGGTTTGGCGCTAGCGCTCAAGGCACAGGCGGCGCGGCTGGCGGTGGAGACGTTTAACCGCAATGGCGAACAGGCTATCGCGGATAACGTACAAGGTCGGGTTACACCGGCACTGCGTCGTGTGATTGATGCCGTTATCGCCCTGGCGGGCGTGGCGAACAGCATGAAAGACGAGGTGCCGCGCATCGGTGTTGCCCATGCCATTCACAACAGTATGACGCGACTGCCGGAACTGCATGACTGGCTACACGGTGAGAAAGTGGGATTTGGATTAGCCGTACAGGCTTTTCTGGAACACGATAACGATGCCGACCGCATAGAACTTCTCACGCAGTTGCGCCGCTATGGTAGTCCGTTAACGCTGAGCGCGCTCGGTCTCAACGAGCGCCCGCAACGGGTCGACGATATTGCACAGAACGTCAGGATTGCGCCGAAAATTGCCGCTCGCCTGCCCTTCGCAACAGATGCCGAACGAATCCAACAGGCGCTGTGGCGCACGCAAACGCTAGACGAGAAGACGTTCGGCAGCCACGCGGCATAGTGAGCGCATACCCATGAAAAGAAACGGGCGCATCGAAGAATCGGTGCGCCCGTTGCTCGTGTCATTTAAGGGATGACGAGATTACCCCTGCTAAGCGGGGTGCGTGCTAATCCCTTTGATTTCACGCTCGTAGGCCTGTGCTTTCTGCTCATCGAACTGGCGTTCCCATTTGGCGATCACTAAGACGGCCAGCGCATTGCCCACCACGTTCAACGCCGTACGCGCCATATCAAGAATACGATCGACGCCCGCAATAAACGCCAAACCTTCCAGTGGGATCCCGACGCTGCCCAGCGTGGCCAACAGCACAACAAACGATACCCCCGGTACGCCCGCGATGCCTTTGGACGTCAGCATCAGCGTCAACACCAGCACGATTTCCTGCCCAATCGACAGTTCAATGCCGTACAGCTGCGCGATGAAAATCGCCGCAATACTCTGGTACAACGTAGATCCATCAAGGTTAAAGGAGTAGCCGGTCGGCACCACAAAGCTGGTGATCGACTTCGGTGCGCCATAGGCTTCCATTTTTTCAATAATGCGCGGCAGCACGGTTTCCGAACTGGCGGTGGAGTACGCGAGGATCAGTTCATCTTTGAGGATGCGGATCAATATCGTGATGCGCAGCTTGCACAGGCGGGCGACGATACCGAGCACGACCAGCGCGAAGAAAAAAATCGCCGCGTAAACCAGCATGACCAGCTTGGCCAGCGGCCACAGCGAGGCAAAGCCGAAGTTGGCAACGGTGACGGAAATCAGCGCGAACACCCCGACGGGCGCGTAGCGCATGATCATGTGCGTTACTTTAAACATGGTTTCCGACACGCCGCGAAAGACGTTCAGCAACGGCTCACGATGTTCTTTCGGCAATGACGACAGCCCCAGGCCAAACAGCACCGAGAAGAAGATAATCGGCAGCATTTCCCCGTGCGCCATCGCGGCGAAGATATTCGGCGGGATCAGCGACAGCACCGTACCGACCAGACTGTGTGTCCCGCTCTGCACCTGTTCGGTGGTTTTTTGATACTGCGAGATATCCACGGCGGTCAGCGTCGACATATCAATGCCGTGTCCCGGCTGGAAGATGTTTGCCAGCGTAATGCCGAGGATAATCGCCACCGTGGTGATGATTTCAAAATAGAGGATGGTCTTGAAACCGATACGACCGAGCTTTTTCGCATCGCCGACGCCCGCAATCCCGACAATCAACGTGGCAATGACGATGGGGACGACAATCATTTTAATCAGGCGGATGAAGATATCACCGGCCGGACTCAGGATATTAACGATCAGCCACTGACGGCTTTCTTGTTGTTCATGTAACACCGCACCCAGTGCGATTCCCAGGATCAAGGCGATAAGAATTTGCCATGCAAGGCTGATTTTTTGTACTTTCATCGTTACTTTCCGTTTTAAACTCCCCGCCATCACAGACATGGCGCTGGCGCGACTCCGATTCAACGTGAACCGAAAAATCAACGTGGAGAGAGGTGAATATCAAGGATATCTGATGGGCTGTTACCGTTAATTTTTCTGCTCCGATACAAAAACCGTCAACATAATTATTCAATAAAAACGCACAAGTATTTGTATCGATTAACAAAAATCAGATATAAGTTGTTGTTATAGCGAGGATGCTACTATCCCACCACGATGAGATCAAGCGGATTATCGGCGTAATAAGACATAATTATGCTGAATCCAGCACGGAGCGCGGACAGGGTCGAGGTAGGAAAAAAAGTGCGCCCCAGCCGGAAGAGTTCTGGCTGGGTATCTGGTGAGGAAACCGTGGCATCCCTTAAATCTGGTAATCAATCACCGCTTCATCATTATCCGAAAACACCCTGTCCTTAATTTCATCCAGCGACAATTCCGTGTTGCACAGCTGAATAAATTTCCAGGCGTAGTTACGCTGTAACTGGCCTTTTTTCAGCCCCAGCCAGACCGTATTTGCCTCAAACAAATGTTCCGCATTCAGTCGTACCAACCCTTTGTCCCGCACCGGATCGTAAGACTTATCGGCCACAATCCCGACCCCAAGCCCCAGTTCAACATAGGTTTTAATGACGTCGGAATCCTGTGCGCTCAGCGTCACATCCGGCGTCATTCCCGCGGCCTGAAAAGCGCGATCCAGACGCGATCGCCCCGTAATGCCCTGACGATAGGTAATCAACGGCTCCTCACTGAGCATTTCCAGCGTAATCACGCTTTTTTCCGTCAGCGGATGGTGCTCCGGCACAATCACCGAATGGTGCCAGCGATAGTAAGGGAATGCGGCGAGCGAGGTATCATTAATTAGCTGTTCGGTGGCAATACCGATATCCGCTTCGCCGGAATTGAGCATCGCCACGATCTCATCCGGCGTCCCCTGATTCAGCACCAGCCGTACCTGCGGATACAGAGAACGGAACGCTTTAATCACCGGCGGCAGACTGTAGCGCGCCTGTGTGTGCGTCGTGGCGATCACCAACTGGCCGGTATCGTTGTTGGTGAACACATTCGCCAAGCGTCGAATGTTACTGGCGTCGTTCAGGATACGCTCAGCAACCACCAGCAACTCTTTACCCGGCTCGGTCATGCCGAGCAACCGCTTGCCGCGGCGGACAAAAATTTCAATCCCCAGCTCTTCTTCCAGCTCGCGGATATGTCTACTCACGCCGGATTGAGAGGTAAACAGCGTATTCGCCACCTCGGTCAGGTTGTAATTGCACCGCGCTGATTCACGAATAATTTTTAATTGCTGAAAGTTCACCTTCCACTCCCTTGTCCCGATTACACATGGCAACATTGATCCAAGTAATGAGAGGTTGAACAAATAAACAAATGGAGTTGATTATATTTTTTTATACTAACGGTATGTCTGCCACACAGCCTTACCTAACAAGAAATAGACATAAATTTTAAAATCAATAAGTTAGATAAAGCTACTTTTGTCACACGCGCGTCGTCAATCAACCATTTCGCTATGATTTATGCCTTTCTGATCTATTTATCCCGACGTTTTTATTCCCTTTTACAGCATTTCCCCTCACGCTAAATAGGCCACATGACTTCAAGCTGACGAGCTATCGCTGCTATGATGGAAATCAGAATGGGAGACAAGGTGACAACATGCAGGGTGTACCGGAACAGTTTACTGATGAGAGAGACTATGCCCAGTTCCGGCATTTGCCGACGCTGCCCGGCATTGAGCTTTATCACGCGCACATCTGTCGTTATGCCTTTGAACCACACACGCATGAGGCGTTTGGTATTGGAACCATTGACGACGGCGCAGAGCAATTCCGCTATCGTGGCGCCAAGCATATAGCGCCTGTCGATTCACTCGTGTTGATGAACCCTGATGAACTGCATACGGGGGAATCAGCGACGGAAGACGGCTGGCGCTATCGTATGATTTATATCCCGCCCGATGTGCTGGAGAACGTCTCCGGTGAGAAAGGCTGGTGGTTTACCGATGTCGTGCGCCACGATCCCGCAACGGCACGTCAGTTGGCGATGACGCTGGCCGCGATGTGGCAGACAACCGACCCGTTAGCAAGTGAAAGCCTGCTGCTGTCGTTGATTGAACTTTTCCGACCACACGCGCACATCGCGCAACGCCAGATGATTGAACCGCTGCACCGCTTTGATGGAGTGAAAGCCTATCTACGGGAGAACTTCGCTCATCCCGTTACCTTAAAAGATCTGGCGGCGTTGGTGTCCCTGAGCCCATATCACTTCCTGCGCCAGTTCAAAGCCCAGTATCACGTCACTCCGCATCAGATGCTGATGGCAATTCGGCTGTATGAGGCGAAACAGATGCTGACGCGCGGTATGGCGGCCGCTCATGTCGCCATCGCCGTCGGGCTAACCGATCAAGCACATCTGACCCGCACCTTCGCTCAGCGCTATGGCGTCACGCCCATTCGCTACCAAAAACAGGTTTATCCGGTTCGGCGCTAACCTCCTCCCTCGAATAATAAACAGCAATATTCTACAATAATTCACCGCCGACTCTCCCTAGACTGGCGCGATGCACTATTGTGAAAAAATGGGTTTATCATGTTAATTGGTGTTTTATTTGCGCTAGCCGCCGGCCTCATGTGGGGGCTGATTTTCGTTGGGCCGCTGATTGTACCGGACTACCCCGCCGCCTTGCAGTCCACCGGACGTTATCTGGCCTTTGGACTGATAGCCTTACCGCTGGCGTGGCTCGATCGCCGTCGTCTGCGTCAGTTAACCCGTCGCGACTGGCTGGAAGCCACGAAACTCACGGTTATTGGTAATCTGCTGTACTACTTCCTGCTCGCCAGCGCCATCCAGCGTACCGGCGCGCCGATCTCGACGATGATTATCGGTACCCTTCCCGTAGTGATTTCCGTTACCGCCAATGTGTTATACAGCAAGCATGATGGCCGCGTGGCCTGGCGTCGGCTGCTGCCCTCGCTGCTGCTGATTGCGGCCGGTCTGGTCTGCGTCAACATTGCGGAACTGAAAGGAACGACCGTTGAATTCGATTTATGGCGTTATGCCAGCGGCATTGCGATGGCGTTTTTCGCGGTGATGTGCTGGACCTGGTATCCCCTGCGCAACGCCCGCTGGCTCCGCGACCACAAAGACAATACGCCGACCACCTGGGCGACCGCACAAGGGCTGGTCACGCTGCCGCTGGCGCTGCTGGGCTATCTGCTGGTATGCGGCCATCTGGCATTAACGAATAGCGCCTTTGCGCAACCGTTCGGCCCACGGCCTGAGGTATTTATCCCGCTGATGATCGCGATCGGGTTGTTTTGCTCGTGGATCGGGACGCTATGTTGGAATGAGGCCAGCCAGCGTTTGCCTACCGTGTTGGTAGGGCCGCTGATTGTATTTGAAACGCTGGCGGGGTTGGCCTATGCCTTTATCATCCGGCAATCCTGGCCGCCGCTGCTGACGCTATGCGGCATCAGTTGCCTGATTGTCGGCGTCATCTATGCCATACGGGTAAAACCGGAACCTGTCATCATAGAAGTACAGACGCCGGTTTCACCAACAGAGTAAGCGCACACGCCGACGGCGAACATAGGCCGGTCTTTATGTCCGGCTTGCTAGCTGCTGGAACAGCGCGGAAAGCTCCGCTTCATTACGCGCGCCCTGATGCTGCTCAACCACTTTGCCGCTGCCATCGATAATGAATGACGTTGGCGTACCGGTGACCTGATAGCGCTCTTTGGTTATCCCCAGTTGATCGCGCACCACCGGATAAGTCACATGGTGATGCGTCAGCATCGCGTTGATATCCACGCCGTCAGGATCGGTGTTGACCGCCACGACCACGATCTTATCGCCATACTGCTGACTGAGTTTTTCCAACGTTCCCATTTCAGCCATGCAACCGCCGCAGCCCGACGACCAGAAATTCAGATACACGCTCTTCCCCTGCCAGCGTGACAGCCCGACCTCTTGTCCGGCCAGATCGTAAGCAGCCAGCGCAGGCGCCTGCGCTCCGATGCGAACCTGCTCTTCCTGACAACCGCTCAGCGCCACCAGACCCAGCAGGCAAAGTGCGGTAATACCGTTACGCCAATTCATGATGCTTCACCTCTTCACCAAGATACTTGCCATGTTGCAGGCGGATTATACGGTCAGCAAACTGCCCCAATTCAGGATTGTGCGTCACCATCACAATGGTACGCCCCTGCCGGTGCAGATCTTTCAGCAGTTCCAGCACCCGCCGTTCGTTTTCCTCATCCAGATTACCTGTGGGCTCATCAGCAAAGATCACCGGGGGCTCGTTCACTAACGCACGGGCGATGCACACGCGCTGCTGCTCGCCGCCGGAGAGCTGACTGGGTAAATGGTTCACACGATGCGCCAGACCAACCTGATCAAGCACGCGCTGTGCCGCCGCCTCATCCACTACGCTGTGGTAATGCTGCGCCAGCATCACGTTCTCCAGCGCGGTCAGAAACGGGATCAGGTGGAACTGCTGAAACACCAGCCCAATTTTATCGGCTCGGAATTGGCGTCGCCCTTCTTCGTCCAGCCCGGCGGCATCCACACCGTCCAGCAAGACTTGCCCTTCGCTCACCGTGTCCAGACAGGTGAGGATATTCATCAGCGTGGTTTTACCCGAACCCGACGCGCCCATGATGGCGACGAACTCGCCGCGCGCAATACGAATATTGATATTCTCCAGCGCGGTCACCTGACCAAAGCGTTTATAGAGCTGGCGAGTCTCAATCACCGCTTCCGCTGCCTGCGGCATTTTCTGTACATTCTCGACAGACATCGCACTACTCTCCTTTCAACACCTTGGCGGGTTCAACAAAAATCGCCCGCCGGGTGGGAACCACAGCGGCAACCGCCGCCACCAATAAAGACAGCCCCAGCGTCAGCGGGAACACCGGTAAACGCAGCGAGATCGTCGCATTAAAGACGGCCATGCCCAGCACTTGCGCCAGCAGGTATCCCAGAAGCAACCCGCAGACAATGGCCGCCAGCGCGATTATGCCGGTTTCCGCCAGCATCTGCCGGATGATGTCCCGCCCACTCGCGCCCAGCGCCTTCTGTAGCGCAAACTCACGCGAGCGCTCGCCGACAATCGCCATCAGCGTGGTGTTGACGCACAGCGAAGACAGCACGAGGATGACGGCCGAAACCAGCCCCATCAGCCCTTTGATTTTATCCAGCACCTGACCTTCCGAGGCCGACACCTTGAGGATCGGGCGGATCTCCAACTGCGGGTACGCCTGCTGAAGCCGCGCGGCAAAGCGATCGACCTGCCCCAGATCGTTACGGACGCTCAGCAGAGCGTTGCTAATCGCGCCGTCTTTATCCAGCCAGGTTTGCGCCAGTTGCAGATTCACAATCAGCATGTTGTCCGTGGCATCACCGGATTCCACCACGCCTTTGATCTGCAAGCGCTGTCTTCCGCCGTCGCCGACCAGCGTAACGCTATCGCCGACGTTAACATTCAACCGCTGCGCCAGTTTTACGCCAATCATGGCGTTGCGGTCGTCAAAGTTGACGCCAATCCAGTTGCCCGAAACCTGCCAGTACGGAGCCAGCTGACGCAGCGATTCGAACCCCACGCCCATCAACACCACTTTCTCCAGTTCCGTGCGCGCCATGCCGTAAAGATAGGGGCTGGCGGCATTAATTAACCCGGCTGGCGCGCTATCGACAATCGACTGAAACGTGCTTTGCGCAAGGGTGTTACCCCGCGCCGGGCCGATGTAAAAATTTGCGCCGAAGGTACGCAATTCCTGACTCATCTTGGCATTAATATCGAAGTAGACGGCAGACATCGCCGTCACGATCGCCGCGCCGACCATCAGCGCGGCAAAGACGACGCTGACGCGCTGCGCGCGCAGCCGCAACGCGCGCAACACCAAACGCCAGAACATGCTGTTCATCCCACTATTCGCGCCCATACAGCACCTCCACCGGATACAGTTTGGCGATGCGCCGCGCAGGGAACCACGTCCCGATGAGGGCAATCAGTATGGATATCACCAGAACGCAGGGGATCACGATCCAGGCGAAGCTCAGCGGGACGCCGAACAGCATCAACCCAATCGCTTTCGCCAGCCCCCAGCCCGCTACGCACCCTGCCAGGCCGCCAGCCAGCCCGCTCAGCGCGGCCTCCAGATAAAACAGCAGCATAATCTGCCACTGACGAGCGCCCAGCGCCTTCATCAACCCGATCTCTTTCGCGCGTTCCATAATCGTGCTGGTCATCAGCGAGGCGATCCCCATCGCCGATGCCACCAACGCGGCAAACGTCACGACCGCCAGAAGCAACTGAATTTTGTCAATCACCACGCCTTCCGAGGCCGCCACCTGCCAGATAGGACGCACGACCGAACCGGAAATCGCTTCTTCCAACTGGTGCGCGATGGACGAGACATACGCAGTGCAGTACCAGAGGTCGTACTCTTCCGCATTCAACCCGTCCAGATTCTCACGCGCCCGGCGCGACAGTTCATTTTCCGGCACGGTGAGCGCCGACACGCGAATCGCCTGAATTTTACCGTCCAATCCCAGCAGCGATTGCACCGTCGCCAGCGGCAGCACCAGACGGCCCTCTTCCTCACCGCCGCTGCTCAGTATCCCGCTCACCGCGACCGTCGCCTCGCCTTTCGCGCCGTGCAGCGTGAGTTTATCGCCCACTTTCCAGCCCGTTTGCGCCGCCAGCTGTTTACCGACCAGCGTCTGCGCCGTATTATTCGCCGCTACCGGCTCCTGCGGCCATTGCCCGTTCACCTGCCAGTACGGACTCACGGTGATTTGCCCCGTGCGGTAATCCTCTTCATCCGGTACGGCGACAGGCTGAGAAAAGAAGGTGCCCAGCACCGCCACCGGCTGGCCATTGACCTCAACGTCACCGCTTAACATCGGTGCAAAACCGACGATGTTATTGCGCCAGAAGATATCCTTGATGTTCGGTAGCTCGGCTTCATCAAGAAAATCCTGCCCCTCCAGCGGATTACTGCGCTCGCCGAACAGCGCAGGCAGCGCCGCCTGAGCCGCAGGCTCAATCAAAATGTTCGCGCCGTAAGATTTCAGCTCACGCGCCATTTTATCGCCAATATCGATAGACACCGCCAGCAGCGCGGAGATCAGCCCGGCAGCCAAAAACACGGTCAGCACCGCCAGCGATTTACGCCGAAGGTTTCTGCGCCAGGACTGGCGCAACAGTCGCCACAGCATGATTATTCGCCCTCCGCCTGCTCACCCGCCACCGCATTGGCAGTGGCAAATTTCGCGGGGTTTTCGCGAAAGCGGTTATAGTTTGCTTCCGACGAGAAGAAGTAGGTTTTGCCGCCGAAGCGATATTTATGCTCCGCGTCGACGTTGGTCAGCCGGGTGCCGTCAACCGGATCGGTCACGTCCATCGCCACTATCGTCGAAAAGTAGTTCGTGCCTGCCGCCAGCGAGGCCTGAGCAATCACCAGCTCGTGGTCGTCATTGCTCCAGCCTTCGATCGGCACCGGATTACATCCCCCCGCCTTCCCAATGGATGGAATGAAAATGTGCACGCCGCAGGCCACGCAAATCACCTGATTCCCCTCCATCACGTAGCCCTGATCGCCACACAGCAGGCAGGCATCAAACACCACGCCCAGCCGCAGACGATCGGGGTAGCGGTTAATGACGAAAAAGCGCACGGCTTTGCCATCATCGGCAATCCAGACGAAGCGGTGCAGTTTGCCGTCGCGCACCTGCTCAATCGGAATGTGCACCTTGCCATCGGCTGCCAGCGTCACCGGCTGCGCTTCGGAAAGACGCGGCGGCTGCGATGCGATCTTGTCCCAATAGAGTTGAACGAAGACGACAACCAGCAACGCGGCCGTCGTCGCCAGCAGCGTGCGCCGGACCGTGCGGTAACCTGCCGTCGCTTTGCGCTTTTCGATTGCCCCATGCGCAGCCTGTTGCTTGCGGTGCGCCTCCCGCAGCGGCCAAACCAACCCGGCCACCAATACCGCCATCAACAAGGCGCTGAGGTAATTGAATAAATACGCGCTGTTGGTGACATGCGCCACGTAGCTCAGGCGCGGCTTGGTTAAACCCAGCACCTGTAATTTCATCAAGAGAAGCAGCAGGTTGCCGCTTATCGGCACCAGCAGAAGCGCAACCAGCAGCACCAGAAGCGGCCAGCGCAGAAGACGAATCCGCCGTACAATCATGCCGCACAGCGCGGCACAGAACACCAGCCAGCCAAACGCCAGCACCACGGCGCTGAGATTCAGTATCAGATCGGTATTGACCACGTGAGTGGTGGTTAGCGCGCTCAGGTTGGGATCGCGGCCCCAATGCGCCGCCGCGCCCGCCACTAGAAGCGCCAGCCACAGATAACCGATGCGCGAATGAGAAAAACACTGACAGACCAGAAACAGGATCAGGGCAAACGTCTGAAGTACCGTCGTCCCCAGCAGAAACGCTTGTCCGTTGGGAAAGTGAACGCCAATCAACGTGCCGAAGACCAGCGCCAGTAGCGTAGTCCAACCCAGCGACCGGATTTCCGGTTTGGCGCGGTGGCTCCAGTTCAATCCGAGCAAAAGTGCTATCGGCAGGAAGGATTGCAACGTTGTCGTAAAAAAATAACTCATATATACCCGTCGTACTTCAGGCTGCATGTGTTAACGGCGCAACCGTCTACGCTCCGGTGGGGAAACCTACGCCCCGGCGGGCAGCAACGCGTACCCGCTGAGGCGTAAACTGAACATCGCCGCGACAGAACGTCGCGGACGGAAGACCTTATTCTAAACCGACGTATTTGAAATCAAAGCTGACATCAAACGGTTTCCACCAGCGGCCCACGCCCGTTTCGCTGTCGGTATGGCGGTGCATACCCGCTTTGGATGGCGGATCGATGTGGTACGTCACTTTATAGTTGCCCACCCCCATCATTTTGATGTTCGCGCCATAGTGAGGGCCATCGCTGGCGACCATCGGCATGAACGTTCCTTCCTGCTTCGCCCCTGTATCCGTGTTGGTCAGCGTGTAAGCGATGGTCAGAAACGGCATCCATTCGCCGGCGCCAAAACCGTTTTTGTTACCTTCCGCAGCATGAATATCCGCCTCTAAATGGATATCGGCTTTCGCCGCAGGCAGCCCCATACCACGCGGCTCCATGTCAATGGGTTGCAGATAAACGGCGGCAATTTCCATTTCATTCATGGAGACGGGTTCACCCGCCGGGTACTCTTTAAACGCCAGCGCGGCAGGCGCCGTAAAAATACCGGCC
Source organism: Samsonia erythrinae (assembly GCF_004342665.1). Taxonomy (GTDB): domain Bacteria; phylum Pseudomonadota; class Gammaproteobacteria; order Enterobacterales; family Enterobacteriaceae; genus Samsonia; species Samsonia erythrinae. Next base: position 613,868 of record NZ_SMBY01000001.1, on the reverse strand, counting down.
ATCACGGCCGCGGCAATCAGACTTTTTTGCATATTCATCAAACCCATCCTCATTTCAGTCGTTTCCCCCAGTCTGGTTCACTCATCAATTGGGGTTGTTATGGTTATTTCCTGCTCTCATTGCTTTCAGTCTTCAATTAACATCATCGTTGCGCGATCAGGCGTCAGACGCCCTGCGACGCATTACCCACAGGGCGATGAGCGCCGCGATAATCAACGCTCCCTGCGGCATCAGCGTTTCCACATAAGGATAAATTCCCAGCCCGCTGATTTCCGGCACGCCGTGCAGCAACGTCGGTTCAAACAGCTTGCCTTCGATCAGTTCCAGAACGCCTTTACCCGCAAACACAAACGCCATCAGGTACATAAAGCAGCCGGTAAACATGAAAAACGGCTTAAGCGGCAGTTTAACCACGGTATAGCGCATCAGGAGATAGGCGATAAATAGGATCACGCAGCCGATGGCAAACCCCGCCAGAATGGCGAGATGCCCCGCCACATTGCTGGCATCGCCAACCAGCGCATAATAGAACAGCACCGTCTCCGCGCCTTCGCGGTACACCGCCAGAAAGCTGGTCAACCATAGGCCGATCATCGAACCACTGCTCAGCGAATGGGACAACTTGCCTTCCAGATAGGCTTTCCAGTGTCGGGCTTCCACTTTCGACAACAGCCAGTAGCTCATGAAGAACAGCATCACCACGGCGATCAGCATCGTTACGCCTTCCAACAGTTCACGACTGGCGCCGGCATTAGTGAACAGCAGTTGGAAAATCACGGCGGTCACCACGCTGCACAGCAGCGCGACGTACACCGACTGGCGAATCAATGGCAGCTTATCCTGTTGATTATTTTTCACCAGATAGGCCACGATCGCCGCCACGATCAGTAAGGCCTCCAGCCCCTCGCGCACAATGATCAGCAGGCTGTAAATCAACAGACTCCAGTGCGTTTCGCCGCCTTCGCCCAACATTGTGACCGCATTCGCCAGCCCCTGCCGTAGCGCATCCGCCTGCACCTGAAGCGATTCCACAGGTTGTTTGGCATTCATCAGACTCACCAAACGGGTAAAATACCCCTCCAGCGTAGATTTGTACGCCGCATCGCGAGAACCGACTTTGTTCTCCATGCCGCTGGCTTCAAACAGATCGAAATAGGCGTCCTGCACGGCCATGACGGCGGGTTTCACCTGCCCCTGCTGGTATTGCGCAATGGCGCCGGCAATAGCCTGATTGATATCGTCAGCGACCTTCGCCCAGTTGGTATCCGGCGCTGCACCGGCATCCGCATTGGCATCCTGTGTCGCCATCGCCTGCTGGCTGTCTCGCGTCGTCGGCAACCCGGGCAACGTATCTTCAATATCCTGCAAGAGCGTAGTAACGCGATACGCGACGTCCGTAAGTTGGTCGGGTTGGCTGGCTAGCGCGATCAGCGTGGAAAATTGTTGATTAATCGCGGCGGCCTGCTGCGCTGAGCGGTTCTGCCGCACGGACATTTCCATCTCGGAATTTTTAAAGCCCTGATAATGCGCCTGCTGCACGCTCTGGCTGGCTTTCTTGTAGTCCCCAGCCTGATACTCACTTACGGCCTGCGCCAGTTGGTCATCAATGATTTTAAAGCTTTGCTGCCAGTACGGCGCTATTTCGGCATTGTCATAAGCGCCGTGCTGCTCCTGCGCCACCAGCTTGTGCCCGCCCGACAGCACGGGGAGAACGGCATCCAGCTCGCCCTTCAGCCACGAAATTTTTGCCTGCACCTCGGCCTGCGGTTTTCCTTCGCCTATCATGCGGCGAATTTCACCGAAGGTCGCTTCGAGTTGATAGCTTTTCTGCGCGGAGATATTGATGCGAATAGGACCTTCAAGGTTTTCAAACACCTCAAAATAGGCCATCTGAACTTCCGTCCGGGCCTCTTGCGGTTGCTGCTCTGCGTAAAGCCGCGCCGTGGTATCCAGCCGGGTTTCAATATCTTTGATAAATGAAGCGTAATCGCTCGTCGCCAACGCCGTTGAGCAGCTCAATAACCAACACAGCAACCAAAACGTTTTTTGCCAGATAGACATAGTCATATGAGAAAGCAGAAATGATAGTTATTCTTATAATCACTCTTAAGCGACAGGCTGTCTTGATTTACGTCACGAAAAGGTGGGCAACAGTGACTTTAGTTTGTAACAAACAATTTCAGTTCAAATATAACCTCAGACAAAGCCCATTTCCTGGCCATCCACCCATTAAAACAGGGGGTTTAGGACATAAAACCGACAAAAACAAACAATGCAATAAATATACCAATAAATAAAATCTTGCGTTAAACGCTTCACCTCTCTCGTTAAAAATATCGTTTCTTTACATTTTTCGGAGCCTGATTGACAGAAAAAAGGCCTGACTCCCTGTCACTGAACATGTCTGGCGGTAAATTCCCCATCCCGCTTCACGAGGAATGGCGCACCGACAGAACATGGACGACGCCTTTCCGCCCTGTTCGTCAGCACCCTGTTGCTATCCTTTGCCCAGACCGTTGTTATCGAGGGCCAGACCGCAGCGGATCAAAATTTTTCCCAGCCTTCGCCGTTACGCCCATGCCCCGACAACAGTGGTGTTGTCCCTGTGCCCGCAGTCCGGTCAGCGGGGACAACCCCTACCGGGCGGGTAAATGTGTTTGACGGGTCGCTCGCCGAATCAAGTTCGAACACATCAACGACGGCCAACAGCTCATTAGTTTGCTCATCCAACCGGGCCGCGGCCCCCGCCGATTCCATCACCAGAGACGCATTCTGTTGCGTGACGCTATCCATTTCATGCACAGCCTGGCTAATCTGCGTAATACCGCGCGTTTGTTCATCCGTTGCCGCGGCGATTTCACTAATTAAATCATTGACCTGAGCGATGGAATCGATGATCGCCGTCATCGCGTCACCGGATTGCTTCACCAGCCCTGCCCCGGCCTCCACCCGCGAAACCGATTTCCCAATCAATGCTTCAATCTCTTTCGCCGCCTGCGCGCTGCGCTGCGCTGCGCCAGCGTACGAACCTCCCCTGCCACCACGGCAAACCCTCTCCCTTGTTCCCCCGCGCGCGCAGCTTCTACCGCCGCGTTCAGCGCCAGAATATTAGTCTGAAACGCGATACCGTTAATCACCGAGGTGATATCGGAAATCTGCCGAGAACTGGCGCTGATGCCCTCCATCGTCGTCATCACGTTGGTGCTGATATTTCCGCCTTTCTGCGCCATGCTGGCCGCCTCCTGCGCCAGCTTACGCGCCTGATGCACGTTTTCGGCGGTTTGCTGCACCGTGGAGCTAATTTGCTCCATGCTGGCGGCCGTCTGTTGCAGCGCGGCCGCCTGCTCCTCCGTTCGACTGGAGAGGTCGTTGTTGCCATCCTTGATATTTGAGGTGCCGTAACTGATTTCCGACGCACTTTGCCGGATGACCCTCACCGTATCACGCAGGCTTTTCTGCAACTGTTTAATATCGGGGATCAAGCGTCCCGCACAGTTGCGACCAAACTCGGCCAGTTCGCATCCTAAACGCCCCGCGGTGAGCTGCGACAGATGGGATTTCAGCACGGCTATCGGTATCACCAGATAATTTCTCAGGTAATATTCGGTGAAAATCACCACGATAACGCCGATGACCATCGCGGCAATGAGCGCGTTACGGTTTTTCTCATTGTGCTCGCTGACGGTTGGAATCAAATCAGAAGAGGTAATACTGTCCGAATAACGTTTGACGTCATCGCCAAATTTCAGGCTGACAGGGGGATAGGTGGAACGGAAAATCTGGCGAAAAGCCTCGGGGTCGTTACGCTGCAACGCCGCATTCATGGGATCGATCGAAGACGTGACCAGCGTATTCCAGGTCTCTTTCACCGTATCAACCGTAGCCTGATCGACGCCGATGTGCTCCGCGGTCTGGAATTTCTCCAGCGAATCCTTGGTATTCTTTATCGCAACCTGTGCCAGATCTAACGTTTGTTTCGCGTTTGCCACCTCGTTATTTTGTAAATAATCCATGGTTCTTTCCATGCGAGTCACTGCACGAAAATATTGGTCGGTACCATAGACCAGATGAGAATAGGTTTTTTGCTGGGTCTCACTTTTATCAAGTAAATTCGTCACTTTATAAAGCGAATAAAGACTAAACCCGGATGCCACGCCCCACACAGCCAATAGGGAAACGACTATCATCAGCACCATGAGTTTGATGCTGACATTTTTTAGAAACTCCATAATGCACTCCGCGACGTTAATCACTCTTTCCCGCCTGTACGTTCAGCCGGAAAAGTATTGACTGTTTTGTTCATAACGGTGCCGCCCGTCCTATCATGCCCCTGAAAACGGCATGCCAGGACGGACGTACTGGAATTCCCTGATTCATTCCCATTGTCTGGGAAATTAAAAAACAATAAATAGAATGTGTTACCTTCCCTGATACACCAAATCCATTGTGGTAACCCTGCCGACAGGCATCAAGATGCGACCTTATCGCTGACATCTAGAGTTAGTATCGTCAAAAACAGTATAGGCATTAACAAATAAAGAGGATGAATACGGCCTGGGGTTATTTTCCGTGCAAATGCCCGATGGAAAAAGCCGTTGCGCGACACAACACACACCGTCGTTAGGTGGGCTGTGCCCGACGGAAGATTTTATTTCCGCTCTACTTGTAAACAAGTATTAATAAAAACGGCAAAATTCCCATAACTTGATAATAATTTTCTACGCCGCCATGCATTTTTTACATCACCGTTTATCTTTTAAAATTTTCCTACTGGTTATCGTCGTCTCAACGGCAAATTGTTTTTTCTTCCAAAAAAGCGCAATTTGCGTTTCATTTTACAATGATTTAATTTGTTTTTAACAAAACAATCACCTGAAAACCATGATCAATCAGCCAAAGATTTGCAGATAAACCACAGATAAACAATCGTTTATCATCGGACGACAGGGATAAAAGGCATATTATCATCGCTCGCATAGAGGCCATTTATGTTACCGATCATCGCAACCCCGCACTTTCCTCATTATCGGGTATTTATTATTCGTTTTGACCCCGGCGGCTGATGACGTCCTTTCATTTATTCATTTCCTGAACGTCACCAACATCAGGAAATAACGCTATTCAACGCCTTTCTCTATTCCGTGACGCAAAACGGCATGATCCCCGCCTCCTCAATTCACTCAGGAAGAGGACAGCGGTACAACGCTCGCAATAGCGCGAGAAATAAAAGCAAGAAATGAAAACAGGAGGTTAATGGTGCTTACAATTCTCGGTTTCTCCATGGTCATCTGCTTTATGTACCTCATCATGACCAAACGGATGTCCGCACTCATCGCGTTGATCCTCGTGCCGACACTCTTCGCGCTGGCGGCAGGTTTTTATCAGGGGCTGGGCGCCATGATGCTGGAGGGCATCAAAACGCTGGCCCCGACCGGCGTCATGCTCACCTTCTCCATACTTTATTTCGGTATCATGATCGATACGGGACTGTTTGACCCACTGGTGCGGTTCATTCTCCGTCTGGTCAAAGGCGACCCCCTGAAAGTGCTGGTCGGAACCGCCATTCTGACGCTGATGGTGGCGCTGGATGGCGACAGCACGACCACGTATATGATTGCCATCGCCGCATTCTTGCCGCTTTATCAACGCCTGGGCATGAGCGTGCTGGGGTTGACCTGTCTGGTGAATATCGCCAGCGGGGTGATGAATCTTTCTCCCTGGGACGGCCCTACGGCACGTGCCGCCGCCGCACTCCGGGTCGACGCGCTGGACGTTTTCCTCCCCATGCTGCCCGCGATTATTTTAGCCAGCCTGACGCTGGTCGGCGTCGCCGTTTATCTCGGCCTACAGGAACGTAAACGATTGGGGATTATTGATATCAGTGATTTTCAGAACGCCGCGATCAACCTCGGTAACGGCAGCGACGAAGAGAGTGACACCAACCGACGCCCTAACATGTTCTGGCCGAATTTTATTCTGACCACCCTGCTCCTGGTGTTCCTGGTGATGGGTACTCTGCCTATTCAGGTGCTGTTTATGCTCGGCTTCGCCATTGCCGTCATGCTTAACTACCCCAAGCTGGAAGAGCAAAAAGCGCGGATCGGCTCACATGCCGCTAACGTATTGGCCGTCACCTCGCTCATTTTCGCCGCTGGGATTTTCACCGGGATCCTATCCGGCACCGGCATGGTGGAAGCCATGGCGAAAAGCCTGTTGCAGGTGATCCCGGAGAGCCTCGGCCCCTATCTGGCGGTGTTTACCGCGCTCATTAGCCTGCCGTTCACTTTCCTGATGTCCAATGATGCATTCTATTTCGGAATCTTACCCGTTATTGCGCAGACGGCGGTCAACTATGGTATTACGCCAGAGGAGATTGCTCGCGCGTCAATTATCGGACAACCGTTTCACCTGCTTAGCCCGCTGGTCCCCTCACTCTACCTGCTGGTCAGTTTGGCAAAGGTAGACATTGGCGATCACCAGCGCTTCGCCATGAAATGGGCGATTGTTGTCAGCCTGTCGCTGATGGTTGGCGGAATTCTTTTCGGCGCGTTTCCGTTCTATCACCGGTAAATCGGGTTTGCTCCGGTGAAACCGGAGCAAACGCCACGGCCAGCATCTTCTATACATGACCTGAAAATTAAGACGCGACCGCAGTACCCTATATGACATAGCAGGATAGCCATGACGTTAACCCCGTTACAGACAAGGATTGTCAGGCAAATTGTCGCCTATATCCGCCGCGAGCAGCTACCTCGCGGCGCTCACCTGATCGAATCCTCATTGGCGCAGGTGTTGAACGCGTCACGCACGCCGGTCAAGGCCGCGCTGCGGTATCTGACGGAAAAAGGGATGCTGAATTATCACCGCAATCGGGGATTTTATCTTGAGCGCCATGCCGACGAGTTAAGCCAGTTGGTCACAGAACTGGCCGCCAGTAGCGAGGAACCGCTTTATCAGAAGATTGTCGATATGCGCCTTGCCCGTCTGCTGCCGGCGCAGTTTTCAGAAGTGGAGTTGATGCGGGAATGTCAGGTTTCTCGCGCGGTACTGCGTAACGTTCTGACGCGCATTCAGCAGGAAGGCTGGCTGGAATTTCGCACCGGTCAGGGCTGGAGAACCACGCCGATTATTGATTCCGTCGCCGCTTATGAGGAAAGTTTTACCTATCGTCTTCTGATCGAACCCGCCAGCCTGCTATCGCCGCAGTTTCATATCGAGCCGCAAATCCTCAACGCCTGCCGTAAACAACAGGAAGCGATTCTCAACGGCGGTTATCGGACAATGACCCCTCATGAAATGTTCGATGCCAATACGCATTTTCATGAAACGCTGCTCGCCTGTAGCGGTAACCGCTTTGCCCACGCCAGTTTGCAGCGGATCAATCAGTTACGGCGTCTGGTGGAATACCGACAAAGCAGTCTGGGGTTTCATCCCAAGCGGCTGGAACAGATTACAGAACACCTGACGATCATTGACGCTTTACAGCGGGGAGAGATGGCAACCGCAGCAGACAGGATGAGGAAGCATCTTGAGAAAGCACGTCACGACAAAGTGAGCATCGATCTGTTTCGTTGAAATCATCAACAATACGGTTTTAAATAACCCTCATCACCGTATTACGCCCCTGTTCTTTCAAATCGCAACCTGTTGATTAAAAATTGCGCTTTTTACATGCCACATATCATAGATAAACAAACAAAGTCTCAGTTAAAATAATTTAAAAAATAATGTAAATGAAAAACAAAGTGGTTATCATCATTTCGTTGATTATTTTTATCTGACTTTTAACCTGCGGGGAATAGGTTTTATTGATATCCCGCCCCTGATCATTAGTAATACTAATCCAACACGTTTCGCAGGCATCCATCCGCATAGAAAAACACCATAACTTATTGTTTAATAAAAACTATTAAACAATTTCCGTTTGATGCGCGTCCCACTGACATATCCCCGTTTGTCATTAAACCCGATGAAAGTATGCATGTTTTGCATGATAAAGGTCACAATTACATAACCTTCCGCAGAAAAAAAATGTAAAACACAAGAATCGTTGTAATATCGGCGAGCAGACACAACACCCCAATGAAAAATCAGGACGAGGATGAGTGCGTTTCGGGAAACGCATCGGCCATCGTACGACAATAATAATATTGTGTTGTCTGAATCAATTCATCAACATGAGGTTTATATGCAAAGGCAGAAATTACTTATACAGATAGTTTTCGCTATCGTCTTGGGGATATTAATCGGATGGGCGTGCCACCAATACCTTGATGGTGGTCGGGCAAAGGAAGTGGCGTCTTATTTCAATATGGTCACCGATATCTTCCTGCGATTGATTAAGATGATCATCGCGCCGTTAGTCTTTGCTACGCTGGTTTCCGGTTTGGCGAGTATGGGCGGAAACACCTCGGCCGTTGGTCGTATCGGTATGAAAGCGATGATCTGGTTTGTCAGCGCATCGTTCATTTCTCTGCTTATCGGTATGCTCTTCGCGAACCTGTTCCAACCGGGTTCAGGCATGAATCTCGATATCCCGGCACAGCAGGTGGCGACAGGCCTGAATACCGACGGGTTTACGCTTAAGAGCTTCATCAGCCATATCTTCCCGAAAAGTATCACAGAAGCGATGGCGAACAATGAAATCCTGCAAATTCTGGTGTTTTCCCTGTTCTTCGGTTCCGCGCTTGCCTATGTAAAAGGCAAAAACAAGCACGCGACCACGATGATTGCGATGATCGAGGAGCTGACCAAAGTGATGTTCCGCGTGACCGACTATGTGATGGCGCTGGCGCCTATTGCCGTTTTTGCCGCAATCGCTTCCGCCATTGCGACACAAGGGCTGGGGTTGCTTTACGACTTCGGTAAACTCATCGGTGAGTTCTACCTCGGTCTGGCCGTGCTGTGGGGCGTGCTGTTTCTGGTTGGCTACCTGTTCCTGGGCAAAGCCATCGTTACGCTGGCGAAGTTGATCCGTGAACCCACCATACTGGCGTTCGCTACCGCGAGCAGCGAATCCGCCTACCCGAAAACCATGGAAGCGTTGGCCAAATTCGGCGTGCCGAAAAAAGTCACCAGCTTTGTGCTGCCGCTCGGTTATTCGTTCAACCTTGACGGCTCCATGATGTATCAGTCTTTTGCGATTCTGTTCATCGCGCAGGCTTACAATATCGATCTGAGCATCACCCAGCAAATCCTGATTCTGTTGACGCTGATGCTCACCAGTAAAGGGATGGCGGGCGTCGCGCGTGCCTCTATCGTCGTGGTGGCAGCAACACTACCGATGTTCAGCCTGCCGGAAGCGGGTATCTTGTTGATTATCGGTATCGACCAGTTCCTGGACATGGGGCGCACTGCCACTAACGTCATCGGCAACAGCATCTCTACCGCCGTGGTGGCCAGTCTGGAAAAGGACATCCACGATGATGATGAAGAAGAGGTAGCCGACGATGTCGTCGCCTATAAAGAACCTCAGCAGGCCACGCACAATAGCTGATGCGAGGCAATGCACATAGCGGCCTGCGGGCCGCTATTTTTTTATCTGCCTCGTCGTACAATCCCCCCCGTCGTACATCCCACATCTTGCAACGCTTACAAGCCGGACGTCGATGAGAGCCCTTTCATATAGCGCCAGAACTTTTCAGAAGCCATGTTCAGCCGCGCATCAAGCCGATACAGATAGACCCCCATGCGGATCACGGCATGTTCCATACTCAGGATCGTCAGCTCTTTGTTTTTCAGCTCTTCCTGAATGGAGTAGTCCGGCAGCCAGGCGATCCCATAGCCTTTCTTCGTCATACGTTTGAGCAAGTCGCTCATGGAAGAGACGAAGTTGACGGTAAACTTATCGCTATCGACGCCGGACAGATAACGACTCACCTGCCGACCCATGTAGCTGGTTTCGGTATAGTTGAGTAACGGCACGGAGGACGCGCTCACGTCAAACAGCGGCTTTCCCTTGCTGTCACACGCGCACACCGGATAAAGCCGGGATTCCAGGATCTTTTCATGCATAAAGGGCTCCGCCATCAGTTCCTCGTTGTAAAACGAGAAAATGAAATCGCTACGCCCTTCTTTTAAGTTCAGTACCGCTTCATCCACATCGATAGATTCAACATAGAAAATCTTTTCCTGCGGTTCCGGGACAGCCTTTAACAGCTCCGGCATGATAAATACCGATAACGAATGTGCCGCCGCAATGGTGATTTTATTTTTATAATGATTTCCCCCCTGCAACTTATTGAGCTGATACTCCAGATCGTCCAGCGTATTACGGACATAAACGTGGAATACACGCCCTTGTTCGGTTAATTGCAGCGGCTGGGCGCTACGGTCGAAAATATCAAACCCGACGGCGGCTTCCAGCGCCTGAATTCGACGGCTGAATGATGACTGAGAAATATTCCGTTTCTCAGCGGCGAGGGTAAAACTGCGGTGTTCTTCCAGCGCAATAAAATCATAGAGCCATTTGGTTTCGATATTATTCAACATCACTCCTCACTAAACGCTCAGCGCCCTGTTTCGTTATTACATCACCCATGCAGCCGCATCACGCCATCCCGACAAACCCAATAAAAGCATAGAGATGGCAGTAGCTATGCAGATCATACATAGCAGATGGGAATTTAGCAATTCACATTGCCCGGTAGTGTGCGATTATTCTTTTAATTTCATAATGCTACAGGGTTAACAGCATGAACAGTCTCGTGGGAATTCTTGGCGGCATGGGGCCGGGCGCTACCGTTGATGCAATGCAAAAATTGATCAAAAACACGCCGGCGTACCGGGATCAGGATCACATTCCGATGATTGCGGTATCGATTCCTGATATCCCTGACAGAACGCAATGCATTCTTCAACACAGCGCATCACCGCTGAAGAAAATGCTGCAATACATGAAAATTCTCGAAAATGCAGGCGCTGAGTGCATCATTATTCCGTGCAATACGGCGCATTACTGGTTTAATGAATTAAAACAGCAGTGCAGTGTGGAAATGATCAGTATTATCGATGTGACCTGTCAGGCCATTCGGGAAGCAAAAACGACACGCGTCGGCTTATTAGCAACAACGGCAACGGTCAAGGCAAGAATATATCAGGACAATTTAGCGGCGGATCATATTCATTGCGACATCCCGGATGAGGCGGACCAACAACAGGTAATGGAAAGTATCTACGCTTATAAATCCGGTGATATAACCGGAGCCCATCGCTTATTATCACCGGTAAAAGATCGTCTGTTGCAAGCGGGCGTAACAAAAATTATTTTGGGTTGCACCGAGCTCCCCCTGATTCTGGAAAAAGAAGCGAAAACCTCGCCGCAGCACTATATTGATGCGACGGAAGCGTTAATTAAGAAAACGGTCGAATGGTATTTTACGCACAGTCCGAAAAAACCTATCGCCGCTTAAGTACGCTTAACGTTTCAATGAATATATTTCAATAAAGATGCCACTCGGCATTACCTATTCGCCGAGTGGCATAGAAAGGTAGACTCAGCCGTCCATTTAGCCGCAGGCGATTTACTCGCCACGGCAGCTACATAGCCATCAAATTACTATTACTACCATCCTTTCACCGCACCGCCATTAAAAATACGATCAGCCGCCTGTTCAACCTCGTCAGACTGATAGGATTTGATGAATTTTTTCACATTCTCCGCGTCTTTATTCTCTTCGCGGGTCACAATGATATTCACATAGGGGGATTCTTTATCTTCAATAAAAATACCGTCATGCGTTGGCGTTAGGCCCGTTTGCTGAATATATGTCGTGCTAATAACCGCTACGGTCACTTTCGGATCGTCTAACAAACGCGGTAATTGCGCGCCTTCGACTTCGATAATACGCAGGTTGTGCGGATTAGTGGTGATATCCAGCACCGTCGGTAATAAACCCGTCCCGGGTTTCAGGGTGATTAATCCGGTTTTTTCCAGCAATAATAGCGCGCGTCCCAGATTGGTGGGATCGAAAGGAATCGCAACCGTGTCGCCCTCTTTCAGTTCGCTGATATTTTTTATCTTTTTCGAATAACCCGCCATCGGGAAAACGAAAGTATTTCCTACCGCCACCAGCTTGTAACCGTGTTCGCGATTTTGCTGTTCCAGAAAAGGACGATGCTGAAATACGTTCGCGTCCAGTTCGCTTTTATCCGTCGCCTCGTTCGGCAATAGCGAACCGCTAAAGCCAACCAGCTCAACATCCAGACCATATTTTTCTTTTGCCACTTTCTTCGCAACGTCGGCGACATCCTGCTCCGCGCCGTTAATCACACCGACTTTAATGCGGTTGGCAGAATGATCTGTGTTATCGCACGCGGTCAACGCCATCGTCGCCGTAACCATTCCCGCCACCAGCGCTATACGCCATTTCTTCATCACTCTGATTCTCTGATATCGTGAATATATCGATTAAGAAAAAAACAGTATGTCTCTCGATTCATCGAGTCCAATAACTCCGCGTTCTATCAATATGCAATTCCCCCTGTGATCAATAAATATAACGGTATATTGTTAAGCCGATTCCATTTTACTTATCTGCTGTTGCTCGCCCCACGATTCCCGCTCATGATGACACTTTAATGACATTGGATTCACACGGCGAAACCATGATTAATGTGGCTTTAGTTGACGATCACATCGTTGTACGGTCTGGCTTTGCACAGCTTCTGGCATTAGAAAACGACATTCAGGTCGTTGGGCAATATGCCACGGCGACGCAGGCGTGGTCACATTTACTCAAACAGCCCATTGACGTTGCCGTGATTGATATCGCCATGCCGGACGAAAGCGGGCTGTCCTTATTAACCCGTCTGCGCCAGCAGCGTCCCGATTTTCGCGCCATTATTCTGAGCATCTATGACACCACCGCATTTGTACAAAGCGCGCTGGATGCAGGCGCTGGCGGGTATCTCACGAAACGCTGTGGCCCGGAAGAGTTAGTGCAAGCGGTTCGCGTGGTCAGCAGCGGGGGGCTTTACCTGTGTGCCGACGCGCTGCACGCCATCCGCAATCAACAGCAGCCGCCCAAGGCGCTGCTGGCGCTGACGCCACGCGAGCGGGAAATTTTCAGCCTGTTGATCAACGGAATGAGTGTGAAAAGCATCGCTGAACAGCTTGATCTCAGCCATAAAACCGTTCACGTCCACCGCGCGAATATTCTCAGTAAATTGCAGTGCGAATCCACAGTAGAGCTGGTGCATTTCGCGCTGCAACACCAACTGCTGACGGGGCAATAGCACATGCGACGGCTGCACGCTATCGGCATGACGCTGTTTCTGGCCTTTTTCTACAGCCTGACCTGGCTGGCGCTGTGGACCATCAGTTTCTACTTGAGCAACAACGGTCAGCATGCGACGCTGCTGTTGCCGCAGGGGCTGCGGTTGGCGTTGATGATTTTGCTGCCGCGCAAATACTGGCCGACGTTATTGCTTGCGGAGATCGCCCTCCAGAGCTGGCTTATCAGCGAGCAGCTTATGACGCGCTCGCTGCTGCTGATTTCCCCGTTCCTCAGCCTGATACCGGCCATCGCCGCCCATAAAATCTGGCATCGTTATACGCTTTATTGGCAACGGCTCATTTTGTTGCTGGCAACGCTGACGCTCAACACGATTCTGCACGGTATCGCCATCGGCCCCTGGCTACCCTCGCCGATAACGCAGACGCTGCTGGCCACCTTCACCGGCGGCGTCCTGCTGATCCCGTTCATTTATCTGTTGTACGAATACATCAAGCAGCAGCACTTACAGACCTTGCTGGCGCAGGCGATCCCCGATCCGCCGCTGCGTACCTCTCTGCTGATCTGGTGTTCGCTGTTTTTTTCCATCGGTGTTTGCCTGCAAATGGCGTTCACACCCGAGATGGAGCGCCTGCTGCTGATCTTCGTTTTTTTGCCCAACGTGGTGATGGCGTATAAATTCGGCTGGCAAGGCGGTGTGCTTTCCGCCGTGCTCGGCAGCCTGATGATCACCGCTACCCGCCAGGTAAACGGCGCGTTCAACGATCTGCGCGAACTGGAGCTGTTTATCTCTACACAGGCGCTGCTCGGCATCGGACTGGGGATCGCCATCAGCCGCCAGCAACAGCTGGCGCAACGGCTCCAGCGCTATCGTCAGCAGTTAGAGCAGGAGCTCAAAACCCGGCGGCGACTTATGGCACGCATCATCCATACCGAAGAGGCCGTGCGCAAAGATATCGCGCGCGAACTGCACGATGATATCGGTCAAAACATTACCGCCATTCAGATTCAGGCAATGCTGGTGAAACACAGCGCGCCCACCGATGCGGCGCAGCAGGCCGCCGGACAAATCAGCGAGCTGTCGCGGCGCATCCATCACACCACCCGCCAGCTCCTGCGCCAGTTGCGTCCGCCGGTACTCAATGAAATGGAGTTGGACAAAGCGCTGCATCATCTGGCGGGTGAATTCGCTTTCACCGCGCGCGGTATCCAGTTCCAACTGGATTATCAACTTCCCACACCGCCTCAGGATGACGTGGTGATTTTCACTCTGTATCGACTGGTGCAGGAGTTGCTGAACAATATCAACAAACACGCCAGCGCCACGCAGATCACCGTTCGTCTTTCCCAACAGGATGACCTGATTACGCTTGAGGTCATTGATAACGGCATCGGCATTGCGCAAAAAGACAGAGACAATCCGGCAGGCGGCGGTTTCGGCCTGCGGGGCATTGAGGAGCGCGTACAGGCGTTGGGCGGTCACTGGCTGGTGAAGGCCGCCACCCGTGCAGACGACGATGCGCCGCGCGGAACGCACATCATTGTTAACCTGCCCACAAAATTTAAACAAAAAGACGATTAGCTAAGAATTATTCCTAGTCGCCTAAAACCTTGTCTCATCCTTTTTGCCCGGCCTCCCCCTATTCTTCTCTTAACGCGACGGAGAATCCCATGCAGGCACCCATGTTTCCAACGGGACAGCTTTCACCCACACAAATCAGCCAGCGCTATCGCTACTGGCGGCCTCGGCTGCTGATTTCCATGGTCATCGGCTACGCCACGTTTTACCTGACGCGCAAAAGCGTCAACTTCGTGATGCCGGTGATGCAGTTGGAGTTGGGATTAAGTAAAGGCGATATCGGTCTGTTGGGGACGCTGTTTTACCTCTGTTACGGCGCATCCAAGTTTATTTCCGGCATGGTGTGCGATCGCAGTCAGGTGCGTTGGTTTATGGGCGTCGGGCTGATGATAACCGGCTTGCTGAACATTCTGTTCATATACTGCCAGTCGCTCACGGGGTTGCTGATTGTCTGGGCGCTGAACGGGTTCTTTCAGGGCTGGGGGTGGCCCCCCTGCGCCAGACTGCTGAGCAGTTGGTATTCGCGCAATGAGCGCGGCCTCTGGTGGGGATGCTGGAATACGTCGATCAATATCGGCGGCGCAGCGGTCCCGCTGCTCGCGGGCTATCTGGCCTCCGAATGGGGATGGCAGGCGGCGCTGCTGGTACCGGGCATTATCGGCATTGTTATCGGGCTGTGGCTGTGCCGGCAACTGTGCGACAAACCGCAACAACAGGGGTTGCCAAGCGTCGGGCAGTGGCGACGCGATGCGCTGGAGATTCGTCAGGAGCAGCAGAGTCCGCCGATGCCGATGCGTCAGATTCTGCGCGATGCGATTCTGCGTAACCGCACCCTCTGGCTGCTCGGGTTCTCCTACATTCTGGTGTACCTGATCCGTATCGCACTGAATGACTGGGGGAACATCTGGCTGTCGGAGAGCCACGGCTTCAACCTGCTCAGCGCGAACGCCACGCTGTCGCTGTTTGAACTGGGGGGATT
The DNA here is from genome assembly GCF_004342665.1 of Samsonia erythrinae. Classification (GTDB taxonomy): domain Bacteria; phylum Pseudomonadota; class Gammaproteobacteria; order Enterobacterales; family Enterobacteriaceae; genus Samsonia; species Samsonia erythrinae. The sequence goes on along the minus strand of NZ_SMBY01000001.1, from coordinate 598,075 downwards.
GCTGGGAGCGCTGTTTGCCGGCTGGGGCTCGGACCTGCTGTTTCGCGGCCAGCGCGCGCCGATGATTTTACTGTTTGCCCTCGGGTTGTTTTTAACCATGACCGCGCTGTGGCTGGCGCCGATCCACCACTATTCGCTGCTCGCGGCCTGTTTTTTCAGTATCGGTTTTTTTGTTTTTGGGCCACAGATGTTGATTGGTCTGGCTGCGACGGAATACAGCCATAAGGATGCCGCCGCCACGGTGACAGGTTTTCTGGCGTTGTTTGCCTATCTGGGGGCGGCGTTGGCGGGCTGGCCGCTGGCACAGGTGCTGCAACACTACGGATGGTCGGGATTTTTTACTCTTCTGGCGTTGGCTTCAGCCTGCATCGGACTGTTATTGATGCCGCTGCTGATGGCAGGCGTCAACCGCCGGGAACGTTTGAAGACATCACCATAGCGATAACAATCGATAACTCTACCCTAAATAATTCGAGTTTCAGGACAAAACGTTAGCGTTTTGAACAACGCCAAGCGTTGGCCCGCTAGGGCGAGGCTCATTTATGCGCCTCGTAATGCGGCAAGCGAGGGACAAATTTGTCGGGAACGAATTTGACCAGCCAGCGGCTGGCCTTCGGTGAGAGACAGGATGTCTCTCATTTCATCCCGATGAGCTTACTCAAGTAAGTGATTCGGGTGAGTGAACGCAGCCAACGCACATGCAACTTGAAGTATGACGGGAATATACTAAGGAAAACATCATGAAATTGAATACCTTAACGACCCTCATCGCCGCTGGACTGACCGTTGCCGCAGTGACCACCACCACCGCGCGCGCTGAAGGTCGTCTCGTCATTTACTGTAGCGCCACCAATGCCTTCTGTGAGGAAGAAGCCAAAGCCTTCGGTGAAAAATACAACGTGAAAACCTCCTTTATCCGCAACGGTTCCGGCAGCACGCTGGCAAAAGTCGACGCGGAGAAGAAAAATCCGCAGGCCGATGTCTGGTACGGCGGTACGCTGGATCCGCAATCTCAGGCGGGCGAAATGGATCTGCTGGAACCCTATCAGTCTAAGAATCTAGAGCAGATCATGCCGCAGTTCCGCGACCCAGCGAAACGTAAAGGTAACTACTCGTCAGCGGTTTACCTCGGCATTCTTGGCTTCGGCGTCAACACCGACCGCCTGAAAGAGAAAAATCTGCCGGTTCCGCAATGTTGGAAAGATCTGACTAACCCTATCTATAAAGGCGAGATCCAGATTGCCGACCCTCAAAGCTCCGGTACAGCTTACACCGCGCTGGCAACCTTCTCCCAGCTTTGGGGCGAAGATCAGGCCTTTGATTATCTGAAGAAACTGAACGCCAACGTGTCGCAGTACACCAAGTCCGGCATCGCCCCGGCACGCAACGCCGCACGAGGGGAAACCGCCATCGGCATCGGCTTCCTGCATGACTATTCGCTGGAAAAAGAAAAAGGCGCGCCGCTGACGCTGGTCTCCCCGTGTGAAGGCACCGGTTACGAAATCGGCGGCGTCAGCATCCTGAAAGGCGCGCGCAACATGGATAACGCCAGACTGTTCGTTGACTGGGCGCTGTCGAAAGAAGCGCAGGAACTCTCCTGGAAGAAAGGCCAGTCCTACCAGATCCTGACCAACACCACTGCCGAAGCGTCCCCGCTGTCGCTGAAGTTGCAGGATCTGAAGCTGATCAACTACGACATGGATAAATACGGCGCGGCAGACGTGCGTAAAGCGCTGATTTCCAAGTGGGTTAACGAAGTGAAAATGGGGAAATAATCGCCGTCATTACCCTAGATTCACTCGGGAACACGGCGGAAAAGCGCATGGGGATGTCGCTTAACGCCGTGTTCCCAGCATCGCTGCCTGACCATGGCTCACGATGAGTCTCCATTCCATATCGGCGGCGATTCAATCTCATAAAACAACATTGCATGTACCAGGGAACCCTATGTCACACACACGAACGCTTTCACCCACGCCTGAGCGGGATCCTGTTTTCCTGTGGCTGGCGCTGATTGCGGCAACATTTTTGCTGCTGCCAGCGTGGAGCCTGGATTACGGCCTGTTTGATGCCTCACACGATGAACTGCTGGCGGCCTACAGCTGGTCGAACCTGAATATCAGCCTGCTTTGGTTCCTGTTCCCATTGGGGCTGCTGGCGCGTCCGCTGTTTACGCCCGGCCGGAAACAGCGTAGTCGCCACCGTTTTGATGCCATTTACGCCCTGTTCTGCGCCCTCTTTGTGGTCATCAGTGCCACGGTAGAAGGGCGCGGAATGGGCTATGGCACTATCGTGCTGTTTATCGCGCTGAGCGCGATTATTACGCTGGCGCTCTCTAGGCTGGACTGGTTGGGTGGCGATCGCTTCGTCATCGGCTCGCTCATCAGCATCATCGCGCTGATTGGCGTGTTTATTCTTTATCCCAGCATTGCCATCTTTATCCCGATGTTCACCAACGACAGCGGTGAATTCGCGCCGCTGGCCTTTATGCAGGTTCTGGGTCAGACGCACATTTTACGGGTGATCTGGAACTCCTTCCTGCTGTCGGTCGCCGTCGGTATCGGCTGTACGTTCTTCGGCATGGTGCTGGCGATCTACACGTCGCGCATCGCCCGTCGCTCCGCAATTATTGGCCGCATTTTCTCCATACTACCGATCGTTACGCCGCCGTTTGTGGTTGGGTTAGGCGTGACGCTGATGATGGGCCGCTCCGGTTATGTCACAGAACTGATGGTGGATTGGTTCGGCCTGACGAACACCAACTGGCTGTATGGGTTTACTGGTATCTGGCTGGCGCAGGTGCTCGCCTTCACGCCCATGTCGTTTATGATCCTGGAAGGCGCGATGAAGACCATTCATCCGTCGCTGGAAGAAGCCTCATACACGCTGCGTGCCAACCGCTATCAGACCTTTCAGCGGATTTTCCTGCCCTTGCTGAAACCGGCGCTGGCCAACTCGTTTCTGATCGTGATCGTCCAGTCGTTGGCCGATTTCAGCAACCCGCTGGTGCTGGGCGGCAACTTCGACGTGCTCGCCACCCAGATTTACTTCTACATCACCGGAGCGCAGCTGGATTACCAGTCGGCCAGCACGCTCGGCGTTGTTTTGCTGCTGTTCTCGCTGGCGGTGTTCTGCGTGCAATATCTGTGGATCGGTAAACGCTCTTACGTCACGATTTCCGGTAAATCCTACCGCGGCGACGTGCAGCCGCTGCCTGTTTCGCTGGTGTGGATCGTCAGCATTCTGCTCTATGTCTGGATTGCCTTTAACGTTCTACTCTACGGCAGCATTTTCTACGGCAGCTTCACCGTTAACTGGGGCGTGGATTACACCCTGACGCTGGCGAACTTCAGCAAGCTGTTCGGACAAGGCTTTAGCGACGGCGCCTGGCCTTCCCTGCTGGATACGCTGCTGTTCGCGGGCATCGCCGCGCCGATTACGGCCCTGTTCGGGCTGCTTATCGCCTACATCGTGGTGCGCCAGCAGTTCTACGGCAAGAAAGCCATCGAGTTCACCACCATGTTGTGCTTTGCCGTACCGGGCACCGTTGCCGGTGTGTCTTACATTCTGGCCTTTAACAGCGCGCCGGTTTACTTAACAGGAACGGCGGCGATCGTCATCATCTCGATGGTGATGCGCAACGTGCCGGTCGGCATTCGCGCGGGTATCGCCGGGCTGGGGCAGTTGGATAAATCGCTGGACGAGGCGTCGCTCAGCCTGAGGGCAGGGTCGATGCGCACGGTGTTCTATATTTTGCTCCCGCTGCTGCGTCCTGCCATTCTGTCCGCGCTGATTTACAGTTTTGTGCGCGCCATTACCACCGTCAGCGCCATCATCTTTCTGGTCACCCCAGATACCCGCGTCGCCACGTCTTATATTCTCAACCGCGTGGAAGATGGCGAATACGGTATGGCGATTGCCTACGGTTCCATCCTGATTGTGGTCATGCTGGCCATTATTTTCCTGTTCGATTATCTGGTCGGCGAAGCGCGGGTTTCCCGCTCAAAAGCCAAGAATAGTGACTAAGCGGAGTGATTACCTTGAATACAGAAAAAAACTTTGTTGAACTGAAGCACGTCACTAAACGTTTCGGCAACAACACCGTCATTGACGATTTGAATCTGGCGATCCCACAGGGGAAAATGGTCACGCTGCTGGGGCCGTCTGGCTGTGGCAAAACCACGGTGCTCCGACTGGTCGCCGGGCTGGAAAAACCTACCGAGGGTCAGATTTTCATCGACGGCGAAGACGTCACGGACCGTTCCATTCAACAGCGCGATATCTGCATGGTGTTCCAGTCTTACGCCCTCTTCCCCCATATGTCGCTGGGAGAAAACATCGGTTACGGGCTGAAAATGCTCGGTCGCCCGAAGGCGGAAATCCATCAGCGGGTAAAAGAAGCGCTGGCGCTGGTCGATCTGGAAGGGTTTGAAGATCGCTACGTCGACCAGATTTCCGGCGGGCAGCAACAGCGTGTCGCTCTGGCGCGCGCGCTGATCCTCAAACCTAAAGTCCTGCTGTTCGATGAGCCGTTGAGTAACCTCGATGCCAACCTGCGCCGTAGTATGCGTGAGAAAATTCGCGAGCTTCAGCAGCAGTTCAACATCACCTCGCTGTACGTCACGCACGACCAGAGCGAAGCCTTTGCGGTGTCCGACATGGTTCTGGTGATGAACAAAGGCAAAATCATGCAGTTAGGCGCACCGCAGGCGCTCTACCGCCAGCCGGCTTCCCGCTTCATGGCCAGTTTTATGGGGGACGCCAATATCTTCCCCGCCACCTTCACCGCCGAGAGCGTGAACATCTATGGCTACCTCATTCCGCGTCCCGACGGGTTTGCCGCCGGGTTAAACGAATCCACCGTCGGAATTCGCCCGGAAGCCATCACGCTCAGCCATCAGGGTGAGGAAAGCCAGCGCTGCACCATCACACAGGTCGCCTACATGGGGCCACAATATGAAGTGCAGGTGGACTGGCACGGGCAGTCGCTGCTGTTGCAGGTTAACGCTACCCAGCTTCAGCCGAATCCGGGTGACAGTTACTACCTGCAAATCCACCCTTACGGCATGTTTGTGCTGTCCGAGCGGTAAATTCTGCCAACGGATCCGTTTATATCGGGAGCGTTTGCTCCCGGTTCTACTTTCGGGATGCGGTCATTGTTGCCACGCAATGAAAACAGAAGACACGAACAACCGTCGATCATTGCCAAAAATATCGGCAAATTGCACATTCTCTCACCGAACGGTGTGATTTAGTGGTTTCCGCCTTTGACATACGTAGCACGCGCCGTTATCATGCGCCCCGTTCACACGATTCCTCTGTAGTTCAGTCGGTAGAACGGCGGACTGTTAATCCGTATGTCACTGGTTCGAGTCCAGTCAGAGGAGCCAGATTTAGAAAATCCCGCTTAAGGAAGCTTAAGCGGGATTTTTGCTTTTCATCCTTTTATTGAATAATTTCAGGAACAAAGCGTTCCCGATACATTTTCAGTGTCCCCTCCGCATCGGGAGAATTTGGTGGTCAGATTTGGGGTCAGGTGGGTTCGATGACGGAGTGACCCCCAAATGTCTCTTAACGACTCAAAAATCCGCAACTTAAAATCATCCGCAAAGCCCTTCAAAGTTTCTGATTCTCACGGCCTGTACCTTTTGGTCAATCCAGGCGGTTCACGTCTCTGGTATCTCAAATATCGCATCAAAGAAAAGAATCACGCCTCGGCTTAGGTGCCTACCCTGATGTCTCTCTGGCCGACGCCCGCCAGCATTGCTGTAGTCCCCCCTGAACTTAGCCTTAACACCAGAACCAAGTAATTAGTCCAGCGCACTCATAGTGGTCAAACGCGCCTCATGGCTTCATAACGATGCGGCCAAGCGGTTTCGCTGTCTCGGCGAATTCGTGGGCCACGGCAGCGTTAGCCAGGGGGAAGATGCGGTCAATGACAACCCTGATGCGCCCTGCTGCTACAGCCTGCAATATGTCGTCCACACTTGCCCGAACTCCGGGCCTTTCAAAAAGGGGTCCCATGAATACCCCCATGAGTGTCTGGTTAGACTGCATTGGCGGCCACAAGTCGACAGTCAGACTGCCACCGCCCGCATTACCGACGAAGACGAGACGTCCTTCCGGAGCAAGTGCAGAAAGCGAAGCAGGCAACGTCGTCCCCACCGGATCGATGACGAGGTCAACACCGGTGCCATGGGTGTACTGTCGGACACTGTCCACGACGTTATTCTCTGCACGATCCACGACATGATCGGCACCAAGTTCAAGCAACCGGCTTCTTCGCTGCGTTCCGCTTGCCACGGCGATGACCGTTGCGCCTGCTTGCGAGGCAAGTTGAACAGCCGCGAGCCCCACGCCACCAGCCGCTGCCTGAATAAGGACGGTTTCTCCGTGCCGGAGCATGCCTCGTGTGAAAAGGCAATGATGCGCGGTTCCAAAAGAAATCGGTAACACCGCCGCTTCTGCCGTATCCACCCCATCTGGTATAAGCCAGGTTCGTTCCGCGGGCACAGCCCAAAGCTCCGCATGTGATCCCTGCATGTTAAAAGCAGCGACTCTGTCCCCAACCGTACGGCTACGGACTTTCGATCCGACTGCAACAACTGTGCCCGCGGCCGCGTAGCCGACGACCCATGAAGGAAGAGGCGGCGGAGTTGAACGGCGGTTGATCAGATCTCCACCTTCAATCGAGATAGCCTCGACAGAAATCAGGATGTCGTCAGGCCCTATGACCGGATCTGGGATATCGACATATTTCAGAACACCGGGAGCGCCTTCCACGTCATAAACCGCTGCTTTCATAAATTTTCCTCTGTCTCATCAGTAAATCCAGACCAGTCTGGCAAACCATCCCGATCCGGCATATAGCACGTCAGAAATCTCTCTGTTGCCTCTACAGGCAGCGCGGGCTGCCCTGTTGAGTTTTCGACTGGCGAAAAGACCCGTAACGCTTAGGGCAGCCTGGCAATCACCTTAATCTCAAACTTGAATCCGTAAAGCCACGTCACGCCGATCCCGGTCAATGTAGGGTAAGGCGCTTCCCCCCAATATTCTGGCAAGATACTCCAGATAGCGTCGAGGTTTGACTCGGGATCGACGACAAAGAGGGTTACATCAACCACGTCATCAAATGTGCAGCCCGCAGCCGCGAGAACAGCATTAAGATTATCGAATGCCAGCCTGACCTGCGCTTTTAGATCGTGCTCAGGCGAACCATCCTCGCGGCTACCAACCTGCCCCGAAACAAACAAGAAGCCGTTAGATTTGATGGCCGGTGAATACCGATTGCGCTCATAGAGCGCCTGCCGGCCGGAGGGAAAAACTGCTTCGCGTATCGTCATGTTTGCACCTTTGCAATGGGGCGAAATCTGCCCAATGAACATAAAGACACTTTACAGGTGCGAGATCGGATGGATAAACAAGCGACTTTGTTCATCATTGTTTGTAAAATCCAAACAATCGGTGAAAAGAGAGGAGAAGGAATGGATCGTTTCGATGCGATGCGCGCCTTTGCTCGCGTGGTGGAGGCAGGTAGCTTCACAAAGGCTGCCCAAACGCTTCATATGAGCAAAACCACGGTGACGCAACTCATTCAGCAGCTGGAAGCGCGCCTACGCGTGAAGTTGCTCCATCGCACCACCCGCAAGCTCGGTGTGACTCCCGATGGCGCGGTCTACTACGAACGCGTCATCCGCCTGCTGGCGGACATGGAGGATGCTGAAAACAGCCTGTCCAGTGCGGCGATTACGCCCAGGGGACGGCTACGGATGGATGTGCCCAGTCCGCTGGCCCGCCTCGTCCTGGTGCCGGCGCTACCGGCTTTCCACGCACGCTACCCTGATATCCAGTTCGACATGGGCGTGAGCGACCGGGTGGTGGATCTGATCGGCGACAACGTGGATTGCGTTCTGCGCGGTGGCGAAATCAACGACCAGTCCCTGATCGCACGCCATGTCGGCGATTTGCAAATCGGCGTCTACGTCGCCCCCAGTTATGTGGAACGCCTTGGCGCCCCTGCGCACCCGCGAGAGCTGGAAAACACCGACCATCGCATAGTGGGATTCTTGTCCTCACGCACCGGTAAGATTGATCCTCTGGTACTGCGCAGTGAGAGTGAACATATTGAAATCAAGAGCAGCTATGTGCTCGCTGTGGATGATGGTAATGCTTACCTCGAAGCTGGGTTAGCCGGGTTAGGCGTGATAGCGCTGCCAATCTATATGGCGGCAGCACATCAGGCAAGTGGCGCCTTAATTCCGTTATTTGAACAATGGCGTATTAAGCCAATGCCCTTGCACCTGGCGTTTCCGCCGAACCGCCATGTCAACGCCAAACTGCGAGTGTTTATTGATTGGATCGTTGAATTGATGCAGCAGCTTGCCCCGAATTCCAACAATAAGTAACAGCCCCAGCCCCTGATTGTCTCTTAACGACGCAAAAAGCCGCAAGTTAGTCCCTCTTCATCCGTACTGTTCAGCCAGCTTCAGGGGTTCGGTGCAAAATTCGGGGGCGGGTTGCTGACGGGGTTTTTTGTCGGTTGATACGGATTTGTCATGTTAGCCACCTCTGGCTGAGAGTTTATTCACTAAGTTCCGTGTCCACCATTACTGGGTAAGATCAATTACGAATGAGAAAAACCAAAAGGTCGGGGATTAAGCGCCAACGGAACGAAAGTACGTTAATAGCGTCGACTCATTATTTCATATGATTCCAGATACTATTTCCCTTTCATTCCTGAGGAGAGCTCTCTCGGAGCCGCCTGATATCTCGCCCTGGTGGAATATCAAACATTCGCGCATATTCGCGGGTGAACTGCGATACGCTGCTATAACCAACAGCAGAAGCGGCGTGCATGATACCCACGCCCATGGTCAGCATCTGATTTCTGGCATGAATCAGTCGGAGCTGTTTTTGAAACTGCAGCGGGGTCAGTGTGGTGAGCGACCGGAAATGTTGATGAAATACCGACACACTCATCCCTGCTGCGCTGGCCAGTTCTCTGATTCTTATTGGGCGCATAAAATCTTTCCGCAGTATTGCTATTGCGCGGCTGATTCGCGCTGCGTGACTGTCCACCGCGCCGAGTGCCCGGATGGCTGAACCATGTTCACTCCTGAGCAACCAGTAATGCAGTTCACGTATTAACCCCTTACCAAGAATGTTAATCGCCTCATGCTCTTCAAAGAGCTTTACCAGACGGCATGCGGTATCAGCCACATCGGTCAGAATAGGTTCAACATGGATACTGTTCGAAGAGTGGCTTCTCTCAACCGGCATGGCAGTCTTGAGTTCACGCAGAACCGCAATATCCAGCTCCAGTACCAGTGAATAATAGGGGTAACTGGCACTGGCCTTCGTTATCTGGCTCACTGTCGGGATATCAGCGGATATAACCATCGCTTCTCCGGGGCCGTATTCGAAGCTATCAGAGCCTGTTATGACACGTTTACGCCCCTGTAACAGCATGGCGACCAGCGGCTTTGACACGGCCACCTGCAACTCTCCCGGATGGAGAGTGCGTACGATAGTCAGTCCAGGAACAGGCGTGGCAGCAACACCGTTAAGAGCCGCGCGCGTATCAGCATAGTGACGGCAGAGATTCAACAGTTCGGTATTCATAGCGTTTTTTCAGGCAAGAACGGATACAAGTATTATGACTTTTCTCGCTCCGGGAGGACCATAAAAATATTATCAGGCAAAAAATACCCAATATCAGGCAATGCCGTACTCATTAATTACCTTACTGTATATGCACCGACAAGACAGCAACAGTAAGGACATATCATGAGCAAAATCACTCTCGTAACCGGGGCCAACCGTGGCCTGGGTCGCAATACCGCTATATCCATCGCAGAGCGAGGTGGCGATGTTGTTGTTGCCTACAGAGGTAACGAAGAACAGGCAAAAGAGGTGGTGGCTGAAATCCAGTCTCTGGGACGTAAAGCTGTTGCACTTCAGCTTGACCTGGCGAACAGCGCGAGCTTCCCGACATTTGCTGACATGTTGCGCGCCCAACTTTCAGAAGTCTGGGGCCGCGACACATTCGACCATCTAGTTAATAACGCAGGCCATGGGGAGTTTGCCATGCTGGCAGAGACTACAGAGGCACAGTTTGACGGACTGTTTGATGTACATGTTAAGGGAGTATTTTTCCTGGTGCAGGCGCTTTTGCCGCTATTGGCCAATGGCGGGCGCATCATTAACTTTTCTTCCGGCCTGACCCGCGTTTCCTATCCTGGTTTTTCAGCCTACTCCGCAGCAAAAGCCGCAGTGGAAATGCTGAGTGTCTATATGGCCCGTGAACTGGGTTCACAGGGTATCACTGTCAATACCGTGGCACCCGGTGCGATCGAAACCGATTTTGGTGGCGGGCTTGTGCGGGACAATGCGGATGTGAATGCTCAGTTTGCCGCGATGACTGCTCTCGGGCGTGTCGGCGTTCCCGATGACATAGGCCCGATGGTGGCCAGCCTGTTGCGTGAAGAAAATCGCTGGGTGACGGCGCAGCGCATTGAAGTGTCAGGCGGGCAGACAATCTGATACTGACGACTATCCATCTATATTAAAGAATACGCCATTCTCTTATGGCGTATTTCTCTTAATCATGCGTAATTTCAGCGGATAACTCCTCCTCGAATTGCCGTAACGCCACCAATCCCCTTCCGCCGAATCTCACCTCAGATAGCGACAAGATTTCTGACACCGTCTATTTCCATATTGGCTCCGGCACCGCGCTGTATAATTTCGCCGCGGGACATAACCAGATAACTGTCTGCCAAATCGGCCGCAAAATCATAAAACTGTTCAACGAGCAGAATAGCCATGTCTCCTTTGCAGGTTAGTTGCCGAATGACCTCACCAATTTCTTTGATCACAGACGGTTGAATTCCTTCCGTGGGTTCATCCAGTATTAATAATTGCGGCTTACACGCCAGTGCCCGGCCAATGGCCAATTGCTGCTGCTGCCCGCCCGAAAGATCGCCGCCGCGTCGGGCTTTCATCTCCTCTAACACGGGAAACAGCTTATAAATTTCTTCAGGCACCGTTTTGGACGGAGATCCGGAGAAGCGGGCAAGGCCTATCAGTAAATTCTCTTCAACCGTCAGACGCGGGAAAATTTCACGCCCCTGTGGCACATAGGCAATGCCCGATTGCACGCGCTGGTGTGGTTTTCGGTTGTTGATCACTTTTTCATTCCAGCGAATCTCGCCGGATTTCACCGGGATCAATCCCATCAGGCATTTCAACAGCGTGGTTTTACCCACGCCGTTGCGTCCAAGTAAGCAGGTAATTTCGCCCGGTTTCGCCTCAAAGGAGAGGCCGCGCAGGATATGGCTGCCGCCATAATATTGATTCAGTTCGGATACATGCAGCATCTTAGCGCCCCAAATAAACGTCGATGACCCGATCGTCTGCCTGAACTTCGCGTAACGATCCCTCAGCCAGCACCTGGCCCTGATGCAAGACTGTGACGTGATCGGCGATGGTTTCAACAAATCCCATATCGTGCTCGACCACCATCAGAGAATGCTTGCCCGCCAAACTGCGGAACAGCTCGGCGGTGTACTCGGTTTCGGCATCGGTCATGCCCGCTGCCGGTTCGTCAAGCAGCAGCAGGTGTGGGTCCTGCACTAATAACATGCCGATTTCGAGAAACTGCTTCTGTCCGTGCGACAGCAGGCCAGCGTTACGCTGTCGTTCACCGGCAAGGCGTAGCAGTTTGAGCACTTCATCAATGCGATCATGCTGCTCGCCATTGAGCCGTGCCCGTAAACTGGCCCACACCGATTTATTGTTTTTCAGCGCAATCTCCAGATTTTCAAATACCGTTAGGGCTTCAAATACCGTGGGTTTCTGAAATTTGCGGCCGATCCCCGCCCGCGCGATCTCAACAGGCGACATACGGGTAAGGTCGGAGTCCTGATCGTAGATCACCTGTCCGTTATCGGGACGGGTTTTGCCGGTAATCACGTCCATCAGCGTAGTTTTGCCCGCGCCGTTCGGACCAATCACACAACGCAATTCACCAACGCCAATCTTCAGTGACAGATCGGTCAATGCGCGAAAACCATCAAACGAGACGTTGATCTTCTCTAACTGAAGCACCGGATCGCTCTGATCGCGATGACGATCGGCAGGCTGGGGTTGGGTAAACAGTTGCTCAGTCATCACGCCTCCGGCGCAGCAGGCCAATCACACCACGCGGCAGGAACAGCGTGACAAGGATAAACATCAGCCCAAGGAAGAACAGCCAATATTCCGGGAAGGCTACCGTAAACCAGCTTTTGGCGCCGTTCACAATCGCCGCCCCTAATACTGGGCCAACCAAGGTGCCGCGCCCACCCAGCGCCACCCAAATGGCCGCTTCAATCGAGTTGGTGGGCGACATTTCGCTCGGGTTGATGATGCCGACCTGCGGTACATAGAGCGCGCCAGCCAGCCCGCATAGCACCGCAGAAAGCGTCCAGACAAGCAGCTTGAAGCCTTTGGGGTCATAGCCCACGAACATCAGGCGGTTCTCCGCATCACGCACCGCGGTCAGTATCCGGCCAAACTTGCTGCGCGCCAGCGCGAAGCCAATGCCGAGACTGAGCAGTAGCAACAGCACGGTGGCGATAAACAATCCGATGCGTGTGCCGGTCGCGGTGACATTAAAGCCGAGCAGCGTGGTGAAGCCGGTAAAGCCGTTGTTGCCGCCAAATCCGGTTTCATTACGGAAGAACAGCAGCATGCCTGCGTAGGTCAGCGCTTGCGTCATGATCGAGAAATAGACGCCTTTGATCTTTGAGCGGAAGGCGAAGAAGCCAAACACCAGCGCCAACAAACCCGGCACAAGTATGATCAGACATAACGCCCAGACAAAGTGCTGGGTGCCCGCCCAAAACCAAGGCAGTTCGCTCCATGACAGAAAGGACATAAACGACGGCAATCCTTCGCCTGCAGCCTGGCGCATCAAATACATGCCCATGGCATAGCCGCCGAGCGCGAAAAAGAGACCATGTCCGAGCGACAGTAACCCGGCGTAGCCCCACACTAAATCCAAGGCCACGGCGACAATCGCATAGCAAAGGATTTTGCCGATCAATGTCAGCGTGTAAGTCGAGATCGCCAACGGATGCGTTGCGGACAGCAAGGCGCAGAACGGCAGCACCAACAGAAGGACGGTAATGATAACGCCCAGGCTGAAGGTCAGACGCGGCGCCTTTCGTACCAGCGTTAAGGTCAGGGGTTGGTTCATCAGTCTATTACCCTCCCTTTAAAGGCGAACAGGCCCTGTGGACGTTTTTGAATGAACAGGACAATCAGCAAGAGGATAAGAATTTTACCCAGCACCGCACCAATCTGCGGCTCCAGCACTTTGTTAAGAATACCCAAACCAAAGGCCGCCACCACAGTACCCGCCAGTTGGCCAACGCCCCCCAGCACCACCACGAGGAAGGAGTCGATGATGTAACCCTGGCCCAGTTCAGGGCCGACGTTGCCGAGCTGCGACAGCGCCACGCCGCCCAGTCCGGCAATGCCGGAACCGAGACCAAACGCGAGCATATCGATGCGCCCGGTCGGCACGCCGCAGCAGTCGGCCATGGCACGATTTTGCGTTACGGCGCGTACGCTAAGACCCAGACGCGTTTTGTTCAGCAGCAGCCAGGTGAGACCCAGCACGACAAACACAAACAGGATCACCGCAATACGGTTGTACGGCAGCACCAAATTCGGCAGTACCTGCAAGCCACCAGAGAGCCAGTGGGGGTTGGCGACTTCGAGATTTTGTGCGCCAAACAGCATGCGTACCAGTTGGATCAGCATCAGGCTGATACCCCAGGTGGCGAGCAGGGTTTCCAGTGGACGACCATACAGATGGCGGATGATGGTACGTTCCAGCAACATACCGATGCCGGCGGTGATCAGAAACGCGATGGGCATTGCCAACAGCGGATACCACGCCAGCCATTGCGGTGCGAACTGCTGGAACAGGTTCTGCACAAACCAGGTGGCGTAAGCACCCAGCATCAGCATTTCGCCGTGCGCCATGTTGATCACGCCGAGCAGGCCGTAGGTGATTGCCAGACCGAGAGCAGCCAGCAGCAGGATCGATCCCAGAGAGAGGCCGGTAAAGGCCTGACCAAGCAGGTCACCCCACATCAGACGATGCTTTATCTGTTTCAGGCTGGCGGCGGCGGCGGCACGTACCTGCGCATTAGGTTCATTGCTGGCCTGCGTCAGGTGACTGAGACGGGCCTGCATATTGGGGTCGCTCGATTCCCCTAACAACGTGACGGCGTTGAGTCGCACTGCGGCATCAGGGCTGGCAAGTTGTAGGTTAGCGGCCGCCATAGCCAAAACGGCATGCACCTGCGCATCTTTCTCTTCGACGAGGCGCTGTTCAATCAGGGGCAACGGAGCGGCAGCACCGTCGCTTTGCAGTTGTTGAGCGGCTCGCAGGCGGAGGCCGGGATCGTCGCTCACTAACTGATGTGCCGCGAGCGCGCTGGCGATCAACATGCGCAACCGATTGTTCATAAAAAGCTTTTTGGTTTCTCCGTCGGGCTGCCGGGCGCTGTCCAGCGGGGTAAACTTGTCAGCCTGTTTGCTGAACGGCTGCTTGTTCTGGTCAATGACCACGCTTTCATTGCGCAGCGCTTGCAGCAGCGGTAAGCGGCTGGTCTGCGGCGCGGCGGCCCACTGTTGCAGCAGCGTCGCCTGTTCGGTGCGGCTGGCGGCGGCGAAATCAGCGCCATCACCCGCCCTGACGAACCAGGGTAAGAACAGCAGACAACAAATATAAAGTTTGAAGTTCATCAATACAGCCTTCTGAGTATCGCTAAGCGCCCTTCAGCATCCTGAAGGGCATGATTTACTTCGCAGATTTCTCTGGATGATCAGGCTTTTTATCATTACCGGCGATATACGGGCTCCACGGCTGCGCACGGACTGGCTGTTCGGTCTGCCACACCACGTTGAACTGACCGTTCTCTTCCACTTCACCAATCATCACCGGTTTATGCAGATGGTGATTAGTTTGATCCATTGTCAGGGTGAAACCATTGGGTGCCTTGAAGGTTTGCCCGGCCATTGCCGCACGGACTTTGTCTACATCGGTGGTGCCCGCTTTCTCTACCGCCTGTGCCCACATATGCAAACCGACGTAGGTGGCCTCCATTGGATCGTTTGTCACCACGGTACTTGCGTTCGGCAGGTTGTGCGCTTTGGCATAGGCACGATAATCCGCAACAAACTTGTCGTTAGTGGGATTCTCAACCGATTCGAAGTAGTTCCAAGCGGCTAACTGGCCGACCAGCGGCTTGGTGTCAATACCACGCAGTTCCTCTTCGCCGACTGAGAAGGCGATCACCGGAATATCGGTGGCTTTGATGCCCTGATTCGCCAGCTCTTTATAAAACGGTACGTTGGAGTCACCGTTAATAGTGGAGATCACCGCGGTTTTACCACCGGCAGAGAACTTCTTGATGTTAGACACGATGGTCTGGTAATCGCTGTAACCAAACGGCGTATAGACTTCTTCAATGTCTTTATCCTGGATGCCCTTGCTGTGCAGGAAGGCGCGCAGGATCTTGTTCGTGGTACGGGGATAGACGTAATCGGTGCCCAACAGGAAGAAGCGTTTAGCGCTGCCGCCATCTTCGCTCATCAGGTATTGTACGGCGGGGATCGCCTGCTGGTTAGGTGCGGCGCCGGTGTAAAACACGTTCGGCGACATCTCTTCACCCTCATACTGCACCGGATAGAACAACAGGCCGTTCAACTCTTCAAACACCGGTAGCACCGACTTACGCGATACCGATGTCCAGCAGCCAAATACCGCAGCGACGTTGTCCTGCGTCAGCAATTGGCGCGCTTTCTCTGCGAACAGCGGCCAGTTTGATGCCGGATCCACCACCACCGGCTCCAGCTTCTTACCCAGTACGCCGCCCTGGGCATTGATCTCATCAATGGTCATCAAGGCTACGTCTTTTAGCGGCGTCTCTGAGATCGCCATCGTACCGGAAAGCGAAGACAATATGCCGACTTTAATGGTGTCCGCGGCCTGTGCGCTGAAGGCAAAACCCAAACTGACCACGGTGGCGGAGAGTGCAAAAGCTTTAAGCAACGAA
Organism: Samsonia erythrinae; assembly: GCF_004342665.1. Lineage (GTDB taxonomy): Bacteria > Pseudomonadota > Gammaproteobacteria > Enterobacterales > Enterobacteriaceae > Samsonia > Samsonia erythrinae. Next base: position 581,960 of record NZ_SMBY01000001.1, on the reverse strand, counting down.
CGTCTTTTCATCGTTAACCCTCTTAATGTGTAAGTTTTTTATTCAATTGGCTGAAGCCGCGCCTGCTGTAACATGTGTAAGGTAATCTTGCGGACCTCTGCCTTACTCACGGCAATATGGTTGGTTAAAATGCGCAGAGCCTCCTCGGTTTGTTGCTGGAAAATCGCCTGTAAAATCTGAGCGTGTTCGCGGTATGTCGCCTCCACCCGATCGTCACACGTAAAGTCGAGACGTCGGATGATGCGAATTTTTTCGGTCAACTCCGCGTGGATGCGCGCGATCTCTTTATTGCCGGCGGTCGCCACGAGTGCCATATGAAACGCTTCGTCCTGAACCGATACCGCTTTGCCGTCCTCCAAACGTGGAGAGTCAATCCAAACGCTTTTCAGCGCGGTGAGCGCTTCAGCGCAGGTAAGCGGCGGCAGCGCACAGAGACGGCGCACGGCTTCGCGTTCCAGTACGGTGCGGAAGTCGTACAGTTCCTCGAAGTATTCGAAGTCGAATGGCTTCACCTGCCAACCGCTACGAAACCACACTTCGACATAGCCCTCGCGCTCCAGCCAGAACAGCGCCTGACGCACCGGCGTACGGCTTACGTCAAACCGCTCGGCGATTTCGTTTTCGCTAAAGCGGTCGCCGGGCATTAAACGGTAATCAAAAATGTCCTGTTTCAGGGCCTGATACACCTTCTCCGCCAAAGCTTCAGGACGCCCTCTGCTACGCAGGTTGTGATTCATTTCCGCTCCTTATTCCAACCACAATAGGGGGTCGCCCGGACTCACCGGACGCCCAGCCTGACACGCAATGCGTTTCACCGTTCCCCCCTGCGGGGCGACAATCGCCAGTTCCATTTTCATTGCTTCCACAATGACCAGCGTCTGACCGCTCTCCACTTCATCACCCGGCTGCACCAACACTTTCCAGATGTTGCCGTTCATATCTGCGCTGACAGGAACAAGCGCCTGATTGTCGATGTCGTCTAACGCTGTTTCTGTCATCAGTGTGGGCTCGGGTTCTTCATCCCGTTCCCAAAGCGTGACTTCCTGTTCGAACGCGGCTGCCTGACGCTGGCGGAAGGCGCGAATAGACGCCGCGTTTTCAGAGAGGAACTGCTGGTGTTGCGCGAAATCAAACAGCGTTTCTTCAATACGAAGATTGACACGGCCCTCGCGGAAATCGTCGCGCAGTTGGGTAAGCTCATCTTCGGTGACCGGATAGAAGCGCACCTGATCGAAGAATTTCAACAGCCATGGCTCGTTCTGCGCGAACTGATCGTTTTTGAGGAATTTGTTCCAGATCGGTAACGTGCGCCCCACCAGTTGATAACCACCGGGCGAGTCCATACCGTAGATACACATGTACATGCCGCCGATGCCCACCGTGCCTTCCGCGGTGAATGTCCGCGCCGGGTTATATTTAGAACTGAGCAAGCGGTGACGCGGATCGATGGGCACTGCACAGGGTGCTCCCAGATACACGTCGCCCAGTCCGAGGATCAGATAGCTCGCGTCAAAGAGGGTATCGCGCACGGCCTCGCGACTCTCCAGCCCGTTAATACGCTGGATAAAATCAACGTTATTCGGCAGCCATGGCGCATTGGCGCGCACGGTTTCTTTATAGCGTTCGACGGCACCAAGAGTGGCGCTGTCTTCAAACGCCATCGGCATCCAGACAATGCGTGACGGCACTTTCAGCTGACTGACATCACCCAAGCCGGCTTCCAATTCCAGCAGCAGCTCCATCAGTTGCCGCTGGCTGAGGATCAGGCTGTCATAGCGCACTTGCAGAGAGCGCACACCCGGCGATAACTCTTCCACGCCAGGCACCGCACGCTCGCGGAGCGCACTCATCAGTAAATGCACGCGCAGACGCAGCGCCAAATCGAGCACGTTATCGCCGTATTCAATCAGCACATATTTGTCACCGGCCTGACGATAAACGGCGGCGGGTGTTGTTTCTGTGGCGGGCAGCGACGCCAGCAATGTCGCGGAACCAAACGCAGTGACCGCCAGTGACGGTACGTCAAACGTCGTCGCGTGATAGCTGCGGAGCGTAGTCACGCACTCCGCCTGCGCTTTTTCCAGCGCAACCGCCTCTTCCACGCTGATCGGATGGAAGCGAATACGATCGCCGGGCTTAACCTGACCAACTTTCCACAGCTCGGCTTTGGCAATGGTCACAGGACAGACAAAACCGCCGAGGCTTGGCCCGTCATTCGTCAGGATCACCGGGAAGTCACCGGTAAAGTTCACCGCGCCAATGGCGTATTCGCAGTCGTGTACGTTGGAGGGATGTAGCCCGGCCTCGCCGCCGTTGGCACGCGTCCATGTCGGTTTGGGGCCCGCTAAGCGCACACCAAGGCGGTTGGAGTTGTAGTGTACCGTCCAGTCGCTGGCAAAAAATTCATCGATAGCGGCCTGAGTAAAGAAGTCTGGCGCACCGTGTGGTCCGTACAACACACCGATGCGCCACTCGTTGCCATAATGTGGCACCAACGCATGATCCAGCGCCTGAGGCTCGCTGACGGGCGCTGGCGTGGTGCAGGCCGCCAGCAGCGGTTGGGAGATCGGCAGCATATCAGCCACGCGCAGAGTGCGTCCGGCATGACCACCAAACTGACCGAGTGAAAAGGTAGAACGGCTACCAAGGTATTCCGGTACATCAAAACCGTTGCGCACGGCCAAATAGGTGCGACAACCGCTCTGCGCGCGGCCTAAGGTCAAGGTTTGCCCGGCTTTGACGCTAATCGGCTGCCAGTAAGCCAGCCTGGCGCCATCCAAATCTGCCGGGCAATCGGCACCGGTCAGGGCAATCACCGCATCGCTATGAAAACGCAGCGTAGGGCCTTGCAGAGTAAATTCCAGTCCGGCTGCGCTGTCGTGGTTGCCCACAATTCGGTTAGCAAGGCGGAAGGCAAAGTCATCCATTGGGCCGGAAGGCGGAACGCCGATATCCCAATAACCGAGGCGACCAGGGAAATCCTGAATGCTGCTGAAAGTACCCGGTTGCATCACTTCGATCACGCAGGCAGATGGAGTGAAGTTGTCGAGGAAGCGAGTCCATACCTTGCCGCTGTGGAAAGCATCGGTCGCCACGATTTGACGCAGATAGTCGAGGTTGGTGGCGATGCCATGCAGTTGGGTCGCATCCAGCGCCTGCTGCATCTTCACCAGTGCGGCTTCACGCGTATCTGCGTGAACAATCAGTTTGGCGATCATCGGATCGTAAAACGCGGAAACTTCGGTGCCGGTGTCGATCCAGCCATCCACACGCACATTTTCCGGGAAGGTGACGTTGGTCAGCACGCCAGGGCTTGGCTGGAAATTTTTCAGCGGATCTTCAGCGTAGATACGCACTTCAATGGATGCGCCTCTAGGCTCCTGCTGTAGGCGCGCCCAGTCAATAGCATCCCCCGCCGCGACGTTCAGCATTAACTCCACTAAATCGAGACCGGTGACACACTCCGTGACCGGATGCTCCACCTGCAAACGGGTATTTACTTCGAGGAAGTAGAACGCATCTTGTTCGACGTCATAGATATATTCAACGGTGCCAGCGCTACGGTAGTTGACCAATTCACCCAGGCGTACGGCTGAGGCCAGTAACGCTTCACGTGTCACCTGCGGGAGGTTGGGCGCGGGCGTTTCTTCCACGACTTTCTGATTGCGACGCTGCACTGAACAGTCGCGCTCGCCGAAGGCAATCACTTTGCCGCTGCCATCGCCAAAAATCTGTACTTCGATGTGACGGGCGCGATCAATGCAGCGCTCTAAGAATACCCCGGCATCGCTAAAGAAATGTTCGCCAAGACGGCGCACGCTTTCCCAGGCGTTGCGCAGTGCGTCTTCATCGGCACAGCGATTCAAACCAATCCCGCCACCGCCCGCGGTGCTTTTCAGCATCACAGGGTAACCGATGTTTTTCGCGGCGCTGATTGCTTCTTCCAGTGAATCCAGTAATGACGTACCGGGTGTCATCGGCACACCGGCATTGGCCGCCAGCTCACGTGCGCGGTGTTTCAAACCAAACTCGCCGATCTGCTGCGCTGTCGGGCCGACAAATGCAATGCCCGCATCTTCACAGGCCGCGGCAAACGGCAGGCTTTCAGAGAGGAAGCCGTAGCCAGGCCAGATGGCTTCTGCACCGGTCTCTTTGGCGGCGCTCAGAATTTTATCAATACACAGATAGCTGTCGCTGGCTTTATCACCGCCGAGCGCAATCGCCACATCGGCTTCTGTGACGTGACGAGCATTGCGATCGGCATCTGAGTAAACGGCAACGCTTTTCACGCCGAGGCGCTTCAGGGTACGAATGGCACGGCAGGCGATTTCGCCACGGTTGGCAATCAAAACAGTGTTGAACATGATTATTTCCCCTCCTGAGAGGCCAGCCAGTTACGCCAGCCGCCGAATTCAGTAATTTCCAGCGCTTGCGTCAACACCGCCGGTTCGCAGATAAATCCTTTCACCGTGCGGCCATCGGCCAGCGTCAGTGAACCGATACCGAGCGGTGCCGGGATTTCAGCCACGAATTCACCAAAACGCGCTAAGGGGATATCCCACAATTCGACGGTGATCGCTGCACCGCTGTCGCCGCGCAACAGGCCCGGCTTCTTAATCGGCCCCTCCAGCAAGGCAAACAGACGATAGTTGCCGGCGGTTTGCGTCTCTTCCACCCATACCGCATTGCGGGTAGTCAGCTGGAAGTTGAGCGGCATACCGGTGAGATGCGCGCCGACCACCGCCACGCGCACGTGTTCGGCTGAGACAGGTAATGGCGCGTGCTGCGCGAGTTGCGGTTTGCCGGTGGCACCCAAGGGCAACGCCATCTGCTGCTGCCAACGCAGGCCAAAACTGGCCAGTGCGCGATCGTGCCAGGCAGGCGCGATCAGCGTGATGCCCGCTGGCAGACCATCGGCACGGAATGGTCCAGGCAGTGCCAGTGCGCTAAGGTCGGCGAGGTTAGTGAAATTGGTGTAGGTGCCGAACTGCGAGTTGTAATGCACCGGTTCTTGCGTCATCTCCTCCAGCGTACGAATCGTGGGCGAGGTCGGCACCACGACGGCATCAAACTGCGCCAGCGTTTGCTGGATTTGACGCGCCAGCTCCGCACGCAGGTACTCGGCCTGATAAGCCTCTACGGCGGTATATTTCAGGCCGCCGCTGACTATGCCGTACACCACCGGATCCATATCTTCAGGGCGCTTGATCATCTCGCCGACCGCGGCGGTACGCTCAGCGACCCACGGGCCGTAATAGAGCTGTTCAGCGAGTCGGTGGAATGGGGTGAAATCGATAGGGTGCAATGTGGCACCGCCCGCTTGCAGTTGCTCCAACGCATGCAGCCAGGCCGTTTCGGCCTGCTTATCGCCAAAGAATTCCGGCGTGGCCGGAATCGCAAAATCCGGCTGCGCCTTGAAGCTGGCTGGCGCGGTATAGGGGTTGCTGCGTGAGTAGGCATCTCCGGCATCGTAGCCGCCTGCAACAGTCGCGACCGCAAAGGCATCCTCAACGGTTAAGGCAAATACGGAAATGGTGTCATTCAGGCGGCAGGCGGGCACTACACCGCTGGCAGACAGCCAGCCTTTAGTCGGCTTAAGTCCCACGATGTTGTTAAAGCCCGCCGGTACGCGCCCGGAACCGGCCGTGTCGGTTCCGAGTGAAAATCCCACCAGACCACGCGCCAGTACCGAAGCGGACCCCGAACTGGAACCGCCGCTGACATAGTCAGGGTTAAATGTATTTCTCACCGCCCCAAACGGGGAGCGCGTACCGACTAACCCTGTCGCATACTGGTCGAGGTTGGTTTTGCCGATCGCTACCGCCCCCGCCGCTTTCAACTGAGCCACCACAAACGCATCCGCTTCGGCGGTGTAAGTCGAGGCCGGACAGGCTGCGCTGGTTGGCCAGCCTGCCACATCAATATTGTCTTTCACTGCGAAAGGGACGCCGAACAGCGGCAGCGCCGCCGGATTACGCTGGTAACGCGTCAGCAGCGGTTCGATTTGTGCCTGCAATTGTGCGGGTGTGGCGAGATAGATCCACGCATTATCCTGCCGGTCGATAGCGTCGAGATGCGCCGCCAGCAATGAACTGATGCATTGGGGGTCCTGCCGATAGCGGTGTTGCCAATCCTGAAGTGTGAATCCGAAGGTTGATGCCATGTGTGAATTCCAACTGGTATACAAGATGGAATACCTAAAGCAAGACACATGCCATTTTTTAACACAATGAATCTAATGAGTATTTTTTCTCGTGAAGTTCTGTATCATCCTCGCCTGACTTGAATTGGTGCAATGTTGCTCTACCTTAAAGCAGAGGTTATGTAAAGCAGAGGTGACGTCGAACCGCATTCAAATCTCACGTCAAAAGAAAAGAGAATACGGCGGTGTCCCTCAATGACATAACATCCCCGATACCGGCACGCGGCGATGCCGTTCGTCAGCATGATCTTCCGCCCTATCCGATACGGTAAGTGCAGCCGCCACAACGGATATTTGCGCGGTTGATGCACGCCTTTTGCTGACGCCATTCCCCCACCGGCAATCTCATCTTTCGATGTTGATTTTTTTCCGTTCAACGATTGACGACATGGGCCGATGGGGTTGTCGCAGCGCCTCAAAAATCCGCAACTTACAACCACCTGTTACCCCCATAAAACGATCCGATTCACACGGTCTGTACCTTCACGTTAAACCGACTGGTTCACGTTTCTGGTTCTTCAGATACTATTTTTGTGGCAAGGAAACCCGCAGGGCAGATTTGTCTACGGGTTCGGGGACAGTCCAAAAATGCAAGAATGCAGACGACTTGTTCTGAGCGTACAGCGTACAAGTAGTAATTGTTTTGTCTCGATTAACATTGTTCCTGAGTCGCCGCTACCCCTTTTCTAACTTTAGCCAGCAGTGCGATGAGTGTTTCTTGCTCCTGAGCTGACAAGCCCGTCATCATGCTGTTAGTAATGCTCTCAGCAAACGGGCGAATCGCAACCAGCTTTGCTTCGCCTACCGCGGTAAGACGGACAATTCTTCTTCGCTTGTCTGTTTTATCATTTTGACGCTCAATGAGTCCGCGCTGTTCCATTCGGCCCAGCATTTCTGTCAGTGTCGCTTTTGTCGTCGCGCTCGCATGCCCAAGAGCAATCTGATCCAAATCTCCGGATATCATCAATGCTTCCAGTACCGCATATTGAGGCTTCGTGAGATCCGGGACGAGTGTCGTCCATCGTGCGGTATGTTCCTGCAATAAAACACGCATAACATGAAATAAAGTGTTATCGAACAAAAAATACTCCTTTATGTACGTGATGGCCTCGACCCCTTTACGCTATGATCAATCCGAATACGAAATGGCCGGAGCGATACGCGGTTCGGCCTATCCTATCGCCACCGCTCCGCTTACCGGATTTGACGTTCCATGGGGCTCAGAAGTGGTTATTGAAGGTGTGATTGAGAGTCGTAAGCGGGAATTAGAAGGACCTTTTGGCGAGTTTACCGGCCATTACTCCGGTGGTCACAGCATGCCCGTTATCCGCATAGATAAGGTGTCTTATCGCACACAGCCTATTTTTGAAACACTTTATCTGGGTATGCCCTGGACAGAGGTCGATTACCTTATCGGCCCCGCGACCTGTGTCCCTCTCTACAAACAACTTAAAGCTGAATTTCCTGAGGTCCAGGCCGTAAATGCGATGTATACCCATGGATTATTAGCCATTATTTCGACCAAAAAACGTTATGGGGGATTTGCTAAAGCGGTTGGTGTGCGAGCTATGACCACACCTCATGGTCTGGGCTATCTCAAGATGGTGATTGTTGTCGATGAAGATGTGGACCCGTTTAATTTGCCACAGGTAATGTGGGCGCTGTCAACAAAGGTTAATGCCGCTGGAGACCTGGTTCAGTTGCATAACATGTCAGTTGTTGCACTCGATCCAAGCTCATCTCCCTCTGGTATTACGGATAAGCTAGTAATAGACGCAACGACGCCAGTTACGCCTGACGATCGCGGACATTTCAGTCAGCCTGCACGGGATCTGCCTGAAACGTCAGCCTGGATCAAAAAGCTCACCGATCTCATTCACGCAAAGCGCTAAAGATTATTGGAGAAAAAATGAACATAGTTTGTCCTCGCTGTGGTCATGACCACATAAACGAAATGGCCCATAGCCCTGTTTCCGGCATATGGACGGTATATCAATGCGATCGATGCATCTATACGTGGCGCTCGACAGAACCGCCGCGCCGTTCCGACCGCAGCCATTATCCACAGGCGTTTCGTATGGACTCAAAAGACATTGCCGACGCACCAGCGATTCCTGCCATACCGGATCTGTTAAAGTAGTCATGTCTTTTATAAAGAGGGAGTGCAGTTTGTTTTATGTCAGAACAGGCTTTCTGCGCTAAGGTCGATACTCTTTCTCCTGCGCGAGGCGAGTAAACCTGATTAGTTGGAGAAGGGAGTATCTGAGCATTCCTCATAAAGTTAAGCCGCCAGAATGCTATGGCGGCTTCTCTCTATATGAGATATGAGCCAATATAAGGATGATTTGATTTCAAGTTCCTGGAATGTCAGGTCTGGATTGGCCTCACCACGAAAGTGCCCTGACCCAAAATCCTGCTCATTCATCTATCATCTATGATGCCTGCAATAATCGCGATCTCTTCCCTTTGTTCAGTACCGGCCTAAAGTAGAGTTTTCGGCCTTTCTTCCTTAAAAAGAAGGTCATCCGGCATGAAAAGACATGTTGGACTTCGTTGCGGATAATCGGTTCAACGGACGATGCATCCGGGCGCGATACTCGTTTAGCTCGGTTGCTAATGAACCAGTAAATCATTGAGGAAACGTCGTGCGCGCGCGTGCTGCGGCGCGGTGAAGAATTTATCCGGCGTGGACTTTTCCAGTATTTGCCCCTGATCCATAAACCAGATCGTATCCGCGACGTCGCGAGCAAAGTTCATTTCATGGGTGACGCACATCATGGTCATCCCCTCCTGCGCCAGCCCGCGCATCACGCTCAGCACCTCGCCGACCATCTCCGGGTCGAGCGCGGATGTCGGTTCATCAAACAGCATGACCGGCGGTTTCATCGCCAGCGCCCGGGCGATGGCCACCCGCTGCTGCTGGCCGCCGGAAAGCTGCGCCGGGTAAACGTCAGCCTTGTGCGACAGCCCTACGCGTTCCAGCAGTTCCCCGGCATGGCGCCGGGCTTCGGCGCGCTTTTCGCCGAGGACTTTCACCGGCGACATCATGATATTTTCCAGCACCGAAACGTGCGGAAACAGGTTGAAGCTTTGAAAGACGAAGCCAATTCGCGTCCGCAGTTGGTTCAGCCGGGTGCTGGAGCCATGAATATCGATGCCGTCAAACAGAATCTGCCCCTGCTCAATGGGTTCAAGACGGTTGACCGTGCGGATTAACGTCGACTTCCCGGATCCGGACGGGCCGCACACCACAACCACTTCGCCGCTTTTAATTTCGGCGCTGACGTTGGTCAGGGCCTGATATTCCCCGTACCATTTATTCACCTGATTGAACAGAATCATCGGTCGCATGGTTGCTCCTTATTGCGTTTGTGATGGCGACTGGTCAAGAACCAGCGGCGTGGCCGGCTTTCCCGTCGCGGGCAGCGCGCATTGCCTCCTGCTGGCGATACGTCGCTCCAGACGGTTGGCCAGCCACGTCAGGCTAAAGTTAATGATGTAGTAGCTCAGCGCCACAATGGCGAAGACCTGGAACGGTTTCGTCAGCAGTTGGTTGCTGACCTGATTGGCCGCATAGGTGAGTTCCGGAACGTTAATGACGTAGCCGAGGGTGCTGTCTTTGATAATTGAAACCAACTGGCTGACCAGACTCGGCAGCGAGTTGTACAGCGCCTGCGGGAGGATCACCAAACCCAGCGCCCTGATGTGCCCCATTCCCAGCGCACGGGAAGCCTCATATTGCCCGGCGGGCAGCGACTGGATCCCGCCCCGCACGATTTCGGCAATATAGGCGCTCTCGTAGATGATCAGCGTGCACAGCATAGTGCTGAAGCCGCTGATATTGTGGCCGATCAGCAGCGGTACGCAGAAATAGGTCCAGAACACCACCATCATCAGCGGGATGCCGCGCAGCAGATAGATCCAGCAGGTCGCCGGCCAGCTCAGCCAGCGCCACGGCGAGAGGCGAGCGAGGCACAGCAACACGCCGACCGGAAAGGCGAACAGCACCGCCAGCAGCGACACCAACAGGGTACACAGCACCCCGCCCAGCGGGCCATCAGGATACTGTCCCATTAGCAGCAGCAAGCCGTTATCGTGAAGAATCGTGAAAAAATCCAACATACTGATTACCTCGCATACGCGCGCTGAAAGCGGCGTGCCAGCAGCGCCCCCACCCCCATCAGCAGCAAAGAGAAGGCCAGATAGCCCACTGTCGCCACCACATAAGCCTCGAAGGTGCGGAAGGTTTGGTTTTCAATGTCGCGCGTGACGTAAGTCAATTCGGCGACGCCAATCACCATGGCAAGGCTGGTATTTTTGAACAGCAGCACGGTGTGGTTAATCACCGACGGCAGCGCGTTGCCGATCCCTTGCGGCAGCATCACCAGCCACATGGCGCGTAGATACCCCATTCCCAGCGCTCTCGCCGCTTCATTCTGCCCGGCGGGAATGGCGCGCAGACCGCTGCGAATATCCTCAGAGAAGTAGGCCGCCTGACACAGTCCGAGCGCGACCAGCGAAAACAGAAATTCCGCATTCATTTCGTTCACCCACATCTGCAACGACTCGGGCAACAGCGTCGGGATCGCGAAATACCACATCATCAGTTGGATAAGCGTCGGTACGTTGCGATGGTAGGAAACGTAAGCCGCCACCAGCAGCTGCGCGAAGCGCTTGTTGCTCAGGCGGATCATCACCAACACCAGCGCAATCAACATGGCGAGCAGCCATGCGCCCAACGCCAGTTCCAGAGTGACGACGGTGCCATCAAGAATCATCTGGCCGTAGCGGCCAGTCATCACGTGACTGAAGTCGAGTACCATATTCCCTCCTCGCTTGTCGTCACTCAGGATTCGCGCTCGCCGGGACGCATCGTGGACAGTCCGCCGGGCACCTGCAATGTCGGGGTGATCTCAATATTCCCTATGTTGACCGCCACCGGCGCAGCAATCGCAAAGGCCACGCAGTCGGCGATGTCTTGTGCCTCCGGCAGCTCGAATCCGTCGATAAAGCGGCGGCGCGCGTCTTCGTGGTCGCCGGAAACGTTACCGAAAATCTCCGTCGCCACCCGCCCCGGACAGATTTCGGTGATCCGCACCCGCTTGCCGTAGCAATCAACGCGCAGCTGGCGCGACAGCGCGTGTACCCCCGCTTTGGTGGCGTGATAGATAGAGTTGCCGTTGAAGTTATAAATCGCGGCGATGGAGGTGATATTAATGACGTGGCCACAGTCGCGCGCCACCATTCCCGGCACCAGCAGACGGCACAGGTGCAGCACGGCGCGCAGGTTGACATCCACCTGGGTATTCACCCGGTCGGCATCCGCATCGAGAATGGATCCCGGATGCGAAACGCCAGCGTTGTTCACCAGAATATCAACCGGGAGATCGCGGCACAGCGCGGTGAGCGCCGGGAGATCGCCGACGTCGATGGCGTGGGGAATGCATCCGGTTCTGTCCGCCAGGGCGGCTAACTGTTCGTGACGACGCGCCACCGCGTGGACGACAATCCCTTCCTGACAAAGGCGTTCGACAATCGCTTCACCCATCCCGGCGGAAGCGCCGGTCACCAGGGCCACTTTATAATCTGAAAATGGCATATGTGCTTCTCCTGTTGCGGCAGACCGATCTGCCTTTGACGTTGTTTTTCTGACTGTATGCAGTTATCTCCACAGGGGATAAGACATAAATAGTTTGGCCCGATAAGGGGCCCTTATAACGTCACGCAGTCGGCGTCCACAGGCAGCAGCAGCGCGATCTCGCTGCCGTACTCCAGCCGGCTCCCCGCGGTTGCGACAACGCGTGCGATCGTCCCTGCCACCGGGCCGCGCACCGGCAAATAGAGCGGCCCGACCTGCACCAGCGCGAGGATATCGTGCGGCTCAATATGCTTCCCCTCGCTGACGAACGGTTCCCCTTGGCTGGGGTGGCTCAGCAGCAGGCGTCCCGGCATGGGGGAACACACCGGCAGCAGGCGGGTTTCGGTCGCCGTTGGCGGCGGAAGCTGAGGCGGTTTGGCCGTCGTTTTTACGCCGGGATAGCGCAGGCGAACCGACCAGTCCGCGCCGCGCCACTCAATTTCCCGTAGTCCGGCGTTGTGCATCTTCTGCGCCAGTTGGCGCACGTCCTTCAGGGCTATCTGTTGTTTTTCCATCATGATTCCATCGCGCAAGGGTCAGATCGCGGCAGCGCCACGCGCCAGAGCATTGACTCTAGCGCGGGTATCGGACGAGCGGATAAGAGGGTTTCGCTTTGAGGTAATAAGGGAGACTTATTATCCCACCAGCGCTAAGGGCCGATTGTCCTCGGTCCGCTGTGCCATCAGAGAGAGCAACACGCCCTTCACCGCCTCCGCGGGCTGCGAAAGCGGCAGATGGTCGGACATACAGAAAGAGAGCGAGGTGAGCACATCGGGGTCGACAATCCTCGCCATCCAGGCATTGGCGGGCTGGAGCATGGCGCGCGCCGCGGATTCCGGCATGATGGTGCCGCCGAGCTCCGCCGCCAGCGCCGCGTTAAGCGTCGTCTGCGATTCGATTTCGCACTTCACCCGGTAGCTCAGCCCGGCCTGCGTAAAAGCGTCGTCCGCCGCTTTACGCATAATGTTATAAATGCGCGGCAGGAACAGATCGTAGCGGGCCACCTCCGCCAGAGGAATTTCACGACGGGGATGTCCCAGCGCGTGCGGACAGACGAAAAAGAGCGCCTCTTTCATCAGCGGCAGAAAACGCAGCCCATGAATATCACGGTCACCGTAAATCACCGCCATATCCATCCGTCCGCTCATGATTAACTCGCTGAGGGTCATACCAAAGTTCTCATTGAAATAGAGCACGATCCCCGGATGCTGGCGCCGCACTTCGGTCAACAGCGGGATCGCCAGTTGCTGGGCGGCGGTGCCCGGCGCCAGTCCGACGGAAACCTGTCCGCTCAGGGCCAGTCCCGCGCCGTCAATGGCGCTCTGCGCCTGAGCGCACTGGCGCAAAATCGCCTGAGCATGGGTATAGAGAATTTTCCCGGCGTCGGTTGGCGTCACGCCGCGTTTGGTACGAATCAATAGCTGCTGAGCGACCTCGCCCTCCAACGTCGCCAGTTGCTGGCTGAGCGCGGGCTGGGCGATGTGCAGAATGTCAGCGGCCTGCGTCAGGCTCCCGACGTCGACAATTTTGATGAAATATTTCAGGCGGCGAAGATTCATAGTAGCAGTCCCCTATCAATGCATACGCCTATGACAAGCAAAATCAATGCCATAACCACAAAGCCCCCGCAGACCGCCGGTAACGCGGCATAGGCGGGCCGTTTGTCCTCCATCGCCCGTGCGTTTGCACCGTCAAGGGGCAGCGCCGCGTCAGTACGCCCTGACCGTCCGCAGGCCGTCAGGAGAACGTTCCTCGTCAGTCATCGCATTGGGTTATGTCCCCACAACAAAGCGCTATTAGCCCCTCGCCTTTTTCCCGCTCTATGCTGGTTGGCGTGTATTGACCCCCTCTCGCCGCACGCGGCGGATCGTTCTGCGCCGCGTGCGGGTGTGCTGACCTTGTAACCAGGAACCGCTGCCCCATGCCTGATATCGCCGACCGCCTCAAACATGTTACCGTCTCCGCCTCCGTCGTCATGACGCAAAAAGCGCGCGATCTCGCCGCGCAGGGAATCGACGTCGTCGGTCTCTCGACCGGCGAACCGGACTTTCCCACGCCGCCCCATGTGATCGATGCCGCCTACGCCGCGGCGTGCGCCGGAGATACCCGCTACCCGCCGACAGACGGCACCCCCGCGCTGCGCGCCGCTATTCAGCGGAAGTTTCTGCGCGATAACGAACTGCGCTACGACATCAGCCAGATCCTGACCGCCGGCGGCGCCCGACAAATTATCTTCAACGCCATGATGGCGACGATTAATCCCGGCGACGAAGTGGTCATCCCCGAACCCTCGTGGATTAGTTACGCCGATATTGTTCGTTTCGCCGGCGGGACGCCGGTTCCGGTGAGCTGCCACGAAGAGCACGGCTTTAAACCGCTGCCGCAGGCTGTCGAAGCGGTGATTACCCCGAAAACCAAATGGCTGCTGCTGAATTATCCCAGCAATCCGACCGGATCCGTCGCGACCCATGCCGAGCTTCAGGCGCTGGGTGAGATGCTCCTGCGCCATCCACAGCTCTGGATCATGACCGATGATATTTATGAGCATCTGCTGTACGACGGCGTGAAATTCTGGACGCTGGCACAGGTGGAGCCGCGGCTGTACGATCGCGTGTTGACGGTGAACGGCGTCTCAAAAGCCTACTCGATGACCGGCTGGCGGCTGGGTTTTTGCGGCGGCCCGTCCGCGCTCATTCAGGCCATGAGCAACGTTAATACGCAAAACAGCGGCGGCATCGCGACGCTGTCGCAGGCCGGCGCCATCGCCGCCCTTGACGGCCCGCAGGATCTGCTGGCTGAGCGGGCGGAAATCTATCGCCAGCGCCGCGATTACGTTCTCGGCCGCCTTGCCGAAATTCCCGGCCTGCGTTGCCATAAGCCGCAGGGCGCTTTCTATCTGTTCGTTAACATCGCGGAGTTTATCGGTAAGACCAGCGCCGGCGGGCATTTCATCAGCAATGACGCCGATTTCGTGATGGCGCTGATCGAAGAGCAGCATGTGGTGACGGTACAGGGTGCGGCCTACGGCATGAGCCCCTATATCCGCCTCTCTTACGCCACCAGCATGGCGCGACTGCAAACCGGCTGCGATCGGCTCGCCGCCTTCTGCGCCGGTTGCCGTTAAGCGTCAGTGCGCAGGTTTCGCGCACTCACCCCTCTGAAATGCCTGCCGTATAACCGGCAGGCATTTTTTTATCCGCACACAGACGCATGCGCCCGGTCTTCGGGATTGACCAACGCATGACGCCACAATACGCAAAGGCGTCGCGGACGGGGGCGGGAAGGATAAGGGAAGTCGGAAATGCACAGGGAGAGCAGACGGGGATCGGGGCGCGGTTTCGCGCCCCTCGCGATAGGTTAATTTACTGCGCCAGCACCTCCGTCGCCGACGCCACCGTCGCCCCGCAGGCTTCAATCTCGCTGCGTACCCGCGCCGCCAGCGCCAGCGAACCCGGAGTGTCGCTATGCACCAGAATCGAACGCGCACGCACCGGCAATGTATTGCCGTGAAAGGTCGTTACCGTCCCCTGTTGCAGAAACTGGCGCACTCTGGCGCGTACCGCCGCCTCCTCCTGGATCAGCGAACCGGCAATGCCGCGCGGCACCAGCTGTCCGTCATCGTCGTAGGCCCTGTCGGCCAGAAACAGCGTCAGCGTCGGCAACGCCGCCGCCTGCGCCGCCCGTTCGATAATGGTGTCCGGCTGACAGAAGATAATCAGCCGCGGATCGATCCGGGCAACCGCCTGCATCACCTGTAGCGCCAGCGCGTCGTCACGGTTAATCCGGTTCCCCATCGCCGCATGAAAGCTCAGGTGGGCAACATGGGTTCCCTCGGCGCGAGCAATGGCGGAGAGCGCGCCAAGCTGATAAATCACCTGCTGGACGATCTCCTCGTCAGAGAACGCCATCTCTTTGCGCCCGAATCCTTGCCGATCCGGCAGACCGGGGTGAGCGCCGATGCCCACGCCGCGCGCCTTCGCCAGCCGCACCATCCGGGTTATGATTGCCGGATCCCCCGCGTGGAAACCGCAGGCAATGTTGGCGGAAGAGACAATATTCATCAGCGCCGCATCATCACAGAGTTGATAAACGCCAAAACCTTCTCCCATATCGGAGTTCACATCAATTTTCATGCTGAGTTCCTTATAACGCGACAACGCTGGTCAACGGCGCGATGCTGGCGCGCAGACGCTGCAACCAGCGTTCAATCGCCTGTCGCACCGCGATGGCGGTATGCGTATCGCACTGTACCAGTTGAATGGATTGACCTGCCTGCAACTGGCCCAGGCGCCAGAGGTCTTCTTCAATCACGCAGGCGATTTTGGGATACCCTCCCGCCGTGTTGGCATCGCTCAGTTGGATAATCGGTTCGCCGGCCGGCGGAACCTGAACGATGCCGGGGAGCAGGCCGTAGGAGCGCAGTTCAACCGTTTCGGCGGGTTGGATGGGGTCCCCCGTCAGACGATAGCCGGTACGGTTGCTGTGCAGCGAGATCTTCCACGTCTGGCGCCAGAAGCGCGGCGCGTCGGCGGCAAACAGCGGGTACTCGCCGGCGGGGATCGCGCGGATCTGCACGTCGCCCTGCGCATTACAGGGGAAAAAAGCGTTTAAGGCGATTTCCGGCGGCACGATGCCGATCCCCGACGCCGGAAGCGACGCGCCCTGCCACGCCCCGCAGGGCAGTACATCGCCGCGCTGCAATGGCCGTCCTTCTAATCCGCCGAAGCCGCCACGCAGGGCGGTGCTGCGCGACCCCAGCACCAGCGGGACATCAATGCCCCCGGCCACGCATAAATAACCGCGCGCGCCGCGACGGGGAAAGCGCAGTTCGAGCACCTGACTTTTGCGCACCGCGCAGCCCCACCAGGCAGGTAGATCGACGCCGTCGAGCCTCGCCCGGCAATCGGCGCCGGTGAGCGCAATGTGGGTGTCCGCCAAAAAACGCACGCGGAAAGGGAACATCTGTACTTCGATTGCCGCCGCGTTTTCCTCGTTTCCCAACAGCGTGTTGCCGGCGCGCAGCGCCAGCGGATCCATCACGCCGCTCACTGAGACGCCAAGGTGACGCCACGCCGGGCGGCCTAAATCCTGGATCGTATTTAGCGATGCGCTTTGCTCAATCTCAATCACAGTTCAACCCTCTCAGGCAGAAAACGAATGATATCGCCCGGCGCCATCAGTGCGGGCATGGCGGCATAAGGATTGAACACCTCAATTTCCGCGTAACCGATGGCATTCCAGCCGTTCGGCCCGGTCAGCACCGAGACACCCGCCTGCGGCCCACCGATGGTGACCGTTCCTTTGAGCATATTCAGCGACGGGACTTTTTTACGCGGCGTCGCCAAACGCGGATCCAGACCGTGTAAATAACCGAACCCCGGCGCGCTGCCGAGCGCAACCACGGTGTACCGCCCCTGCGAATGACGACGAACGACCTCCCGGGCGGAAAAACCGGTGTGGCGACAAACCGCGTCCAGATCGGTGGCGTGTTCCCCGCCGTAGCACACCGGGATATCAATCTGCCGCCCCTGAACATCGAGCGCCTGTGCCTCCAGCCAGCTGGCGTGCAGGCGGCGTTCCACCGCCATCGGCTCCTCCGGCGTATCGCGTAGCAACACCAGTAAATTCGTCACGCCGGGGATCAAGGACGCCACCTCCGGCCACTGCGTCAGACTCTGCGCCAGCGACCAGATGCGCCGCTGTGTCGGAAGGTCGAAAGCGCCGGGCGCTTCGATCAGCCAGGCCCGGCTGCCCATCATGGAGATCCGCGCCGGGGCGTCAGCGTGAACCTCCACGCGGCGCTCCGGTAACAAGGCTTTTGATGTCGGCGTCATACTTATTCCAGCGGTTCGAACTTGAGACTGGATAACGGCTGCACCCGTTCTTCGCGGACCATTTTGTACTCGGTATCCGGCCCAATCCAGGTATCCCAGATCTTGTCGATCGTCCCGTCGTTATCCATTATCTTCAGGCTTTCGTTGACGCTGGCCAGCAGTTGCGGTTCGCCCAGCTTCATCCCCACACCGATAGGCTCAAGCGCCATCGGTTCCTTAATCATCGCCAGATTGATGCCATCCTTTTTCGCCTGACCGATCATTTTAATACCGGTCATGGTGTTGGTGACGAAGCCCACCGCTTTATTCTGCTCAAGGGCCAGGAAAGCCGAAGCCGCATCCTGAAACGTGACCGGCTTGCCGCCCTTCAGCACGATGGATTGTTCCGAGGTGGTGCCCTTAGTGGCGCTGATGCGCTTACCTTTGAAATCGTCGAGGGTTTTATCGGCGTTCGCCTCTTTAACCAGCAGCATCTCTTTCGCGACGTAATAGGGATCGCTGAACTGGATCTGGCGGCCACGCGTTTTGGTGTAGGCAAGGTTGGCAATCAGCACGTCGGCGCGCCCGGTAGCGATGACGGCGATTCGCGCCTCTACGGAGGTCGGAACCAGACGCGCCTTGACGCCCATCTGTTTACCCAGCGCATGACAGAGATCGACGTCCATCCCGACCAGTTGGCGAGTTTGCGGATCCGGGGCAGAAAACGGCGGCACGTCGGAATAGACCGCGCACTTCAGCTCACCGCGCGCATGAATATCCGCCAGCATGTCGGCGCACGCGACGCCGGACACCGATGCCAGCGTCAGAGCCAGTGCTAAACTCGCATTTCGCTTCAGTTTCATTCTTGTTTCCCCTCGGTCTGGATAAAAGAATACCGACGCCCGGTAAGAGGTTATCCGTTGCGCCAGTATGACTAACCACTTATTGCGACTATATCGGCATTGTTAACGCGCTGGGTAAGAGGGAAACGCTGTCGGGTGATAGGGGATTTATATGACGGCCCCAGCGGGGAAATAAGCAAAAATTATCCTGACAGAACAAAATTATCTTATCCCCCCAGCCGCCGTTCCCTCTACTGTAACGCCATGAGCCACATCCACGCCGCGCCCTCCGCAACCGTTAAGCAAAGGTAGTCACATGAATGCCCGACTTGGGATTTATCTAAAAATACTCTCCGCGCTGTGCGCGACGTTAATGCTGGCCTGCGTCAAAGGATTGCAGGGCGCGATCCCGACCGGTGAAGTGATTTTTTTCCGCTCCTTTATCGCCATGATCCCCCTGCTCATCTGGTTAAAAATTCAAGGCAACGTGCTAGCGAGCATTAAAACCAAAAATCTTTTCGGTCATTTGATTCGCGGCCTTTCCGGTACCGGCGGAATGTATTTCAACTATCTGGCGCTGGTGTCGATTTCTCTCGCCGACGCCACCGCCCTGAGTTACGCCGCGCCGCTATTCACCGTTATCATGGCGGCCTTGCTGTTAAAAGAGCGGGTGCGTTTTTCCCGCTGGCTGGGGGTGATTGTCGGCTTTTCCGGCATCTTGTTTATGCTCTCCGCCAGCTTAACCGCCAGCGGCTCCCTGTTCGCCGGCGGCCAGCTTCAATCCGGGATGGCCCTCGGCGTCGTATTCGCTCTGCTGGCCGCGCTCTGCACCGCGACCTCCAACATTCAGATCCGTTTTCTCAACGGCCTTGAAAAACCCGGCGCTATCGTCTTTTATTTCTCGCTGATGACCACCCTGATTGGTCTGGCAACCAGCCTGTTCGGCTGGGCTCGGCCAACGCCGGGCCAGATTCTGTTACTGGTAGGCTGCGGTTTCTTCGGCGGCATGGCGCAAATTCTGGTGACGCTAAGCCTGCGCTTTACCGACGCCTCGCTGCTGGCGCCGTTTGATTACACCACGCTGGTCTGGTCGATGCTGATTGGCTACCTGTTCTTAAATAGCCTGCCCGGTTCGTCAACGCTGATAGGCGCGGGGATTGTGGCGTTGGCGGGGATCTTCACCCTGTGGTGCGACCAGCGGCAGCGGCGGACGCCTGTCGTGCGCGCCTCGTCCTGATTAATAATTAATATACGAGTCGTTTAATGATAATTTTCGAGTCAAGCGTCTAAACATCTGTTTCCGGCCACTGGAAGTGGCGCAGGAAAAGATTGAGTTCGGGTAACAGGATGACTGCCCATAATCAAAAAACGGAAATTTATCACTTTATTTTTAATAATTAACTTCAAAGGTTATTTCTAAGTCACTTTAACTGACTTAGAAATATCTACGAAACATGTGGCGATTCAAAACCATCTAATACTTTCAGTAAAGGATGGACTCAAAATATACTTTGAGTCCATCCTAAAAAAATTACTCTGTAATGGTTTCTTTATTCTCAACGATTAGTGTATCTTCTTTTAGAAGAATACCTTTAAAGAGAAGTTGTTCAATTACATCTGTAATTACTTTACGTAAAGCTCCACTTGTTGCTTTAAATCCAAGACATCTGGAAATAGACATCACTATTTCCTCTTCCGTGGCTCCAAAATTATTTTTCACAACGTCGATAATCCCCACAGCTATTTCCTGAGGAGGCAACATCTCAGATTTACGTAATCCCGATGATTGAACATTCTGTCGATTCCGCAAAATAATTTTTGACTTTTGATGTATTAAAAATTGACCATCCTGAAGAATGTCACCTTTATTACATACCAGATTAATGGCCCTGTTAACAATGGCCTCAATTCTAGCTCCAGCACGTTGTAATCCCCAGGCAGTTCGTAATCTGGTTATAACCTCGCTCACATGTACCGGAGACTCCACCTCAACAACCTGTTCAACCATTTCGCTGAGAATGCCCAAAGGAGTTTCATGTAATTCGTAACCCATATTAACGGATGGGGTCGCCTCCACATAGATATTCTCCGATTCGTTTGAATTATCTGAATCGACAAGCCCTATTTCAACAACTGGTCCCCTATCGACAGTAACAATCTCAACAGGTACTGCTCGCGCCCTCTGTCGTAATTGTTCCGTCCTTTCTGACAACTCTTTTTTAGCGGATGCTATAGCCTGAAGCGTGCGCTCTAGCTGTTCTTCAGGACGATGGAACCAGTCAGTGCTCCAGATTCGATGGATAATCCACCCATGATCTTCCAGTACAGCCTGACGCAGACGATCACGTTCGCGAGCTGAGCGCGATGAGTGGTAAGCACGGCCATCACACTCAATACCAATTAAATATCGTCCCGGCATATCTGGGTCAGCGATAGCTAAATCGATAAAGAATCCGGCAATACCTACCTGAGGATGGACTTGATAGCCAGCTTTCTGAAGCGCATCAGCGATTTGTTCTTCAAACACGCTATCCATTTCTCTTTCTGTACGCTGAGCCATCGATATTCGTCCCGTGCGTGCATATTGCAGGAAGAGTTTGAAGGCAAATACGCCTTTACCTTTTGCTCGTTCCAAATCGATATCTTCATCCGTAATGGAAGCGTAAACGTCACATCGACGCTTAGCTCGACTGATAAGGACATTCAACCGTCGTTCACCGCCCTCCGCACCTAAAGGACCAAAACGCATTGCAATATACCCTTGCGCATTTCTGGCATATCCAACAGAAATCATAATCACATCACGTTCATCACCCTGCACGTTCTCCAGGTTTTTAACGAAGAAAGGTTCACTCGGATGAGCACTAAAGAACTCTTCCAGATCAGGGTTCAGGCGTCGTAATAGCTCAAGTTCATCCTGAATAGCCTTACGCTGAGAAACAGAAAATGTTGCAACACCCAGCGATTGTTCAGGATATTTACGGGCATGTTCCATAATTGCTTTAGCAATAGCCTTAGCTTCGACAGTATTCGTTCCCTTACCGCCTGATTCAAACACACCATCAGGAATGTAATGGAATTGCAGCCCCATACCTGCTTCCTGAGTGTAAGGACTCGGTACGATAAAAAGTTTATTTTCATAGAACTGGCTATTTGATACCGCAATTAATGATTGATGGCGGCTGCGATAGTGCCACCTCAACATACGCTGAGATAAACCTCTGGCAACAAATAAGCCCAGAACACTCTCTATATCAGAGACCTGAGATACTTCATCATCATCGTTATCAGCCGATTCTGTCATTTTTGCGAAGAATCGTGTTGGAGGAAGCTGTCGTTCATCACCAACAACAACAACCTGATTGCAGCGAGCAATCGCGCCGATAGCATCAACTGGCTGTATCTGACTCGCTTCATCCATGACAAGAAGATCGAATTTTTGTTTTCCGGGGATAAGGAATTGGGCTACCGATAGCGGACTCATCATCATTACCGGCTTCAATGCCTGAATAGCCACGCCAGCCTTTAGCATTAGCTGACGAATCGGCAAATGACCTCTTTTTTTCACCATTTCAGAACGTAGAACCCCAACAGGACCCACGCCTCCGTTCCTGGCGGGGATTTGCCTATGGTGGGCACGGACAACTTCAAGGCTTGCTGCTTTAATGCGTTTAAGATCAAGCTCTGCAAATCCCCTGACCTGACGAGAGTGAAGCTCGCCATCAAAACGAACTAAATCAGGTTCTTCATGAGCCATAATTTTAAGTAACGACTCAAAATAGGTGCGCTCTACGGCTGAAATAGCAGAATCCAGCGCAAGCCCCCCACTAGCCAGTTTCTCTACTACCTCAGATAACCCATATTTTCTAGCCTGAGTTATGCGATGCTGATAAGCAACCCATTTAGAGAGTTGTTCTGAATTCGTAATCCATGCTTTAAGTTTCTCTCGTGCAGTCGATATCTTTAATTTTTCAGATGCTGAACCGAAAAGATTTTCTATAGTTCCTCTTAACTCTTCTGCAATTTTTTCAAGCTCAGTCATAATCTGTTGGCTGAATAGATATGTTTCTCGTGCATGTTGAGCCGTTTCTTGTCTATTTACCTGTTTTGCAGCTACAAAACGCAATGCACTATTTTCTTCCAGCCATGCATAAGCCTGCTCCAGATAATCCCAGTCAGATAACAACACTTTCCAACGTTCATCAAAAGCATTTTTAGCGAGCTGGTCCCGTGCACGTATTTCTGCAATGAGTTTCTGTAGATCGATCATACGCATAATTAGTTGGATACGCTCATTGATTTGAGCGGGGGGGACAACCATTACACGAGCGCATTGCTCATCTATATTAATAAGCTGTTGAATTTTTTCTTCAATGAATATGAGTGATACACGGGTTATAGATACCTGATTGGAAAAATGCTCCTCAGGTGAAAAACCAAACGCATTCCATAGTGCGTCTAACTGTACCCGAACCTGCAGCAACAGCTGATTCAGTTGCTGCGCACGAAGCTTAACGCCTTCACGATCGATAAGCCGGCTGGCTAATAATCTGGCTTCAGTCCCCACTCCGCGTAGCGTTCTCATCCATTCAACTAATGCCATTAAAGAAGAACTATCGCTTTTTTCACCGCGCCAATCGCTACCAAAAGCAGATTGGCCAAAGTCATTGCCTTCCTGGATTTTTTTCCTCTCTGCTTGCGCCTTAATTAACTCATCCAGCAACACCAATTGCTGGTCAACAGACATAGAACGATCGCTCAGTAAAGAACCAACAAGAGCCTTTGCTTTTCTCCAGTTTCCGCTAAGGTAACGGAAGACGCCAGTATGGCTCGCCAAAAGATTTCGGGCTTCCAGAACATCTGTATCCCAGGCTACCTGATTGATTTTAGAATCAATTGATCCACTAATCGATTTGAAAGAAGCAATTGACTGAACAAGTTCAGCTGCTCTCTCTACTCCATGATCCCATACTGATGCAATAAATGCATCGGGACTGGCGTTAGGGGCCGCTGCAATTCTTTCACCCAAAGCAATGAGACGTTCTATTTCCTGAACGGTGTAATATCCTTCCTGAGTACCAACTTTTTCATGTAAGCGGGCTGCATCGAGCCGTAATTTAGCTAAGGGTTTTGCCAGAGAATAAGCAGCGGTAAAACCGCTTACTTGGAAATCCCTAGGAAGAGTTGCCAGCGCCTCTTCAAGTTCCGTTACTGGCGTTTCAATTTCTTCGGAGATGATGTCCTTTTCAAGATCTAACCGGGTTCGCTGATATTCATTACCAGATTCAATAAGTCTCTTAATTTCGGACGCTTCATCGAGCCAGACAGTTGAAGTAAGAGCTTTCTCTGATAAGTCAGGTGATTTATTAATACATTCCGCAACTTCGACTAATTTATTAATTGAAGAGAATATATCTGGTACAGGAGTCACCTCAAGTTTGCCCGACAGACAGTCAATATCAGTAGTGAGACGGTCAACATCGTCTTCAAGCTGTTGCAAACGTGGGAGTAATTTTTCCACATCCATTGGTAAAATCTGTTCAAGACCAACACCACTCCACGGATGCCGATCTGGCACGCCAATATCCCGAATTCTCTCAACGATCTCTTTTACGAGATCAAGACGTTTCTCAAGATCATTGGCATTCCAATTTTCAAAATTTTTGAGACTAAAATCTGTAGGAGCTTGGCCTGACTGACGTAATCGGACTAGATGTCCCATAACCTGATAGGGAGTAAAAGAGGAAGGATGATATATTTTGTGCAGCCTTGCTGGGTGGGCATTAAGCCTATCCCTAGCATCCGTTAAATTTTCAACTAAGGTTTCTGGAAATTCTCCCCTTGGAGAACCCAGCTCCCAGACCCTTTTTAATTCCTCCAGGAAGACTTTTTTATTTGCCTTATTACTGTGTAACTCTAAACATGCATCCCCCACACCAGCATGGTCGAGACGACGTTTAACCACTTCTAGAGCAGCCATTTTTTCCGCGACAAACAAGACCGTTTTACCGTCAGCCACAGCAGAAGCAATAATGTTTGCAATCGTCTGAGATTTACCTGTACCCGGAGTCCCTTGAATAATAAGGTTCTTTCCTTGACGAACATCGTGGATAGCAAGAGTTTGGGAGGTGTCACTATCCATAATATGGAGCATATCTTTCGGAAGAATGAAAGGATCTATCGGCGCATCATCCGAGAGTCTTTCATCTTTTTCATTAAATCCATCAACCATAAGAGACTGTATAAGAGGTTGATCTGTAATATTGTCGTCCTCAGGCCAGTTTTCCGGGTCTAAATCCCGGTACATTAGGAATTTAGCGAAGGAAAAAAAACCCAAAGTAATATCGTTTTCCTTAACCCCCCAGTCAGGTTTTATCTGCACAGCCTGAGAAACTTCATCAATATATCTAGAAAGATCTAACTCCTCATCCGTATTGATCTTAGGCAATAAGATTTCATGCGTTCGTTGGAGATAAGACTCCAGTGAAAGATTTTCAATAATTTCATCTTGTCTCGCACGCAGTTTAAATCTTTCACCAACGTTTCCACGTTCAAGAGAGACTGGAATAAGGATCAAAGGCGCATATCTGATGTTTTCTTTATTATTAGGATCAATCCATTTTAAGGTTCCTAATGTCAGATAAAGTATATTTACTCCCTGTTCTTCTTCTAACGTTCTCGAATCATGATAAAGATCCAATAATCTTTTCTGCAAACCTTGCGGCGTTAACCTTGTTTGCAATTTTGTATCCTGATGCTCAGCTCGGATGGCACTTGGCTCAACATCGTCATCAAAAATGAGTAATCTCTCATCTACGTCAACATCATCCGACCCGGTTTCCATCTCCTCATCATCAACTAATTCCCCTTTTCTGCCTGCACGTCCCGGAAGAAAAGTAAGCGCTTTTCCTTCTTTAACGAGCAGACGATAGACCTCAGTAGACCTTTCATCAATGATTTCTAAAAGTTTGGCAGTCTTAGACCGAGGTATATTGAGGAGTTTATTGCGCGCAGATAAGTCAAGAAGCTCCATGCGAGCTCGTTCTAATTTTTGTTGAAGAGAAAGATTATTATTCTTAAATAGTGAATTATCGTTATCATTCATGGCTGGGATTCCATAGGTTCCTTGAGATCATCATTGCATACCCAGTCTATGATGTAACAAAGGTATTCAACGTCAGAATTCAAGTAGCTTAGCCATTTTTTTAGGATTTTTCTAATCGATTTCAATGATATTCAGAGATAATAAATCCCTATTCTGACCTGCTCCCCGCTATCAGCAATCTGCAGGTCCCCATCAAAAGATAGAATCCCTTGATTATCTGGAAAACACTGTTAAAAAGCCTCATCAACGTTGATGAGGCTTTTTACTCTCAGCTATTTGCCGGAGACGTCACCGATGATTTTGTCTATCTCACCCGCTGAGCCGCCAGCGAATATTTACCTGCGCCGGGTTTAAGACGCTATCCGCGTTTACCCGAAAAATTTACCTTTGAGCAGGTTAATTCCCTCCGACAGCAGATCCTGTTGCGCAGGCGCTTCGCCGTCGGGTGATAAGGCATCCACAATGCCGGGCAAATATTGCGAGAGCAATGACGATGCCGTCTGCGGATCGATCCCCAGCTTAGTGCCGAGCTCCTGTAGTGCCGTCATACCAAACAGGGAAAGCACCTGATCGCTTGAAACCGGTATGTTGCTCTCCTTACTAAGCCAAGACGCCACAATTTCGCCCAGACCGCCGCTGCGGAACTTTTCGATGATCCCCTGAATACCGCCTTGTTGCTGTATCCAGCCCATTATCGCCTGAAGTTGTTCCGATTTACCCGCCTGCCCGCCAAGCGCGCCACTGAGTTGATCGAGTAATCCCATTGCTAACTCCCTACCTAAAATCGCTGTCTGATTGGTCAATAAATGCCGGTTATCACGTCTTACTTGTTCGGAATAATAAGCACTTGCCCCGGATAGATCTTGTCGGGATGCTGCAACATCGGTTTATTGGCTTCAAAAATTCGCTGATAATCATTTGCCGAACCGTACTCGCTTTTGGCAATGGCGCTGAGGGTGTCGCCGGGTTTTACCGTATAGTAACGGCTCTCTGTCCCGCTTTGCGTCACCGTCACATTATCGTTAACCTGAGCAATCCCGGTCACATTACCGACCGCAACAATAATTTTTTCTTTCTCTTCCTGCGAGCCAACGTCTCCCGCTACCGTCGCGGTTCCATCTTCCGCAACCGTAATATTGACTTTATCTGCGCCGGGCAGATTAAGGCCGTCAATATGCTTTTTCAGCTTATCGGCCTGATCTTCGTGACCGCCGCCTGAGACGGCATCCCAAATTTTTTCACCCGCTTCTTTCACAAAGTTTAATAAGCCCATCGGTCCCTTCCTCCATCATTGAAAATAACGATGAATAACGATCATCATTCCTGATAATCATAGTCTATAAATCGCGAATGGTGAGGGCGCCAGTTAACCGCGCCGTTGGTCTATCCGTTTTACTGAACGCGTTGCTGCTCGCCGGTCGCGGTTAACGGGCGCTGGAGCTTATTATTCACTAACAAATAGGAAACGCCGGTGACAATCATGCTGATGCCCCAGGAAATATCGGCGCCGGGAACGACATGGGCGTAAGGGCCGGTGAAAAAGGCATTTTCAACGAACGGGATCTGTATCAGCACGCCGCCGAAATAGATGAATAAGGCAGGCTTGTTGACCAGCCCGTAGCGACCGCCGTCGGCGCTGAAAATCGAGTCGATATCATAGTTCTGTTTCTTCACAACATAGAAATCAAGCAGATTGATGACACACCAGGGAATAAGCACGCCAATCAGCGCCCAGATGAGGTTGAGGAAAAAGGATACGAAGTTCGCTGCCGCCGCGACAGAGACCCAAATGCCCCCAACCAGCACAATTGCGGAGACAATGACCCTGACTTTTGCCCCCGGCAACCACGCCGGTCGAAAAGTCTGAACGGCGGTCAGGAGCGATAAGACCGTGCCATAAAGATTCATGGAGTTATGGCAAATAATATTCAGCAAAAAAAGCACCATCAACGTCGGGCCGAGGAAACCGCTGGCCTGACGCACAGCAGCCATTGCCTCAATCTCTCCGCCAACCCTATTCACCGCAATAACGCCGAACAGAAAGGCCAGAATCGTACCGCTGCATGCGCCCAGCCAGGTACAAATAAACGGCCTGAAGACCCCGACCTCCGCGGGAAGGTAACGAGAGTAGTCCGATGTATAGGGTGAAAAACTAATTTGCCACACGGCGCAGATAGAAAACGTCGCAAACCAGCCATTCAGGCTGAAAGATCCGCGCTGCCAGAAATCAGCGGGCAACGGCTGAGAAAACATGACGTACAGGCCGGCCACCAGCGCCCCGCCCATAACCCATGCACCGATCTTGTTAATACGGTGAATAAAGCGGTAGCCGATAATGCCAATGAGTGTCGCGGCAAACGCGCCAATAATCGTCGCGTGAGTGAGCGGTATTTCAGGCAGGACATTATTTATCACGTTACCGGAAAGCGTGATATTGGAAATAAAAAATCCCAGATAGATAACGGTGGTGAATGCAATAACCAGCAGCGACCCGTAGCGACCAAATTGGGCCCGGCTCTGCACCATCTGCGGGATGCCGATTCTGGGCCCCTGCGCGGACGTTAACGCCAGAAATAATCCGCCGAAGAGATGGCCAGCGATGATGGCGGTGAACGCTGAAGCGATATTCAGATGAAATGTCTGAGTGGAGATGGCCCCGGTCACGACAGCCAGCGGCGCAATATTGGTACAAAACCACAAGGTGAATAAGCTGCGCGATTTGCCATGGCGTTCATTTTCCGGCACATAATCCACCGATTTATCTTCAATCACGATTTTTTGCGACATGTTATCTCTCCTCCACGACAGGGAAGCATCTATTTTTTATATGTAGGGTTAGCGTTATTGCCTGCCGTTAACCTTCCCGGTTACGACACAAACTGGCTTGATGGGATAACCCATGACGCCGGAAACGACACCGGCAATCAGGGGCTATCTCTGTCGGCAACGCCTGCCATAGCGTTGCCTTGTAACGCTGAGGTTCATCGCATGATGAAGGGATCATCAATGGGGGTATCGCTGGTACGCAGCCATACCGTTTTGGTGGTGGTGAATTCCAGTGCGGCTTCCATCCCGCCTTCCCGGCCATGGCCTGACAGGCCATAACCGCCAAACGGGGCCAGCGGGGAAACCATGCGGTACGTATTTATCCACACTACCCCGCTTCGTAACTGACGGACAACCCGGTGAGCTCTGGAAAGGTTATTGGTAAAGACGCCCGCCGCCAGACCATAATCCGTGTCGTTGGCGATTCGGATAGCCTCCGCCTCATCGCGGAAAGTCACGACGGAGAGCACCGGCCCGAACAGTTCGCGGACGACACTTTCCGCCCGCGTTGCGCCGGAGCAATCCAGAATCGTCGGGGGATAATAAAAGCCGGGCCGATCGATAGGGTAATGTCCGGTCACGACCTTCGCACCCTGTTCAACCGAACGCTGAACCACTTCCTCAATCAGCTGTTTCTGGCGCAGCGTGCACAGCGGGCCGAACTGCGTTTCAGGATCTTCCGGCCCGCCAATTCTGATGCGTTCAACCCGCTCTACCAGTTTCTCCAGCAGCCGATCTTTGATGCTCTCGGCCACCAGTAACCGGGAGCCTGCCACACAGCTTTGTCCCGATGCAGCGAAGATGGCCGCTACCTGCGCATTAGCCGCACTCTGGAGGTCAGCATCGTCAAACACGATAAACGGTGATTTCCCCCCCAGTTCCAGCGTCGTTTTACTGAGATTTTCAGCGCTGTTGCGCACGATATGGCGAGCCGTATCAGGACCGCCGGTGAAGGCGATATGGCTGACTTTGGGATGGGTCGTCAACACGGAACCGCACGACTCGGCAAAGCCGGTAATGACGTTACAGACGCCGGGCGGGAACCCCGCCTCCGCGATCAGCCGAGCGAACGCCAGCAAGGGCGTGGGAGCATTTTCGGCGGCTTTGACGACGATCGTACAGCCCGCGGCCAGCGCCGGACCGATTTTCACCGCAGAGAGAAACAGCTGGCTGTTCCAGGGAATAATCGCGGCCACCACGCCAACCGGTTCACGCCGCGTCCAGGTTTCGGTATCGGCTTTATCAATACTGAGAACCCGGCCTTCCAGCTTATCGGCCAGTCCGGCGTAATAACGGTAGTAATCGGCAACATAGGCGATCTGGGCGCGGGTTTCGCGGATGATCTTTCCGGTGTCCAACGTTTCCAGACGCGCCAGCTCATCGGCGTTCTGCTCCACCAGATCGGCCAGCCGCATCAGCATCTTGCCGCGCGCCGTCGCGGTCAGATCGCGCCATTCCGGCGCGTTGAATGCCCGATATGCGGCTTCTACCGCGCGGTTCACCTCATCGGCCCGCGCTTCGGCTATCTCCGCCCACGCCTGACCGGTGGCAGGGTTAAGGGAAGAAAACGTGGCAGAGCCCGAATCAAAATCACCATCGATAAAGAGTTTGAACGATTCCATTTTGGCACCTGTTAATGAAACTCGGGCATGACCTGATGGATAAAACGCTGCAATGAGGCTTTTTTACGTTCGAATGTCATACCGCTGTCGATCCACAGGGCAAATTCGTCGTAACCCAATGCTTCATAATGTTTGAGACGCGTAATCACTTCATTTGCGGTGCCGATGGCCAGATTTTTACGCATGGCCTCCGGGGAATAATAGGTGTTCGCCGCTATCTCATCGTCCGTCAGTGGTTGAATCAGTCCCTGACTGACCGGACGCTCATTTTTGAACCACGCGCCAAAATAGTTATAGAAGCGATTAAGCTCAACGGCGGCCTGCATCGCGTCAGCTTCGTCTTCTGCCACAAATCCGTGTTGCAACAACATGATCTTCAGGGGCTTTTCCGGGGCCAGCCGCTGACGCGCATCATGGAAGCACTCCGCCAGACGTACAATTTCCTCTTCACCTTGATGCAATGGCGTCACCTGCACATTGCAACCATTTTTGACCGCGAACTCATGGCTGTTAGGATCACGAGCCGCGATCCAGATGGGGGGATGAGGTTGCTGTTTTGGCTTCGGTGAAGAGGTAGAGAGTGGGAACTGCCAGTATTCCCCGTCGTGCGCATAATCACCCTCCCACAGTTTTTGCACGGCGGGCACCAGCTCACGCATACGCTGTCCGGCGTCCCATGCATTCAGTCCGGGCATCATACGCTCATATTCATAGCTGTAAGCGCCCCGCGCGATCCCCAGTTCAAGACGACCGTCGGTAATGATATCCGTCATCGCCGCCTCCCCCGCCAGACGCAACGGATGGTTGAACGGGGCGATGACCGTGCCGGTGCCGAGTCGCACATTTTTGGTTTTACTCGCCAGATCGGCCAGATTGATAAACGGGTTGGGCGCGATGGTGAAATTCATCCCGTGATGCTCGCCGGTCCAGATAGCATGCATGTTGGCGTTATCCGCCATTTCACACAGCGCCATCATTTCACGATACAGCTTGTCCTGCGGCTCATCTGGGGAGATGCGCTCCATATGGATAAACAATGAGAGTTTCATAGGGTACTCCGGTATAGGTTTCAGCTGGCGAATTGTTTTATTGAACCGTTGATTTCATCGCCGTAATAGATGCTGTAATTGCCGACGCTGTTCTCTCTGACAAAGCGATTCATCAACGATTTCAGTGCGGAATCACGCATCGATAATGACGATAATCTATCCAGATCGAACCACTCTCCCTGATGAAGCGGGGTAAGCGCGGTATCCGTCGGTAAGGGACAAAGAAAGACGATGTGCTGCTTATTGTTCTGACGATCTTCATAGACGGAATAGACAAACCCGGGATTGGCGTTTACCCCCAGTTCCGCAATCAACGCCTCCAGCGTGTCGCTGACGCTTCCTTTTTCTACGCTGCGCGTCGGCAGGCTGGCGGCGCCGTCTTTCTGCACCATGATCGCGTGTCCGTTACACTCGATCAGCGCGCTCACTTCCACGCTCAGACGGTGGATCAACGTCTCGGCGTTGTGATAAGGCGTAAAATAGGCC
Organism: Samsonia erythrinae; assembly: GCF_004342665.1. Lineage (GTDB taxonomy): Bacteria > Pseudomonadota > Gammaproteobacteria > Enterobacterales > Enterobacteriaceae > Samsonia > Samsonia erythrinae. The sequence continues at coordinate 550,377 of NZ_SMBY01000001.1, read as the reverse complement.
CCCCGGTAATAGCCCAATCCCGCTGTGGCCTGAGATTCAAAATCCTCCACGCGGCCGATGAGGATAGCGTGGTCGCCGGCATCAACGACCTGATGCAGAGTGCAATCAAACCACGCAGACGCGCCATCAATTATCGGCGTCCCCTTTTCACTGGCGTGCCAGTCGACCAACCCGAAACGGTCTTCTACCTTCGAGGCAAAAATATTCGACGTCTCTTTCTGCTGTTCGGCCAGAATGTTCACCGCGAAGTGAGAGCACTCGGTGAAATTGGCGAAATTCGCCGAGCGTTTGTCAATACTCACCAGCAGCAGCGCCGGATCCAGCGAGACCGAGGTGAATGAATTTGCGGTAAAACCAATGGGCTGCTGCGTTTTATCGCGACTGGTGACAACCGTGACGCCGGTCATAAATGCGCCGAACGCGTCACGCAGCTGTCTGCGTTTATCTGTCTGCATGAGAAACTCCTGCCAGTTCGTTCGTCTTGCATCCCGCGGATGCGGTTAAAAAATTCAGCATCTCGGTATTCACCCGTCCAGCGTTAGTCAGATTAACCATGTGACGTGCGCCGGCGATGATCACCGCCTGACCGTGAGGCGCGGCGGCGGCCATCGCCTGAGCCATTTGCGGGTTTGAATTGGCATCCAGTTCGCCGGTCAACACCAGCACCGGACAGCGTATTTCCCCCCACCGATCGGCGTACACGTCATCGCCGCTGGCGAATGCCTGATACGCGGCGGCGTAACCGCCGAGGCTCACCTGTTGCAGCCAGTCGCCAACCTGATTACGCAGCATGACGTCATGTTCCTCATCGCTGAACCAGCGCGCCAGCGGCGAATCCAACTGCGCGTTCCCGGCGGCCAGTTCCCTCGCCCGCTGCTGTACAGCCTTACGCGCCGTTTCGCTACGGCGGTAAACGCCGCTCATCACCACGGCATGGCTGACAAGCGCGGGAAAATCGATCGCCAGCCCTGCGGTGATCAGCGCGCCCATCGAGTGTCCGGCGACGGCAAAACGCGTTTCCTGACGCGTGCGGAGAAAAGCGGCCAGCCAGGCCACATAATCCGGCAGCGTGGCCGCTTCCCTGAACCCTTCACTCTCGCCATGCCCCGGCATATCGACGGCGATAACCCGAAAATACTGACTCAGCGCCTCGATTTGCGGATACCAGGATGCGGCGTTCATCCCCACGCCGTGCACCAACACCAAAGGGTCGCCGACGCCAGCCTCAAGGTAGCTGACCTGCATAGGAGAATGAAATTCAGACAGCCGCTGGGTTTTTCGCATCATGGCCTAACTCTTTCAGGTCTGAATAACGATTGCCGATACGGTGATGCGGACGACCGCTCAACCCGGCCCCCAGCGCCACGACGATCTCGTCGGAGTGAGGAGCATCGCCGATGTTGAACTGCATGGTCAGGTAGTGTTCACGGCTACCTTCATCGTTGATGTTCATCATTGGAACAAAGATTGGCGAGTTAGCCGGCCCGCGCGTGTTGTTAAAGGCGAGGTAGTTTTTGCTTTGCACCGCATTGCGATAGTGATTGCCGAAGTGCAGCGTATGGATCAGCGCCGAAGCATGCTCCAATTCGCCATCAAGACCAACAATGGCGCTTTTACCGAAGGCCTCCACATTCTGCCCGCCGCCGGCTTCCTTAATGATGAGGCCCGTCAGCAATTCGCCCAGCACGGGCGCCAGTTCCCGAATCTCTGGCGATAGATCATCCACATACCCTTTTCCTGCCCACGGGTTTTTAATCACCGCGGCGGCGGCAATCATGACCAGTGGCTTAGCGGCGGTTTTACCGCCATCGATGTAAGTCGTTTCTGTTGTGACTAACGTTTTACGAATTGCCTGATGCATGACGACTCCCTTTAAACGTAAATAATTTGATAAAAAATTGTTTCGCACTTGGTATAGCACTATAAAAATTGACGTGTCAAAATATGGTATACCAACATACGGTATGACATTTAGTTTGCATCACTCGATAAACATGAGGTTTCAAAAATCTCAGTTGGCTGATTTAACAGATGTTTTTTAGCAAATACGTGAATAAACACGGCAATTTGTCAAGAGATGAAAACAGTGCGAACTTGCTCCCCATTAACGGGAATTTTTTTATTTACGAACAATCACATAGAGTGAATTCCTTCGGCGTTGCCGTCAGGGCGATAGGCAATTTGCAAAAATGTGAACCAGAGCGAATTATGAAATTTTGCACGCGAAGAAGCGTGATGCAGCCATACAGGCAACGGCATCAAGATAACCAAACACGGATAACAACCTGATGCCGTGACTGCATTATACTGAGCTGATTACGTTAACCTGGATGAACCACTGAGGGCCCTGATGGCTGAAACCCATTCATTACGAATCGAAAATACGCCGGTTACTCTGCGTGAACTGGCGCTGGAGAAAGTGAGACAGGCGATTATTACCGGTTATTTTCAGGCAGGAGACCGGTTGGTTGAGCGTCGCCTTACCGAGGAGCTGGGGGTCAGCCGCAGCGTGGTGAGAGAAGTGATTCGCTATCTTGAGGCAGAAGGGTTAATCGATATTTTGCCGAACAAGGGGCCCATTGTCGCCATCCTGACATGGGAGATTGCAGAACAAATTTATAACATTCGTATGCTTCTGGAGCAGCAAGCCGCGCGGGACTGCGCCATAAACGCCAAAAAGAGCGATAAAGCATTGCTCCAGAAACAGTTACAGCAAATCGCCCAGGCTTCCAGAGAACATAATGATGTCAGTCGAATCGATGCGTCACAGGCCTTTTATGAAACGCTTTTCCGGGTGGCGAAACATACCATCGCCTGGGAGATTGTGCAGCGCCTTAACAGTCGCATCAGCCGACTGCGCGCCATGACGCTGGCCTACCCTGACCGTGAGGTCGCAGGCTTCGAACGGATGTCACGCATATGTGCGGCGATTGAAAAAAATGCGCCAGAGGAAGCACAACAGGCCGTCATGGAACATCTGACAGAAGCCGCCGCGCTGGCGAAACGTATTCTAACCACTCAGGAGTAACTATGGCTGCTTACTGGATTGCGCACGTTACCATTCACGACCATGAACAATATCAACGGTATATGGATTTAGCGCCGGCGGCATTTAAACAATTCAATGCCCGCTTTCTGGCCCGGGGAGGACAGTCTGAATCCCCTGAAGGTCCGGTTTACGACAAACATGTCGTGATTGAATTTGATGATTATGAGCACGCGCTTGCCTGCTACCACTCAGACGCCTATCAAAACGCCCGCAGAGAACGGCAACATATCGCAGAAGCGATGATTACCATTGTCGATGGTCAGCGGTAATCCAGCGACAATCGTTACCGATACCGTCATCGAGCGAGGCCTGGCATAGCGTCAGGCGATAATCGCGCCGATATATCCTACTGTTCCTAATGCGCGAATAGCGTCATGCCTTGCACGATGGAGGGCTGTCGCCATCCATTTTATGTGCCTAATCACCGAGCAAAATGAGATTGCAAACAAGAGTGATTATCATATATAGTTTTTGTTGCCTACCGAAAATATCGCTTAACTTTATTAGGTTACACATTCTATTACTCTGGAGAAAATAACAACATGTCCACGACGCTCTCTGCTCTGCGCAAAAAAGCGCGCCGGCTTGCGCTGGCCTCCTCGCTGTTAATGGTCTATGCGTTACCGGCCACCGCGCAGGACTCTCTCACCCTCTACACCACGCGTGAACCCGGCTTGATCCAACCGTTGCTTGAGGCGTTCACGCAAGAAACGGCGGTTAAGGTGAATACCGTGTTCATTAAAGACGGCATGCTGGAGCGCGTGAAAGCGGAAGGCAAGAACTCGCCGGCAGACCTGCTGATGACCGTTGATGCCGGTAACCTCATCGATCTGGTGGAAGCGGGCGTCACGCAGCCGATTCATTCCAGCGTATTAACCGACGTGATCCCTGCCGCGCTGCGCGATAAAGACAACCAGTGGTTTGGTCTGTCGATGCGCTCCCGCGTGCTGTATGCAGAGAAATCACTGCCGTTGACCAGCATCACTTACGAAAACCTGGCTGACCCGAAATGGAAAGGCAAAGCGTGCATCCGCGCAGGTCAACACCCTTACAATACCGCGCTGGTCGCCGCCATGATTGCCCACCACGGCGAAGCCAAAACCGAAGACTGGCTGCGCGGGGTGAAAAACAATCTGGCACGCAAAGCCACCGGCGGTGACCGCGACGTGGCCCGTGATATTCTCGGCGGCATCTGTGATGTCGGTCTGGCAAACTCCTACTATGTCGGGCACATGAAGAATGCGAAAGAAGGCACCGACGCCCGTAAATGGGGCGATGCCATCAAAGTTATCCAGCCGACCTTTGAAAAAGGCGGCACGCACGTCAATATCAGTGGTGCGGCGGTCGCGCGCCATGCGCCGCATAAAGACCAGGCCGTGAAGCTGATGGAATATCTGGTTTCCGCACAGGCTCAGCAGCTTTACGCGCAGGCCAACTATGAATACCCGGTTCGCCAGGGCGTGACGCTGGATCCCACCATCGGCAGCACCATTGGTGAAGTTAACGTGGATAGCATTCCGCTGACCGACATTGTTAAATTCCGTAAACAGGCCAGCCAGTTGGTAGACAAAGTTGGATTCGATCAATAAGACCGTTTCGTCAGATATGCGCGGCGCCTCCGGGCGGCCGCGCTTCTTTTTTTCTCCACTTCGTATTGCTGCCGTCCTCATTACGCTGGGCGTGCTGGCGCCGCTGGTTTCCCTGCTGTGGTTAGCCGCGGGCGCGGGCGTCGGCCATTGGGATCACCTGATGCGCTACGTCTTGCCCGATGCGGCGCTCAACACGCTGATTCTGCTCGTCGGCGTCGGCGCATTCGTCATGGTCATTGGCGCAGGCTGCGCCTGGCTGGTGACCGCGTTTGATTTCCCCGGCAAACGAGTATTTAGCTGGGCGCTGATATTGCCGCTGGCGATGCCAACCTACATCGTCGCTTTCGCCTGGCTTGATTTGCTGCACCCTATCGGCCCGATTCAGGACGTCATCCGCAGCCTGCTGGGCTACGACAGCCCGCGCCAGTTCCGTCTGCCGGACCTGCGCTCGATGCCGGGCGCGATCGTGCTGCTCGGTCTGGTGCTCTACCCCTATGTATACCTGACCATGCGTGCGATGTTCGTCAGCCAACCGGCTCACCTGCTGGAAGCCGCCCGCACGCTGGGGCTGAGCGCAATGGGCACGTTTCTGCATGTCGCCCTGCCAATGGCGCGCCCGGCGCTGGCCGTTGGCACCAGTCTGGCGCTGCTGGAAACGCTGAATGATATCGGCGCGTCCGAATTTCTTGGCGTGAATACGCTGACCGTGACGGTTTACACGACCTGGGTTACCCGCTCGGATCTCCCCGCCGCGGCACAAATTGCCTGCACCATGCTGACGGTGGTTATTCTGTTACTGACGCTGGAATACTACGGCAGGAAAAATCAGCGCTACGGCACCAGCCGACAAATGCGCGGCATCCTGCCCACGCCGCTGACCGGCGTCCGCGCCTGGCTGGCGACCACCCTGACCGCACTACCGATCCTGCTCGGTTTCATCGCCCCCTCCCTTTTTCTGGCGTGGGAAAGCGCCAAACGACTGGGCGACAGCATCACGATCTCCGCCGGCCTGTTACAGGCATTGCAGAACTCACTGATGCTGGCCGTCGGCGTCACCGTTGTCGTCACGTTCGTCAGCCTGATTATTGCGTGGTATGCCCGCCATTCAGCCATGACCGATCGCACGCCGGAACGTCGCCGCACTGTATTGAGGATCGCCTCACTGGGCTATGCCGTTCCCGGTACGGTACTGGCGATTGGCCTGCTGACGCCCGGTATGGCGACGGATAATTTTCTCGCCGGATTGATCGGCTATCAGGGATTGCCGCTGCTTTCTGCCGGGATCCTGCTGGTGGTTTGCTGCGCTATTCGCTTTATGGCAATAGCCATTGGTGCGCTGGATGCCGGGCTGACGCGTATTCCTCCGGTTATGGAACAGGCGTCGCGGCTGCTGGGCGAAAGCGAGTGGGCGACCTTCTGCCGCGTGCACCTCCCTCTGCTGCGTCCGGCGCTGGCGACCAGCGCCCTGCTGGTCTTTGCAGATGCCATGAAAGAACTCCCGGCGACGCTGCTGCTGCGCCCCGTCAATTTCGAAACTCTGGCGACCGTCCTCTATGCCGAAGCCGCCAGAGGCACCTATGAAGAAGGCGCGCTGGCCGCATTGCTGATTGTTATCGCCGGGACGCTCCCCGTCGTACTGCTGGCGCGCAGCCAGTTAACAACACCGCTGGAAAAACAAGGATCATCATGAGGAAGTGGAAAGGTGTCTGACGCAATGCTCGTTCTGAATAATGTCTACGTGGCCTACGGGCACAAGCATCGCCTGCATCACGTCTTAAACGGTTTTTCCATGCAGATTGCCGCCGGTGAACTGTCCTGCCTGCTGGGTGCTTCCGGGTGCGGAAAAACGACCGTGTTACGCGCGATTGCCGGGTTTGAACACGTCATACAGGGTACGATACACGTCAATGGCCGCTGCGTGGCCGGTCCGCATCTGCATCTGCCGCCGGAACAGCGTAACGTTGGCATGGTGTTTCAGGACTACGCCCTGTTTCCCCATCTGACAGCCGCACAGAACATCGCCTTTGGCCTGCGCAAACAGCCGAAAGATCGCCAGCAATCGCGCGTCCGCGCCCTGCTTGAGCTGATCGACCTCACCTCGCTGGCGCACCGCTACCCGCACGAGATGTCCGGCGGACAGCAGCAGCGTATCGCGCTGGCGCGGGCGCTGGCGCCGCAACCCGCCGTTCTGCTGCTGGATGAACCGCTCTCCAGCCTCGATCCTGACAGCCGTAAACGACTGGGGCAGGATGTGCGCGATATCCTGCGCGATGCCGGACAAACCGCGCTTCTGGTCACGCACAGCGAACAGGAAGCCGAGCTGATGGCCAGCCACATTGGTGATTTGAAAGAAGGGACGCTGCAATGGCGGGAGGAAGCCTGACGCCCGCGCGTCACGGAAATGCGCGCTGGAGAATCGGCTTCACCAAGAAGCCGATATGCCTATTCGCCGGGATTAGATCAATCCAGCCTGCCGGGCAAAACGCTGCAAGTTATTGTAGCCCAATGTCGCATAGGTCAGCGGGTGCGCGACCGCCGGATCCTGTTCGGCTTCAACAACCAGCCATCCCTTGTAGCCGTTCGCTTTCAGTAGGCTAAACAGCGCCGGATAGTCCACGCAGCCATCGCCCGGAACGGTAAAGACGCCGCTGAGAACCGCATCCAGAAAGCTGGTTTTACGGTTTTTCACGTCGTTAAGGACATCCGGACGGATGTCCTTACAGTGAACATGATTGATACGGCGAATCCAGCGTCTGGCGACGGCCAGCGGATCGGCCCCCGCGAACGTCAGGTGTCCGGTATCCAGCAGCAGCCCGACTTCCGGCCCGGTATGCTCCATCAAGCTATCCACCTCCTGCGCGCTTTCTATCAGGGTTCCCGTGTGGTGGTGATAGGCAATCTGTACGCCCTGACTTTGCGTATAGCGCGCAAATTCCGTCAGCTTGTTGCCATATTCCGCCCAGCGCTCCGCGGGAAAATGCGGACGCAGATGTACCGGTTTCTGCTGATCGCCGTGGATCGCCCCCGTGACTTCGGCAAACACCAGCACGGTGGCGCCAAGCTCGCGTAACAGCGTCAGGTGTCCCTGCACCGCCTCAATCTCCTCTTCTACCGAGCGGGTAAGCAGTTCGCCGGAATACCAGCCGGAGACTAAACGCAGATCGTGCGCTTGCAGAATCGGCCCCAGCACGCTCGCCTGACGCGGGAACTTGTTGCCTAATTCAAAACCGACGAAGCCCGCCTGTCGGCCTTCACTCAGACAGGTTTCCAGCGGCGTGTCCGCGCCCAGAGAAGGCAGGTCGTCATTTGTCCAGGTAAGTGGATTGATACCAAGTTGAACCGTCATAAGATTTTCCTTCATTCATGCAGATAGAACCTGATTAACTTTGCTGACGCCAGACGGCGATCGCGTGCAGGCGCTGATGCCTCACTTGCTCAGTCAATTCGCCGCCATCAAGATTGTTATCAAGCCGAAACGTTACACGGCGCCGGCGAGACGCCCGCCCGCTATAACCGGTGCCGATTCAGTTCCGGCCACTGTTTCTGCCGACCTATTCGCCGTGGCTGAATCCGATAGAGCGACTATGGCTATCGTTACACGAAACGATAAGGCGACACCTTCAGTGCCGGCACATGTGACAGTTACTGAAACAGGTAACGCAATTTATGAATGCAGCTTTACCGCTTCCCGGCAATCAACCTGGCCGGACTAAAGTGGAGCGGCAATATAAGAAGCTATTTAGACGGCAACCTCCCGCCCCTGAGCCAGCGACGCCAGCGCTTTATCAGCCAGATTCAGCGCACGTTCGCCATCCACCCCGGAACACGCCGGCGGACGCCCATTCAGCACATCGACAAAGTGCTGCCACTCCGCGGCGTAGGCCGCGTGATAGCGTTGCAGGAAGAAATATTCAGGTTTCGCAGACAGACACCCTTCGTCAGTCCACTGCTCAACCATATTTTCGCGAACATTGCCGGCGGTGAGCACACCCTTCTCGCCATGCAACTCAAGACGCTGATCGTAGCCATAGCCGGAACGGCGGCTGTTGACGATCGTCGCCATTGCGCCAGAGGCAAATTTCAGCACGACAAACGCGGTATCAATATCGCCAGCCGCACCAATCGCCGGATCGACCAGATTGCTGCCTTGTGCAAACACCGACACCGGCTCTTCGCCCATGATGAAACAGGCCATATCGAAATCATGGATCGTCATATCGCGGAACAATCCGCCGGAAACGCGGACATAGTCGGCTGGCGGCGGGGACGGATCGCGGGAAATAATCAGAAGGGATTCCAGCTTGCCGATATTGCCCTCGGCGGCCAGCGTTTTGACCCGGCGGAACTGCGGATCGTAGCGACGATTGAAGCCGACAAAGAGCGGTACATTCTCCTGTTTGACGACCGTCAGGCAGTCCCGAACGCGGGCAATATCCAGATGCACCGGTTTTTCACAGAAGATGGCTTTACCCTTTCTGGCGGCCAGCTCAATCAAATCGGCGTGCGTATCCGTCGCGGAGGCGATCAGGACGCCATGTACCGCTGGATCGTTCATGGCTTCATCCACCGTTTGTACTTTGGTGTGGTAACGTTCGGCCAACGTCGCGGCATTGGTTGGATTGGGATCGACCACCGCGTACAGGTTAGTCTCTTTGTGCGCCGCGATATTCACCGCATGGACCTGCCCAATACGGCCCGCTCCCAATAAAGCGATGTTAAACATAGATGCTCCCTTGCTATCTGAGTGGCGTTTAACGCCAGACTGTAAAAGTGACGGGATAACGACTCACCTCATCACCCGATTTTTACCGCAAATCCTGATAGTCAATAATAAAACATTTATTTCAGTTTTATATAAAACTGAAAATTATATTTTTGCGCACTAGTTAACATTTTCATGACATCTTCGCTGTTTTCTGTAATCACAATCACACATCGTGTGAGCGCTTCTGAAGCGGCATACAGGACAAATAAAGGGGGTGGGCAGGTGCTGATACATCGCAGGAAGGAAAATGAAACCACGGTTTAAAATGAAATGAATATTTCAGTTGGATTGCTTATTCAGGGTACTTTCGGCGTTCATGACCGCTGTTCGGGCCGCCAGTGACGCGAGTACTCGTCCCATAAACGGGACTCGTCCTTCCGGGCCAGCGCAAGTGCTGTTCGAAACGCCCCTGACGTTTTTTGTCCGACGTGACGCAAGTCTGGGCCGCATCCATGCAGCTCATCCTAAGCCTGTTATCTCCCAGCCTAATTTCTGACGCCGGGTAACCCCCCATCCTACTGGCGACCCAGGTTATTTGCAGCTAAAAGACCGCCACGAAGGGGAGATCACCTAATACTGCCGCGCGCGGGAGAGCGCCGTTTTTACGCTATTGGCCGCCGCCTCAATCGCTGGGTTGTCGGCAACCTGCGCCGTTCCGGTGCGCCACCAGGATTCATAGCCGTGTGTCATCGTTTTAGGCAGCACTTTGATATCCAACAGCACCGGCCCCGGGTGCTGACGTGATTCCGCCAGCGCCTGACTGAGCGACGCTTCGTCATGCACCCGCCATGCTTTGCAGCCATAGCTTTCCGCATTCCTGGCGAAATCCACCGGAACAAGTGCGCCGCGCAGTTGCCCTGACGCCGCATCGCGGTAGCGATTTTCCGTACAGAAGCTGCCCATTCCCTGACTCATTTGCAGGTTGTTGATACAGCCGAAGCCGGCGTTGTCGAACAACAACACCGTCACTTTAATGCCTTCCTGCACCGCCGTTTGCAGTTCGGTATGCAGCATAAGATAGGAGCCGTCGCCCACCATGGCGTAGACCGGCTGCTGCGGCGCGGCCAGACGGGCACCAATCGCCGCGGCAATCTCGTACCCCATGCAGGAGTAACCGTATTCCAGATGATAGCTGTCCGGGGTTTTTACCTGCCACACGCGCTGTAAGTCCCCCGGCAACGATCCGGCCGCGCCCACCACAATCGCGTTGTCTTCCAGCGCCTCATTTAATAGCCCCAGCACGCGCGTTTGCGTCAGGCGGGTGTTCAATGTCTGGCGATACTCATCCAGCCTCTCTTGCAGGCCATCCACCACTTCCGGAACCCACGCCCCCCGGTCCTGCACGTTAAACAAGCGCTGCAACTCCCGCACCCATTCCGCGCGAGCCTGTTCCACCGCCTGCTGCCAGTCACTGCGGTAAGACACTGTCGCAAGCCGTTCTGTCAGCGCATCCAGCCCGACGCGCGCATCGGCGATCAAGGGCAGCGCATCCAGTTTCAGCGCATCAAACTCGGCAACGTTGAGCAATAAAAACTCCACGTCTGGATTCTGAAACTGCGACTTGGAACCGGTCGTAAAATCGGTTAACCGCGTTCCGACGCCGATAATCAAGTCCGCTTCCTGCGCCAGCCGATTCGCGGCCAGCCCCCCCGTCACCCCGATGCCGCCGCAGTTCAACGGATGAGATGAAACGATCGCCCCCTTACCCGCCTGCGTTTCGCTAAACGGAATCGCAAACTGCTCGACAAACTGCGCCAGCGCCTCATGCGCGCCGGAATAACGAACGCCCCCACCGCAAATCAGCAGCGGACGACGCTTACGCGCAATCAGCGCGGCGGCGTCGCTCAGCCGCGCGGCATCCGGCGGACGCCGTTCAAGACGATGGACGCGCTTGCGGAAAAATGACGCGGGATAATCCCAGACTTCCGCCTGCACATCCTGCGGCAGGCACAGCGTCACCGCGCCGGTATCGGCCGGATCGGTCAGCACGCGCATGGCGTTAAGCAGTGCGCTCATCAATTGTTCAGGCCGGTTAATTCGATCCCAATAGCGGGAGACGGGTTTAAAACAGTCATTGGTGCTGATCGACAAATCGTGATATTGCTCGACCTGTTGCAACACGGGGTCAGGCTGACGGCAGGCAAAAAGGTCACCGGGCAGGAGCAGCACGGGAATGCGGTTCGCGGTCGCCGTCGCGGCGGCCGTCACCATATTCGCCGCCCCCGGACCTACCGACGAGGTCACCGCGTAGATTTTGCGCCGCTTGTGCTGTTTCGCGAACCCGACGGCGATATGCGCCATCCCCTGTTCGTTGCATCCCTGATGCACGGTGAGACGGTGCGCTTCCTGTTCCAGCGCCTGCCCAATACCCAGCACATTGCCGTGACCGAAAATGGTCATCACCCCCTGCACAAAGGGCGATTCCTCACCATCAATGCTGATGTACTGTTGGTTAAGGAACCTGACCAGCGCCTGCGCCATGGTGATGCGACACGTATCCATTTGATCTACTCCTTCACGTAAGGAAAAGTGAAAATGACCGATCCCTGCGGCAATATTGAAATACGCGGCCTGCCACGGGGTGACGCCTCTTCGCCGGGCCAGCCATCCTCTTCATCTTGATACCTCATGACAGTATATGAAATGAAAATTTCATTTCATTAAAAAACAAAACAAATATTAATTATTGTGATCCGCTGCGAATTTTTATGTCGCCTAGAAGCCGACGGTCCGCGAAGCGTGGCGAGCCCCTCGAAACCTGTCTTGCCGCGCTCCCCCGGAATGGTCGCATCGCCCCCTTGCCAGAAGGGGGAAGCCATCATCTTTTTTGTTCATCCGTCCCTGTGTTATCGGGTTTAATTTGACTTAATGCCGCATAAATCTGACGTTTGTCGCTCGGTGACAGGTGCTCAACATTGATCGAAGCGAGAAAGGCGGCCTCCTGCTGGGGCGTAAAATGCCCGCCATGTTCAAGGTAGCGCTTGATACTGGTGAGCAGTTGCTCATCAATCGTGAATAAGGCAGGTCGAATCGAGTCGTTCAATGATAAGGGCGTCCAGTCATTTTCAGGTGTTGCAAGCCAGTCAGCCATATAACGATACTGGATGGCTTTACTGCCATTCATTAATGAAATAAAGAACGATTGCGTACTCTGGGGAGATAAACCAACGGCGGAAGACTGCTCCCGTACCTTGCTCAAAATACGCGCCTCTTGTTTCTGATCTTCAACCGGCAGGTGCTGACGCGCTTTATAGCCCGCCACATCCTTCATCAGCGACATCCTCTCTTCAATGAGTTGGTAGATATCAAGAGGATTGTTCTGGGCCGCCGCATACAGGGGAGCACACCAGACAGCGCTCATCATTAACGAGATAATTGCGGGAATGGGTAAATTCATACGACTGTTCTCTCTTGTTAACATCACGATGAAGTTCAAAAGATATTTTTTCGCCATCACGGCTAAAGGAATAATAGAGATTGGCAGTGTGAACATACCATGACAAAAATTTTTTCACCGTTACCAGCGAGAAACATTGATGGGGAAGCACCGCCACGCCTTCCGCGACATGCGCAATTAACATGTTAAATAACAAGCCGTTTTCTGGACGAGATTGAGTGTGGAGTGGTTGGCGCGTTGTGATTTAAGATACAAACCATCGCAAAATTAAACAATTTACGTAGGTGACTATCGGGGAAAATAGCGGCTTTCGCCGATTAAGGGAAACGGGTACAAAAAAGCCCGCCATCGCGCTCGGCCATGACGGGCTTGTTGATTCACGATTAACCGATGGCGTTAATCAATGATCGGTGACGCCATACAACGGATTACGGCGCTGCAACATCTGACCGCCATCGCGCGTTAACGGTACCCAACCGACAGCACCGCGTTTCACCGTGGGTTCGGTGAACAGCAGATCGAACGGTATGGAAATGTAGAAGCCTTTGGTAAAGCTCCCTTCACCATACTCGCTGGAACTGACATCGGTTTTCGTTGCGAAGGCGCCCGCCACGATACCGCTGTCAAAGCGGCGTGACAGATCGACCGTCACCCCTTTGTCCCCAGCCAGATAGCGCCCCACGCTCACTTTCGCCACCGCTCCCTCGACGTACGGCAGTTCCCAGTACGCGGTCAGGTGGCCGGTGACGACATCGTAGTCGGCCATCTTCATGGTGTCGTTCCAATCACGCTGTTTGGCATAGTTCACATCCAGGCCAAGCGCCCAGCTTTTACCGAATGGCCGGTACAGCACCTCAGACCCGACACCCGCATACATCATTTCCAGATAGCCGCCATAAACCTGGGTATACCAGTCCTGTGCCGGATTATCCCGACGGGTTAACTGCAAATTGGTCAACAACAGATCTGAGGAGGTCACGTATTCACGCACCCAGGTCCTCACGCGCGGCAACGCCGCACCGTCCGCGGGGGGCGTTTTATAGTTGAACTTGTCGTAGTTATTCACCAGATTCAGGGTCGCGCTTCCCCCTACGCTCCAGTGGTCGCTCAGGCGGTAGTCTGCGTTACCTCTCAGGGCGACCTGATACATATAGAAGGATTCAGCTCCGCCGAAAGACTGCGTTAAGGTCGGATCCAGCGAGTAGGTCAGACGATCGGGATCCGCACGCCACACCTGCTGCCCACGCACCGCGGAAACGGGCTCTTCACGATGCGTTTCCGGCTCAGGTTGACCAAGCGGAACCGCCGCCTGCTGAACCTGATGGAAAGCGTTGGCATCCACTTCGGTACTGGCAATCGGCAAACGCAGGCTGCGCTGAACAATGTGGTACTCCTCGATACTGCCCGGTACATGGTTTGCTAATATCGTAGCAGCACGCTGTGTCGCCAGATCCCTGTCACGATATTTCGTCTGATCGGCAACAATCGTGACCTGTTTTTGGTCCGCGTAGATGTCGGCATCCTTAAAGCCGGCTTTATCATTGAGCGTCTTCGATACCAACTGCCAGTTTGTCCCTTTGTCATCACGTACCGGCGCATACACGGGCGGCGCATCATCCACATGATTCGGTCTCAGGGTGTCGAAGTTGGTGCGCAGCGTCAATCCCCACATCAGCGTATTGCCACGCTGCCACGATAACGTGGTATCCAGAACATCGCCTACGCGGTAGACCGCGCCGATGTTAAAGGGGGAATCCTGATTAATTCGACCCGCGCTTTCACGGCTGTAGTCATTGCCGTCATATTCCAGTTTAAACCGCAGCGGATCCCACGGCGTCTGGTACTCGATGCCGCCAAACACCGCGGCTGGACCGTGAAAAAAGTTTTCGACTTCAAACTGCCCGCCGCCAGTTTTGAAACTGTCACTACGTCGGCAGAAACTGTCTTTCAGCGAACAGGCCGGATTCTTAACATTGCCGCTTTCGGCCATATTTCCCCAGCCCATGCCGAGCGTGAAATCAAATGGCCCCAGCCGCTTGCTGGCCACCAGATATTCGCTATCAAACAGACCGGTTCCGGCGATATCCCGGAAGCCTAAAGAAACATCCGGCAGCCAATAACTCTCTTGCCACAGGCGGGCTTTAAGGTCGAATCCCTTGTCTTTATAAGTTTGGTCACCGCTAAAATCCGGATCGTTACTATAAAGGCGAGTGCGGACATCGGTATAACGGACCGTCGCCTCCAGCCAGTCAAAGAGCTGAAGCGACACGGAATAACGCCGGTACTCTTCGTTATCACGATAGTTCAGGCTAAATTCGCCGGTATCCGCCATACGCGCCGTCGGCATTTGCAACAGCCCCGTCCCGCCGAAGTCTGACTGCGAAACCCCGGCTGGCTGGAAACGCGCGTTCAAATTTGTTTCAGTACGGCTGCGTTCTGTTTCCGCCGCCATCGCCTGCGCACTCAAGATACTGCCAATCGCCAGCGACAGACAGCCTAGTTTAACGTTTCTGTTCTTTGTCATTCGAGTGGAGTCCGGTTAGCAAGGTAGTCAGCAAGCTGATCGTTAAGTGATGACATCTCCTGCGGTAACACCGAAGGGTTAAAACCAATAAAAAGCATTTCACCCGCTGCGGGCTCAATATGTCGGCGGTTCCACAGCGCCAGAGGCACTTTGCGCCACTCGCCGTTTCCCCCAATCAGATAACCGAAGCTATTATCCGCGCCAGCCAAGCGCCGTCGACCAGAGAGGTAATTCTCGACCGACCACCCGGCACGCAACGCCACTTTTCCCGACGTTTCCAGTTCGCCCACATCAGCGGAGGTATTCACCAGACCAATCAGTGACAGTCGGTCATCATGGGGCGCCACATACAAGGCATACTCCCCGACCAGAGGACGATTATTTTCGATATGGACACGCACGCGGTCAGGATCCAGATCGGTTGGAAGACGCCCGGCAACATTGATCGGGTTCAGGGTTTTTCTCAGAAGCCAGGCGGAAATCGCCAGTTCGCCATCCCCTGAATTGCGCCAACGCGTTTCCAGCTCCGCCAGCTTTTGTAACAGAACATCACCCTGTGCCCGCACTTTTTGCGTAGTCGCAAAATCAGAAATAAACGCCGTTTGCCAGTTTATATTCTGCGGCCAGGGAATCTGTTCGTAAAATTTTTCAAGACGCGTACCGTCATCCAGTTTAACGACGGCGATCGTTTGCTGCGGCGATTTCACCGTCAACTGCGCTGCCGTCGCGACGCCGGAAACCAGCATCAACAAGGTCACGATACGATTGAGTACCAACATTACAGCCCCTTATTGTACGTAAGGTTTTAAGACGGTGAACGTCACCAACGCCATACCCGGACCCATATACTGCTGGCTCTGCACCACCTGTCCGTCATTCGGATCAAGCCAGTAATGATTGGTGTACGATTCATTCAGACCAAGAACGGTAACCCGCTCATCAAAACGCAACAGCTCACGCGAGGTATCCAGAATTTTTATCGTTTCTTTACCACGCGCCTGAAACACGGACCGGATATCGTAACCGCCCCGGAAGACCTGAGCCCACTCAACCCGGCTTTGCCATGTCATCGGCGTGGATGGTTTCAGCAACCCCAATGCCAGAGGATCCTGCTCCAGATTATCCACATAGGTAATGTCTTCACCGAAGCCCTGCGTTTTCACCAAACGTCCATGCCGGGTCGAAACCATGTTTTTATCGGCCCCAATCCATTTCAATTGGTTCTGCTCGGCAAAAGCCAGCACGACAAACGCCTGTGGCGCCTTCCCAACTTTCAGATAGGCGGACGCGTAAGGGGTATCAGCCACCTGTTTAGCCGTCACGTAGGTATCATCCTGTCCAATGAAAGCCAGTTTGAAGGTCTTCCCTAATGAATTCATATTTTGGGAACAACCCGCCAGCAGCATGGATAAAAGAGGTATGGCAATCAGTGTGTTCACGTTTGCCATTCGTTTTATTTTTGTCATGGAATGCAGTTCTCGTTGAACAGCGTAGTCTGGAAAAAGAAAGGCCACCGAAGTGGCCTTAGGATAGAAACGGAATTAACGGGTACCCGTCGTCGTCGTCGTTCCCGTACCTGCGCTACCGTTGTCGTCATTTTCAGCAACAGCAATAGCCACACCAGCAGCAACTGCGGCAGCAACACCAACAGCAACCAGACCGGTGCTTCCCGACGCAAAACCACTACCAGCCGCACCGGCAGCGCTTGCGCCGGTAGTAGAGGTAGCATTACTGCTAGAAACGCCATCAACAGCAAACGCATTTGACGACATGGCCAGAACGGCGGCCAGCGTGATTAACGTTTTCTTCATTACGATTTCCTTTTTTAACATGAAGTACTTCAGGGTGGAGTACCGTCGAAGAGACCATACTCCCTCCTTCTTTTCAGCCGGCTGAAGGTAAATAGACTCATTTCTCCTTGTTACCGGCTGTTACCGGGATCTCCCAGTAATGAGTTACAGTTAAATGGCGATGAAACCACCTCTGATAAGCATTACCAGAACGCAAAACTACAACTCAATTTTTGCAACACTGTTAAAAATAGCAAGATCCCGAAATAATAAACAGGCCATGCTCTTACTAAAAGTGCATATTCTTTTAATTAAACTTACAGTTTATCATAAAAAAGCCATCATTATCTGAATGATAACGATGGCCTCGTTCGTTAAGACAAAAAACGCCAGACAATCATTTATCTGGCGTTTTATTAACAAATCCTGCTACTCCGGCATAGAACTTATTCCAGCCACTCGGTGTGGAATACGCCGTCTTTATCGGTACGTTTGTAGGTATGCGCCCCGAAGTAATCACGCTGGGCCTGGATCAGGTTAGCTGGCAACACTGCCGAACGGTAACTATCGTAATAAGCGATAGCCGCAGAGAATGTTGGCGTCGGAATACCTTGCTGAACGGCATAAGCGACGACGTCACGCAGCGCCTGCTGATACTCATCCGCCACTTTCTTAAAGTAAGGCGCCAGCAGCAGGTTAGCAATATCGGCTTTCTGCTCATACGCATCGGTGATTTTTTGCAGGAACTGTGCACGAATGATGCAGCCGGCACGGAAAATCTTGGCGATCTCACCGTAGTTCAGATCCCAGTTGTTCTCATCGGATGCCGCTTTCAGCTGTGAGAAGCCCTGAGCATAAGACACGATCTTGCCCAGATACAGGGCACGGCGTACTTTCTCAACAAATTCAGCCTTATCTCCGCTGTATGTTTGAGCGGCCGGGCCAGTCAGTACTTTGGACGCCGCAACGCGCTGATCTTTCAACGAAGAAAGATAGCGGGCAAAAACGGACTCCGTGATCAGCGACAGCGGTTCGCCCAGATCCAGAGAGCTTTGGCTGGTCCATTTACCCGTGCCTTTATTGGCCGCTTCATCCAGGATCACGTCAACCAGATAGTTGCCCTCTTCATCTTTCTTCGTGAAGATATCCGCCGTGATTTCGACCAGGTAGCTACTTAGCTCGCCTTTATTCCACTCGGAGAACGTCGAAGCCAGCTCTTCGTTGCTCAGGTTCAACGCTTGCTTAAGCAATGCGTAAGCCTCGGCAATAAGTTGCATATCGCCATATTCAATACCGTTGTGCACCATTTTGACGTAGTGCCCAGCACCGTCGGCGCCAATATAGGTCACGCAGGCTTCACCGTCAGCGCGCGCGGCGATTTTTTCCAGAATCGGCGCGACCAGTTCGTAAGCTTCTTTCTGACCACCCGGCATAATGGAAGGCCCTTTCAGCGCCCCTTCCTCACCGCCGGAAACGCCGGTACCGATGAAGTTAAACCCTTCAGCAGACAGCTCACGGTTGCGGCGAATCGTGTCTTTATAGAAGGTGTTGCCGCCATCGATCAGAATATCGCCTTTTTCCAGATAAGGCTTGAGCGATTCAATCGTTTTATCGGTTGCTTCACCGGCCTTCACCATCAGCAGAATACGGCGGGGTTTTTCCAGGGATTCGACAAACTCTTCAACGGTGTAACTCGGCACCAGTTTCTTACCCGGATTTTCCGCGATCACTTCATCAGTTTTATCGGAAGAACGGTTAAAGATGGAAACGCTATAGCCACGGCTCTCAATGTTTAGCGCCAGATTGCGCCCCATCACCGCCATACCGACAACGCCAATTTGCTGTTTGGACATTAAAGCAACTCCTGTCTGAAGGATAACCTACCCGCAACGGCGCATGTTGCGCCCTTGCAGGCAATTAAAAACAGGGTGACATGGTAACTCAGCTTTGCGTGAGTGAATAGTGATTGGTTTAATCGCGGAAATCCCCGCAATGGGAACGTCTGGTCAGGAAAAAAAACCGCAGATCGATTCAACGATCTGCGGTTTTATCACTCGTTATACTCAGTATTACTTTTTAAGCAGCGCCTTAATGCTTTCTTTAAATTCGGCGCCGAACTCTGGATTACGCAATCCATAAGAGACGAAGGCCTGCGCATAACCCAGTTTGCGCCCACAGTTAAAGTTTTTGCCCGCCATCTGTACGGCATCAACCTGCGTGGTAGGAATTAACTCGGCAATCACATCCGTTAACTGAATACGCCCCCACGCGCCGGGTACCGCTTTTTCCAGCAACGGCCAGGCATCCGCCGTCAAGACATAACGCCCTACCGCAGACAAATCGGACCCTGTGGCTGAAGGCGCCTCAGGTTTCTCAATCATTGAGGTAATGGCCGATGCATCACCCGCTTTTGTCAATTGGGTTGCCGTCTCCACAACGGAGTATTCTGGCAGAACCTCATAAGGACGATGTTTCACCAATACCTGACTACGCCCGGTTTCTTCGAAGCGGGAGATCAACAACGCCAGATTATCTTTTGACTGATCGGCCGTGTTTTCATCCAGAACAACGTCCGGTAATACCACGACAAAGGGGTTGTCGCCGACAATCGGTTTGGCACAGGAGATCGCATGCCCCAGCCCCAGGGTTTCGCCCTGCCGCACGTTCATGATCGTCACGCCTTTCGGGCAAATAGACTGAACTTCGGCCAGCAGCTGGCGCTTAGCGCGCTCCTCAAGCAACGATTCAAGCTCGAACGAGGTATCGAAGTGGTTTTCAATCGCATTTTTAGACGCATGCGTTACCAACACGATCTCTTTAATCCCCGCATTGACACACTCGTTGACGATCTTCTCAATCACCGGGCGATCAACCAGCGGCAGCATTTCCTTCGGAATGGCCTTGGTCACTGGTAACAAGTTCATCCCTAAACCCGCAACAGGGATAATGGCTTTCAATGATGTCATGGATTGACTCTCTTCAATCTGATTATGTTGATTCGGCGTATCATTTTCATTTGGTAGCGTAATACCACAACGCCACGCATGACACTAAGATTACACCTAATCAGGTCTAAAGCGATCTCCGGTCGTGGTTTTTTCTGATGCCTCAGACAATTTGGGGTGTCGTGCGATATACTGCACGAATAACATTAAGTCATACTCGTTTAAACACAAAAGGTAGAAAAAGATGAAAGGGATTGTACTTGCGGGCGGAACGGGTACGCGGCTCTATCCAATTACTCGTGGAACATCCAAACAATTACTCCCCATCTATGATAAACCGATGGTCTATTACCCCATTTCGGTTCTCATGCTCGCGGGTATCCGTGAAATATTGATCATTACGACCCCCGAGGATATGCCTGCATTTCAGCGCCTTTTGGGCGATGGCAGCCGCTTTGGTATTGAGCTTAGCTATGCGATTCAGCCGAGTCCTGATGGACTTGCCCAAGCCTTCATTATTGGTGAGGAATTTATCAATCGCGAACGTTGCGCACTGGTGCTCGGTGATAATATCTATTTCGGCCAGAGCTTTGGCCAGAAACTCGAAACCGTGGCGGCAAGAGAAAAAGGTGCAACGATTTTTGGCTATCAGGTAACCGACGCCGAACGCTTTGGTGTTGTTGAATTCGATCGCGACTTCAAAGCGTTATCGATAGAAGAAAAGCCGGCGAAGCCGAAATCAAACTGGGCGGTAACCGGACTCTACTTCTATGACGAAAACGTCTTAGAGATGGCAAAACAAGTAAAACCGTCACTTCGCGGTGAATTGGAAATTACCGCCTTAAACCAAATGTATCTTGAGCAAGGTACGTTGAATGTAGAATTACTTGGTCGCGGCTTTGCATGGTTGGATACGGGTACACACGACAGCCTGATTGAGGCATCGCAGTTTATTCACACCATAGAAAAACGTCAGGGCTTTAAGGTTGCTTGTCTGGAAGAAATTGCCTTTAAAAAAGGATGGATAACAGCTCAGCAAGTTGCCGAGGAAGCAGCTGTGATGGCAAAAACCCCTTACGGACACTATCTCTCACGATTAATTGCAGAAAAATAAGATGCAGATTACTGATTCAAAAATTCATGGGGCAAAAATCATTCAGCCCAAAGTATTTGGCGACGCGCGTGGATTCTTTCTAGAAACCTACGAGAAAAAACGTTATCAAGACATGCTGAATATCAACCTGGACTTTGTGCAGGACAACCATTCCCGTTCCAGTAAAGGCGTCTTACGAGGTCTGCACTTTCAGAAAACCACCCCACAAGGGAAACTGGTTCGTGTTGTACGCGGCGAGGTTTTTGATGTCGCAGTCGATATTCGTCAGGACTCACCCACATTCGGGGAATGGAGCGGTGTAATTCTATCGGAAGAAAATAAAACTCAATTTTGGCTGCCACCCGGCTTAGCACATGGTTTTGTTGTGCTTTCTGATATCGCCGATTTTGAGTACAAGTGCACGGATTATTACGACCCGAGCGATGAAGGCTGCTTATTATGGAACGATCCGGAAATTGGTATTAAATGGCCAATTCAAACGCCACTGTTATCCGAGAAAGATAAGGCAGGAAAATTATTCAAGGAACTAATGGTAAAATGAAAATATTGCTGACAGGCGCAAATGGCCAATTGGGGCGCTGTTTCCAGGATCGTCTTCCTGTAGGATGGGAAATACTGGCAACCGGCTCTGGTGAGCTTGATATTACAGATATTAACCAAATCATGTGTTCGGTCACGCAATTTAAACCTGATGTTATCGTGAATGCCGCGGCCTACACCGCGGTTGACAAAGCGGAATCAGAACCGGATCGCGCTGAGAAAATCAATGTTACAGGGCCAGAAAATTTAGCTACCGTCGCCAACCAGCACGGCATTCGATTAGTTCATGTTTCCACCGACTATGTTTTCGATGGCACGGCAACAGAACCTTACAACGAAAATAGCCCTACAAACCCCCTAAGCGTTTACGGAAAAACCAAGCTTGCAGGCGAGCAAGCCGTAACACAAGCCTCCCCGGAAGCAATCATTGTGCGTACCGCCTGGGTATTTAGCGAATACGGTAATAATTTCGTTAAAACGATGCTCCGACTCGCCAAAGAACGGGATACATTAAGCATTGTTAACGACCAGCGCGGCTGCCCGACTTATGCTGGCGATTTAGCACTGGCGATTATTTCTCTTCTTAAGGAAAACGCAGAAGGTGGAATTTATCACTACTGTGGGGATAAGGAGGTAAGCTGGTATGAATTTGCTGAAGTGATTTTTAAAACTATAAGAAAGAAGAATGCTATCTCGCCGATACCTATATTAACAGCAATAAAAACCAGGGAATACCCTACACCGGCAAAGCGCCCGAAATATTCAGCATTAAACTGTTTGAAAATTAATGAACTGGACATTCCCCAATCAAACTGGTTGAAAAAAATCAATACGATTATTTAAAAAATAACCTGCCTTCGCGATCAAGGCAGGTATTATAGGATAATCTGATTTAGTAAACTAATTAGAAAATTCGTTTCTAACAGTTCTGGCAATACCTTCAGACAAAGGAACCGGCGCAACAAAATCAAAATCGCTAATAAAATCAGATTTGAATTGTGTTCTGGCACAAAATTTCTTAATACGAACACTACTAATAGGAAACTCTTTTCCCGTAATCTTACTTAATACGTCAAAACAGTAACCACCAAGCAAACCAATCGCATAGGGGACTCTAATATTGCTTTCCTTTCTTCCTAATGCCTTTGTTATTATTCCTGTCAACTCATTCATCGTAAAGTCGGGTTTATCAATATAATTAAATACATATTTACCGTTAGACAAGCCAACTACGTAATGAATGAAAGCAGCAATATTTTCGACGTATGCCATCGATTTTTGATTATTACCCGAACCAATCATCAAGAATTTACCAGATGCAATTTGTCGGAATAGGTTGTACACATTCCCACGATTGTTTTCTCCAAATACGACAGTTGGCCTAATTGTCACTAATTTATTTGTTGAATCATCAGCACACCATGCATCATATACATGTTCCGCTTCTAATTTTGATTTACCATAGTGATTAAATGGATGATACTCTCCACCTTCCCCAGTTTCTTTTTCTACGAATCCATAGACTGCAACAGATGATGTAAAAATAATATTTTTTATGGCATTTACTTTTGCCGCATCACAAACATTCCTTGCTCCATCAACATTCACATCGTAGTAAAGACTGATGGGATTTACATTATCTTTATGTTCAGCTGCAAGATTAATGATCGTATGAACATCTTTTAAAACAGGTATCAAAGTATCAATTTTAGTCACATCACAATATTCCCAGTGACTTGGGAATTCTTGTGATTTGTTTTTATCTAATATTTTGAAACTAAGATTTTCTTTCTTTAATCTTCTGGCTAAAACCGTACCAATGAAACCAGAACCACCTATAATAGCTATCGATTTATTCATATATTTACCTTTAATTTTTTCTTTTCTGTAACGCATAAAAAACATAACATAAAAAGAAATAGCATGACGCTATCAAGGAAAGATTAATTTCATTACGATAAACATTCCATTGCCAAAGCATAGACCTAAATTTATTACCAGACAAAGACGTCGGCGATACGCGATAGTATGCTAAATTTTCTTGTATACAATAGGCAAACTGAGCTTTTTGCATGATATTAAGCCACATGACATAATCCTCATGACCTATTTTCTTTTGATAGAACTTCCCTAATTTCTCAGCATTATAAGCCCCCGTCAGGTTACCAATAAAATTACTTTTCAGCATATCTTTATAAGTGATTTTTTCAGGGGAGACTCTACTAACGCCGAGACCAAGATCAACAGAAGAAAAGAATGTTTCATAATTTGAGCATACGACATCATAATTTTTATTAAAATAGCAATACTGTTTCTCTAACTTATCATCTCGCCAAATATCATCGCTATCTATAAATGCAATATACTTTCCATGGGCAATTTCAATAGCTTTGTTCCTGGCTTCAGCAACACCTGAATTTCTCTCCGTTTTCATACAGATAATTCTAGAATCAAAATAACTGCTGATAATATCTTTGGTATTATCAGTTGAGCAATCATCAACTATATATAACCTAAAATTGCCAAAAGATTGTTTTAAAACAGACTGAACACTATTATCTAATGTTAACCCTGCATTATATGCAGGCATTATAATAGAAAACGTCTCGTCCATATATGCTCTCGAAATATTAAAGTGCGAAATTATGATAGCATTCTTACATTCATCAAAATATGAGTGAATTTTGCTAAAATCTCCTTGCAATCCCATATCCAGAAGAGGCTTTCATAACATCAGGTTGCTGAGGCAGTAAGGTCTATTTGCTCTTTTCCATGCAATATATTTTTATTTCCACAATAATAATTAAAATCCTTGATAATAACTTGAAAAAAATCTTCGATTAAAAATAATACTACGATATCAATCTACAATAAAAAAGTCCAACTAATTTAGAATCATTATTTGCTACACAAAAGAAACCAGCTGAGTAGCTTACGCAAAAAGCCGCATAGGTCAACCAGAATATCCATTAGGATTATTTTTTTGCCATCTCCATGTGTCATTCATCATTTCTTCTAATCCGCGTACAGCTCGCCAATTCAATTCAATGTGTGCAAGCGAAGGATCAGACCAACATTCTGCAACATCACCATCACGACGAGATATAATCCTATATGGTATCTTCCTCTCAGAGGCCTTTTCAAAGGCCCTAATTATCTCCAGAACTGAATATCCTTTACCTGTTCCTAAATTATAGGTTTTCAAACCTTTAACTCTATCGCTGATTCCTAATGCTTGCAAGTGCCCTTCAGCCAAATCCATCACATGGATATAATCCCTTACACCAGTTCCATCAATTGTTGGATAGTTTCCACCATAAACTAGCAACTCTGGTAATTTTCCAACAGCCACCTGTGAAATATAAGGAACAAGATTATTTGGGACATCTCTAGGATCTTCGCCAAGCAAACCTGATGAATGAGCACCAACAGGATTAAAATAACGTAAAGCGATTACAGAAAAATCATCATCGGACAGGCAAAGATCTCTCAAAATTAACTCAGAGACGTATTTAGAAGTACCGTATGGATTGCTTGTTCCTCCAACTTTACAATTCTCATTCAACGGAATATTTTCTGGTTCGCCATAAACCGTTGCTGAAGAACTAAAAATTAAGGATTTTACATTATGCTTAACCATTTCGTCTAAAAGAGAAAGCATACCAATTAAATTATTATTATAATATTTAAGAGGGAATTTTACAGATTCACTCACTGACTTTAACCCAGCAAAATGGATTACGGAGTCTATTTTATTCTCTGAAAATATTTTAGTGAGCAAGCATTTATCACAAACATCACCTTTATAAAAAATGATATTTTTTTTTGTAATGCCTTCTACACGCTTAAGTGCTTCAGGAGATGAATTGAAAAAACTATCAATAACAACGACTTCCTTACCACTGTTCAATAAAGTCAACACAGTATGTGAGCCAATATAACCCGCTCCGCCAGTAACCAGAATAGCCATACTTACCCCATAAAATAAAAGCGGTTATGATTAAAAATCAACGATTAAAAAATATCAATCCTCTCCAAATATATCACGTGTATAAACTTTACCAGAAACATCGCGTAACTCTTTTGAATTTCGGTTAGACAAAATCACATCAGATATTTTTTTAAATTCAGAAAAGTCCCGTATCACACGTGAATTGAAGAAACTGTCATTTTCAAGCTTAGGTTCATAAATAACAACTTCAATTCCCTTAGCCTTAATTCTTTTCATAACCCCCTGAATAGCAGAAGTCCGAAAATTATCTGAACCGGCTTTCATTACCAAGCGATACACTCCTACAACATTAGGAGATAGTTTAATAATCGAGTCTGCAATAAAATCTTTACGTGTTCTATTTGCTTCTACAATAGCATGTATAATGTTATTAGGAACACTTTCATAATTAGCTAACAGTTGCTTTGTATCTTTCGGTAGACAATATCCTCCGTAGCCAAAAGAGGGATTATTGTAGTGGCTCCCAATTCGAGGATCTAAACCAATACCCTCAATAATCTGCCTGGTGTCCAGGTTATGAGTTTGTGCATATGTATCTAATTCATTGAAATAAGCAACACGCATTGCAAGATAGGTATTAGCGAATAATTTAATTGCCTCTGCTTCGGTAGAATTAGTATATAAGACTTTAATATCTTTCTTATTCGCTCCTTCAATTAATAACGATGCAAAAATTTCAGCACGCTCTGACTGCTCACCAATAACAATGCGAGATGGGTACAAATTATCATATAAAGCTTTACCCTCCCTCAAAAACTCAGGTGAGAATATAATATTATCGCTTGAAAAAAATTCACGGATCTTTTTTGTATATCCAACCGGCACTGTCGATTTTATTATCATTGTAGCTTTTGGATTAATTTCCAACACATCTCTAATAACCATTTCTACTGATTCAGTATTGAAATAGTTTCTCTTTGGATCATAATCAGTTGGCGTGGCTATAATAATAAAATCAGCATTTTGATAAGCTGTATACTTATCAGTTGTTGCAGAAAAATTGAGACTTTTGTTTTTTAAGAAAAAGTCAATGTCTTTATCCTCAATAGGAGATATTTTTTCATTTAATAGATTTACTTTCTCTTCAAGAATATCCAAAGCAATAACATCATTATGTTGTGCCAACAACATAGCGTTAGATAGCCCAACATATCCTGTACCAGCAATTGCTATTTTCATATATTTAAACCCGAAAAATTGTTACATTTACCAAATAATAAAGCTGAATCTAAAAAATCATCATCCTACTTAACGATTAAAATATTTAATAAAAAAAGATTTAGCGCAGTTAAAGCAAAAGAAATAAAAGATTAGCTTTCAATTTAAAAACTTAATCAAACCTTTCTGAGCATACACAGAGAAATAATAAACAGATTTAATCCGGCTAAACCCAAGAACACGTCTATAGAAAATCCATTGGTGTTTAAGGATCTTGAATTTATTAGAAGATATACTATTTTTACTCATCCGATACAATGCTAATTCTTCCTGCAGGCAGTATGCAGCAGGATAAGACTTCAAAATACTAAGCCACAAGGCCATATCTTGCCTCTTTCGTATTAGAGGCATAAAACATTTACCTAAAATTCTGACATCATAGATAGCAGTCAAACAACCGATAACATTACTATAGAGCAATTTATTATAAGTTGTTACCATAGGCGGAATAAAACGCCCTATTACGTTGCCTTGCTCATCAATTTTCTTATACGCTGTATAGGTTAAAGCGTAATTATTATTACGCATAAAATTTATCTGTTTTTCTAATTTTTCAGGAAGCCAAAGATCATCACTATCTAAAAAAGCAATATAATCTCCCTTGGCAGCCTCTATGGATTTATTTCTCGAAAAACCAGCCCCCATATTTTTTTCATTTAAAAAAAACTTTATTCTGTTATCTATTTCTGAAAATTTTTTTAAAATTTCCAGCGTAGAATCATCTGAACAGTCATCAGTTACTATCAATTCCCAATTATTATAAGTTTGTAATAAAATAGAATTGATACTTTCTTCAAGAGTGCTCTCAGAATTGTACGTTGGCATTATTATAGAAACTAAAGACATAATTTATTCCAAAGGTAACATTAAATTTATAATGTATATTTTTAAGGATATCTGAACAGCGCTCGCTTTAGCACTACTTTGAATACTCTATTAAAACTCCCACTGAATGCATATTTAGGGAATTTTTTGATAAAAAAAGCAATTGCTAATAAACGACCTTTAAAGCCGAATATGCGTTTAAACATTTCTACTTTTGCAGCAATTTTATTTTCCGATGAAAAAAAATCAAGTCCAGATGAAAATGGAGGATGGTATGAAACGACTAAATCGGTTTGTAGAACACAAAAATTTTTTTTCAAAGCATCTGTTATAAAAATATACTCTTCACCAGAAGGAAGAGTTGTGCCAAGCCCAAACCGTCGATCGAACCTGATACCACTCTCTACAAGTTTTCTATTCATTAAAATATCAATAGAAGAAATACTTGCTGACGAAAACATATTGTGTTCTCTATATTTTTTATTTGTTTTTTTTATATTTACGTCATCAGAATGATTCAATACAAATACATCATAATTACAATTTTTCTCAATTAATTCACAAATTCTTTTAAAAGCATCATCATGAATTATAACATCATCATCCATGATCCATAAAAAATCTCCCACTGAATTTTCTAATGCCTTATTGCGACTAATAGAAAGACCAACCGCATCCATTTGGATATATCTTACGTTTGTTGAAGCCAAAACACTCTCATAAAAAAGTTGATACTCTACATTTTTATTATCTGTCACTTGATGAATAATCAAGTAATCCCAGTAATTAACTAAATTTATATTTTTTAACCCTTCATTCATAGTAGAAATAAGCACTTCTATTTTCATAATTTACTTCCGTCTAAAAATTTTAAATTCATTATATGAATTTCGCCTATGAAAAAGATGTTTTAATTAAATAAATAGATAGAGTAATTTGTTAAAAAATCTCTTATTGGATTATTTTTTGCCAAATACAACGTTGTATAGAATAAAAACAACCCGGACAATAAAAGAAAGGAAACCTGAAGCATTTTTATCTTTTTATCTTCAAAGATTACATTTGCAGCCGTCACATATGCTGCAGGAAATAGATAATAAGATATTCTTACTACATACTCACCAAAGCCCATCAGCATTATATAGACCAAGACAAAAACATAATATAAATTAAAGAAAAATCTCGCTTTATCAGTAATTAGATTTTTTCTTCCCAACCAGAAAAACCAAAAAAAAATAATACTTACATAACCTATTTTTTTGCCTGCCTCGATCATTCTATCTTCATCAAGATAAGAAGAATAACTTCCCAACAGGTAGGAAAAATTTAAAACAATCTGTGATGACAGATAAGCAATAACCATGAATATTAAATAAATATACCAAGGATATAATCGTTTTGAAAAAAATTTATATAATAAAAAAACAAAAGAAAATAAAAATGCTGAAGAATGAAATAAAATAGCTATTGCATAAAATAGAATGAAAAAGAAAAACCTTTTCTCTAGAAACATAATGGCTGCAATGCTAAAAAATCCAATAGCACAATACTGTCGCACATATCCAAAAGAGGTTAAATATGACAAAGGGAAAAGTATAAAAATTAAAAAAGCCAGCTCCGGATATTTTGTATTTTTCTTGCAAAGAAATGCAATGCAAAAAACATATAAAAAAGAAGTGATAATAAAGAAAAACTGTGGGTAACTAATACTTTTAGAATAAGTAATAATATTTCTTGGTAAAAACTCTAAATTCCCATAGTAATAAAGATCATTCAACATCGCATAATAAGTAAAGAAATCATTACCCGCATCATACCGAACAGCTGAAAAAACAGCAGTTATTATAACAGGAATAATAAAAAAACAAGTCGTTGATTTAAACTTATATGACAAAAATAAATAAAATGAAACAATGAAAAGAAAACTAAAATAATATATCACATTTATCCTCACCATCAAAATCGAATTATTATAAATAATAACTCACTTTCCTCTAAGCTTCAAAAAAAAGTGGCTAGGTCCGTATGGTTTTAAAAATTTAGATAGCATAATAAAAAAGTTAGACACTGTATTCGCTTTATTATTAAATAAAAATGCAATCAATAGGCTTGATCTTAACCACAACAGTTTCCTAACATGTAAAATTCTCCCACCATATACTACATCATCTTTACATAGCTCATAATCGATTTTTAGCAAATCATGAATCAAATTGACATTAACCAGTCGCTTATCAGAATACATAATTGAATTACTTACTCTGTATAAAACCGTCTTCTGGTCCAAAAAAGAAAGCCGCCATCCATTTTTTGTAAATTTATACCATAATGGAAGATCTTCGATTAACCGAAATCTTTTATCCGCATATCCAATTTCTTCTAAAGCCTTTTTTCGGATAAAACTTGTCGGAGCAACCGCCAGATCACAAACACGCAAATACGTATTTTGTTTATGAGCGGATTCTTTTAAAATATCCGATTGAATCTTTGTTGGCAGAGTTTTTTTGAAAACTTTCATTCCCTGTTCTGAAAGAGAAAATGGTTGCATGTATGAGAATATAACACCTACATCAGGTTTTGCTGTTTTAGAAAAACCATAATTTTCAGCCAAACAATTTGGTAATAATATATCATCTCCAGCTATTGTTTTTATCCATTCAGCGGTAGCTGCTTTCCATGCTGTATTACAGTTTCCGGGAACCCCTAAGTTTTCCGGATTATTATAAAAGTGAACAGTAGAAAAAAATGCCGTCTTCTCTTTCAACCATTCATTTATAACTAATACAGTATTATCTTTCGATGCATCGTCACTTATTATTAACTCAATGTTTTTTGTACCATATGTTTGATTATATATACTATCTAATGTCTCCTTTACGGTACATTCAGAATTATACGTAATAACACATACTGAAATTAATTCCTGATTATTCATTTACTCTGGCCATCAATATAATAAAAACAATGGATAAAAAATTAAAAATTAACGCGCATATCGCCCGATGAAACTCACAACGAAAATAAAATAAAAAATATAATTCACTGCATAAGCTATGTTAGCCCCTTGTGCAGAATATAATGGAATAAAAAACCAGCTCAAAACAACTAAACTTAGAGAAAAAAAGATTTCTGTAGAAACGAACCATTTAGCCGCTCCACGAGATAACATAGGATAGGCATATAACCAGCTCGCAATTTTAATTACATCACCAATAAGTTGAATCGCGAAGAGATCTCTGGCTTCTCTAAATTCTTGAGTAAAGAGAATTTTAATGGCTATATCCCTAAATAAAAAAACACATAGCGCCATCAACGCAACAATTGGCAGAACGATCAGAGCGGTCTGATTAATTTCTTTCCTAATAACATCTAGTCCTTTTAAGGTTGATAATTTTGGCAGGTAATAGGTACTTAAAGCAATAGTGATAACGCCAAGATAAACCTCAGAAATCTTCCAAACTGCCTGCCACTGTCCAGCCGCCTGCCAACCTACATTGCTAATCAGAATGGTCCTTACTCCAATCAATGCAATAGGCACAGTTAAGGCGCTAGTGATTGCCATTAATATGTAACCACCGATTTTCTTTTTATGGTCTTTGTCGGTTTTACCCCACCAATAATGAAATTTAGCCCAAGGCAGATGCAACACGCTAAAGATCAAAACTAGTCCAATCAACCCTGATTGTATGGCCGCAGCTAGCAATGCCCCCTTTATACCAAAACTGATAATTAATGTAATCATTAATACACATGAAATTGCAGTTGATATCGCACCTAGTGCAATATAACGGCGATATTGTTGATGTCCATTAATTACTGAATTAACCAACGTACCAAGCGCCGCTATAGGTAATACTGCAGTTGCCGCCCATATGACCCACGCATAGCCAGCATCGGCAAGCAAAAGTTCGGACAAGATTGGCGCTAATAAAAATCCAGCAGGCATTAAAACGCAAAGTATAATAGCTAGCCACCATAAGCTAGCTTTCCACCAAGGAGTACATGCTTCCAGACCTTCTTTTTCAAATTCAGCAGTATAACGTACAATACAACTACTAACAGGGGCATTTACAATACCATTAAGACTCGTCACTATGCTTTGAATTTGACCTAACATAGCCATTCCTGATGGGCCCGTATAAATAGCAACTATCTTAGCAATAACAAACCCACTTCCCATTTTTGCTAATGTCAGTAGTCCACTAAAGAAGGTTACTGAGAGTAGCTTTTTCATCCCTGATACTCATTTAGCACTGAAATTATTTTTTCTACTTCTGTGTCTGATAACGTAGGTCCCATTGGTAAACTTAACACTTTTTTATGTATGGATTCAGTGATAGAAAAAGCACCTTCGCTAAAACCCCATTCTTTATAAGCATTTTGAAGATGCGGTGGCTTAGGATAATGGATTAACGTTTGGATTCCTCTATCTGTGAGATATTTTTGCAGGACGTTTCTGTTCTTACACTGAACGACAAAAAGGTGCCATACATGCTCATCTACAGATGCAGGAAGTGAAGGTAATGAAATCAAATTATTTTTAATACCAGTACAATAGGCTTCTGCTATTTTTTTTCTTCTATTATTCGTTTCATCCAAATATTTTAATTTCACCGCTAGAAAAGCCGCCTGAAGTTCATCTAGCCTGCTATTTACGCCTTGATAAAGATTTTCATATTTTTTATGTGAACCATAATTTCTTATCGCTTTTAATGCATCATTTAGTTCATCATCATTGGTTGTAATAACACCGGCATCGCCTAATGCACCAAGGTTCTTCCCCGGATAAAAACTAAACCCTGCAGCATCACCCCACGCTCCTGCTTTTTTATTATTTAACACCGCACCATGGGCCTGAGCGCAATCTTCAAGAACAAGAAGTTTATGTTTTGCTGCAATCTCCATTATTTCATCCATAGGACTTATTTGACCATAGAGATGTACAGGTAAAATAACTTTAGTCCTAGGTGTAATTGCTGCTTTTATAGACTCAGGAGATAAATTATAAGTGAGAGGATTAGGTTCAACTAATACTGGTGTTAACGAATTTTCAGTAATGGCTAAAACAGATGCAATATAAGTGTTTGCCTGCACAATAACTTCATCACCATCATTTAATTTCCCCAACTCTTTCCATGCTCTTAACGTTAAAACAAGAGCATCTAATCCATTAGCAACTCCTATTGAATATTTTGTCTCACAATAACGAGCGAACTCACTCTCAAAAGCAGACAGCTCATGCCCACAGATATACCAACCAGAATCCAATACTCTTGAAAAGGCAGCATTCAATTCATTTTTATAATTCGCATTAACTTCTTTAAGATCGAGAAAATTAATCATTTTTTATTTCCAATATATCTAATAACTCGAGCAGGGTTACCGACAACAACAGAATTTTCGGGAACATCTTTGGTTACAACAGCCCCTGCACCAACCATACTATTTTCACCAATTGTGACACCAGGAAGTATCGTTGCATTAGCTCCAATAGAAGCATTTTCCTTAATGATTGTTCTTAAAAAACTTTCGGGGTAAATTTTTGATCGGGGATTTTTATCATTGGTAAATGCAACGCAAGGTCCAATAAAAACATTATCTTCAATGGAAATACCATCCCATATGTAGACACCAGACTTTACCGTAACATTATCTCCAATAGTGACATCATTCTCTATTAATGTATGGGCACATATATTACAATTCTGGCCGATTACTGCACCTCGCAATATTACAGAAAACTGCCATATTCGAGTTCCATTTCCAATATTATTAGATTGAACATCACTTAATGGATGAATGAGCATTAGATTTTACCCTATCCAGAAAAACATCATAGTCACGAATGTAGTCTGTTTCATCATAAGATTGATCAGCGAGTACCATCAGAACACAGTCTTCAGAAAAGTCATACATCTCATGCCAAAAATGAGGTTCGATAACAATGCCTTGAGCAGGGTTATCGAGTACTACCTCAATTTTTTCTTGACCATCATCTAATAAAAATCGGCATGAACCACGGACAGAGATAGCAACCTGTTTTAAGGTCTTATGGGCATGGAACCCTCTTCGCACACCATCCTTAGTTTTAAACAAATAATACACACGCTTAATTTCAAATGGGATATTTTTACCCTGTTCTAGTGCAACTAATGCCCCACGCTCATCACCATGAGTTTGCAATTGTATAAGTTTTACTTTCATTAAGTCCGCCTCATGATTCTTTAACTAATCTCTCTAAGTACTGGCCATATTGATTCTTAATCAACCTGTTAGCTGCATCTATTAATTGTTTATCTGCCAACCAACCATTACGCCAGGCAATTTCTTCCAAACAGGCAATTTTCATCCCTTGCCTCTTCTCTACAGTTTCAACAAAAGTAGAGGCTTCAATTAAGCTATCATGCGTGCCTGTATCTAGCCAGGCAAAACCACGCCCCAAAAATTCAATCGATAATTGATCGCGCTCAAGATACATTTCATTAAGCGTTGTGATTTCTAGCTCTCCCCTTTCCGACGGGGTTATCTTTTTGGCAAAATCAACAACTTGATTATCATAGAAATACAACCCTGTGACAGCCCAATTTGATTTGGCTTTTTTAGGTTTCTCTTCTATGGATATAACTTTTTTATTTTCGTCAAATTCAACAACGCCAAATCTTTCTGGATCCATTACTTGATAACCAAATACAGTTGCACCTGTATTATTATTCGCAACCCGTTTTAATACCGGGCTAAAACCTTGACCAAAAAATATATTATCCCCTAACATCAAACTACAACCATCGCCAGCTAAAAATTCCTCCCCAATAATAAAAGCTTGTGCTAATCCGTCTGGTTTTGGTTGGATAGCGTAAGAAAGGTTAATACCAAAAGTTTCACCGTCACCCAATAATCGTTGAAAAGCGCCCAGATCTTCTGGTGTAGTAATAATTAAAATATCCCGAATTCCAGCCAGCATAAGGACAGACAGTGGATAATAGATCATTGGTTTGTCATAAATGGGCAGTAATTGCTTGGAAACACCTAATGTAATGGGATAAAGTCGCGTCCCTGAACCACCAGCGAGGATTATACCTTTCACGGCTAACTCCAATTAAAAATAAATTTTTGATAAATATCATCGAGAAATATTCAAAACAAACCGGACTTTTAATCCGGTTTCACTAAAATAGATTTCACATTAAAATAAAAATCTTAACCATTTTTTTCCGACTTATATTCATAGGCATAATAATTATAATTTCCATACCCGTAATAACTCGCCGCTCGTTTCACAATCGCATTCAGAATCACGCCTTTAATTTCCGTACCATTCTGCTCAAAACGACGGATACTGACTTCAACTTCTTTGAGCGTATTGACTTCAAAACGAGCAACCAATAACGAAGTCCCCGCATGACGACTAATAATCGCCGCATCAGTCACGGCCAAAATTGGCGGAGTATCCAACAACACCAGATCGTAATGATCGCCCGCCCATTTGATAAATTCAGCAAAACGACTGTGCATTAACAATTCAGACGGATTAGGTGGAATTTGTCCACGGGGAATAAATTCCATATTCCCAACCGCAGTTTTACGGATGCTTTTTTCAATAGCGATTTGCCCCGACAAAATATCGGAAAGCCCATCCGTTCCCTGACATCCCATCAGTTCATGTGCATAACCTTTACGCATATCACAGTCAACAATCAGTACTCGCTGCCCTGACTGCGCGACCACGGCTCCCAGGTTAGCACTCACAAAAGTTTTACCAATTGCTGGACTGGCGCCGGAAATCATCAGTACATTGTTTTTCGCTTCCATCATGGCGAAATGCAGGCTGGTGCGTAAGCTTCTGATTGCTTCGATCGCCAGATCGGCAGGGTTCCCCACAGCCAATAGTTCTGTCGAGCGCGTATTCGTTTTCTTCCCAATCAGAGCACGATCTTTCTTCTGTTGCCATTCTGATAGCGGTACGCTGGCGTACACGTTAATGCCTAACTCTTCCAATTGCTCTGGGCTTTCAATGCCTTTATGCAATATTGCTTTAATCACCACAAATGCAACAGAAATCATTCCGCCGACAATCATTGCCAATAGAACGACAAGCATTTTTTTCGGTTTAACGGGTTTTAGCTGCAGCGCCGCGGCATCAATAATGCGAACATTCCCTACCGTACTGGCTTTATTAATACTGAGCTCTTGCTGTTTGTTCAGCAATTGCATGTAAACTTCCTGCCCTACATTCACATCGCGCGTTAAGCGCAAAATTTCCTGTTGGGTCTTGGGCATAACGCTTACACGCTTGTTAATTTTATCGCGCTCTTCTTCCAGCGTTTTTCGTTTCTCCATCAGAGCACGATAAGCGGGATGTTCTTTGGTATAAAGTTTTGAAATCTCAGCTTCTTTAAATGTTAATTCATTTAATTGAGATTCAACCGAAACCATCGTATCCAGAACCGCTTTGGCTTCTAGTGACAAATCAACAGATTCATTTTTCTGGCGATAGCTGTTTAATTTGTTATCAGCGTCATCCAGCGTTAAACGCACATTCGGAAGCTGTTCTTTTAAGAATTCCAGGCTTTTACCTGCTTCTTCCGATTTACGCTCAACATTTTGCTGTAAATAATTCTGACCGATGCTATTCAAGATCTTATTAGTTAACTCTGGATCCTCGCCTTCATAGCTAAGCGACAGCACGCCGGTATCTTTACCTTTGTCTGCAACCGTCAGATCCTCCAATATATTATTGATAGCTGTAATTGTATTAAGCTTTGTCAGACGAAAAACGGTGCCCTCTTCTGCTTTGATGTCACTAACCAATATAGATAAGCCATTGTGCTTCTCAATTTGTCCGACTTTTCCATCAAACTTGACAGCATCAGCCGCCTCTATCGAATAGTTCTGACTATCAATAATGCGTAATTCAATGGTCTCATCCTGCCAGGATGGAGGAACTTCAAGTCTTGATACCGCGATCTTTCCCGGTTCTTCTTCAGATAAACGAGCAAACCCTTTACCGAAAACCGGAAAATATTTCTGCTGAACAGAAATATCCAGCGCCAAATCATTAACGGTTTTACCAAGCACCATACGAGACTTAATCAGCTCAATTTCTGCTGCTGACTCTGGCTTGGCATCAGGCAAAACACTGGAAATATCTTTCAGTAAAGAATTTCCTGAACTTTGCTCAACTTGAATTAACGCGTCAGCCTTATAGATCGGCGTTGCGAAAGTAGCATAAAGAATACCGATAATCGTGAATAATGCAGTAACGCCAATAATTAACCAGCGATGATCTAGCAATGTCCCCAACAGACGCCCTAAATCAATTTCATCCGTGTTCGTTTCGGGGGTCTTAACTGAAATTTTCTCTGCCATGGAGTTCCCTGACTTATTAACGGCTTAGTGCCTGCGCCCATTTTTGCGCAGACAGCTCAAGTTGCGAGTAAACAAATTCGAAAGCTTCGCGGCTTTTACGATACGGATCGGCAATTTCCTGCTGATTCAGCCAATGGCCGAATAACATGGTCTTCCCGCGTACCTCAGGTGCAATACGGCATACGCCATCAATATGCCCTTTTTCCATCACCAATATCAGATCGTACTGGCGACAAAGCGCTGAGGTTAACTGCTGCGCCTCATGCCCCTCAAGGGAAAGATCATGTTGAGTCGCCACATCAGTAGCCATAGAGTCCGCAGGCTTGCCTACTAATGCCCCTAACCCAGCTGAAGCAATCTTCTTCGTCGGTAATGCCTTCTTCAGCAAACGCTCACCCGTTGGTGACCGACAAATATTGCCCACACAAACTACTAAGATTGAATCAAACATAGTTATCTCTATGGCCAAGTACGGATTCGCAGGCTACCCTCACTCAAATCGTTAAAGGCTGAGATCGTCGGTGCGAGTTGTGAAATCAGGCGATTCCAGCGAGCGACCGGTGCAGTAGTAACATAAACCACATCATAGGGCTGCAACTGGAATTCAGC
This sequence comes from Samsonia erythrinae, assembly GCF_004342665.1. Lineage (GTDB taxonomy): Bacteria > Pseudomonadota > Gammaproteobacteria > Enterobacterales > Enterobacteriaceae > Samsonia > Samsonia erythrinae. The sequence goes on along the minus strand of NZ_SMBY01000001.1, from coordinate 512,634 downwards.
GCCCATGACAAGTGAGGTAGCATCAGCTGCGTTGAGTTGATAAATATCAGCCAGTTTCGGCCCTTGCGTGCCGCGAAGAGGACGAATGACAAAGACACCAGTCGCATCTGCGAGAGATTGATCCATGCCTTCGGCATTACCCAGCGCTTCTGTCAGCGTCATACCGCTGCGATCCATTTTTAGCGTACTTTGTTTCTTCACTTCCCCCATAACGAACACTTTTAGATCGTCATTACGTGGGATGTAGAGGATGTCGCCAGGGTATAACAAAGTATTTTGGGATAGGTCACCATTTTGCATCAGCGCCTGCAGAGAGATACGTTTCTCCTGACCGTTATGCGTCAGAACAATATTACGCCAGTCTGCGTTTTCGCTTAACCCGCCCGCCTTGTTAATCGCATCAAGGATGGTTAATGGTACGTTGGTGATAGGTTGCTCGCCTGAAGTTTTCACTTCACCCGTTACATATGCTTTTTGAGAACGGAACGCCGCGATGTTGACATCAACCTGAGGGGATTCTATATACGTCGCCAATCGGGATGCAATTTCTTCGCGCACCTGCGTTACTGTTTTACCCGCAACCTTGACCTTACCGATATAAGGATAAAAGATTGTACCGTCAGAATGCACCCAGTTCCCCGTATCGGCAGCCGTGCGATAGGTTCCTGCCGGCGTGGTGAGTTCGGGATGATCCCACACGGTGACCATGATGACGTCGCCAATACCGATACGGTACTCATACTGTTGGAGTTCACGTTCCAGCGCAGGGTTGGTTTGTGCAATCAATGGTTTTGGTCGCATTTTATCGACCAGATAAGGCGTCAGCGGATAAACGTTGACTAGCTTATCAATATTAAAATCAGCATCTTGCTGCTCTATTACATTTTTACCACTGGTAGAAAGATGAGATCCCGGAATTATGGTACAACCGCTAAGTAGCGCTACTGATACCGTCAACGATATCAGTTTTAACTTGTGCTTTATCATCCTGTCTATGCCGCCGCTCTTGATTAAAGATTGTGCAAACCCCTACAAAATAGCTCGTTATTATAGAGAATAAATGATCAAATTACCCTTCGATGTAAGGTGTAAAAACGGCTAATTCACCGTTTTAATGGTGTAGAACTATTCTTCTCCGCGCCCGATACAATAGAGTGCGGGTCTCGGGTTGTCTTTCTAAACCATGTCAACACACGCCATATGCGGTTAATCATCCAGAAATAACCGCAGAAAACCAGCAAAAAGCTCCCCAGCATGATAGGCTCAGTTACGCCAACACGCTCGCTAAAAATGCCTATAGCCGAAAATATCATGGCAACAAAAAGGATAAGCACCAACGCCTGATGGGGTGTTAAACCTGCACGCATTAATATATGGTGCAAATGCTCACGGTCGGGTTTAAACGGACTATCGCCTCGCCGAACGCGGCGCACCATAATTGTAACCATATCCATCAGCGGAATAGCGATAAACCAAAGCGCAGTGACCGGGCGAATCACCGCTTTTTCCCCCTGCGTGGCCAGTATCAGGAGCCATATAACCGTAAAGCCGATTAGCGTACTACCCGCATCTCCCATAAACACCTTAAACTTTCTCCCCCACACGATGCCCAAGTTAAGGAGGATATAAGGCAAGGTCGCCGCTAACAGACACACGCTCCAGAGCGCCAATTCGTTGCGATCGTCCAGATAAAATACAATTGCAAGCGCACCAAAAGTAACACAGGAAAGGGCACCCAGTAAGCCATCAATGCCATCAACCATATTAAAAGCATTGATAGCGCCCCATACGGCAAATAACGTTACCGTGTAGCCGAAGACGCCGAGAACAAGCTCATACCCGAAGAGAACATTCCCTAACGTTTCCAGGTACAACCCCGCATACATCATTAAAGCCGCAACACCAGCCTGCAGCCCTACACGGGGTAAAACGGGGAGGTCAAAACGGTCATCCAGTACACCAACAACCAAAAGCGCAGTCGCACAAACCATGTAGAGGGAAAAGTCAGGTAACCAGCCGGGTTGTAGCACATACAAAACCCACAGCGCAAAATAAATGGACACACCGCCAACGAGAGGAATGTGGCCTTGATGCTTTTTACGCACATTGGGTTTATCCACTAATCCAACGCGAATCGCCGCCTTTCTGGCTAAGAAAAGCGCTAAAAAGGCGCTGATAAATATCGCTACGAACTCTTGCATTTTTACACCACCATCAACCGTTGTAGGTTTCTGCATCAGGCACGCTACCGCCCTTGGCTTGTAGCTACCAACGCACTATCAAAGTACGGCTCCCGTCCTGTGATTTAAATTTTAAAACTTTAGGTTACAGATTTATTATCATTTTTGTTGTACGACAAAAGTAAGTCGCCGGATGAATGCCTTGATGACAACAGAGACATTTTTTGATCCAGACCCGGCCCCTCAGGTGTAAAGGGGGAATACTCAGCCTCAATGGCTAACATAGTATTGACGACCTAAGTAAGAGTACAAGGACAAGATGTTTAGGAAGGGTTTTTTCAGAATAAGACTACGGGCATCCACTGTTACAAAACCTCCATCAGTATAAAAAACCGACTAAAAGAATAAATTTGGTTCAGTCCGGCGCTAAAAACGCCGTCTGGAATATAAAATTACATAATTACATGAAGATTAACAACATCGCGCCATTCTATACCCTGTTTCGTAACATGCTCATGGTACGATCTCTATCCCTGTTATACAGCATAAAATTTTGCTTAAGATCGGCAACCTGTTTTTTTAACATTAAATTCATTTCCGCGCGATTTGTTGCACGTAGCCACGAACGCAGTGTGCGTTGGTTTTGAGCATACCCCTCATAGCAAAAGTTTATCCCCACAAATTCTGGTTCATCTGCACATGCCCTGATACGCTACAGGGGTTATCGTCATTTAAAGGTGAAAAAGAGATATGGAGTGGATCGCAGATCCAACGATATGGGCCGGGTTGGCCACGCTGGTTGTCCTGGAACTGGTTCTGGGCATTGATAATCTTATCTTCATCGCCATTCTGGCTGAAAAATTACCGAAAGAACAACGTGATAAAGCCAGAGTGGTCGGTCTGCTGCTCGCCCTGGTCATGCGGCTGATTTTGCTGTCGTCTATTTCCTGGCTGGTGTCTTTGACAACCCCTCTGTTCACGCTCCTGGGACACACCTTCAGCGCGCGCGATGTCATCATGCTGGTTGGCGGTTTATTCCTGCTGTTTAAAGCCACGATGGAGCTCAATGAGCGGCTAGAAGGAAAAGATGAAGAGCAGCATGCTCAGCGTAGCGGCGCGCGCTTCTGGCCAGTTGTGGCACAGATCGTGGTGCTGGATGCCATTTTTTCACTGGACTCCGTGATTACCGCCGTCGGTATGACCGACCATCTACTGGTCATGATGTCCGCCGTAACGATTGCCATCTTCCTGATGCTGTTGGCCAGCAAACCGCTGACCCGCTTTGTTGCTGAGCATCCGACTATCGTTATCCTGTGCCTCAGTTTTCTGCTGATGATTGGTTTCAGTCTGGTTGCAGACGCGTTTGGCTACCACATTCCTAAAGGCTACCTCTACGCCGCGATAGGTTTCTCGGTACTGATTGAGATGTTGAATCAGGTTTCCCTGTTTAACCGTCGGCGTTTTCTTTCTTCTATTCCACTGCGCCAACGCACCGCCGAAGCCGTTTTGCGCATTTTACGCGGTAACCATGAAGAAGCCGAGCTGGATAATCAAACCTCGTCAATGATTGCAGACAACACAAAGGCAGGTCAGGAAGTCTTTAACCTCCAGGAACGCCGGATGATAAAACGGGTATTGGGGTTGGCACAGCGAACCATCAGCAGCATTATGACGTCGCGGCATGATATCGAGCCAGTAGAACTGGACATTAAACAAGATGAACTGGCTCAATGGCTAAAGACCAACCCGCATTCCCGCCTCGTAATCACTGACAGCAATGCATCCGACGAACCACTCGGCATCGTGCACGTTGCGGATTTACTCCAGCAGCAGCTAAACAGCGAGCCGTTTAACCTGCGCGCTCTAATCCGCCAGCCGCTGGTTTTTCCTGAGCAACTTTCTCTTTTACAGGCGCTGGAACAGTTTAGAGAAGGAAGGACGCACTTTGCGTTTGTCGTCGATGAATTTGGTTCGATGGAAGGTATTATCACTCTGAGCGATGTAATGGAAACCATTGCCGGCAATCTGCCGCGTGAAGGCGAAGATCGCGATGCGCGCCACAGCATTCAGCAGAATAACGACGGTAGTTGGACCGTAAACGGCTACATCCCGCTCGAAGACCTGACGATGTATGTCCCGCTGAAATTAGATGAAAAACGTGAATATTATACGTTGGCGGGGCTGCTGATGGAGCATGCTCAGCGCATACCGCAAGTAGGTGATACCGTATCCATTGATGACTATGATTTCACCATTCTGGCAGTGGAAAGCCACCGTATCGTGGAGGTTCGTATCACTCCCAATCATAACTCATCGTCGGATTTTGAAGTGTAATAACGGCGGGACAACGCCCTCTCAGATGCCGGGCTTCCCCATCGCCCCTGCCGGCAGGCAGGGGTGGTTTGCCGTTAAGAATCAGGCTGGCACCATAATCTCTGTAGCAACAATGACCACGACCAGCCCCACCAGAACCGGAACAGAAGTACGCTTCACGACCTCGAAAGGCGATATTTTCGCCATGCCGGCAACGGCGACCACCACGCCGGATACCGGAGAAATCGTGCGCCCCAAATTGGAGGCCTGAAGCATCGGAATCGCCAGATAGGCCGGATTGATCCCCATCTGTGACGCCAGTTTGGGAATCAACTCAACGAACGCATAAAACGGCGCATTACCCGATCCCGTCGTCATCGCGGCCAACATCGTGATCGCCACCAGTACGAGCATAATCACCAGCCCGCCGCTGCCAAATGACTGCGCAAGACCTATCAGGCCGCTGATAAAGCCAATCGTGCTAAGTCCCTGAGCAAAAACGCCTGCAGCCACCAGCAGGATCACCACGCTAGAGAACGCATCCGCCATCCCACGATAAGCCACATCCAGTCCGGCAAACACCTTTTGCGCACTGAACGAACGCATAAATTCCAGCGCCGCAGCCAGCACCATGCAGATAACCAATACGGTAATGATATGCAGCTCCGGCCCCCATTTACCGTCAAACACCAGCACTCCTATAATCGGCGTAAAAGGAAGGATGGCATAAAAACGCGGAGCATCCGTCTTGATTTCGCTTGCATCCAGGATTTCATGGCTGACATTGGCTTTATTGTCCAGATAGCGCTGCCAGAAGAAGTGCGCCACAGCCATACACACGATAGCCATGATGGAAATGGGCAAGGTGACCTTAAAAGCGAAGTCTACCAGCTTCATTTGTGAAGCCTGCGCAGCCAGCACAACATCGCCCGACGTCGGCGACAGGATCAGCGCCACGGGAGAAGCACAGATTGCCGCGGCGGCGCCACGACTGATCCCCACGTTCACCATGACCGGGAACAAGGTTGCCATCAACAGCACTCCCAATCCCGTTGCTGATGACACCGCCAGCGACATCAGACAGGCGACAAAATAGGCCGCAATCATTAACAAATAGGGCGAGTTAATCATTTTTAGCGGACGGGAGACCAGCTTGACGACGACATCATTTGCGCCAATATGCGTCATATAAGCTGCAAATCCACACAGCACCATAATCATCATGCCGAGATCGCCGCCGCGGCTCATCAGCAAAATTTTTACGTATTCAACAATATCCGTTGCGCTCCAGCCCGTCGCCTTCGCGCTGGCCGGCAATACGTTTTTCCCCAGCATGGCACTGATTGCCAGCAGCAATAATCCGCCAACCAGTAATACACCGGTGGCGGAGTACCCTTTTATAATGTAACGCCCTACCAGAACCGTTACAGCAACACCAATCAAAAGTTCGAGCATAGTTGGTTTCGATACCTGAGCAATGAATAACCTGAAAAATCGCCAGCAGCAGCTTGTGCCGAGCCCAAAAGAAGGGCGGATTTTACTGCCTTAGGAAATAAAAAAAGAGAAAAATATTCATATACGGAGTTAAAAAAGAGACGCCTGGCACAAAGTCAGACGCGAGGCATAGAACAAACGTAAGGAAGGCATCGGATAACAGCGCCGATTTGCTGACGAGACTCTGCAAATCGGCGTAGAGGGAACCGCGCAGGGAAAACTAAAGGCGGTCGAGCAACTGCTTCAGATCTTTCCCTTTCTGGCTCTGCTGATTTTGACTGGCCCAGTCATTCAAACGTTTCTTCAGTTCATTCTGGAGGCGTTTACGCAGCAGTTGATCAACCTGTAACTGATAGTTCAGCTTACCCCATTCGCCATAGACACGCAGCGGAATAACCGTGTTTTTCAGCACGCTGACCAGCTGTTCATTCCCCTGCCACCCTTGCGTGATAGACACGTTCAAATTGACATCACACGATCTTGCTGGCAAATCGAACTGTCCTATGCCATTAAGCGACAATAATTCTGAGCGGCCATGGAGATCGGTCAGCCGTAATTTTCCCGCGTTCAATTGCGCTTTTCCCGTAAACTGTTGCAGTTCAGTATAGCGTTCGTATCGCTCTTGCCCCCGCACATTGCCGTTACTGCGCGCGACGGCCATCTGCACCATCTGCTGAATATTCAGACCCTGTAGACGAACATTGTTGGCTTGCAACGTCGCCGCTCCATGCCACTTCTGCATCTGTACAGGGAGTTCAAGGCTATTGCTTTCGAATTGTCCCTTCATGGAAAACTGACCGCTGAGGGTTTCCGGCAACGCAAGCGCTGGCATCACCTGAGACAATTCAACGTCTTTAATATCCGGCCACAGCGTGATATTGGGCGCAGATGTCGTTACGACTTTAGCGGGTATAGAAAAACGTCCGCCCCCCAGCTCACCGCTCAAGGCCGTAATATCCAGTCGTCCCGGCTGATTGTCTGCCCGTAACGTAAACTGCCGGATATCAAGCCCACGGTAGACCAGTGTCGCAGCCTGTAACGACAGACGCGCCGTAAACGCCTGTAAGCCACTCTCCAGACTGGATGCCCCCCCCTCTCTGGAAATGACGGGCGCAGAGACTTTCACAGGCGTAGAAGTGGCGTTGTTCTCTTTTACCGAAACGGTCCCCAGCAGTGAATCCAGGTTCAGGTTTTCAGCGAGCAAATCCAGTTCGTAATGCGGGATATCCCCCAGCGTTACGCTACCTGCGCCCGAAAGTTGGCTATTACTGGTGTTGAGTGAGAGCTGGGTAAATGTAATTTTTTCAGGCTGCTGCTGGTAGCTTGCCTGTACGCTTCCCGTCCCGCTGATCCCATTGGCCGGGATACCTGCGCCCTGAAGCTGGTAATCCAGCCGGGTGATATTGGCATTAACCTGCTGGGGGAAATGCTGCATATCGACATCAGCGGCAAGAGAAAAGGCAATATCACGCTGATCGCGATTAATGCGGCTGGATAAATCGAGGCTAATCTGACGGTCGCGGTTCTGCTCCATGGAAAGGTTGATATCGCGAATATTAACCTGTTCATTGTTGCTGCGTTGCAGAATCAGCAGGCTATCGGCAACTTTTATTTTATCAATGCCTAACCGCCAACGTCGTTCCTCAACAGGCAGCGCCGTTCCCGCTGGCGCAATCGGCGCATTGTTGGCCTGCTGCGCTGCGCTTTCCGGCGTAAGGCGAACGATCGCCCCTTTCAGCATCACCTGTTTTACCGCCAGTTTGTGTGATAACAACGGCCAGAGCTCGACATCAAGACGCATGTTCTCCGCGCTGACAATCGGCGCGCCAGCCCCCGGCGCGCTGAGCGACATACCGCCGGATAAAATACTTAGCTGCGGCCACACATGCCAGCGCAAATCGCCATCCAGTTGAAGACGATAGCCGCTACGTTCCTCAACCTGCTTCACCATATAGGCGCGGAAGTCATTGGGGTTAACCAGCGCAACCAAGGCCACCATTCCTGCCACCAGCACCACAAGCAAAATTGCCAGCGTTGTCAGAAATCTTCTCATGCCATCCTCATTGTGAAACGTACGGCGACTGCTTTCGCGCAAGCAGACTGCCCGGATGCTCAGTCTTTATCGATCCGGCTCGCTACCGCACCTTGTTGATCTTTGTATTTGGCATCCTGACGGCGGTTGTACGGACGAGCCGCCGGACCGGAAAGCGGTTCAAAACTCAGAGCGCCAATCATCATGCCGGGACGCAATGCCAGCGGCAACTTACCTGAATTATAGAACTCCAGCACAATTCTTCCTTGCCAACCGGGATCAATACGGTGTGCGGTAACGTGAACCATCAATCCCAGGCGCGCCAACGAGGAGCGGCCGTCCAGCCAACCAACCAAATTATCCGGCAGCGTCACCGACTCAAACGTGACCGCCAGCGCCAACTCGCCGGGGTGCAGGAAGAAGGCCTCGCCCTCCGGCAAATTAATTTCGTCACTCATGACGCGATCCAGCGCGGCGCTGACCTCATCTTTCGGGCCGCTTAGATCAATGAAAGGCGCGGTGTGCCCACGGAAAACACGAAACTGATTTCCGAGCCGAACATCAACCGTCGCGCCATTAATTCGTTCTGATGGCGGACGGGGTGTAATCACCAGTCGGCCATCATCCAGCCAGGCTTCAATGTCACGGTCACACAGTCTCATTTTATTCTCCCTTCGCCGGTATCGATCACATAATGCCACGACTTATTCAAAGAACTGGCTTATCTTGGCTTTTAAGATATCAATCGCAATGCGGTTTTTCCCACCACGCGGTACGATAATATCGGCGTACTGCTTGGATGGCTCAATAAATTGCAGGAACATTGGGCGCACCGTTTTCTGGTACTGTTCCATCACGGAATCCATAGAACGGCCACGTTCATTGACGTCACGACGCATGCGGCGCATCAGACAGATATCCAGCGGCGTGTCGACAAAAATAGAGAAGTGCATCTCATCGCGCAGGCGCGCATCCGTCAGCAGCAGAATACCTTCCAGAATAATGACTTTCTTCGGTTCAATGTGCACGGTTTCCTGCTTCCGAGTATGCTCAACGTAGCTGTACTGCGGTACTTCGATCGCCTGACCCGCTTTCAACATCTGTAAATGTTTCAGCAACAGGCTGTGATCCATAGAACTTGGATGGTCGTAGTTGGTTTTTACCCGCTCTTCCATTGTCAGGTGGCTTTGATCTTTATAATAGCAGTCTTCAGATATCACCCCGATATGCTGGTCGCCAACCTGATCGCGTAATTCGCGATACATGGTGCTGGAAATAAGGCTTTTACCCGAAGCGGATGCTCCTGAGATCCCGATGATGACGCACTGGTGAGACTGATCAGTCATGGTATTAACGACCTGAATAACATAAATAAAGAGAGGGGAACGCGCCAATAGCGCTTTAACGCGGCAATTATAGGGAGTTAGCCCCCGTCACGCCACCCTTTCCGCGCATTGCGCCGGGGGAAACCGCTCGCCGAAGCAGGCGTCAAGCCGGGGTGGTTCCCGGCCAGGTAAAAAGCGCGGAAAATTACAGCGCCCGGAAAGATATCTCACCGGGGATGACATCGCCCTGCCAATAAAGCTGGGCCGCAACCTGCCCCGCCAACTCACGATACAGAGAAGTGAACTCGCTGTCCGGCTGGCTGACCACCGTCGGCTCACCGCGATCGAGATCTTCACGCAAGGAGATGTGCAGCGGAAGTTGCCCTAACAGGGCGCAATGGTATTTTTCCGCCAGTTTCTGCGCGCCGCCCGTACCGAAAATGGGCTCCAGATGACCGCAGTTGCTACAGATATGCACGCTCATGTTCTCAACGATACCCAGCACCGGCACGCTGACTTTTTCGAACATCGCGATGCCCTTCATGGCATCCATCAACGCGATATCCTGCGGCGTCGTCACCACCACAGCGCCAGTAACCGGAATATTCTGCGCCAGCGTCAGTTGGATATCCCCGGTTCCCGGCGGCATATCGAGTACCAGATAGTCCAGATCCGGCCAAAGCGTATCCTGTAGCAGTTGCAACAGCGCTTTGCTTGCCATCGGTCCGCGCCATACCATGGCGTTATCATCCGTGACCAGATAACCAATCGAGTTCGTCGCCAGACCGTGCGCGATAATCGGCGCCATATGCTGACCATCCGGCGAGGTCGGGCGCTCGCTGGCAGATCCAAGCATGGTGGGTATCGACGGGCCATAAATGTCGGCATCCAGAATACCGACATTCGCGCCTTCTGCCGCCAGCGCCAGCGCCATATTGACCGCCGTGCTGGATTTGCCGACGCCGCCTTTGCCGGAACTGACGGCAATGATGTTTTTCACCCCTTTCACGCCAGCCTGATCGTTAACCCGACGCAACGTGGCGATCTCATGCGTTAACCGCCATTCGATGGCCTTCGCGCCGGATAAACGCAATAACTCATCGCTAACCGTCTCTTTTAGTACCGCCAGGCCGCTGAGCCAGGCAAACGGCATCGTCAATTCGATGTGCAACACATCATTGAGCAGCGCGCAATGGCGCAGCGCATTCAGTGTCGTCAGGTTGTTTTTCAACGTCGGGTGCTGAAAAGCAGATAGGACCCCGGCGACCATCGCACGCAGTGCTTCAGGACGTTGTTCGGGGAGTGTAGCGTTCATTCCGGCTCCTTGAAATTCTCATATTTAACCGTTAAACCGGGTATAGCATACCAGAGCCAATAAAGCCTGACGCTCTCCATCATCAAAAACGTGGAAACGCTACGCAAAAATACCCCGCCATTGGGTTTCCTGCCGTTTTAGGCTGCCAGCGGTTTACGCAGCAAGGGGCTATCGGTTAACATCAATGCCCCTCTATTCATAAAAGAAAGCAAGTTCCTCATGACTCAAGTCGCAAAGAAAATTTTGGTAACGTGCGCGCTGCCTTATGCTAATGGTTCGATTCACCTCGGTCATATGCTTGAACATATTCAGGCGGACATTTGGGTTCGTTACCAGCGAATGCGCGGCAACCAGGTTCACTTTATCTGCGCAGACGACGCCCACGGCACGCCAATCATGCTGAAAGCGCAGCAAATGGGGATTGCGCCAGAGCAGATGATTGCGGCGATGAGTCAGGAACACCAGCAGGACTTCGCCGGTTTCAATATCAGCTATGACAACTATCACTCCACGCACAGTGAAGAGAACCGCGAGCTGTCCGCATTGATTTACCGTCGCCTGAAAGAGAATGGGTTCATTAAAAACCGCACGATTTCCCAGCTCTACGATCCAGAAAAAGGCATGTTCCTGCCGGACCGTTTCGTAAAAGGCACCTGCCCGAAGTGTCAGGCAGCCGATCAATATGGCGATAACTGTGAAGTGTGCGGAGCGACCTATAGCCCGACCGAGCTGATTGACCCCAAATCAGCGGTTTCCGGCGCGACGCCGGAGATGCGCGAATCAGAGCACTTCTTCTTCGATTTGCCGGCGTTCAGCGAGATGCTGCAAGCCTGGACACGTTCCGGCGCCTTGCAGGATCAAGTCGCCAACAAAATGCAGGAGTGGTTCGACGCTGGGCTGCAACAGTGGGATATTACCCGCGATGCCCCCTATTTCGGCTTTGAAGTGCCTGACGCGCCGGGCAAATATTTTTACGTCTGGCTGGATGCGCCAATCGGCTACATGGGCTCGTTCAAAAACCTGTGCGACAGGCGTGGCGATTTGAATTTTGATGACTTCTGGGAAAAAGACTCCAAGGCCGATTTGTATCACTTTATCGGTAAAGACATCGTTTATTTCCACAGCCTGTTCTGGCCAGCCATGCTGGAAGGCAGCAACTTCCGTAAACCGACGAACCTGTTTGTCCACGGCTACGTCACGGTCAACGGCGCCAAAATGTCCAAGTCGCGGGGCACGTTTATTAAAGCCGGCACCTATCTGCAACATCTGGACGCCGATTGCCTGCGCTATTACTACGCGGCAAAACTGTCTTCGCGCATTGACGATATCGACCTTAATCTGGAAGACTTCGTCCAGCGCGTCAATGCCGACATTGTGAACAAAGTGGTGAATCTGGCCTCACGTAATGCCGGTTTCATTAATAAACGTTTTGACGGCAAGCTGGCGGACAAACTGGCTGACGCAGCGCTGTACCAAACCTTTATCGATGCCGCCGCCAGCATTGCGGAGGCCTATAACAGCCGCGAGTCTGGTCGTGCTATTCGTGAAATTATGGCGCTGGCCGATATCGCCAACCGCTATGTCGATGAGCAGGCGCCGTGGGTGGTGGCAAAAGAAGCAGGTCGGGAGGCCGATCTTCAAGCAATTTGCTCCATGGGCATCAACCTGTTCCGCGTATTGATGACATACCTGAAACCGGTTCTGCCTGGACTGGCACTGCGTGCAGAGGCGTTCCTGAACACTGAGCTGAGCTGGGATGCGATTGCCGCCCCGTTGCTGAATCATCAGGTTAATCCATTCAAGGCGCTGTTCAACCGCATCGATCTGGAGAAAGTCAGCGCCATGGTTGACGCCTCTAAAGAAGACATGACCACGACGCAAAAAGTCATGTCCGGGCCGCTGGCGGATAACCCGGTGCAGGACACCATTAACTTCGACGATTTTGCCAAAGTCGATATGCGCATCGCGCTGATTAAACAGGCCGAGCTGGTTGACAGTTCTGACAAGCTATTGCGGCTGACGTTGGATCTGGGCGGCGAGACTCGTCAGGTCTTTTCCGGTATTCGTGAAGCGTATCCGGATCCGGCCAAACTGGAAGGCCGTTTAACGGTGATGGTCGCCAATCTGGCGCCACGTAAGATGCGCTTCGGGCTTTCGGAAGGCATGGTGATGGCGGCAGGGCCCGGCGGGAAAGACATCTTCCTGTTGAGCCCAGACAGCGGCGCCCAACCGGGTATGCAGGTCAAATAATCATCACCACAAGCCGGATTTTTATCCGGCTTTTCTTTTTGCAACAACGCTTCCCAACTCCACGCTAATTTTCCCGTCGATCAGCATAGTTTGTAACGATGAAATAACAAATTCGCTATATATTACAATATATAGCGAGAGAAAAACATACCTCTTTGTAGGTGTAATGGGGGTTTAAATACTTAAATTTTGATTTTGCGCAAAACCCACAATTTATGTGTTGTTAAATTGCTCGCAACAAAAATGACACATAATGACACAGGGAAACTAATGCAACTGAATAGAAGAGGTTTCTTTAAAGTTTGCGCGGGGGGGATGGCTGGAACCACTCTCGCGGTATTGGGCTTTACACCCACGGAAGCGATGGCGTCTGTACGTCAATATAAGCTGTTACGCGCGAAAGAGACGCGTAACAATTGCACGTACTGTTCGGTTGGCTGTGGTGTACTCATGTATAGCCTGGGCGATGGCGCCAAGAATGCAAAACCTTCTATTTTTCATATTGAAGGGGATGCCGATCACCCAGTCAGCCGCGGTTCTCTCTGCCCGAAAGGCGCAGGTCTGGTTGACTACATTCACAGCGAAAACCGCCTGCTCTACCCTGAATACCGCGCGCCGGGCTCAGACAAATGGCAGCGGATTAGCTGGGACGACGCCATTGATCGCATCGCGCGCCTGATGAAGGCTGACCGCGACGCCAACTTTCAGCGCACCAACGCCAAAGGCGAGACCGTCAATCGCTGGTTAACGACCGGTATGCTGTGCTCCTCTGCGGCCAGCAACGAAACCGGTATTCTCGACCAGAAATTCACCCGTGCGCTCGGTATGGTCGCCATCGACTGTCAGGCTCGCCTGTGCCACGGCCCAACCGTTGCCGCGTTAGCGCCGACATTCGGTCGTGGCGCGATGACAAACAACTGGGTTGATATCAAAAACGCCAATGTCATTATTGTGATGGGCGGAAACCCGGCAGAAGCCCACCCGGTTGGTTTTAAATGGGCCGTTGAAGCGAAAACGCAAAACAAAGCCAAGCTGATTGTCGTCGATCCGCGTTTCAACCGCTCCGCAGCCGTTGCCGACCTTTATGCCCCTTTACGCGCGGGTTCCGATGCCGCATTCCTGCTTGGTATCGTTAATTACCTCATCACAAACGATAAGATTCATCATGACTATGTGGTGTCTTACACTAACGCCAGCCTGATTGTACGTGATGATTTCAGCTTCAATGGGGGGCTGTTCAGCGGTTACAACGAACAAACGCGCCAATACGATAAATCCAGTTGGCACTATGAACTTGATGAGTCTGGTTTTGCCAAACGCGATACCACGTTGTCCCACCCGCGCTGCGTTTGGAACCTGCTGAAAAAGCATGTCTCGCGCTATACGCCGGAAATGGTGACATCGCTGTGCGGCACGCCGGCCAAAGATTACGAAGAGATTTGCCGTAGTCTGGCGGAAACCTGTGTCCCGAACAAAACGGCGACCTTCATGTACGCATTGGGCTGGACTCACCATACCAACGGCGCGCAGATCATCCGGACAGCAGCGATGATTCAGCTGCTGTTGGGGAACATCGGCATGTCGGGCGGCGGTATCAACGCGCTGCGCGGCCACTCTAACATTCAGGGCTATACCGACCTCGGTCTGTTAACGACAAACCTGCCGGGCTATATGCCGCTGCCGTCAGAAAAACAGCCGGACCTGCAAACGTACCTCACGCAAATCACGCCGACGGCGCTGCTGCCCGATCAGGTTAACTACTGGAAAAACACGCCAAAATTCTTCATCAGCATGATGAAGAGCTTCTATGGCGATAAGGCTCAGGCCGCGAATAATTGGGGTTATGATTGGTTGCCGAAGTGGGATCGTAGCTACGACGTTATGGTGCAAACCGAACTGATGGTGGAAGGCAAAATGAACGGCTACATCGTTCAGGGCTTTAACCCCGTTGCGGCTTTCTCCAACAAAAATAAAGCGACCGAAGCGCTCTCCAAGCTCAAATACATGGTCATTATCGATCCGTTAGTAACGGAAACCTCAACCTTCTGGCAGAACTACGGCGAATTCAACGACGTGGATACGAAATCCATTCAGACTGAAGTTTTCCGTCTGCCCTCTTCCTGCTTTGCCGAAGAGAATGGTTCTATCGCCAACTCCGGACGTTGGCTGCAATGGCACTGGGCTGCGGCCGAGCCACCGGGAGAAGCGCGTCACGATGGTAAAATCCTCGGCAAGCTGTTGATGCGCCTGCGCGAACTGTACAAAGAAGAAGGCGGCGCCTATCCCGATCCGTTGATGAATATCAACTGGAATTATAAAGACCCGGAAGATCCGACGCCGGAAGAGATCGCCCGCGAGGCCAACGGAATGGCGCTGGCCGATCTCTACGACGACAGCGGGAAACTGATCCTGAAAAAAGGCCAGCAGCTGGCTGATTTTTCACAATTACGTGATGACGGCACCACGTCCAGCTTCTGCTGGATCTATACCGGAAGCTGGACGGAAGCTGGCAACCAGATGGATAGACGCGATAATGCGGATGCGGGTCTGGGCTGCACGCCAAACTGGTCGTGGTGCTGGCCGCAAAACCGTCGCATCCTTTATAACCGCGCTTCCGCCGATCTGCACGGCAAACCCTGGGACAGCCAACGCAAGCTGCTGGAATGGAACGGGCAGAAATGGCAAGGTATTGATGTGCCTGATTTTGCCGCCACCGTTCCACCGGGCAAAGACACCGGACCGTTCATCATGCAGCCGGAAGGGCTGGCCCGTTTGTTCTCCGTGGACAAATTGGTCGACGGGCCGTTCCCGGAACACTACGAACCTATCGAATCGCCAATTGGCACCAACCCGCTGCACCCGTCGGTCATTTCCAGTCCGGTGGCGCGTTTATTTGCCCGTGACGCGGAAACGATGGGGACAGCGAAGGATTTCCCTTACGTTGCAACGACATACTCAATTACCGAGTTGTTCCGCCACTGGACGAAACACGCGCGCCTGAACGCCATTGTGCAGCCAGAGCAATTCGTGGAGATCGGTGAAAATCTGGCGAAAAGCAAGGGCATTAAAGCAGGCGATGAAGTCAAAATCTCCTGCCAGCGCGGCTACATTAAAGCCAAAGCGGTGGTCACCAAGCGTATTAAAACGCTGGAAATTGCCGGACGCAGCGTGGAAACCGTGGGTATTCCCTGCCATTGGGGTTTTGAGGGCACCACTCGTAAAGGGTTCCTGGCTAATACACTCACCCCGAGCGTCGGCGACGCTAATTCACAAACGCCTGAGTACAAAGCGTTTTTGGTTAATGTAGAGAAGGTGTAAGGGTAGCCAACTATGTCAATGCAATCACAAGATATTATTAAACGTTCGGCCACCAACGGCTTCACACCGCCTCCGCATGTGCGCAACGATAAAAGCGAAGTGGCAAAGCTGATCGATGTCACCACCTGTATCGGCTGTAAGGGCTGTCAGGTGGCCTGCTCTGAATGGAATGACATTCGTGATGAAGTCGGCCATAACCTCGGCGTTTACGACAACCCGGCCGATCTGAGCGCCAAATCCTGGACGCTGATGCGCTTTTCCGAAGTGGAAGAGAACAACCGTCTGGAATGGTTGATTCGTAAAGACGGCTGTATGCACTGTAGCGACCCAGGCTGTCTGAAGGCCTGTCCTTCAGCCGGCGCCGTTATCCAGTACGCCAACGGTATTGTCGATTTTCAGTCCGAACACTGCATCGGCTGCGGCTATTGCATCGCCGGCTGCCCGTTCAATATTCCGCGTCTGAACAAAGAGGATAACCGCGTCTATAAATGTACGCTGTGCGTCGACAGAGTCAGCGTCGGGCAAGAGCCAGCCTGCGTGAAAACCTGTCCGACCGGCGCCATTCGTTTCGGTACCAAAGAAGAGATGAAACATCTGGCGGAAGAGCGCATTGCCGATCTGAAAAGTCGCGGCTACGAACATGCCGGTCTGTACGATCCGCAGGGCGTGGGCGGTACACACGTGATGTACGTGTTGCACCACGCAGACAGGCCTTCTCTCTACCACAATCTGCCTGATAACCCGCAGATTTCCACGCCGGTCAACCTGTGGAAAGGCATACTGAAGCCGCTATCTGCGTTGGGGTTTGTCGCGACATTCGCCGGGTTAATGTTCCACTACGTCGGTGTTGGCCCGAACACAGAAGAAATGGAGCATGAGCACGATGAGGAGCACAAAGAAGGGGGAGACAAACATGAGTAAGCCAAAAATGATTCTGCGTACCAAGTTTATCGATCGCATCTGTCACTGGATTGTGGTGATTAGCTTTTTCCTGGTCGCGCTCTCTGGTATTGCCCTGTTCTTCCCGACGTTGCAATGGCTGACGCAGACATTTGGTACACCGCAGATGGGGCGTATTCTGCATCCGTTCTTCGGCGTGCTGATCGTTATCTGCCTGATCCCGATGTTTTTCCGCTTTGTTAGTCATAACATTCCGAAGAAACGCGATCTGCCGTGGTTCCTCAACATCATTGAGGTCCTGAAAGGCAATGAGCACGAAGTGTCTGAAGTGGGTAAATACAACCCGGGTCAGAAACTGATGTTCTGGAGCATCATGGGGCTGACGCTGGTCCTGCTGATTACCGGGGTGATCATGTGGCGCCCCTATTTTGCCCACCTGTTCCCGATTGATATTGTGCGTTACGCCATTCTGATCCATGCGGTCGCGGCGATTGTGCTGATCCACGCGATCCTGATCCATATGTACATGGCATTCTGGGTCAAAGGTTCGATCAAAGGGATGATAGAAGGCAAAGTCTCCGAACGCTGGGCGCGTAAGCATCACCCACGCTGGGCGCGAGAAATGAAAGAAAAAGAAGCGGAGAAGTAACCCGCTCCTCCTCCTCTCCTCACATCAAATGCCCGCCTCGCGGGCATTGCAGACAGTTGACAATCCTATTTACCGAATGAAAACGGGAGTAACGGAATAGAAGAGTAAAGCGTTTGCGCCAGGGATGGCGCAATCCGAGCTTACAGGGAAGTACTTGCAGCGTCTTTACGATCTATCCGTTACTCTCGCTCTACGGACTTTGTCAGCAACTTCAAATACCCGCCTCGCGGGCATTTTTACTCTCCGTCGTCAGCATTAACCGTTATAACTTAAGCCTAAAAGTCATAACCCGCCCCTCTTCCTCGACTGTCACGATATCGCTATGATGCGGTATCACTTTTAAATAGACATCCAGACATAAAGACAGCTATAAAGTGACGATAACATAACAATACCGTCATCGACACAACACTTGATCAACACAAGATCCCGTTATAAAACGCCATGGAGCTGATAATGAAGACTTTTACGCCCGCCCTGCTTGCACTGAGCCTGCTGACCGCATTACCAACTTTGGCTAATCAGAATGCCGCTATCACGCCTGTTCCGGCGGCGATTGCCAGGCATGACGGCCCAATTCGCATCGCCGTGATCCGCAATCTGGGATCGGACGACAACACCACGCAGTTTGTTTCCGGCGTGCTGGAAGAAGGCAAAAAGCTGGGCTTCAAGATCAGTACCTTCCTGAGCAACGGCGACGACGCCCGTTTTCAGGACTTCGTCAATCAGGCCATTAGCCAGAAATATGATGGCATCATCCTGTCTCAGGGGCGCGATCCCTACTCTACCGATTTGATTAAGCGCATTGTCGACAGCGGCATCGCGGTCTCGGTGTTCGATACCGCCGTAAATGGTGAAATCCCGGGAGTGACCGTCACGCAACAGGATGACGCGTCGCTGACGAATGAATCATTCGGCCAACTGGTGAAAGATTTCAACGGCCAAGCCAATATCATCAAGCTGTGGGTCGCCGGTTTCCCACCGATGGAGCGCCGCCAGCTCGCCTATCAGCAAATCCTGAAAGCGAACCCCGGCATCAAGGAGCTGGAATCGATTGGCGCCGTGTCTTCCGATGTACAGGGCGATACGGCCAATAAAGTCGGGGCCGTGCTGGCGAAATACCCGAAAGGCAAAATCGATGCCATCTGGGGAGCCTGGGATGCCTTCAGCCAGGGGGCTTATAAGGCATTGAAAGAAAATGGCCGGACTGAAATTAAACTGTACAGCATCGACATCTCCAATCAGGATCTCCAGCTCATGCGTGAAGCGAACAGCCCGTGGAAAGTCAGCGTGGCCGTCGATCCGAAACTGATTGGTAAAGTTAACCTGCGGCTGGTGGCTAACAAGATCGCCGGTGAACCGACGCCCGCAACCTACGAGTTTCGTGCTGCGGCCATTCCACAGGCGTTGTTAGCCAGCCAGCCGGGGCCGGTTAATGTCGCGGGACTCGCGAAAATCATCCCTGGCTGGGAACATACGGATGATTTTATCGCCCCGTGGTTTGCTACACTGGAAGCCAAACAAGCGAAATAATACGGAGAAACGTATGGCATCGATTCCTCTGCCAACGCCCGATTACAGCCGCAATATGCGGCTGATTGGACACAGCGATCAAGGTGGCAGACCTGACGGCGTGCAGGTGATGGTGCATCGCGGTTACGCTTATATCGGGCACATGATTTCACAGGGCGTGTCGATAGTGGATGTTCGCGATGCCAAAAACCCCAAACCAGCGGGATTTATCGCCGCCCCGCCCGGCACCTGGAACATCCACCTGCAAACCCATGACGACCTTCTGCTTGTCGTCAATGCGCGTGATTTATTTGCCGACGCCAGCTTTGCCGAAGAAAAGGTCTATTACACCCGCTCCGTCGCTGACACGGTCAGTACCAAACCGCAGGGAAAAAGCTGGAGCGCCGGATTGCGTATTTTCGATATCTCTACGCCGGATAAACCGCGCGAAATCAGCTTCCTGCCACTGGACGGCATCGGTATTCACCGCATCTGGTACGTGGGCGGACGCTGGGCTTATGTCTCCGCGCTGCTCGATGGCTACAGCGATTACATCTTTCTGACGATCGATCTGGCCGATCCCCTACGCCCGGAAGTCGCTGGCCGCTACGGGTTGCCCGGCATGCATACCGCTGGCGGAGAAACCCCAGACTGGCCGGAAGGCAAGCGTTATGCGCTGCACCACGCCATCGTTAGCGGCGACACCGCCTACGCCAGCTGGCGCGATGGCGGCCTGACGCTGCTGGATGTGCGCGATCGTACTCATCCGCAGCTCATCAGTCACCGCAACTGGAGCCCCCCCTTTGGCGGCGGCACACACACGGCGCTACCGCTGCCGGATCGCAACCTCCTGATCGTGCTGGATGAAGCCGTGCTGGATAATCAGGAAGACGGTGAAAAATTAATATGGGTATTCGATATTCGGGAACCGGGTAATCCGGTCAGTATCGCAACCTTTCCGCAGCCGAAAGAGGCGGATTATGTGAAGAAGGGCGCACATTTCGGCCCCCATAACCTGCATGAAAACCGTCCCGGCAGCTTCATCAGTTCGTCACTGATTTTCGCGACCTACCAAAACGCCGGCGTACGGGCTTACGACATCAGTAATCCGTATCAGCCGAAAGAGACCGGCGCGCTGGTGCCCGCGGCACCGACCAGAATGGTGGATAAACGTCCCGGCAGACCGCAGGTTATTCAGTCTTGTGATGTGTTTGTCGATGCCGATGGCCTCATTTACAGCACCGACTACAACGCCGGGTTATCGATTATCGAGTATCGCGGATAACCCTCCCACGCTTTGCACTCCCCTTCCGGCGCGGCATTCACCTTACCGCGCCGGTTTCATCTTGCTGTCATTGTCGATTTCTATAGTGGCTTGCCTTATGGCTTATTCACCATAATCAAAAGGAATCGTAATGAAAACGCATCCCTATTTCTCCCTACGTTGGCCAGTACTGGCATTCACCACGCTTCTGGGATTGAATCATTCACTTGCCGCCCAGCCATCGCCGACGTCAGCCGCCCCCGCTGAACTGGCGGGCCACGCGGTCATGCCGGTTAAATCCTTTATCCCCGCGCCCGATGATGCGCCTGCGGATATGAAGATCAGCGGTAAATACACCACCGGTTCACGCGTCACGGCCCTAAACGGCGTGCCTGCAAAATCGGCTGACCGGATAACAGGGTTGGCACTGCCTGTAGAAGGGCAGCCGCTGCAAGGCCATTCCGGCATCAAAAAGATGCCCGATGGCACCTATTGGGTGCTGACAGACAACGGCTACGGCACAAAAGCGAATTCTCCCGATTCACTCCTGTACCTGAATCGCTATCAAATAGATTTTAAAAACAATACCGTTAACCGGCTGGAAACGCGCTTCCTGCACGACCCGGATAAACGCGTGCCGTTCCATATCGTCAATGAGAGTACAGACAAACGTTACCTTACCGGCGCCGACTTCGACCCTGAAAGTTTTCAGTTTGCCGATAACAGCTTATGGATTGGTGATGAGTTCGGCCCGTACTTAATCAAAGCCGACCTGAATGGAAAAATACAGGCGGTATTCGATACCCGCGTCAATGGTCACATCGTGAAATCGCCCGATAACCCAACACAAGCCTCTCCCGGCACGCCGGATGGCAAACTGAGTTTTCAGGTGTCTCGCTCAAAAGGCTTTGAAGGCATGGCAGCGTCAAAAGACGGTTCAAAGCTGTATCCACTGCTGGAGGGCGCATTGTGGGATGCGGATCGTCAGGAGTACGAAAATGTTGCCGGCAAGCGTTACCTGCACATTCTGGAATTTGATGTGAAAAAGCAAGTCTGGACCGGCCGTAGCTGGCAATATGTGCTGGAAGACAATCAAAATGCCATTGGCGATTTCAATATGATCGACGATCGACAGGGTTTAGTGATCGAACGGGACAGCAATGAAGGCACCGTGGATAAAGCCTGCCAGCCGGGTGCCGCAACCACGAAATGTTTCAGCGCACCGGCGCGATTTAAACGAATCTATAAAATAGCATTTTCAGATGACAACGTCGGTAAGCCCGTCGATAAATCCGCCTACCTCGACCTGATGAATATTCAGGATCCGAAGAAGCTGGCACGCAAGCCACTGACAAACGGGGTGTTGACGTTCCCGTTCATGACGATCGAGAACGTCGATGTCGTTGACGATCGCCATATCATCGTCGGCAATGATAATAACTTCCCGTTTTCATCCAGCCGTCAGCCCAATGAGGCCGATGATAATGAGTTTATCCTGCTGGACGTTAAAGATTTCCTCACCCGGTGAGTTATTACGCTCCCCGTCTCTCGGGGAGCGCAACCTGACATACTTAGTCTATTGCCAGGATCGTCACCCACATCGGTCCCTGACCAACGGCATAACGCGCCAGCGGTTGCAGTTCGCCCGTTTGTTGGGCGATGTGGTATACCTCAATGTGCTGAGACTTCTGTCCCGCTGAAATCAGGAACTCGCCGGTATGATCGATATTGAAACCGCGCGGCTGTGTTTCGGTCGGCTGGTGGCCGGTCAACGTTAACGTGCAGCCGTCTTCAGACACCTGGAAAACGCTCAACAGGCTGGCTGTACGGTCGCTGGTGTAGAGAAAACGGCCATTTGGCGTCATGTGAATGTCCGCCGCCCAGCGCGTGTCGCGGAAGCCTGCCGGCATAGCATCCAGCGTTTGCACGTTCTGCCATTCGCCGCTGGCTGCATCCCATTGGTACACATCCACCGAGCTGTCCAGTTCGTTGACGCAATAGGCAACGCGCTGATTGGGATGAAAAGCCATATGGCGCGGGCCGGCACCGGGTGTCGTCGTCATCTCTGCCTGACGATGCACGCTCAGTTTTCCATCCGCGCTGAGATCGTACAGGCGAATACGGTCTTCTTTCAGACAAGGCGCCCACAAAACACGGTCAGTTGGATCAAGATTGGTGGAGTGGCACCCTTCCAGCCCGTCCAGTTGCTGAATCGGCTCGCCGACGATACCGTCAGCGCCAATCGGACTAACGCTCACACAGGCGCCGCTGTATGACGCGCTGAACAGGAAGCGCCCGTCGCAATCGGTAGACAGGTGGGTCGGGCTGCCCGGCAGAGAAGCGGCGCCAGCCTGCGTCAGTTTACCCTGCGCATCAATACGATAACTCAACACCCTGAAGTCAGGACGAACGCCCACATACAGATGACGCTTGTTCGGCGCAATCACCATCGGCTGAACCTGTCCCGGAACGTCAACGGTTTGCAATAATGTCAGATTTCCCTGAGTACCGAGTTGCCAGACGTGGATCTGCTGGCTTTCCGGGCTGGCGACATAAACAACTTGCTGCATCGTATTCTCCTTAATTTCACGCGAATGTAGCGGCTCAGGAAAGCGAAGAAGAGAGTGATAAAAAATAACGCACTTGCTCAACCTGACGCACGGTATACCCTAAATGCCAGTCACTCTATTCTACAGAGGCATAACAAGGCTACTATTGATTTCTGCGCCAGCATACGCGCTTATCTGTTCTTTCATCATTCTGGTTTCACGGACTTAAGGTTATGATCACGTTTGATACGCTATTTTCCCGGCTTGCCCGTTCCCCTTTCCGCCAGCGCTTTCGATTAGGCATGAAAGAACGCAGCTATTGCTACCAAAAAGGTAAGGAAACGATCGCCTCTCATGCCGCCGATTTTATCGCTCACAGGCTGGCGCCAGCCGATCCGACCAACGATGGCAAACAGACGCCTATGCGCGGCCACCCGGTGTTTATCGCGCAGCACGCTACCGCGACCTGCTGTCGGGGATGTCTGGAGAAATGGCATCATATCGCTCAGCATCGTCCGCTCAGCGATGAGGAGCAACGCTATGTCGTCGACGTGATTCTGTACTGGCTGGAAAAAGATTTGGCTAAACATCACGAATGATGTAGCGATGATCTACCGGGTAATCACTACGAGACAGACGTAAGAGAAATAAATGAGATACAACAAATGGAGAGAGAATGCGGAAGTGGCGGAGGAGTAGAGATTCGAACTCTAGAACGCTTTCGCGTCGCCGGTTTTCAAGACCGGTGCCTTCAACCACTCGGCCACTCCTCCGCAACGACGCGCACTATAAACAGTACGTTGAGTCTTGTAAAGCGGTGTGATGGCCAATTGCTCAAAAAACAGATGACAACTCGTTGAAAGTATAGAAAACAGCCAATGATGGTACGTTTATATCACCGCGGTAGCGGGGAGCATTTGTCGCTAACAGCGATCGCAAACACATTTATCCTGCGGTTGTCTGTTTATTTTTCGCCACGTCCGATATCGTAAGCGGCCATGGATATTCACCTCTTTTATTGACGAGACAACGATGACCTACCGCGTAATTGCTCTTGATCTTGATGGCACCCTGTTGAATCAGCAGAAAAAAATCCTTCCCGAATCCCTTAACGCACTCACACTGGCGCGTCAGCAAGGCATAAAAATCGTTATCGTGACCGGCCGCCACCATTCCGCGATCCATCCTTTTTATCAGGCATTGCAGTTGGATACGCCCGCGATCTGCTGTAACGGTACTTACGTCTACGATTATCAGCGGGGTCAGGCATCACACGCTAATCCGCTCTCCGCCGAACAGGCCAAAAATGTCATCGCGCTATTGCAGGAATTTGATATTCATGGACTGATGTATGCCGACGACGATATGTATTATCAATATCCTACCGGGCACGTGGTTCGCACGCAGGCTTGGGCTTCCACATTGCCGCAACAACAGCGCCCGCGTTTTGCACAAGTAGAAAATCTGACGCGTCAGGCGGAAACGTCCCACGCGATCTGGAAATTTGCGACTTCGCACGCAGATATCCCGACACTAAACCATTTCTCATCAGAAGTGGAAAAACGGCTAGGGCTGGCCTGCGAATGGTCATGGCAGGATCAGGTTGATATCGCGCAAACCGGCAACAGCAAAGGCAAACTGCTCCGGCAATGGCTCGGCGAGCAGGGTATAAGTATGAAAGAGGTCGTCGCCTTTGGTGACAATTTCAACGATATCAGCATGCTGGAAGGCGCAGGCCTGGGGGTGGCAATGGGCAACAGCGCCGATGAAATCAAGGCGCGCGCCAATCTGGTGATCGGCAGCAATGAAGAGCCTAGCATCGCGGACGTTATCCGCTCTCGCGTGCTGGCATAGCGGATATCGCGCAATCAGGCCCTTTCCTCATTGCGCACGTTGACGGTGATGATGACTCACCGCGGAATTCCTTTACGCCGTAATCGACACGCTTTTAATCTGCGCATACAGGGGTTGTCCCGGATAAAGCGCCAGATCGTCGCGTGCCCACGGCGTAATGCGGGACCAGAGGATCTGCTGGCCGACGGCTAGCTTCACCTCAATCTGCCCGTCAACGTCAAGGCACTCTACCACGCTGGCGTGCAACACATTGCGAATACTGCTTTTTTCCGGCGGCTGTAGCACCAGAGAGACATCGGCGGCATTCACGCGGATGCGCAACATTGCCCCCTGAGGCAACCCCGTTTTTCCGACCCATAGCCGTTGGTCGCCCAACGCCAGCGCCGTCATCGCGTAATGCGCATGCTGAGTCAGCACCTGCGCGTTCAGAATACTGCTTTGCTCATCAAACCAAGCGCGCAGCGCGCTGCTGGCCCATACCTCTTCCAGTAGCCCTTGCGCTTTCACTTTACCGTTATCAAGCACGAGAACACGATCTGCCAGCCGTACCATTTCTTCCAGGCTGTGGCTGACATACAGGATGGGAACATTCACTTCTTTCGCCAGACGTTCTAAATAGGGCAGCAATTCACGCTTTCTGGGCAAATCGAGCGATGCCAGCGGCTCATCCATCAGCAGTAGTGCGGGTGCGGTCAACAATGCCCGGCCAATAGCAACGCGCTGTTTTTCCCCGCCGGATAACGTCAACGGATAGCGGTTCAGCAGGTGCTCAATACCCAGCAAATTCACGACGTCATCAAACTGCGTCGCCATTGCCGACGCCATGCCGTAGCGTAAATTACCCCGCACGCGATAATGGGGGAACAACCGCGCATCCTGAAACACGTAGCCGATACGCCGCTTCTCCGGCGGCAGAAAAATATGCCGCTGCGTATCCACCAACACATGGTCGTTGAGCGCGATACGCCCGGCGTCGGGCCGTGTCAGACCTACTACCGCGTTGATTAATGACGTCTTCCCCGCGCCGGACACGCCGAAAATCGCCGTAATGCCCTTCGCAGGCAGTTCAGACTGTACGCGGAGCTCAAGATCTCCCAGCCGTTGATGAAAATCGAGTTGCAGCATCATCCCCCCAACCGCTTGCGGCTCCAGTTTGTCAACCATTCTGATGCCAGCAGCGATACCAACGACAAGGCAATGGCAATCATACAGAGCCGAGCGGCATCCGCCTCTGCGCCGGGTGTTTCAATCAGGGTATACATCGCCAGCGGAATCGTTCGGGTTTCACCGGGAATATTAGAAACAAAGGTGATGGTCGCGCCAAATTCCCCCAAGGAGCGGGCAAATGCCAGTACGGTTCCAACCACGATGCCGGGAAAAGAGAGGGGTAATGTGATAGTGAAAAACACGCGCCACGGCGTCGCCCCCAGCGTGCGGGCAGCCTGTTCCAGACGCGTATCGACTGCGTCAAGCGATAGCCGGATCGCCCGAACCATCAGCGGGAAGGCGACAATCGCTGACGCTAATGCCGCCCCTCGCCAGCTAAAGCTAAAGCTGAAGCCAAACCAGTCATAGAGCCAGGAACCGATTACACCGCGTCTTCCCATTGCCACCAGCAGCAAATACCCGATAACTACTGGCGGTAATACCAGCGGTAAATGAATAACGCTATCCAGCAATGATTTGCCGGGAAAGCGGCAACGCACCAAAATCCACGCGGTTAGAATGCCAAACGGCAGGCTGCACGCGACAGCCATAATAGAAACCTTCAGGCTCAGCTCAACCGCCTGCCATTCGTAATCACTCAGCATCATTAACGCGGCGTAAAGCCATAACGTTTAAACACCGCCGCCGCCTCCGGCGTTTTCAGATAAGCATAAAACCCGGTCACGGCAGGATTTTTATGCTCTTTCACGATGGCCATCGGGTATTCGACAGGCTTGTGACTCGCCGCCGGGAACGTGCCGATAACCTTGACTTTGTCGCTGGCGACGGCGTCGGAACCGTAAACGATGCCCAACGGCGCTTCTTCACGTTCCACCAGCGCCATGGCTGCACGCACGTTGTTTGCCCGCGCCATCCGTGGTGAAAGTTCATCCCAGGCTTTCAGATTCTGCAAGGCTTCTTTAGCATAGATCCCGGCAGGCACGTGATCCGGATCGCCAACGGCCAGACGTCCGTCTTTCAGCAGGCTTTTCCAGTCAGTGTTATTGTCAATATTGATGTTTTTTTGCGTGCTCGTCTTCGGCGCTATCACCACCAGCTCATTGCCCAACAGCGTGTGACGCGTAGCGGTATCCATCAGGTTTTTATCCTGCGCGTAGTCCATCCACTGCTGGTCGGCTGAAATAAACAGATCGGCAGGCGCGCCCTGTTCAATCTGGCGCGCCAGCGTGGAAGATGACGCGAAAGACGCCACAACGGTGACATTTTTCTCTTTTTGATATTGCGCTGCAATGTCCTGCAACGCATTAGTCAACGACGCGGCGGCAAACACCGTGACGTTATTTTCTGCGACGGCAGGCAACGCCATCCCGGCACTGAGGGTCAGTGCCGCACACCACTTCAACCATTGCTGTTTCATTTTTTTCTCCTGACAATCATCGTTATGTAAATAATGATATAACGAATTGTCAAGCCGTGTCATGCGCTTTAAAGGGGTAGATACGGAGGCGTCGATAAAAAAAATGTCCGGCAAAAGCCGGACATCAAAACAGAAAAAGAGAGTATGAATCAGTGCTGATTTTTTGCGCGCTGACCATCAGCATGGCCGACTCTGGACAACACGTTAAATACTTCGCCCAGACCATAAATCGCCCCCATGATGACGGCCATCATGACCGGAACCATGGCAACTGCAAACAGCAGGCTCTTTAACAACTCCAACATGCTTACCTCACTTATTGCAACGGTTACCGCTACTTTAGTCGACATAACACACTATTTCACTAAAAACCGGAATCGTCATTATTGTTTTGTAGTCTACCGTAGTAGTAGAAAATAGTACGGCTATTTGTGCGATTTGCCCCTCCGCAAGAAAATAGCGACAATACAGCCAATTAAATTCACCGACGGTGCGCTCACTATGCAGGCTGAAATCCTTCTTACCCTGAAACTCCAACAGCGGTTATTCGCCGATCCGCGGCGTATTGCATTACTGAAGCAAATTCGCCATACCGGTTCAATCAGCCAGGGAGCCAAACTGGCGGGAATCAGCTACAAGAGCGCGTGGGACGCCATTAATGAGATGAACCAACTGGCGGACCAGACGATCGTCGAACGCATGACCGGCGGTAAAGGCGGCGGCGGCGCCGCGATCACCCGCTATGGCGAGCGTCTGCTCCAGTTGTACGATCTGCTCGCGCAGGTTCAGCAAAAAGCCTTTGATGTCCTTCAGGACGACGGGCTACCGCTGGATAGCCTGCTGGCAGCCATCGCGCGTTTCTCGCTGCAAACCAGCGCCCGTAACCAGTTTTTTGGAACCGTGCTCGCACGCAGTGAAGAACAGGTACAACAACATCTGACGATTTTACTCGCCGATGGTAAAACAACGATCGACGCGCTGATTACGCAACAAAGCGCCGAACGTCTGCAACTTCAGGCAGGAAAAGAGGTACTGGCGCTGATTAAAGCTCCCTGGGTTGAGGTGCACGCCGCAACGTCTGCCACACCTACGGCAGATAACGTCCTTCCGGGGCGGGTTCAAACCATCCAGCGCGGCGCGGAGAACAGCGAAATATTGATTGCGCTGAGCGGAGGAGAGCCCCTATGCGCCACGGTATCGAACGCCGTGCTGGAACAGCAGAGGCTCCAACAGGGAACGGACGTCAATGCCAGCTTCAACGCCGACCGGGTTATCATCGCCACACTGTGTTAATACCGTGTGGGGCAAAGCAGTCAACGACAGCAGGCCATACGGCCACTTGACGAAGGATAGAAAATGGCATTGTTGAACATAACACAGGGGCTGTTTCGTCTCAGCGATACACGCATGCTGCGTCTGGACGAACTGACGCTCGACGCAAATCAGTGCTGGGCCGTAGTCGGCGCCAACGGGAGCGGAAAATCGGCGCTGGCGCGCGCGCTATCCGGCGAATTACCGCTTTTAAGCGGTGAGCGGACAAATACGTTTCAGCGCCCAGTCCGCCTGTCATTTGAACAATTGCAAAAGCTGGTTTCTGACGAATGGCAGCGTAATAACACCGACCTGTTGAGCGAAGGCGAAGACGACACAGGCCGCACAACGGCGGAAGTGATCCAGGACACGGTGAAAAACGTCGAACGTTGCCATCAACTGGCGCAACAATTTGGCATTGCCCCTTTGCTGACGCGCCGTTTCAAATATCTCTCTACGGGTGAAACACGCAAGGCGATGCTCTGCCAGGCGCTGATGCCCCAACCAGACCTGCTGATTCTTGACGAACCCTTCGATGGGCTGGATGTGGCTTCCCGTCAGCAGCTCACGGATGAACTGCAAAAACTCGCAGAAACCGGCTATACGCTGGTGCTGATCCTGAATCGCTTTGACGATATTCCTGACTTTATCAATCATGTCGGCGTGCTGGCTGACTGCACCTTGACCCGCGTCGGCCCGCGTGAAGCCATCCTCTCTGAAGCGTTGGTGGCACAGCTCGCCTTCAGCGAAAAGCTGTCAGACAGTTCACTACCGGAACCAGAAGATCCACAGCGCCATACCACGCTGCCCGTTGACGAAGCACGAATTTCGTTGCGTAACGGCGTGGTGCAATATAACGATCGCCCTATTTTGCACGGGCTGACCTGGGAAGTGCTACCGGGCCAACACTGGCAAATTGTCGGGCCGAACGGCGCGGGAAAATCTACCCTGCTCAGCCTGATAACCGGCGACCATCCTCAGGGTTACAGCAACGATCTTACGCTATTTGGCCGTAAGCGCGGCAGAGGTGAAACCATCTGGGACATCAAGCGCCATATCGGCTATGTCAGCAGCAGTTTTCACCTCGATTACCGCGTCAGCACCAGCGTGCGTAACGTTATCCTGTCCGGTTTCTTCGACTCTATCGGGATCTATCAGGCGGTATCCGATCGCCAACATCATCTGACAGAGCAGTGGCTTGCGCTGCTCGGCCTTGATGGCCCCATTGCGGACACCCCGTTTCAGTCCCTCTCCTGGGGGCAACAACGACTGACGCTGATTGCGCGAGCGTTGGTCAAGCACCCCGCGCTGCTGATTCTCGACGAACCTTTACAGGGGTTAGATCCCCTCAACCGCCAACTGGTGCGCCGCTGGCTGGATATCCTGATTGGCGAAGGGGAAACTCAACTGCTGTTTGTATCCCATCATGCAGAAGATGCGCCAGCCTGCATTACGCATCGACTTACCTTCGTCCCCAACCATGATATCTACCGTTATCAGATCGATTCATTACAGGGATAAATCCTGAAAGTAAGGATGATAACGCTACCACGGGGTAAAATGCCGGGTAGAAATGTATGTGACCTTGCATTTCTACCTACGCTGTGTTGGATTTACAGGCAAACAATCATTAATAACAGGGCGCTGATTTTCGCCATTGCGCATTTTTCAGCGTACAACCATGTTATTTTGCAAAATCATGATAGACAGAGGTTATTATGAACGTTCTTGTCACAGGTGGTAGCGGTTACATAGGCAGTCACACATGTGTACAGTTATTAAGCGCCGGACATACCCCCATCATTCTGGATAACCTGTGCAACAGTAAGGCCAGCGTCGTGAAAACCATTGCGCGTTTAACCGGTAAAACACCCGTTTTTTATCAGGGAGATATTCGCGACAGCGCACTGTTGGACGACATTTTCGCTAAGCACGCCATTGATTCGGTCATCCACTTTGCAGGATTAAAAGCCGTGGGAGAATCGGTTCGGGAACCCATCAGCTATTACGATAATAACGTCTACGGCACGCTGACGCTGGTTGAAGCGATGAAGAAATCGGGTGTTAATAATCTGATTTTCAGCTCCTCGGCCACCGTCTACGGCGATCAACCCCAGATACCTTATCAGGAAAGTTTTCCGACGGGGCACCCTGCCAGCCCTTATGGCCGCAGCAAACTGATGGTTGAGCAGATTCTGCAAGATTTACAACATGCCGAGCCGGAATGGAGCATTGCGCTGCTGCGCTATTTCAACCCGGTTGGCGCGCATCCATCAGGTGAAATGGGGGAAGATCCGCAGGGTGTGCCCAATAATCTGATGCCATATATCGCCCAGGTTGCTGTAGGGCGTCGCGACACGCTGGCCATCTTTGGTAATGACTATCCCACCGTTGACGGTACTGGCGTGCGGGACTATATCCACGTAGTCGATCTGGCCGATGGGCACATCGCCGCCATGAATGCCCTGCAAAATTGTGCCGGCGTGCATATTTATAATCTCGGGGCTGGCGTAGGCTACAGTGTGTTACAGGTCGTCGAAGCCTTTAGTCAGGCCTGCGGCAAACCGGTGGCTTACCATTTTGCTCCGCGTCGTCAGGGCGATTTAGCCGCTTACTGGGCTGATGCCGAACGTGCGGCAAAAGATCTTGACTGGAGAGTCACGCGTTCACTACAGGAAATGGCGCAGGACACCTGGCGCTGGCAATCCAACCACCCCAATGGGTATCCGGAATAGTGGCGTATCTCACGTCGAGCAATGGGCAGCGCAGAGTTATTGCTACGGTCTGCCCCCGGCGTGAAACATAACGGCCAACCTTTTCGTGGTGTGTCAGGCGCTAACAGGAGCAAATCATGTTGAATGAAAAACTGAGTGCGTTGGCGCCAGACGGCCAGCCGTTTCAATTAACGACGCTACAGAATC
This sequence comes from Samsonia erythrinae, assembly GCF_004342665.1. Taxonomy (GTDB): domain Bacteria; phylum Pseudomonadota; class Gammaproteobacteria; order Enterobacterales; family Enterobacteriaceae; genus Samsonia; species Samsonia erythrinae. The sequence goes on along the minus strand of NZ_SMBY01000001.1, from coordinate 480,863 downwards.
AGGCCGGTATGCGCGTATGCCTTATGGACTGGGGAGCAACCTGGATTTCCTGTGAACTTCCCCTGCTAAAAGGCGAAGTACGAGAAGTCCTGTTAGGCTGTGCATCGCCGGTTCAATATCCACAGCAGGGGGCGTATCTCGGCGCATCTATTGGCCGCTATGCTAATCGCATCGCCAAGGCGACATTCAGTCACGACGCTCAAACCTTTTATCTGGCTGCCAATCAGGGTGAACATCAGTTACACGGCGGCCCGGAAGGTTTCCACGCCCGGCGCTGGCGCATTATCAGCAAAGACGCTATGCAGGTGACTTACCAGTTGCATTCGCCGGATGGCGATCAGGGCTTCCCGGGCCACCTCAACGTGCAGGCGACCTATACCCTGACCGAGCATAATTCGTTAGAGATTAGCTATCAGGCCACGGTGGAAAAAGCATGTCCCGTCTGCCTGACCAACCATGCCTATTTCAATCTTGATGGCGGACAGACCGACGTGCGTAAACATCAGTTGCAATTGTTTGCCGACGCTTATTTACCGGTCGATAGTTCGGGCATTCCCAACGCCGGCCTGACGCAGGTCGGCGGTACCGGTATGGACTTCCGCCGACCGAAAACACTGGAAGAGGATTTCCTGCGTGACGGTGACCAAATGGCCGTCGGCGGCTACGATCACGCTTACTTAGTGCACCGGATCTGCGGTTCCAGCGAAAATCCGGCCGCCAATTTATGGTCATCCGACGGTCGTGTGCTGATGAGCGTCTTTACCAACGCCCCCGCCTTGCAGCTCTATAGCGGCAATTTTCTGGCCGGGACGCCCTCACGAGACGGCGGCCAGTATGAGAACTACGCAGGCGTCGCACTGGAGAGTGAGTTTCTGCCGGACAGCCCGAATCACCCCGAATGGCCGCAACCCGACTGCTGGCTGAAACCGGGTGAAGTTTATCGCTCGGATACCACGTACCAGTTTCTCGTACAGAAACCACACAACGAAACATCGTTCTCCCGATAAAATGGGTATAGCGACTCCCCCGGTCATTAAGGCAAGCCGCACAAACGCAACGAGCTGAGCACAAAGCGACCGTCGCAATTGGATAAGGCGAATTCCGGTTTGCTGAAACGGTAAAGCTTGAGCGTGATTTTGCGCAAATAACCTGCGGATAAATCACGCCAGCCAACGACTATCGATTGCCGATAACCGTTCTCCACCCCTATAATGAAGTCAGTTATCACAGAAATCTTAGGATAGAAAGGAGTTTAGCGATGGCTGTAACTAAGCTGGTACTGGTAAGACACGGTGAGAGCCAGTGGAACAAAGAAAACCGCTTCACAGGCTGGTACGATGTCGATCTGTCCGACAAAGGCCGTTCAGAAGCCAAAGCCGCAGGTAAGCTACTAAAAGACGAAGGTTTCTCCTTTGACTTCGCTTATACCTCCGTACTGAAACGCGCCATTCATACACTGTGGAATATACTGGACGAGCTGGATCAGGCCTGGCTGCCGGTCGAGAAATCCTGGAAGCTGAATGAGCGCCATTATGGTGCATTGCAGGGTCTGAACAAAGCTGAAACCGCCGAGAAATACGGCGACGATCAGGTTAAGCAATGGCGTCGTGGTTTTGCGATTACGCCGCCGGAACTGACTCGTGATGACGAGCGTTTCCCTGGGCACGATCCGCGTTACGCCTCGCTGAGCGACAAAGAGCTGCCGCTGACTGAAAGTCTGGCGTTGACCATCGATCGTGTCGTTCCTTACTGGAATGAAACCATCCTGCCACGCATCAAAAGCGGCGAGCGCGTGATCATCGCGGCTCACGGTAATTCACTGCGTGCGCTGGTGAAATATCTGGACAACATGAGCGAAGAAGAGATTCTGGAACTGAACATCCCGACTGGCGTACCGTTGGTGTATGAGTTCGATGAGAATTTCAAACCTATCAAGCGTTACTATCTGGGCAACGCGGATGAGATCGCCGCGAAAGCTGCTGCGGTCGCAAATCAGGGTAAAGCCAAATAATTTACCGCTGCATGAGAAAACCCGGCTCAGGCCGGGTTTTTTATCGCATGCTGTTCGTCGGGCCGCCGCAAACGCTCTCTGCGTTTTTATGCCGCCAATGATGTCACTGACTACGGCGCTCGCGTACCGCAGACGCTAACTGGCGCAGCAGAGATTCCGTATCTTCCCAACCAATACAGGCATCGGTAATGCTGCGGCCATAAACCAGCGGCTCGCTGCCGCCCAGACTCTGGTTTCCTTCAACCAGATGGCTTTCCACCATTACGCCCATGATCGCTTTTTCGCCCCGTGCAACCTGCCCACAGACATCAGTGCAAACATCCATCTGCTTTTTGAACTGTTTACTGCTGTTCGCATGGCTGAAATCGATCATCACCTGCGGCGCCAGACCCGCTTTTTCCAGACCGGCCTTAACCTCTTTCACATGCTCGGCGCTGTAGTTCGGGGTTTTCCCACCGCGCAGAATAATATGGCAATCATTGTTACCGCTGGTGTTCACGATAGCCGAATGGCCCCATTTGGTGACGGACAGGAAGCAGTGCGGCGCGCTGGCTGCGTTGATCGCATCAATCGCGACCTTGATGGTGCCATCAGTGCCGTTTTTGAACCCCACCGGGCAAGATAAGCCGGACGCCAGCTCACGGTGTACCTGAGATTCGGTAGTACGTGCGCCAATAGCCCCCCAGCTCATCAGATCCGCCACATATTGCGGGGTAATCATATCCAGAAATTCACCCGCTGCCGGCATCCCAATATCATTGATTTCCAGCAACAGCTGGCGCGCAATACGCAGGCCGTCATTAATCTGGAAGCTATTATCCATATGCGGGTCGTTGATCAGTCCTTTCCAGCCTACCGTCGTGCGTGGTTTTTCAAAATAAACCCGCATCACCACTTCCAGATCGTCACTTAATTCGTTCCGCATCGCCAGCAGGCGCGTCGCATAGTCTTTCGCCGCTTTTGTGTCGTGGATCGAGCAAGGGCCAATCACGACCAGCAGGCGATCATCATTACCATTAAGAATTTTATGGATAGCCGTACGTGCGAACGATACCGTTTCCGCAGCCTTCTCCGTGGCTGGAAATTTTTCCAACAAAGCAACAGGCGGCAAAAGCTCATTAATCTCTTTAATTCTTAAATCGTCATTTTGATAATTCATAAATAGATCCATCGGTTCGAAACGGTAGGTAAAGCCATCCAATACGCGCCACCACGCCGGGGCAGGCAGCTTAAGATATAAGATGTTTCATCTTGAAGATTGGTTATTATATGTCAAGCTGGTGTCGTCGGGGCGCTGAAATCTGTAGGATTTACGCGATCAAATGCTCTCAGATCGCGTATACGTCCTATTTTCACCACCACAACGACACTCTGTGGGTTTCAGCCCCGGGGATATAACCGCAAACTCAGGACGATTCTATGGCACATAACCACAGCCACTCGGGATCAGGCGACAGTAAGCGCTTGATGGCCGCCTTCATTATCACCGCCGCCTTTATGGTGGCTGAGGTCATTGGCGGGCTGCTTTCCGGCTCTCTCGCCCTGCTCGCAGATGCAGGCCATATGTTGACGGATGCCGCCGCCCTGTTCGTCGCGCTCGTCGCCGTGCGTTTTGCACGACGAAAGCCTAACGCACGTCACACATTCGGCTATTTGCGACTCACCACGCTCGCCGCGTTTGTAAACGCGCTAACGCTGATTGTGCTGACTGCCTTTATCTTCTGGGAAGCGATTCAACGCTTTTACGATCCTCAGCCCGTTGCCGGCTTCCCCATGCTGCTTATCGCCGTTGCCGGGTTGCTGGCGAACATCACCGCATTTTGGCTGTTACACCACGGCAGCGAAGAAAAAAATATTAACGTCCGTGCGGCCGCGCTGCATGTTCTGGGAGACCTGCTAGGCTCCGTTGGCGCCATTATTGCCGCCGTTATCATCCTTTACACCAACTGGACGCCGATTGATCCGATCCTCTCTATTCTGGTTTCTTGTCTGGTATTGCGCAGTGCGTGGGCGCTGTTGAAAGAGAGCATTCACGAACTGCTGGAAGGAACGCCGAATCAGTTCAGCGTCGAGGTACTCCAGAAAGATCTGACGCTGAACATACCTGAAATCAGAAATATCCATCATGTACACCTGTGGCAGGTTGGCGAAAAACCTATGATGACGCTACACGCCCAGGTCGTGCCGCCTCACGATCACGATGCACTGTTGAAGCGTATTCAGGAATATTTATTGAAAAATTACCAGATCGCTCATGCGACCATTCAGATGGAGTATCAACGCTGTGATGATGGACACTGCTCATTTCATCATCAGGAAAACCATCCAGCGATACAAGGGGCAGGATGCCATCACCACAAGCATTAAAAAAATCAGATTACACGCCGTTTGACACAGTCTCGACACGATTTTCCTGCGCGCTCTTAATCCACAGCCAGGAGCCGTTCAGGGCAATCAGCGTCAGAACGGCGTATTCAACCGCCATCGCATAGACGCCCTGATAAGCAAAGATGACCACGCTGATCACATCAATCACCACCCACAATAGCCAGTTCTCAACGTATTTGCGCGTCATCAGCAGCATTGCCACGATCGACAACACCATCATGGTGGAATCCCAAAACGGAAACGCATCCGGCTGAAGAGTCGGCATCTGTACCGACAGCCCGAGCCCCTGCATGCCGGAAACAGCGATACGCGTCAGCACGGCAAACACCGCGTCGATATAGAACGTCATCAGGCCAATCGCAACAACGCTCGCCACCGACCAGGCAATCAGTTTCCGCACCGGGAGCCAACGGATACGTAGCTCCACTTCCTGCGTATCCGTCTTGCGCGTCCAGGCATACCAGCCGTAAATATTGGCGGCAAAGAAGAAAATTTGCAGCAACAGGCTGGCATACAGTTGAATTTGAAAAAATATCACGGCAAACAGCGTGACGTTAATCAACCCAAACAGATAGTTGATGGTTTTTTCCTGACTCGCTAACCAGATGCACAGCAGGCCAAATAGCGTACCAATGGCCTCAATCCAGGAGAGATCGTATCCCCCTTCTCCTAAAGGAATATGAATCAACATATTACTGGTACTAAAAAAATCCATTACGCCACCCTGTCTTCATCAATGTTTATTATGATGCCAGATAACCTTTATCAGGCATTCCCTTTCACACGAACGTTGAATGCTGCGGCAAAATCCAGCATCCGGTTGAGCGGAATTAGCGCCCCCTCTCGCAGAGCGGCATCAACATGGATCTCGTGCGCGCTTCCCCCCTGCTCCAGTGCGTTAGCAATGGCCTCTAACCCATTCATCGCCATCCACGGACAGTGGGCGCAACTGCGGCAGGTCGCGCCTTCTCCCGCGGTCGGCGCTTCCAGCAATGTCTTCTCCGGGCAGGCCTGCTGCATTTTGTAGAAAATGCCGCGATCGGTCGCCACGATCAGCTCACGCTGCGGCAGCGTCTTCGCGGCCTGAATCAGCTGGCTGGTTGATCCTACCGCATCAGCCATGTCTACCACGCTTTGCGGCGATTCCGGGTGAACCAGAATTGCCGCATTGGGATAAAGCATTTTCATACGCTTTAGCGCCTGCGTTTTAAATTCATCATGAACAATGCAGGCGCCTTGCCAGCACAATACATCAGCCCCCGTTTGCTTCTGCACATAGTGTCCCAGATGGCGATCCGGTGCCCAGATTATTTTCTCCCCCAGACTGTCAAGATGGTCGATCAGCTCAACCGCAATACTGGAAGTGACAACCCAATCAGCGCGCGCTTTTACCGCCGCAGACGTATTGGCATATACCACCACCGTCCGATCCGGGTGCGCATCGCAAAAACGGCTGAATTCATCGGCAGGACAACCAAGATCAAGCGAACATTCCGCCTCTAATGTAGGCATCAGGATCGTTTTTTCCGGATTAAGGATCTTGGCCGTTTCCCCCATAAAGCGCACGCCCGCGACCAGTAGCGTAGACGCCGTATGGCTGCTGCCAAACCGAGCCATTTCCAACGAATCCGCGACACAGCCGCCCGTTTCTTCCGCCAGAGCCTGAATGTCAGGATCGGTGTAGTAATGGGCGACCATAACGGCATTTTTTTCCCGTAGCAGCGTTTTAATCCTGCTACGATAGTACTGTTTTGTATCAGCCGATAAAGGTCTGGGCTTCGGCGGAAAAGGGTAAATAGCCTCATTGCTATCAAAACGAATACGCATTATAGATTCCACGATGACGCCTCGGGTTGTAATACCTGACACTGATTCACAGTCGGCAAACAGGTTTTTTATCCTAAACAAAATACCGAAAAAAATACGCAAAGTCGCGCGGGTTTTTCCAGATTTGCGGCTGTTTTGTTTAATATGCTTAAAACAGAGCCGTAAGGATCGTTAACTCTGTACGATTTCCCCAAGGGGACAAAGGAGAAAAAAGGCATGGCCAGCCTGTATATCAGAATTTATCGCGATACCCTGAGCGTTCGGAATGTCAAAACCGGCCAGGAGGTGACAGAAAAATCGGAGATGCCTTTTACTACCTCTCGCCTGCTACTGGGACAGATGATCCCTGCGATGAAGCTACTGGCGCTGCTCACCCGCAACGTTGCCCCTAAGCGTTTTACCGATCTTTTTACCGCTCATAACGTCATTATTCATGCCATGGAAATGAACCAAGGGGGCTACAGTCAGGTGGAATTTGCCAGCTATATTGAGCTGGCCAGAAGCATCAGCCCAAAAGGGAGACATATTTATGTTTGCAGCAAGAATACGCCGCTTACCGATCGGGAAGCCATGCAGGCTTTTCGCGGCGACGCATTCAAGATCGTCAGCCGCTAACCAAACGCCGCACGTCAGGCAAACAGGCGGTGCCAGTACAGAGAGATGGGGATAACCAGAATCAAGGCAGGAAGGAAGTTAACCACGGCAAAGGCTTTGATCTGCGCAATCCTAAGCCCTACTGCGATCATGATAATACCACCACAGGCAGAAAAATCGCCCATCGTAGTCAACGTCATGAAAGGCATGATTAATTTAGCGGAGAAAAACAACAGCGTCTGGACAATCATCTGCGGGATGGCAATCGACATGACCGCAATGCCAAGCGAGATAGAAAAGATCAGCGCGGTGAAAATATCCAAAGCGGATTTAATGATAAGCAGTTGATAATCACCCGTTAGCCCTTCCGTCAGCGCCCCGACGACACCGGTGCCGCTGGCGCAAAACAGGACAATTAACGCGGTAAAATTCTGGTTAAATACATCCTGCAGCAAGCGATGCTTTTGCTCAGGCAGGATGCGATTTAATCCCTTCTGGATCATCATCCCCGCCCATTGCACGCCGGATTCCATACGCAGCAGTTCACCTAACGCAACGCCAATGACAATAGCCAACGCCACCGCAGGCAACTGTTGGACTTTAACTACCAGCGTCACCCCCATCGCAATCGACACCATAGCAAACGCAGGAGGCAGCCCATCCTGCAACCGCAGGGGGATAAAACGACGCAAAATAATACCAAGACCGCTACCAATCAGGATAGCAGCACCATTAATCAACGGACCGACCATAACATCTCCCGAAACAGGGCGACACACACTTCCCTGTAGTAATGAATACCGCTAAACAGAATGCGACAACATAAAGCCAGCACATATGCAGTTTGAGATAGGGCGGTATAGCCATGAGTGGATGAAAAGCGGGTAATATACCTCAAAGCGCGCCCCGGCGGGAATGACGACGGCTTTATCTCACCTACACGACACGCACAATATGCTGCATCAGGTGAATTTAAGTTAAATGGGGAATCATGCGAGAATGGTGGGTCGTGCAGGATAACTCGGCCTTTGGCCTCGCCCCTTCGGGGTCAACGCTGCCGCGTTGCTGTCTCGCTTCGCTCGGCTCGAACCTGA
>NZ_SMBY01000001.1:0-472944 GCF_004342665.1 Samsonia erythrinae | reverse complement strand
CGGGAATGGTGGGTCGTGCAGGATAACTCGGCCTTTGGCCTCGCCCCTTCGGGGTCAACGCTGCCGCGTTGCTGTCTCGCTTCGCTCGGCTCGAACCTGAACGCAGGTTCTCACCTACACGACACATGCAATATGCTGTATCAGGTGAATTTAAGTTAAATGTGGAATCATGCGGGAATGGTGGGTCGTGCAGGATTCGAACCTGCGACCAATTGATTAAAAGTCAACTGCTCTACCAACTGAGCTAACGACCCGCAATAAGGAACAACCAGATACTCAACTTGACATTGGCGGGCCGTCTCGAACCTTATCGGTTCTCCTCTTTCACGCTTCAAATCAGTTATCAATTCTGAAATTGGTGGGTCGTGCAGGATTCGAACCTGCGACCAATTGATTAAAAGTCAACTGCTCTACCAACTGAGCTAACGACCCAATTTCATGCTGCTTTGGCATTTCGCTGTTTGCCTTGGCAACGGCGGCATATATTACTAATTTAAATTTTCAGCGCAACCTATTTTCTAAAAAAACCATTCGATTGCTTACTCTTAAGACATTCAGGCACAAAAATCATGCATCATGCGCAATTTTTGTGCCAATGAAGACGAGATCACAGTGCAGATAAACGTTTTTGTGCCTGCTTAGCACTTTCCGTATTGGGGTACATTTTCACGACCTGCTGGTAAACGGCCTTGGCCTTATCAGCCTGACCTTTTTCCTGCATGATAACCCCAACCTTCAGCAGCGCTTCGGCACTTTTGGGCGACTTAGGGTAATTCTTGACCACATTGGCGAAATAGTACGCGGCATCGTCTTTTTTCCCTTTATTGTAATTCAACTGCCCAAGCCAGTAGTTGGCATTAGGTTGATACGTTGAATCCGGGTACTTTTTGACGAACGCCTGAAATGCGCCAATCGCCTGATCATACTGTTTTTTCTCCAGTACCAGAGCGACGGCGGCATTGTAATCACTGTTCACATCACCCGTACTGGCCGGTGTCGCCGTATTGGCGGCACCGGTATTCGTTCCTGCCGCGGCGGGGTTGCCGTCTGTCGTCGATGCAGCAGAAGATGACGAAGTTAATCCATCGATCTGTTGATAGATCTGCTTCTGACGTTCAATAACCTGATTGAGCTGATACTGACTTTCCTGAATCTGCCCGCGGAGGCTATCAATGTCACGCTGATTATCAGAGAGTTGCTGTTGAAGTTGAGTTAAAAGCTGGCTGTGAGCGTTAGAGATACGCTCCAATTGAGTGACGCGGTCTTCGACCGAGCCAGAGCCGACATTACTGATTGGCGCTTGGGCAGTAGCGGCCCAAGGGGCCGCTACGCCAACCAGTAACGACAGACCCAACAGGTGACGTCTGAAGTTACTGCTCATGCGATTCTCTTAATAGACCAGAACGGCACGACGGTTTTTGGCATAGGCCGCTTCGTCATGACCCAGAACGGCAGGTTTTTCTTTACCGTAAGAAACGATAGAAATCTGATCGGAAGACACGCCTTTGCCTTGCAGGTACATTTGTACCGCGTTAGCACGACGCTCGCCCAATGCGATGTTGTATTCCGGCGTACCGCGTTCATCCGCATGACCTTCGATAGTCACCTTGTAAGACGGGTTGCTACGCAGGAATGCAGCGTGTGCATCCAACATCTGAGCAAATTCAGAGCTCACATCGTATTTATCCAGACCGAAGTAAACGATGTTATTGCGTTGTAACTCCTGCATCTGCAAGCGAGCTTGTTCAGACGAAGACATGTTGCTGCCGTCCATCATGCCGTTATTACCACCAGCACCCATGGAAGATTGGTCATTGTCCGCGTTCTTGTTGGAGCTACATGCGGCCACTGCCAGTACCGGCAGAGCCAACATCAGGCCTTTCAGCACTTTGTTAAATTGCATTTCTTTATGTCCTTTGACAAGTTTATTGTACATGTTTGTACTTATAGATACGGCGACCAGGCAGGGAACTTGACCTGTCCATCAGTAGCCGGAAGACGCGCTTTGAAACGTCCATCGGTCGAAACCAGCTGTAGCACGGATCCCAGCCCCTGTTTGGAACTGTAGATCACCATTGTGCCATTCGGTGCGATACTTGGCGTTTCGTCCAGGAACGTGTCCGTTAATACTTGTACGGCCCCCGTTACCAGATCCAGTTTGGAAATATGTTGAGCCCCACCGTTGGAGCTAACCGTAACCAAAAATTTCCCGTCGGCACTCACATCGGAATCCTGATTCTGAGAACCTTCCCAGGTCAGACGCTGCGGTGCGCCGCCGTTGACATTGACTTTATAAACCTGAGGCCGACCCGCCTGATCTGAAGTATAGGCCAAGGTCTGACTGTCCGGGAACCAGGTCGGTTCTGTGTTATTGCTACGACCGTCAGTCACCTGACTGATCTGGCCCGAGCCCAGGTTCATCACATACAGGTTCAGACTGCCGCTTTTGGACAGCGCAAACGCCAGTTTGCTGCCATCAGGAGAGAAAGAAGGCGCACCGTTATGACGTGGGAAGGAAGCAACCTGGCGGATCGCGCCATTTGCCAGCGTCTGGATCACCAACGCGGAACGGCCGCTTTCAAAGGTCACATAGGCGAGTTTGCTGCCGTCCGGGGACCAGGCTGGCGACATCAGCGGCTGCGGTGAACGATGAACAACAAACTGGTTGTAACCATCATAATCCGCGACACGCAGTTCATAAGGGAACTGTCCGCCGTTAGTTTGCACAACATAAGCGATACGAGTACGGAACGCTCCTTTAATGCCGCTCAGCTTTTCAAACACTTCATCGCTGGCGGTATGCGCCGCATAGCGTAGCCACTGTTTGGTCACCTTAAACTGATTCTGCACCAAGACATTCCCAGGGTTGCCGGAGGTATCAACAAGCTGGTAAGAAACCAGATAGCTGCCATCGGCACTCGGCTGAACCTGCCCCACGACAACCGCGTCAATGCCCAGCGCAGTCCACGCCGCAGGCGTCACTTCAGATGCAGTAGTAGGCTGTTGCGGCATCCGACTCGCGTCGATCGGATTGAATTTACCGCTGTTGCGTAAATCCGCGCCGACGATACCGCCAATATCTTCCGGCGCGGCCCCCGGCCCCGCCCACTTGAACGGGACGACGCCGATCGGGCGCGCCGAGTCGACGCCTTGGGTAATCTCTATGCGTACTTCCGCGTGCAGCGCCGCTGCCCACAGCATTAAAAAACTTAATGCAACTTTCAGTACCTGCTTCATCTCATCTCCCTTATCCAGACGCGAAGTCTGCGATAAATTAGCAGAATTTTAACAAAAACAAACCAATGTCAACAAAACAACATAACCTGGTTTATTTACCATCGTAATAATCTTAAATCTATTGGGTAAACAGCCCGGTCACTGCGGTTTAAAATCTATCGGCGCATTTTTGAAAGCCTCATAAACATCTGCGCTTGGTGGCTTCGGTATTCTGGCCTGTTTCGCCGCTGCGATAGCCGCCTGACAAAGCGCCGGATCGCCGCCTTCAGCAGTCACATTAATTAGTAAGCCATCTGGAGCAAGTTTAATTCGTAATGTACAAGTGCGCCCTTTATAGAGCTGCCAGTCATAAAATTTATTCTGGATCGCGGCGCGCACCTGGCTACCATAACTGTCAAGAGCCGCGCCAGATGCGCCGCTCTTCTTATTATTACCGGTTCCCGCCGGCGCGCCACCGCCAGATTTTGGCGCATTTTTCGATGACGCCAATCCGCCCAGCAAATCATCGACGGTACTTTCCTGTTTGGCTGCTTCCGCCGCCGCTTTCTTCTTTTCATCAGCGGCTTTCTTGGCAGCCGCGGCAGCCTCCGCTTTTTTCGCGGCCTCCGCCGCAGCTTTTTGTTTTGCCTGCTCAGCCGCTTTTGCCGCTTCCGCTTTAGCCGCGTCTTCTGCTTTCTTCTTCGCTGCTTCAGCGGCTTTAGCTTTTGCTTCTTCTTCCGCCTGCTTCTTCGCCGCAGCAGCAGCCTGTTTCTTCGCTTCTTCTTCCGCTTTCTTACGGGCATCCGCCGCCGCTTTTGCCTGCTGTTCAGCCTCTGCTTTGGCTTTCGCCGCCGCGGCTTCGGCTTGTTTTTGCTGCTCTTTTGCCTGCTGAGCGGCCGCTTCCGCCTGTTTACGCTGCTCAGCCTGCTCCTGAGCCTGTTTTTTTGCCTCTTCCTGCGCTTGCAGACGCTCTTTTTCCAGCTCTTTCAGACGCTGCTGCTCAGCAGCCTGCTTTTGCTGCAACTCTTCAGCCTGCTGCTCAGCCTGCTTTTTACGCAGCTGTTCCGCGCGCTTAGCCTCTGTCTGCTGCTGTTGTTGACGATTGTATTGCTCCACCACGGCGCTCGGATCAACCATGACAGCATCAATTGATGAGCCGCCACCGCCCCCGCTGACATCCATCGTTTGCGTGAACGAACTCCAGAGCAGCAAAGCAATCAGTATGATGTGCAAAACAGCCGAGATGATAACGGCACGTTTCAGCTTATCGTTTTGTTCGGTTGCCTTTAGCACAAGCGATTCCCAAAAACAGTGTTGCCAGAAATAGGCTTAACGTTCACTAACGTGATGCGCTCATTCAAATCGGTTGCGTCATCAAACCAACGGATTTCACGCCAGCCTGATGCAACAAATTCAATGCCTTAATGATCTCATCATAGGGAACATCCTTCGCCCCCCCAATCAAAAAGACCGTCTTGGGGTTGGCCGACAGCCGTGATTGCGCTTCAGCAACCACCTGCTCAGCCGGAAGTTGTTCCATACGGTTTTGCTCAATAACCAGGCTATACTGCCCCACGCCGGATACTTCGACGATCACCGGTGGGTTATCGTTGCTGGAAACCGTTTTTGAGTCCGTCGCATCCGGCAGATCCACTTCAACGCTTTGGGTAATGATCGGCGCTGTTGCCATAAAAATCAGCAACAGGACCAGCAGCACGTCCAACAGCGGAACGATATTGATCTCGGATTTCAGCTCACGACGGCCTCTGCGTATTCGTGCCATGATCCCCCCTGATTACTTGCTGTTGTCGCTGGAGAATGCCTGACGATGCAGGATCGCGATAAACTCTTCCATGAAATTGTCGTAGTTCTGCTCGAGCTTGTTGACGCGCAGGTTAAGACGGTTGTACGCCATTACCGCCGGGATCGCCGCAAAGAGGCCGATGGCGGTGGCAATCAAGGCTTCGGCAATACCTGGTGCGACCATCTGCAACGTGGCCTGCTTCACCGCACCCAGCGCGATGAAAGCGTGCATGATCCCCCAAACGGTACCAAACAGGCCGATATACGGGCTGATAGAACCCACCGTGCCCAAAAAGGGAATGTGCGTTTCCAGCGTTTCTAATTCACGGTTCATAGAAATGCGCATCGCACGGGATGCGCCTTCCACTACCGCTTCCGGCGCATGGTTGTTAGCACGGTGCAGCCGTGCAAATTCTTTGAAACCTGAATGAAAAATTTGCTCAGTCCCCGTCAAGCTATCGCGGCGCGCCTGACTTTCCTGATACAAACGTGACAATTCTATACCTGACCAGAATTTGTCCTCGAACGCTTCCGCCTCACGCGTCGCCGTATTCAAAATGCGGGTGCGTTGGATGATAATCGCCCAGGAAGCGACAGAAAAACAGATTAAAATCAGCATGATTAGTTTGACCAGAAGGCTCGCCTTCAGGAACAAATCAAGAATGTTCATGTCAGTCACTGCTTAAACTCCGCGACAATAGACTTAGGAAGCGCGATTGGCTTCATTTGATGTGGATCGATACAGGCGATCAAAACTTCAGCATGGCTCAAGAGCGTGCCATGGGCATTGAGAATGCGCTGAGAAAACGTTAAAGAAGCACCGCGTAGTGAAATAATCTCGCTTTGCACTTCCAACATATCGTCAAGACGCGCAGGCGCAAGATACTCGACCGTCATCCGGCGAACAGCAAAGGCGACATGCTCACTCAGCAAGGCGTGTTGATGAAAATTGCGCTCACGCAGCGCTTCCGTTCTTGCCCTTTCATAAAAGGCAATATAGCGCGCGTGGTAGACAACGCCACCTGCATCAGTGTCTTCAAAGTAGACTCGAACTGGCCAGCGAAACAATGAATTACTCACTCTACATTCCGGTAATGCGTTAAACGTAGTTACTATACGCAAGAGAAATGAGGTTTGGAATGGATTGTGACAATGGAAATAAAATAATTATGGGTTGCTAGCAACCCATAACTAAATGGAATAGACGGCTATGTTAGCCGAAGAAATAGTACAATCCTGCGCACAGGATCACAAAGGCGGGAAGCGGGGCGAAAAACGCACGCCAATGCAGGCGTTGTTGACGAAAACCGACACCATGAACAACGCCGGCGCAAACAGCCCAAATCAACAGCATCCCCTGCCAGATGGCGAGTTCACTGGTACGCGCCGCAAAGCGCGCCGGATCCCAGAACACACAGCCTGCCAGCAGTAACGCCATGATAAGGGAAAGAGCCCTTATCGGGCTCTTGTCCATCAGGCAATAGAGTTTATCGACCAGATCGCTCATCGCTTATCGTCTTTCGCCGCGTTGCTTGCTTCACTCTGCTCCAGCGCCAGGGCCGTGATAATCCCCAGTGAACAAGCAAGAAGCGTTCCGAGTATCCAGGCAAAATACCACATAAATTAAGCTCCTTACTTAGTACATTGAGTGGGTGTTTTGCTCAATATGTTCTTTAGTAATGCGACCGAACATCTTGTAGTAACACCATGCGGTATAGGCAAGCACAATTGGGACGAAAACAATCGCGACTACCGTCATCACTTTCAACGTCAACAGGCTTGAGGTGGCATCCCACATCGTCAGGCTGGCGTTAGGCGCCGTCACTGAAGGCATGATGAACGGGAACATGGCAACGCCTGCCGTCAGAATCACACAGGCAATCGTCAACGAGGAGAACAGGAACGCCCATGCGCCTTTTTCCGCGCGTGCCATCAGGATGGTCAGAATCGGCAGTACCACGCCCAACAGCGGAATCGCCCACAATACCGGATGATTATTGAAGTTGATCAGCCAGGCGCCCGCCTGATGCGCAACTTCTTTGTGCAGCGGATTAGATTCAGCAGCGGTGTTGATCGCCGAGGTCACCACATAGCCATCTATTCCGTAAATCACCCATACGCCAGCCAGAGCAAACGTGACCATCATCACCAGTGCGGCAAGCTGCGCTGCGGATTTGGCGCGCACGTGTAAATCACCCGTGGTCCGCATCATCAGGTAAGTCGCCCCCTGAGTCAGGATCATCGTCAGGCTGACTACGCCTGCCAACAAACCAAACGGGTTCAGCAACTGGAAGAAGTTCCCAGTATAGTACAGACGCAGATATTCATCGACGTGGAACGGTACCCCCTGCAACAGGTTACCGAACGCGACGCCAATCACGACCGGTGGAACAAAGCTACCGATGAAGATGCCCCAGTCCCACATGCCACGCCAGCGCGGATCTTCGATTTTTGAACGATAATCGAAGCCGACAGGACGAAAGAACAGTGATGCCAGCACCAGAATCATCGCAACGTAAAACCCGGAAAACGCAGCGGCATAAACCATCGGCCAGGCAGCAAACAACGCGCCGCCGGCAGTGATTAACCATACCTGATTGCCATCCCAGTGAGGCGCGATGCTGTTAATCATGACTCGACGTTCAGTATCGCCACGCCCCATCAGACGCACCAGAATGCCCACGCCCATGTCAAAACCATCGGTGATGGCGAAACCAATCAGCAGAATGCCGATCAACAGCCACCAGATAAAACGCAAGACTTCATATTCAAACATAGTGGACTCCTGTTTACCGTGCTTCCTGAGCAGCCGCTATAGGTTGTTCAAAATGGTAGCGCCCCGTTCTCAGGCTGCTTGGCCCCAGACGCGCGTATTTGAACATCAGATACATTTCTGCAACCAGGAATAGCGTATACAGACCACAGATCAGCGCCATTGAGAACAGGATATCCCCTGCTGTCAGTGATGACGTGGCGACCGCCGTCGGCAGAATCTCACCAATGGCCCAGGGTTGACGGCCATATTCGGCCACAAACCAACCGGCTTCAACCGCAATCCACGGCAGCGGAATACCGTACAACGCGGCACGGTGTAGCCATTTTTTCTGACCAATTTTGCCACGCAGCACTGTCCAGAAAGACAAACCGATAATCAACAGCATTAATACGCCACAGGCAACCATGATACGGAAAGAGAAGTACAGCGGTGCGACACGTGGAATAGAGTCTTTAGTTGCCTGCTGAATTTGCGCTTCCGTCGCATCAGACACTTTTGCCGTATAGCGTTTCAGCAGCATACCGTAACCCAGATCCTGCTTAGACTGGTTGAACGCTTCTTTTACAGCCGGGTCAGTATTGCCCGCACGCAGCTCTTCCAGCAGCTGATACGCTTTCATCCCGTTGCGGATACGGACTTCGTGCATATCCATCAGCTCTCTCAGACCGGTAACCTGCTTATCCGTTGAGCGGGTTGCAATTAAGCCCAAAACATAAGGGATCTTGATGGCGTAGTTATTTTCCATCGTATCCTGGTTAGGAATGCCGATCAGCGTAAACGATGCCGGAGCAGGCTGAGTTTCCCATTCGGCCTCAATCGCTGCCAGTTTGGTTTTCTGCACGTCGCCCATTTCATAACCGGATTCATCACCCAGCACGATAACAGACAGAACAGAAGCCAGACCGAAGCTTGCCGCGATAGCGAATGAACGCTTGGCAAACGCAATGTCGCGGCCTTTCAGCAGATAGTAAGAACTGATACCCAGAATGAACATCGCGCCCGTACAGTAACCTGCGGCCACCGTGTGAACGAATTTCACCTGAGCAACCGGGTTCAGCACCAGATCGGCGAAGCTCACCATTTCCATACGCATGGTTTCAAAATTGAAATCCGATGCGATGGGGTTTTGCATCCAGCCATTCGCGACCAAAATCCACAGCGCAGAGAAGTTGGACCCCAGAGCAACCAGCCAGGTAACAGCCATGTGTTGCACTTTACCCAAACGATCCCAGCCGAAGAAGAACAACCCAACAAAGGTCGATTCGAGGAAGAATGCCATCAGGCCTTCAATCGCCAGCGGTGCGCCGAAAATATCCCCGACATAGTGAGAAAAATACGACCAGTTTGTGCCGAATTGAAACTCCATGGTCAATCCGGTAGCGACCCCGAGAGCGAAATTAATTGCGAATAATTTGCCCCAGAACTTGGTCATATCTTTATAGATTTGTTTGCCGGACAGCACATATACCGTTTCCATAATCGCCAGCAAAAACGCCATCCCCAGCGTTAATGGTACGAATAGAAAATGGTACATTGCAGTTAAGGCAAACTGTAAACGTGACAGTTCGACTACATCAAACATTTTAACTCCTTGCTCCTCGCAGGAAGGGGTTAGCTTGCAAACACTGACAAGCCGCCAAACATCCGCCCATGAACACCCAAAAAGAACACAACAAGAATGGCTTTAACACGGGTTGTCACAAACGCTAAAAATATTCCCATCGTTAAAGCAACCACAACACGACGCCTCAACAGCAAGTCAAAGATAAACCTCAAGTATTACAAACGGCATACCTCCATAGAAGAGGTAACCGTATATTACGCCTGTAATCCCCTACAATAAATAGGTTTTTACGTGACGTGGATTAGGTTTTTGGTCTCAAATCAACTTTCTTATGAAATAGCATAAAGGCCGCTGATTGACCTGGCGCAATTTAATCCCATTTCACGAAATATATCTATAGGTACTTTTTGATCTAAAACAATTTAATACGCTTATGGTAATTAAAGCGTTGAGTTAATTTCTCCATTGTGTTTATTGTTAATAATATGTGATTTTTGAGTTTAACTGGAATTAATTTGGCAATATGTTATTTACTTTATAAATCCATTATTCACATGCACCAGACGGCATTTTTATTATGCTTTTTTCTGCGGTACACCTCTTATTTTATTACATATCATTACATGCATTTTGGCTCGGCAGTGGTCATCATCAATCGCCGTGCGTACCTTATCAAATTGGATTTCATCATTTTTTCGCATAAAAAAAGCCACCCGAAGGTGGCCTGAGTCGTTATCTCAACTATCGATTAACGCGCTAATACCGCTTTCACTGTATCACCGATATCCGCCAGACTGCGCACGGTTTTAACCCCGGCGGCTTCCAGCGCCGCGAATTTATCGTCTGCGGTGCCCTTACCACCCGCGATGATCGCACCAGCATGGCCCATACGCTTGCCTTTCGGCGCCGTCACTCCCGCGATATATCCCACAACCGGTTTAGTTACGTGGTCTTTAATGTACGCCGCGGCTTCTTCTTCCGCTGTACCGCCGATTTCACCGATCATCACGATGGCTTCCGTTTGCGGATCCTGTTCAAACAGCTTCAGAATATCGATGAAGTTAGAGCCAGGAATCGGGTCGCCGCCGATGCCAACACAACTGGACTGGCCAAGCCCGGCATCGGTCGTTTGCTTCACCGCTTCATACGTCAACGTACCGGAACGAGAAACAATCCCCACCTTGCCCGGCAGGTGGATATGGCCCGGCATAATACCGATCTTACATTCGCCCGGCGTAATGACACCCGGACAGTTCGGGCCAATCATCCGCACGCCGCTCTGCTCCAGCTTGACTTTCACCGTCAGCATATCCAGCGTCGGGATGCCTTCGGTAATACAGATGATCAGTTCGATTCCCGCATCAATCGCTTCCAGAATAGAATCTTTACAAAACGGCGCAGGAACGTAGATGACGGATGCCGTCGCGCCCGTTGCTTCCACCGCTTCACGCACCGTATTAAACACCGGCAAGCCCAGATGTTCCGTGCCACCTTTGCACGGCGTCACACCGCCAACCATTTGCGTACCGTATGCAAGCGCTTGCTCAGAGTGGAATGTCCCCTGACTACCGGTAAAACCCTGACAGATAACTTTGGTATTTTTATTAATCAGAATGGACATTATTTACCCTCCACTGCTGCAACAACTTGCTGCGCGGCGCCCGTCAGACTCGTCGCGGCAATAATATTCAAGCCGCTATCCGCCAGTTTCTTGGCACCCAGCTCCGCGTTATTCCCTTCCAGACGCACCACCACCGGCACATTAACGCCCACTTCCGCTACCGCGCCGATAATGCCATCCGCAATCAGATCGCAACGGACAATCCCGCCAAAGATGTTAACAAACACGGCCTTCACTTTGTCATCAGACAGGATGATTTTGAACGCTTCGGTCACGCGTTCTTTCGTGGCGCCGCCACCCACATCAAGGAAGTTCGCAGGCGAACCGCCATGCAGTTTCACGATATCCATGGTGCCCATCGCCAGACCGGCGCCGTTCACCATACAGCCAATGTTGCCATCCAGCGCCACATAGTTCAGTTCCCACTGCGCCGCATGAGCTTCACGGGCATCTTCCTGACTAGGGTCACGCATTTCGCGCAGCTCAGGCTGACGGAATAGCGCATTGCCGTCCGCTCCGAGTTTTCCGTCCAGACACACCAAATCGCCCTGCTTAGTGATCACCAGCGGGTTGATTTCCACGAGCGCCAGATCGCGCTCCAGAAACAGGGTCGCCAGTCCCATGAAAATCTTGGTGAACTGCGCGACTTGCTTACCGCTCAGTCCCAGCTTAAAGGCCAGCTCGCGCCCCTGATAAGGCTGCGGCCCCGTCAGCGGGTCGATAGCGGCTTTATGGATCAGTTCCGGCGTTTCTTCCGCCACCTTTTCAATTTCTACACCGCCTTCCGTGGATGCCATGAACACCACGCGACGGGTACCGCGGTCAACCACCGCCCCCAGATAAAGCTCTTTGTCGATATCCGTAGCAGCCTCGACCAGAATTTGGTGTACCGGCTGGCCTTGCGCATCCGTTTGATAAGTGACAAGCTTTTTACCCAGCCAGTTTTCAGCAAAAGCGCGGATATCTTCTTTATTGCTGACCACTTTAACGCCGCCGGCTTTACCACGGCCACCGGCATGCACCTGACATTTGACGACCCACGGACCCGCACCAATCTTGGAAGCGGCTTCTTCCGCTTCACGCGGTGTGGTACAGGCATAGCCGGTCGGCGCCGGTAAACCATATCGAGCAAAGAGTTGTTTTGCCTGATACTCGTGTAAATTCATGATGTTCTATCCATTTAGGTTTTGAGATTAGTCAGCAGACAATGTTTTATGGCTGAATCATTCAGCACAAACACTCCGTTAACACTCTGATATTTGGATAATGCCGCTGGAAAGCGGCCTGCATAGCATATTGTGT
Organism: Samsonia erythrinae; assembly: GCF_004342665.1. Taxonomy (GTDB): domain Bacteria; phylum Pseudomonadota; class Gammaproteobacteria; order Enterobacterales; family Enterobacteriaceae; genus Samsonia; species Samsonia erythrinae. The sequence continues at coordinate 460,662 of NZ_SMBY01000001.1, read as the reverse complement.
TGTGTCGCGTCTCGTCGCTGGCGGCTGGCGGCTGGCATCAAGGCTCGCCGCCAGAACAAGGTTAACTGTCGTCCTAAACGTCTAACAGCAGACGCGTCGGATCTTCCAGCATCTCTTTCACCGTCACCAGGAAGCCAACGGATTCACGACCGTCGATCAAACGGTGATCGTAAGACAGCGCCAGATACATCATCGGCAGGATAACCACCTGACCATTCACCGCCATCGGGCGATCTTTAATGGCGTGCATCCCCAGAATCGCACTCTGCGGCGGGTTGATGATCGGCGTAGACATCAGTGAACCGAAGACGCCGCCATTGGTAATCGTGAAGTTACCACCCATCAGCTCTTCAACCGTCAACTTGCCGTCGCGGCCTTTCACCGCCAGCTCTTTGATGCGCTTTTCGATGTCCGCCATACCCAGCGCATCGACATCGCGCAGCACCGGCGTAACCAGACCGCGCGGCGTCGATACCGCAATGCTGACATCGAAATAGTTGTGGTAAACCACGTCCTCGCCATCAATGGAGGCGTTGACTTCAGGATAACGCTTCAACGCTTCCACCACGGCTTTGATGTAAAAAGACATAAAGCCCAGACGCACGCCATGACGCTTCTCAAACGCTTCTCCATACTGCTTGCGCAGATCCATGATCGGCTGCATGTTGATTTCATTGAAGGTTGTCAGCATGGCAGTGCTGTTTTTCGCTTCCAGCAGACGCTCGGCAACACGTTTGCGCAGGCGCGTCATAGGAACGCGTTTTTCACTGCGCCCACCCAACGTCGGAGCCGGAGAGGCCGCCGCTTCAGGCTTCGCGGCGGTAGCGGAATCCTTCGTCTGCGCAGCCAGATGTTTCTCCACGTCTTCACGGGTAATACGCCCGCCAACGCCGCTGCCTTTGATGGCCGAGGCATCCAGATCGTGTTCAGCAATCAGGCGACGGATAGCCGGACTCAGTGCTTCATTATTTTCTTCTTCCAGCCCTGCCGTATGGCGCTGCGCCGGGGTCGATTCTTTGCTCTGCGATTTTTCGCTGGTTGCTTTTCCGGAGCTGTCGCCACGGCGAATGCGGCCCAATAACTGGCGAGACGTTACCGTCGCGCCCTCGTCTTCCAGCACGGCATCCAACACGCCCGCTTCAGAGGCTGGCACTTCCAACACGACTTTATCAGTTTCAATTTCAACCAATACCTCGTCACGCTCGACGCTGTCGCCCGGCTTTTTATGCCAGGTCGCAACAGTGGCATCGGCGACCGATTCAGGCAGGTCAGGTACAAGAATATCTACGCTACTCATTATCTATCCTTTTATTTAATCAACGTTCAGCGCGTCATCAACCAGATCTTGCTGCTGCTTCTGGTGTACGGACATATAGCCAACGGCGGGTGAGGCAGACGCCGGGCGTCCTGCGTAACGTAAAGAAGCCCCAAATGGAATCACTTCACGGAAATGGTGCTGACTGCAATACCAGGCTCCCTGATTCAGCGGTTCTTCCTGACACCACACGAAATCATGAACATGAGCAAAAGGCTCCAGAGCAGTCTGAACAGCCTGATGTGGGAACGGATAAAGCTGTTCGATACGTACAATCGCCACATCTTTTTGTTCGTTCTTACGGCGCTGCTCCAGTAAATCATAGTAGACCTTACCGGAGCAAAGCACGACGCGCTTCACAGCGGTCGGATCCAGCGCTTCCACCTCACCGATCGCCGGCTGGAAGGCGCCATTCGCCAGTTCATCCAGAGAAGAGATCGCCAACGGATGGCGCAGCAATGATTTCGGCGACATCACCACCAGCGGACGACGCATACCGCGCAGCGCCTGACGGCGGAGCATGTGGTACACCTGCGCCGGCGTTGACGGAATGCAGACCTGCATGTTCTGCTCTGCGCACAATTGCAGATAGCGCTCCAGTCTGGCGGAGGAGTGTTCCGGCCCCTGCCCTTCATAGCCGTGCGGCAGCAGCATCACCAGGCCGCACATCCGGCCCCACTTTTGCTCACCCGAACTGATGAACTGATCGATGACGACCTGAGCGCCGTTGGCAAAGTCACCAAACTGCGCTTCCCAAATGGTCAGCGTTTTCGGTTCAGCCGTCGCATAACCATATTCAAAGGCCAATACCGCTTCTTCGGACAAAACGGAGTCCCAGACATTAAATTCGCCCTGTCCGTTATGCACGTGGCTCAACGGCGTATAGCTGGATCCATTTTTCTGGTTGTGCACCACCGCATGGCGATGGAAGAAGGTACCGCGCCCACTGTCTTCGCCGGACAGGCGAATCGGGATCCCTTCATCGACCAGCGTCGCATAGGCCAACGTTTCGGCGGCCCCCCAGTCGAACGGTTTGTTGCCGTTCGCCATCTCAGCGCGGTCGGCATACACTTTGGCAACGCGAGGATGAATCTCGATGCCTTCCGGAACTTCGCTGATACGCTTCGCCAGTTCCTGTAAGCGTTTCATCTCCGTCGCGTGCGGATAGGGATCGTCCCACTCATGGTTCAGATAAGGCGTCCAGGTAAAGGATTGCATATCCATCTGACGCCACTCTTCCACTACGCATTCACCGGCATCCAGCGCATCGCGATACAGATTGACCATCTCCGTGGCATCTTCCAGCTTGATGGCGTTTTCCTGCTCCAGACGATCGGCATAAACCTTACGCGGCGTCGGATGCTTTTTAATTTTCTGGTACATCATCGGCTGCGTGGCGCTGGGCTCGTCCGCTTCGTTATGGCCATGACGGCGATAGCAAATCAGATCGATGAACACATCGCGTTTGAATGCGTTACGGAAATCCAGCGCCAGACGCGTCACGAAGGCCACCGCTTCCGGGTCGTCCGCGTTAACGTGGAAAATCGGCGCCTGCACCATTTTGCCAATATCGGTACAGTATTCGGTTGAGCGGATATCCAGCGGGTTCGACGTCGTAAAACCGATACGGTTATTGATCACGATACGCAGCGTGCCGCCGACTTCGTAACCGCGCACGGTCGACATGTTCAACAGTTCCTGCACCACGCCCTGACCGCTAATCGCCGCGTCGCCGTGAATCGTGATGGGCAGGACACGCGGTCCGCTTTGGCTATTTAAGCGATCGAGACGCGCGCGCACAGATCCCGTGACCACCGGGCTGACAATTTCCAGATGAGAAGGGTTGAATGCCAGCGCCAGATGCACCAGACCGCCCTCGGTATCGAAATCGGAAGAGAAGCCCTGATGGTACTTCACATCCCCCGTGCCAAGGTGCTCCTTATGCTTGCCGGCGAATTCATCGAACAGATCCTGGGGTTTCTTACCCAAAACGTTAACCAGAACGTTGAGACGACCACGGTGCGCCATCCCTAACACCACTTCACGAGTGCCATTCGCCCCCGCATGGCGTATCAACTCTTTCAGCATCGGCACTAATGCGTCGCCGCCCTCCAACGAGAAACGCTTGGCGCCGGGATACTTGGCCCCCAGATAACGCTCCAGCCCTTCCGCGGCGGTCAACTCTTTCAGGAAACGGCGCTTTTCTTCCGCCGTAAACGACGGCTGCCCCATGACTGATTCAATACGCTGCTGGATCCAACGCTTCTCTTCCGTGCTGGTGATGTGCATGTATTCCGCACCGATAGCGCCGCAATAGGTGCGCTTCAGTGCCTCATACAAATCTTTCAGCTTCATGGTGTCTTTGCCAATGGCAAAAGACCCCACGTTGAAGGATTCTTCTAAGTCATTCTGCGTCAGATTATGGTAATCCAGATCCAGTTCTGCGACGGGTTCCTGAGGGCGCAGGAAGATCGGATCTAGGTTAGCCTGTTGATGCCCGCGAAAGCGGAACGCATTGATCAACTGCAAGACCTTGACCTGCTTGGCATCAATATCGGGATCGGTGACAGATGAAGTAAAACGTGAGGCATCTTTCGCCAAGCGACGGAAATATTCACGCGTTTTGGAATGGAGTTGATCCGGTTTGACCCCACTCGTCGGCAATTGCTGGAAAATTGAGCGCCAGCTGTGTTCGATCGAGTCTGGATCGGTTAAAAAATCTTCATAGAGTTGCTCTATGTAGGACTGGTTCGCGCCCGCCAGATAGGAGGAATCCAGCCAGGCCTTCATTGCGCCGTTCTGCATTATGATCCCTTAAGCTAATAAGCTTCAGTTTTCGCCGTGGTTAACATGTCATTCATGCCCGTAATCGGTTGTCATACAAACGGTTCACTTGTCGTATTCAGTACGAGCAGGGGATCCATTCCCTCTAAGGAACCTTTAAAAACCGGTTCTGGCGCGTAAGCCGGTTTTTAAAGGTTTCCTGTGCTCCCCCTGAAGAATAGCAACTTCAGAGGGAGATACCTGTTTTACTACTTACTTATGCAATCACGCGTTACGCGCTGCGATGTAACAACATCGATTTAATATGACCAATCGCTTTGGTCGGGTTCAGTCCTTTCGGGCAGACGTTGACGCAGTTCATGATACCGTGGCAGCGGAAAACACTGAACGCATCGTCCAGATTGTCCAATCTGGGCTTGGTTTCCGTATCGCGGCTATCGATCAGGAAACGGTACGCGGCCAGCAGCCCTGCCGGACCGACAAACTTGTCCGGATTCCACCAGAATGACGGGCAAGACGTCGAGCAACAGGCACACATGATACATTCATACAACCCATCCAGCTTGGCACGTTGTTCAGGCGATTGCAGATGCTCACGCGCCGGAGGATTCTTCCCATTATTCAACAGGTAAGGTTTTATTTTCTCATATTGGGCATAGAACTGTCCCATGTCCACTACCAAATCGCGTACAACCGGCAATCCCGGTAGAGGACGGACAACAATTTTTTTGCTTCCGCGGCGTAACGCTGAAATGGGCGTGATACAAGCCAGTCCGTTTTTACCGTTCATGTTGACGCCGTCAGAGCCGCAGACCCCTTCACGACAGGAACGACGGAAGGAAAGCGTCGGATCCTGCTCTTTGAGCAGCATCAACGCATCCAACAGCATCATATCGCGGCCTTCATCGGCTTCCAGCTGATAGTCCTGCATCCGCGGGGCGTCATCAACATCCGGGTTATAACGATAAATAGAAAATTCGAGTTTCATCGTCTGATCTCCGCAATTAATAAGTACGTACTTTCGGCGGGAACGCCGGACGCAGTTTAGGCTGCATGTTCACCTCGCGGCGCGTCATGCTGTCGGTTTGCGGCAGATACAACGAATGGCACAGCCAATTCTCATCGTCACGCTCCGGGTAGTCGAAGCGACTATGCGCGCCACGGCTTTCGGTACGGAAGTTGGCAGACACCGCCGTCGCATAGGCGGTCTCCATCAGGTTATCCAGCTCCAGACATTCGATGCGTTGCGTGTTGAATTCGCTTGACGTGTCATCCAGACGCGCATTTTTCAGGCGTTCGCGGATCGTTTTCAGCTCTTCAAGCCCCTTCGCCATTGCATCCCCTTCACGGAAGACCGAGAAGTTGTTCTGCATACAGGATTGCAGCGCCTTGCGGATTTCGACCGGATCTTCCCCAGAACGGGTGTTGTTCCAACGGTTCAGGCGATCGAGCGAAGCCTCAATATCGGAGTCGCTGGCATCACGGCTTGTCCCCTGCTCTTCCAGAGATTCTTGCAGGTGAATGCCCGCCGAACGACCAAACACCACCAGATCGAGCAGCGAGTTACCGCCAAGACGGTTTGCGCCATGTACCGATACGCAGGCAATTTCGCCCACGGCAAACAGGCCGGGGATCACGACATCTTCGCCTTTCTCATTGACCGTCAACGCCTGACCGCTCACTTTGGTCGGAATACCGCCCATCATGTAGTGGCAGGTGGGGATGACCGGGATCGGCTCTTTTACCGGATCGACGTGAGCAAAGGTACGGGACAGCTCAAGAATTCCCGGCAGACGAGATTCCAGAACGTCTTTACCCAGATGGTCGAGCTTCAGTTTGGCGTGTGGCCCCCACGGGCCATCACAGCCGCGGCCTTCGCGAATTTCGATCATGATGGAACGGGCAACGACGTCACGGCCCGCCAGATCTTTCGCGTTCGGCGCATAGCGTTCCATGAAACGCTCGCCGTGCTTGTTCAGCAGATAACCGCCTTCACCGCGGCAGCCTTCGGTCACCAGAACCCCTGCGCCGGCAATCCCCGTCGGGTGGAACTGCCACATTTCCATATCCTGTAGCGGCACGCCGGCACGCAATGCCATGCCGACACCGTCACCGGTATTAATGTGCGCATTGGTCGTTGACTGGTAGATACGGCCCGCGCCGCCGGTCGCCAACACGGTCGCTTTCGCTTTGAAATAAACCACTTCGCCGGTTTCGATACAAATTGCCGTACAGCCGACCACGGCGCCGTCCTGATTCTTCACCAGATCGAGGGCGTACCACTCGGAGAAGATCGTGGTGTGATTTTTCAGGTTTTGCTGATACAGCGTGTGAAGCAGCGCGTGGCCGGTACGGTCAGCCGCAGCTGCGGTGCGCGCGGCCTGCTCGCCGCCAAAGTTCTTGGACTGACCGCCAAACGGGCGCTGATAAATACGGCCATCGTCCAGACGGGAGAACGGTAATCCCATGTGCTCCAGTTCCAGAATCGCTTCCGGCCCGGTTTTACACATATACTCAATGGCGTCCTGATCGCCAATGTAGTCCGACCCTTTGACGGTGTCATACATGTGCCATTCCCAGTTATCCTCATGGGTGTTTCCCAGCGCAACGGTAATTCCCCCCTGCGCGGACACGGTATGAGAACGGGTTGGAAAAACTTTCGATAACAGGGCGCAGGACAGGCCCATTTGGGAGATTTGCAGCGCGGCACGCATACCTGCGCCACCCGCGCCAACAACAACGGCATCAAACTCTCTGACTGGCAAATTCATTACGCACCCCACACCACAATAGTTCCATAAATGACGTACACCAACAGCGCAACCACAATCGCCAACTGCAAAATCAGGCGTAAGGCCAGCGGTTTGATGTAGTCGGTCAGCACTTGCCACATCCCTATCCAGGCATGAACTAGAATGGAAAATAACGTCAGCAGTGTGAAGACTTTCGTGAGGGCCATGGCAAAGAAGCCACGCCAGATTTCATAAGTGATGTCGCCTGCCATAGCGATAAAGGCGACGATATAAATAACATACAGTACGATGACGATGGCGGAAGCGCGAATAAGCAACCAATCGTGTACGCCATTGCGTCCTAACGCAGAAGCATTGCTTACCATACGAGGACTCCAGCCAGAATTGAAAGCACGACAGTGATAATAAAGGAGAGATTTGCAGAACGCTTACCTGTAGCCAGGTCTTCTTCTATATAGCCAAAATCCATCAGAAGGTGACGAATCCCCCCCACAATGTGATAGGCCAACGCCACGAGAATGCCCCAAACGATAAATTTGACGATGAAGCTGTCCATTATTTCTGCGGCGCGCAGGAAGCCTTCCTCTGAAGAAAGAGAGGTGCCTAACAACCACAGTAAAATACCGACAGCAACAAAGGTGATAACGCCAGAGACGCGGTGAAGAATAGAGGCTATCGCAGTAACGGGAAACTGAATCGTCTGCAATTCCAGATTGACAGGTCTTTGTTTTTTCACGGATTTGCCCACACAGCTTTTATTATTGTTTCTTCCTCCGGACCTGATGTGAGGACAGACAGCATGAAAGTTGGCGACCCTGAAACGGGTGTACGATACGCGCCCAAACATCGACATTCCGGTGTCTAAACAACGCATGATCCTTTCATACTGGGTGCTCCTACTGCAGGGTAATTCCGGAGACCTGTCGGCAGTATAGGTCCTTCACATTCTTATTACAATTACCCTACAAACTGTTTGGTGACATTTGCCCTGAACAGTGATTTAGATCACGAACTTCACAATTTATATAAAATTAATTATCTGATTTGACAAAAGTTCAACATTTAAATTACAAATAGAGGATTAAATTCCTTATGATGAATTAAAGCTCGACGGCGATGCTTCCACACTGACGCAACTTATGTAACAGTGGGAAAAATCCACGTAAAAATCATTGGTAATGACGACAATCTAATTCTGTGTATTGTTAATTATCTGGAGAACAATTTTTCATCCTGAAAGCGGCGATCCGCCTTACTCTGTTCCCTATTCGGCAACTGTGTTACAGCAGAGTTTCACCGGACATACCCTTTGTCCGGTGCGCAGGCATGACGGTATTTCTTCAGTGAAGATTTTTAAAATTTAAGCGCTAAGGAGACTGTAAATGGCTGATAAAAAAGCAACGCTTACCGTAGAAGGTAAAGATCCGATTGAGCTAAATGTCCTGTCTGGTACGCTCGGGAATGATGAAATCGATATTCGTCCCCTTGGTTCTAAAGGTTACTTCACATTTGATCCCGGCTTTACGTCCACGGCATCTTGCGAATCCAAGATTACTTATATCGACGGTGATGAAGGCGTTCTGTTGCACCGCGGCTATCCGATCGATCAGCTCGCTGAAAAATCAAATTATCTTGAAGTGTGTTACATCCTGCTGTTCGGAGAAGCACCAACACCATCGCAGTTTGAAACCTTCAAAACGACCGTTACCCGCCACACCATGATTCATGAGCAGATTACCCGTCTGTTCCACGGTTTCCGCCGCGATTCACACCCAATGGCCGTTCTGTGCGGCGTCACAGGCGCGCTGGCGGCGTTTTATCATGATTCGCTGGACATCAGCATCGAGCGCCACCGCGAAATCGCGGCGTATCGCCTGCTGTCCAAAATGCCGACCGTCGCGGCGATGTGCTACAAATATTCACTGGGCCAGCCGTTTGTTTATCCCAAAAACAACCTGTCCTACGCGGGCAATTTCCTGCATATGATGTTCTCTACGCCATGTGAAGAATACGTGGTGAATCCCGTGCTGGAACGCGCGATGGATCGCATTCTGATCCTGCATGCCGATCACGAGCAGAACGCCTCGACATCGACCGTGCGTACCGCAGGCTCTTCCGGCGCCAACCCCTTTGCCTGTATCGCCGCGGGGATCGCCTCGCTGTGGGGACCGGCGCACGGCGGCGCGAACGAAGCCTGCCTGCGTATGTTGGAAGAAATCAGCAGCGTTGAGCACATCCCGGCGTTTATCGAACGCGCGAAAGACAAAAATGACTCCTTCCGTCTGATGGGCTTTGGCCACCGCGTGTATAAAAACCATGACCCGCGCGCCAAGGTTATGCGTGAAACCTGCCACGAAGTGCTGAGAGAACTGGGCAGAAAAGACGACCTGCTGGAAGTGGCGATGGAGTTGGAAAATATCGCGCTGAACGACCCGTACTTCATTGAGAAGAAGCTCTATCCGAACGTGGATTTCTACTCCGGCATCATCCTGAAAGCGATGGGTATTCCGTCTTCAATGTTCACCGTGATCTTCGCGATGGCGCGCACCGTCGGCTGGATTGCACACTGGAACGAAATGCACGACGATGGCATCAAGATTGCTCGTCCGCGCCAGCTGTATACCGGCTACGACAAACGTGATTTTGCATCCAATCTGAAACAGGATTAATCTCCCCGGCGCGAATCAAAAGTCCGGGCATGACGATCTCATATATGGATTGGGGGGGAAACACGGTGTGGGAATGCCCCGCACCGTGGCAGCCCCCGGTATCTCAATCCCGAAACATCGACATTAAGACATCACTACCCGGCCTTTGCGCTTTCAGAAGGGTGTGCCAGCGAACCCTGGCAGTGCGGGCACCAGTAAAACGGGCGAGATGACAGCACCGTTCTTTCAATGGTTCCACCGCAACGCTCGCAGCTTTCCCCGTCACGATGAAAAACCTTGAACGAAAAAATCGCCCCATGGTGTCGGTTTTCATCAACGGCGCCGCGCGTGGTGTAGGACAATCGGGGGATCTCCAGCAACGCCCGACTCAATCTCTGCAACTGTTCCTCATTCAACTCTGCTGCCGTGTGTTGCGGCGCGATCTGCGCCTGCCAGAGGATCTCGACGCGCAGGTAATTCCCCAGCCCCGCGAGGAAAGCCTGATCCAGCAGCAGCCCACTCAACCGACGACGGCGAAAACGCGGTAGTAATAAACGCTCGCGTACCTGTTCCGGCGTGAGCGAAAGATCCAGCACATCAGGGCCAATGCGTTGCAGAAAAGGATGCTCCCCGAGTGAATCCACCGTCAGCATTTCAATATCTGACGCGCTATAAAGCAGGATTGCGCGATCCTGCGTCTCCAGCCGGATACGCAAATCCCGCTTCGTTTCCGGTGATTCCCCGGCATTCACGACTCGCCAGACGCCGTAAAGCTGATTATGGCTATACAGCACCCGGCCATTGCTAAAGTAGGTCAGCAGCGCCTTGCCGCGCGTTTCAATTTGCCTGATCTGCTGCCCGAGCAATTCTGTTTCGTACCGCTTCAGTCCCGGAAACGCAAACCAGACGCGCGTCAACGTCTTTCCGACCACCGCATCAACCAGCTTATCGGCCGCCCGGCGAATTTCCGGTCCTTCCGGCATACTCAACTCCCTGAAAATCAAACATGCTGCCTTTTCCCGACACACTCGATTAATACCGTGCGCCCCCGCAGGACACGCATCAGCCTACGCGCCAATCGTATCCTCCTGCAAACGTGGATGTCGTAACAAGCGCGCGTTTTCTCTCCCCGCTTCCGTCAAAAATAATCAGGTCGCCGCTATCGTTATCTGATGCTGGATAAAGCAATTACGCAGTTTGCGGGCAAACAGCAGCGCATGTTGCCCGTCACCGTGGATACATACGGTATCCGCCTGCACATTAACCCAGGAGCCGTCGATCGCCCTGACCCGCTGGCGTTGAATCATTTCCAGCGTCTGCGCCAGCGCCAGTTCGTCGCTGTTAATCAGCGCACCGGCCTGAGTACGGGGCACCAGCGAACCGTCGGACTGGTAGCTGCGATCGGCAAACACCTCCTGACGCGTCGCCAACCCCAACCGCCGCCCCGCGCGAATTAACTCACTTCCCGCCAATCCAACCAGACGCAAAGTCGGGTTCACGCGCTTTACCGCGCTGGCTACCGCATCCGCCAGTTCAGGATCGCTCGCCGCCTGATTGTACAACATACCATGAGGCTTCACGTGCGACAGCGCGCCCCCTTCGGCAGCAGCAATCGCACTCAGTGCGCCGAGCTGATACACGATCTGCGCAAACACGATGTCCGCAGGAAACTGCATCGCTTTACGGCCAAAATTTTCACGATCGGGAAAACCCGGATGCGCGCCGAGCGCTACGCCATAACCGATCCCCCAACGTACCGACTGCCGCATGGTTTGAGCATCGCCCGCATGAAAGCCACAGGCAATGTTTGCAGAGGTCACCAGCTTCAGTAACGCTTCGTCATACTCCCCCCCTTCCCCCAAATCGGCATTCAGATCAATCACCATGCAGCCTCCATGCGAGTTGTTCGAGATAACGACGCTGCTCTTCCAGGGCTTTTTGCGCATGAGCTCGCGTACAGCGAATAAAATGTATCGGCTCACCGAGCCGGATTTGCGCCAGATGGAATAAATCCGCTTCAATGACCGTCGCAATACGCGGATAACCGCCCGTCGTTTGCGCGTCGGCCAGCAGCACAATCGGGTGGCCATTGTGAGGAACCTGCACGACGCCCGGCAGCAGCCCATGCGACCGCAGCTCGCCCGGATTGCTGCCCGACAAGGTGGCGCGCTGTAGCTCGGCGCCCAGCAGTCGGTAGCCCATGCGGTTACTCTGTGGACTCAATTGCCATGACGTGCGCCAAAACAGCTCCTGTATCTCTTCACTGAACGTCTCATACTCCGGTCCCGGCAGGGCACGCACGCGGTTACCAAACAGTAGCTGTTTAATTCCTGCTTCCCGTTTCGGTTCACGCGTCGGCGTCCCCAACGGCAACTCATCGCCATCTCGCAACAAACGTCCGTCAAAACCACCGAACCCGGCTTTTAAATCGGTACTGCGTGAGCCGAGCGCTTCCGGCACATCCACACCGCCGGACAGCGCCAGATAGCTGCGCATTCCGTTACGCGGCAGGCGCATTTTCAACGTTTGTCCCGGTTTCACCGCAAAACGCCAGCCCGTCCAGAGCGGTTTCCCATCCAGATCCGCATGGCAATCCGCCCCGGTCAGCGCGATCCAGCGGGCAGAGGTGAATGTGGCACTAAACCTGCCCAGCGTCACTTCCAGCGCCGCGGCGCCCTCTTCGTTGCCGACCAATAGGTTAGCCATTTTCAACGCAGGGAGATCGAGCGCGCCTGACTGGCTGATCCCCAGACGGCGGAAACCGATGCGCCCCGTGTCCTGCACCGAGGTATGCAGTCCGGCTTGAATCACTTTCAGCATACGCCCTCCTTCTGCGGCAGAAACCGGACATTATCTCCGGGTCGCAATAGCGTTGGCGGCATCGTTTGCGGGTTGAACAGCATCACCGATGTACGACCAATCAATTGCCACCCTCCGGGTGTATCTAGCGGATAGATTCCCGTCTGCGCCCCGCCGATCCCAACCGACCCCGCCGGCACTCGCAGGCGAGGTTCAGCGCGACGCGGCATATGCAACTGCGCGCTCAGCCCGCCAAGGTAGGCAAACCCCGGCTGAAATCCCAGGAAGTAGACCACGTACTGCCCGGCAGCGTGCGCATCCACAACCTGACGCGGCGTCAACCCGCTGTGATGCGCGACCTCCTCCAGATCCGGTCCGGCATCGCCGCCATAGATGACAGGGATATCGATGTCCCGTGGGTCAAACACCAGCGATTCGCTTTCTTCCCACCAACGCTGCAACCGTTCAATCGTCTCCACCGCCGGATGGGGATGCGCCAACAGCACCGTCAGATTGTTCATGCCCGGAATCACTTCCAGTACGTCTTCATGGCGGTTCAGACGCTCGGTAAGTCCCCATATCCGCTGCTGGCTCTCCAGCGACACTGGCGATTCCAGCGCCAGAACGACGGCCCTCTCGCCCAGAAGATAACATCGTGCTCGTTGCAACCTTTCCTCCTGAATAGCATTTTATTCATCATGCTGAACATGACCTAATGATTCGCAGCGCTCACCGATAGGTTGTCATCTCAGCGATTAAGCAACAATAATGCCAAGATGCAAGCGTCGACAGGTACGATACGCACGTTGCCCGTCATCAGGCCGGATTGGGAATATCAATAAATGTCACCTCGAAACCATGCTGCGCCGCCAGCCACTTGCCCAGCGCCTGAATACCGCCGCGCTCGGTGGCATGGTGTCCTGCTGCAAAGAAGTGCAATCCCATTTCGCGCGCGATATGAATGGTTTGCTCGGAGACTTCTCCGGTAATAAACGCATCGACTCCGAAGCGGGCCGCCAGTTCAATAAAGCCCTGACCGCCACCGGTACACCAGGCGACACGCTGTATCTGCGGTGGTGCATTATCCCCACAATGCAGCACGGTACGCCCCAGCCGTTTTTCCACCCGGCGGCAAAAGGCATCCGCCGTCATCGGCTGCGCCAGTGCACCATACGGCACCAACGGTTCAATTAATCCCTGCACGTCAATATCCAGCAAGGCGGCCAGCTGTGCGTTGTTGCCCAATTCCGGGTGCGCATCCAGCGGCAGATGATAGCCGTACAGGTTAATGTCATTCATCAACAACGTCTTAAGACGATTACGCTTCATGCCGCAGACAATCTGCGGTTCGTTTTTCCAGAAGTAGCCGTGGTGCACCAGAATCGCATCGGCCTGTTCCTCTACCGCGGCGTCCAGCAGCGCCTGTGAGGCCGTTACGCCAGTCACAATACGTTTTACGTCTGCACGCCCCTCAACCTGTAAACCGTTCGGCCCGTAATCCTGAAATGCCTCCGTGTTCAGTTTCTCGTTAATTAATCGTTCCAGATCCACATTACGCATACTGACTTCTCTCTTCTTGCTCGTTATCCGCCATGCCAGCGTTTTTCGCCGCCTCAAACGCCGCCAGCGTCTCCTGACGGGCTTTCTTATGATCGACGATTGGCTGCGGGTAGTTCAACTGATGCTGCTGTTTGTCAGCCCAGCGATGGGGCTGATGAATATCGTTATCCGGCACGGCGGCCAGTTCGGGCAGCCAGTGACGAATAAACCGACCGTCGGGATCGAAACGCTCACCCTGCGTCGTCGGGTTGAAAATACGAAAATAAGGTACAGCGTCAGTACCGGTCGAGGCCGCCCACTGCCAGCCGCCGTTATTCGCAGCCAGATCGCCATCTAACAGCTGCGACATAAAATAGCGTTCGCCCTCACGCCAGTCGATCAGTAAATCTTTGACGAGAAAGCTGGCGCAAATCATACGCAGGCGGTTGTGTATCCACCCCGTTTCATTCAGTTGGCGCATCGCCGCATCCACAATCGGGTAGCCGGTTTTGCCCTGCTGCCATGCCGATAACGCTTCCGGCGACACTCGCCATTTCACCCATTGCGTCCACGCGGTGAACGGACGGTGTTTACATAATGCCGGCCAGAACACAATCAGGTGGCGATAAAATTCACGCCAGACCAGCTCGTTAAACCAGATAAATGCTCCACCTTCACGTCGTTCCAGCATCTCCGGGTTCTCGGCGAGCAGGCGGCTAACACACTGACGCGGCGACAGTATCCCTAGCGCCAGATACGGAGAGAGTTTACTGGTGCCGGGCAACGCCGGGAAATCCCGCCGTTTGTCGTAATCCTGCGCCTGTTCACGACAAAAACGCCGCAATGACTGTAGCGCCGCACGCTCGCCGGGAGGGAAATCGTCGCTGTCCACCTCGCGTCGCGGATAGCTAAACGGCGACAGCGCCGCCATATCGCTGATGGGTTCACCGCGCACGTCCGGCGCCGGTGCGCAGGCGGTATCGGCAGCCAGCAGACGCTTGATAAAAGCCTGACGAAACGGCGTAAACACTTTATACATCTCACCGCTGCCGTTAAGCACGCTGCCCGGCGGCAGCAACAGGCTATCATGATAACCGTGGCAGTTTACACTGCCGGCCAGACGCGTCTTCACCTGCTTATCACGCAGGCGCTCATTGATTTCATACTGATAATTATAGAAGAGATCGGTAACCTGTCGCCGCGCGCAAAATTGCACCAGCCAGTCAACCGATGCCGCGAAGTCAGGGCATTCGTGGTAATGCAACGGGATACCTTTTTCGGCCAGCGCATGCTGCACCACCCGCAGGTTATCAAGCAGAAAGGCGGCCTGACGCGGCGCCATCGCGTGTTTTTCCCACTGCGCAGGCGTCGCGATAAAGAGCGCCAGCACGGTCGCATCGGGATCCTGACAGGCGGCGTGAAGCGCCAGATTATCGGTGACGCGCAGATCGTTGCGCAGCCAGACTACATGCGTGCTCATGAGATTCCTCAGGCGGAAAACGAGTGTCCATAACGCTGGCGCAATGCTTCCGGGTATGGCTCGAAATAACGCTGCTGAGCCAGATAGGCATCCGGGTATTGCGCCATGTAATGTTTGAGTAATGTGATGGGAGCCAGCAACGGCTGCAACCCCTGACGATAGCGATCAATCAGCTGAGCCAGCTCCTGTCGCTGCTGAGAAGTAAGCTGCTGACGGAAATAGCCCTGGACATGCATCAGCACATTGGTGTGATTGCGCCGCGTCGCCGGTTTTGACAGCAGCCTCATCAGCCGCGTCCGATATTCAACAATATAGTCTTCCAGCGAGGCCCATTTGTCGATTCCCGCCACAAACGGCCCCAGTTTGCGGTATTCCGGCTGAGAATGCGCCAACAGCAGCAATTTGTAGCGGCTGTGAAAGGCAATCAGCGCGCCGCGACTCAGTCCGTTTTGCCATAGCTGATTCAGTTCATGCAGCGCATAAACGCGCTCAATGAAATTTTCACGCAAATCGGGATCGTTCAGACGCACATCTTCTTCAACCGGTAACCAGGGCATTTGCCGCATCAGCTCTTGCGTAAACAGGCCTATTCCGCTTTTGCGCGCGCTCTTTTGTACTTCATCGTAAACCTTCACTCGTTCCATACCGCAGCTTGGCGATTTCACGCAGACGATATACCCGCATAAGTGCTGAAGCTGGCTGACTTTGTCAGCGGAAAATACCGTCATTTGCTGTGTGACCTCCAGCGGTGAACCATTACTGGCGCGCAGCGTGATGTGGTTTTCCCCCTCTCGCACCAGCCTGAGCGCCGGACGTGGCACCGGTAAACCCACCGCCATTTCGGGACTGACAAGTTCAAAGCGAAGATAAGGCGCCAATTCTTCAACGGCAAACGTCAAACGCTTGTGTCCGCCATCAAACCGCACGGGGTTGCCCAGCAGACAGGCACTGATACCAACAGGGATAAGTTCGAGCGTCATGATTTGTCCTTAGCGCGTCAAGTTTATCTGAATGGCATTTTACAGACTCTCTGACCAGCATAGCGGATTTCACCGCCATGCTGTGCCGCCGAAGCAAGAATAAAGGAATAAATCATGAGATTGGAAAGGGGGGGAGAGAAAAAATGATCTATTCTGATGTTATCCCCACCTGATTATATTGTAATTTCATAATCTATTGGAGTCTGAGATCCAGTTGCGGTGGCGAAGGTCATACATCAGGTGATTGACTCCACCGATCTGAAAATATTTCCTTAAGTAATTAGAAAATCAAAAACAAAGTACAGAGAAACGGAAATTTGACGTAAGCTTTCTCTGGGATCCGAGGTATACGTTACTCTCCTCATTAACCTCACTTTAATTTATTGATTTAAAAATATGAAAACAAATCAAGAAAGAGAGAAACAGAAGAAAAGAACAAAAACATTAAATGAATATTACAGCCCAATGACATTTACCGATCAAATAAAATCAATACGCAACATATCATTCCCAATGTAATTATATTATCCAGCGTCTTATAAAAAACTTGCCAATTTAATAAAAGAACCTACTCTTTTATCAGGCTTGATCAATCTTGCCTGAATCGATATCACTTCATCAATCTTTATTCTTTTTATCAAGAGAGGGTTTTATGTCTGATATTCAACATGATAACACATTAACTCTATTTAGCTCCTGGCTTGATGATGATAAACAGCTTAAATTAAGTGAATCATCAATGAAAACACACCGTCTATTTGTATTATCAGAAGAAGGAGATAGTAGCGTATCAGGTCAAAACACTATCTCAACCGGCACACTGGCACCTCAGGAATCGGAACAAGGGAAAATTCTTGATGATGCAATAGCTCGTGGGGATAAAAACGACATTGCAAAAGTCCTGGCAAGCTCTACAGGTAATGCTGTTTCCAGTATTTTAGGGTTGTCCCAAAGCCGCTCTGGTTGGAATCCATTAGAACCAGATAAAGAAAGCAATGAAAAAGGTTTTACTCTATTCATTGAAAGCCTATTAAAAGTGCCTTATTTTAACACAACACAGGCAGAGAGCACGACAGTGCACTATGAAGAAGAAAACTATGACTCTCTAATTAATAAAGTCGTTGATTTATATGACGGAGTAGAAGAAAGAGACAAATCAAAAATAAAGAGCAGCATTGTGAACCTGGCAAAAGCATGCACGAGTCGGGTCAACACACAAAACACAAAAACGCTTTTTGTTCAAAACACATTGAATGCTTATAACAAAAACATTGTTGTCCAATTACAACAAACATTTATGATGATGGAGCGCAGCCATTCTTCAGGAAAAGGAGCGCCTAAAGACAAATATAAGACAGAAATCAGCGTTAAAGTATTAGAATTAACTTTTCAAGGAAACATCTGGACGAAAGATGCTGCTGAAAAGCTAGCTAATAAATTCGCAAAAAGTTGGGATGACTGGCTAGACGATACCAGTACGCCAGAATCAGACAATGCAAAAAATATCAACTTCTGTTTTAACTAGTCAGAAAACAACTGCCTTTTATATTTCTAGCAAAAATCACAAAACGAGCGTAATAAAGTAAAGGTTAAATATTTAAACTTATCCTCGCCAGATTAACCGAGGGTATCCTTTAACCTAAAAAATTTTTTAAAAATAATAGAATAATAATTTATTTAAAAATGGCCGGGTAATTTCCGGCCCATTTTTCTAAATGTAGACTAGCGATTAGTAGAAATCACCGACAGCGGCTTCGGACTGCGCCAGCCAGACCGGTTTATCGCTGGTTTTCAGCCAGATACGGTGTAAGTAGCTATAAAAACGTGCCCTATCGCGGCGAAACAGCATCACCGGTAACGCCAGCACGCCGACAACCACTACGGCGGCGCGTCGCAGAAGAATACGGTACAAGGGATAAGCAGTATATAGCGACATAGCGAGCCTCCTCAGGGATCAGCGCCCTTACTCAGCGGCGCCCGATATAACGATAAAATCAGAATGGTGGTATTGGTTAAAATTTCACCGCTTTTCCTGAAGCTTTACTACTCATCGGACCAGATAAAAAAGAAATAATTGCGCGTTTTTTAGCTGGCACATCATAAGGTTACATAAAGGTTAAAAACAATCATAGCACAAGTTAATTTATGGTTTTGAAATTGGACCACCTTGCTTCCGCTTTCTCGCCACATCACATACGATGTTGTTAACACAGTGACGTTACCACCGCATCCACCGCCTACTTCTCATCTCATTTCTATACTTTTTTACGCCCGCAGACGGGAAATGTGCGTTTTTTCCTGAATTTCCCTCCCCTGACGCTGTCTATTTCGCTCTGGAGGTATGGGATCCGGCAAGACCGCGCCATCTCTTGACAGAAACAGCTATCGGTTATCGTTTTATGCCGTAAAATTATCCTTCTGTATCAGGTGACGTCCGCAGAGTAGGTTTCCCACAGTACGCGCCTGCCTTTTCTTCAGGAATACGCCGTCATGAGTAGTTGGTTAATTTACGCCTTGCTGTCCGCAGTATGCGCCGCACTGGTCGCGATATTTGGCAAGATAGGCCTGCAAAATTTGGACGCCAATACGGCGACCGCAATTCGTGCCGTCATTATGGCACTTTTTCTGGTAGGCGTTGTGGTCGCACAAGGCAAGCTGGTACTGGTCGGAGAGATTATTGCTAATAAGAAAGCGCTGTTGTTCATTGTTCTCAGCGGCGTCGCGGGGGCGCTGTCATGGCTGTTTTACTTTGTCGCATTGAAGAACGGCAACGTCGCACAGGTCGCTCCGATCGATAAGCTCAGCGTGGTATTTGCTGTCGTGCTGGCGGTGATCCTGCTGGGAGAAAAAATTTCGCTGATGGCAGGAGCCGGTGTTGCGCTGATTTCCGCAGGGGCGCTCCTTGTTGCGTTGGGATAACTGCATTTTGCATTTTCTGGCTATACGCGATTAAAAAAGGCGCTGCATGCAGCGCCTTTTCACTTATTTCGCCGTTGCCAGTACCGCACTGACAATCTCTACCGCTTCTTTCTCGATGCGCTCGCGGTGTTCTGCCCCGAGGAAACTTTCACAGTAGATCTTGTAGGCTTCTTCCGTACCGGAAGGACGCGCGGCAAACCAGCCGTTCTCCGTCATCACTTTCAGGCCGCCAATCGAAGCGCCGTTGCCCGGCGCAGCGGTCAGACGTGCCGTGATCGGGTCGCCCGCCAGCGTACTGGCCGCTACCTGCTCAGGCGACAGTTTGGACAACACCGCTTTTTGCGCATGCGTCGCGGGAGCCTGAATACGGTTGTAGCTCGGCGCGCCGAAGCGTTGTGCCAGCTCATCATAATGCTGCTGCGGGTTTTTCCCCGTCACAGCGGTGATTTCCGCCGCCAGCAGACACAGGATGATACCGTCCTTATCCGTCGACCATGGCGTACCGTCAAAGCGCAGGAAAGAGGCCCCCGCGCTTTCTTCGCCACCGAAACCGAAACTACCGTCATACAGGCCGTCAACAAACCATTTAAAGCCGACGGGAACTTCCACCAGCTTACGCCCCAAATCCGCCACGACGCGATCGATCATCGCACTGGATACCAGAGTTTTACCGACGGCGACAGACTGCCCCCACTGCGGGCGATGCTGGAACAGATAGTTGATCGCCACCGCCAGATAGTGGTTCGGATTCATCAGACCCGCCGGCGTGACAATACCGTGACGGTCATAATCAGGATCGTTGGCAAACGCCAGATCGAATTTGTCACGCAGCGCCAGCAGCCCGGCCATCGCCGATTCTGATGAGCAATCCATGCGGATCGCGCCGTCGTGATCAAGCGACATAAAGCGGAACGTCTGGTCGATCGCATCATTAACCAGCGTCAGATCCAATTTATAGTGCTCTGCGATGCGCTGCCAGTAGGCGATACCGGAGCCGCCGAGCGGATCGACGCCCAGTTTCAGGCCGGCACGCTGAATCGCCGCCATATCCACCACGCTAGCCAGCCCTTCGACATACGGCTGAACCAGATCCTGTTCGTGGACGTAGCCACTTTGCCACGCCTGATCCAGCGTCATCCGCTTCACGTCACGGAGATCGTCCGCCAGCAGCTCATTGGCGCGCTTCTCTATCACGCTGGTGAGATTGGTGTCCGCCGGGCCGCCGTTCGGCGGATTATATTTGATCCCGCCATCTTCCGGCGGATTGTGGGACGGCGTGATCACGATGCCGTCCGCCAGCGCCCCGCCCTGACGATTGTGAACCAGAATCGCGTTAGACACCGCCGGCGTTGGGGTAAAACCGTTATCCAACTGCACGATCACATCCACACCGTTGGCAGCCAATACTTCCAGCACGGAAATAAACGCAGGTTCAGAAAGGGCGTGGGTATCTTTCCCCACGTAGCACGGCCCGCTGATGCCCTGAGCCTTACGCTCTTCCGCGATTGCCTGTGCAATCGCCAGAATGTGCGCCTCATTGAAGCTATGGCGTCCCGCGCTGCCACGGTGACCGGACGTACCGAATTTCACCGCATGCGCGGCGTTACCGACTTCCGGACGCAACACATAATATTGTGACGTCAACTGTGCCACATTGATCAAATCGCTCTGCCGGGCCGGTTGCCCTGCTCTGGGGTGATTAGCCATTGGCGCTTCTCCCTAACGCTGTTGTTAGATTAGTAAATCGTGTGATACCCATCCGACTTCGGAGCGTATGTCTTGGCGTCATGCCGCTCGACGTATTCAGGGTAACGATAATGGATTAGATGGTGCCACACACTTTTTCTGTCAGTTCTGACGGAAACTGCATAGTCTGCATAATGTGCTCGATCATGCTGCGTTTACGACCGGTATTGGTATTGGTAATCACCCAGTATGGCGTGCCTGGAATATGTTTCGGCTTGGTATGGGTGCCATGCTGAATTAACGTTTGCTGATCGCCTGCGAAATAGACCCGAGTGCGGCCATGAAGTGATTCCGTCGCCGCCGCGAATTCCTGTGGCGATAAAACATACAGCGTGGACAGAACCAGCATAAAGCGATTAATCGCCTTATTCTGTTCAGCATATTCATCCGACAACAGCAGCTCACGCAGGGTGCGTACCCGATCGCGCGCAGTCGGCGCGGCCGCTGGTTGAACCGTTGCAGTCGTCTCTGCCTGTCGCGTTGGTGCAGACTGACCGGCGGTAAATTTCAGCATACGACGTAAAATATCCGATGCGCTCTCGCCGATATGCTGCGTGTGGCTGGCAATATAACGATAAAGTTCTTCGTCGACTTCAATAGTTTTCATCTTTATCCAGTGCTGTTTTTACCCACTCTAGTGCAAATTGCGAAGACGTTTTCCTTCTGCAACCTGACATCAGGGTAGATGACTCAAATCAAAAGGATTATACAGGCGTTCAAACAGTCTCGAACAGCGACATAACGGGACAATACCAAAACTCAGACTATGCCCCAATGCCTTTCGCATCCATTAGGTGATAGTTTCTCTTTAAGTATCAGGCCTTGTTCCTTCTGCGACCACATCGATTCTAAAGTCATGATACCCTAAGCGCATGTCTCCTTGAATGAACTTCACCATGAAATTGAATCATCGCAGGCTTTATGCGCATCAGCCCACAGGCAAACGTCCCATCGTCCTGATCCACGGCCTGTTTGGCACATTAGATAACCTTGGCGTACTCGGGCGGGATTTGCAAAATACCCATGACATCCTGCAAATCGATCTACGCAACCACGGTCTGTCACCGCGTTCACCGCAGATGAACTATCCGGCGATGGCGCAGGACGTGCTGACACTGCTGGACGAGCTCAGCATCGAACGCGCTATTATTATCGGCCACTCGATGGGGGGGAAAGTCGCGATGGCGCTTAGCGCGCTGATCCCCGAACGACTGGACAAACTGGTGGCAATCGATATTGCCCCGGTGGATTATCAGGTACGCCGCCATGACACCATTTTCGCCGCGTTACGCGCAGTCACAAACGCAGGTCTGACGTCACGCGCGGAAGCTGCGGCATTAATGCGCCAGTATATAAGTGAAGAAGGCGTCATTCAGTTTTTGCTGAAATCCTTCCAACAGGGCGAGTGGCGTTTTAACGTTTCGGTGCTATGGGAAGAATACGAACACATCGTTGGCTGGCAAGACGTCCCTGCCTGGGACGGGCCTATTCTGTTTATACGCGGCGGCGACTCCCCTTATCTGGACGACCAATATCGCGCTTCGCTGCTACGCCAGTTCCCTGCGGCGCGCGCACACGTCGTCAGCGGCGCGGGCCATTGGGTTCACTCAGAAAAACCAGAGGCGGTGTTACGCGCCATCCACCGTTTTTTGGATGCGGAGTAACCAGAAGGCGCCCACACTGGCGGATTCACGGCGACGGGGCAGTTTAACCGTTGTCGCTGCCAGCACGGCTAGGGTATGATGGCGTCCGCAGTAGAAGGACGGCTAATTTAGCCCGGCATATTAACGACATCATCAAAATACACGCCTGACTTCCCGGCATGTTTTACATCAAGGAAAACGCGATCTGGCCATCCTGTTGCAGGATGAAATCAGGCATCGGTTTATCCGTGTAGCAGGTCGCGGCAACGCCGTGTGTTTTGGTCCGAATACCTTGCAGCATCATTACTTATGGCAAAAGAACAAACGGATCGCACGACGCTGGATCTGTTCGCAGATGAACGTCGTCCGGGCCGTCCCAAAACCAATCCGCTCACGCGTGACGAACAACTGAGAATTAATAAACGTAATCAGCTGCGCCGCGACAAAGTGCGCGGGTTACGTCGGATTGAATTAAAGATTAACAGCGACGCCGTTGACATCCTCAATGGCCTGGCTGAAGCGCGGAACATTAGCCGCAGTGAATTGATCGAGCAAATGCTGCTGGCGCAGCTGGCCAAACAGCAATCCTGACCGACACCGAATGGTTTTTACTTCTTGTGCGGCGCCATTTCTGACGCCGCCTGAGTCTTTATTCTGGATACACCACGTTTTCCAGGATGCCCCAGCCTGAGTTCTCAATCAGAATTTTTCCCAGTTATCATTGCTCGCAGGCAGCGCTTTACCTGCTCGCGGGGCGATCACCTGTGTTTTTTGCGCAGGTTTTGCCGCCACTTGCAGTTTTGACTGCTGCTCAGACAGCTGGAACAGCGACACGGCCTGATTCAACAGCGCCGCCTGTTCTTCCAGCGACAGCGCTGCCGAAGAGGCCTGTTCAACCAATGCGGCGTTTTGCTGCGTGACGCTGTCCATTTCCGCGACAGCCTGACCAACCTGTGCAATACCTTTGCTCTGTTCTTCCGATGCCGAGGCAATCTCACCCATGATGTCCGTTACGTTAGTGACCGCACGAACGATATCTTGCATGGTACTACCAGCATCGCTCACCAGATTGGAACCGGTATCGACACAGCGCACCGATTCAGAAATCAACCCTTCAATCTCTTTTGCCGCCTGAGCGCTGCGCTGCGCCAGACTACGAACTTCGCCTGCCACAACCGCAAAACCACGGCCTTGCTCACCCGCGCGCGCCGCTTCTACCGCAGCGTTCAGCGCCAGAATGTTGGTCTGGAATGCAATCCCGTTAATGACGGTGGTAATCTCTGCGATTTTTCTTGAGCTGCCGGAAATTTCCGCCATGGTTTTCACCACATTCTCAACGATCTCGCCGCCTTTCTTCGCCGTCGTGGAGGCCTGTAATGCCAGTTGGCTGGCATGATTCGCATTTTCGGCGTTCTGCTTCACCGTTGCCGTCAGTTGTTCCATGCTGGCTGCGGTCTCTTCCAGCGCGGAAGCCTGCTCTTCGGTGCGTGATGACAAATCGTTGTTGCCAGCGGCAATCTCAGACGCGCCCTGATAGATGGAGTCGGTGCTGTTTCTGATCGTGCTGACGGTATTCGCCAAACTGCCCTGCATATCTCGCAGAAGCGGGAACAAACGGCCAACACAGTTTTTACCAAAATCCAGAATCGGTTTACCCAGATTACCGGACGCAATGACGCTAAAGTGGTCGCGCAGGGTGTTCAGCGGACGCACCAGATTAATCACCAGGTAACGATCGGTCAGAAACAGCATGATCAGACCGATAGCCAGTCCCCCCAGCAGAATATTCTGTCCAATCACCGTAATATGTTCAAACCGTGCGCCTGCCGCATCGAACTTTTCCGCACTCGCCTTACTAAAGGCCGACAGCGACGCGCCGAACTGGCGGCTCAGCGGCGGTACAACCTCTTTGGCCTGATTCTGGTAGTCATCCAACGCATTGGCGGCAGCCTTTTGATATAACGGCTCCACGCCCTGTACGATCAGATTATTCCAGTCGCGACTCACTGCCTGAACTAACGCATCATCCAGACTGGCGTGATGGATCGCGTTAAAGGCGACCAGATCGGCTTTCAGT
Source organism: Samsonia erythrinae (assembly GCF_004342665.1). GTDB lineage: Bacteria > Pseudomonadota > Gammaproteobacteria > Enterobacterales > Enterobacteriaceae > Samsonia > Samsonia erythrinae. The sequence continues at coordinate 435,979 of NZ_SMBY01000001.1, read as the reverse complement.
TTATCCAGCGCCGCTAATGATGAAGCCTGCTCTTTGTCCGCCGTTGCATTATCGCCATTGCGCCGCGCATCAACCGCGCGCGCCAAACGGGTTACCATACGGAAGTATTGATCATTACCCTGGTTGATGAAGTTCATGTTCTGAACGAGCAAGGTGCTGGTTTTTGAGGTTGTCGTCATCTCTTTAAATGAAAACAGAGTATATGCCGACACCCCTCCCCAAAGGACGCAAAAACAGCCCAGTACCCACAGCATAGCTGTTCTGATGGCAATGTTTTTTATAAATTTCATAGCTCACTCCAAATCAGGAAAATGTTCGAATAGATTTTTATCGCTAATCAACATGTATGAATCACAAATCACACAACGAAACAGGCCACTTCTCCCTAGCGTTCAAATTTCTCTGAGTTGAAAAAACAAAAATCACGTTAACTCATCGGCCAAATTCGGAGAATATTTAGCATTCTTGCTATATTTCTTAATACAATTTTCCCACTGATAATAAAATCGCTTCCTTATAGGCATACCAGAGAAGAATGTGAGGGCTGCACAGCCATCCTTTCTGAATATAAAGATGCAACATCCCCTCAATCCGTTTACATCACCCGAAGCAGGTGTTAATTTTTTCTTTATATATCAATGAAATAAAATCACCTTTTATTCCCGACGCGTTGGTGTATATAAATGATTACTATTTCTACTTGATTTGATTAGGAATATTCCCAGCAAATGTTAAAAAGCTCAATGCAATGAAAACATTATCTTTTGTGTATGTTTTTATTTCTTTGGCGATGATTTTCATAGCAGAGCCGTAGCAGATTGCTGCAACACGTTTATTTTCTGCATACCCTAGTCTGCTTTTAATTACAGACTAAACAATGTGATAAAAATGAAATGTTGATTTATGAAAAATGAAACATCGGCGGAATAGGTAATTCCCATCTTGTTCAGGAAATGTGCTTTTAATCGCAGACGGTGGAGAAATGCGTTTTTATCATGATCGTTTTGATTGTTGAAACAGAACATTTTTCATACTTTTTCCTGTCTCGCATTTTACAAGCGCTGGATTTACACATCCTGTACCGATACGAGTTTCTCCTGATGTGAGTGTCTGTTATTATTAGCGAATAAGTGGGTGAAAAATCACACCATACCATTATGAATCAAGAGGTTATTTAATTCATGGCACTCATCGGAATATTTTTTGGCAGTGACACTGGCAACACGGAAAACATCGCCAAAACCATCCAGCAGCAGTTAGGCACCCACGTGGCAGAGGTTCACGACATCGCAAAAAGCAGCAAAGAAGACCTCGAAGGTTTCGATATTCTGCTGCTGGGTATTCCAACCTGGTATTACGGTGAAGCCCAATGTGATTGGGATGATTTTTTCCCATCACTGGAAGAAATTGATTTTACAGGAAAACTGGTTGCACTGTTTGGTTGTGGCGATCAGGAAGACTACGCGGAATACTTCTGTGATGCCATGGGGACTATCCGCGACATCATTGAGCCACGCGGTGCGACAATTGTCGGCCACTGGCCGACAGAAGGCTACTACTTTGAAGCTTCAAAAGGGTTAGCCGACGATAATCACTTCGTGGGTCTGGCCATTGATGAAGACCGTCAGCCCGAACTGACCAGTGAACGTGTGAGCACCTGGGTGAAACAAATCAGCGAAGAGCTGAACCTGAAAGAATTGATTGGCTGAGACGGTTTGGCTCTGATAGTCATTCCTATCAGAGCCAAAATAGAATTGATAGGTAAAACCTTTCATAATAATTGATACATTTTTTTAACTTCCGCCCGTAAACCTGTACAATAATCCCATCGGTTTTATACGTGCATTACCGTTTTCTCCATTTACTCATACCAGACGGCACTGTATACCTGTAGTGTGAGTGGGGACAATGTTGTTAACATTCCTTTGTTTTCATTTTGTATGCACGGTTCTATAATTGAGACGTCATCACATTTTTTGAGCCGACCGATGTCATAGGCTAGGCAGCCTCCATTGATTAAGTAAGCAACAGGACTAAACCCGCATGACTGACAACAATACCGCATTAAAGAAGGCCGGCCTGAAAGTTACGCTTCCCAGATTGAAAATTCTGGAAGTGTTACAGGATCCTGAGTGCCATCACGTCAGTGCGGAAGATTTATACAAGAAACTGATTGATATGGGTGAAGAGATTGGCCTCGCCACGGTCTATCGCGTACTCAACCAGTTTGATGATGCCGGTATCGTCACACGTCACAACTTTGAAGGCGGTAAATCTGTCTTCGAGCTGACGCAGCAGCATCATCACGACCACCTCATTTGCCTCGACTGCGGCAAAGTCATTGAATTCCGTGATGAGTCTATCGAAGCACGTCAGCGCGAGATCTCAAAAAGACACGGTATCAAACTGACAAACCACAGTTTATATCTATACGGACATTGCAGTGAAGGGGATTGCCGCGAAGACGAAACCCTGCATGATGACCCCGCGAAATAAAACAAACGCATAAAAAAATAAAACCGCCGAGGCGGTTTTATTTTTATCGATTATCCGGCGATTCAACCAGCCCAAGTATCACGCAGGCCAACGGTGCGGTTAAACACCAGATGTTCTGCGCTGGAATAAACGCGATCGGCGCAGAAGTAGCCTTCGCGTTCAAACTGGTACGCTTTCTCTGCTTCCGCTTGCGCCAGACTCGCTTCCACAAAACCCTGCGTGATTTTCAGTGAGTCCGGGTTTATCGTCGACAGAAAATCATCCGCCGCGCCAGGGTTTGCCACGCTAAACAGGCGATCGTATAAACGGAATTCCGCCGGCAGCGCATGCGCCGCAGAGACCCAGTGGATCACGCCTTTAACCTTGCGACCGTCAGCCGGATCCTTGCTCAGAGTATCCGCATCATAGCGACAGAAAATTGTCGTAATGACGCCCTGCTCATCTTTCTCAATGCGTTCCGCTTTGATCACGTAGGCATTACGCAAACGGACTTCTTTGCCCAATACCAGACGCTTGTACTGTTTATTGGCTTCTTCCCGGAAGTCAGCGCGATCGATATAAATTTCACGACTGAATGCCACCTGACGTGACCCCATTTCCGGTTTGTTCGGATGATTTGGCATCATAACGAACTCTTCGTGATCAGCCGGCAGGTTCTCGATCACCACTTTGACCGGATCCAATACCGCCATCGCACGCGGCGCGTTTTCATTCAAATCGTCGCGAATGCAGGATTCAAGCGCAGCCATCTCCACGTTGTTGTCCTGCTTCGTTACGCCAATACGCAAACAGAATTCGCGGATAGCAGCAGCGCTATAGCCGCGACGACGCAGACCCGAAATCGTCGGCATGCGCGGATCGTCCCACCCTTCAACAATCTTTTCCGACACCAGTTGATTCAGCTTGCGCTTGGACATAATGGCGTATTCAAGATTCAGACGGGAAAATTCGTACTGGCGCGGGCGACAAGAGATCGTGATGTTATCCAGAACCCAGTCGTACAGACGGCGGTTATCCTGAAATTCAAGCGTGCAAAGCGAATGCGTCACCCCTTCCAGCGCATCGGAAATGCAGTGGGTAAAGTCATACATCGGGTAGATGCACCACTTGTTGCCCGTCTGGTGGTGATCGGCAAATTTAATGCGGTACAGGACCGGGTCGCGCATGACAATAAAAGACGACGCCATATCGATTTTTGCGCGCAGACAGGCCGTACCTTCTGCAAATCCGCCGTTACGCATTTTTTCAAACAGCGCCAGATTTTCCTGAACGGAACGATCGCGATATGGGCTGTTCTTGCCCGGCGCTGTCAATGTCCCCCGATATTCACGGATTTGCTCGGGCGTCAGCTCATCAACATAAGCCAGCCCTTTACCGATCAGCTCAACCGCATAGGCGTGCAGCTGATCGAAGTAATCAGAAGAATAGCGAACGTCACCGCTCCATGAAAAACCCAGCCACTGAACGTCACGTTTGATCGATTCGACATATTCGATATCTTCTTTTACCGGGTTGGTGTCGTCAAAACGCAGGTTGCATTGCCCCTGATAATCACGCGCGATACCGAAATTCAGGCAGATAGACTTTGCGTGCCCGATATGCAGATAGCCGTTCGGCTCTGGCGGGAAACGCGTCTGAATATGGTCATGCTTACCGGACGCCAGATCTTCATCAATAATCTGACGGATAAAGTTGGTTGGGCGGGCTTCAGCCTCACTCATTCTTCAGTCCTCAATGCTAAAACGACGTATAACCGCTAATGATCCAACAAGCTACGCCGGGAAACAACCGTTAGTTTCATTTAATTCTTCATAACGAAAAAAAAGGCGAGATAGCCATCTCGCCTTATCAATCCCCTCGGCATCAGGCCGCGCTAAATGCGGCAGCGCCGTCATTTATGCCTTATCGCGCTCCACTTTCAGCGCGTTCGCGATCGATTCCGCCTGAGTGCCCACAACAATCTGTACGCTTTGCTTATTCAGACGAATAACCCCCGCGGCACCAAGACGTCTCGCCTGCGCATCATCAACCAAAGAGGCATCCGCCACGTTCAAACGCAGGCGGGTAATGCAGGCATCAATAGCGATCAGATTAGCTTTCCCTCCCAGCGCCTGTAGGTAGCCCCGCGCCAATGCTTGTTCGTCACTTGATTTCTCGCCCGCCGACGCCGTGCTCACGTCATAGCCATCCGCTTCGCTACCGCTTACGGCCAGCTCACGCCCCGGTGTTAACAGATTGAAGCGGGTAATGGTAAAACGGAACACCACATAATAAATGACAAAGAACGCTAAGCCCTGCGCGATCAGCATGTACCACTGGGTTGCCAGCGGGTTGCGCGAAGACAGCGCCATGTCCACCAGACCTGCACTAAAACCAAAACCGGAGATCCAGTGCATACTGGCCGCGATAAACACGGAAACCCCGGTCAACAGCGCGTGCAGGAAATACAGCGCCGGAGCGACAAACATGAATGAGAACTCCAGCGGCTCGGTAATGCCGGTGAAGAAGGAAGCAAACGCCGCCGCCAGCATAATCCCGGCGACTTTACTTTTGTTTTCAGGACGTGCGCAGTGATAAATCGCCAGCGCGGCTCCGGGCAGGCCGAACATCATTATCGGGAAGAAACCCGCCTGATAACGCCCGGTGATCCCTACCACGGCTTTACCGGAATCGATAGACTGTTGGCCAGCCAGGAAGTTAGGAATATCGTTGATGCCCGCGACGTCGAACCAGAACACGGAGTTCAGAGCATGGTGTAACCCAACGGGGATCAGTAACCGGTTAAAGAAGGCATAAACCCCAGCGCCAGCCGACCCCAGTTGCTGAATATGCTCACCGAACGACACCAGCGCATTGTAAATCACCGGCCACACGTACATTAAAATAAACGCGACCAGGATCATCAGAAAAGAAACCAGAATCGGCACTAAGCGGCGTCCGCTGAAGAACGACAGCGCTTTCGGCAATGCGACCTGACTGTAGCGGTTATATAGCTCGGCGGAAATCACACCGACCAAAATCCCGATAAACTGATTTTCAATCTTGTCAAACGCGACAGGCACTTGCTCAACCGGGATCCGTTGGATCATGGCGACAACGGCCGGCGAACACAGCGTGGTCAGCACCAGAAAGCCCACAAAGCCGGTCAATGCCGCCGCGCCATCTTTATCTCTCGACATGCCGTAAGCGACACCGACCGCAAACAACACCGCCATATGTCCGATAATCGCATCACCCGATTTGATCAGGAGCGCCGCTAATGCGTTCTCGCTTCCCCAGCCAACCGGATCAATCCAGTAACCTATCCCCATCAGGATAGCGGCAGCAGGCAGCGTTGCGACAGGCACCATCAATGCCCGGCCAACTTTTTGTAAATAGCTCAGAGTACTCACGTTTCCCTCTCTTACCTTTACAAGGTAAATGAAATGTTGTGGGGCAAACAAACCTGCCGGTAAATCTCACTGCCAAAAAACTTCATTGTCGAAAAAACCATTGTTAAAAATCGTGGCCAGCGGTAATTCTCAGGGGAGTGTAAGAAAAATAATTCGCCTCACAAATTAAATCCCGTAATTATGTGATAAAAATCACCAAAAAACTGCATGTGTAAAGTTTAAACCTGAATAAAATCCCAACTTATTTCAAGATTAAAAAAAACAGAGTAGACTAATTTTAATGCATAACAAACGCGCGACTGGCGCGGTGATACATTTTAATTCCACCAAAAAATCAGGAGAGCGCTGATGAGACTCATTCCCCTAGCCACCGCCGCCGATGTCGGCAGATGGGCAGCCCGACACATCGCAGAAAGAATTAACGCTTTCAAGCCCAGCGCAGATCGCCCTTTTATTCTGGGGTTGCCGACAGGCAGTTCACCGCTGGAAGCTTACAAGTCGCTGGTCGCCATGCACAAGGCGGGCTTAGTGAGTTTCAAACACGTTGTGACCTTCAATATGGATGAATATGTCGGCCTGCCAACCGATCACCCGGAAAGCTATCATACCTTCATGCATCAGAATTTTTTCAATCACGTTGATATTCCGCGTGAAAATATTAACCTGCTAAATGGCAACGCAGAAGACACCACAGCAGAATGTCGTCGCTATGAAGAGAAAATAAAGTCTTACGGCAAGATCCATCTTTTCATGGGCGGCGTAGGCAACGACGGGCATATTGCTTTCAATGAACCCGCGTCTTCTCTGGCGTCCCGCACCCGTATCAAAACGCTGACGGAAGAAACCCGAACGGCGAATTCCCGTTTCTTCGGCGGGGACGTCAGTCAGGTGCCGAAATTTGCCCTGACCGTGGGCGTTGGTACATTACTGGATGCCGAAGAGGTCATGATTCTGGCGACCGGTCGCAACAAAGCGCTGGCGCTACAGGCCGCGGTAGAAGGCAACGTTAACCATATGTGGACGATCAGTTGTCTACAGCTGCATGCTAAAGCCATCATCGTTTGCGACGAGCCGTCAACGATGGAATTGAAGGTGAAAACCGTTAAATATTTCCGTGAGTTAGAAACGGAAAGTATGAAAAATCTCTAATCAATCGCGGGAGTTGATGATGTACGCGTTAACCCATAGCCGAATTTTCACCGGCCACCAGATTCTGAATCATCACGCCGTTGTCATTGCGGATGGACTGATTGAGCGTATCTGCCCGCTCGCCGATCTCCCTGAGGATGTTGAGCAATTTGATCTGGGCGGCGCATTTCTTACCCCGGGTTTTATCGATCTCCAGTTGAACGGCTGCGGCGGCGTGCAATTCAACGACTCGCTGGATACGATCTCCGTCAAGACGCTGGAGACCATGCAGCAGGCGAACCAGCGTTCAGGCTGTACCAGTTTTTTACCCACGCTGATTACCTCCAGTGATGCGTTTATCATGCATAGCGTCAACGTCATGCGGGACTGGCTGGCACGGAATAAGCATCAGGCGCTTGGGCTCCATCTTGAAGGCCCCTGGCTGAACGTGATAAAAAAAGGCACGCATGACGCGGCCTATATTCGCCAACCGACGCAGGAACTCGTCGACTTTCTGTGCGCCAATGCGGACACCATTACGAAAATCACACTGGCCCCGGAAGAAGTCGAACCCGCCGTCATCCGTCAGTTAACGGCGGCCGGTATCGTTGTATCCGCCGGGCATTCCAACGCGAGCTGGGAGCAAGCCAAGCAAGGCTTTGCCGCCGGCATTCGCTTCGCCACCCACTTGTTTAACGCGATGCCGTCGCTCACCGGTCGCGAACCCGGGCTGGTTGGCGCGATTTACGACGCGCCGGAAGTCTATTGCGGTATTATCGCCGATGGCCGCCACGTGGACTGGGCGAACATTCGCAACAGCAAACGCATCAAAGGCGATAAACTGGTGCTGGTCACCGACGCGACGGCACCGGCGGGCGCGGATATTGATCAGTTCACTTTTGCCGGTAAAACCATCTATTATCGCGATGGTGTTTGTGTCGATGATCAAGGTACGCTGAGCGGTTCCGCACTGACGATGATCGAAGCCGTGCGTAACAGCGTGGAATATGCCGGTATCGCACTGGATGAAGCCATTCGCATGGCAACGCTGTATCCTGCGCGCGCCATCGGCGTCGACAAGCAATTAGGCAGCATCGAGAGCGGTAAAGTGGCAAACCTGACCGTCTTTAACCGTGATTATCAGATTCTCAAGACGTTTGTGAACGGCAGCCCCGTCTGGGGATAAGGCAAAAATATCTTGAGGTAAAGCGTAAAAGCGTTGCGATAAGCCCCTTCAGGCTTATCCGGCGTTGATGCATATCGTGCGTTAACCCTAAGCGAGTAATCTTTTCATGACAACAAGCGGACAAGCGCAGATAGGAAATATCGATCTGGTTAAGCAATTGAATAGCGCGGTGGTATATCGCCTGATTGACCAGCAAGGCCCCATTTCACGTATTCAGATAGCAGAACAGAGCCAGCTTGCCCCCGCCAGCGTTACAAAAATCACCCGCCAACTGCTGGAACGCGGATTAATCAAAGAAGTCGATCAGCAAGCCTCCACGGGCGGCAGACGCGCCATTTCCATTATCACAGAAAATCGCCCTTTCCATACCATCGCTGTACGCCTTGGCCGCAACGACGCCACCATCGCGCTATACGACTTGCAGGGCAAGGCGTTAGAAGAAGCGCATTATGCGCTACCGGAAAACACGCAGGAAACGCTGGAAAACGCGCTCTTTCTGGCTATCGGCGGCTTTATCGCCAACCACCAGCGCCGCATTCGTGAACTCGTCGCCATTTCTGTGGTGCTGCCAGGGCTGGTTGACCCGGTTGGGGGTATCATCCGCTATATGCCCCACATCAGCGTAGACAACTGGCCGCTGGTTAAAAACCTGCAACGCCGCTTTGGCGTCACCAGTTTTGTCGGCCACGATATCCGCAGTCTGGCGCTAGCCGAACACTATTTTGGCGTCACCCATGACTCACTGGACTCTATTCTGGTGCGCGTTCACCGCGGAACCGGCGCGGGTATCCTCGTTAATGGTCAAATCTTTCTTGGTAAGAATGGCAACGTGGGTGAAATCGGTCATATCCAGATCGATCCGCTCGGTGAACGCTGCCACTGCGGCAATTTCGGCTGTCTGGAGACGGTGGTCTCTAATGCAGCAATAGAACAGCGGGTACAGCATTTGCTGCGCCAGGGCTACCCCAGCAAACTCTCTGCGGAAAACTGTTCGATTTCGGCGATCTGTAAAGCGGCAAACCGGGGCGATGCCCTTGCCCATGACGTTATCGAGCAGGCTGGTCTTTATCTCGGTAAAGCGCTTTCCATCGCCATCAACCTGTTTAACCCGCAGAAAATCGTCATTGCCGGTGAAATCACCGCGGCAGAAACAACGCTGCTTCCGGCCATTCAGCGCTGTATTAATACGCAGGTGCTGAAAGCGTTTCGCCATAACCTACCTATTGAGATTTCAACGCTCAACCCCCTTTCCGCCATCAGCGCGTTTGCGTTGGTTAAACGGGCAATGCTGAACGGCGTACTGCTACAGCAGATACTCGAACACAGCTGATTGTCTATCCGACCGGTAAAACCGGATTGTGTAATCACTAAAAATCCGGCTTCCCCCCGCTTTAAATTTATCGAATTCTCAATGAAAAACGGATTAAATTAAACAAAAACCATCAGGATGACTTTTTTCATTAAACAATATTGAATTTATATGGCGATTTGATGCTAAATCAAAGGCACTGAAGCCGTATTTGTCATCATTGGGAGTCCTCTATGTGTTCTATTTTCGGTGTGCTTGATCTGAAAACCGATCCTGTCGAACTACGTAAAAAAGCGCTGGAATTATCGCGCTTAATGCGTCACCGCGGGCCGGACTGGTCCGGCGTTTATGCCAGCGACAAAGCGATTCTGGCGCATGAACGTCTGTCTATCGTTGATGTGAATACGGGCGCGCAACCGCTTTATAACGCCGAGCGCACCCACATTCTGGCCGTTAACGGTGAGATTTATAACCATCAGGCACTACGCCAGCAATACGGCGACCGTTACGCGTTTCAAACAGGTTCCGACTGCGAGGTTATCCTTGCCTTGTATCAGGAGAAGGGCCCGGCATTCCTGGATGAACTGCGCGGCATGTTCGCTTTTGCACTATATGACAGCGAAAAAGACGCCTACCTGATCGGCCGTGACCACCTCGGCATCATCCCGCTCTATATGGGTTACGATGAGCACGGCAACTTCTACATCGCGTCAGAAATGAAGGCGCTGGTGCCAGTTTGCCGCACCATCAAAGAATTCCCGGCGGGCAGTTATCTGTGGAGCAAAGACGGTGAAATTCGCGAGTATTATCATCGCGACTGGTTTGATTACGATGCCGTCAAAGATAATGAAACGGATAAAGAAGCGCTGCGCGATGCGCTGGAAGAAGCGGTGAAAAGCCATCTGATGTCTGACGTGCCTTATGGCGTGCTGCTCTCCGGTGGATTGGACTCATCCATTATCTCTGCCATCACTAAAAAGTATGCCGCGCGTCGCGTTGAAGATGACGAACGCAGCGAAGCCTGGTGGCCGCAACTGCACTCTTTCGCCGTGGGTCTGGAAGGCGCGCCGGATTTAAAAGCCGCGCAGGAAGTGGCCGACCATTTAGGCACCGTGCACCATGAAATTCACTTCACCGTGCAGGAAGGACTGGATGCGATCCGCGACGTGATCTATCACATCGAAACCTACGACGTCACCACGATCCGCGCTTCAACGCCAATGTACCTGATGTCGCGTAAAATCAAAGCCATGGGCATCAAGATGGTGCTATCAGGCGAAGGCTCTGACGAAGTGTTCGGCGGCTATCTCTATTTCCACAAAGCGCCAAACGCCAAAGAACTGCATGAAGAAACCGTGCGTAAACTGCTGGCGCTGCACCAGTATGACTGCGCCCGCGCCAACAAAGCGATGTCGGCCTGGGGAGTCGAAGCGCGCGTACCTTTTCTGGACAAAAACTTCCTCGACGTCGCCATGCGCATCAACCCGCGCGACAAAATGTGCGGCAACGGCAAGATGGAAAAACACATTCTGCGCGAATGCTTTGAATCCTACCTGCCCCATAGCGTGGCATGGCGCCAGAAAGAACAATTCTCCGACGGTGTAGGCTACAGCTGGATTGACACGTTAAAAGAAGTGGCTGCCAAACAGGTTACCGATCAACAACTGGAAACGGCGCACTTCCGCTTCCCGTACAACACGCCGGCGTCTAAAGAAGGCTATCTGTACCGTGAAATCTTTGAAGAGCTCTTCCCGGTCCCCAGCGCGGCAGAATGTGTGCCGGGCGGCCCGTCAGTCGCCTGTTCTTCAGCCAAAGCCATAGAATGGGACGAATCTTTCAAGAAAATGGACGATCCGTCAGGTCGCGCGGTTGGCGTGCACCAGTCTGCCTACCAATAATCACCCGATCGTTTTCCTCCGCTGACGGGCCGCTAACTGGCCCGTTTTTCTGCTTAATTGGCTGGCAAAGTGTGCTTTTTGACGTTTTTCTCACCATACTGTTCACAACCCAGACAAACGATACATCAAGGGCACTTTTCGGGAAAAAACTAGTTGACGCAATTAGACCAACTACGCATAATGCGCCCCGCAACGCCGATGAAGGTGACGCGGAAAAGATGGCTACGTAGCTCAGCTGGTTAGAGCACAGCACTCATAATGCTGGGGTCACAGGTTCGATTCCCGTCGTAGCCACCATCTTTTTGCGGGAGTGGCGAAATTGGTAGACGCACCAGATTTAGGTTCTGGCGCCGCAAGGTGTGCGAGTTCAAGTCTCGCCTCCCGCACCATTATCTTCTCGGTTTGACGGCGCTTTTCGAAGCTTACAAGTGTTGTAGTGATTGGGGTATCGCCAAGCGGTAAGGCACCGGTTTTTGATACCGGCATTCCCTGGTTCGAATCCAGGTACCCCAGCCATCCACAGCGCGCACGCTGAAAGATTCGTTGTCCTGTTGGGGTATCGCCAAGCGGTAAGGCACTGGTTTTTGATACCAGCATTCCCTGGTTCGAATCCAGGTACCCCAGCCATCTATTTGATATAGATGATGTTATTGAAGTGAAGCGGTAATAGCAGTATATTTGGCTACGTAGCTCAGCTGGTTAGAGCACAGCACTCATAATGCTGGGGTCACAGGTTCGATTCCCGTCGTAGCCACCACATTTTTGGGGTATCGCCAAGCGGTAAGGCACCGGATTCTGATTCCGGCATTCCGAGGTTCGAATCCTCGTACCCCAGCCAAATAAAGCTGATAAAACAGCCAGATACGGGGCGACAGTCGAAAGACGTCGCCCCGTTTTCTTATGAATGGCGGCAAAGTGGCGACAGCGGTTATCACCACTGTCGTTTTTGTACTGTAGCGGACGGCGTCCTCGTCAGTCAGACGCCAATCGCATATTTTAATGCCCGGGTTTTTAACGCACCCGCACGCTGGGCAACCATTAATGCCAGATTACGTGCCAAACCGATCGGCGGTAGCGAATTACTGAACGCGTTGTAAAACACGTCCATCCCGCTTTGCATCAACAGGTTATCCGGCTTGCGGCGACACTGATAACGACGCAGAACACATTCGGAAGCCCATTCTTCCCCCGCATTACGCGCGCTATTCAATACGTCCAATAGCACCTCGACATCCCGATACCCCAGATTAACTCCCTGCCCCGCCAGCGGATTGATGGTATGCGCCGCATCGCCCAGCAGTACCAGACCGGGTTTAATATAGCTTTGCGCATGGCGTCTCACCAATGGAAACGACCCCGCGGAGAGCGCCTTCACGGCACCTAGCCGTTGAGGAAACGCCGCGGCAATTTCATTATCCAACTGGGCAAGCGGCATTGACTGAAGCTGGCGGATACGCTGCGGGTTGTCATACCACACCAGCGACGCCCAGCGATCAAACAGCGGCAAAAATGCACGCGGACCGCTCGGCGTAAACTGTTGCCAGGTCACATCCTGTTGGGGCTGCATCGTCTCAACGCCGATCAACATGCAGGACTGGCGATACTGCCAGCCGCTGATGCCAATCCCCGCCCACTGACGAACCTGTGAGTTTGCACCGTCGGCGCCAATGACCAATGACGTCGTCAGTCGCTGACCATCAGCAAGCTGCAAACACCAGTGCTGCTCCGTCCGTTGCAGACTGTGGGGCATCGCCGGGCAATAACAGTGGCAGCGCGCCTCTTCTTGCAGACGCTCCCACAGCGCCAGTTGCAGCACGCGGTTTTCCACCATAAACCCCAGCTCAGGCAGATGAATATCGGCGGCATCGAACACAACCCGGGCATTCTCCCATTCCCAGGTCTCAAGACGACGATAAGGCGCACTGCGCATCTGTTGTACTTTCTGCCACGCCCCCAATTGCTTCAGCAAGGCGACTGACGCATAGCCAATCGCCGAAATGCGTAAGTCCGGCGGGCTATCAGCCTCAAAGGGCGGCGGCGCACTCTGCTCAATCACGGCAACCTGAAACCCTTGCCGGGCCAATCCAAGCGCCGCAGCGGCGCCGACCATTCCACCGCCAACGACAATCACATCGTGGTGCATATTGGCTTATCCTCTCTGGCTCTGGTGTATTTACACCAGTAAACATGCATGAAAACAGTGTACTGGATTTGCGGGGACTTTTTTAGGAAAGCCGCATTTTGACAGCAAGTAAAACGTGACCCAATCACCCCGGTTTCCGGTGCTGGTCACAACGTCGGCGAACGATTACAATGTCGCCCCAATATCCCCTAAATAGCTCCGGTTACAAGAAGCTGCGAGGCAACGCCCCTCCAGAAGCTTAGGTCAGCAAGCGGCTAACGCCGCAACGGCCGATGTTTTGAGGCAAGCCAAGACACCTGTAGCCTGAAGTATGACGGGAGAGGTAAATCTTTCTTATTCGCACTGAGTAATGGCAAGTCGATGACAAAAAAACTGCATATTAAAACCTGGGGCTGTCAGATGAATGAATACGATTCATCAAAGATGGCCGATCTACTAGGAAGTACGCACGGCTATGAGCTAACCGAAATCGCAGAAGAAGCCGATGTTCTGCTGCTCAATACCTGTTCTATCCGTGAAAAAGCGCAGGAAAAGGTCTTCCATCAACTTGGTCGCTGGAAAGCGCTGAAAGATCTCAACCCCAACCTGATTATTGGCGTCGGCGGCTGCGTTGCGTCACAGGAAGGCGCGCACATTCGGGAACGCGCTCACTATGTTGACGTGATTTTTGGTCCGCAAACCTTACACCGCCTGCCGGAAATGATTAACCACGTGCAGGGAACCCGCAGCCCTGTCGTGGATATCAGTTTCCCGGAAATTGAAAAATTTGACCGTCTGCCAGAGCCACGAGCCGAAGGCCCAACGGCATTCGTCTCCATCATGGAAGGTTGCAATAAATATTGCACATTCTGCGTTGTGCCCTATACCCGCGGTGAAGAAGTCAGCCGTCCTTGTGATGACGTGCTGTTTGAAATCGCTCAATTAGCCGCGCAAGGCGTGCGGGAAGTCAATCTGCTGGGGCAAAACGTCAACGCCTATCGTGGCGAAACCTTTGATGGTGAAATTTGCTCTTTTGCCGAACTGCTCCGTCTGGTCGCCGCCATTGACGGGATTGACCGTATCCGCTTTACCACCAGCCACCCGATTGAATTCACCGACGACATTATCCGCGTTTATGAAGATACGCCGGAACTGGTCAGCTTCCTGCACTTACCGGTACAGAGCGGTTCTGACCGTGTGCTGACGTTAATGAAGCGTCGCCATACCGCGCTGGAATACAAAGCCATTATCCGCAAGCTGCGCAATGCGCGTCCGGGGATTCAGGTCAGTTCCGATTTTATCGTCGGCTTCCCTGGCGAAACGCAGGCAGACTTTGAACAGACAATGAAACTGATTGCCGATGTGGATTTCGATATGAGTTACAGCTTTGTCTACTCGGCTCGTCCCGGAACGCCGGCTGCGGACATGGTCGATGACGTGTCCGAAGAAGAGAAAAAACAGCGACTGTACATTCTTCAGGAGCGCATCACTCAGCAGGCCATGCGTTTCAGCCGCCAGATGTTGGGCACTATCCAGCGTATTTTGGTGGAAGGCACCTCCCGTAAGAACGTGATGGAACTGTCTGGCCGCACGGAAAATAATCGCGTCGTCAACTTTGAAGGCACGCCGGATATGATCGGTAAATTCGTCGATGTCGAAATCGTTGATGTGTATACCAACTCGCTGCGCGGCATTGTGGTACGTACCGAAGATCAAATGGATCTGCGCGTGCATGAATCGCCCTCTTCCGTGATTGCCCGCACCCGTAAAGAGAACGAAATCGGCGTCGGGTTCTACCAGCCGTAATCCATTCTTCCGGCAAGCCGGTACGCAGGGGGCGTTGCCCCCGTTTTGTCTGGCAAGGTTAACCTCGGACGGCCCGGTTTGGGCCGTTACGCCAAACATTGAAAGCCGCATCTGCGTTTTTATGACGCATCGTCTTTAACTTCAATCATCCTTTTCAATTTCAGCATGCTTACATTTGCTTTTGCGAGGCGGCGTCCCAATATGATTATTGGGGCTTGCACCATCAGGCCGTCACGATGAATAATTCAGAACGATGGCGGACACTGCATGCCGCCCAATCGCCATTCGCTTTGTGCTGGCAAGATGGAGCCGACACAGTCATGCCTAAGAGGAATAATTTGAACGTCACGACACAAGAGATTGCCCTTGAACCCGCAGATAACCAACGCCTGCTCAGTCTTTGCGGTCCGTTTGATGACAATATTAAACAACTGGAGCGCCGTTTAGGCATCGAGATCAATCGCCGGGACAATCAGTTCAAGCTGGTCGGCGCCCCCTTGCTGACGCAAACCGCGGCCGATATCCTGCAACGTTTGTACGTCGATACCGCGCCGGTACGCGGCGTCATCGGTGATATTGAACCCGAACACATTCATCTCGCCATCAAGGAGTCTCGCGTTCTTGAGCAGTCCGCAGAGCACGTTCCTGATTATGGCAAAGCGGTTAACATTCGCACTAAGCGAGGCGTGATAAAGCCCCGCACGCCGAATCAGGCCCAATATATCGCCCACATTCTCGATCACGACATTACGTTCGGCGTTGGTCCGGCAGGAACGGGGAAAACCTATCTGGCCGTCGCCGCCGCAGTGGATGCGCTGGAGCGCCAGGACATTCGTCGTATTTTACTGACGCGCCCCGCGGTCGAAGCCGGTGAAAAGCTGGGCTTCCTGCCCGGCGATCTGAGTCAGAAAGTCGATCCTTACCTGCGCCCGCTTTATGATGCCCTGTTTGAAATGCTGGGCTTTGAGCGCGTCGAAAAGCTCATTGAACGCAACGTGATTGAAGTCGCGCCTCTGGCTTATATGCGTGGTCGAACGCTGAACGATGCCTTTATCATCCTGGATGAAAGCCAAAACACCACCATCGAACAGATGAAGATGTTCCTGACGCGCATCGGTTTCAATTCAAAAGCCGTCATCACTGGCGATGTCACACAGATCGACCTGCCCAGAAACCAAAAATCCGGCTTACGCCATGCCATTGAAGTGCTGGCCGACGTAGAAGAGATCAGTTTTAACTTTTTCCACAGTGAGGACGTGGTGCGCCACCCTGTCGTCGCACAGATTGTGAATGCCTACGAGGCGTGGGAAAATGCGGAACAGAAACGCAAAGATGCACTGGCGGAACAGCGTAAGCGTGAGGCGCAAGCGGCAGCCTCAGATCAGGAGAAAAAATGAGTCAGGTGATTCTGGATTTACAAATCGCCAGCGAGCAAGCGCAGGGGATACCGACAGAGAAAGATTTCCAGCGCTGGCTGGAAGGCGTTCTGCCTCAATTTCAGGCGCTTGCCGAGGTCACTGTCCGCATCGTGGATGAAGCCGAGAGCCGCCATCTGAACCACACCTATCGCGGTAAGGATAAGCCGACCAACGTGCTGTCTTTCCCCTTTGAGGCTCCGCCTGAAGTCGAACTGCCCCTGCTGGGTGATTTAATCATCTGCCGTCAGGTCGTCGAACAGGAAGCCAGCGAACAGGAAAAAACCGTGGAAGAGCATTGGGCGCACATGGTTGTCCATGGTAGCCTGCATCTGCTAGGGTATGACCACATTGAAGACAGCGAAGCCGAGGAAATGGAAGCGCTGGAAACGGAGATTATGCAGAGTATGGGCTATGCTGATCCCTACCTTGCAGAGAAAGGTGGCCTCACCGAATAATCTGGAAATACTGCTATTTCGCCTGGGATCGGGAAGAGACCGGGCAGTGATGTACCCCGCGTCAGCCGGCTGTGCCGCTTCCAGCTGCTGGCAATAATCCCTTAACAAGAGTGTTGTTAATTAAAACGCATGAGCGACGACCATTCTCAAAACAGCGATGCCCCCAGTCCCAAAAAGGGCTTCTTTTCTCTTATCCTCAACCAGCTTTTTCACGGCGAGCCAAAAGATCGTAATGATTTACTGACGCTGATCCGTGATTCCGAACAAAATGAACTGATCGATCCTGAAACGCGAGATATGCTCGAAGGCGTAATGGATATTGCCGATCAACGCGTGCGCGATATCATGATCCCCCGCTCGCAGATGATCACGCTAAAACGCGACCAAACGCTGGAAGAGTGTCTGGACGTGATTATCGAATCCGCCCACTCCCGTTTCCCTGTCATCAGCGAAGACAAAGATCACATCGAAGGCATCCTGATGGCCAAGGATTTACTGCCGTTTATGCGCAGTGATTCCGAACCCTTCAGTATGGATAAAGTCCTGCGCTCCGCCGTGGTTGTGCCGGAAAGCAAGCGCGTCGACAGGATGCTGAACGAGTTCCGCTCCCTGCGCTACCACATGGCTATCGTCATTGATGAATTCGGCGGCGTGTCCGGGCTGGTGACAATTGAAGATATTCTGGAATTGATCGTCGGCGAAATTGAAGATGAATACGACGATGAAGAAGACAGAGATATCCGTCAGCTTAATCGCCAGACTTATACCGTTCGTGCGTTAACCGATATAGAAGATTTTAATGAAGCTTTCGGCACGCGGTTCAGCGATGATGAAGTGGACACCATCGGCGGGCTGATCATGCAGTCGTTTGGGCATCTCCCTGCGCGTGGCGAGACCATTGACATAGAAGGTTACCTGTTTAAAGTTGCGATGGCGGACAGCCGCCGTATTATTCAGGTTCATGTCAGGATCCCTGACGACGCCCCTCAACCAAAACTGGAAGAATAATTTGGCAATGGTTGTCGCTTCTTTTCTTCAACGCCAGCAGGTTAAAGCCCTGCTGGCGCTCTTATTTGGTGCCTGTGGCACGCTGGCATTTTCTCCTTTTAATCTCTGGCCCGCGGCGTTTGTCTCGCTGATGGGGTTACAGGCCCTGACGTTGAACCGCACCGCCCGCCAGTCAGCCTGGATTGGGTTTTGCTGGGGGCTTGGCTTGTTTGGCAGCGGGATTAACTGGGTCTACGTCAGCATTGCCCAGTTTGGCGGTATGCCGGGGTTTGTGAATGTCGCACTGGTCATCCTGCTCGCGGCCTATTTGTCGCTTTATCCTCTGCTCTTTTCTGCCCTGCTTTCACGCCTGTGGGCGCAGACAACGTTGTGCCGTCTGGCGCTTGCTGCCCCGGTGCTTTGGCAATTGACGGAATACCTGCGCGGCTGGGTGCTTACCGGTTTTCCCTGGCTGCAATTTGGCTATAGTCAGATCGACGGGCCGTTAAAAGGCATCGCGCCGATTCTGGGTGTCGACGCCATCACGTTCCTGTTGATGAGCCTCAGCGGGCTGCTGGTTTTTGCCATCAACCAACGTAAAGTGGCTCCGGCTGCCATCGCCATCGGCGTTCTGGTTTTATTATGGCCGCTACGCTCTGTGCAGTGGTACACCTTGCAGCCCGAGCGTGCCGTGAACGTGGCGCTGGTACAGGGAGACATTCCCCAATCCATGAAGTGGGAGCAGGATGAGCTGCTGAACACGCTGCGGATCTATCTGGATAGCAGCCTGCCCTATCTAGACAAGGCGCCGATCATTGTCTGGCCAGAAACGGCTATCCCTGATATTGAAAGCCGTCAGGGGGCTTACCTGAAACAGATCGACGACCTCCTGCGTAGCCGCAATAGCAGCCTGATTACCGGTATTGTCGATATCCGTCATGATGGCGATCTCGCTCGTTTTTATAACTCGGTTATTGTACTTGGCGATAAAGCCCCCTATCACTACCCGACGGTAAATCGTTATAACAAAAACCATCTGGTGCCTTTCGGCGAGTTTGTCCCATTGGAAACGCTATTGCGCCCGCTGGCTCCCTTCTTCGATCTGCCGATGTCATCGTTCAGCCGCGGGGACGTTATCCAGCCACCGCTTTCGGTCCACGGCTTCAAGCTCAACGCCGCTATTTGCTATGAAATCATTTTGGGCCAGCAGCTGCGTGATAACTTCCGACCCGACACGGATATACTCCTGACCCTGTCAAACGACGCCTGGTTCGGTCACTCGATAGGCCCCTGGCAACACTTCCAGATGGCGCGAATGCGCTCGCTTGAGCTGGGACGTCCTTTGGTTCGCAGTACCAATAACGGCGTCACGGCGGTGATTGCGCCAGACGGCGACGTCAGCGCCAGCCTGCCGCAGTTTACACGAGCGGTGCTGGATACGCAGGTTGTCCCTGCCACCGGAATGACCCCTTATGCGCGTTTCGGCTCCTCACCACTCTGGGTGATGACGTTGTTAGGCGGCCTCTCGGCCATTTTCTTCCGTTTGCGCCGCCGGTAACCGACATTCCCCTCTACGCCTAAAAGCATGCTCTGGCATGCTTTTTTATTTGTGGCACGGAATTTGCCTTTTATTACCTTGTAAATGGTCGGTTCTGTGATGTTTTAGGTATTACGTCAGTACAAGGCCCCTTTCCGGGGCAAATAACGCACCAGTTTCGTGCAATCCTCTGACGTTGCTGCTATTTGGTGCGGCGAATATCGCAAAAAACAAACATTTCCATTTCAATCCATTTACAATCAGCTATTTTTTAACTGTATACCTCGTGACTTCGCGCTTTAACGGTGCAGCGTTCATCAATCGGGAAGTGACAAAACGTCATAGCAGCGACACAGCATTAGCTTGAAGATGACGGGGACATTTTCCATACGGTTATGAATCACAGCGCTACCACTATTGCACTATAACGACAGCAAAAGGAGTTAGAACATGCAAATGCGTAAACTGGCATTATCGTTACTTCTGCTAGGCACCGCTGCCAGCGTCGCTCAGGCGGAAGAGTTGACCGGGACATTGAAAAAGGTCAAAGATAATGGCGTGATCGTTATCGGCCACCGTGAATCATCCGTCCCTTTTTCTTACTATGACAACACGCAGAAAGTGGTTGGCTATTCTCAAGCCTACTCAGACAAAATTGTTGAAGCCGTTAAGAAAAAACTGGATGCGCCTAATCTGCAAGTCAAATTACTTCCTATCACCTCGCAAAACCGTATCCCTTTACTACAGAACGGAACATTTGATCTGGAGTGCGGTTCGACAACCAATAATTTGGAACGCCAGAAGCAAGCCGCATTCTCTAACACCATTTTTGTCGTCGGCACACGCCTGCTGACGAAAAAGGACTCCGGCGTGAAAGATTTCCCGGATTTGGCTGGCAAAACGGTCGTCGTCACGTCCGGGACCACTTCTGAAGTCCTGCTGAATAAGTTGAACGACGAGAAAAAAATGAAAATGCGGATTATCAGCGCGAAAGATCACGGTGACTCCTTCCGAACGCTGGAAAGTGGCCGCGCAGTGGCCTTTATGATGGATGATGCATTGCTGGCTGGTGAACGAGCAAAAGCCAGAAACGCCGCACAATGGGATATCGTCGGCACCGCTCAGTCTGAAGAAGCCTACGGCTGTATGCTGCGTAAAGACGATCCGCAATTCAAAAAGTTGGTTGACGACACGATCGCTGAAGTACAAACCACCGGCGAAGCCGAAAAATGGTTCGATCGCTGGTTTAAACAGCCCATTCCACCCAAAAATCTTAACCTGAACTTTGATCTGTCTGATGAAATGAAAACCCTGTTCAAAGCGCCAAACGACAAAGCGTTAAACTAATTAATAATGAGAATAAGGGCAGATTATCAGCCCTATGATTGTTGATATGTGGCAGGACAGACAGGCATGTGGTGGTCGTTCCCTATCACATGCAGCCCCGATTGATTTCGGGCAACAGGAAGACAGTGTGCCTGTTACTCAAAGATGACCGGGATATGGCCGCACATCAATCTTCGGGGTAGCGTCGCTACCCTTTTTTACCGGAGTTCGTTATGTCAATAGATTGGAACTGGGGCATATTTCTGCAAGCCGCCCCTTTTGGCAATACAACCTATCTCGGGTGGATCCTGTCCGGTCTGCAAGTCACCGTGACGTTATCTATCTGCGCCTGGATCATCGCATTTATCATCGGCTCTTTATTTGGCATCTTGCGCACCGTCCCGAATCGTTTCATTGCCGCTATTGGTACCTGTTACGTTGAACTGTTTCGTAACGTGCCGCTTATTGTTCAATTCTTTGCCTGGTATCTGGTGGTTCCTGAACTTCTCCCTGTCGGCATTGGCATGTGGTTTAAAGCCGAACTGGACCCCAATATTCAGTTTTTCCTGTCATCAATGGTTTGCCTCGGGCTGTTTACCGCCGCTCGCGTGTGTGAGCAGGTTCGCGCCGGGATCCAGTCTTTACCACGTGGACAGAAATTTGCCGGGCTGGCGATGGGGCTGACGTTGCCGCAGACTTACCGCTACGTGCTATTGCCCAATGCCTATCGGGTGATTGTTCCGCCGCTGACGTCTGAGATGCTGAATCTGGTAAAAAACTCGGCCATCGCCTCTACCATCGGTCTGGTCGACATGGCCGCACAAGCCGGGAAGCTGCTCGATTATTCCGCCCACGCGTATGAATCTTTTACGGCGATCACGCTGGCGTACATTGGTATCAATGCCATCATTATGCTGATCATGCAGGCGGTGGAGCGTAAAACCCGCTTGCCGGGCTATATGGGGAGCAAATAAATGATGTATGAATTTGACTGGAGCTCGATTGGTCCGAGCCTGCCCTACCTGTTCCAGGGGATGATCGTCACGCTTAAAATTACGCTGACAGCCGTCGTCTTCGGGATTGTCTGGGGCACCATTCTGGCGGTAATGCGTCTGTCCTCCATCAAGCCTATCAGTTGGTTCGCCAAACTCTACGTTAACCTGTTTCGCTCCGTTCCACTGGTCATGGTGCTGTTATGGTTCTATCTGGTCGTTCCTAGCTTATTACAAAATGTGCTTGGGCTGTCGCCGAAAACCGATATTCGGCTGATCTCCGCTATGGTAGCCTTCTCGTTGTTCGAGGCAGCCTATTATTCTGAAATCATTCGTGCGGGCATCCTCAGTGTCGCGCGCGGCCAATCTTCCGCGGCGTTAGCATTAGGGATGACACACTGGCAATCCATGAAGCTGGTTATTCTGCCACAGGCCTTTCGCGCCATGGTGCCGCTGTTACTGACACAGGGGATTGTGCTATTCCAGGATACTTCGCTGGTTTATGTGCTCAGTCTCGCCGATTTCTTCCGCACCGCCTCCACCATCGGCGAGCGCGACGGCACCCAAGTTGAAATGATCCTGTTTGCCGGATTTATTTATTTTATCTTCAGCATTACAGCCTCAATGCTGGTCAGTTACCTGAAAAAAAGGACGGTTTGATGATTTCCCTGAAAAATATTTCTAAATGGTATGGTCACTTTCAGGTGTTAACCGACTGCTCCACAGAAGTCAAAAAAGGTGAAGTAGTGGTGGTCTGCGGGCCTTCCGGCTCCGGTAAGTCAACCCTGATCAAAACGGTGAACGGCCTGGAGCCCATCCAACAGGGTGAAATTACCGTCAATGGGATTGCGGTTAATGATAAAAAAACCAATCTGGCCCAGCTGCGTTCTAAAGTCGGGATGGTGTTCCAGCATTTTGAACTGTTCCCGCACCTGTCGATTATTGAGAACCTGACGCTGGCGCAGGTAAAGGTGCTCAAACGTAATCGCGAGGAAGCCAAAGCCAAAGCGCAGAAACTGCTCGATCGCGTGGGGTTGGCGGCGCATGCCAATAAGTATCCCGGACAGCTTTCCGGCGGTCAGCAGCAGCGTGTGGCCATTGCCCGCGCGCTATGCATGGATCCTGTCGCCATGCTGTTCGATGAGCCGACATCCGCACTCGATCCCGAGATGATCAACGAAGTGCTGGATGTGATGGTGGAGCTGGCGCAGGAAGGCATGACCATGATGGTCGTCACACACGAAATGGGGTTTGCCCGCAAAGTTGCGCACCGCGTGATCTTTATGGATGAAGGGAAGATCATTGAAGACACCCGCAAGGAGGATTTCTTCAATCATCCCCAGTCCGAACGCGCGAAGGACTTTCTGGCGAAAATTCTGCACTAATTGGTGCAACGCGATTGCCCTGACCGATATACCGGAAAAAACGTTATATCGGTCATTCCTGAGGCCTTTTGTGAGCCATCAATCTCGCCCGCACCCAGCCAAAACAGCGCTAAATCCGCCCGGACTAATGGTTGCCCTCTTTAATAAAAGCGGGCTGATGCCGCCCAATCCCCGTCGATATGTCGTAAAAGGCTAGGGCCCGAAGGGGCGGCGCTGGAATTGCTCATGACCACATTTCGGACACAGCGGCAATACCTCCGGCGTGTAAAACGCAATGTGGTGAAGGCAGTTTTCACACACCAGATTCCCCAACCCCACCACCTCGCCGCTGTGGTACACCCCGTGATGATTCACATCTTTAAAGATCTCACGCCATTCCAACTGCGTTTTATCCGTAATATCCGCTAATTCCTGCCACAGACTTTCCTTAATGACCCGCATAAAAACGCCGTCGGTAAATTCGTCCTGACTTTCATGATAACTACGGGCAAACTCCTCCAGGTCGCGCTGTACCGCCTGAATCACCTGCTCAATTTCTTTCTGCGTCAGCGCCGAACTTTCCTGCAAAGTAGCACGAGCGTTCTGCACCAGACGATCGACATCGCGCTCACCGTTGTTCAGCCGATCCGTCACAGAAGCCATTAACTCGCGGTAATAACGGGCTAGTTTATTCATGCTTCCTCCTGAATAAGCAGGTTGAAGGGGATAAAGAACGCACACACCTCGTCCGCCCTGTCATGCAAAAAACCGGTACGTCGCCTATCTCTCTCTATTTTAGATTATTTTTTCCTCTGCCTGATGAATTGTCGCGAATTTGCGCAACCTGTCACCGGGTATCGCTCACAGATCAGAAATATTTTTCTGCCGGGCACTGGGTGTTGTTGCCCGCGTCGCTTACGGCTATGCTATGCGGATCTTTTGTTATGAATCAGAACAGGCTACTTAAGGTAGCGATTCTTCACTAAACAGGACCCCTGGCAGCCATGCAAGAGCAATACCGCCCAGAAGAGATAGAAGCGGACGTCCAGCTTCACTGGCAAGAGAAGCAGACATTTAAAGTCACCGAACAGCCCGGCAAGGAAAAATACTACTGTCTTTCCATGTTGCCTTACCCTTCTGGCCGACTACACATGGGGCACGTCCGTAACTACACCATCGGCGATGTGATCTCGCGCTATCAGCGCATGTTGGGCAAAAATGTCCTGCAACCGATCGGTTGGGATGCCTTCGGCCTGCCAGCCGAAGGCGCAGCGGTCAAAAACAACACCGCCCCCGCCCCCTGGACATACGCCAACATCGACTATATGAAAAACCAGCTCAAACTGCTGGGCTTTGGCTATGACTGGGATC
The DNA here is from genome assembly GCF_004342665.1 of Samsonia erythrinae. Classification (GTDB taxonomy): domain Bacteria; phylum Pseudomonadota; class Gammaproteobacteria; order Enterobacterales; family Enterobacteriaceae; genus Samsonia; species Samsonia erythrinae. The sequence continues at coordinate 411,192 of NZ_SMBY01000001.1, read as the reverse complement.
GCGAAGTTGCGACCTGTAAACCTGACTATTATCGTTGGGAGCAGTGGTTCTTCACCAAATTGTACGAAAAAGGTCTGGTGTATAAAAAAACCTCTGCCGTTAACTGGTGTCCGAACGACCAGACCGTGCTGGCGAACGAGCAGGTTATCGACGGCTGCTGCTGGCGGTGCGACAGCAAAGTCGAGCGCAAAGAAATTCCGCAGTGGTTTATCAAAATCACCGCGTATGCAGACCAACTGCTGAACGATTTGGATACGCTGGAAAGCTGGCCTGAGCAGGTCAAAACCATGCAGCGTAACTGGATCGGTCGTTCCGAAGGCGTGGAAATCACCTTTGACGTGGCGGACAGCGAAGAGAAACTGACCGTTTACACCACGCGTCCGGATACCTTCATGGGCGTGACCTACGTTGCCGTTGCCGCTGGCCACCCTCTCGCCGCTCAGGCTGCCGCAACCAATCCTGCCCTGGCCGATTTCATTGCCGAATGCCGTAATACCAAAGTCGCCGAAGCCGACATGGCGACGATGGAGAAAAAAGGCATGGCCACCGGCCTGTATGCGATTCACCCGTTGAACGGCGAGAAAGTCGCTATCTGGGTCGCCAACTTCGTCCTGATGGAATACGGCACGGGCGCGGTGATGGCCGTTCCGGGCCACGACCAGCGCGACTGGGAGTTCGCCACGAAATATGCGTTGTCCATCAAGCCGGTTATTCTTAACGCCGACGGCAGCGAGCCCGACCTGTCCGCCGAGGCGATGACGGAAAAAGGCCGCCTGTTCAACTCCGGCGAGTTTGACGGACTGGATTTCGACGCCGCGTTCAATGCGATTGCCGATAAACTGGTGGAAAAAGGCATTGGCGAGCGCAAAGTCAACTACCGCCTGCGCGACTGGGGCGTATCTCGTCAGCGCTACTGGGGCGCGCCGATTCCGATGGTGACGCTGGAAGACGGCAGCGTCATCCCAACGCCGGAAGATCAGTTGCCGGTCATTCTGCCGGAAGACGTCGTGATGGATGGCATCACCAGCCCGCTGAAATCTAACCCGGAATGGGCGAAGACTACCGTTAACGGTCAGCCTGCGCTGCGTGAAACCGACACGTTCGATACCTTTATGGAATCGTCCTGGTACTACGCGCGCTATACCTGCCCGCAGTACGATCAGGGGATGCTGGATCCGGCTGCCGCCAACTACTGGCTGCCCGTTGACCAATACGTCGGCGGGATCGAACACGCCATCATGCACCTGATGTACTTCCGCTTCTTCCACAAACTGATGCGCGATGCCGGTCTGGTGAACTCTGACGAACCCGCCAAACGCCTGCTGTGTCAGGGCATGGTATTGGCGGATGCCTTCTATTATCAGGGCAGCAACGGCGAGCGCATCTGGGTTTCGCCGAGCGACGTGACCGTTGAGCGTGATGAGAAAGGCCGTATCGTCAAAGCCGTCGATAATGAAGGTCGCGACGTGATCTACGCAGGCATGAGCAAAATGTCGAAGTCTAAAAACAACGGCATCGACCCGCAGGTCATGGTAGAAAAATACGGTGCGGATACTGTCCGTCTGTTCATGATGTTTGCCTCTCCGGCGGAAATGACGCTGGAATGGCAGGAATCCGGGGTGGAAGGCGCCAACCGCTTCCTGAAACGCGTCTGGAGACAAGCCTTTGAGCACACCGAGAAAGGCGCGGTAACGGCGCTGGATATCGCGACGCTGACGGAAGATCAGAAATCCCTGCGTCGCGATCTGCACAAAACCATCGCTAAAGTGACCGACGATATCGGCCGTCGCCAAACCTTCAATACCGCGATTGCCGCCATCATGGAACTGATGAACAAGCTGGCAAAAGCGCCGCAGGAAAGCGATCAGGATCGCGCGCTGACGCAGGAAGCGCTGCTGGCCGTGGTGCGCATGCTCTATCCGTTCACGCCGCATATCTGCTTTAAACTGTGGCAGTCGTTGCAAGGCGAAGGCGACATCGATACCGCGCCGTGGCCGGTAGCGGATGAAAACGCGATGGTGGAAGACTCCAAATTGGTGGTGGTTCAGGTAAACGGTAAAGTTCGTGGTAAAATAACCGTTGCCGCGACAGCGCTTGAAGAACAAGTTCGCGAGCGTGCGGCTCAGGAACCGCTGGTGGCAAAATATCTGGACGGCGTCACAGTACGTAAAGTGATTTATGTCCCTGGCAAACTGCTTAATCTGGTTGTCGGTTAAGGCAAGGAGGAACAGTGCGACATCGTCTATTTACGCTGTTGCTGGGACTGGCGGTGTTAATCACCGCTGGTTGCGGTTTTCACTTACGCGGCACCACACAGGTGCCTGAGCAGCTACAGACACTGGTGCTCGACAGTAGCGACCCGTATGGCCCGCTGGCGCGCGCGGTGCGTGAGCAGCTTCGCCTCAACGATGTCACAATCGTTGAGGATGCGACGCGGCAGGATATTCCCTCTCTGCGCCTGCTGGGTTCAAAAAATACGCGCGATACGGTTTCCATTTTTCAGGATGGTAAAACCGCTGAATACCAGATGGTGCTGACGTTGCAGGCTCAGGTGCTGATACCGGGTGAAGATATTTATCCCCTCAGCGTAACGGTGTTCCGCACGTTCTTTGACAACCCGCTGGCCGCGCTGGCAAAGGATGCAGAGCAGGAGATCATCCATCAGGAAATGCGTGAGCAAGCTGCGCAGCAGTTGGTGCGTAAGTTGTTAACCATCAACGGTAGTCAGGAAGTGAAGAATCGGCAGCAGACCGCCGAGTCGATTACCACCGCTAAGCGTCCATGATTCGGCTCTATCCTGAACAACTCGCCGCGCAGCTGAATGAAGGGCTGCGCGGTTGCTATCTGGTTTTTGGTTCCGACCCGCTCCTGTTGCAGGAAAGCCTCGACAGCATCAGGCTGGCGGCCCAACAGCAGGAATTCAGCGAACATTTTACCTTTACGCTGGATGCCCATACCGACTGGGATGCCATTTTCGGCACCTGTCAGGCGCTCAGTTTATTTGCCTCACGCCAGTCACTGTTACTCATTTTGCCGGAAAACGGCCCCAATGCGGCCATGAGCGACAATCTGGTCAAGCTCTCTGCCCTGCTGCATTCGGATATTTTGCTGATTCTGCGCGGTCACAAACTGACGAAAGCGCAGGAAAACAGCCCCTGGTTCAAAACGCTCGCGCAAGACAGCGTCTATATCAATTGTCTAACGCCGGAACAGGCTCAGCTCCCCCGCTGGGTTGCCCAACGTGCTAAAACCATGAAGCTGATGCTGGATGAGCAGGCGACCCAACTCCTGTGCTATTGCTATGAAGGAAACCTTCTGGCGCTGTCTCAGGCGCTGGAGCGGCTTGCACTGCTCTATCCCGATGGAAAACTGACGCTGCCGCGGGTAGAAGATGCGGTCAATGACGCGGCCCACTTCACGCCGTTCCATTGGCTTGATGCCCTGCTGGCGGGGAAAGGCCGACGCGCCTGGCACATCTTACAGCAGCTAAAGCAGGAAGATTGCGAACCCGTCATTTTACTGCGCACGTTGCAACGCGAGCTGTTGCTGCTGCTGACGCTCAAACGCCGTCAGCAGCACGCGCCGCTGCGCACCCTCTTCGACCAGCATAAAGTCTGGCAAAACCGACGCGAACTGCTGACTCAGGCATTACAGCGGCTCTCGCCACAGCAGCTACAGCAGGCAATCCGCTTGCTCACGCAGCTAGAAATCACCCTGAAGCAGGATTATGGTCAGTCCGTTTGGCCTGAACTTGAATCGCTTGCCATGCTTCTGTGCGGCAAAGCCTTACCGGAGACATTCATCTGAATACGTTCCCCGCGGCGCCCTCGTTGACCGCGTTTTTTGGCGGCACCTTCGATCCGATTCACTACGGTCACCTTCAGCCGGTAACGGCGCTGGCAAAACTCGTCGGGCTGACGCAGGTCGTCCTGATGCCCAACAATGTCCCGCCGCATCGACAGCAACCCGGAGCCAGCGCCCGCCAGCGGCTTCATATGGCTGAGCTGGCCGTTGCAGGCAATGCGTTATTTACCGTGGACGATCGGGAGCTGCAACGTCAAACGCCGTCCTACACCATCGAGACGCTGGAAGCGCTACGAGCGGAAAAAGGCCATGACGCCCCGCTGGGCTTTATTATCGGGCAGGACTCGCTGCTGACATTACACCACTGGCAGCGCTGGCAGGATCTGCTGAGTGTCTGTCATTTGCTGGTGTGCGCCCGCCCCGGCTATCGTTCAACGCTGGAAACGCCTGAATTACAGCGGTGGCTGGACAACCATTTGACGCACTCACCGGACGATCTTCATCAGCAGCCGCACGGGCGGATCTTTTTGGCCGATACGCCGCTGGTGACCATTTCCGCGACGGAGATTCGCCAGCGCCGACGTCAGGGGTTGGACTGTCACGATTTACTGCCTCCCGCCGTCATTCATTACATCGACGAACATGACCTGTATCGATAACGCCGCTTTTCCCGCCCATCCGTACGGGCTTTATACCACTCGGCAAAAGTGCGTGATATACTGCGCGGCTAGTTTCAATCACCGGGAAGGTCGAAAAATTTTGGCAATTATTCGGTGATTAACGTTTTTTCTAAACAATTCAGCGCCAGATGCGTTTATCCGTGATGGATGAAGCGCCATTGAGGAGGAACCTTTGCAAGGTCAGGCACTCCAAGATTTCGTTATTGACAAGATCGATGATTTAAAAGGCCAGGATATCGTGGCCCTTAACGTGCAGGGAAAATCCAGCATCACCGATTACATGGTGATCTGTACCGGCACTTCCACGCGCCATGTGGTTTCTATTGCCGATCACGTTGTGCAGGCTTCTCGCGCAGCGGGCCTTATCCCACTTGGGGTGGAAGGTGAACATTCGGCAGAGTGGGTGGTCGTTGACCTGGGGGATGTGATGGTTCATGTCATGCAGGAAGAGAGCCGTCAGCTGTACGAATTAGAAAAGTTGTGGAGCTAGCATGAAACTGCAACTGGTCGCCGTTGGCACCAAAATGCCCGACTGGGTGCAGACTGGTTTCACTGATTATCTGCGGCGTTTCCCAAAAGACATGCCTTTTGAACTGATCGAGATCCCGGCGGGGAAACGCGGCAAAAATGCGGACATCAAACGCATTCTGGAACGTGAAGGCGAACAGATGCTGGCTGCGGTAAGTAAAGGCAACCGTATTGTTACGCTGGATATCCCCGGCACCCGCTGGGAAACCCCGCATCTGGCGCAGCAACTGGAGCGCTGGAAACAGGATGGACGCGATGTCAGCCTGCTGATTGGCGGGCCCGAAGGGTTGGCGCCGGAATGTAAAGCCGCAGCGGAACAAAGCTGGTCACTCTCGCCTTTAACGCTGCCGCATCCGCTCGTTCGCGTACTGGTGGCGGAAAGCTTGTATCGAGCCTGGAGTATTACGACTAACCACCCTTACCACCGGGAGTAAGGCGATACGATGAAACACGTGAAATAGCGCAGGATGAAAGTAGAACGTAAACCCTTTCGTGATTATACGGCTGAGTCGGCCCTGTTTGTGCGTCGTGCTTTGGTGGCGTTTCTCGGCATTCTGCTGCTTTCCGGTGTATTAGTCGCCAATCTTTACCATCTGCAAATTTTGCGTGTTGATGACTATCGCACGCGTTCTAACGAAAATCGCATCAAACTGGTTCCTATCGCGCCCAGCCGCGGCATTATCTACGACCGTAACGGTACGCCGCTGGCGTTGAATCGCACCATTTATCAGTTGGAGCTGGTGCCCGAAAAAGTCGACAACCTGAAAGATACGCTGGAAGCGTTGCGTCCCATCGTCGATCTGACCGATGACGATCTGGAAAATTTTGAAAAAGAGCGTAAGCGTTCACGCCGTTTTACCTCCATTCCGGTAAAAACCGGGCTGGACGATATTCAGGTTGCTCGCTTCGCCGTTAATCAATACCGGTTTCCCGGCGTTGAAGTGAAGGGTTACCAGCGGCGCTATTATCCCTACGGCTCTGCGCTCACCCACGTTATTGGTTATGTCTCCAAGATTAACGACAAAGACGTCGAGCGACTGACGAAAGAAGAAAAAATCGCCGATTACGCCGCGACGCGCGACATCGGCAAACTGGGGATAGAGCGCCATTACGAAGATTTACTGCACGGCAAACCCGGCTATGAAGAAGTGGAAGTCAACAACCGTGGGCGAGTCATCCGCCAGTTGCATGAACAGCCGCCGCAGGCCGGACGCGATATTTATCTGACGCTGGATCTGAGCCTGCAAATCTATATCGAAAAGCTTCTGGAAGGCAGTCGCGCCGCCGTGATTGTGAGCGACCCGCGCGACGGCGGCATTCTGGCGATGGTTTCCACCCCCAGCTACGACCCCAACCTGTTCGTCGATGGGATCTCCACCAAAGACTACAATCAGTTACGCAATGACACCAATCGTCCGCTGATTAACCGCGCAACGCAAGGCGTATACCCTCCGGCGTCCACCGTGAAGCCTTATATTGCAGTTTCTGCACTCACCAGCGGCGTTATCACGACCAGTACCAGCCTCTTCGACCCCGGCTGGTGGCAGTTACCCGGTTCTGAAAAACGCTTCCGCGACTGGAAAAAGTGGGGGCATGGGCGTCTCAACCTCACTAAATCGCTGGAAGAGTCGGCAGATACCTTCTTCTATCAGGTCGCCTATGACATGGGAATTGATCGCCTGTCCGAGTGGATGACCAAATTTGGCTACGGCGTGAAAACCGGCATCGACATTTCAGAAGAGAGCGCAGGTAACATGCCCACCCGAGAGTGGAAGCTCAAAAGATTCAAAAAACCCTGGTATCAGGGGGATACGATCCCGGTCGGTATTGGCCAGGGCTACTGGACCGCAACGCCTATTCAGATGAATAAGTCATTGGTAACGTTGATCAACGACGGACAGATCAAAACGCCGCATCTGCTTTATAGTTCACGGGAAAATGGCACGATCATTCCTTTCCGTCAGGCGGAACATCAGCAGATTGGCGACATCCATTCAGGCTATTGGGAAGTGGCGAAAGACGGTATGTATGGCGTCGCCAATCGTCCTAACGGCACCGCGCGCAAAAGTTTTGAAGATGCGCCCTATAAAATCGCGGCAAAATCCGGTACGGCGCAGGTCTTCGGCCTGAAAGAAAATGAAACCTATAACGCGCATAAAATCGCAGAACATCTGCGCGACCATAAACTGATGGTCGCCTTTGCGCCGTATAATAGTCCCAAAGTCGCGATATCGATTATTCTGGAAAACGGTGGGGTTGGCCCGACCGTTGGCACCATCACCCGTCAGATCCTCGATCATATTCTGTTGGGTGATAACAATACCGCTCTCCCCAGCGCGCCCCCTGCGCCGCCGGGCAGCGAAAGTGAGTAACGGACAGTCATGACGGATAGCCAACAAAAAGGGTCATTCTGGGCGAAAATCCACATCGACCTCTCTTTTCTTCTCTGCATCCTGGCGCTGCTGGGCTATAGCCTGTTTGTCCTGTGGAGCGCCAGCGGGCAGGATATTGACATGATGGAGCGCAAAGTCGTGCAGATCGTGTTGGGGCTGACGGTGATGGTCGTCATGGCGCAAATCCCCCCGCGCGTTTATGAAGGCTGGGCCCCGTACCTCTACATTGCCTGTGTGATCTTACTGCTTGTCGTGGATATTTTTGGGCAAATCAGTAAAGGCGCGCAGCGCTGGCTGGATTTAGGCTTCATTCGCTTCCAGCCGTCGGAAATCGCCAAGATCGCCGTCCCGCTCATGGTGGCCCGCTTTATTAACCGCGATATGTGCCCCCCGTCGCTAAAAAATACGGCAATCGCCCTGATACTGATCTTTGTGCCTACCCTGCTGGTTGCTGCACAGCCAGATTTAGGCACCTCGATCCTGATTGCGTTATCCGGGCTGTTCGTACTTTTTCTGGCCGGCATGAGCTGGCGATTGATTGGCATCGCCGTACTGTTATTAGCCGCGTTTATTCCTATACTTTGGTTCTTCCTGATGCATGACTACCAGCGTGCCAGGGTCATGATGTTGCTCGATCCGGAAAGCGATCCGCTCGGTGCCGGGTATCATATTATTCAGTCTAAGATTGCGATAGGTTCAGGCGGTTTGTCAGGAAAAGGCTGGCTTCAGGGGACGCAGTCTCAACTCGAATTTCTCCCGGAACGCCACACCGACTTTATCTTTGCCGTGCTATCAGAAGAGCTTGGATTAATCGGGGTGCTGATCCTGCTCACCATGTATCTGTTCATGATTATGCGCGGTCTGGTTATCGCCGCTAATGCGCAAACCTCGTTTGGCCGGGTCATGGTCGGTGGACTGATGTTGATTCTGTTTTTCTATGTCTTCGTCAATATCGGGATGGTCAGCGGTATACTTCCCGTCGTTGGCGTACCGCTGCCGCTGGTCAGCTACGGCGGTTCGGCGCTGGTCGTTTTAATGGCGGGATTCGGTATCGTCATGTCGATACATACGCACCGTAAACTGCTGTCCAAAAATTTATAACACGAGGTGAGCAATGCGTAAGAATTGGCTTTGGGCTGGCGCAATAACTCTGGCGCTTGCCGCCTGTACCACAATAGAACAGCGGCAGCCTGCGCCCCCCACGGCCCAGGTTTATAACGGCCCCGTGGAAGAAATTGGCGGCGTAGAGCCGCGTTATGAACCCTACAATCAGGGAACGCTGCAAGACTACAGCCTCAAGGGTAAGCGCTATAAAATTATTACAAACCCGCAAAATTTCAGCGAGACCGGTTTAGCGACATGGTATGGCGAAGAAGCCAGCGGTAACCGCACATCCATCGGCGAAATCTTTGATCCTAACGCATTAACTGCCGCTCACCCCACACTGCCTTTACCCAGCTATGTACGCGTGACCAACCTGAGCAATGGTCGCCGTCTGGTGGTGCGAGTGAACGATCGCGGGCCGTATACGCCGGGCAGAATTATCGATCTGTCAAAAGCCGCAGGCGAGCGGCTGAACATCTCGAATAACACCAAGGTAAAAGTCGATTTCATCCATGTTGCATCGGACGGCACGCTCTCCGGCCCCGGAACGCTCGGCACCACCGTCGCCAAACAAAGCTTTGCCCTGCCGGAACGCCCGAATTTCGGCGCCAGCGGATTAGGGACGCCGATGATGGAGAGCTCGCCGACATCGCCCAATGATGCGGTTCGTCCCATCAGCAATCCTCGTCAGTCCCCTTCTTCTGACGGCGTGCAGCCGCAGGTCGGCGCGCCGGAAAGCGGGGGCTTTTTGGGCGCGCCTTCCACGCTGCGTTCCGGTGTGCTTGAGTCCGACACCTCGCCGGCTGTCGCGCCGTCGTCTGCACCCGCCGCATCCAGCGCACCCGCCACGGGGCGCTATGTCGTCCAGGTCGGGGCGCTGAGCGATCGGCAACGCGCGCAAACCTGGCTACGCAGCCTGAGCGAACGTTTTAACGTCACCGGTAACGTGACCGGCAGCAATGGGCTGTATCGCATCCAACTGGGGCCATTCCAGAATCGCCAGCAAGCCGCTGAACTTCAACAACGTTTGTCAGTCGAAGCCCAGCAGCAGTCGTTTATTACCGCGGCGCCCGATGCGCTGTAGCAGCAAGATCATCGGCAGGTTGACGACCCGGAACGGCGGCTATGGCATTGAACATTCCGCCTTTTCGCAAAATCACGTAACGTAATGTCTGATGCCGGCCTATTTTCCATCTGCTATAGTGTGATTCGTTTTTTTAACTTATATCCACGGATGTTGTTGTTCCAATCATGAATACTGCAAACACGTCTCGTTTTACCAAGTTTACTCTGCTTAGCGCACTGCTCGTCATCAGCGCTTCCTCTTTTGCTCACGCCGAAGATATCAATCTCAAAACGATGATCCCCGGTGTTCCGCAAATCGATGCTGAATCCTACATCCTGATTGATTACAACTCCGGGAAAGTGTTGGCCGAAATGAACGCCGACGCGCGTCGCGATCCTGCCAGCCTGACAAAAATGATGACCAGCTACGTTATTGGGCAGGCGATCAAGTCAGGGAAAATTACCCCAAACGATATCGTCACCGTGGGGAAAGACGCCTGGGCAACCGGCAACCCGGTATTTCAGGGATCGTCCCTGATGTTCCTCAAACCGGGGGATCGCGTTCCCGTCTCCCAGTTAAACCGGGGGATTATCCTGCAATCCGGTAATGATGCCTGCGTCGCCATGGCGGACTACGTTGCCGGGAGTCAGGATGCGTTCGTCAACCTGATGAACAGCTACGTTAAAGCGCTGGGGCTGCAAAATACCCATTTCGAAACCGTACACGGTCTGGACGCACCGGGACAGTTCAGTTCTGCGCGCGATATGGCGCTGATCGGCCAAGCCTTAATCCGCGATGTGCCGGAAGAATACGCGACCTACAAAGAGAAAGACTTCACCTTCAACAATATCCGCCAGCCGAACCGCAACGGCCTGCTGTGGGATACCAGCCTGAATGTCGATGGTATCAAAACCGGCCATACCTCGGCGGCAGGTTACAATCTGGTTGCTTCAGCGACAGAAGGCCAGATGCGTCTGATCTCGGCGGTACTGGGCGGACGTAATGCCAAAGGACGCGAAACAGAAAGCAAAAAATTGCTAACCTGGGGTTTCCGTTTCTTTGAAACCGTCGCGCCACTGAAAACCGGAAAAGAGTTTGCTTCCGAGCCCGTCTGGTTTGGCGATGCCGACCGCGTGGCGCTGGGGGTGGAAAAAGACGTTTATCTGACCATCCCACGCGGCCGCATGAAAGATCTGAAAGCCAGCTATGTACTGGATAAAACCGAACTGCATGCGCCGCTGGCGAAAAATCAGGTGGTGGGCGCCATTAACTTCCAACTGGATGGCAAAACGATCGAGCAGCGTCCGTTAGTGGTGATGAACGAAGTAAAAGAAGGCGGGATCTTTGGCCGTATGATCGACTACATCAAACTGATGTTCCACCACTGGTTCGGCTAACGCGCTTGTTTTAGGGCACAACGCCCCCATATAGAAGTTATCATTAACTCCCGCGCGCCGCGCGGGAGTGTTATTTTTTATCCGTCTTATTTACCAAATGCCCACACCAACGCATGCGGTACAACGTAGCAAGGTACTCCCTTCTCTGGAGCGAAAATGAAAACCAAATTAAACGAACTGCTGGAATTCCCTTGTACTTTTACTTACAAAGTCATGGGTGAAGCTAAACCGGAGCTGGTCGATTTGGTCGTTGAAGTGGTGCAGCGCCATGCGCCTGGCGACTATACGCCGCAGATCAAACCCAGCAGTAAGGGCAACTATCATTCCGTTTCCATTACCATCACCGCGATGCACATCGAGCAGGTGGAGACGCTGTACGAAGAACTGGGCAGCATCGACATCGTGCGTATGGTGCTGTAAGAAGAACGTGCGGGAAAATTGGCAGAGTGCTGTTCGCTGAGGCTTCCCGCCGTTATAATCCCCCCACCTTTCCTTAACCTGAAGATGACACCGTTGCTACAGGATAAGATCATCGTACGTCAACTCAACGTACAACCCTATGAGCCCGTCTCTCTGGCGATGCATCATTTCACCGACCGACGTGATGAGAAAACCCCGGATGAGATCTGGCTGGTTCAGCATCCACGCGTGTTCACACAAGGTCAGGCGGGTAAAGCTGAGCATGTGCTTATGCCCGGCGATATTCCGGTGATTCAAAGCGATAGAGGGGGACAGGTGACCTATCATGGCCCCGGACAGCAGGTCATGTACGTATTGATTGACCTGAAGCGCCGCAAACTCGGCGTGCGTCAGCTCGTCACTGCAATCGAAAATACCGTAATTGGCACACTCGCGCACTTCCAGATAGCAGCCCATGCGCGCGCGGACGCTCCCGGCGTTTATGTGGGCGAACGTAAAATCTGCTCGCTGGGGCTGCGTATTCGCAAAGGCTGTTCCTTCCACGGGCTGGCGCTGAATATCGACATGGATCTCTCTCCTTTCCTACGTATCAATCCATGTGGTTATGCCGGTATGGTGATGACGCAGGTAAGCGACCTGGTGCCTGATGTCACACTGAATGATATTGCGCCAGTGCTGATCGAGACTTTTTTGCAGCTCGTGGGCTATTCCGGGCATGAACTTATTACGTGGGATCTGGAACGTCAGGGTGAGCCGATGGGGTAACACCTATGACCATAAAAAACAATCAGTTATATGATATTTTTTTGTTGAGTTACATTTTATTCACATAAATTCTTCACTTTGATTGCACAAAGGCTGATTGTCGTCAGGCATGATGATATAATTTTTATAGTTTTTTAAAAAAAAGTTTAATGAGAAACATCGTCTTTTGAATTTCAATAACAAATTCAAAGAAATGATTCAGAACTGGAACTGACGCAAACATGAGTAAACCGATTCAGATCGAACGCGGTGTGAAATACCGCGATGCCGATAAGATGGCGCTAATCCCGGTGCGGACAGTCGCTACCGAGCGTGAAGCGCTCCTGCGCAAACCTGAATGGATGAAGATTAAGCTTCCGGCGGATTCGAGCCGTATTCAGGGTATCAAAGCGGCCATGCGCAAAAACGGGTTACACTCAGTTTGCGAAGAGGCATCCTGCCCCAATCTGGCAGAGTGTTTTAATCACGGCACCGCAACCTTCATGATTCTGGGCGCAATTTGTACGCGTCGTTGTCCGTTCTGTGATGTTGCCCACGGTCGCCCGCTCGCGCCGGACGCCAATGAGCCGGAAAAACTGGCGCAGACGATCCATGACATGGGCTTACGCTATGTGGTGATCACTTCGGTTGACCGCGATGACCTGCGCGATGGCGGTGCTCAGCACTTCGCAGATTGCATTAGCGCCATCCGCCGGAAAAACCCACATATTCGTATCGAAACGCTGGTGCCGGATTTTCGGGGCCGCATGGATCGCGCGTTGGAGATCCTGACCGTCACGCCGCCGGATGTATTCAACCACAATTTGGAAAACGTACCGCGCATTTATCGTCAGGTGCGCCCCGGCGCGAACTATGAGTGGTCGCTGAAGCTACTGGAAAACTTCAAAAACGCCCACCCGGATATCCCAACCAAGTCTGGCCTGATGGTTGGATTGGGAGAAACTAACGCTGAAATCGTGGACGTGATGCGCGATCTGCGTCGCCACGGGGTGACGATGCTGACGCTGGGGCAATATTTACAGCCGAGCCGCCACCACCTGCCAGTCCAGCGCTATGTCAGCCCGGATGAGTTTGATGAGATGAAAGCCGAAGCAATGGCGATGGGCTTCACCCACGCGGCCTGCGGCCCATTTGTTCGCTCGTCTTATCACGCCGACTTACAGGCCAAAGGCATTGAAGTAAAATAAGCGCTCATATCTTTTTACACATTTTTTGTGTGGGATTAAATGGACGGCAATTGCTGTCCATTTTCTTATGTTATTGCGCTCAGGACTCTTTATGCGACGAGTCGCCCAGCCCGGTAGCGTCATCCGTCTTTACAGACCGATCGTCATTCATCGCTTTCTTGAAGCCTTTAATCGCTGCGCCCAAATCCCCGCCTAAACTACGGAGTTTATTGGTCCCAAACAGCAAAATAATGAGTGCGCCAATCACCAACAGTTTGGCAATACTGATACCTTCCATACAAACCTACCTGATTTATGATGCTGGAAACGCCAGCGAGCGAAAATAACGTTGTCGCAAACCACGTGCATGTTTTACTTGTCTTCTCTATAAAACCTTACGCAGCACGATACAATGCGCATCTGTAACAAAGTAAGACGCATGGCGAAGGCATTCAGCACGCGTTACATCTTTCCCTCCCCTTTACTACAAAAATCCCTTGTGAAGGCGTAAACTTCGCTTACGAAAGCGGAGATGACATTCCTCCCGCCCCTGACGCCGCCAAAACGCTGGCAGCCTGAAATATAGGGTGCAACCGCCACTCGGCTAATGATGTCTACGTCCACCTCGCACAGAGGGCGTAGCATCCTGCTCAACGCTCTCCGAGATCGTCAAAACAATCCAAGACAAGGTTTCTATGTTTAGTACATTACTCGCGGTATTTATTGGTGGCGGAGTCGGCAGCGTGGCGCGCTGGCAGTTAGGCGTGAAGTTTAACCATCTTTATCCCACGTTGCCGCTGGGCACCCTGTTCGCCAACCTGATCGGCGCTTTTGTTATTGGCGGCGCGCTGGCTTTTTTCCTGCGCTACCCTCATCTCGATCAGGACTGGAAAATTTTGATTACCACCGGACTGTGCGGTGGATTAACGACGTTTTCGACGTTTTCGGCGGAAGTGGTCATCTTTCTGCAAAGCGGGCAACTGGCCGCGGCAGGGCTACACCTCTTGTTGAATCTGGCGGGATCGTTACTTATGACCGCACTGGCTTTTGCCCTGGTCACCTGGATAACAACACACTGACGCCATCTCGCAACGAAAAAAAAACCCGCCACGAGGCGGGTTTTTCAAGAAATCGGTATAATTAAATAGCGATAACGTTAGCAGCAGAAGGACCTTTTGCGCCATCAGTGATTTCGAACTCTACGCGCTGACCTTCAGCCAGAGTTTTGAAACCGTTGCTCTGGATGGCTGAGAAGTGTACAAACACATCTTTGCTACCATCTTCAGGAGTAATGAAACCGAATCCTTTGGACTCATTAAACCACTTAACGCTACCTTTAATCTTAGACATCAAACTTACCTTTAACATGAATGAAAGACACAAAATCTGTGTCACACACAGTACAACAATAGATTGGCCTTTTGTCCAGTTGAAGTTGGATAAAAAGTGATAAAAATCGCTAAAAATGTATACCGGACGAACCCGAAGCCCTATTTTAACCCGATGCAGAAGACAGAGAGTTCAGTTCTGGTCAATTCATCACTTTTTATGATATCGAAGGAGGGGCGCATGGTAAGCAAAACACTGGGTTTGATCGGGGGAATGAGTTGGGAATCCACTATTCCGTATTACCGTATCATCAACGAGTATGTGAAAAGCCAACTTGGCGGTCTGCACTCCGCTAAAATCATCCTGCACAGCGTCGATTTTCACGAAATCGAACAGTTACAGGCGCGAGATGACTGGCAACAGGCGGCGGCGATACTCAGTGCTATCGCGGTCGGATTACGTCATGCCGGCGCGGATGCTATCGTCATTTGTACCAACACCATGCATAAAGTGGCCGATGACGTTGAACGCACCTGCCAGCTTCCTCTTTTGCACATTGCCGACGCCACCGGCGTAAGCCTGAAACAACACGGGCTGAAGAAAGTTGGCCTGCTTGGAACCCGCTATACCATGGAGCAGGATTTTTACCGCCAGCGCATTCAGGAACGATTTGGTGTGGAGGTAGTGGTTCCCGACCATGAGGGGAAAGAGATCGTTAACCGCATCATTTACGACGAACTCTGTCTGGGAAACATTAACGACGCCTCACGGCAGGCCTATCGGGACATTATCCAGCAGCTTGAACAGCAAGGCGCAGAAGGCATCATCTTGGGTTGTACAGAAATTCCGTTACTGATCGGTGACCAGGATGCGACAGTACCTCTTTTTGATACCAGCAAGCTACATGCAATTGCCGCAGCAAAATTTGCACTTAACCAATCATCCACATGAATTAATTGAATAAAAGGGAACTCATCCGCAAACTTAATAATACCCTCTTTTATTCGCTCAGGTTTCCCCTTTTTGCAGAAAAAAAGCAGTATTGAGCGCCTCAATACTGCTTATTTGTATGATTTTATTCCTGATAAACAATAACGGCCAAAACGTCTTATTCTTATTTGCGCAACATTGCTTCAATAAAATCTTTCCAAGTACTCACTTCTACTTCAATCATGTGGACCTCTTGACGATTAACAGCGGCGCATTATACGCACATTTTTTAATCATAAAAAGTCTTTAAACGTATAAAAAATGTACTCCCGCCGATTTCCGGCACGCAGTTCACTGTAGATATCCTCATTTTTTTTCGGCATGCTTGGACTATCACACGATCGGGTTCATCCCGTCTTGCTGTTCGATAACTGCTATCATCATGCACTCTTATATAAGCAGAAAGGATTTTACCTCTATGGCGCTGACCATGTACGGCATCAAGAATTGTGACACGATAAAGAAAGCCCGTCGCTGGCTGGAAGAACAGCAGGTGGCGTATCGCT
Organism: Samsonia erythrinae; assembly: GCF_004342665.1. Taxonomy (GTDB): domain Bacteria; phylum Pseudomonadota; class Gammaproteobacteria; order Enterobacterales; family Enterobacteriaceae; genus Samsonia; species Samsonia erythrinae. Next base: position 395,044 of record NZ_SMBY01000001.1, on the reverse strand, counting down.
TCCACGATTATCGCGCCGACGGTCTGGACGACCAGCAGCTACAACGCTTTATCGATCAACTGGGGTTTCAGGCCCTGCTCAACACCCGTGGGACCACCTGGCGTAAACTCAGCGACGCGCAGCGCGAACTCATCACAAGCAATACGCCCGACGGCGCACAAGCGGCAAAAGCCGCCATGCTGGAACAGCCTGCGCTGATTAAACGCCCGTTGCTGGTGAGTGATAAGGGAAGTATGCTGCTCGGCTTCAGCACCAGTAGCTATCAGGAATTTATTGCGGAGAACATATAACGTGTCTTGTCCGGTTATTGAGCTTGCTCAACAGTTAATTAAGCGTCCTTCCCTCAGCCCGAATGATGAAGGCTGTCAGGCGCTCATGATTGAACGCCTGACGGCGATGGGCTTTACCATCGAAAGGATGGATTTTAGCGATACGCAAAATTTCTGGGCATGGCGCGGCACGGGAACAACGTTAGCTTTCGCCGGGCACACCGATGTCGTGCCCAGCGGGGATGAAAGCCAATGGCAGCACCCGCCGTTTGAACCCACCATTCGTGACGGCATGCTGTATGGCCGCGGCGCGGCCGATATGAAAGGGTCGCTGGCTGCGATGGTCATTGCCGCCGAACGCTTTGTCGCTGCCCATCCTAACCATCAAGGGCGTCTGGCGTTCCTGATTACCTCCGATGAAGAGGCCAGCGCCGTGAATGGCACGGTAAAAGTGGTTGATGCGTTGATGGCACGCAACGAGCGACTGGACTACTGTCTGGTCGGCGAGCCGTCCAGTACGCACGTCGTGGGCGATGTGGTCAAAAATGGCCGCCGCGGCTCTATCACGGCAAACCTGTACATACACGGTGTACAAGGGCACGTCGCCTATCCGCATCTGGCGGACAACCCCGTGCATCGCGCCGCTCCGGCGCTCAACGAACTGATCGCCACCGAGTGGGATCGGGGCAACGACTTCTTCCCGCCGACCACCATGCAAATCGCCAATATTCAGGCAGGCACGGGGAGCAACAACGTCATTCCCGGCGAGCTGTTTGTGCAGTTCAATTTCCGTTTCAGCACCGAATTAACGGATGCATTAATCCAGCAGCGCGTAGCGGAATTATTGGATCGCCACCAGTTGAATTACACCATCGACTGGAAGCTCTCCGGCCAGCCATTCCTGACGGCACGCGGCGAGTTGGTCGACGCGGTGGTGAACGCCGTCAAACATTATAATGAGGTCACGCCAGCGCTATTGACCAACGGAGGGACCTCCGATGGTCGTTTCATTGCCCGGATGGGGGCTCAGGTGGTGGAACTCGGCCCGGTAAACGCCACGATCCATAAAGTGGATGAATGCGTCAGCGCCGCGGATCTGCAATTACTGAGCAGAATGTACCAACGCGTCATGGAGCAACTTATCGCATGATGACGCCCGCTATGTTAACCGGCAAAAGCGACCAGCATCTGGTCGCCCTGAGCGGCCACCATCGTCTCCAGCCGGAAGCCGTCACTGCCTTTAAGGCATTACAAGAGGCGGCAAAAGCGGCGGGCTTTAATTTACAGCCTGCCAGTACGTTTCGTGATTTCGAGCGCCAGAAGCAGATCTGGAATGGCAAATTTCGCGGAGAGCGCCCCGTACTGGATACCCACAGCCAGCCGTTGGACGTCTCTGCGTTAAGCGAAGGCGAATGCTGTGAGGCTATCTTACGCTGGTCTGCCTTGCCGGGAACCAGCCGCCACCACTGGGGTTGCGATCTGGATATCTATGACCCGGATCGGTTGCCGGAAGGGAAAAAACTTCAGTTGGAGCCGTGGGAATATGAAGAAGGCGGTTATTTTGCCGCCCTGAATGCGTGGCTGAGCGCGCACATGCATGAATACGGCTTTTATCGCCCTTTTGCGCACGATCTCGGCGGTGTCGCAGTCGAACCCTGGCATATCAGCTATTATCCATTAGCACAGTATGCGGAGGAACAGCTGACACCGGAACTCATTCTTGCCGCCTGGCAAGGTGAGGATATCGCTGGCTATCGCTGGCTTTGCCAGCATCTGCCGCAGTTGTTTACCCGCTACATTCATAATGTTGATGAGGCATAATATGGCATGGCTGGCTGATTACTGGTGGGTAATACTGATTATCCTGATAGGCATGTTGATTAATGGCATCAAAGAATTACGCAACATTGACCATACCCGTTTTTTGCTCAATAAACCGAAATTGCCCCCGCATCGCGATAACAACGATAAGTGGGATGACGAAGACGACGACTGGCCGAAGAAAAAACCCTGACGCCTATCATTACCGAACCGCCCGCTGACGAGCTAAGCCTCACGCGGCTGTCGGTTTGGATTCTACGCGGCGGGAACAAAACTTTCCGCCCGTTCCAGAAGAAAGTCATAAAACTCTTTCGCACACACCGAAAGCTGGCGCTCCCTGTCCGTCACCAGATAAATACCTCGCTGCAACGATAAGTCGCGAAATGGGATAATCGCAATGTCTTTGTGCTGGAACTGGAACAACGTCAGCCCCGTCACAATGCTGACGCCGTAATTTGCCGCCACCAGCCCCATCATCGTGGTCAACTGACGCACTTCCAGCACATAGTTAAAGCCATGCGGCTCAATGAGCCGATCGGTGTACTGCCGGATGCTGGTGCCTTTGCAGAACCCGACAAACGGATATTGCGCGACATCGGCCACATCAACGCTGTCACGCTGCGCCAGCGGGTGCGCGTGATGACAGATCAGATAAAAACTGTCGGCAAACAGCATGCGGGAACTGAACGTTCCGGACGATGGCTGCCCTGCCGTTAGCGCCAGATCGGCGCGCCCGTCCAGCACCGCTTTCAGACAGCGATCCCACTGCGTATCCAGCAGTTCTACCTTAATTTTGGGGTAAGCGCGGTGGTACTGCGCCAGTACCTGAGGCAACCACTCCACGGCCATCGACGGCAGCACGGCCAGCACAATCTTCCCTTTATACCCCGTGGCATAAGACTTGATCTCGCCGACGGCATCATCGTGGGTTTGCACTAGCCGACGGGCAATATCAATGAAATGGAGGCCATCGGCATTGAGCTGCACTTTACGCGTATCACGGTCAAATAACCGATAGCCGACCTCTTCCTCTAATCCGGCAATTAATGAGCTAAATGCAGGCTGAGAGAGATTTATTTTTTGGGCGGCGCGAGTGAAATTATCGGTTTCAGTCAGCGCGATAAAGGCCCGTAATTGCTTTATCGATAAGTTCATAGTGTTTTTATATAAATAAAATGAAGTTTCCGGCAAGCAGGAAATAAATTCAACAGAAAAAAAAAGCAAATACAGTTTTTATGATCACCCCCGCATTTATTTAATTACCCCCACCAAAAACCCATCAGAAATAAAATATGACATTCTGGATATAAATCACAAACTTTAAAAAACAACCAGAATAAACCACCTTATCATTCATTAAAAATCAACACGTTATACAACAATAAAAAATTCAAAACAATTAATATCATTAACAAATAAAACAAACCCATCAGATTTACAAATAAAACCATTTCAATTACGAGTTAGTATAAGCAGGCTTGAGGGTGATAAAACTAGCGCAGACAAAAAATCAAATGACTCTGGGGAAAGAGCTGATTTCTTTTGTTAATAATCACATGGATTGTTATTGAGTTGTTTAATTTATTGTAAATAAAACGGATAGACAACAGACAAATATATTATTAAAGAGGAACGTTTATGCTAGCTCTCATTGGGGTGCTCACGATAGCCACCCTGCTATTTTTCATCATGACAAAACGAATGTCGCCTTTAGTGGCGCTGATCGTTATCCCCGTTCTTGGCGCGCTCGTTGCAGGCAGCGGCACGGATACCGCAAAATACGTCGTCGATGGCATTACCAAACTGGCGCCGATGGCGGCGATGTTTGTGTTTGCCATTGCCTTCTTCGGTGTCGTCACCGATGCCGGCATGTTTGATCCTATCATCAAAGGCATCTTACGCATGGTCGGCACCAGCCCGGTTAAAATCATTATTGGTACGGGCGTACTGGCGCTGATTGCGCATCTGGACGGTAACGGCGCCGTGACGTTCCTGATCACCATTCCCGCGATGCTGCCGCTGTTTAACAAGCTCGGCATGGATAAGCGTATTCTGGTTGGCATTACCGCACTCAGCGCCGGGGTTAACTTCCTGCCGTGGACCGGACCGATGATCCGCGCCGCCGCTGCGTTAAATACCACCACACATGATCTGTTTATTCCACTTATCCCGGCGCAGCTTTGCGGCCTGGCCTTTATGGTGCTCATGGGCTACTACTGGGGTAAGAAAGAAGAAAAACGTCTTGGGCTGGCATCCGGTAACCCGCTGGCCGGCGGCACGTCATCCATCACGGCTGAAGACCACGTGAAAGAGTTGACCGATGCGGAAAAAGCGCTGCGTCGCCCGAAAATGTTCTGGATCAACATTGCGCTGGTGCTTGCCGTTATCGGCACCATGGTATTTACCAAGATCTCGCCGACGGTCGCCTTCATGATCGCCCTGACGCTGGCGCTGATGTTTAACTACCCCAACGTTGAAATGCAGAAAGAACGTATTAATGCCCATGCCAAAGCCGCGCTGATGATGGCCAGCATCCTGTTTGCCGCGGGTGCGTTCACCGGCATCATGAGCGGCACCGGTATGCTAAAAGCCATGTCGCTCTCGGCGGTCAGCTTTGTACCGGAGTCTTTTGCCTCCCACATTCCATTTATCGTCGGCCTGATCGCCATGCCGCTGAGTCTGGTATTCGACCCTGATTCATACTACTTCGGCATCATGCCAGTCATTGCCCATACCGTGGATATGCTGGGCGTACCGCCGATTCAGGTCGCACAGGCTTCCGTATTAGGACAGATGACCACAGGCTTCCCGGTCAGCCCGCTGACGCCGGCCACCTTCCTGCTGGTCAGCCTGGCGGGTGTCGATCTCGCCGACCACCAGAAGTTCTCTATTCCTGTGCTCTGGGCCGCCAGCGTCATCATGACGTTCGCCTGCGTCATCTTCGGGGTCTTCCCTTTATAGGAAAACACCGTTTCCCATTGATAACGCCAACAGACACATTTCATTGATAAAGGTAATTTTATGAAGACAATTCGTATTGGTTCTGGCGCCGGCTATGCTGGCGATCGCATCGAACCGGCAGTAGAACTGGCTCAAAAAGGCGACATTCAGTATCTGGTTTTTGAATGTCTGGCGGAACGCACTATCGCCATCGGCCAAAAACAGAAGCAGCAGAACCCGGAAAAAGGCTACAACGAGCTGCTGGCCGACCGCATGCACGCCGTACTGCCGATTTGTCTGGAGAAAGGGATCAAGATTATCACCAACATGGGGTCGGCGAATCCTGTCGCCGCCGGCCAGCGCGTGCTGGAAATCGCCAAAGAGATTGGTGCAGACAAGCTGAAAATCGCCGTCGTGACTGGTGATGATGTGCACTCAGTGCTGATTGCACAGGATTCCAAGCTGGATGAGATGGGTCACCCCGTATCACGCTGCGGTAAAGACATCATTTCCGCCAATGCTTATCTGGGGGCAGACGCGCTGGTTGAAGCGCTGCGTCAGGGCGCAGACGTGATCATTGCTGGTCGCGTATCCGATCCGTCCCTGTTCCTGTCCGCCATGATGTACGAATTCAACTGGGCTGCCGATGACTGGGAACATCTGGGCAAAGGCACCTGTATTGGTCATCTTCTGGAGTGCGCAGGCCAAATCACCGGCGGTTATTATGCCGATCCCGGTTTTAAAGACATTCCCAACCTCGATCGTCTGGGATTCCCGATTGCGGAAATCACCGAAGATGGCTGCGCGGTCATTACCAAAGTTGAAGGTTCCGGCGGTTGCGTCTGCGTCGATACCTGCAAAGAACAGCTGCTGTACGAAATTCATCGTCCAGACAGTTACATCACACCGGACGTCATTGCCGATTTTAGCCACGTCACGTTTACGCAGGACGGTGAGAACCGCGTGCGCGTGCAAGGGGCGATCGGACGGGCAAAAACCGACACGCTGAAAGTATCCGTCGGTTATCAGGATGGGTTCATCGGGGAAGGCGAAATTTCTTACGCCGGCCCCGGTGCCGTGGCCCGTGGCCGTCTGGCGCTGGACATCGTCAAAGGTCGCTTCGCGCTATGCCGGTTTGATTCACAGGAAATACGCTATGACCTGATTGGCATTGATGCGCTGCACGGCGCACAGCGTTCTCAAGGCTATGAACCTTATGAAGTTCGCGCACGCGTCGCGGCACGCTGCACATCCAGAGCGCAGGCAGTCAAAGTCGGTAACGAAGTCGAAACCCTTTATACCAACGGTCCGGCAGGCGGCGGCGGCGTCAGCAAAGCGGTAAAAGAAATACTGGCGATGGATTCCACCCTACTGCCTCGCGTCTGCGTCACCCCTGCCGTTGATTATCTGGAGATTAACTAATGAAACTGCGTGAAATTGCTCACTCCCGTACCGGCGACAAAGGAAATACCTCTAATATTTCGCTGATTGCTTACCGCGCGGAAGATTATGCATTACTGAAAGAAAAAATAACCCCTGAAAAGGTGAAAGCCTGGTTTGCCGATATCGTCACGGGGGAAGTCATCCGCTACGAGCTGCCCGCCATCGGCGCGTTGAATTTCGTCATGTACGGCGCGCTGGGCGGCGGGGTTACGCGTTCGCTGGCGTTGGATATGCATGGTAAAGGGTTAAGCTCAGCCATACTGGATATCGATATTTAATCTGGCGATGAAAATAAAGGGTAGGACTATTTCCTCCTACCCTCCGTCTCGCCATTAACACTCGCCGCAACCCTCTCTGACATTAACAGGTATTTATTTATCTGTGGGGTCGGCTTGCGGCCATATTTCAGAGTAATAGTACAATGAAAAATAAAATCATTGATGCCAGCCAATTCCGTTCTTATTTATATAACGGAATGACAATCCTGTTCGGTGGTTTTATGGGCATCGGAACACCGAAATTATTGGTAGATGAAATCATTAAATCCGGCGTCTCTGATTTAACCCTGATAGGAAATGACACCGGCTTTGTCGATACCGGAATCGGGCCATTAATTGCCAGTGGTCAGGTAAAAAAACTGATTACCTCACACATTGGCACCAATCCGGAAACCGGACGTCGCATGCTCGCCGGCGAATTAGACGTAGAGCTGGTTCCACAAGGGACGCTGGCAGAACGCATCCGCAGCGGCGGCGCGGGTCTGGGCGGTTTTTTGACGCCAACCGGCGTCGGCACCGTCGTCGAAAAGAATAAACAGAAAATAACGATTAACGGTATTACTTATTTATTAGAACTGCCGATTAAGGCAGATCTCGCCATATTACAGGCCAGTATTGCCGACACCCGTGGAAACCTTATTTATCACCTCACCGCACGTAATTTTAACCCATTAATTGCGCTGGCCGCAGAAAAGGTAATTGCACAATGTGAACAGGTTATTCCCGTCGGTCAACTGGCACCGGAATGTATTGTCACCCCAGCGGCATTAGTCGATCACCTTTATTTGGGAGAAAAATAATGGATGCAAAAGAATTAATTGCCCGCCGCGTCGCGCTGGAGCTGAAAAATGGCGACGTGGTGAATTTGGGCATTGGTCTGCCGACCAAAGTGGCGAATTACGTACCGCAGGGCATTGAAGTGACGTTCCAGTCAGAGAACGGCTTCCTCGGTCTTGGCGCAGTTACCGAACCCGACGGCAACCTGGTGAACGCAGGCGGCCAGCCGTGCGGCATGGTGCCCGGCGCGTCGATGTTCGATAGCGCCTTTTCTTTTGCGCTCATCCGCGGCGGCCACGTTGATGTCTGCGTGCTTGGAGGGTTGCAGGTAGATGAACAGGGCAACCTGGCCAACTGGATGGTGCCGGGGAAAATGGTACCCGGTATGGGCGGCGCGATGGATCTGGTCGTCGGTGCGAAGAAAGTGATCATCGCGCTTGAACACTGCGCCAAAAATGGCGATGCGAAGCTATTGCACCAGTGCACCTACCCGCTGACCGCCGCCAATAAAGTCAGCATGGTCGTCACCGAGCTCGCCGTCTTCCAGTTTATCGACCGGCAAATGGTGCTGACCGAGATCAGCCCCGACATCACCGTGGACGCGTTGCGCCAGAAAACCGAAGCGAACTTTACCGTATCCGCCGACTTAAAACCCTTTAGCCTTCATTAACTGAGACCACCATGAATAATTCCGTAGTTATTGTTAGCGCCAAACGCACCGCGATTGGTAAATTCGCAGGCAGTCTGGCCAATACCTCCGCCATTGAGATGGCGTCCGCGACCATTCGCGACTGCCTGTCGACGCTGCCGGAAACGCTGGCGATTGACGAGGTGATTCTCGGCAACGTGCTGCAAGCGGGTCTGGGGCAAAACCCGGCGCATCAGGCCAGCCAGGCTGCCGGTATCGCCTTTTCAACCCCGTCCTTGACCGTCAGCAAGGTCTGTGGCTCCGGCCTGAAAGCGGTTGTACTGGGCGCGCAGTCTATTTTGGCTGGGGATAATCAGGTTTGCGTCACCGGTGGGATGGAAAACATGAGCGCAGCCCCTTATCTGCTGGAAAAAGCGCGTCATGGCTATCGGATGGGCAACGGCAAGCTCGTTGACATCATGATTAACGACGGTCTGTGGTGCGCCTTTAACGACTATCATATGGGGACGACAGCGGAGAATATCGCCGAACGTTATCAGCTTACACGTGAAGAGCAGGATCGGGTCGCGCTGGCGTCGCAGCAGAAAGCCGTCGCCGCCATCGAAAGTGGCCGTTTCAACGCGGAAATCACGCCGCTGTCGCTGCGCGGCAAAAAAGAGACGCGGATTTTCGATCGGGACGAGTACCCGCGGGCAGATACTACACTGTCGTCGCTGGCGGCGTTACGTCCAGCGTTTTCCGCACACGGCACCGTCACCGCAGGCAATGCTTCCGGCATTAACGATGCCGCCGCGACGCTGGTGCTTATGAGCGAATCCGAGGCGAAAAAGCAGGGTATCAAACCGCTGGCGCGCATCCGTAGCTGGGCATCAGCCGGTGTACCAAGCGACGTCATGGGGTTGGGGCCGATTCCGGCAACGCAGAAGGCGCTGCTCAAAGCCGGGCTCACGATCGGCGATATCGACCTGATTGAAGCTAACGAAGCCTTCGCTGCGCAGTTTCTGGCTGTCCAGCGCGATCTCCAGCTCGATCCGGAAAAAGTGAACGTCAACGGCGGCGCGATTGCGTTAGGCCACCCTATCGGCGCGAGCGGCGCGCGTATTCTCGTCACGCTGATACATGCGCTGCACAGCTATAACAAAACGCTGGGATTGGCGACGCTGTGCATCGGCGGCGGGCAAGGTATCGCCATGATCGTCGAACGCGTCTGATCGCCATCCTTCATCGCGGTCGGATAGGATATCTCTGACCGTGATATTGGCACTCACAGGAACGATCTCGCCCGGTTTTCCGCGCTAATCCGCCGTTACGGAAGAGTCGCCGTCCGGCACCTCGCCCACCGATGAGGCCGGCAGTGCCCACTCGCGCCAGCGCTCACACCGTTGCGCATCAAGAGCGAACAGCGCGCCGGCGGTTTCCTCCCGCCAGCGTTTCACAAGCGCCTTCTTGCCGGCCAGTCCCAGCGTGACGGCTATCCGCTCGATGTCATCCGGTTTTTCCGCCAGCAGACGCAACGCTGGCAGCCGCAACGGGAGGCGCTCCAGCAAGCGACAAAGCGCGGCAAAGCTGGCCTCCATCGGGCGCTGCGCAAAGGCAAATCCCGCCAGCGCGCGCCAGTCGTCATCATCCAGCCCGGCATCTTCCGTCTGCGGCAACGCAAGCGCCAGCGGGATCAGGCGTTGCAACCAAGGCCAGTCACGCGCCAGTTGCCGGCTTCCCTGCTCCGCCAGACGGCGCCCTGCTTCACTCAGCGGCAATACCGCCATGGCGCTATAACAGCCACTGCTGGCTTCCAGATGACTACCGATGCGAACCAGTTGAAAACCGCACGACTGCCAAAATGCCCACAAATCGGGCTGATAGCCAAAGCTGACCGACAGATAATCCAGCGCCTGCTGCTGCGCTTCTTGCCGTTGATGGGCGATCAACGCCTTACCGATCCCAAGCCGACGGCAGGATGATGCGATGGCAATACGACTCACACGGCGAGCGCGCAGCGTCGGTGCGTGCCACAACCCGGCATGCGCCGCCAGCGATTGCGCCACCAGATTACCGCGCGGGCGCCGACGCCCGGCCCAGATTTCGTGCGCCAACGAGGCTGGCAGCCCTCCCTCTTCCACCAGCCACACGACGCCGCGTATCTCCCCCGCGATCCGGACGCTGGCAAGATGCATTCCCGGCGCATCCATCAGGCGACGTAAATCCAGCGGAGAGGTACGGTAATGTGCGCTGCACAGTAGCGCATAACACCAGGTTAAACGTTCGGGATATGTCAGCCAGTCGTCGGCACATTCAGTGCGAATGTCCCAGTCGGCGGGCGTCGGTTCATCGTCCGCGCGATCCGATGGGGAAGATAGCGCGATGGGGTCGTTAAACAGCAGCACCTGATCCAGCACCCGCTCCAGCGGATCGTTAACCGCCCAGCGCAGAGGATCGTCCAGCGTAAAGACGCGACACTGCGGCAACGCGGCGCAGAACTTCAACAAGAACCCCCGCCCCGTACCTTCATAGCCTTGTACCGTCGTCGTCAGCAGAACCCGGGGAAAATACGGCAGCAGCGAGGTGAGCAAGGAGGACGGGAGTGCCGCCGCCTCATCAACCAGCAGCCAGTCGATATCAGGGGCACCATGCAGACGGCAGTGCGCCAGTAGCGCATCCGGCGCCCAAAACTGCGCGTCGGCACGCGCGTGCTGGTGCAGAACCGCTGTCGCAGAACGGGATGGCGCAACGATCCAGCAGGCACCGTGGCGACGCTGCGTTAACATCCCCGCCAGCGTCGACTTCCCCCTTCCGCGCGGTGCGGTAATCACAAATACGCCAGACGCCGCCGCATCCAGCTCGTCCAGAATGCCCTGCTGTCGCGCGGTAGGCTCACCCTGAACGGGCTGCCAGTCGGATCTCTCGGCCAGCGGCCGAATCGCCCGTTCCCGCCCTTGCCGCCAGATAACCACCTCTTCGTCTGCCTGCAGATGGCGCTGAAAATGCTCAATAAAACGCGGAGTCGATATCGGCTGCCGATGTTCACACCATCGCAGGCTGTCTTCATCCGGCAACGTCGGCCATGTCTGCCACGGCGGGGCCAGTAAGATCAGCCAGCTCCCGGCCCGCAGCGTGCCAGACAGCATCGCCAGCGCCTCGACATCCACGCCTCTGCGGGCATCAAAAATCGCATGCTGAAACTCGCGTCCCAGCAGCGTTCGCACGCGACCGGCAGGCAGCGAGATCGCGAAATCAGGCGCATGCTCGCTGATCCACAGCCAATCACCCGCCGACAAACGGCTGAGCGCCAGCGCCTGTTCTTCACACCAGTCCGCCTCACCGCTCAGCACCAGCAAACGACGCACGCCATAACGCTGTTGCTGGCGCAGGCTGTGGAGAAAATCACGCGACATCTTTACACCTGTCGTGGTATTCAGGTTTTGCCAATCAGCAATGAAAGCAGCCCGGCGGCGATCAGCGGCCCAACGGGGACGCCACGAAATAACGCCACGCCCATGACCGTACCCACCAGCAGCCCTGCGACGACAGAAGGTTGATGGCTCATCAGCGACACGCCGCGTCCGCCAAGCCAGGACACCACGACGCCGATAAGGATCGCCAGCAGGGATTTCCAATGCAGGAAGGAGTGCATGACTTCGCTGGCGGTAATTTTTCCGCTGGCAATCGGCGCCATCACGCCAATCGTCAGAATCACGATGCCGATGCTCAGGCCGTATTTTTCCACCCACGGGAAGTAGTTGTTCAGCGGCGTGATGCGCACGGCCAGCAGAACCAGTATCGCCAGCGTGACCGTCATGTTGTGGCTGATGATACCCAGCCCCGCCAGCACGAGCAGAATTAACAATGTTGGATCGAAATAAGCCATCTGTCTGCCGAAAGTAATCAGGTTAGGAGTGTTGAAAAACCGCGATGATAACACTATTCAGCGTCGGGGGCAGGCCAACAGGCCATGCGGCGGGAGAACCGGGATAAAAAGCTCGCGCGCGATAGCTGGAAAACGTTCAAGTCGTCAGCAAGCCGCGACCTGAACGTAAACGATTGCGCAGTTAGTCTAATTTTACGCCGATACGCTGCGCAACTTCTTCATACGCTTCAATCAACCCACCCAGACTCTGACGGAAACGGTCTTTATCCATTTTATTCAGCGTTTCCTTGTCCCACAGGCGGCTACCGTCTGGCGAGAATTCATCGCCCAGTACGACTTCGCCCTTGAACAGACCGAACTCCAGCTTGAAATCAACCAGAATCAGCCCGGCATCGCCAAACAGCTTACTCAGCACCTCGTTCGCCTTGTAGCTCAGTTCTTTCATGCGTGCCAGATGCGCCTCGCTCACCCAACCAAACGTCTTGCAATACGATTCGTTCACCATCGGATCATGCATCGCATCGTTTTTCAGGAACAGATCGAACAGCGGCGGGTTCAGCTCAATTCCCTCTTCAATACCCAGACGTTTAACCAGCGACCCAGCCGCCCGGTTACGCACGACACATTCAACCGGCACCATCTCCAGCTTTTTCACCAGCACTTCATTGTCAGACAGCAGTCTCACCATTTGCGTTGGAATGCCGGCTTCTTCCAGCTTGCTCATAATGAAATGGTTGAACTTGTTATTCACCATTCCCTTACGCTCGAACTGTTCAATGCGCGCACCGTCTCCTGCTGACGTATCATTGCGAAATTCAAGCACCAGGAGATCGGGATCTTCGGTGGTGTAGACGGTTTTCGCCTTTCCACGATACAACTCAGCTAGCTTTTGCATCTTTAATTACTCCACACAGTGAGGGCCCCAAAAAACAGCCCGTATATTTAACGCTTTCCCGAACTGCCGCCAACGGCGTCCGTCAATTCGGATAGAAATGATTGAATGAAGAAGGGCCGGATAATCCGACCCTTGGTTTATGCGTTATTGGCTGAACGCCGCCTGGAATACGGCCACCAGCGCATCATTTTGCGACTGCGTTAGCGTGTGCCCTTTGGAATCGATAAATTGCAGGCTGCTACGGTTATCTAAATCCCCGACCTGCAATTTGTAATCACCGTTAGGCAGTTCAGGATTTTTCGCACCTAAGTCTTCCCAGGTGCCGCTGCCCGGCGCTTTATACGTCAGGGAGATCGATCCCTGCGGACGGCTGCGATCGTTCACCTTCATGCCGATCTTGTCCAACGCCGCAGGCAAACGATCCCACACCGCAGCATACGAACCACGCACAATCAGCAGCGGCAGACCGGTATCATCCGCCCCGCTTTGCACATCCAACGTACCGCTGGTGCGGTTAGCCAGTGCGTTCTCGCGTGCGGCGGCCTGCGTATCCAACCCTTCGCTGAGCGTATTCAGCATCAGCCCGGTATAACGCTGCGTTTGAGCGGTATCGGTCACGGGCGTCGTGTTCAACTGTAGCTCCAGCAGCTTCACGATCAGGGCGATCTGATAGCCCTGCTGTTGTACTGAAACCTGATAACGCCCCTGATACGGCACTTCCTCATCTTCACGCGGCCATGAGATCCAATCAGTCGTCAGCGTTTGGCTGGCATCCTGCCGGCTGGCGATAGCGAACGATTTATCTTGCAAGACGCGGATAATCTGAGGCCAAAGCTGGCTGTTCTGTGCGCTGTTTTCTAACAGCAGCGTTGCCGTATTCCCGGCGATCTGGGTACGGGAACCATTCAACAGCGACAACGGCTGCACCGGAGGGCGAATATCCAGCGCTTTGCCAACAGGTCCATTCGAGGTTGCAGGAGGAATATCATAATTACCATTCTGTACCGGTAAAATCATGCCGGCAGGCGTATTCAGCGCATGCGGTGCCGGTGTTTCCAGATAAGATTCATCACCACTGACCTGACGCTTATAGCGCTGATCGCTGGAGCACGCCGCCAACACCATCACTAATGACATGCCAACGACCTTTGCCACCATCGACTTCTGTAATGAATACGTCATTCAATCTCCCTAACGATTACAGCAAACCCGCTTGCTTTAATGCCTGCGTCATGACCGACTGACCCTTATCGGTCAACGGCGTCATTGGCAGGCGCAGCGTATCGTTCGCCACAAGTCCCAATGCCTTACATGCCCATTTCACCGGGATAGGATTGGGTTCAACAAATAATTTATGATGCAACGGCATCAGGCGCTGATTTAGACGGCGCGCCTCGACAAAATTGCCCTGCGCCGCCAGCTTGCAAAGCTCCGCCATTTCACGCGCAGCGATATTCGCCGTCACGGAAATCACGCCTTTACCGCCAAGCTGCATGAAGTCTAACCCGCTGGCGTCATCGCCGCTCAGCAAAATGAAGTCTTCACTCACCAACGCTTGGATCTGACTTACCCGACTTAAGTTCCCCGTCGCTTCTTTAATCGCAACAATATTTTTTACTTCGGACAAGCGGGCGACGGTTTCCGGCAGCATATCGCAACCGGTACGGGAAGGTACGTTATACAGGATTTGCGGCAGATCGGTATGTTCGGCGATCGCGTTGAAGTGCTGGAACAAGCCTTCCTGCGTCGGTTTATTGTAGTACGGGGTGACCGTCAGACAGCCAACGACGCCCGTGTTATGGAAACGTTTGGTCAGCGAAATGGCTTCCGCCGTGGCGTTAGCGCCCGTACCCGCGATAACCGGAATGCGTCCGTCACTCAGCTCCAGCGTCAGCATGACGACATCACCATGCTCGTCATGGCTCAGCGTAGCGGATTCCCCCGTCGTGCCGACAGAGACAATCGCCGATGTACCGCTAGCGACATGATAATCAATCAGTTTTTTCAAGCTCGCCCGGTCGACGGCGCCTTTGGCGTCCATCGGCGTAACCAGCGCAACAATACTTCCCGTAAACATTGGCCATCCCCTCCACAAACAAGTACTTCATGGTACTTTTGACTTCTATGCAAAAGCAAGCGGACAAGGGCGTTGTCGCCACCTGACGCTGCTTTTTTTATGATGGGCCAGACGAAATTAAAAATGCTTCTGAGGTTTTGGCGAAAAAGAACCGACAAGCGGCGTTAAAAATTGCTCCCGACTTTTTACGGCGGACTCTCCCTGTCCGCCGCCCTGCGGGCCGCCGCAAGCGGCGTTAAAAATTGCTCCCGGCAATTTTTTATGTTTACCATGTGATTAATGGGAAAAAAGACAGGAAGCATATGTTGCCAAGTTCACAAGAACACTATCTGGTTATTACCGCGCTGGGCGTCGATCGCCACGGGATTGTCAACGCGATTACCCGTCACGTGAGTAGCTGCGGCTGCAATATCGAAGATAGCCGTCTTGCCATCCTGGGCAAAGAGTTCACCTTTATTATGCTGCTTTCCGGCAGTTGGAACGCGATAACGTTGATTGAGTCCACTCTGCCGCTCAAAGGCGCGGAAATGGATTTGCTGATCGTGATGAAGCGCACCGAGTCGCAGGCCAGCCAGCCGATGCCTTCGACAGTATGGGTGAAGGTCGATGTCATCGACTCCCCCCACATTATTGAACGCTTTACTAACCTGCTTGATTCGCACCAGTTGAATATTGCCGAGCTGGTCTCCAAAACGCAGCCGGCGGAGGGCGATAAACCGCCGCAGCTGTATATTCAGATTACCGCACACAGCCCTGTACTGCTCAATGGTTCAATTATTGAGCCAGCCTTTCATCAGCTATGTACAGAATTGCACGCACAAGGCAGTATTAGCGTCGTTAACTATGCCCAGTAGCGCACGTTGCCAGATTATGGGTATATCCACAGCATGATAGAAAAAGACGGAGAGTCGTGATGAACACACTGAAAGCCGGTGATATTGCACCGAAATTTAGTTTGCCCGACCAGGATGGCGAACCAATAAATTTAACCGACTTCCAGGGACAGAAAGTGTTGGTGTATTTCTACCCTAAAGCCATGACGCCAGGGTGCACGGTTCAAGCCTGCGGCCTGCGCGATAACATGGATGATTTGAAAAAATATGGCGTTGAAGTGCTGGGTATCAGCACGGATAAACCCGAAAAGCTGTCCCGCTTTGCCGAAAAAGAGCTTTTAAACTTCACTTTGCTGTCTGATGAAGATCATCAAGTTGCGGAAGGCTTTGGGGTTTGGGGAGAAAAAACCTTCATGGGGAAAACCTATGACGGCATTCATCGCATCAGCTTTCTGCTGGATGAAAACGGCAAGGTGGAAAAGGTCTTTGACGACTTCAAAACCAGCAACCATCACGACATCGTACTCGATTATTTAAAAAACGCCTGATTCGCATTTTTCCAACGTCTACCGGCACCATCATACGTGCCGGTTTTCTCTGACATATTCCCTCTTCGCCACGTTTTTCCCACGCAGGCATTTCTTTGTCTGACGCCGCTGGCTAAGATAGTGGAAGAACCCTTTCTCGTTAGCTGTTGATAAGGTTATCTTCCGTTATGTCTATTCGGTTAAGAAAAACGGTCATGTCCGTTCTGTTTGGGGCGTTACTGGCTGGCAACCTTCCCGCACAGGCCGATTCGCAGGATCGGCTGCCGGACATCGGCACCACCGCGGGCAGTACGCTCAGTATCAATCAGGAACTGGCGATGGGCGATTTCTACGTCCGTCAACTGCGGGCCGGCGCGCCGCTTATCAACGATCCGCTGCTCTCCAATTACATTAATCAACTCGGCAACCGACTGGTCAAACGGGCTGATTCGGTGCGTACGCCGTTCCACTTTTACCTCATCCGTAATGATGAGATTAATGCCTTCGCCTTCTTCGGCGGCAACGTGGTACTGCATTCCGCGCTGTTTCGCTATGCCGATAGCGAAAGCGAGCTCGCCTCCGTGCTGGCACATGAAATCTCTCATGTTACCCAGCGACATCTGGCTCGCAGCATGGAATCACAGCAGCGCAGCGCCCCGCTCACCTGGGTCGGCGCGCTCGGTTCCATCCTGCTGGCGATGGCCAATCCGCAGTTGGGGATGGCGGCGCTCAGCGGCACGCTGGCGGGGGCGCAACAAGGGATGATTACCTTTACCCAGGCAAATGAGCAAGAGGCTGACCGTATCGGTATTCAGGTGTTGCAGCGCGCCGGGTTCGATCCGCAGGCGATGCCGAATTTCCTGCAAAAACTGGCAGACCAGTCGCGCTATGCGTCAAAACCGCCGGAAATGCTGCTGACTCACCCCTTACCGGAAAGCCGCCTGTCCGACGCACGCAACCGCGCCAACCAGATGCGCTCAACGCCCGTTCAGTCTTCTCAGGATTTCTTGTTCGCCAAAATACGCACATTTGGCATGTATGGTTCGCCGGATCGTCCACTGAGCGACGATCTGCTGGAGCAATGGGAAAAGGGGAACGTGAGAGAACAGCTGGCCGCGAAGTATGGTCGCGTTATTCAGTTTTATCAGGCGAAAAAGTACGATGAGGCGCGCAACAGGCTGCAACCGCTGCTCGCCAGCGCACCGACAAACCCGTGGTTTCTGGATATGATGACCGATATCGATCTGGGACAAAATCGCGCCGCGCAGGCGATTAGCCGTCTACAAAACGTCTCAGGGATACAGACTAACCCGGTACTCCAGCTTAATCTGGCGAATGCCTATGTGGAAGGAAAACAGCCCGCGGAAGCCAGCAAGATCCTGTATCGCTACACCTACTCGCACCCAGACGATCCCAATGGTTGGGAACTGCTGGCGCAGGCCGCCGCCGCACGTGGGCTGCGAGCGGAAGAACTGGCCGCACGCGCAGAGAGTCTGGCGCTGAGCGGTCAGCTCGATCAGGCGATCCAGTTATTGAGCAACGCCAGCTCGCTGGTCAAATTGGGCAGTCTGGAACAGGCGCGCTACGACGCCCGCATCGACCAGCTACGCCAGTTGCAACAACGTTTCCGCCAATACCAGAAATCCTGATAAGGAGCATCACCATGACAACGTCTTCCGCGCACCCGTCCGTGACGATTTACCATAACCCGCGCTGTTCCAAGAGCCGTGAAACGCTGGCGCTGTTGCAGGAACATAACATTACGCCCGACGTCGTGCTTTATCTCGATACGCCGCCCGATGCCGCCACGCTGGTGCAGTTAATCCGAAAACTTGGCTTTAACAGCGCGCGCGAGCTGATGCGAACCAAAGAAGAGATCTATCAGCAGTTGAACCTGTCCGAGCCGACGCTGACTGAGGCGCAGTTGATTCAGGCGATGATCGAAAATCCGAAGCTGATTGAGCGTCCCATCGTGGTGGTAAAGGACCGGGCAAGGATCGGGCGTCCGCCGGAACAGGTGCTGGACATTCTGTAGCCGATTCGATCCTCGGTTATAGCCCGAGGATCTCTTTCACGAACGGGATGGTCAGCTTGCGCTGTGCGGTGATGGAAGCATGGTCAAGCTGATCGAGCGTCATAAATAGCGTGCGCATTTCCCGATCCAGACGCTTTAGCAGAAAACGGCTCACGTCTTCCGGTAATTCAAACCCGCGTAGTCTGGCTCGCAGTTGCAGCGCCTCGCCTTTCTCTTCATCCGACAAGGGTTGCAGCTTATAAATTTGTCCCCAGTCGAGGCGAGAAGCCAGATCGGGCAAGTGCAGGTTCAACTGGCGTGGAGGACGATCGCCGGTGATCAACAAACGGGCGCGCCCCGTTTCCTGAATGCGGTTATACAGATTAAAGACCGCCATTTCCCACTCTTCGTCGCCCGCGATGGATTCGATGTTATCGATACACACCAGCGCCAGTTGCTCCATGCCTTCCAGCACGTCCGGCACAAAATAGGCGCGTTTATCCAGCGGTACATAGCCGACCGCCCGTTCCTGACGCGACAGTTCGGCGCACGCCGCGTGCAGTAAATGACTGCGCCCGCCGCCTTCGCGTGACCAAAAATAGATGTAGCTGCCATGCTCCTGATACAAAGCATTATTGATAGCGGCAAGAAGCGACGCGTTTTCACCCGGATAGAAACTGGCAAACGTTTCGTCATCCGGTAAATAGAGTGGCAATGAAAGCTGTGCCGGCGTGTTCAGAATCACCTCAAGCAAAACGGGCAGGAAAACAGGTTGAGTCTATCACAGAAACCCGGCCCTGTTGAGGGCGCGATCCGCAGTCCTCAACAGGGAAACGGCGGCGTGCCATCAGGAACGCGCGTCGTTCTCTTCCGGCGCATCGAGGATTTCTTCCTCTTTGCGCATCAGACTGATGACTTTAAACACCAGACTCATGCCGATGCCGACCACCGTCGCCAGCGCCATCCCTTTCAGTTCCGTCGCCCCCAGATGTACTTTCGCCCCGCTCACGCCGATGATCAGGATCACCGAGGTCAGAATCAGGTTCTGCGCTTTGTTGTAATCCACTTTAGATTCGATCAGCACGCGGATGCCCGATGCGCCAATCACGCCGTACAACAACAGAGAAACGCCCCCCATCACCGGAACCGGCACCGCCTGAATCGCCGCCGCCAATTTCCCGACGCAGGAAAGCAGAATCGCGAGGATCGCCGCGCCGCCGATAACCCAGGTGCTATACACTTTGGTGATCGCCAGTACGCCGATATTTTCGCCGTAGGTCGTGTTCGGCGTGGAGCCAAAGAAACCGGACAGCACGGTAGAAATGCCATTGGCGAACATGGAGCGGTGCAGACCCGGTTCACGCATCAGATCTTTCTTGACAATATTCGCCGTCACCACCAGATGCCCGACGTGTTCCGCAATCACCACCAGCGCGGCCGGCAGGATCGTCAGAATGGCGAACCACTCGAAACGCGGCGTATAAAATGTCGGCAACGCGAACCAGTGCGCCTCGCGAATCGGCGTCAGATCCACCACGCCCAGCGCAAACGACAGCGCATAGCCAGCCAGTACGCCGATCAAAATGGGGATAATCGCCAGAAACCCGCGAAACAGCACGGAACCCAAAATCGTCACCGCCAGCGTCGCCAGTGAAATCGTTACCGCCGTGGTATCGACAGATGCGCCATCGGCGGGCAGCAACCCCGCCATACCCGCCGCCACGCCTGCCAGTTCAAGGCCGATAACGGCGACAATCGCCCCCATGGCAGCCGGAGGAAACAGGACATTCAGCCAGCCAGTCCCTGCTTTTTTCACGAGCAGCGCGACCAGACAAAACAGCACGCCGCACATAATGAAGCCACCCAGCGCGACCTCATAGCCCAAAGGCAACAGTAATAAGACGGGAGAAATAAACGCAAAGCTCGACCCTAAATAAGCCGGGATTTTTCCCTTGCAAATAATCAGGTAGAGCAGCGTGCCGATACCGTTGAACAACAGTACGGTCGCCGGATTAATCTTGAACAGGATGGGCACCAGAACGGTAGCGCCAAACATCGCGAACAGATGTTGGAAGCTCAACGGGATGGTCTGTAGCAAAGGGGGCCGTTCACTGACGCCGATGGCGCGACGAGTCATCTTCATATCCTCTGTAATGTTGCTATTTGTTGTGCTGATCTTCCCGCACCGGTTATGGCACCCGGATGCACGACGCCATAGCGTCTGACCGGGGATATCCTAAAAACCGCGTGCGGTGGTAAATGCGGGGAGCAAATCCGCGGCTGTAGCTATCCCGCTCTATTCGAACCCTGTGCAACCAACGCGCACGCGGCCTGAGTCTGACGGGAACGGGCTCACGCCAAAAAAAAGCCGACTATCAAGTCGGCTTACCGGTTATTTGGTACCAAATATTTTATCGCCCGCATCGCCCAGGCCCGGCATGATGTAGCCCTGTTCGTTGAGACCGTTATCAATCGACGCCGTATACAGTTCAACATCCGGGTGCGCTTTTTCCAGCGCGGCAATCCCTTCCGGCGCAGCGACCAATACCAGCACTTTAATACTGTGGCAGCCGGCTTTTTTTAGCAGATCTATCGTCGCAATCATTGAACCGCCGGTCGCCAGCATGGGATCAACCACCAGCGCCATACGCTCTTCAATATTGGAAACCAGTTTCTGAAAATAAGGCACTGGCTCCAGCGTCTCTTCGTTACGGTAAATACCAACGACGCTGATACGCGCGCTGGGGACGTTTTCCAGCACGCCCTCCATCATCCCCAACCCTGCCCGCAGGATCGGCACAACGGTAATTTTTTTGCCTTTGATCTGATCGACTTCAACCGGACCACACCAACCATCAATGGTGACTTTCTCGGTGGCCAGATCGGCGGTGGCTTCATAAGTCAACAAACTCCCCACCTCGGAAGCCAGTTCACGAAAACGCTTGGTGCTGATATCGTTCTCACGCATCAAACCCAGTTTATGTTTGACGAGCGGGTGTTTCACCTCGACGATCTTCATCATTATCTCCCCATCGGCTAGTGGACGGACAAAAACGCCAAACGCGTTTTTTAAACACCGCTTGCGGCGGCCCGCAGGGCGGCGGGCATGGAAGCCCGTCGTAAAAAAAATCGCCGGATTATACCGCTTTTTTTACTTAGCGCCACATGATTAAGCCTGATCCAGATCAACCGATAAGGGAAATTGCCGCCAATGGCGAAAAATCGCCAGCCAGCGACGCATCGCTCGCAAACGATTGCCTACACTGTTAGAATCAGCGCGCGCGATGTTAACCGCCGCGTGTTTTCTGAAATCTAAAGTCTGTTTTGAATACAAACCGTAACCTTCGTGGGGACTCCGCAGTGACCGACAAAACCTCTCTCAGCTATAAAGACGCAGGCGTGGATATTGATGCAGGCAACGCATTAGTAGACCGTATCAAAGGTGTAGTGAAACAGACTCGTCGTCCGGAAGTTATGGGTGGGCTGGGTGGTTTCGGCGCCTTGTGCGCTTTGCCGCAAAAATACCGCGAACCGATTCTGGTTTCCGGCACTGATGGCGTCGGCACCAAACTGCGTCTGGCGATGGATCTGAAACGCCACGATACGATTGGCGTCGATCTGGTTGCGATGTGCGTGAACGACCTGGTCGTTCAGGGCGCGGAACCGCTGTTCTTCCTCGACTATTACGCCACCGGCAAACTGGATGTCGATACCGCTGCCAGCGTAATTACCGGTATCGCGGAAGGCTGTAAACAATCAGGCTGTGCGCTGGTCGGCGGCGAAACCGCTGAGATGCCGGGGATGTACCACGGCGAAGACTACGACGTTGCCGGTTTTTGCGTCGGCGTGGTCGAAAAATCAGACATCATCGACGGCAGTCGCGTGCAGCACGGCGATGTTCTGGTTGCTCTCGCCTCCAGCGGCCCACATTCAAACGGTTATTCACTGGTACGCAAAGTGCTTGACGTCAGCAATACCGATCCGGAACAGTTCCAGTTGGAAGGCAAGCCGCTGGCCGATCACCTGCTGGCGCCGACCAAAATCTACGTAAAATCGGTACTGTCGCTGATTGAAAAAGTCGATGTGCACGCGATTTCTCACCTGACCGGCGGCGGCTTCTGGGAAAACATTCCACGCGTGCTGCCGGAAGGCATGCAGGCAACCATTGACGAATCCAGCTGGCAATGGCCAGCCGTCTTTAACTGGCTGCAACAGGCCGGCAATATCAGTCGCCACGAAATGTATCGCACTTTCAACTGCGGTGTTGGTATGATCATCGTACTGCCCGCCAAACAGGCAGACGAGGCCGTTGCACTCCTTAACCGCAGCGGTGAAAGTGCATGGAAAATCGGCGTCATTACTCAAACCGATGCCGGAGACTCAGTGGTTATTAACTGATGAAAAACATCGTTGTTCTGATATCAGGTCATGGCAGCAACTTGCAGGCGTTGATCGACGCCTGCAAAAATGGACGCGTTAAAGGGAATATCGCCGCCGTATTCAGCAATAATGCGGCAGCCTACGGGATAACGCGCGCGCAGGAGGCCGGGATCCCCACATGCGTTCTGAACCCGGAAGATTTTGCCGACCGCGCCACATTTGATGCCGCGTTGGCAAACGAGATTGAACAGTATAAACCGTCGCTGGTGGTGTTAGCCGGTTATATGCGGATCCTCAGCCCGGAATTCGTCGCGCAGTTTACAGGCAAGATGCTTAACATTCACCCTTCCCTGTTGCCCAACTACCCCGGCTTGCATACGCACCGCAAGGCGCTGGAAAATGGCGATCGGGAACACGGCACATCGGTGCATTTTGTTACGGATGAACTGGATGGCGGCCCCTTGATTCTGCAAGCGAAGGTGCCGGTGTTCAGTGATGACACGGAAGAGACGTTGAGCGAACGCGTGAAAACGCAGGAGCACACGATTTACCCGATGGTCATTAACTGGTTCCTGAACGGCAGGCTCATCATGCGTGATAATCAAGCCTGGCTGGACAGCGTGCGTATTCCCCCGCAGGGTTACGCCGCCGAGTAAGTCTGTCCGCTTATCCCCTTCATCAGGCTCTGTCGCAGGGCCTGACCACACTCTCCCGCCCCGCCTGATGTGTAAACGTCCTCCAGCCAGCCAACTAGCCGCGGGAGATGATGGTTTCCACCTCCCACACACGATGGGGCGACGTGTTACGTTCAGGCGGAGCGGGGGTTAATACGCTCGAATACCTGTTCGAAGCGAAACGTCTGTTCCGCCAGACGCTGAACTTGGGCGCGCTCCACGACGATTTCGTTTGGCGTGGGCTTCTCATGGAACAAGGCCATCACTTCGTCAATAAATGCATCAAGAGGCATGTAGCCCTCGCGAGTCGACTGTCCCGGGGTAAGCTCGGTTTGAACGGCTGGGGGAACCAGTTCGATGACTTCGACCTGCCCCTCCAACTGATGGCGTAAAGATATCGTATAAGAATGGATGGCCGCTTTGGTCGCACTGTAAACCGCCGCATCCGCGCGCGGCACAAACGCCAGACCGGAGGAAACATTGACCACCGCCGCGTTTGGACGGCGCCTGAGATGATCGATCAATGCATTCGTCAACCGGATGGGGCCAAGCAGATTGGTCACGATCTGTGCCTCTGCATCATCTAATCCACGCTGAGTACGGAGATCTTCGTAGCGCATGATGCCGGCATTATTGATCAGGATATTCAGGTTCGGGTGCTCGGCGACAAGTTGCTGCACCGCGGTATCGATCGCTGTTCGATCATCGATATCCAGCGCCAGCGCGTGCATATTTTCCCGGCCAGCGATAGTTTCCTGTAAAGGAGCCAACCGGCGGCCCGTCACTATAACGGTGTTGCCGAGGTCATTGAAACGCCATGCAAGCTCGCGTCCGATGCCGGCACCGCCGCCGGTAATAATGATCGTATTGCCTGTCAATTGCATGATTCTGCTCTCCTTCGTCTAGTGAGAAACAGAGAATAAGTACGTTACAAACTTTTGGGAAGAAGGCACTTTAAAGTTTTATACATACCTTTTAGTAAGTGATTAGAGAGTGATGGCATACCGTGATAAGGCCACTTGACCCCCAACAACGCGAAGCACACACTAAGGGAAAGAAAGGCACCAGAGCCAAGATACTTACCCAAAAGAGAGTGATGAATGCCCATAAATCTCGCTAACCATACGGAGATACAGAAAAAGCTCTCCGAAGCAGAAAAATTGGATCCGCGCGTCGAAACGCTGGTCAATGAGGTGATTGCCCGGATTGCCGATAAGTGGACGATGATTATCCTTGATGTGTTGGCCGAACAAGGAGAATTACGCTTCACCCAGTTGGCGAAACAAGTACCGGGCATCAGCCAGAAAATGTTGACTCAGACCCTGCGTGGGATGGAGCGCGAAGGGTTGGTGATCCGCACGGTGCATCCCGTTGTCCCGCCGAAAGTAGAATACCGCCTGACGGACCTCGGTCTGGGACTGGGAGCCGCATTTTGTGGCGTTTGGATATGGGCTCAGAAGAACCTCGATACCATCGAACAGGCCCGCGCCACCTTCGATCGGCGAACCAAAGAAGCGTAATCGCCCCCCTTCCCCTGCGGTAAAATGGGCAGAAACGTTTGCCCGGTTCGCGATATGGCGGCCGGGATCGCCACGTCGTCGTCAATACCGGGCTTTTCATTCTACATTGTGTATTCAGGCTCCCCGACTGCCCGGCGATAGGCTAACATTGACAGACGCATTGGCGCGTGACCCTGACAACAACGGCTAACGCCCCTGTAATCAAAAGGATTCACTATGTCCGGTACGAGCAATTCCGTTCGGCTACGACCGCTGGAACGGGACGACCTTACGTTTGTTCATCAGTTGGATAACAATGCCAGCGTGATGCGTTATTGGTTTGAGGAGCCTTATGAAGCCTTTGTCGAACTCAGCGATCTGTACGACAAGCATATTCATGACCAGAGTGAACGGCGCTTTATTATTGAGCACGAGCAAACCAAAGTCGGTCTGGTTGAGCTGGTGGAGATTAACCATATCCACCGCCGCGCAGAATTTCAGATTATCATCGATCCGGCCTATCAAGGCCGCGGCTATGCCAGCGCGGCGGCCAAGCTGGCGATGGATTACGGTTTCTCGGTATTGAACCTCTACAAGCTGTATTTGATTGTGGATAAGGAAAACCAGAAAGCGATCCACATCTACGGCAAGCTGGGGTTCGAGGTAGAAGGCGAACTGATCCACGAGTTTTTCATCAACGGCGAATACCGCAACACGATCCGCATGTGTATTTTCCAGCATCAATATCTGGCAAAGCACAAAACCGCGACGGGAACCGGCGGCGAAGCGTCGGGAAGTTCCCTCAGTCAGTAAGGTAAAAAGGCCAGCTAAGCTGGCCTAAAGCGATTTATTTCCCCTTTAGCCCTGCCTCTTAAGTTCGTTTTATGTAGGCTTAGAGGCAGTTTCGTGCGCAACAATTCTGTTATTTCATGCAACCTCGTAACACGCGCCCGACACAGGGCGGCTCACTCAGTCAATAAATATTACCCGGCGAACTGCCGGAACAGCGCTTTACCTCGCAACAGGCGCAGGCCCAGCCAGCCGCCGCAGAGCGAGAGGAGGAACGCCGCGATGAGCGGAAGCGTTATCCACAGTGTGATATTCGGTTCCCAGGCAAAGTTAAAGACCTTGCGCTGCAACAGCCACAGAGCCGACTCCGCGCCAATCGCCGCCGCCGTTCCCGCCACTAATCCCAGCGCCGCAAACTCACACCACAGCGTGGTACGTAACAAACGTAGCCCCGCGCCCAGCGTGCGATAGACCATCAATTCCTGCCGCCGCTGTCGCATGCCAACCTGAATCTGAGCCAGCAGCAGCAGGATGCCGCAGAACAGCACCAGAACCACCATAATTTCCAGCGCACGACTCACCTGCTGCAAAACCTGCCCAACCTGACGCAGAATACTGCCGATATCCAGCACGCTCACCGTCGGGAACTGGCGATTCAACTGCGTAATCAGCTTCTCATCGCCATCGTGACGGAAACTGGTCAGCCACGATTGCGGCTGGTTATCCAGCGCGCCTACCGGGAAAATGAAGAAGAAATTCGGACGCAGGCTCTCCCAGTCCACCTGACGGAAGCTGGTCACCGTCGCGCTGAACGGCTGCGTATCGCCAGTAAACGTTAGCGTGTCGCCAATATTGATCCCCATCTCCCTGGCTTCTTTCTCTTCCATCGAGACTTCGCCCGCCTGCGGCGCTTCGCCTTTCACCAGCACATTGTGCGGCGGAATACCGTTCATCCAGGTCAGGTTCAGTTCACGGTTCACCGTATTACTCCCCGGATCGTCCTCATGAATGACTTCTGTCGCAACCTGCTGGTTAATCTCCGTCAGCCGCGCGCGAATAATCGGATAGAACTGTTCCTGCCTTATTCCATGTCGGTCAAGGAAGTCTTTTACCTGCGGCACCTGCTCCGCAGTGATATTCAGCAGAAAATAGTTCGGACTGCCCGGCGGTAGCTGCTGCTGCCAGCGCTCCAGCAAATCACCACGCATCACCAGCAGCAACGCCAACAGCATGAAGGACAACGAAAAGGCCGCCAGTTGACTGAGCGTCGACCACGGCTGACGCAGCAGGCGATTAATCGCCAGTCGCAGCGCCAGCTGTTTGAGCGTCAGGCGCCGGAGCAACAGCAGACCGCCCCAGCCGATGACGCCCAGCAACAGCGACAGCACCGCCATACCGCCGAGCAGCGCCCATAACAGCACACCGCCGCCGGACAACACCGCCAGCAACCCCACGACAATCAACAGAACAATCGGCAGGTAGTATTGCAGCGGCCATATATTCGCCACCACATCCTGACGTAAAACGCGCAGCGGTTGCGTCGCCAGCAGCAATCGATACGGACGCAGCCCAACCAAAAGCGAGATCAGTACCAGCGACCCCAGCGCCCATCCCCATGGCCATAACCCGGAAGCAGGCAGTGAAACGGGCAGCACCGGCGCCAGCATCTTCATCAATAACGCCTCAAACCCCAGACCAAGCAGGCCACCGCACACGGCCGCCAGAGCGATCACGGACAGCCACTGCCCGATGATTAATCGTCTCAGCGCTTGCCTGCCCGCCCCCAGCGTTTTCAGGATGGCGACCAAATCGTAGCGGGTACGGCAGTAGTGCCCCATTGCCACCGCCACCGCGGCGATGGACAACAACAGCGTCAACAGCGCCGACAGCAGCAGGAACTGTTGCGATCGCTTCAACGACTGGCTCAGCGCGCCTTCAGAATCTTCCATGCCGTACCAACGCTGATCGGGCTTGAGCTGCGGCTTAATGAAGTCGCCGAAATCGCTAATTTGCTTCTCACTGCCGGAAAACATGTAGCGCCAGGTGATGCGGCCCCCCGGTTGGATCGCCCCCGTTTTTTCAACATCGTCCAGATTCATCAGGATCCGCGGCGCGGTTTCAAACGGATTAAACCCGGCGTCCGGCTCCTGAATCAGCTCGCCGCTGATACGCAGCGAGGTATCGCCGACGTCCAGACTATCGCCGACATTCAGTCCCAGCAGCGCCAGCAGCCGCGGCGCCACCAGCACCGATCCCGGCTCCGCATGCAGCCCTTCCGGTCGCGTCTGCAAATCACCGTACAACGGGTAGCGCTGATCGGTGGCTTTGACCTGCGCCAGCTGGGGCGTATCGCCCGCGAACGTCATGGTCATAAAGGAGATCTGACGGCTGAGCGTCAGCCCGCGCTGCTGGGCTTCCTGAAGCCAGGCTTCCGCCACAGGCCGCGACGCACGCAGCACGCGGTCGCCCGCCAGAAAATCACGGCTCTGCTGGCTGAGTCCTTTCTCCATGCGGTCGCTGATGGTGCCCAACGCCAGCACGCAGGCCACCGCCAGCGTTAAAGCCAGCCAGACAATCAGTAAGGAAGGAGAGCGCCACTCGCGCCAGAACCACCGCCAGATCATGCGTCCTCCCGCAGCTTGCCGTCGACCAGCCGCAAGCGCCGCTCGCAGCGTGCCGCCAGCTGCTCATCGTGCGTCACCAGAATCAGCGTGGTAGCGTAATCCCGATTGAGGGAGAACAGCAGATCGACGATGCGCTCGCCGGTTTTACGATCCAGATTCCCGGTCGGCTCATCGGCAAACAGCACTTTCGGACGACCGCTGAACGCGCGCGCCAGCGCCACACGCTGCTGCTCGCCGCCGGAAAGCTGGGCGGGCAGATGATGCAGGCGTGCGCCCAGTCCCAGCTGCTGTAACAGCAGTTCCGCCTGTGCACGGCTGTGGCCGTCGCTTTCACCACGCAGCAATGCCGGTAACTGCACATTCTCCAACGCGTTCAGCGTCGGCACCAGCATGAAGGACTGAAAAACGAAGCCGACATCCCGCGCGCGCAGCGCTGCCCGGCCTTCCTCATCCAGCGCGCTCAGGGATTCGCCCATCAGGCTGACGTTCCCTTCCGTGCCATCATCCAGCCCGGCCAGGATCCCCAGTAAGGTCGATTTTCCAGAGCCCGACTCCCCAATCAGGGCAATTGTCTGCGCAGGTTTGACAATGAGCTCAACTCCGGTAAGGATGGAAAGCCGATTTTCTCCTTGACCAACGTGCTTACTAAGATGATGAACTTCAAGAATGTTTTCTACGAGCGCCGTATTCGCCGGCGCGACGCTCGCTGGGCGGGTCTTCGCAAACATGTTTTTGTCCTTTTACTTCTGGGGTTATGCAGCGCGCGCGCTTTTGCTGCTGACGCCTTATTAGTTTTAGGGGATAGCCTCAGTGCAGGCTACCAAATGCCGGCCGCTAACGCATGGCCGGCGCTTCTGAACACACAATGGCAGACGCAGAAAAAGGGCATCGCCGTCGTTAATGCCAGTATCAGCGGCGATACCGCTTCGCAGGGGCTCGCTCGCCTTCCCGCGCTGTTGAAGCAACATCAGCCGCGTTGGGTATTGATTGAACTGGGCGGCAATGATGGACTTCGTGGATTCCCTGCGCCGAATATCGAGCAGGATCTGGCGAAAATCATCACGCTGGTCAAACAGGCAAACGCACAGCCGCTGCTGATGCAGATCCACCTGCCGACGAACTATGGCCGCCGCTACACCGAATCATTCAGCAATATCTACCCCAAACTGGCGGAGCAATTTGCGCTTCCTCTGCTGCCTTTCTTTATGGAGCAGGTGTATCTTAAGCCGGAATGGATGAGAGAAGATGGCATCCACCCAACCCGGGATGCCCAACCGTTTATCGCAGACTGGATGGCGAAGCAGCTGGAACCCTTAGTTAACCATGAGTCTTGATAAATAGGCTTTTGAATTAGGTAAAGTTATGCAAAAAACGGTTTTCATTACCGGTTGCTCCAGCGGAATTGGCCTCATCAGCGCGCAGGATCTGCAACAACGCGGCTACCGTGTGATTGCCGCCTGCCGTCGCACCGAGGATGTCGCGCGTCTAACCGCGCAAGGACTGGAGGCCATCACGCTCGATCTGGATGACAGCGCCAGCGTGGAGCAGGCCGCCGCAGAGGTGATCCGACTGACCGGTAACCGTCTGTATGGCTTGTTTAATAATGCCGGGTACGGGCTGTACGGGCCGTTGAATACCATTTCACGCCAGCAGCTTGAGCAACAATTTTCCAGTAACCTGTTCGGCACGCACCAGCTCACACAGCTGCTGCTCCCGGCGATGTTGCCGCACGGTGAAGGTCGCATCATCCAGACCAGCTCCGTGCTGGGGCTGGTGTCCACACCGGGGCGCGGCGCCTATGCGGCCAGCAAATATGCGCTGGAGGCGTGGTCGGATGCGCTACGTATGGAACTCGCCGGTAGCGGCCTGCACGTTAGCCTCATCGAGCCCGGTCCGATCGGTACACGCTTTACCGACAACGTGACACAGACGCAAACGCATAGCCCCGTGACCAACCCCGGCATCGCCCAACGCTTTACGCTGCCGCCGGAAGCGATCCTGCCGAAGCTCCATCATGCGCTGGAAAGCACGCGGCCCAAACTGCGCTATCCCGTTACGTTGCTGGCTCACGCCATCACCTGGCTGCGCCGTCTGTTGCCGGGGCGCGTGCTGGATAAGGTATTACGCGGTCGGAACGGCAGAAGCTGATGTCTCTGAACGAGGCTTGCAAGTAACACCAACAGGCCCCATCTAAGAATCAACCGAATTCATGAAGTAAGAGAGAATACGCATGTTAGAACAACAAGCCACCATCATCGACGTCAACGAATCCAACCTGCATCAGGTCCTGGAAAATTCGACAACACTGCCGGTCCTGTTTTACTTCTGGTCGGCGCGCAGTCAGCATTGTCTGGAACTGGAACCGGTGTTGGATCAGTTGGCGCAGGAATACGCCGGACAATTTATACTGGCAAAGGTTGATTGTGATGCCGAGCAGCGCGTCGCCGCGCAGTTCGGCCTGCGTTCAATTCCAACCGTTTATCTGTTTAAAGACGGACAGCCGCTGGATGGTTTTCAGGGTCCGCAGCCGGCGGACGCGATTCGTGAATTGTTGAAGCGCGCCCTGCCGAAAGAAGAGGATCTGAAAGTTGCTCAAGCGCAACAGCTGATTCAGGAAGACAAACTGCCGGAAGCCATGCAACTGCTGAAGGAGGCCTGGCAGTTGAGCCAACAGCGTAGCGACATCGGCCTGATGCTTGCGGAAGTGCAAATTCAACTCAACCGCAGTGAAGATGCCGAAGCCGTCTTGGCCACCGTGCCTTTGCAAGATCAGGATACCCGTTATCACAGTCTGGTCGCCCAGATCGAACTGCTTAAACAGGCGGCAAACACCCCGGAAATTCAGCAGCTACAGCAGCAATTGGATGCCGACCCGACTAACGCGGAGCTCGCGGTACAGTTGGCGCTGCAACTGCATCAGGTCGGTCGAAATGAAGAAGCGCTTGAGCTACTGATGGGGTTCCTCAGAAAAGATCTGACCGCGGCTAACGGCAATGCGCGTAAGACGCTGATGGACATCATGGCCGCGCTTGGCACCAGCGACGCCCTTGCCGCCCGCTACCGCCGACAGCTCTACTCGTTGCTGTATTGATTCTCTTGTGAAAAAGGCCAGAACGTTGATTCTGGCCTTCTTATTTGCAGGTAAGCATAGCCATCGGCTTATAGGCTTATGCTAGATTGATGTGATGGTTTCGGGCGTGCTAACCCCCCTACTTTTCTGTCATTTCATCACTCGCCCGACAAGGAGCGCTCAGTCGCCTCAGCTCCTTGACCTCTGGCTATTTTGGCGGGCGCTGTGCCGCTTCGCGGTACCTTCGGCGTTCGTGCCCGTTATTCGGACCGCCAGTGACGCGTTTACTCGCCCCATGAATGGGACTCGCCCTTCGGGCCAGCACAAGTGCTGTTCAAAAACGTCTCTGACGTTTTTGTCCGACGCGGCACTGGCTTTCGCCGCGTCCATGCGGCTCATCCGACGGTCACGCCCACCTCAGCACAGCGTTTAACGCCAGAAAATGAAAAACAGAAAAATCAGAGAACATACATAATTTTTTATGAGTTTAATATTATTACATTTTTACTCTATAACGTTCTCAATACCGAGATCCAGCCGTGTCCACCGTATACTGACCACCCATTCAGCCAGCGGCGCAGCATGTTCATCGCCAGCATCGCAACCACTTCCTGATGAGTTTTCAGGCTGTAACGCGCGACGTTGAACTGTATCGTTTGCGCAAAAGTGCCGTCGGGCGTATGCAGCGCCAGTGACAGTTCAGCATCGTTTCGCCTTCCCACGACCAGCGCCAACGACGCCCCCTGACGCTCCGCCAAATGGTATGCATATTCCGCGACCTTGGACAGCGTGGCATCGTGCATCTGCGCCAGCAATTCGCCGCCAGCCAGCGGCACTGCGGCCGACTGGAGCTGCCAGTTGAGTAAACCTGCCGTGAAGTGTTCACCCACCGCCAGTGTCATATCACGTTCAGCGAGACGTCGAGCCAACTGCGCAGGCAGCCCTTCCGTTCCTTCAAAGAGGGTATTTTCACCCGCGACGGCGCGCACCGTTTCCCACAGTTGTGCCATCTTGTCTTTTTGTGCCGACGGGCCGGTCAGTTTCAGCTCGATGATCGGCATAGAAGAGCGGTAACCCAGCACCACGCCCGGCGGTAACGCCAGCCCATCCAACTGACTCGCCAGATCGCTCTCGGAACGGCCAAACGTGGTCAGACGAAGACACAGCGGCGCATCGGCAATCGCAAAACGCTCACGCAGACGCGGCATAATCTGCTGATCCACCATCACCTTAAATTCGGACGGAACACCCGGCGTAAAAAACATCAGGCATCGGTTCAATTGCAGCGCAAAGCCACAGGCGGTGCCCACCGGATTGTCCACCATTTCCGCGCTGGCAGGGATTTGCGCCTGTTTACGATTGCTGGGAGCCATCACGCGACCACGTTCGGCAAAAAAGGCTTCTATACGCACCAGCCACTCCGCGTGCTCCACCAGCTCTTCACCTGCCGCCGTCGCCGCCGCCAGTGCGCTTAGATCGTCGCTGGTCGGTCCCAGGCCGCCATTCACAATCAGGATATCGGCTATCTGGCTACGCTGCGTAATAGCGCTCACCAATGCATCGAGGTCGTCGCCGACCGTCATCCGGCTGGCCATGGGTAACCCTTGTCCAAACAAATAATCTGCCAGCCAGGCAGCATTGGTATCAATAATCTGCCCGTGCAGCACTTCATCGCCGGTACATAACATCTCGACCCTAAGCATTTTTTCACTCCTGATAACGTTCCTGAAACCACTTTAAAAAGTCGGATGTACAAACACAATCTTTCTTTCCGTCAGCCCGGTAACACCGGCGCTCGGCACACGCTCGCGAAATCGTAAAGATATCATTACACCTTTCGTAACAGCGTTTTGACAGACATGACTGAATCCTCTACCCTGCTGCCCAAAATATCGGGATAGCCTGACTATACATAGAGGAATAGGTGAAAAATCGTACTCTTGGCAGTGTTTTTATCGTTGCCGGCACCACAATCGGAGCAGGAATGCTGGCGATGCCGCTGGCCACCGCCGGCGTCGGATTTGGTACCACGCTGATGATATTAATCGGTCTGTGGGCACTGATGTGTTACAGCGCCTTGTTGCTGGTTGACGTGTATCAACATCAGCCATCGCACACCGGGCTGGGCACGCTGGCAAAGATTTACCTTGGCCGCTGGGGGCAATGGATCACCGGTTTCAGTATGCTCTTTCTGATGTATGCGCTCACGGCGGCCTATATCAGCGGCGCCGGCGAACTGCTGGCCAATAGCATCCATCAATGGAGTGGCTACGACCTTCCGTTGTCCACTGGCATCCTGCTCTTCACGCTGGTTGCCGGCGGCGTCGTCTGTATCGGCACCGCCTCCGTCGATTGGTTTAACCGTCTTTTGTTCAGCGGTAAAGTGCTTATGCTCATCATCATGCTGACCGTCATGCTCCCGCACGTTGAGCAAACCAACCTCTTAACGCTGCCGCTGCAACAGGGGCTGGCGCTTTCTGCCCTGCCCGTGGTGCTGACCTCATTTGGCTTTCATGGCAGCATCCCCAGTATCGTGCACTATATGGGCGGAGACAGCCAAAAACTGCGCCGAATATTCATTATCGGCAGCGTGATACCGCTGATTGCCTATCTTTTCTGGCAGTTAGCCACCTTAGGCAGCCTGAGCTCTTCAACGTTTAATGCCATTGTGGTCGATCAGGCGGGATTAAACGGGCTGATGCATGCGATTCGCACGCTGGTCGCTTCCCCGCATGTTGAACTGGCCGTTCACCTGTTCGCCGATCTGGCGCTGGCGACCTCTTTTCTCGGCGTGGCGCTGGGACTATTTGATTATTTAGCCGACCTGTTCAAACGTAAGAATAGCGCCGTCGGGCGTGCGCAGACGGGCCTGTTAACCTTTATTCCGCCGCTGGTGTTCGCACTGTTTTATCCGCAAGGCTTTGTCATGGCGTTGGGCTATGCGGCGATCGCGCTGGCCGTGCTGGCTTTGCTCGTCCCCGCTCTTCTGAGCTGGCAGGTGCACAAACAACATCCGCAAACACGTGGGGCTCGCGGCGGCGCGGCGGCGCTGGCGCTGGTTTTCGCCAGCGGCGTAGGCATTATCCTGATTCAGTGCGCGATGGTGGCGGGCTGGCTGCCTTCAATCAATTAACTGGCGATGGAACCTGGCAAAAAAAGAGCGTAACTGATGATGGTTACGCTCTTTTCTTTTTTCCATTCCTAAACAACCGAACGTCAGCGCACTGCGCCTGAAGGACGAGAAGCGATTAGAAACTCAACCCCACGCCGACATAGGCAGAATCGGCCAGTTTGTTATCCGGTCCGTTTTCTCGCGCCATATTGATGTAGCGATAGCCCACATCCACGCTCAGCGGCGCAATAACCTGCCAACGAACGCCGGCTTTCCCTTCGATGTAATGATCAACATGGCTGGAGAAGGCATCTGGTGAATAATACCCTTCGCCATACAGCGAAAACTGACGGCTAAGCGGCCACT
Source organism: Samsonia erythrinae (assembly GCF_004342665.1). GTDB lineage: Bacteria > Pseudomonadota > Gammaproteobacteria > Enterobacterales > Enterobacteriaceae > Samsonia > Samsonia erythrinae. The sequence goes on along the minus strand of NZ_SMBY01000001.1, from coordinate 360,142 downwards.
GCACACCACCGCCCAGCGCCACGCCGTAACCATCGTCGCCATGATCCTGATTAAAATACAGCGCCTTGCCTCCGACCGTCAGCTTTAGCACGCCGAAAGGCAGGGTATAGCCCAAACCCAAACCGTATACGTCATTGCTGTTATCGCCGTGAGCATAGCTGACACTACCGGAAAGGCCCGGAATGCCCAGACCGAAACCCGCATTGGCGCCGGCATAATCACGACCCGCTTCCCCGGAAAGACTAATCGCATGTACAGAAGCACTGGCAAGCAGTAGGACTCCCGCACAGGCAACGACAAACTTTTTCATTTTCAATATCCTTCAAACAGTCATTAAACGCACATGCAAAGATAAAATGGCATCGCCGCCGATTTTACTCCAAACCCCACATCACTCCAGCATGAAATCGCCCCATATCGGGATTTTCGCCTTAATAATCAAATTTGTTAAACCGTTCGTCTGGCAAGACACCATGCCAGCGCGTCACACCGCGCCATACATCCCTCTTTAAGTGGCGTCGGCCTGAAATATCATGAGGGAAACAAAGCCATTAAGACGGGTTACCAATAACAAGAAATAAGTGCTGTCAATTTGACCAAAAACCCTGTAATGAACAATAGTATTAATACGGAAATTTCGTGAGCAGAGATAAGGAAGCAATGATGGACAAGAAAAAACTGACAACCGTAGCGGGTGCGCCCGTTGTAGATAATAATAACGTAATCACCGCCGGGCCACGCGGCCCTATGCTCTTGCAAGATGTCTGGTTTCTGGAAAAACTGGCGCATTTTGACCGTGAAGTGATTCCTGAGCGTCGTATGCATGCCAAAGGCTCCGGCGCATACGGCACTTTTACCGTCACCCATGACATTTCGCGTTATACCCGCGCAAAGGTTTTTTCCTCAATAGGAAAGAAAACCGACATGTTCATCCGCTTCTCTACCGTTGCCGGGGAGCGCGGCGCAGCGGATGCCGAACGTGATATTCGCGGTTTCGCGATGAGGTTTTACACGGAAGAAGGCAACTGGGATCTGGTTGGTAACAACACGCCGGTCTTTTATCTGCGCGATCCGCTGAAATTTCCGGATCTCAACCACGTCGTTAAGCGCGATCCGCATACCAACCTGCGCAATCCCACCTACAAATGGGACTTTTTTTCCCAACAACCTGAATCCTTGCACCAGTTGACCATCGATTTCAGCGATCGCGGCCTGCCCGCGTCATATCGCCATATTCACGGCTTCGGCAGTCACACGTTCAGCTTCATAAACGACGCCAATGAACGGTTCTGGGTGAAATTCCATTTTCAGTGCCAGCAAGGCATTAAAAACCTGATGGACGAGGAAGCGGAAGCGTTAGTGGGTAAAGATCGGGAAAGTTCACAGCGTGATTTGTTTGACGCCATCGAAAACGGGGACTACCCGCGCTGGAACCTGAAGGTACAAATCATGCCGGAAGCGGAGGCATCAACCGTTCCCTACAACCCGTTCGACCTGACAAAAGTGTGGCCGCACGGGGACTACCCCCTGATCGACGTCGGCTACATTGAACTGAACCGCAACCCGGAGAACTACTTCTCTGAAGTGGAGCAGGTTGCTTTCAACCCCGCGCATGTGGTCCCCGGTATTGGCTTTTCGCCCGACAAAATGTTGCAAGGTCGCCTGTTCTCCTACGGCGATGCCGCTCGCTACCGCCTGGGGGTTAACCACCATCAAATACCGGTGAATACGCCCAAATGCCCGTTCCATAATTATCACCGCGATGGCGCAATGCGCGTGGATGGCAACAGCGGCAATGGCGCGACTTATGAACCGAACAGCTTTGGCGTATTTCAGGAACAGCCCGACTTCAGTGAACCGCCGCTGACGTTAGCCGGGAGCGCCGACCATTGGAACCACCGCGAGGATGAGGATTATTACACGCAACCACGCGCGTTGTTTAATCTGCTCAGCGCTGAAGAGCATCAACGCATGTTCAAGCGCATCGCAGAGGAGTTATCGCAAGTGCCGGAAGCTATTCAGGATCGGCAAATAGCGTTGTTTAACCGCGTCGATCCTGCCTATGGCGCAGGCGTCGCGAAAGCGCTGGGAAAATAGCGTCTTACGCCGGTTTGCGGCGATAGACCTGACTGACCCAACGTTTAACCTGCTGGCGGGAAAGTTTAATCCCGCCATTCTTTAATTCGGCAGGCAGTAAGTAATAAGCAACCGGGCGCTGAAACCCAGCCAGCTGAGGATGAAGCCAGTCACGAACCTCATCAAGCGTCGTCGCCTGCGTCATTTCCAATACCGCCACCGGACGATGACCAAATTCCACGTCCTCAACCGGCACAACGCACGCCTGCTGAATCGCCGGATGTCTCAGCAGTACGGCCTCGATATTCTCGGGCTGAACGCCCTCTCCACCGCTGAAAAACTGATTATCCAGACGCCCGAGAATAGACCACTCTCCCGCGGCGAACTGCCCACGATCTCGCGTATGAAACCAGCCATCGTCATCAATCAGTGAATGCAGTTTTCCATCGCGCCAGTAGCCCGCCGCCAGCGTACTGCCGCGGAGCAGAATCTCGTCCCCCGCCAGCCGAATCTCTCGCCCTTGCAGCGGCACTCCGACCCCCGGACGCCCATCGGCGCGCTTGGCGCATACCGTGGAGGCCAGCTCCGTCAGACCATAGCCGCACCAGCAGCTTACGCCGAGCGCTTCCGCCTGTTGCGTCAACGCCTGCGGGATTGTCGCGCCGCCAAGCAACACCGCCTTCAACGTCGTCGGCAGCGTCTTTTCCGACAGCAGTCGCCACAATTGGGTCGGCACCAGAGAAGCATGCGTACAGTCACGCAGCGCCGCCGCCAACGGCTGATGCGGACGGACAACCAGCGTTGCCCCAGCGCTCAACCAACGCCAGACGATCCCCTGCCCGGAAACATGAAATAGCGGCAGAGACAGCAGCCAGCGATCGCCGGCGGAAAACGCCATCATCTGCACCACGCCCTGCGCGCTGGACAGATGCGCTGCGAACGTGTGGGCCGCGGCTTTTGGCGTGCCGCTGGAGCCGGATGTCAGCGTCAGCGTCGCCAGCCGCTCGGCCTGCCAGCGCAATCGGTCGGGCCGGATCTGCGTGACAGGCGCATCGGGATCCGTTGTGAAAGAAAGTGTGTGCCGCGCCGCAGGTAATGCATCGCCATGAAGACACAGACCATGCGCGACATCCAGTGCGGGGAGAAGCGTCGCGGTGAGCGCCTCCGGCAACTGTGGATTGAGCGGCAGCACGCGTGCGCCGCACTGTAGCAACGCCAGATAGCAGCACAGCATCTGTCCGCTGTTTTTTCCGCGCAGCGCGACCGTCTCGTCGGCGGTGACGCCCTGTCGGGTAAACTTGGCCGCCAGCGCATCCACCCGCCGGGCGAGTCCCTGCCAGTCCCAGTGGGTGTCATCCTCAACCAGCGCTAAGGCGTCCGGCGTTTGGCTGGCCCAGTATTGCCACGGCCAGTCGGTCAGGATTGCCATACCACATCCAGTTGTTCTGCCGTCAGAAGCGGTAACGGACTGTCCGGCCAGCGTTGAATCACCTGCGCCTGCATCAGATCCAGCGTATCCAACCCGGGGATCGTCTCCGGCGTCAGCTCATGCGCCAAACGCGCCAGCTGCGTTAACCCCAGACTGGATTCAATGCTGGAACTGATCACCGCCGTTAACCCAGCCTGATGCGCTTCCTGCACCAATTGCCGACAGCGCGTCAGGCTGCCGACCAGCGTCGGTTTGATTACGATCGCACTCACGCCCGGTTCGGCTTCCACGCGAAAATCCGCTTCACGCACGCTTTCATCCCAGGCAATGTTGATGCCCGTTTCCTGCGCAAACAGCCGGGATTCCTCACGGGTTTTGCAAGGTTCTTCAAGAAAGGCAATGCGCGAGCGCAGCGCCGGTGGGACATAGCGGGCGAAGCCGTCCGCTTTGGCACGCGTCCAACTGCGGTTGGCATCCAGACGAAGTTTCAAATCCGGCAACGCTTCCAGTAGTACGTTAACGATCATGCCGTCACGCACCGCCTCGTACAGGCCGACTTTGATCTTTGCCACCTTCTCGCCCGGCATCGCTTGCAGCATCGCGAACAGTTCATCGGGATCGCCGCTGCACAACGGCGCTTTGCGATAGTCCGCCGCCGCTGGCAAGCGCTGCTCCAGCTCGGCCTGCGCACAGCTCAGGCCAAACGCGACAGACGGCGGCAGCGCATCGGGCACCGCCCCCCCTGTCACCCACGTCTGCAACGCGGTAAGCGCGACGGCTTCCGCCTCCGCCAGCGTTTCCACGCTGAACTCCGGCAGCGGGGCGATCTCCCCCCAGCCCAACCGCTCATCTTCTTGCAGACGAACGATAAGCCCATCGCGGGTTTTCAGGCGCTGGTTGCGCAGCACCACGCCGGCTTCCATTGGCACACGATAACGATAGAGCATAACCCGGCGCATTATGGATTCCGTTTAAATTTGCTGAAGTCTGGCTGGCGTTTTTCATTGAAAGCGTTACGCCCTTCCTGCCCTTCGTCCGTCATATAGAACAGCATGGTGGCGTTACCTGCCAGTTCCTGCAACCCCGCCTGACCATCACAGTCCGCGTTCAACGCCGCTTTCAGGCAGCGCAGCGCCATCGGGCTGTTTTGCAGCATTTCGCGACACCAGCGCACCGTCTCTTTTTCCAGCTCGGCCAGAGGCACGACCGTGTTCACCAGCCCCATTTCCAGCGCCTGCGCGGCGTCATACTGACGGCACAGGAACCAGATTTCACGCGCCTTTTTCTGACCGACGATGCGCGCCATGTAGGATGCGCCCCATCCCCCGTCAAAGGAGCCCACACGTGGCCCGGTCTGACCGAAGATGGCATTGTCCGCCGCAATGGTGAGATCGCACATCATGTGCAGAACGTGTCCGCCGCCGATAGAATATCCCGCCACCATCGCCACGACCGGTTTCGGGCAGGTACGGATCTGGCGTTGGAAATCCAGCACGTTCAGGTGATGCACGCCGCTGTCATCCTGATAGCCGCCGTAGTCGCCGCGAACTTTTTGATCGCCGCCGGAGCAGAATGCCTTGTCGCCCGCCCCCGTTAAAATAATCGTTCCGATTCCGTCGTCGTGACGGGCATTGTCGAGCGCCTGAATCATCTCTTTGACCGTTTGCGGACGAAACGCATTACGCACCTGAGGACGGTTAATGGTAATTTTGGCAATACCATCGGTGGATTTGTGATAGAGGATATCGGCGAAATCGCCACTGCAATCGTGCCATTCTATCGGTGCGTAAAGCAGTTCTTCACTCGGGTAAAGCATAGTTATCAATCCTTAACGAGGTGCGAAAGAAAAGTGCGAACCCGTTCGGCATACGCCGCGGGATTCGCCTGATGAGCATTGTGCCCCGCCTGAGCCACGCTTAATAACGGCAGGCAATATTGCGTCGCCAGCGCGTGAAATTTTGTATCACGGGCGCCGCATAAGTAAACAAAAGGAATGTTCAGGTGCCTGAGACGCGTCGCCAAAAAAGGCTGTCTCCCCAGCGAGGTGGCCTCCAGCATCGCCGCCACAAACGCGCCGTGATTGTGGCGACGGCGTGCGATCAGTCGTTCACGCTGTGCTGGCTCAATATCGGCAAAGACCGCTTGCTGATACCAATCCTGCAACACCGCCGCCAGCGGCTCCTGACGAAAACGCTCAGCCCAGCGCGCGTCATGCGCCACGCGTTCGTCGCGCTCTGCGGACGTTGCCAGACCGGGGTGCCCGCCTTCGATCAGCAACCCCTGCATACCGTCAGTCTGCCCCTCACAGGCGTGATACATCGCGATGCGTCCGCCAAGCGAATAACCCAACAGCCAATAACGTTTGATACCCTGCGCCAGCAGCGTCGCCGTGAGCCGTTGGCTCATCTCGGCGAAGCCGGCCACGCTTTCCGTTTGCGACCCGCCGTGTCCGGGCAAATCCACCAGCAGCACGGGCCAGTCGCGACAAAACGGCAGTACTGGCAGCCAGTCTTCATGGCTGCCCAATAAACCATGCAGACACACCAGCCACGGCTGTGTCGGCGCAACCGCGCCGTGCGCCACTTTCCGGCAGCTCAGCGTGCCCACGTCGCCACCTGCGCGACCAGTGCATTAAGCGTTTCCGCCCCGGCTTTGGGATCCACCACTACCTCAAGCAGCGTGACGCCGCCTTGTGTCCAGCAGTCCCTCACCGCATCCGCCACCTGCTCCCAGTGCTCGGCACGCACATAATTCAGACCAAACATGGCGGCGGCGTGCCCGAATTCCACGTTTTGCGGCATACAGTAAAACGCTTCCCGCTGCGCAGCCGGGGTCGGCAGCAGGGAGAAAATCTGGCCGCCGTTGTTGTTCACAACAATCAATACCAACGGCGCAGGCGCCTGACGCAGCAGCGCCAGCGCATTCAGATCGTATAGTGCGGAGAGATCGCCCACGATGCCCAACGTCGGTTTCGCCGTCGCACGCTGCACACCGGCCAGCGTCGAGATGAGGCCATCAATACCGCTGGCGCCGCGATTGCCATACACCGGATACCCTTGAGGAAGCCGGGCCAGCGCGTTAATTAAACGCACGACGAGGCTATTGCCGACAAACAGTTGACCGCCCGGCGGCAACAGTTCCGGAATACGCCGCGCCAGTTGCGCTTCGCCAAATCGGGAAGCCAGCTGCGTGCCGACCTGCCGCTGCGTTTTGTCAGCAATGTCCAGCAGTAGATCTGCCCACGGTGCCTGCCTGTACACCGGATGCGCCGTCAGCCACTCGCTAATCTCTGCAACCAAACGACGTCCGCGGTGATGGGCGGGATCCAGCCGCCCCGGCAGTTCATCCACCAACCAGAACTCCTGCGGCTGACACTGCGTTTGCCATTGCAACAGCCGCTTGCTGGTCAGGCTACCGCCAAACTGTACGACGATCTCCGCCTGCTGTAAGCACCTCACCGCGTCAGGATGCGCCAGCCAAATGTCCGCGCAGGGCAAGGGCTGCCCGCTTTGCGACAACACATCGCCAATCAACGGCCAGCCCAGTTCATGCGCCCACGCAGCGACCTGCTTCCCCTGCTCTGGGGTCATGCGTCCGGCGAGCACCACGCCCCGTTTCTGACGCCACTGCGCCCAATCCGGCTGCACCGCCAGCGTGCGCTGCTGCATTTCCCGTAACCAGGGATCGCGCGTATTCCACCAATCCCCCAGCGCCAGCAGCCAATCCTGATAAGCGTTGCCGTCATCGTCCCCATACAGCGGTTCAGCAAAAGGACAATTAATGTGCAACGCCCCGTGCGTCAAGCGCGCCATTGCGCTATCGACCGAGGAAACCAGCCAGCTAGCCGGAATCGCTGGCGTAGGGCGCGGTAAATCCAGCGCCAGCGTAGGGTGAGAAGCATACAGCGCATGCTGACGAATCGCCTGATTCGCCCCGCAGTCAATCAGCTCCGGCGGACGATCGGCCGTCAGTACCACCAGACGCTCACCGGTCAGCCCCGCTTCAATGATCGCCGGATAAAGATTCGCGGCGGCAGTGCCGGACGTCACGACGATCGCGATCGGCTCACGCAAGGCTTTTGCCATCCCCAGCGCCAGATGCCCCAGACCGCGTTCGTCGAAATGCGTGTGGCAAATCAGCGCGCGGTTGTCCGCCGCAGACAGCGTCAGCGGTGTTGAACGCGACCCGGGCGCGATGCAGATGTGACGAACGCCGTGGCGCGTCAGCGACTCCAGCAGTAATGTGGCCCAGCGGCGATTAAATACACTTGTCGACATGATGTACTCAACAACTCAGGTTGCAGGTTATTGCCCTCTTTCACGCAGCTGGTTGCCAGCACACAGAAAGTGATTAGGTATAAAAACAATAATGATCAAACCGTTGATGGCCTGCTCGCCATGCAACGAACATCGTCACCGCGCTTATTATATTTTTTTTGCCGCGCCGACTTTGATATAAACCAGTGCCTGATACAACAGACTCAAAACAAGACTATGCCATATCCCCTTCTAACAGGGACCTCAGCCCGGCGGCTTTATTTTCCAGTTCCTGCCATTCTTGTTCCGGATCAGAGTCCGCCACAATACCGGCGCCGGCATAAAGCGTTAAAACATGATCGCGAATTTCAGCCGAGCGCAGCGCCACGCTGAATTCGGACTGCTGACGAGAAAGATAGCCCGCGGAGCCCGCATACCATCCGCGCTCGAACGGCTCATGCGCGGCAATAAAACGGCGAGCGTCCTGCCGCGGCAACCCCGCCACCGCCGCCGTGGGTTGTAATGCATCCAGACACGCGCTGTCAGAAGCGGTTCGCAGCGTGGCATGAATGCCTCGCCGCAAGTGCTGCACCTTACGCAGACGCACAATTTCCGGCGGCATGACATCCAGCGACAACGCTGACTGCTGTAGCCGCTGGCAGATATCATCCACCACCAGCATATTCTCACATTGGTTTTTGACGTCTTTCATTAACCAGTCGGCCAATTCGTCAGCCTTATCCGCCTCGCGAGCGTTTGCCACCGTCCCTGCCAGCGCTTCGGTTTCCAGTTCCGTGTCCCGCCGCCGATACAGCCGCTCCGGGCTGGAGCCGAGAAACGCCTGTCTGGCATCGTGCGCCAACATAAAATGGAAACAGTGGTGATTCGCCGCCCGGCTGGCCGCCATCAATGTCGTCGCCTGAAGCGGTTGCGCCAGCGTCAGCGTCGTCGCACGCGCCAGCACAACTTTCTCCATCAGGCCAGCCTTGATGTCACCCAGCGCTCGCTGGAGCAAATGAATCCACCCCTGACGATCCGGGTGATGCGCAACGGACTGCACATCCGCCTGTAGAAGAGGCTGACGCGCCGCCGGCAAGAGCAGCGTAATAAACGCCGCGGCTTCGTCGGCATCCTGTTGTAACGAGGTATCACTGAACAGATTAACACGCAAAGTGAGCGTATTCGCCTGACGCAATAATTCCACTCGGGGCAAAAACAGATAGCCGGGCGGTAACGCGGCCTGCTCTGTTATGGGATTAAACGCATTCAATCCCCAGATACGCACGTGGCGATCGCACGACTGCCGCAGCAGGAAGGCTTCGGCATCCTGAAGATGATGAAAACCACACACCTTGCCGCAAACCGCGGCCTCTTCACTGTCCTGACGGTGCTGCCAATAAAATTGCGGGTACACCGGTTGGGTTGCCAACCACGGTAATAGCTCAGACGCTTCGCTGAGGGTTACTGAATGCGTTATTTGTTTGAAACCCGCGTGTTCAGGCTGCGGCGCACGCAAATCCTGCTGCATTTGTCGCAGCAAGCCAGAAAGTTGTTCCACCGTCCCCCCGGAGACCTAACACAAAGTAAGGGATTATACGGGAAAAAACCGGTCGTGGGAGGAAGGTTGTGCAAGACAATCAAGCAGAGTTCACAGGAGAGTATCGCCGCACGCCCTCACTCCAGAATGGATTGACCGTCCCATGTTAAGCAAAAACCGCACCAAACGGTAAAACGGCACATAAACATCGCACTAAGATCATGTTCCATCATCATTATTATTGCTTCATTTGACCTATTTTTTGCCGATTGTCTAATCGGCTTTTTTTTGGCGTTCTCCGCCTCAGCCCCTTACTCATCGTTGTCTCTTCACCGGATACCAGGATTCTTTCCATTCGGATGATTAATTATGGTAAAAAGAGGCCCTGATGACGTCTACCGGATAGCCTTGTTCAGGATGAGTACGATAAAAAATTCCGCCCCGTTATACATTAATCCGCATCCGCCGGGCAAAAAGATGCAGGCGGCCACGCGCATCGTCTTCTTTGTCGCAGGCTTTGCTATGGCCTCCTGGGCGCCGCTGGTGCCGTTTGTAAAAACGCGGCTGGCTATCGGAGACGCTTCTCTGGGCGTGTTGTTGCTTTCTCTGGGCATTGGGTCACTGTTAGCCATGCCGCTCACCGGTTTCCTCACCAGCAAGCTGGGATGTCGCCGCGTGATTTTGCTGGCAAGCGCGCTGCTTTGTCTGGTGCTTCCCGCCTTGACGCAGGCGGGAACGCTGCCGTTGATGGCAATCACGTTGTTCTTTTTTGGGGCTTCCATCGGCATGATAGATGTCGCGATGAATATTCAGGCCGTCATTGTGGAACGCGCCAGCGGCCGGGCGATGATGTCCGGTTTTCACGGTTTTTTCAGTATCGGGGGCATTGTTGGCGCCGGGGGCGTCAGTGCGCTGCTGTGGTTTGGCCTCTCGCCCCTGATGGCCATACTGGCGATTGTTGCACTGATGCTGACGTTAATGATGGTGGCAAGCAAACACCTCCTGCGCACCATCAGTCAGGATAAAACCGCCCCGCTATTCGTCATTCCGCGTGGGTGGGTCATGTTCATCGGCTTGTTGTGTTTCATCATGTTCCTGGCCGAAGGCGCCATACTCGACTGGAGCGCCCTCTTTTTAACGGTTGAACGCCGCCTGAGCGGCGCACAGGCGGGAATAGGCTATGCAGCGTTTTCCGTTGCGATGACGCTGGGCAGGCTGAACGGCGATCGTATCGTGTATGCGCTCGGGCGCTACGCGATTCTGGCGGGCGGCAGCCTCTGCGCCGCGCTGGGCTTGCTATTAACCATCAGCATCGATAACCCGTTCACCACCCTTTTTGGGTTCATCATGGTAGGGCTTGGCGCATCCAATGTGATCCCCATTCTTTTCAGTGTCGCAGGAAATCAAAAAAGTATGCCGCCGAATCTGGCTATCGCCTCGATAACAACCGTGGGTTACGCGGGTATTCTGGTCGGCCCGACGCTCCTCGGTTTCATTGCGCAGTTCAGCAACCTGTCGACGGCATTTGGGTTTGTCGCGCTGTTGCTGCTGGGCGTCAGCGCCAGCGCGCGCGCCATTATCCGCTAATCAGGAGCGTTAACCGATGCCAGCCATAATCCTGCGTTATTTTTCACTCCTTACGCTGCTGTCGCTGCTGATTACCGCAATGGTCGGCTATAACTACATCAGCAACTGGATGACGGACAAAAAATATGCGCTGACGGATATCGCTCAGGGCATACAGAAACGTATCGATACCTATCGCTTTTTCACGTATCAGATTTACGGCAGCCTGAACAGCGAACCGCCCGCGAGTGATACCAATGTTAATGCCATTAGTCTGATGCCAAATGTGTTTTACGTAGAAAAAAACGGGCAGAAAACAGACGCGCTGATTTTCGGGCAGCACGATCCTAAAACGCTGATATCGGCGCGTCAGATATCACGCTATCTCGATATTCTCTGGGGCGCGGAAAATAATATCTATTCCATGTATTACCTGAACGGAATAGATAGCAGTCTGACGATGATTTCCACGCAAACGCTGAAAGATATCTCTTCACAATTCCGGGGCAATTATATTACCGTCATTGCCGAAGCGCGTCAGAAAGAGATGCTGCAACAGGCCAATATATTAGACGAGCGTGAAAGCTTTTCCCCGCTGCGCAAATTGCGTTTCCACAACGACTATTATTTTACGCTGCGCACCACATTCAACCAACCGGGCCATCTGGCCACGATTCTCGCATTCGACCTGCCGATTAACGATCTCATTCCGGAAAAGATTCCGCGAGAAAATCTGCTGCTGAAGCCGGACACCCCGTTGCTCAGCGGTGTGGAAAGTAGCGATAGTAATGCAGACTCTACGGATATACAGCTTCATGGCGCTAACCTTGAGGTCTCTTCCACGCTGGTCAACGCGCCGGTGAAAGTCGTTTTTCAGGTACCGGTTAAAACGCTGGCGGTTGATGCTCTGCGTAATAACATCTGGCCTCTGTTGCTGAATCTGGTTCTGCTGCTCTTGTCCATCACCGGTTTTTATCTGTTCCGCCGCAAATATTCATACCCCGATGAAGAGCGCACGTATCAGTTAGAGAAGAACCTGAATATCTATCGTGAGACGATGGGCAGGATCCCGATGGGGGTGCTGGTTTATGATTTCAATAGCAACAGGGTGATCATTCAAAATGAGCGTGCGGGACATCTGCTGCCGCACCTGAGCCTGCAAAAAATCACCAATATGGCGGATGAGCATCAGGGGATCATCCAGGTCACCATTAATAATGAAATGTATGAAATCCGCCAAATCCGCAGCCAGTATTCACCGGACTACTGCCTTTTTCTGCTGCGTGAACAGGACAAAGAAATTCTGGTTCAGCGGAAACTACAGCTGGCGCAGCGCGAATATGAAAAGAATGTTCACGCCAGAAAACGCTTATTTCGCAATCTGCTCAGCGAATTTAAACAGCCGCTGAGCGCGTTACAGCAGCATATTTACGCCATACGCCACAGCGATACCACAACAGTACAGCCGCAAGCGCTGGATCAACTGACCGCTGATACCTATATCGCTATTGAACTACTGGAAAATATTGCTCTGCATGAAAAACTGGAGTCGCAGGAATGGATCATCGCGCATGAGCACTTTTCTCCGCTGGCCTTACTCGACGACGTACTCCTTGAATTATTGCCGCGCGTGAATCAAAAAGGGTTAAGCCTATTCCATCATTACAATCTGGATATTAATCAAACCTATCGTGGCGACCCTGACTTGTTGAAAAAAACGCTGTCGCTGCTGCTGAATTATGCAACGACCAATACGGATTACGGCAAAATCACGGTTTCGGTGAAGAGTAAAAATAATGAACCGGATACGCTGATTATTCAGATAAGCGATACAGGTTCGAACGTTTCCGGCAAAGAACAGGAAAATATTCAGCACCCTTTCCTGCATCCTGCCGCTTCCGATCATTTTGGGCAAAATTCAGGATTGACCTTATTTTTGTGTCATCAACTCTGTAATAAACTGGGCGGAACATTAACCATCAACAGTAAATCGGGGTTAGGGACACATTATATTCTGACGTTAAAACTGGAGCCGGAAGCGCTTCCCGTTGAGGAAGAAAAACTGCTGGATGGCATGACGGTTCTGCTCGATGTGACAGCGGATGAAGTCCGGCACATCGTCAGCCATTTGTTAACCGGCTGGGGCGCGAACTATCTGCTCAGCGATGAGCGCCAGATTAGTCAGGAGATCGATCTCCTTATCACGGACGATCCGGAGAAACATGCAGACTACACGCTGTTACTGAGTCATGACGATGATGCGCTCATTCCTTTGGGTCCGCGCCGTTTGCGGGTGAATTATAATATCAGCCACCTTTTGCTGGAGGCATTACTAAAGCTGATTGAGCTACAACTGGAAACATCGTCCGATACCACACAGGCAGAGGAACGGGGCGACAATGCGTTTTACGCCTCGCAGTTGGCGTCAAGCGACTACTATTCTCTGTTCGTAGACACAGTACCGGGTGATTTAAAGAGACTGTATACTGAAGCGGAAGCAGACGATTTTTCGTCACTTTCGCAGACGGCGCACCGGCTGAAAGGCGTGTTTGCTATGCTGAACCTGCATCCAGGCAAACAGCTATGTGAACAGCTTGAACAACATATTACCGCGCATGATAGTGTACAAATAGAAAACAACCTTCAGGCCATCACAAGGTTTGTGAGTGCATTACTATCCCCAATTGAACCTAAAGGGCAGCAAGGTAGCCAACAAGATGAGTAACCCAAACGATGAGTAATCTAAACGTAATTATTGCCGACGATCATCCTATTGTCCTTTTTGGCATCAAAAAATCGCTTGAACAGATTGAGTGGGTCAATGTCGTGGGTGAATTTGAAGATTCCACAGCGCTGATCAATAACCTGCCTAAACTGGATGCCAACGTTTTAATCACCGATTTGTCCATGCCGGGCGATAAATACGGCGATGGCATTACCCTGATTAAATACATTAAGCGCCATTTTCCTCATCTTTCTATCATCGTTCTCACCATGAACAATAATCCGGCGATTCTGAGCGCGGTGCTGGATTTGGATATCGAAGGCATTGTCCTGAAACAGGGCGCGCCGACCGACTTACCGAAGGCACTGGTCGCCCTGCAAAAAGGGAAAAAATTCACCCCGGACAGCGTTTCCAAAGTGCTGGAAAAAATCAGCGCCAGCGGTTATGGCGATAAGCGCCTGTCGCCGAAGGAAAGCGAAGTGCTGCGTCTGTTTGCTGAAGGTTTTCTGGTCACTGAAATCGCCAAGAAACTGAACCGCAGCATTAAGACCATCAGCAGCCAGAAAAAATCCGCAATGACTAAACTGGGGGTTGATAACGATATCGCCCTGCTGAACTACCTGTCTTCCGTTAACGGCAGCACCACGCACGGGGAATAAACCGCCCAGCCCTTCCCCGCGTCAGCGACCGCTGGCGCGGGTTATTCTTCTGATTTCCTCGCCTGACGCACGATGCGACTGTAATACGACAGTGTTTGCTGCAACGTATCCAGCGTCACCGGTTTCGATAAACAGTTATCCATGCCCGCTTGCAGACAGCGTTCTCTTTCTTCCGCCAGCGCATTCGCGGTAACGCCGATGACCGGGAAACGTAACCCTTGTTCACGTATGCGTTGGGTAAACAGATAGCCGTCCATATTCGGCATGTTGACATCCGTTAATACAATGTCGACCGCATTTTTACTCAAGACCCCCAGCGCGTCTAAACCATCATTTGCCGTCATGGCCTGATAGCCCAGAGAACCTAGCTGATCGGCCAGCAACCGCCGGTTTATCGGGTGATCATCAACCACCAGAATCATCATGTCGCCATTCTCATCCCGATCATAGCGGGTCAGCGGCGGTGAAATCTCGGCGCGGGTTCTGCCTTCGCTTTCTGAACGATAGACTCTTTCCAGCAAGTCGGGCAAATGTTGGGGCATAGAGGTACTCTGTACCCAGAGTCCCTCACGGATTTCCTGCGGGGCTCCCGTATGGGCGCCGCTCATCACGATTTGCGCCCGGACGGCCATGTCCTCCGTCGGCATATAATCGTTGATGATCACGTCATCGGCAGACACGTCCTGATGCTGATAACGGGCTACCTGTAGCCCTTGCTCTTGCAACAGCGTCAACAGATACGTTTCCAGCCGGGCATTACGCACTCGCAGCCAGCACATTTTCCCCTGCAAACAGGCGTTGATGGCCGATGGGGCGTAACGGGCTTTATACAACGGGATCCTGATGCCAAACAGGCTACCCAGACCGGGTTCTGACTCGATGGTAATGTCCCCGTCCATCAAATTGACCAGCTTTTCACAGATGGCCAACCCCAACCCGGTTCCCTGAAAATGGCGCTGGACACCGCTTCCCGCCTGAAAAAACGGATCAAACAGCTTCACCGCTTCGCGCGGTTGAATGCCCACGCCGGTATCACGTACCACAAACTCAAGGTAGCCGTCACGGCAGCCGACTTCGAAAATGATGCAGCCCGTGTCGGTAAATTTGATCGCGTTGCTTAACAGATTGGACAACACCTGCTGCAAACGCACAGGGTCGCCAAACAGACTGACAGGGGCATTAGGATCGATAAAGCAGTACAGCGTCAGGCGTTTCTTCACCACGAGCGGCAGATAGTTGCTGGTGATATGACTGATCACCTCATGCGGCGCGAACTCGCAAGGCTCTATTTTTAACTGTTCAGACTCAATTTTGGAAAAATCGAGAATATCGCTGATGATCTTCAGCAACAGCGAGGAGGAATTATTCATCGCAGCTACCAGACGGTTGGCATCCTTCGGCAATGACTTGGTTTGCAGTAAATCCAGATTACCAATAATCCCGTACAGCGGCGTGCGCAACTCATGGCTGACGGTGGCCAGGAACATCGATTTAGACTGGCTTGCCTGCTCAGCGGCATTGGCCATTTCCTGCAATGATTCTTCCATTTTGACGCGCGCGCTGACGTCCAGCAGCACACAAATCGCCACGTTTTCATTACGATAGCGCGAATGAACAAAGCTGATTTGCAGGTGATGATTGCGGCTGGTCATGACATCGACAAACTTGGACTGCTGCTCGCAGATGATACGGGTAATTCTCAGCCGATCCTCATGGGTGAGCAGATTCAGGTAGTTGTGCGCCAGCTCATTGCTAAGGATATTGGTGCCGTCATTAATGCGCAGAATACAAATACCTACCGGCGCCGAAGCGACAATTTTGCGGTTAAACTGCTCGTTCTCCTCCAGTTGGAACGCATTCACCTCCGCCGGAAGCAGCATCTTGCGCTCAAACACCATCGACAGTACAAACAACAAAATGGCCGACAGCATATTCAGAATGACGATGTTAATCATTAAGGCGCGAATATGGGACATCAGCACCTGCAAGGGCAATGAGTACACCATACTGAATGACGTCGGCGGCAGCGGCTTTTTCAGAATAAGCTCGTGATAGCCATTCACGTAGCCAAAATAATTAGGCTCGGAGGGGTAGATCTCTATCGAAGAGGGGGCGTGCCCTTTGCCATCAGGAAACTGTAAAACGATCCGATTATATTGATCCAGCAGTCTGGCATTGATTGGAAATTTGCCGAGGGTAATAAAGTCATCCAGACGAATTGTCTGTTCAATTCCCATGATGACTTCCAGCTTGTTATCGACATAAATCGGCGTCAGCGCGTATAAATAACCCACATCCGGGAGCACTGCCGGCGTGATCCAATACAGCGTTTCATTACGCCCGGCTTGGGCACGGTTCTTTTGCTCCTGAAACCGCTCCTGCACATTTTTGAGTAAGTTATCGCGGTCGAGAGACTGATTACGGATCCCAAAATCAACCATACACTGCCGATCACCGCCAACAAAAAAGACCCGGTTAAGATCGTATGCGGCAGAAAAATCTTCCTGCCAGTCGCGGAAAAAGTGGCTCAATGCCTGTAACGCGCTATGCTCACCGCTCTGTATGGCACAGGTTGCGCCGGGGGCGAGCGAATACACGGAAGCGCCAGGGCCCTCTTCCGCCGGCGGCTCGGTTTTGACCTTCGCATTCATCAGGCGATTCATCGCCAGATACTGAAGTTCACGTACAATATCCGCGGCGTGCCGGATATGGCCCTGAGACTGATCAAAGCTGAGATTATATTCCTTACGCAGCTCCGACTCTTTTTCGTTCAGCACCTTGTTGATATAGAAAACGGAGATCAGCGCCCCTAACACCCATAGCATGATGGCCAGAACCCGAAACAAATAGCGGGAGACTTTTAATGTGGTATGGAATGAGGCGAGATATTTCAAGTGGATACCGTTGGATAATGGGCAAACCCGGTTAGCGATACACTACCGAGAGTCGATAAAAAAAGCCAGCGCATCGCGCTGGCTTGAATAACAACAATAATGCCAAACTAGCAAGCTGGCTTAGGCATCATCTTCAGCGATATCATCATCGCCATCGATATCGTCAATGGCGTCATCTTCGACAATTTCGCCTTCAACACTGACCACGCCGTCCAGCTCTTCATCTTCTACCGGCTCGGCGACGCGTTGCAGCCCGACGACTTTTTCATCTTCCGCCGTGCGGATCAGCGTCACGCCCTGTGTATTACGGCCAACAATGCTGACCTCAGACACGCGCGTGCGCACCAGCGTTCCCGCATCGGTGATCATCATGATCTGATCGGCGGTATCCACCTGAACCGCACCGACGACTTTACCGTTACGTTCGCTGACTTTGATGGAGATGACACCCTTCGTCGCACGCGACTTGGTTGGGTACTCACTCACCGCGGTACGTTTACCATAACCGTTTTGCGTCACGGTCAGGATGTCGCCTTCGCCGCGTGGAATGATCAGCGATACCACACGATCTTCGCCCTGGAGGTTG
The DNA here is from genome assembly GCF_004342665.1 of Samsonia erythrinae. Taxonomy (GTDB): domain Bacteria; phylum Pseudomonadota; class Gammaproteobacteria; order Enterobacterales; family Enterobacteriaceae; genus Samsonia; species Samsonia erythrinae. Next base: position 342,414 of record NZ_SMBY01000001.1, on the reverse strand, counting down.
ATGCCGCGAACGCCGGTTGCCGTTCGGCCCATGGAACGTACGGCCTCTTCGGAGAAGCGAACCACCTTGCCCTCCGCTGAGAACAGCATCACTTCATCGCTGCCATCGGTCAGGTCGACGCCAATCAGCTCATCCCCGTCATTCAGGTTCACGGCGATAATCCCGGCGCTACGCGGACGGCTGAACTCGGTCAACGCCGTTTTCTTCACAGTTCCGCTGGCCGTCGCCATAAAGATGTGGCGGCCCTCTTCGTATTCCCGTACCGGCAGAATCGCCGTGATGCGCTCATCGGCTTCAAGCGGCAACAGGTTGACGATAGGACGACCGCGCGCACCGCGGCTGGCCTCCGGCAGTTGATACACCTTCATCCAGTACAAACGCCCACGGCTGGAGAAGCACAGGATCGTGTCGTGGGTGTTCGCCACCAACAAACGATCGATAAAGTCTTCTTCTTTGATACGTGCGGCAGATTTACCTTTGCCCCCACGGCGCTGAGCTTCATAATCGCTCAGCGGCTGGTACTTCACGTAGCCCTGATGAGACAGCGTAACGACGACGTCTTCCTGACTGATCAGATCTTCAATGTTGATGTCGGCAGTGTTCGCGGTGATTTCCGTGCGGCGCTCGTCGTTATACTGCGTTTTGATCGCTTCCAACTCTTCACGAATCACTTCCATCAGGCGCTCAGGGCTGTTGAGGATATAAAGCAGCTCGGCGATCTCCGCCAGCAGATTTTTATATTCATCCAGCAGCTTTTCATGTTCCAGACCGGTCAGCTTTTGCAAACGCAGATCCAGAATGGCCTGCGCCTGCTGCTCGGTCAGATAGTAACGCCCGTCGCGGATGCCGAATTCCGGCTCCAACCACTCTGGACGCGCGGCATCATCGCCCGCACGTTCCAGCATGGCCGCAACGCTGCCCAGATCCCAAGCCTGGGCGATCAGCGCGGCTTTCGCTTCCGCCGGTGACGGCGCGCGGCGAATCAGCTCGATAATCGGATCGATGTTCGCCAGCGCAATCGCCAGACCTTCCAGAATGTGGGCGCGATCGCGGGCTTTGCGCAGTTCAAAGATAGTGCGGCGCGTCACCACTTCGCGACGGTGGCGCACAAACGCAACCAGAATATCCTTGAGCGGCATTATGCGCGGTTGACCCTGATGCAGCGCGACCATGTTAATGCCGAATGACGTCTGGAGCTGCGTCTGGGAATACAGATTATTCAGCACCACTTCGCCCACGGCATCACGCTTAATCTCAATGACGATACGCATCCCGTCTTTATCGGATTCGTCACGCAGCGCGCTAATGCCTTCGATACGCTTATCTTTAACCAGTTCGGCAATTTTCTCGATCAGGCGCGCTTTGTTCACCTGATAGGGAATTTCATGCACGATGATGGTTTCACGCCCGGTCTTGGCGTCGGCCTCGACTTCGGCGCGGGCGCGGACGTAAATTTTACCGCGTCCGGTACGGTATGCTTCTTCAATGCCGCGTCGACCATTGATGATCGCGGCCGTCGGGAAGTCCGGGCCCTTGATGTGCTCCATCAACCCTTCAAGGCTGATGTTTTCATCGTCGATATACGCCAGACAGCCGTTCACGACTTCCGTCAGATTATGCGGCGGAATGTTCGTCGCCATCCCGACGGCGATACCGGAAGAACCGTTCACCAACAGGTTGGGAATACGCGTCGGCATCACGTCAGGGATCTGCTCGGTGCCGTCATAGTTCGGCACAAAATCGACCGTCTCTTTTTCCAGATCGGCCAGCAGTTCATGGGCAATTTTCGCCATGCGAATTTCGGTATAACGCATGGCCGCCGCGGAGTCGCCGTCAATCGAACCAAAGTTGCCCTGACCATCAACCAGCATATAGCGCAGCGAGAAAGGCTGCGCCATACGCACGATGGTTTCATAAACGGCGGAGTCGCCGTGTGGGTGGTATTTACCGATGACATCCCCGACGACACGGGCGGATTTTTTATACGGTTTGTTCCAGTCGTTACCCAGTACGCTCATCGCATACAGTACGCGGCGGTGTACCGGTTTAAGTCCATCACGAACATCCGGTAATGCGCGCCCGACAATAACGGACATCGCATAATCCAGATACGAGCTTTTCAGCTCTTCTTCAATGTTGACCGGTGTGATTTCTCTGGCAAGGTCGCTCATGGAGCCGCTATCCCTCTATTTAGGCATCTACCCGTATTCAGAAAAGTGAACCGTTCAGAAAGGTGAACAATTCAAAAGGTGAAAAATTATATCATAAACCGCCGTTTCGGGGGAAACTCCCTTCCGCGCGGCGGAGTGCCGTTTCCGGCCAGGTTTTTGTCATGAGGGGAGAAAACGACACCGCTGCACGTGACGGCACGAAGGGAGTATACTCGCGGCAGTAGAAAATGACGAAAGGCAGTAATTGCATATGAATAATATAGAAAATCAAACGCCGAACGTTGACCATCAGGAGATCGCCAAATTTGAGGCCATCGCCTCACGCTGGTGGGATCTGGAAGGCGAATTCAAGCCGCTGCATCGTATCAATCCCCTGCGCCTGGGCTACATTTCCCGGCGGGCGGAAGGTCTGTTCGGCAAGAACGTGCTGGATGTCGGTTGCGGCGGCGGTATTTTAGCCGAGAGCATGGCCCGCGAAGGGGCGAAAGTCACCGGGCTGGATATGGGGGCCGAGCCGCTCCAGGTCGCGCGGCTGCACGCACTGGAGAGCGGCATCGCCGTCGATTACGTACAGGAAACGGTAGAAGCGCATGCCGCGGCACACGCAGGTCGCTATGATGTCGTCACCTGTATGGAAATGCTGGAGCACGTGCCCGACCCGCAATCCGTGGTGCAGGCCTGCGCGCAATTGGTCAAACCCGGCGGACACGTCTTTTTCTCCACCATCAACCGCAACGCGAAAGCGTGGATGATGGCGATTGTCGGCGCGGAATATCTGTTGAAAATGGTGCCGCGCGGCACGCACGACATTAAGAAGTTCATTCGTCCGGCGGAACTGATGCGCTGGATTGACGACACGAAACTGCGTGAAAGACATATCACCGGGTTGCACTATAACCCGCTGACAGACCGCTTCAAGCTTGGCCCGAACGTAGACGTGAACTACATCCTGCACACCCGACACGACAAATAACGTTAATTCGGAATACTCTTAAAGCCGCCCGATTTCTCACCGGGCGATTTTTTTAGTTCGCCCGCTAAGCCAATAAAATCATGGCAGCATCTTTTTTTTCACGGAATATTGACATCCGCGTGGCCCTACAGAATCGGGACTCCAGACAATTAACGGTTCAACAACCTGAAATTCACGCCAAAATCAAGCCTTGTTCTAAAACGAATCCAGACTAAAATACTCACCATGTAGTAGCCATTCACCGAAAAAACGCTATATCTAGTATTTATCCACAGAGTTAATCACAGGCATTTCTCTGTGAATAATTAGGGGATATTTTTATTTTCATAACAGGTAATCCCAACATGAACCAGAGCTTGCTCGTTACCAAACGCGATGGCAGTAAAGAAAAAATCAATTTGGACAAGATCCACCGCGTCATTGCCTGGGCCGCAGAAGGTTTACACAATGTTTCCGTCTCCCAGGTGGAACTTCGCTCCCACATTCAATTTTATGATGGCATCAAGACCGCTGACATTCATGAGACCATCATCAAAGCCGCAGCCGACTTGATCTCGCGCGAAAGCCCGGATTATCAGTATCTGGCCGCGCGTCTGGCTATCTTTCACCTGCGTAAAAAAGCCTACGGACAATTCGAACCGCCCACCCTGCTGGATCACGTCAGCAAAATGGTGGAACTGGGCAAATATGACAAACACCTGCTGGAAGACTATAGCCCGGAAGAATTCGCTCAGATGGATGCGTTCATCGATCACTGGCGCGACATGAATTTCTCCTATGCGGCGGTTAAACAGCTGGAAGGAAAATATCTGGTACAGAACCGCGTGACCGGTGATATCTACGAAAGCGCCCAGTTCCTGTACATACTGGTCGCGGCCTGCCTGTTCTCCGGCTACCCGCGTGAAACCCGTTTGGATTACGTAAAACGCTTCTACGACGCGATTTCCACTTTCAAAATTTCCCTGCCGACGCCAATTATGGCGGGCGTGCGCACGCCGACGCGGCAGTTCAGCTCCTGCGTACTGATCGAATGCGGCGACAGTCTGGATTCCATCAACGCCACGTCCAGCGCAATCGTGAAATACGTTTCCCAACGTGCCGGTATCGGCATCAACGCGGGCCGCATCCGCGCACTCGGCAGCCCGATCCGCGGCGGCGAAGCGTTCCACACCGGCTGTATTCCTTTCTATAAACATTTCCAGACCGCGGTGAAATCCTGCTCTCAGGGCGGCGTGCGCGGCGGTGCGGCCACGCTATTCTACCCGCTGTGGCATCTGGAAGTGGAAAGCCTGCTGGTGCTGAAAAACAACCGTGGCGTAGAGGGCAACCGCGTTCGTCATCTCGACTACGGTGTCCAGCTAAACAAGCTGATGTATCAGCGTCTGGTGAAGGGTGAAGATATCACGCTGTTCAGCCCGTCGGACGTGCCGGGGCTGTACGACGCCTTCTTTGCCGATCAGGATGAGTTCGAGCGTTTATATGTGCAGTACGAACAGGACGACAGCATCCGCAAACAGCGCCTTAAAGCGGTTGAATTGTTCTCTCTGATGATGCAGGAGCGCGCCTCGACGGGCCGCATCTATATCCAGAATGTCGACCACTGCAACACACATAGCCCGTTCGATGCGCATGTTGCGCCGGTTCGCCAGTCCAATTTGTGTCTGGAAATCGCATTGCCGACCAAACCGCTTAACGATGTTAACGACGAAAACGGTGAAATCGCGCTCTGTACGCTATCGGCCTTCAATCTCGGCGCGATCGACAGTCTGGACGATCTGGAAGAGCTGGCTACGCTGGCCGTGCGCGCGCTGGATGCCCTGCTGGACTACCAGGATTATCCGATTCCGGCGGCAGAGCGCGGGGCGATGGGACGCCGCACGCTGGGCATTGGCGTGATCAACTTCGCTTACTATCTGGCGAAAAACGGTGTGCGTTACTCCGACGGCAGCGCCAATAACCTGACGCACAGAACGTTTGAAGCCATTCAATACTACCTGTTGAAAGCCTCCAACGTGCTGGCGCGCGAGCAAGGCGCCTGCCCGTGGTTCCACGAAACGACCTATTCGCAGGGTATTCTGCCTATCGATACCTATAAGCGCGATCTGGATGCGATTTGCAACGAACCGCTGCACTTTGACTGGGAAACGCTGCGTAAAGACATCAAAGAATACGGACTGCGTAACTCCACGCTGTCTGCGCTGATGCCGTCTGAAACCTCGTCGCAAATTTCCAACGCGACCAACGGCATTGAGCCGCCGCGCGGCCACATCAGCGTTAAGGCGTCCAAAGACGGTATTCTGCGCCAGGTTGTCCCGGAATATGAAACGCTGAAAGACGCTTACGAGCTGCTGTGGGATATGCCGGGCAATGACGGCTACCTGCAACTGGTTGGTCTGATGCAGAAATTTGTCGATCAGGCAATTTCGTCCAACACCAACTACGATCCGGCGCGTTTCCCGTCAGGCAAAGTCCCGATGAAACAACTGCTGAAAGATCTGGTCACGGCTTACAAGTTCGGCGTGAAAACGCTGTATTACCAAAACACCCGCGACGGCGCAGAAGACGCGCAGGACGACCTGCTGGCAGAGCCGCAGGATGACGGCTGCGAAGGCGGCGCGTGTAAGATTTAAGCCAATACCGTAAAGGCTGCGGTGCAGCCTTTCACCCTTTTATAGCGGGCGTTCCTGCCCGCACCCTACGGGGCTTGCCGTATTCGGCATAAAAAAATGCTCCCGGCATTTTTTGGAGAGACTCATGGCCTATACCACGTTTTCACAGAATAAAAACGACCAGCTACTGGAACCCATGTTTTTCGGTCAGTCGGTTAACGTTGCCCGTTTCGATCAGCAAAAATATGAAATTTTCGAAAAGCTGATCGAAAAACAGCTGTCTTTTTTCTGGCGCCCGGAAGAAGTCGATGTGTCCCGCGACCGCATCGATTATCAGGCGCTGCCCGATCATGAAAAGCACATTTTCATCAGCAACCTGAAATACCAGACGCTGCTGGATTCCATTCAGGGACGTAGCCCTAACGTGGCGCTGCTGCCGCTGATCTCCATCCCGGAGCTGGAAACCTGGGTGGAAACCTGGGCATTCTCGGAAACCATTCACTCGCGCTCCTACACCCACATCATTCGTAATATCGTCAACGATCCGTCACTGGTGTTTGATGATATCGTGACCAACGAAGAGATCCTCAAGCGCGCCAAAGACATTTCCGGCTATTACGACTCGCTGATTGAACTCACCAGCTATTACCATCTGCTGGGGGAAGGGACACATCAGGTCAACGGTAAAACCGTCACCGTGAATCTGCATGAGTTAAAGAAGAAGCTGTATCTGTGCCTGATGAGCGTGAACGCGCTGGAAGCGATTCGTTTCTACGTCAGCTTCGCCTGCTCGTTCGCGTTCGCGGAACGTGAGTTGATGGAAGGCAACGCCAAGATCATCAAGCTGATTGCCCGTGATGAAGCGCTGCACCTCACCGGCACGCAGCACATGCTGAACCTGATGCGTTCCGGCCATGACGATCCCGAAATGGCGCAGATTGCCGAGGAGTGTCAGCAGGAATGTTATGACCTGTTCGTGCTCGCCGCTCAGCAGGAAAAAGAGTGGGCGGAATACCTGTTCCGCGACGGTTCAATGATTGGCCTGAACAAAGATATTCTGTGCCAGTACGTCGAGTACATCACTAACATCCGTATGCAGGCGGTTGGGCTGCCGCTGCCGTTCCAGACGCGCACCAACCCTATTCCGTGGATCAACGCCTGGCTGGTATCCGATAACGTGCAGGTGGCTCCTCAGGAAGTGGAAGTCAGTTCCTATCTGGTCGGCCAGATCGACTCGGAAATCAGCGACGACGATCTGAGCGACTTCCAGCTGTAAGCGATGAGCGATCCAACGATTACGCTGCGCACGTCCGGTGCGCAGTTCGCCTGCTCAGACAACGCGCCATCGCTGCTGGATGTGTTGGAATCCAATCGGATCAGCATTGAATACCAGTGCCGTTCGGGTTATTGCGGCTCCTGTCGCTTACGTCTGGTAAAAGGCAGCGTAGCGTATCGCCAAACGCCGCTGGCCTGCATCCAGCAGGATGAAATCCTGCCCTGCTGCTGCATGCCGCAGGGCGATATCGAACTCGATATTTAACTATCCTTCTTTTCCCGTCCCGTCACTGCCTCTCGCGGCTGCAGACGGGCGTATTTCCTGAACGCTTCAGACGCAAGTGGGTTACACTATCCGTTGAATCATCGTTGCCTGATATAAAACAACCTGGAGGTTTTAGCATGCTCACAGCCATTCCTGTTTTGATCTTTGTTGCGCTCATCATCGTCTGGTCAGGCATCAAAATCGTCCCTCAGGGATACCAATGGACCGTGGAACGGTTTGGTCGCTATACCAAAACGCTGATGCCGGGGCTTAATCTGGTCGTCCCCTTTATGGATCGCGTCGGCCGGAAAATTAATATGATGGAGCAAGTGCTGGATATTCCCTCGCAGGAAATCATTTCGAAAGATAACGCCAACGTCACTATCGACGCCGTGTGTTTTATTCAGGTTATCGATCCGGCGAGCGCCGCCTATGAAGTCAGCAATCTGGAACAGGCCATCGTCAACCTGACCATGACCAATATCCGCACCGTACTGGGCTCGATGGAACTGGATGAAATGCTGTCTCAGCGCGATAGCATCAATACGCGTCTGTTGCACATCGTTGACGAGGCCACTAACCCGTGGGGCATTAAAATCACCCGTATTGAAATCCGCGACGTTCGCCCACCTTCAGAGCTGATTGCCGCGATGAATGCGCAGATGAAAGCGGAACGTAATAAACGCGCCGATATTCTGGAGGCCGAAGGGGTGCGTCAGGCGGCGATCCTGAAAGCGGAAGGGGAAAAGCAGTCGCAGATCCTGAAGGCGGAAGGTTTGCGTCAGTCCGCGTTTCTGGAGGCCGAAGCGCGCGAACGTGCGGCGCTGGCCGAAGCCGAGGCCACCAAAATGGTGTCCGAAGCCATTGCGGCAGGCGATATTCAGGCGGTGAATTACTTTATCGCTCAGAAATATACCGATGCCCTGCAACAGATTGGCTCAGCCAACAACAGCAAAGTGGTCATGATGCCGCTGGAAGCCAGCAATTTAATGGGCGCCATCGGCGGCATTGCCGAACTGGTGAAAGATAGCAAAGACAATCGGGGTAAATAATGGGAATAGAACTGGTGATAGAGAATGCGCACTGGTTCTGGCTGTCGCTCGGCGGCGTGCTCCTCGCGGCCGAAATGCTGGGCGCCAGTGGCTACTTACTGTGGAGCGGCCTCTCGGCGGTGCTGGTCGGGCTGCTGACATGGGTGGCGCCAATCGGCTGGCCGTGGCAGGGAACGATCTTCGCCATCCTGACAATCATTACCGCGCTGCTCTGGTGGTATTGGCTGCGTAAACGCACACTATCCCGACCGCAATCCACGCTTAACCAACGCGGACAGCAATTGATCGGCCTGCGTGCCACGCTCACCGAACCCGTAACCAACGGTTTTGGCCGGGTAAACATCGGCGACAGCAGCTGGCGCGTGAAGTCAGAACAGGCGCTTGCCGCCGGCACGCCGGTTGAAGTGGTTGCCGTTGATGGCATCACGCTGCATGTGCGCTCGGTTGAACGCTAGCAGCACGCACTATTTGGGGGACTCCGTGCCCCCTTTATGGCAGCAGCCCGCCAGATTATTGATGATCGGGCAGTCCGCGCTACCGTCTCCCGGACACTGTTCTGCCAGCGCCAGCAGGCGTTCACGCATCGTTTTCAGTTCTTCGATGTGCGCCTCGATTTCCTGCACTTTCTGTAACGTTCGCGCTTTAACATCAGCACTGCGCCGCCGCGGATCGTTAAATAACGCAACCAGCTCCCGGCACTCATCAAGATTAAAGCCGACCTGACGCGCCTGACGCAGCAGCGTCAGCTCTTCAACATGATGATGATCATAACTGCGATAACCATTCTCGGAACGTAGCGGCGCGGTCAGGAGCTCTTTCTCTTCATAGAAGCGAATCGTTTTACTGCTCAAACCGGTTTTTTTCGCAACATCGCTGATATTCATGACGCCCTCCTTGACCTTACTCTTACTGGAAGGTTTATTGTGCTTAATAACTAATGGAAATCAAATAGCCGGTCAATGCCTTTCCCCTCCGACTGTGATCACAGGAGAAAATTATTATGTCAAGAACGATTGTGTTGTCATTGCAGGGACTGACCTGCGGACACTGTGTTCAACGCGTTAAAAAAACGCTCGATGCGCATCCCGCAGTCGAACAGGCGGATGTCACGCAGCATTATGCAAAAGTCCGCGCAGATGTCGACCCGCAGGTGCTGATCGACAGTATCGAAGAGGCCGGTTATCAGGCACAGCTTGCCCGCACGCCGGACATCACGCTTCAGCTTTCCGGGCTCAGCTGCGGCCATTGTGTCGCGGCCACACGTAAAGCGCTGGAAACCATTCCTGGCGTCGTGGCGACGGATATCACCCAAGAGCAGGCGATCATTTACGGCGACGTCGATGCCGCCACGCTGATGACCGCCATTGAAGAAGCGGGCTATCACGCCAGCCTGCCCGAGAATACCGTCCCAAAAAATGAGCCGCTGGCACAGGTAACAGCGATGCCGGAAGCGTCGCCAGCGGCCAACTCCCCCCTTCCGGCAATGGCTATAGACGCCGCCAGCGGCGATAGCGACGATATACAACTTCTTCTACAAGGAATGAGCTGCGCCAGCTGCGTAACCCGCGTACAAACGGCGCTGCAAAACGTCAGTGGCGTCACGCAGGCGCGCGTGAATCTGGCCGAACGCAGTGCGTTAGTCAGTGGTCATGCCGCGCCGGAAGCGCTGATTGCCGCCGTTGAGCAGGCAGGCTATGGCGCGGAAATGATTCAGGACGAGGAAACACGTCGTGCGCGCCAACAGCAGGTATCTCAGCAGGCAGTGCGCCGCTTTCAGTGGCAGGCCGCGCTGGGCTTACTGCTGGGTGTCCCGCTGATGCTCTGGGGCGTGATGGGCGGCAGCATGAGCCTGACGCCAGAGAGCCGAACGCCGTGGCTTGTCATCGGCATGCTGACGCTGGCAGTGATGATCTTCGCTGGCAGCCACTTTTACCGCAATGCCTGGCGCAGCCTGAAAAACGGTACCGCGACGATGGATACGCTGGTAGCGTTGGGAACCGGCGCCGCCTGGCTTTACTCCATCACCGTTAACCTGTGGCCGGATCTTTTTCCGCCGACGGCGCGCCATCTTTATTACGAAGCCAGCGCCATGATCATCGGCTTAATCAACCTTGGCCATGCGCTGGAGCAGCGCGCCCGCCAGCGCTCTTCGCAAGCGCTGGAACGGCTGTTGGATCTGACGCCCCTTTCCGCCCGCGTCGTTACGCCGGAAGGCGAAAAATCGATCCCGCTGTCCGAGGTACAGTCGGGTATGACATTGCGCCTGACAACCGGCGATCGCATTCCTGTCGACGGCGAGATCCTGCAAGGAGAGCTGTGGGTGGATGAAGCCATGTTGACCGGAGAGCCGATTCCACATGCCAAAAAGTCCGGCGATCGCATTCACGCCGGCACACTCGTTTCCGACGGCAGCGCGCACTTTCGCGCAGACGCCATCGGCAATCAAACCACGCTGTCGCGCATCATCCGGCTGGTCAGGCAGGCACAAAGCAGTAAACCCGCTATCGGACAGCTGGCGGATCGCATTTCTGCCGTGTTCGTCCCCGCCGTCGTGGCTATCGCGCTTCTCAGCGGCGCCATCTGGTTCTTTATCGGGCCACAGCCGCAGATCGTTTATACGCTGATTGTCGTCACCACCGTGCTGATCATCGCCTGCCCCTGCGCGCTCGGGCTGGCTACGCCGATGTCGATTATTTCCGGCGTCGGACGCGCGGCGGAATTTGGCGTATTGGTACGGGATGCCGATGCGCTACAGCAGGCGAGCCAGCTTGACGCGCTGGTATTCGATAAAACCGGCACGCTCACCGAAGGACAACCGCACGTGGTGGCGATCCACCCCTTCGGCGACGTCACGGAAACGCAAGCGCTGCGCTGGGCGGCTGCGCTGGAACAGGGCGCCAGTCATCCGCTGGCGAAGGCCATTCTTGAACGTGCGGGTAACGCCACGTTAGCGCCCGTCGCTCAGTTCCGCACCCTGCGCGGTCTGGGTGTGAGCGGCAACATCGATGACGCGGAGCTGCTATTGGGGAACCCGGCGCTGCTCAGGCAGCATCAGGTCGATATCACGGCAGGCGAAGCGCTGCTCAATGAGCAGGCAGAGCGCGGCGTCACCCCCGTTTTGCTGGCTGCTGATGGCAAGCTCGTTGCGCTGTTCGCCATTCACGATCCGCTGCGCGCGGATAGCGTCAGTGCCTTACGGCGCCTACGGCAGCAGGGTTATGAGCTTATCATGCTCACGGGGGACAACCCGGTCACGGCGGCAAGCATCGCAAAAGACGCCGGTATCGATCGCGTGATTGCCGGCGTGCTACCCGACGGTAAGGCCGACGCGATCAAGGCATTGCAGGCCCAAGGCAAACGCGTCGCGATGATTGGCGACGGCATCAACGACGCCCCTGCGCTGGCGCAGGCCGATGTCGGCATCGCGATGGGGGGCGGCAGCGATATCGCCATTGAAACCGCCGCCATCACCCTGATGCGTCACAGCCTGCACGGCGTCGCCGATGCGCTGGCGCTCTCCAATGCCACGTTGCGCAATATGAAGCAGAACCTGCTGGGGGCGTTTATCTATAACTCGCTGGGGATCCCGATTGCGGCGGGTGTACTCTATCCACTCACCGGCACGCTTCTCAGCCCGGTCGTCGCCGGTGCGGCCATGGCGCTCTCTTCCATCACCGTCGTCGGCAACGCCAACCGCCTATTGCGTTTTAAACCTAAAGGTGAATAAACTCAGAGCGTCATCGCCATAACAACGATGACGCTCGCTTTCTTTCACATTCGCTTCTGACAACGCCATCACGTCATCACTCCCTCAGTATGCCTTGTCTTGTTCTGTCTCTAGCGTTTAGCATAGCGGTCTCACATCAGGAGACAACACCATGGGGCAACTGCTGCGTAGAATCGCGACGTTTCTTGGCTTTATCCCACCACTGGCTTACGCCTACCCCGCGATGGACGTTGAGCTTGCCAACGCACGCCAGTTTCATCTGGTGGGCAGCATTCATATGGGCAGCCAGCAAATGTCGCCGTTGCCCGATACTTTGCTGCAACAGCTCAGCCGCGCGACGGCCCTTATCGTCGAGGCCGATATTTCCGACGCCCACTCGCCCTTTGGCAACAGCGACGCCGAGCGACCGCTCGCGCAGCGTCTGAGCCCGGAACACTATCGGCAATTGCAGATCATCTGCCATTCGCTCGCTTTCCCGATGGAAAATATCGATACGCTTCCGGCATGGCAAGCCGCGCTGACGTTGCAGGCAAGACAGGCGCAACTGCTGGGGCTACGTCCCGATTACGGCATTGATTATCAGTTGATTAACGCGGCAAAATCTCACGGCATTCACATCATCGAACTGGAAGGACAGCAAACGCAGGTGGACCTATTACGGCAGTTGCCGCAGGGCGGCCTGCCGTTACTGGAAGACACGATTAAGCACTGGCGCACCAACGCGCGGCTATTGCAAACCATGGTGAGCTGGTGGCTGGATAGCAAACCCGGCAAGTATAAACCGGATATCCCCGCAACGTTTGGCAATGAAATGACCGATCTGCTGATGAGCCAGCGTAACCGCCGCTGGCAACAACAGCTTCAGGCGCTGCCTCCCGGCAACTACATTGTCGCCGTGGGGGCCCTGCATCTGTACGGCGATGAAAATTTACCTTCGCTGTTAAAAAACAAGCGTTCAGACGGCGAATGAAGAATAACCCGACGCACAACGGCGTCCGCAAGATGGCCCTCACACCGGGCTAAGGACAGTAAAATCATGACACCCGCAGTCAAACTGCTCGAAAAGAATAACGTCCCTTTCACGCTACACAGCTATCACCACGACAGTGACGAAACGAATTTTGGTGAGGAAGCGGCCAGAAAGCTGGGGCTGAATAAAGCACAGGTTTATAAAACGCTGCTGGTTTCGCTGAATGGCGACGCAAAAAATCTCGCGGTGGCCGTCACGCCGGTCGCCGGGATGCTGGATCTGAAAAAAGTGGCACGGGCGCTGTCCGCCAAGAAAGCCGATATGGCCGACCCAACCATCGCTCAGCGCGTGACGGGCTATCTGGTGGGGGGGATCAGCCCGCTGGGACAGAAGAAACTGCTGCCGACCGTGATTGATGAACCGGCGCGCGAGTTCGCGACTATTTTTATTTCCGGCGGAAAACGCGGGTTGGACATCGAACTGGCTGCGGAGGATCTTGCCCGCCTGCTGCGCGCTACCTTTGCCGATATCGCCAAGCATGACTAGTTCCCGCGATTACGCGAGTTAACCTGCCCGGCGATATCATGAAACGAAGCAGATAGCAGAGGACGCCACGGCCGGTGTGTCCCCTGCTACCGCTTCATCATCGGTTACCGATCGACTTTAGCGCCCTTATCCAACTGCATAACCGGGCCTTGTTTCACATTAACCGTCAGTCCGCTGGTTTGCAGTTCCGCATGCCTGACGCGGATCCCTTTCTCCGCATCAATGCGCACGTTATCAAAGTGGAAACCACTGAGCGGCGCTTCCGGCACGCCGATAATGTACGCTGCCGCCTTGGTTTTACCGGTCGATTCCAGGTTTTCAATCGTCACATTGCTAAAATGCGGCGTCTTATACTTATCAAACGGCTGCGCAGGATCGCTATCCGGCGGATAAATCTGTTCGCCCATCGTAAAGCCGCCTTCGGCCAGCATCTTGTCGACCTCCGCCTGCACAATCGGCGCGGCTTTATAGTAGCCGGCAAAAACCAGCGGGATTTCGACATCCACCATTTTAGTATTGCGATAAATGATATTTTTCACCTCACCGCCTTTACCGCGCGAGGTCTTGATTCGGATACCGTACATCGAGCCTTCAAACCGGTTATTTTCAACCAGCACGTTATTCACGCCGCCGGACGTTTCACTACCGATGGAAATACCGCGCCCTTGCTTCAGGATATTGTTGGCAATATAGATGTTATCCACCACGCCGTTCGGGAAACGGCTGTCCGGTTTTTCGGCTTTTATCGCGATATGGTCGTCATTACAGTCGATATAGTTATTGGTGATGCGAATATTCTGGCTGTCGATCGGATCGATGGCATCCGTATTCGGCGCATGCCACGGCGACAGTATTCGGGTACCGTTCACATCCACATCCTGTGAGTAGCGCATAACGACGTGGAAGCTGGGAGAGTGGGTCAACGTTACACCGTCAACCAACACGTTACTGGCGTTTTTGATATAAATCAGACGCGGGCGGTCTGTCCCCCCTTTTTTGCCGGTGGCACGGATATTCGCACGCCAGCGTTCCCACCAGACAGCGCCCTGCCCATCAATGGTGCCTTCTCCCGTTATGGCGACGTTCTGCGCATCGGCAATGCTGATAAAAGGAAGCCAGCCATTTTCCGCTTCCGCATAACGGTTTTTTTCCGTTGCGCGATACGCGGCCTCTTCGGTCGACGCGACGATGGTCGCCTCTTTGGCCAGATTTAGCCGGATGTTACTTTTCAGGAACAGCGGATCGACCAGATAGTTACCACGGGGAACCTGCACCGTCCCACCGCCAGCCGCAGCGCAATCATCAATCGCTTTCTGAAAAGCCTGGGTATTGAGCGCGATCTGTAGGCGGTGCCCTTCAGCCCCGTATTGCGTTACGTCACAAATTTTATCGGGAAATTTCACTGAACTAGCCGCTTGCACCGTACCAACGTGAATCCCCACTGTAATGCAGGAAGCCATTAACGACAAAGTAAGACCACTACGCATAGTCACCCCAATAA
Source organism: Samsonia erythrinae (assembly GCF_004342665.1). Classification (GTDB taxonomy): domain Bacteria; phylum Pseudomonadota; class Gammaproteobacteria; order Enterobacterales; family Enterobacteriaceae; genus Samsonia; species Samsonia erythrinae. The sequence continues at coordinate 327,325 of NZ_SMBY01000001.1, read as the reverse complement.
AATGAAATATCATTTCAACAAAATAACACCGATATTCCATTAAAAAGCGAGAGACGATCACGTTTTAGATGTGTCTGTAATAATTACCATATGGTAGGGATTTTTTCGTGCAATCGCACAATGTTACCTGCCGCGTAACACAAGCAAGTTAAGGAATCGCAAGGGGCGAGACAACCACGATCGTGCTGGCCGAACGGCCAGCACAGACGAGAGGAACAGGACTATGCCGTCAGGCGGGCAAAAGCGTCACGGATCTCCTGTTCAGGTAAGTCCACCCCGATAAACACCAGCACGCTCTTTCTTTCTTCATCAGGCTGCCATTCTCTGTCCCAATCGGCGCTGTATAGGCGCTGAACGCCTTGAAACAGGAGGCGGCGCTCATCACCGTGAATCGCCAGAATGCCTTTATAACGCAGCAGATTATCGGAAAATTGCAGCAACAGGTTTTCCATCACGTCAGAAACAGCCTGAAGCTCAACGCCGTTATCGAGAGACACAACGATCGAGTGCACATTATTCTGCTCAGGGGCAATAAAACGGAACACCGGCGTTTTGACGGCCAGTTCGTCGTTGAGAATAAAACCATTGATATTAAACAGCACGTCCAGATCGATATCGCCGTGGACGACAGGGTAAATCGGCGCACGCGCATTGATACGCTGAAGACGCTGCACCAACGCTTCATCCTCACCGGCCACATCGGTTTTACTTAGCAAGATCCGATCGGCATAGCCAATCTGCGATTGAGCGATGGTAAACTGATCGAGCTGCTGCTGCGCGTGAACGGCATCCACTAACGTGATAATACCGTCTAAAACAAAGCGTTCACAGATAACGTCATGAGAGAAGAACGTCTGCGCCACCGGCCCCGGATCGGCCATACCGGTGCATTCAATCACTACGTGGTCAAAATCCAGCGTCCCGTTATCCACACCGTCCAGCAAATCGAGCAGCGCATCAGCCAGCTCATTGGACTGCGAACAGCAGATGCAACCGTTGCTTAAGGTCGTGATCTGGCTGGCACGTTCGCCGATCAAGGTATGATCAATCGGCACTTCGCCAAATTCGTTTTCAATCACGGCAATTTTATAACCGTGGTCGGCATTGAGAATATGCCGTAATAACGTGGTTTTCCCCGCGCCAAGAAAGCCGGTCAGAATAGTGACATACACGGGTTTAGCCGCAACAGATAAAGATTGAGTCATAACAGATTCCCAAGTCTAACAGCAACGCATCCCGCCTTTGCCATCCCCGCCGTAACGCGCCTGCTGGCGTTCGCGGAAGAATTCCTCATACGTCATCACCGGTTTATCCGGATGATTCGTCTGCATATGCTGAACATAGGTATCATAGTCTGGCATACCGACCAGCATGCGCGCCGCCTGGCCCAAATATTTTCCTGCTTTTCCCAGATTGCCGAACATCATTACCTCCAGACCATCGCCAGCGATAGCAGCGATATAAAAAATACCCCGTATAACGTTATACATTATACAGGGTATCTGTCCCCGTCATCTTTCTCGTTCGGCCTTGTTAGCCGTCTCGCAAAATCTGACGGGGTGTAGAACTTAGTGGCCGGAAGAAACTTTCACGCCGCCTTCAGGAACCGGCACGTAAGGCGTTTCCTGATCGGTGCGTTCTGGCACTTTACGTGCAGCCAGCGCCTCTTTGATACCGTAAGCGATGATGCTATAGACCACAATCAGGAACAGGATACTCAGTCCCGCGTTGGTATAGTTGTTCGTCACGATATGATTCATGTTCGCAATCTGCTGCGCACTCAGATCGGCACCACCTTCCACAATCTTGCCCTTGAACATGTTCGCCATGTAGAAGAAACCTTCCAACTGCGGGTTATCACTGAACAGTTTCAGCCCCAGCGCCCAGGTCGTACAGATCAGCAGCCAAATCGCCGGAACCAGCGTGACCCAAATGTACTGTGCACGCTTCATCTTAATCAGGATCACCGTACCCAGCACCAATGCCACAGCCGCCAGCATCTGGTTGGAGATACCGAACAGCGGCCACAGGCTCTTCACGCCGCCCAACGGATCGACGACACCCTGATACAACAGATAACCCCATAGACCGACGCAGCCCGCCGTACCAATGATACCCGCAACCAGCGAGTCGGTTTTTTTCAGGAATGGAATGAAGTTACCCAACAGATCCTGCAACATGAAACGACCAGCACGCGTACCCGCATCCAACGCCGTCAGAATGAACAACGCTTCAAACAGAATACCGAAGTGATACCAGAAGCCCATGTCGGCGCTAGGAATGATCTGGTGGAACACGTGTGCGATACCCACCGCCAGCGTAGGCGCGCCGCCTGCACGGTTCAGAACGGAAGGTTCACCGATGTCTTTCGCCGTTTGCAGAATCTGCTCGGGAGAAATCACAAAACCCCAGGCGCTAACGGTTGCCGCCGCGTGTGCAGAAACGTCCTGCAACTGTGACAGAATCATCGGCGCATCCGTGGTGCCCAGTCGGTGCAGATCCGGCATCGTAATCCCCAGCGCGGCCGGCGGGGTATTCATCGCGAAGTACAGACCCGGTTCAATGATAGATGCCGCAACCAGCGCCATCACCGCGACGAAGGACTCCATCAGCATCGCGCCATAACCGATGAAGCGCGCATCGTTTTCGTTAGCCAGTAATTTCGGCGTCGTACCCGACGCGATCAGCGCATGGAAACCCGACACGGCGCCACAAGCGATAGTAATGAACAGGAATGGGAACAACGTACCTTTCCAGACCGGACCGGTGCCATCCACAAACTGCGTTACCGCCGGCATTTTCAGATCCGGATTCAGGATCACGATGCCAATCGCCAGACCGACGATCACGCCGATCTTCAGGAAGGTCGCCAGATAGTCACGCGGAGCCAGGATCAGCCACACCGGCAGCAGTGCGGAGACAAAGGCATAACCGATCAGGGTATAGGTGATCGTCGTGTCTTTGAAGGTCAGCGCCGGGCCCCAGTACGGGTCGTGGGCAACCACGCCCCCGAACCAAATCGCCAGCACCAGCAGAACGATACCGATTACCGAGACTTCACCCACTTTACCCGGACGGATAAAGCGCATGTAAATCCCCATAAACAGCGCGATCGGCACCGTCGAGCACACGGTAAACACGCCCCACGGGCTTTCCGCCAGCGCTTTGACCACAATCAGCGCCAGCACGGCCAGAATGATAATCATAATGAGGAAACAGCCGAACAGCGCAATCGTGCCCGGTACAGGCCCCAGCTCTTTCTTGACGATTTCGCCCAACGACGCGCCGTTACGACGGGTAGAGATAAACAGTACCATGAAGTCCTGTACCGCCCCCGCCAACACCACGCCGGCCAGCAGCCATAAGGTGCCCGGCAAGTAGCCGACCTGCGCAGCCAGCACCGGCCCAACCAGCGGGCCCGCCCCGGCGATCGCGGCAAAATGGTGCCCGAACAGCACGTTGCGGTTCGTCGGCACATAGTTAAGACCGTCATTGTTCACAACGGCCGGGGTCGCTCTGGTCGGATCCAGCCGCATGACTTTTTGCGCAATATACAGACTGTAGTAGCGGTAAGCCACGAGGTAGACGGCGACAGAAGCGACAATAATCCATAATGCACTGATATGCTCACCGCGGCGTAGTGCAACCACGCCGAGGCAGGCTGCCCCTATGATCCCAAGAATCATCCAGGGGATGTGTTTAAGAATGGTACTGCTCTTCATAAGACATCCTTCAATTTAAAATCATCGTTATTTGATTTTTTAGCGGTAGAAAGGTGAACGCGGGTAACGCAAGATGCGATGGCATGGTCATCACGTCTTGCTGATAAAAAGATTATGGCGGCACGATACGCCATCGCGTGCGCGCGTGGGGCGGGTATTTGCGTAGGCGGTAGAATAGCGGGCTAAGCGGTTAGAATGACGCAATGAGTGGTGGGAGAGATATCGGGCGCATCAAAAATAAAAGGCCGCGAAATTCGCGGCCAGAGGAAGATGGCGAGTGGTAAGAACATCGCTAAAAACCGCCATCACTGATTTGTTACTTATAAACGATCTCGCCTTTCGGTTCATAGGCTGCCGCATCCAGCGGCGAATGCTTCTCGATGTACTGTTTCAATACTTCAGCATCTACAAAACCGGTGTTCACATAGCCCGGCAGAGTATCAAGGCGCGGGTAGCCATCGCCGCCCATCGCATTAAAGTTTAGCGTCGCCATACGGTAAACTTTATCGGCTTGTAACGGTTCGCCTTTGATTTTCACGTCCCGCACGCCCTGCTCGTCCACCGTCAGACTGACGTTGAGGAATTGCGCATAGGCGCCGGAATCCACCTTTTTATTCGCGGCAACGGTCAAAAACTTCTCGACATCGCGGCCTGACATATCCACGTAAACCAGCGTATTAGCGAACGGTTGCACCTTAAGTACATCTTTATAGGTGATATCGCCCGATTCAATGGAATCACGCACGCCACCACCGCTCATCACGGCAAAGTCGGCCCCGGCACGCTCAAGCTGCGCCGACAGCAATACCCGCGCGAGATTGGTTTGACGGAAACGCACCTGACTGCGATCGCCCTCCAGCTTGCCTTTCACACTGCCGATCTTGACGCCTAATTGCGCCTGCCCTTTTTCCTGGAACGGCGTCAACATGCTCATCACAGCAGGATCCTGCGTAATTTCATGCGTATAGAAAACACGCTCGGTTTTGCCGTCTTTCTCAATTTTTTTCTTCAGGTTGACCGGAATGAGCTGATAATTCTCAAGCTTCAGTTCGCCGTAACGGAACGTGAAATCCGCACGTCCCACATATTTTCCCCACTCATGCGCCTGAACAATCCACGTCCCGTTCTGCCGATCGGGAGCACAAGGCGCGCCCGGCACATAATCCACCTGTTTTTTATTTTCCTGCGCCATACAGACGGGATCCTGTGAGTGCCCCCCAACAATCATATCGAGATATCCAGCAGGCAGGCTGCGCGCCATTTCTACATCGCCCGGCGCATTCGAGCCGTGATTGCCATCGTCATAGTGCCCCATATGCGTCGCTGCGATAATCACATCCGGCTGTTCGCTCTTACGCAATTGTTCAACAACCTGCTCTGCTTCCTTCGCGGGATTGCGGAATTCGATATCGGTAAAAAATTCAGGATTGCCTAATTTGGCCGTATCATCCGTTGTCAGCCCGATAACCGCGATTTTTACACCTTGCCTGTCAAACAACGCATAAGGTTTGAATAGACGCTGTTGGGTACTTTTTTGATAGATATTGGCCGACAATAGCGGGAATTTCGCCCATTTCTCCTGCTGACGCAGGACGGACAGCGGATTATCGAATTCATGATTGCCGAGCGCCATGGCATCATAGCCCACCATGTTCATACCGCGGAAATCCGGCTCTGCATCCTGTAAATCGGATTCGGGCACGCCAGTATTGATATCACCGCCGGAAAGCAACAACACGCTCCCCCCTTTACTGGCCACTTCCTGACGAATCTGATCGACCAGCGTTTTTTGCGCCGCCAACCCATATTCGCCGTGATCGTTATGCCAGAAATGGCCATGATGGTCATTGGTATGCAAAATCGTGATGGAGTACGTTTTATCTTTTTCCCAAGCCATTGACATAAATGGTGTTATCGCCAGCGATACCGCCATCGCACATCCCAGAGCTTTTACTGAAAAGCGCATGATAATCTCCGTTTTATTTTAAAGACGCCGTGGAACCATTGAGACACCCGCTCCACAAATTATCACAGCAGGATGAACAATACGCGAAAGACATTCACGCTTTCAGCCGGTCGTGCGCGGTTGCTGAAAAAATCAGATGATGTCCGGCGACAGTCATGACGCCATGCCACGATATTGTCGTCGTGCCGTCACGAATTATTGTTAATATGGATGCTTCATCTCAATAACCCGGTTTTGGACCATTTATCCCTTGTTTTCTGAGGATGCTCACCCGTGGAGAGGATCTTTTCGCCAGTCACAAGGGGAGCCGGCAAGTCGCCACTGGAGATAAAGTCGCATTATCAGAATAATTAAGCATGTTTATCAATGCTTATCGAGAGAAACCATCATTAAATCTGTGTTACACTATCTTTAGTTGGAGAAACTGATATTTTTCACAAAATACCATTTTTAACCAAGCAACATTTCTCTATATACAATAGAATTTGTGTATACCCAGAATAATTGGCGTTGCAGCCAGACAGCAAACGAACGGATCCCAAGAAGCTTTCCGGTGAATGATGAGAGCGATAAGGGTAAGTGAGCGCCGCTAACCAAGCTGTAGCTTCAAAGTAAGAAGGGTAAATCCGCTCAATGACGTTTCACCTATGGCAAAAGGAGTCGGGATGCATGCTACAACACCGCTAATTTCTACTATCGCCGGAGGACTGGTTTTAGCCTTCCTTCTCGGCATTCTGGCAAATCGCCTAAGAATATCCCCTCTTGTCGGTTATCTTGCCGCAGGCGTGCTTGTCGGCCCTTTTACACCGGGCTTTGTCGCCGATATGTCGCTGGCCTCAGAGCTGGCTGAGATTGGCGTCATTCTGCTGATGTTTGGCGTCGGTCTGCACTTCTCATTAAAAGACCTCATGGCGGTAAAGTCTATCGCCATTCCGGGAGCCATTGCCCAGATTGCCGTGGCAACGCTGCTTGGAATGGGGCTATCCGCAGCGCTGGGCTGGAGCCTGGCAACCGGTCTGGTTTTTGGTCTTTGTTTGTCCACCGCGAGTACCGTGGTACTGTTGCGGGCGCTGGAAGAACGCCAGCTAATTGACAGCCAGCGCGGTCAAATCGCTATTGGCTGGCTGATCGTAGAAGATCTGGCCATGGTACTGACGTTGGTCCTGCTGCCCGCCTTCGGGGATATGCTCGGCGCGGAACATACCGATACCAGCAAACTGTTCGTTGATCTCGCCTGGACGATCGGTAAAGTTGTTGCCTTCATCACCCTGATGATTGTGATTGGCCGCCGTCTGGTGCCGTGGGTATTGGCGAAAAGCGCCAGCACCGGCTCACGGGAGCTGTTCACACTGGCCGTGTTGGCGATGGCATTGGGGATCGCCTTTGGCGCCGTGAAGCTGTTCGATGTCTCCTTTGCTCTCGGCGCTTTCTTCGCCGGCGTGGTGTTGAACGAGTCGGAGCTCAGCCAGCGTGCCGCACACGATACCTTGCCGCTACGCGATGCGTTCGCCGTGCTGTTCTTTGTTTCCGTCGGCATGCTGTTCGACCCGATGATTCTGTTGAACAGTCCGATTTCCGTGCTTGTCACGCTGGCGATCATTGTCTTCGGTAAGTCAGCCGCCGCTTTCCTGCTGGTCCGCCTCTTTGGCCACTCAAAACGAACGGCGTTAACCATTTCCGCCAGTCTGGCGCAGATCGGGGAATTTGCCTTTATTCTGGCCGGGCTCGGCATCGCTCTGGGGCTGTTGTCTGAAGAAGGAAGAAGTTTAGTGCTGGCAGGCGCAATCCTCTCCATCATGCTGAACCCATTGCTGTTTACAATGCTTGAACGTTACCTTGCGAAGAATGAAACCATCGAAGAGCAGATTGTGGAAGAGGCGATCGAAGAAGAGAAACAGATTCCGGTCGATATGTGCAACCACGCGCTGCTGGTCGGCTACGGTCGCGTCGGCAGCCTGATTGGCGCCAAACTGCATCAGGCCGGTATTCCTGTCGTGGTCATCGAGAGTTCGCGTGCACGGGTCGATGCGCTGCGTGAACAGGGAATCAAGGCGGTATTAGGCAACGCCGCCAAACCGGAAATTATGGATGTTGCCCGTCTGGACTGCGCACGCTGGCTGTTACTGACGATACCAAATGGCTATGAAGCAGGGGAAATCGTCGCGGCGGCGCGTGAGAAGCGTGCGGATTTGGAAATCATCGCCCGTGCGCATTATGACGATGAAGTCAGCTATATTACCGAACACGGCGCCGATCAGGTGGTCATGGGCGAGCGAGAAATCGCCAACAGTATGATCATGCTGCTCAAGTTGGATGAAATCACCGCGCAACCTCAAGAGTGCCCCATCTGAGCACACAGAGACTGAAAGCAAAAATGGCGGGCAAAATATTGCCCGCCATTTTTATTTACTAAGCGGTATCCTGAAGGATATTACCCACGCAATGCGGCGCCAAACCGGCCTAGCTGGCGTTGTTAACCAGTTGTTCCAACAAATCGATATGCAGCGGATCGTCATTCAGGGCAGGAATGTAGTGGAATGCCTCTCCGCCTGCATGCAGAAAGATTTCCCGGTTTTGCTCCTGAATTTCCTCCAAGGTCTCCAGACAGTCGGCAGCAAAGCCGGGACACATAATCTGAATATGCTTAATACCTCGTCCCGCTAACTTCTGCATCGTTTCATCCGTATACGGCGTCAGCCAGGGCTCACGACCAAAACGCGATTGAAAGGTCATCATCACTTTCTCTTGCGGCAGCCCCAGCGCGGCAATCAATGCCTCCGTCGTCGCCCGACAGCGCTGCGGATAATCATCTCCTTCGTTGGCATAGCGCACAGGAATACCGTGGTAGGAAATGACCAGTTTGTCCGGCTCGCCATGCTCGGCGAAAGACTGCTCAACGCGATGCTTCAGCGCCGAAATATAAGCAGGATGTTGTGCATAATCACGGATGAAGTGAACGCCGGGCAGTTGCCGGGTTTCACGCAGCTGTGTCGCCAGTCCATCCCACACGGCTGCCGTGGTTGAACAGGAGTATTGCGGATACATAGGCAACACGACCAGTTGCGTCACTCCCTGCGCCAGCAACTTATCCAGCGCCGAGCGCAGGCTGGGTGAGCCGTAGCTCATCCCCAACTCCACCGGAGTATCCGGCATTCGCGCGGCCAGCGCCTGCTGCTGTCGACGGCTGATCACCAGCAGCGGCGAACCGCCGTCCATCCAGACGGATTGATAAAGCTTTGCCACACGCGGCGAGCGCGTTGGCAGAATGATGCCGCGCAACAGCGGCCACCATAACAGGCGCGTCGTATCGACCACGCGGCGGTCACTCAGGAACTCAGCCAGGTAACGCTTCACCGCCTGCGGCGTCGGGGCATCAGGCGTCCCTAAGTTCACCATCAACACCCCATATTTCTCTTGTTTCATCGCCGTCTTCCTTTTATGGATAAACAGGCATTTCGCCTGCCAGTGCGTAATATTTCATCGTCTATATCGGAATCATCGCGTTGCAGACAAACGGCAACCGCAGGATAAAATCGCCGGGAGCAAACTTAACCAGCCAACGATTATGCTGCTTGAGATATGACGGATACATTGTAGCGAAAAAGCCAAGCGAATACGGGCAGATAATAAGGATAATACCGATACTATTAATAGAGGAAAGCGAGGGAGTGACATGAGTAAGAATGAAAAAAATGCCAGACTCACGTCCGGCATTCTGGTGACAGCGCATTGCGCGCTGAAGCTCATCAGCCCAGGATGGTTTCCAGCTCTGCGCGAACTTCATCGACCTTACGCGTGCCTTCCACTTTGAAATAGCGCGTGTTGCCAGCGTCCGCTTCTTTCTGATAGTAAGAAACCAGCGGCGCAGTTTGCTGATGGTACTCAACCAGACGTTTACGCACGGTCTCTTCCTGATCGTCCTTACGGATGGTCAGATCCTCGCCGGTCACATCGTCTTTGCCTTCCACTTTAGGCGGATTGAATTTCACATGATAAACGCGGCCAGAAGCGGCATGCACGCGGCGACCAACAATACGATCGATAATCAGCTCGTCAGGAACCGCAAATTCGATAACATAATCTACGTTGATGCCAGCTTCTTTCATAGCATCAGCTTGCGGGATGGTGCGTGGGAAGCCATCCAGCAAGAAACCGTTACGGCAATCGTCCTGGGCGATGCGCTCTTTAACCAGCGCAATGACCAGTTCATCAGTGACGAGTTTACCCGCATCCATGATTTCTTTAGCCTGCTTACCCAATTCAGTACCGGCTTTTACCGCTGCACGCAGCATGTCACCCGTGGAAATTTGCGGAATACCGTATTTTTCCATGATGAATTGAGCCTGAGTACCTTTGCCTGCGCCCGGAGCGCCCAGCAGAATAATACGCATCGCGTAAATCCCCTTGCTATGTAGTATTTATAAAATAAATTTGAAAAAACGCTAAACCATACCATTCCAGACGGTTATCCTCAAGGAACGGGCTCGCTTCAGCAACGCGCATAACGATGAAAAAATCAGACATGTGGAATACCCGCGTGTAGCCCACCCTGCCCGGCGCTGTATTTCAGTGTAGACGAAGACATTTTCGTCAGCAGAAAGATAAACCAAAAGCGAAAGGAGACCCCGGCGGCTACCGGGGTCCGGGAGATATCAGGCGCTCAGCAACTGATTCATACGGCGGATAAACAGGTTCGGATCTTCAAGCGTACCACGCTCGGCCAGCAAGGCCTGATCCAGCAGCAGCTCGACCCACTCGCCAAACTGCGCATCGTCAGCCACCTCTGCGGCGCGTTTCACCAGCGTATGTTCCGGGTTCAGCTCGAAAATGTACTTCACTTCCGGTGCCTCCTGACCCGCAGCGGCAAACAGTTTGGCCATCTGTGTGCTCATCTCATTCGCGTCAGTTACGACAATTGCCGGTGTATCCGTCAGACGGTGCGTAAAGCGGACCTCTTTCACTCGCTCGCCCAGCAGCGTTTTCACACGCTCGATAAACGGCTCCAGCGCTTTTTCCGCCTCTTTTTGCGCTTCGTTCTCTTCGTCCGCCAGCTTATCCAACGCATCGTCCGCTTTGCTGACAGACTGGAAAGACTTGCCATCGAACTCAGTCAGGTAGCTCATCATCCATTCGTCAATACGGTCGGACAACAGCAAGACTTCGATCCCTTTCTTGCGGAACAATTCCAGATGCGGACTGCTTTTCGCCGCGGCATAGCTATCTGCGGTGATGTAGTAAATCTTGTCCTGACCTTCGACCATCCGACTGACATAATCTTCCAACGAAACCGTCTGCGCCGAGCTGTCGGATTGCGTTGTGGCAAAACGCAGTAATTTCGCGATTGCTTCTCGATTGCTGCCGTCTTCCGCCGGGCCTTCTTTCAGCACCAGACCAAACTGTTGCCAGAACGTCTGGTATTTTTCCGCATCGTCTTTCGCCAGTTTATCCAGCATTTGCAGCACGCGCTTGGTCAGTGCGTTACGCAAATTCTGCGTGATGCGGCTGTCTTGCAAAATTTCACGGGAGACATTCAGCGGTAGATCGTTGGAATCAATCAGACCGCGCACAAAGCGCAGATAGTTCGGCATGAACTGTTCGGCGTCGTCCATGATGAAAACACGCTGGACATACAGTTTCAGGCCGTGTTTATGGTCGCGGTTCCACATATCCCACGGCGCGCGCGCAGGAATATAGAGCAGACTGGTGTACTCCTGCTTCCCTTCCACGCGGTTGTGGCTCCAGCTCAGCGGATCGGTAAAATCGTGGGCGATATGCTTATAGAATTCACGATATTCTTCATCGCTGACTTCAGATTTACTGCGCGTCCACAGCGCCTGAGCTTTGTTGATTTTCTCCCAACTGACGGTGGTTTCGCCGCCTTCCTCTTCACTTTCCTTGCGGGATTCAATCTCTACCGGCAGCGCGATGTGGTCGGAATATTTACTGATGATCGAACGCACGCGCCAGTCATCTAAAAACTCGTCTTCGCCTTCACGCAGGTGCAGGGTGATCTCGGTTCCACGATCGTCTTTGGTGATGTCGGCAACGGTATAATCCCCTTCCCCGGCAGATTCCCAGAACACGCCCTGTTCGGCACTCGCACCGGCCGCACGGGTACGCACGGTGACTTTATCCGCCACGATGAAAGCAGAGTAGAAACCCACGCCGAATTGACCAATCAGCTGGCTATCTTTTACCTGATCGGATCCCATGGACTCCAGAAAAGCCTTGGTGCCGGATTTCGCAATCGTCCCCAGATTATCGATAACCTCATCGCGACTCATACCGATGCCGTTATCAGAAATCGTCAGCGTGCGTTTTTCTTTATCCGTCGATACCCGAACGCGCAGCTCACCATCTCCAGCATACAATTCAGGCGCCGAGAGCGCACGGAAACGCAGTTTATCTGCCGCGTCGGAGGCGTTGGAGATCAATTCACGCAGAAAAATTTCTTTGTTGGAATAGAGCGAATGGATCATCAAATGCAGCAGTTGCTTGACTTCAGACTGGAACCCGCGAGTTTCTTGGCCTTTCATACTCATTGCTATTTACCTCAATCCTAATGTTATTCAGGCTGATGACGATGAGCATGAAATGGGGATAGACCAGGATAATTTCAAGAGCGAATGTGATATTTCAGCAGGCATTCCGCCCCCCAGAAAGAGAGACGCCGATGAAAGACGCTAACTTACGTCCCTGCGGTTTGGAGTCTAGCGGAGACAGGAAAGTCAATGCGGTACGAGAGAATCCCCCCTCGTACCGTAAATAAAAACGTGCGATCAGCTACCCGAGATCACATAGAGACAGTCGCCCTGAAAGGTATGCATCGGTAAAGACAACCGATTATCCGACAAGGTAAAATCAAGCGATAAGGTACGCTGGCTTTCCAACTCAATCACACTGACGCACGCGATATTCATGTCCGACGTCAGCGACAATTCGATATTAAAAGGAACATAGATCAGCAAGGTATTTTTCTGGCGCGCCGCTCTGATTTCAGGCGATGCGGCAATCAGCCCCTCGAATGGCGAGAGATCAAATAACCCATGTTGGACGATAAAACGCTTAATAAAGGCGTAATCCCACGCGCCAGGGAAATGGAGGGCATCTCGCCATACATAGGGAGATAAAAACCCCTCCCCCAGTGCGACGCCGTAGCTAAGATTTTTTTCATGCCAGTTCCAGATACCATGCGCGCCATAGCTCACGCCGGCCCCCGCGCCGGATAAAATGCTCTGCCACGCAGCCCGACGCACATCAAAGCGAGTAAAGCGCCCATATTGCTGGCGGCTGTAGCTGATCATTTCATAACAGGGTTCTGAATTGATAACGGGTTTGCGCGGCATTTTTGCGGAAAAACACTGAGCCAGGGTATAGGCCGTTGCCTGGAATTGCGCATTATGTCCTGACTGGTAACACCAGAAATCAAGATGCGGATTCGCTTCCAGCCTTGAAGGAATGACATCCAGACGCCCACGAATATGCAGCGTCGTCAGGCTTTGCGGCGCCAGCGTCTTAATCTTGTTTAAGGCAATTTCATAGTAATCAACAATACTATCAGATTCGAAATCGGTATCGCCGCTCACCATATAAATAGGATGATATTTTGAGAAATAGCGGTCGACTGTGGTCACATAGGCCTCCACCTCATCCTTCGGTATGAGCGCCGTTCTGCGCAACTGATCCGCCCAGGTTCCCGGAATGTATGAACACCACAATAGGACCAGAGAAACAACAAATCCCTTTTCCGTCGCTAACTTCACCATCCGTTCGGCATGTTGAAAATAAGCGGTATTACACGAGGAAAAATCATAGCCGCTCTCGGTGGGTAAATAGGGGTGAAGATGCGCCTGCCCTTTACTCCTGTCCCACTGAGGCAGGATATTTATCTGTAATACGGTAAAGCCCTGCTGCCTGCGATAATCGAGATAATATTCCCAATCGTCTTCTGCAATATTCGTGAAGGCGCTCCATACTGTATCAGCCAAATAAAAGAATGGTTGACCGTCCTGAAGGAATGACTTCCCGTTCTCATGGATACTTAACATTTATCCTTCTCCTCAAGACGCAGGGCCATTCTCATCGAGAATGGAAACCGAATCATTTTTATAGCCAAAGGTAATCGTAAGTAAAGCCGAGACTAAAAAGGCAACAAAAAGCGAAAGACAGAACCCATAGAAGCCCCAATCCATGCCTTCCGCGCTAATAAACATCGGAATACCAAACACCCCGCCCGATGCAAACCCGCCAAACATTTTGGCGCTGAAGAATCCGGCAATGGCGCCACCGGCCGCCGAGCCGATAGAGGCCATAATAAACGGTTTTCTCGACGGTAAATTCACCCCATAGATGGCTGGCTCGGTAATTCCCAGGAAACCCGACAACGAGGCCGTATAGGCAACCGTTTTAAGCTTGGTCTGACGTGTTTTTATCGCAACCGCAAGCGCGGCACCGGTCTGCGCAAAGACCGTACAATACAGCAATGCGTTGATAGGATCGAAACCATATACCGCAATGTTGTTAATAAAAATAGGAATAAAGGCCCAATGCAGTCCAAAAATAACCGCAATCTGCCAAACACCCGCCAGCAAGAACCCTGCGACAACCGGGCTTAAGTGGTAGAGCGCTAACGACCCGTCGGCCAGCAATTTACTGGCGTAAATAGAAACAGGCCCAATCGCGAGAAGCGTCGCCGGCACCGCAATAACCAACAGGGATAAAGGAATAAAAATAAGCTGAAGACTGACGGGAATGATTTTTTGCAGAACATGATCCAGACGGGCAGTAAACCAGGCGGCAATAATAATGGGGATCACGGACTGAACATAATTCATCAGCATGACGGGAATATGCAAAAAGCTTAATGGCGTTTCCGCCTGATGAAGCTGGATGAGCATGGGATAAACCAGCGCCGCACCAATGGTCGCAGTAATATAGGGATTGGTATTAAACGTTTTCCCCGCTGAAAAGCCTAAAATAATCGGCATAAAATAGAACATCGCATCAGACGCAATAAAAAGGATCTGATAGGTTCCATCATCCTTATTCATTACCCCGGCAATCAGCGCCGCCGTCAGAAACCCTTTTAATATCCCTGATGCCGCAATGACGCCAAGCACGGGAAGGAAAACGCCGGAAATCACACTGACGAACTGTTCAAATAAATTGCCTTTGCTCACCGCGCGACTTTCTGTCGTGGTTGGGGAAACGATTCTTTTTTGTAATTCTAAATAAACCTTGTTGACATCTTCGCCGGCGACAAGCTGTACCTGACCGCCACTGTAAATGACGGTCAAAATACCGTCTATCGCTTCAAGACGTTCTTTCGACGTCCGTGATTTATCTTTTAGTTGAAAACGCAACCGGGTCGCGCAATGCATCACACTGTCAATATTGTCACTGCCGCCAATTTCTTTCAGTATCGTTTGAGCCAGCTTCGGGTAGTCCATATTCTTTCGCCTTTATAGGAGAAGTAGCGTTAATGGCATAACGTGCTTTCCTGCCGCCAACGGCACACTGTTGGCTTGTGCATGGATCACTTCGCTATCCCACGACTATGGGCCCGTCACGACGGCGCACGCTGTATGAGTCAACGACGTTGACGACACACCCGATCCCGTATTTACGTTCGCTTTTCGCCGGGTACTATCAATTCTGCATATATATGCAACATTGATTTATAATTCAAATTGAATATACGTTTGGAACATACCGTTGTCCACCGGGAAAATAGCGAAAGGAGAAAAGGATCACAGAACGCTAACGCCCTGTCTGTCACGGAAAAACAGAGGATTGACGGTCGCAAAGCGGGTAGGTTCCAGGCGCAAACCACATTGCCCTCAGCCCTCACGCCTGATGTTGTACAAGAACGAGCGTATCAGTAGCCGCCGAACGGCGGCTATACGGACTAAAACCTGAAAGGCTGACGACCGGCAAGCGAATGGGAAAGCGTTGTGCCGTCCACCATTTCCAATTCACCACCGACAGGCACGCCATGCGCAATGCGGCTGGCCATGACGCCATGTTGCGCGCACAGTTCGGCGATATAGTTCGCCGTGGCATCTCCTTCCACCGTCGGATTAGTCGCCAGAATCACTTCGCCGATCGGCTCCGTTTGCAGGCGCTCCTCCAACCGTCCCAGACCAATATCATCCGGGCCAATACCATCAAGCGGCGAAAGGTGCCCCATCAGTACGAAGTAACGGCCAGCGAACTGCCCCGTCTGTTCAATAGCATGAATGTCCGCCGGACTTTCCACAACGCAAATCTGGCCATTTTGCTGGCGACGTGGATTCGAGCAAATCGTGCAAACATCCTGCTCGGTAAACGTCCGACAATCGGCACAGTGACCGATTTCAGACATCGCCCGCGTCAGAGCCTGCGCCAGACGCATGCCGCCGCTGCGGTTACGTTGCAGCAGATGAAACGCCATACGCTGCGCTGACTTAGGCCCAACGCCCGGCAGGCAGCGTAATGCTTCCATCAGGGATTCAAGAAGCGGACTCGTCTGCATCAGAACGGCATCTTAAAGCCCGGCGGCAATTGCATGCCGCTGGAAACCGAGGCCATTTTTTCTTTCTGCGTCTCCGCGATGCGGCGCGCAGCATCGTTGAATGCGGCAGCGATAAGATCTTCCAGCATCTCTTTGTCGTCCTCCATCAGGCTGGGGTCGATCTCGACACGACGGCAGTTATGTGCGCCATTGATCGTAATTTTAACCAGCCCTGCGCCTGATTCCCCCGTGACTTCCAGGTTCGCAATCTCTTCCTGCATCTGCTGCATCTTTTCCTGCATCTGCTGGGCTTGCTTCATCAGGTTGCCAATTCCACCTTTACCAAACATAGTTTTCTCTCTATCACGTCGGGCTGCGCACTTGCAGCGGTTAAACAGGGCGGATACTTTCTTCGTCCAGTTCCGCATCAAAGAAACGCCGCAGCGTTTGAATTGTCGTATCTGCCAAAATCGACTGGCGCGCCTGCGCCAGTTTCTCTTCATATATTGCCTGACGCCACTCCAGCGGCGTTCGTACCGCCGGGTCGTCATCTTCAGTAATCCTGAGCTCTACGGGCTGCCCGTAGTATGCCGTCAGCGCATCCGCCAGCGTTTTCTGCGCCGCAGGCGAATTCAGGTGCCGCTGGGACGAACGCAAATGCAGGTGGACTTTACCTGCGCCGTCACTCTCTTTAAACGCATTGAGCGCCAGCTGTTGTACCAGCTTTGGCAATGTCAGACGATGAATTTCCGCGGCCCATTCATCCCGCGCCAGCGCTTCTTCCGCCAGCCGCGCCGCCAGCTCTGGCGTTTTCTCATGTTCTAATGCCGAACGCAGCGCTTTCGGCGTCGCCACATCGACTTTTACCTCTTCGGCCTTATTTTGCGCTCGCCAGCGATAGGCCTCCGGCTTTTTAGGCTTGGAGGCGGTTTTCTCGCTTTGCCGCTGCATGCTGCGCTCAGTCACTGAAGCCAATCGCTCCAGCGCTGAGGTTGCCGGCCGCGTGTTGTCAGACGCTGCCGGTTCAGCCTTTTTTGGTGGCGTACTCCCCTGTTTTCTCAGCAGTTGGCTTCGCGCCTGCAACAGTTGGGAGGTCGCGTCAGGCAACTCACTCACGACGTCATGATCTCCGGAAAAGTCGGCGGCTGGCGGCTCCCCAAGCGGCGGCGGGGATACATCGACCGGCGATTCCGGCGCGTAGGGCGGCGTCAACGAGCTTTCATGCCGTTCTCTGGCGAGAGGGGATCTCGTGCTGACAGACTGTGGTGACGCCGTTTGCTGCACAGCAGCGGGACGCTCAATCTGCATCGGCGCGGTACTAGCTGGTGCAACAGGCTCGGCAATGACCTGACGGGGATGAAACGCCAGCGCTCTGAGCAACGTCATTTCGACGCCCATCCGACGATCCGGCGCAAAAGGCAACTCTTTACGGCCAATGAGCATTATCTGATAGTAAAGTTGTACATCTGTCGGAGGCAGTACGCGCGCCAAATCCCGCATGCGACCTTCGACCGCAGCATAATCGTCGCCCAATGCCGCGGGCAGCAGTTGAATCATGGCAATGCGATGCAGCAACGTCTGGGTTTCTACCAGCAGCGATTCCCAATCCACACCGCGCGCCGCCGCCTGATCGAGCAGCGACATAATCTGTGCGCCGTCGCCCTTTGCCAACGCTTCGAGGATCGCCAGCGGCTGTTCATCATCCAGCGTGCCTAACATCTGGCTAACTGAGGCGGTACTGACCTGCCCTTGCCCCATCGCAATGGCCTGATCGGTCAGGCTCAACGCATCACGCAGACTCCCATCCGCCGCACGCGCCAACAGCTGTAGCGCACGAGGTTCGCTATCGATGCCTTCCGCCTGCAACACCTGTTCCAGATGCATACGAATCTGTTCGACATCCAGCGCTTTGAGATGAAATTGCAAACAACGTGACAGAATCGTCACCGGCAATTTCTGCGGATCGGTCGTCGCCAGCAGGAATTTCACGTGCGGAGGCGGCTCTTCCAGCGTTTTCAGCAACGCGTTGAAGCTGTGGCGAGACAACATGTGCACTTCATCGATCAGGTACACCTTGAAGCGGCCACGCGCGGGGGCGTACTGCACGTTGTCCAACAGGTCGCGCGTATCTTCGACTTTCGTTCGAGAAGCGGCGTCAATTTCAATTAGATCGACAAAACGGCCCTGCTCAATCTCACGGCAGTTGGCACACTGACCGCAGGGTGTGGCCGTCACGCCCTGTTCACAATTCAGCCCCTTTGCCAGCAAACGAGCAATGGTCGTCTTCCCGACGCCACGGGTGCCGGAAAACAAATAAGCGTGATGGATTCTGCCTAAAGAAAGGCCGTTAGCCAACGCAGTCAGGACATGCTCCTGACCGACAACGTTGGTAAAGGTTTGGGGGCGCCACTTACGGGCAAGAACCTGATAGCTCATCAATACCGCAACAGTCGAGTTATTGAGGCAATCATGCTAACACAGCCACGCCGCTATCGGCGAGACTGTTATGATTAATGTCCGGGGAAGTCAACCAGGCTATAGCAGGTAACGCCCATCTCAGTCAGGCGTTGCTCGCCGCCGATATCGAACAGGTTAATGATAAAAGCGGCATCGCTGACAACGCCGCCCAAACGACGAATCAATTTTACCGTGGCCTCGATCGTACCGCCCGTCGCCAACAGATCGTCAATCACCAGCACATTATCACCCGCGGCTATCGCATCAGCATGGATTTCCAGCGTATCGGAACCATATTCCAGCTCGTAGCTTTCACTGATAGTGGGACGCGGCAGTTTACCTGGTTTACGCACGGGGACAAAGCCGACGCCCAGCGCCAGCGCCACCGGCGCGCCAAACAGAAAACCACGAGCTTCCGTACCGACAACTTTAGTGACTCCCGCGTTGCGATAACGGTTTGCCAGCATCTCAATGCTGGCCGCATAGGCCACGGGATCTTCCAGCAGGCTGGTTACGTCACGGAACAGTATCCCCGGTTTCGGATAGTCACGAATGCTTTTGATACTGTTTTTAATTAATTCTACCTGCTGTGCTGTTGCGGTCATCATAGTTGTGCCTGATAAAACGTTCTGAACATACAAATGCCGGCCACCACCGTACTTTTCACCATCTCATGATGAAAGCGCACGATAACATGAAGGAAAACGGCGGCCCGCGCACGAAAACGCCCAAATCTAGTCAAAGTGACAGACAAATGCAACCACCCTCGCTCCGCGAGCCTCTTTTTGTGACGGGCTATCCCTGCCCGTCACCGAAGGCCGCCGCTTTCGCAGCGTCAAAAATGTTTCCCGAACATTTTTTGTGACGGGCTATCCCTGCCCGTCACCGAAGGCCGCCGCTTTCGTCGCGTCAAAAGGCGCTATCTTTCGCGCTATCTTTTCGGATCCCCGTCGTGCGTTTGTTGTTCTGGATCAATCACGGGTAAACGAAGCATAAAGGTGAGCAAAATAACCAAAATCACCAGCAGCAGGATCCTGACCCAATTCAGCTTTACCAGCCAGAGCGACAGCGCAAACGTCAGCAAAATGACGGCGACCGCTTTCCATTTTGCACCCGGCGGCAACGCACGGTGCTGCTGCCAGTGGCGCAGATAGCTGCCAAACCAGGAACGGTAGAGCAACCAGTCGTGAAAACGTGGAGACGAGCGGGCGAAACACCAGGCGGCCAGCAACAAGAAAGGCGTTGTCGGCAGTAAAGGCAACACGACGCCCAGCGTTGCCAACACAACCGCAGTCCACCCCAGGATAATCAGCAACACGCGATACATATTCACCTTTACATTCTGTTTACCACAACCGCTACCACACTTTATCACCACCTTTACCGGCGGATTCGTTAAGATGTTCTCGTGCGACATAAACGTAGGCTTGTACACCTCTCGCCGTGCAGGCACGCTGAATCATCCGCCTCATCGTAAGGGAAAAGAGTGAACACGCATAAATTACTGCTGGCGCTTGACCAACAAATTAGCACGCTGACGAAAGAAATCGAACCGTTGGCGGATAACCCCGTACCGCAATTGCGATTTGATCGCCAGCTTTTCAGCAGTTACGGCACCCGGCTACGCGACTACCACGCCGAGGTTGAGCGCAACCTGCTCGCGATAAAACAGTTGGTCGCGGAACAGCGAACCGAGCGCGTGGCGTTTCTGGCGGAAAAACTCGTCAGCCAGATCGCCGCTTTACAGCGAGAGCTGGCAACGCAGTCACTGCGCAGGCAGGAGTCACAATTTACCCCGCCACCAGAAGATGTGTACCACAAGCTGGCGGAACATCAGGATTACGAGCGCCGTTTGCTTTCCATGATTCAGGACAGAGAAAGCCTTCTCATCACACAGACGCACTTAAGCGAGCGACAGCGGCTGCAAAAAGAGCTGGCCGCGCTGGAAGGACGGTTATCACGCTGCCGTCAGTCTCTATCACGTCTGGAGCGTCAGATTGAACGCCGGGAACAAGGGCTATAGCGCCACCGCCTTACCCGCCCAAAAGGAACGAATGATGTCACTTGAAAATGCGCCCCCCGAAGTAAAACTCGCCGTCGATTTAATTATGTTGCTGGAAGAAAACCAGATCGAGACGCCTATCGCGCTGGCCGCGCTTGAGATTGTGCGTAATGATTTAGAAAAAAAACGCTTACAGGAAAAAGGGAATAATCAAACGCCGGACACCGGCGAATAGGCGCATCAGAAGGCTAGCGTGCGTGGGAATGGGGTCGGCCCTACCGCCTATTCAACCGGTTTACGTAAGGCCGGGCTAAAGCGCAACATATCGATAAAGGCATCTGTCAGCGACGGCGCATCCCGATCAAGATCGAAACTTTCCGGCATAAATAGCCAGTTCTCCATCACGCCGGAAAAATAGGCACGCAGCGAAATCGCCGCACGCCGGGGATGAATATCCATCGGCAGCATCCCCATGCGAATACACTTAATCAGGTTTTCTTCAATATCGACATAACAGGAAAGGTAAAGCTCCTTGCGCGCATTGTAAGATTGTAACATTTCCCCCACAAACTCGCATTTGTGGAAAACAATTTCCATCATGGAGCGCCACTGGGCGTCGTTGACCGTTAAACGCAGCATATAAATCAATAGTTCACGCATAACGCGGAGTGGATTATTAGGGAATTTTGTCTGATACTCTATTTCAAATTCACTGAGTTTTGACTCTGCCAGCGCCCAGATTTCATCGAATATTTCAGCTTTATTTTTGAAATGCCAGTAAATAGCACCCCGACTTACGCCAGCAGCAGCCGCAATATCAGACAATGAAGTCGCAGACACGCCATGCTCAGAGAACACTCTCAACGCAGTGTCCAGTATCTGTTGTCGTGTTTCCTGAGCCTGCAGTTTGGTTTTTCGTGCCATAGGGATGTATTTAAATAAATGTGCGATTTACATACATTCAAGAATGTATGTAACATAGCATGAACATAAAACTATAGCAGCAATGGGTTTTTAAGCTTGTGATCCATTGGCCAATTTCAAATCGGACACTTGAGGTTTATCTATGAACAAAAACAGAGGGCTAACGCCTCTGGCGGCAGTTCTGATGCTTTCTGGCGGCCTAATGCTCGCAGGATGTGATAGCAGTAACAATCAGCAGGACGGCGCACAGCAACAGATGCCTGAAGTTGGTATTGTGACGATGAAAACGGAAGCATTGAATGTCACCACTGAGCTTCCGGGCCGCACAAACGCTTATCGTATTGCCGAAGTTCGTCCACAGGTTGGGGGGATTATCCTGAAACGGAACTTCGTTGAAGGCTCCGACGTTCAGGCTGGCGCTTCACTCTATCAAATCGATCCGGCGACCTATCAGGCCAACTACAATAGCGCCAAAGGCACACTTGCGCAGGCGCAGGCACAGGCTGAAATCGCCCGTTTAACGGTTAACCGCTATAAACCGCTATTAGGCACCAACTACGTCAGCAAACAGGATTACGATCAAGCGGTTGCCACATCCCGTCAGGCTGATGCAAGCGTTCAAGCAGCAAAAGCAGCGGTTGACACCGCGCAAATCAATCTCGCTTACACCAAAGTCAGTGCGCCGATCTCCGGTCGCGTAGGCAAATCGACCGTCACGGAAGGCGCGCTGGTCGCCACCGGACAAACCACCGCATTAACGACTGTGCAGCAGCTCGATCCGATTTACGTTGACGTTACGCAATCCAGCAACGATTTCCTGCAACTGAAAAAAGAACTGGAAAACGGCACTCTGAAGCAAAGCGAAGGTAAAGCCAATGTCCGTCTTGTGTTAGAAGACGGTACTGAATATGCCGAAGCGGGTACGTTGGAATTCTCTGATGTTACCGTTGATGAAACGACAGGCTCCATCACACTGCGGGCGATTTTCCCCAACCCACAGCATACCCTCCTCCCCGGTATGTTTGTTCGGGCTCGCCTCGATTCCGGCGTAAACCCCGCGGCCTTGTTGGTGCCCCAGCAAGGCGTCACCCGCGATCCGCGTGGTAACGCCACGGCGATGGTTGTTGGAGAAGGCGATAAAGTTGAACCCCGCATGCTTAAAACCAGCAAAGCAATCGGTGATAAATGGTTGGTGACCGAAGGCTTGAAAGAGGGCGATCGCGTTATTGTCACTGGCCTGCAAAAAATCAGACCAGGCGTGCCGGTAAAAGCTAAAGAAGTCGCTCAACAAAATGAGCAGGCGCAACAAGCGCCAGCAGAACCCGCGAAATCTTAAGATGTGCTAACAGGAGCCGGTATAATTCATGGCTAAGTTTTTTATAGATCGCCCCATTTTCGCATGGGTACTCGCCATCATCGTGATGCTGACGGGGCTGCTGGCAATTGTTAAATTGCCCGTTGCCCAGTATCCGACAATCGCTCCCCCCGCGATTGAAGTAACGGCAAGTTACCCGGGAGCCGATGCGTCGACGCTGCAAGATTCAGTGACGCAGGTTATCGAACAGAATATGAACGGCATCGATAACCTGATGTATATGTCATCAAGCAGCGACTCCTCAGGCGCGGCTCAGATTACGCTGACCTTCGAAGCAGGTACGGATGCGGACATTGCACAGGTTCAGGTGCAGAACAAGCTGCAACTGGCCATGCCGCTGCTGCCGCAAGAGGTACAGCAGCAAGGGGTTAACGTTCAAAAATCAAGCAGCAGCTTTCTGATGGTTGTCGGCTTCATCAGTGAAGACGGCAAAATGTCGCAGCAAGATATCGCGGACTACGTGGCGGCCAACGTAAAAGATCCGCTCAGCCGTACGTCTGGTGTCGGCGATGCACAGCTTTTTGGCGCCCAGTACGCCATGCGCATCTGGTTGGATCCGCACAAACTGAACAACTATCAACTGACGGCGGTTGATGTCACTTCTGCGATCAAAGTACAAAACAACCAGATTGCGGCAGGCCAACTAGGAGGAACGCCCCCCGTTCCCGGTCAGCAATTGAATGCGTCGATCATTGCGCAGACCCGACTGAATTCAGCAGAAGAGTTTTCTAAAATACTGTTGAAAGTTAATCCGGATGGCTCTCAGGTTCGCCTTAAAGACGTTGCGCGCGTTGAGTTAGGTGCGGAAAGCTATGACACCATCGCGCGCTTCAATGGCCAACCCGCTTCCGGTATCGGCATAAAGCTGGCGACGGGTGCAAACGCGCTGGATACGGCAACCGCAGTCAAGGATGCTCTGAATAAAGCGGAAGAATTCTTCCCTGCCGGTCTGAAAGTCGTTTACCCGTACGATACGACCCCCTTCGTTAAGATCTCGATCAACGAAGTGGTGAAAACACTGGTGGAAGCCATCGTACTGGTCTTCCTGGTTATGTATCTGTTCTTGCAGAACTTCCGCGCCACGTTGATCCCAACGATTGCGGTGCCGGTCGTCTTGTTAGGAACGTTTGCCATCCTCTCTGCATTTGGCTATTCCATCAACACGCTGACGATGTTTGCGATGGTACTTGCCATCGGGCTTCTGGTGGATGATGCCATCGTCGTCGTTGAAAACGTTGAACGCGTCATGGTGGAAGAAGGACTGCCACCTAAAGAAGCGACAAAACGCTCGATGGAACAGATTCAGGGAGCACTGGTCGGTATTGCGCTGGTGCTGTCTGCGGTATTCGTTCCCATGGCATTTACCGGCGGTTCTACTGGCGCAATCTATCGTCAGTTCTCCATCACGATTGTTTCTGCGATGGTGCTGTCGGTGCTGGTTGCGCTCATTCTGACGCCGGCGCTCTGCGCCACGCTGTTAAAACCGGTCGAGAAAGGCGATCACGGCGAGAAAACCGGTTTCTTCGGCTGGTTCAACAATCTCTTTGAGAAAAGCACGCATCACTATACCGGCAGCGTCGCAAATATTTTGCACAGCACAGGCCGTTATCTGGTCATCTATCTGTTGATTGTTGTGGGACTGGCATTCCTGTTCTTACGTTTGCCAACGTCGTTCCTGCCGGAAGAGGATCAGGGGGTGCTCCTGAACATCGTCCAGTTGCCTTCCGGTGCGACGCAGGAAAACACCCAGAAAATCATGGACAGACTGACGCAATACTATCTCGAAAACGAGAAAGACAACGTCAAATCCGTCTTTACCGTAACGGGCTTCGGTTTCTCTGGTCGCGGCCAGAACGTTGGTCTGGCGTTCGCCAGTATGAATGACTGGAGTGAGCGCAGCGGCGCAGAGAATAAGGTCGCCGCGATTGCAGGCCGAGCAAACGCCGTGTTCAGCCAGTTTAAAGAAGCCATCGTTATCGCGGCCAACGTACCTGCGATTATCGAACTGGGTACGGCCACTGGTTTCGACTTCCAGCTGATTGACCAGGCGAACCTGGGCCATGAAAAACTGACAGAAGCTCGAAACCAACTGCTGGGCATGGCCGCACAACGTCCTGATACGTTAGTACAAGTGCGTCCTAACGGGATGGAAGATACGCCGCAGTTCCGTCTTGATATCGATCAGGAGAAAGCCCAGGCGCTTGGCGTGTCACTGTCAGACATCAACTCAACGCTGGCGACAACGTTGGGCGGCTCTTACGTGAATGACTTTATCGATCGCGGTCGCGTGAAAAAAGTCTATGTCCAGGCCGATGCGCCTTTCCGTATGCTGCCGGATGACATCAAAAACTGGTATATCCGTGGCAACAACGGACAAATGGTACCGTTTTCCGCATTTACGCAGAGCCACTGGGAATATGGTTCACCGCGTCTGGAACGTTATAATGGCCAGCCATCCATGCAAATACAGGGCGAAGCGACACAAGGTAAGAGTACCGGTGAAGCCATGGCGCTGATGGAAGAGTTCGTCGCGAAACTGCCACAGGGTATTGGCTACGAGTGGACCGGTATGTCCTATCAGGAACGGTTATCAGGCAATCAGGCACCCGCAATCTACGCGATTTCCTTGATTGTCGTATTCCTGTGTCTGGCGGCGCTTTATGAAAGCTGGTCCATACCGTTCTCCGTTATGCTGGTTGTTCCGTTGGGTATCATCGGTGCGTTGATTGCCGCAAATCTGACCGGTCTTGAAAACGATGTCTACTTTAAGGTGGGCTTGTTGACGACCATAGGACTATCCGCGAAGAACGCCATATTGATCGTCGAATTTGCCAAAGATCTGATGGATAAAGAAGGGAAAGGCCTGATTGAAGCGACTCTGGATGCGGCTCGTATGCGCTTACGCCCCATCCTGATGACATCACTTGCCTTCATCCTTGGCGTCATGCCGTTGGTCATCAGTAGCGGTGCGGGTTCCGGCGCGCAGAACGCAGTTGGTACCGGCGTAATGGGTGGGATGATCACTGCAACCGTATTGGCGATCTTCTTTGTTCCCGTGTTCTTTGTGGTTGTCCGCCGTCGTTTCAGCAAGAAAACCGACGAAACAGCCTCTCACTAAACTGAACATCCCTATATCTCCGATTAAAAGGCCGCCTCGCGGCCTTTTTTATTTCCCACGCCCTCTTCCATCCCTTTATGAGGCTGAGCGCCACGGACCTGCTGACAGCCTGACGGCCCGATAGCGCCATGCCATACACTGCGTGAAGCGGGAGAGAAATAGTCATAACAACATAGTGGTTGATCCTGACCACAAAAAAGCGCAGAATTAAGGTTATGTTATAACATAACAAGTGAGGCAACAATGAAATCAGGTATTCACCCTGACTATCGCACTGTGGTGTTTCATGATACCAGCGCGGATGTTTATTACAGGGTTGGGTCAACCATTAAAACCGACAGGACCATCGAATTAGAGGGTTCACGCTACCCTTACGTCACCATTGATGTTTCTTCGGCATCGCATCCCTATTACACCGGGAAACAAAAAGAATATGCCAAAGAAGGTAGCACGGCGCGCTTCCAACAGCGTTTTGGTTCTTTTTTAAGTCATCGGAAGGGGTGAGTCAATGCAGGTACTTAGCTCGCTGCGTTCAGCCAAAAACCGGCATAAAGACTGCGTTGTCGTGCGCCGTCGCGGACGAATTTACGTTATCTGTAAATCCAACCCACGCTTTAAGGCCGTGCAAGGCAGAAAAAAAAAGAAAAAAGGATAATTTTTCCTATTGCTTCCCATACAGGCTGGTCACACGCTTGACAAGACTGTATGGGATGTCTCACATAAAAAACAGCGAAAACAATAAGATAATGTAGACCACTTCGGCCCCATTCTTTGATAACATCCCACCCATCCTCCTGTTATCTCTCTATTTTAGAAATTAATAATTAAATAACCTGCCCTGTGGGTTATTTAATACTCATTGTGACAAGGCAAAACCTATGGTTTAATAAAAATAAATAGCGGTGAAAACCTTATCTATTTATCCGCGAATTTTATGAACGCCTTTGCTATAGTTATATATAACGCGGTTATCATCGTAACCGACGTAGGGTAAAGTGGCATCACGATGTGTTGGCGTTTTCGCTAACGTTATTCCAGTCAGCCAGGAGGAACAACACTTTCACTGTCTCATTCATTGTTCAAGAGCGCGACACTCGCTCTGTAGCAGCATGAATTATGAAGCAACGCTGACCTCTTTATCTTGCAAGCACCATCAGTCTACCTGTTTACCAGATGTTAACCACAGTAACACTGAATTACGGCTTAACGGAGGGATTGATATGGATGAGTACACGCCAAAAAATTATGATATTGCCCAACTCAGATTCTTATGTGAAAATCTGTGCGACGAAGGCATAGCGACGTTAGGCGATAGCAGTCATGGGTGGGTCAATGACCCAACATCTGCGATCAATCTCCAATTAAATGAACTTATTGAGCATATAGCTACGTTTATTCTGACATTTAAAATAAAGTATCCTAACGAAAGTGAGCTTTCTCAGCGGGTTGAAAAGTATTTGGATGATACTTACGTTTTGTTTAGCAACTACGGTATTAATGATGCTGAACTCCGGCGCTGGCAGAAATCCAAAGCAAAATTATTCGGAATGTTCTCAAGAGAGAACGTCTGTACGCCTGCTAAATCTTAAGCAATAATTTATCTTAATATTTTTAACCACCAGGTACTGTTCGTATAGGCCATTATGAAAAAAATCGACTATTTGATGCGTTTACGTAAATGCACGACCATTGACACTCTTGAACGTGTTATTGAAAAAAACAAGTATGAACTCTCTAATGATGAACTGGAGATGTTCTATTCCGCAGCAGACCATCGTTTGGCAGAGCTGACCATGAACAAGCTCTACGACAAAGTCCCCACGGCTGTATGGAAATATGTCCGCTAACGTCAAGCGGTATACAGACAAAAACTGACATTAAATACACTGCGCCGATAATATATTTAATTTATCGGCCTTTGTTTTTATTCTATTTTTACTGTATTCATTAAGTAAAAGTTGTAACAAATTGTATTTATAACATTAAAGTAAAACAGGTTCTATTTCATCTTCCATGTTTATTTCGCCGCAATTTATCGTTTATAACAATCGTTCTGATAAAGTCAGGTAATAATGAAAATGGTCCAGCGCGTGATAAAAAGGGAGAGACAATAATTAAGGTGATAACCGCTCGTCAGATAAAATACATCGCTAACGGAAAGTGAAAAATGCTGTTCGCAGCCTGGAGGGTAGCCGTTTAGATTTTATGGTCGAAAGCGAGCGCCAGGCAGGATAAGGCAGACAAAATGAGGGATAAAAATGGTGTGAAGCTTTAAATGGTGGAGGCCCTGCCAGCTACATCCCGGCACACACGTCTCCTGCTGCGGCTGCTTCCTTCCGGACCTGACCGAATCCACAGGTTAGTGTTGCGAGAGAACCAACAGGGCCTCCATTGACTGCCTCATGACGATTTGCGAGAAAATCTCCGCGTTGTCACAAAGCGGATGGCATTATCCGCGATGAGGTAGGCAATTGCAAGCCAGCGCAGGCTAACCGTTGTTTTCTTACCCACTATGTCACGATTACGTTGCGTCAATTTACCAACAGCAGGAAACTCCGCTGATGTCAGAAGAAAACGATCATTTCCGCCAGCGCGTATTTCACATCGTTGCGGCAATTCCCTATGGCAAAATTACGACCTACGGCGACATCGCGCTGCTTGCCGGTTCGCCCAGAGCCGCACGGCAGGTAGGCGGCGTACTGAAACGCCTGCCAAAAGACAGCAAGCTTCCGTGGCACCGGGTAATTAATCGTAAAGGGGAAATATCGCTGGTAGGTGGCGACTATGTGCGTCAGAAGACGGCATTACAGGCGGAAGGGATTAGGTTTAATCGTCAGGGCAGAGTTGATCTTGCCAAATATCGCTGGCAGTACGCTAAGAACTAAGCGTACTGCCAGAAAGCGTTACCAGCCAGGCTGCGATGTGGCCGCAGGCTGAGCCTGAGCAGGCTGATTTTCCAGACCGGATGTTGTCGCATCCTGATTTGGCGTCGGTAAAGGCACGGAAGCAACGGGCACCAGAACCAGATCGGCATTTTTCACCCCGTTGTTAATCACAGGCTGAACGTTCTCCGTCACCATCACAACGCGGTTATCAATGGAAATCGCCGCACTCAGCAAGATACGAGCGTTAGGCTGAACATCAGAGGGTTGATACGGTAGTTCAAACCGGAAAGGTGCCTGCTTTCCTTCCAGGCGCGTCACGCGCTGAACAATCACCTTTGACTGCGAACCTGCCAGCGATGCATCTGACACCGTAACGGTCAAAACAGCGTTAGGCGGCAACGCAATGCGCTGACGAATATTCACCGTCCCCGTGACCGCAGGTAACGCGATAACAGGACGCTGCGTGGAAGAACTCGTGACAGGCGCCCCCGTTTGAGGAGAAACGCCATAATCCCCCTTCTGCGCACAGGCTGCCAGCGTCATCGATAATGTGATACCACCTAAGATATGCCATACTTTCATTCGGTCAGTCTCCTTTATATTGTCCGACTACCGGCCTCGAAAACCGGCCTTTACAAATAGCAAAATTCACCTATCACCATAATGATGGTTCAAAACTCGGATATTTTCCTGAAACCTGACGTTAATTTTAGTCAAAAAGCCATAAGCCGTAATTTTGTGAAAAAATACCAAAAGATAAACTCCAGCATTCACTGAGGCCGATACTATGAGTCAACCATTACAACACCTGCTCGACCTCCTCCATCTTGAGAAACTCGAAGAAGGGCTATTTCGCGGACAAAGCGATGATTTAGGATTACGCCAGGTTTTTGGCGGACAGGTCGTCGGTCAGGCGATGTCGGCGGCCAAGCAGACCGTCCCGGCGGAGCGTTTCATTCACTCTTTCCATAGCTATTTTCTGTTGCCCGGCGATAGTCAAAAGCCCATCATCTATGACGTTGAGAACCTACGCGATGGCAACAGTTTCAGCGCTCGCCGCGTCAGCGCAATCCAGAATGGCCGCCCTATTTTCTATATGACTGCGTCATTCCAAAGCCATGAAGAGGGATTTGAGCATCAGAATGTGATGCCGCAGGTGACCCAGCCAGATGCGTTGAAGTCCGAACAGGAGATTGCGCAAAGTATGCGCCATCTTTTACCCCCTCGCTTCCGCGATAAATTCATTCAGGCCAGCCCGATTGAAATGCGTCCGGTCAAATTCCATAACCCACTCAAGGGTGAAGTGGATGAACCCGTGCGACACGTTTGGTGTCGGGCCAACGGCACTTTGCCGGAGGATAAGCGCATCCATCAGTATTTGCTTGGCTATACCTCTGACTGTAATTTTTTACTTACCGCTTTGCAGCCTCATGGCGTTGGTTTTCTGGAGCCGGGTATGCAGGTAGCTACGATTGACCACTCCATGTGGTTTCACCGTGATTTCCGACTGGATAACTGGCTGTTATATACCGTGGAGAGCACTTCCGCATCCGGGGCGCGCGGCTTCGTGCGTGGACAATTTTATACTCAGGAAGGCGTTCTGGTCGCCTCCAGCGTGCAGGAAGGTGTAATACGTCGCCATCCACTATAACGTTGATTGTCGCTAAGTAAAAAGGCGCGGGATACTCCCACGCCTTGCCAGTTTTGTCTGAGCCTGTGACTTACTGATTGTAAGCGCTCTCTCCATGGCTGTTGATGTCCAGCCCTTCGCGCTCTTGATCTTCCGGTACACGCAGGCCAACAACCATGTCCGCTATTTTAAAGGCGACAAACGCCACCACGCCGGACCACACCAGACACACGATTACGCTGAACAGTTGAACCCAAACCTGATGCGCCATCGTCACACCGTCGGCATACCCCGTACCGCCCAGCGATGCCGAAGAGAATACGCCGGTCAGGATGCAGCCGACAATCCCACACACGCCGTGCACACCAAACACATCACAGGGATCGTCCACACGCAGCCATCTTTTTAGTACCGTCACGCCCCACAAGCCCGCAACGCCACCCGCCAGACCGATGATGAGCGCGCCCCCGACGCCAACCGTACCCGCGGCTGGCGTAATCGCCACCAGACCTGCGATACAACCAGAACAAGCGCCCAATAGAGAAGGTTTACCGCGCACCATCCACTCGCCACCAACCCACGCCAGAATCGCTGCTGCGGTGGCGACAATCGTGTTGATGAACGCTAACGCGGCAATCCCGTTCGCTGCACCCGCTGAGCCCGCATTAAAACCAAACCAGCCGATATAAAGGATTGCCGTACCGATGAACACCATCGGCAGGCTGTGCGGTTTGAAAGCCTCTTTGCCAAAACCGGCACGTTTCCCCAGCAGGTAAGCGCCAACCAACCCGGCAACCGCAGCGTTGATGTGCACGACCGTCCCGCCGGCGAAGTCCAGGGCGCCATCCGCAGCCAGATACCCCCCACCCCATACCATGTGCGTCATCGGCAGGTAGGAAAACGTCAGCCATAGCGCAACAAAAATCAGTACCGCAGAGAAGCGGATACGCTCCGCTATCGCCCCAACAATTAACGCCACGGTGATGCAGGCGAAGGAGGCCTGATAAGCTACGTGCGTAAATTGGTAAAAGGTGCCGCTGACGGACTCAACGCCGATGCCTTTCAGCATAAACGTACTGAAACTGCCAAAGAACGCGTTTCCTTCACTGAACGCCAGACTGTAGCCATAAACCACCCACAGGATACAGACCAGCGCAAACGAAACGCTCACCTGCGTCATCATCGACAGTACGTTCTTCGAGCGGATTAAACCGCCGTAAAACAGTGCAATACCCGGTATCGTCATAAAGAGTACCAGCGCGGTACAAATCATAATAAAAGCGTTATCCGCCTTATCAATCGTGGGAGCCGCGGCCATCGCCCAAGAGGGGAGTAACGCCGCCACACCGAGGCCTAATGAGGAGATTAGTTTTTTCATTTTATCCATCCCAATTAATGAATCTATGCTAGGCGTTGTTAAAGCGCGGCTTCGTCAGTTTCACCCGTCCGAATGCGGATGACCCTTTGCAGCTCGGCAACAAAAATTTTGCCATCACCGATTTTCCCGGTATAGGCGGCTTTACTGATAACATCGATCACTTCATCCAGTTGGTCATCAGCAATCGCGATATCAATTTTAACTTTTGGCAGAAAGTTAACGCTGTATTCCGCGCCACGATACAGTTCGGCATGCCCCTTCTGACGCCCAAACCCCTTCACTTCCGTGACGGTAAGTCCCTGAATGCCGATAGACGATAACGCCTCACGGACATCTTCCAGCTTGAACGGCTTTATCACCACAGTAACCAGTTTCATTGTTCTTTCCCCTAACATTGCGTGCAAACCCTGTTTACGTTGATTCGGATCCCGCACTCGACGAAGTATGTTCACAGCATGAATAAAGCAAAGCCTGTGCCATAAATAACTCAGCGGGGATAAATCACGGAAAGAACACAACCAGCGGGCGTAATGAGGGGGAAAACGTCGGGAAGGAAAAGAAATATAGCTACCCCGCGGCCATGGCCGCACCAAAATAGTGCAACCAGCGGTAAATTTAGTGCAAAGTACGCTAAAAAGGTATCGTGATGCTTATTGATAGTGCGACGCCGCGAGCAAACTGTCAGTCTGCACCATACAATCCGGTGCATGCACTGACAGGATTGGCGAGAATGTTACACAGAAGAAGATTCAGCGTGAGGAGGAGAGAGACCGTCTCCCGCCAGTTGCAGCTGATACATTTGATAATAGCGCCCCTGCTGTTGCAACAGTTGCTCATGCGTTCCCCGCTCAACGCTCTGACCATGGTGGAGCACCATAATCGTATCGGCCTCGACAATGGTGGACAGCCGGTGAGCGATCACAATCAAGGTTGTCTGCTCCCGGATTATCCGCAGCGCTTTTTGCACCGTCTGCTCCGTACCGGAGTCAATGTTCGCCGTCGCTTCGTCAAGAATCAGGATCTTTGGCGTTTGCACCAAAACGCGGGCAATCGCTAACAGCTGTTTTTGTCCGGTTGACAGAGTATTTCCCTGCTCACCGACATGCGTATGCAGCCCCTGCGGAAAAGCACGCACCAGTTCGGCAAGTTGCACCATCTCCAGCGCTCGCCAGACGGCCTCTTCGCTGATATTGCGCCCCAGCGTCACATTCACGAACATCGAATCCGCCAAGACCACAGGATCCTGCTGCACCATTGCCACATGTTGGCGCAAAACCGCATGGGAGAGCGTTGACAGCGGTCGACCATCAAGACGAATTTCGCCCTCATCCGGCGGGTAATATCCCATCAGCAAACTGGCAAGCGTGCTCTTGCCGCTCCCCGTATGCCCCACCAGCGCGACAAATCCCTTTTCTGGGATCATCAAGGAAATATGCTTTAGCACGCGCTTTTCTGCACCATAAGAGAAAGAAACATCATCAATCTCTACACGCCCCGTCTCCAGCGGCCGCTCATCATTGCCGTAGCGCTGCTTTGCACCATCCATCAGTTCAAAGATACGTTCGCCGGCGACAACCGCCTGCTGCAACATCGATTGCTGGGTCGTGAGTTCAATCAGCGGCTCATTCAAACGACCAAGGTAGTTAATAAACGCGTACAAAACCCCAACGCCAACCGACCCTATCGAGCTAAAACTGAATTGCAGCAGCAAACCGCACAGCACCATTGTGGCAAACAGACTGAGTAGCGGTCGCAACAGGAAACCGTCCAGACGTAGCGCCTGCATGCGCGCTTCATAATGCGCATGGCTGGCCGCTCCCAGCTTTTTGCCAAAGCGAGCCTGCTGACAAAACTGCTGGATGACGCCCATGCCATTAATCACTTCATTGAAGCCGTCATTGATGTCCGCCAGATAGCCACGAACCCTGCGCACGATCGGCGTACTGAATCGCTGGTAGAGCGCCATTACCGTCAGCACCGCGGGGAAAATCGTCAGTGCGACCAGCGCCATCCGCCAATCCAGACTAAACATCGCCACCAGCATCGCGCCAATCAGCGCCGCACTGCGTAGCACCGTCGATACCACCATCACGTAGAGATCTTTTACGACCTCAGTGTCGTTCGTGACGCGTGAAATCAGTTGCCCAACCGGCTGTGTATCAATCGCACTCAGCGGCTGACGTAAGGCCGCGTCCATAACATCAATGCGTAGCTGCTGAACCACACCGACCGCAACCCGATTAAACAACAGCGTCTGGAAATAGTGCAGAGACGCCGCCAGAATCTGCAACAGGACATATGCCATCGCCAGACCAGCCGCTATCGCCAAAGGGAATTCACCGTTGGCCACCAGATGATCGATAAAATAACTCACCAACACAGGGCCCGTTACCTCAGCGGCTGCAGCAATCCACAGCATGAGAACCCCCAGCATCAACGGTTTTCGCCATGGGGAACCATAGGCCAGCAGACGCTTCAGCGTGGGCCAAAGCCGTTGAGCGTTACTCATCTTGGGTTCCTTCTGACTGCGGCGTGTCATCCAATGCCGCTTCCAACTGTTGATAGCGGAACATATCTCTATACCAACCTGGCTGTGTCACCAACGTATGATGTGTACCGCGCTGTACCACGCTCCCCTGCCGCAGCACCACAATCTCATTCGCATCGGTTAAGGCCGACAGACGATGTGCGCTGATGATCAGCGTCCGCTTCTCGCCCCAGGTATTCAAGTTCTGCAAAATCTGATATTCCGTTCGCCCATCAACCGCAGACAGCGCATCGTCCAGCACCAGAATTTCGGCGTCCAGCAACAATGCCCGCGCAATCGCGATCCGCTGTTTTTGTCCCCCTGACAACATCACGCCGCGCTCGCCGACCTCAGTCTGGTACCCCTGAGGCAATCGCAGAATATCGTCATGGACGCAGGCAAGCCACGCCGCTTGTTCAATCTGTTGCTGCGTGGCATCGGGGCGGCCCAGCGCAATGTTTCGCGCTACCGTATCCGAAAATAAAAAGGGCATCTGTCCCACAACGGCAAAGCGACCACGCAGCTCATCCAGTCGAATCGCGTTCAGTGGCAGATCGTGATAGCAGATCTCACCCGGTTTGCTGTCAAAATGACGCAAAATCAACGCCAGTAGCGTACTTTTGCCCGACCCTGTCGGCCCGCACAAGCCCAGCATATCGCCCGGCGCCAACGTTAAGCGAATAGTCTGTAACGCATCGCGAGAACTTTCCGGATAGCGGAACGCAGAGAGATTAACGTCCAATACCCCACGCCCTGCGGGCAAAGAGACATCGCCGTCTTCCACTACGGGCGCTTCCTCCAGCAGTTGACGAATGCGAGCATACGCCGCGCTGCCGCGCTCAACGATATTAAACATCCAGGCCAGCGCCAGCATCGGCCATATCATCAGCCCCAGATACATAATAAAGCTGGTCAGCTCTCCTAACGTCAGCAAGCCATTAATTACCATCCAGCTCCCGCCGCCGACGGCCAACAAATTAGACAACCCCACTGCAATGTAGATGGTAGGGTCGAAACGTGCATCCACGCGAGCGACAAGCATATTTTTAGCCCCGGCATCCGCCGCTACCTGAGCAAAACGCGCAGATTGATAATCCTCTAATCCAAAGGCTTTAATCATCCGGATGCTGGTCAGGCTTTCCTGCGTTTGATCGTTGAGCGACGAAAATGCTGCCTGAGCAGATTTAAAGCGGTTATGAAGTTTGGTGCCGTAACGCTTGATGAAAAGCGCCATGACGGGCATCGGCAGCAGCGCCAGCAGGGTCAGCGCCCAACTCATCTGGGTACACATCACGACCAGCACCGCACACCCCATGACCATCGAGTCAACCAGCGTCAGCACGCCTTCTCCGGCCGCAAAGACCACACGATCGACATCATTGGTCGCGCGCGCCATCAGATCGCCCGTGCGGTGACGCTGGTAAAAGGCCGGATGCTGACGGCTCAGTTGGCGATAAAAATCCTCGCGGAGTTCCACCGCCAATTGGTAGGAGGCGCCAAACAAAAATAGGCGCCACACGTAACGCAGCAGGTACACCATGACAGCGGTCATCAGCATGATACCGATCCACTTCATGATTTCGGCCATCGGCATGCCGTTTTGCGTTACGCCATCGACGACAACACCGACCAGTTTCGGGGGAAGTAATTGCAGAATGGCAATCGCGATCAGCAGCATGACCGCGCCCAGATAGCGCCGCCATTCACGGCGAAAATACCAACTCAGTTGAGCAAACAGTCTCACGCAGTTTTTATTCCAATAGCCTGACGGGCTATGACCTGACTTAGAAAAGTCATTATACAGAAGATAAATGGATGATGAATCACAGGGATATAGGCAGTGCCGTGGTATGTTTGATTCGTTCCATAGCAAAGCTGGATGTTACATCGACCAGCCCGGGAATACCATTAACCAGACGTTTATAGAAGTCATCATAGCTTTTCATATCGGCGACCTGAACCTGCATCAGGTAATCATACTCGCCCGCCATGCGGTAGAAGGCCAGCACCTCCGGCATGTCAGACACCACGCGCGTGAATGTCTGATACCAGTCACTATTGTGCTGCTGTGTTTTCAAGAGAACAAACGCTGTGAGCCCTAATCCCAAACGTTCGTTATCCAACAGCGCCACCCGGGCCCGGATGATCCCCTCTTCTTCCAGCCGTTTCAGCCGCTTCCAGCAAGGGGTTGACGTCAAATTAACCGCGTCCGCCAGCGTCTGTAACGACAGCGTGCAGTCCTGCTGTAGCATACTCAGTAACGTACGATCGATTTTATCCAGCATGGTTAATCCATAGAATTTTTTTCTCTATTCTCCCCCATTACGAGAGAAAAGCAATATTCTCTCCGTGGGCACCAACCCAAAGACTATTCATGACGATAGCGATGCTTTCCCAGGCCAATCAGGAGTGGCAAACAGATGGAAAACACCAAAAGACGCTGTAAGTTTAGTATGACTGGAATGATGCTGGGAGCACTCGCTCTGTTTGTCTCTATATCCAACTTCTGGGGTGGCTCATCAACCCCCGATATCCCTTTAGAAGAACGAATTGCTGCTGAGATCGTTTCTATTCGGGATACTACGGTTGATAGATTCATGGGTAAACCCGCTCCCGTGCCCATCCCTGAAACCACATTTAATACACAGCAACATGTTACTACCGCGACATCTGCCTTAGGCTGCCTCGCCCTTATTCTCGCTATTTTCGGTTTTGCACGCCGGGAACCAGGACGAACCTGTATCAGTGCAGCAGCGCTCGGCCTTGCCGCGATCGTATTTCCTTTCGTGATTGGCGCTATCGGCATAGTAATCCTCTGTATTGCCTTTGCTTCGCTCCTCTCTGGCGTCACCCTTATTTTAGGGTAACCCTCCGGCTTAGGGAGGAGATTTTTCTCCAAAATCGCATAATAAAAGGAAATTACTCTTCAAAATTTGGCACTGGCAGATCAAAAGGTAATCTTTTTATCCAGAAAACCCGGTAATCTATCTATATAAATCACTGTCTGACCGAGTTTTTATCATGACCAATGTCTGGGTTAAAAATGCCATCAGCGCCATCGAAGCGGATTTTCAACGTTCGGCTGATACGCATCTTATCCGTCTGACTCTGCCGGATTACCCCGGTATCTATTTTTATCTCAAAGATGAAAGCACGCATCCCAGCGGCAGCCTGAAGCATCGTCTGGCGCGATCGCTGTTCCTCTACGGACTGTGTAACGGCTGGATCAAAGAAGGCACACCGATTATTGAGGCCTCATCCGGCAGTACCGCCGTATCCGAGGCTTATTTTGCGCGTCTGCTTGGCCTGCCGTTTATCGCCGTTATGCCTTTCTGCACCGCCAAAAGAAAAATTGAGCAAATCACTTTTTATGGCGGACGCTGCCATTTTGTCGAGCAAGCGGGACAGATCTACACGGAATCGGAACAACTGGCACACAAGCTGAACGGCCATTATATGGATCAGTTCACCTATGCTGAACGTGCCACAGACTGGCGTGGCAATAACAACATTGCCGACAGCATATATCGCCAGATGTCACGCGAGCCTTATTCCGTACCAAACTACATCGTCATGAGCGCCGGTACTGGCGGCACTTCCGCGACGCTGGGGCGCTACATACGCTATCAGGGCTTAGACACGCAGCTGGTGGTGGTCGATCCAGAAGACTCTGTTTTCTACGACTATTACCAACAGCGGGATCTTTCTATTACTGGTTCATGCGGCAGTAAAATTGAAGGTATTGGCCGCCCACGCGCCGAACCCTCCTTTATTCCAGACGTCATCGACAGCATGATCAAAGTACCGGATGCGGCCAGCATCGCGACGCTGTACTGGCTGGAAAACGTGTTAGGCCGCAAAGCGGGAGCCTCCACCGGCACCAACGTCTGGGGCATGTTGCAACTGGCCAAAGCGATGGTGAAACGCAAAGAGCAAGGCGCACTGGTTACGCTGTTATGTGACAGCGGTGAACGCTATCTGGATACCTACTACAATCCCAGTTGGGTAGAAAAAAATATCGGCGACATTACCCCTTATTTAACTATGCTGCATCACGCGGAGATCCCTGCGAATGCCTCAGAGGCCAGCGGACATAAAGCATGAAAGCCGGTATGCGCGCATGGCGCTGAATACCAACCCTCTTTGAGGTAACATAAGGCTTTTACGCCGCACTGCATACACTGTATTGCGGCTCGCTCGGTATTAAGGTGAATGAAGAATGAAGGATGCTGTTGTCGTTTTTAGCGGTGGGCAAGACTCCACAACCTGCCTGATTCAGGCGCTGCAACATTATGACCATGTCCACTGTATAACCTTCGACTATGGGCAGCGCCATCGCGCAGAAATTGATATCGCCCGTGAACTCAGCCAAAAACTAGGGGCAACGGCACATAAAGTATTGGATGTCGGCTTGTTGAATGAACTCGCCACCAGTAGCCTGACACGCGATAACATCCCGGTTCCTGATTATGACGCCGATGCACAAGGCATTCCTAACACCTTTGTTCCGGGAAGAAATATCCTGTTCCTGACGTTGGCAGCGATCTACGCCTATCAGGTTGGCGCGGAGGCCGTCATTACCGGCGTATGTGAAACCGATTTTTCCGGTTATCCAGATTGCCGCGATGAGTTTGTCAAAGCGCTGAATCAGGCTGTGGTATTGGGAATCGCCCGCGATATCCGCTTTGAAACGCCGCTGATGTGGCTTAATAAAGCCGAAACCTGGGCGCTGGCGGACTACTACCAACAACTTGATACCGTCCGGTATCACACGCTGACCTGTTATAACGGCATAAAGGGTGATGGATGCGGGCACTGTGCCGCTTGCCATTTACGGGCCAACGGGCTCGCCCAGTACCAAAACGATGCCAACACCGTGATGACGTCCCTCAAGCAAAAAACGGGTTTAAGCTAACATTCTCCGCATCACAACATCAGGTTACGACAAGAAAGCATAGAGCCGTCCGGCACAGCGCTAACCTGATGTTGCCTGCTTATGCCGACACTCATTCAAGTGTTCCAGCAGTTCCCCTTCCAGCGGCAGCGCTTTTTGCGTCTCCCGGTCGATGCAGACAAACGTTAGCGTGGCATCAACTACCTCATCGCCATCAGACCGTCGCATCACTTTCTGACGGATCACGCCACTTTTATTATTCAGTTGCAATAAGTCACTATCGATACACAGTACATCGCCGAGAACGGCGGGCTTACGATAATTGATATTGATGTTGACTACCACGAAAGCCACGTTGCGGCTCGTCATCCAGTCCAAAACTGACAACCTCTCCAGCCACTGCCAGCGCGCCTCCTCCAGAAACTCCAGATAGCGAGCATTATTAACATGCTGATAAACATCAATATGATAGCCACGAACGGTAATGTAAGTCTGCATAGCACGCTTTCTCCAGTGACAACA
Organism: Samsonia erythrinae; assembly: GCF_004342665.1. Taxonomy (GTDB): domain Bacteria; phylum Pseudomonadota; class Gammaproteobacteria; order Enterobacterales; family Enterobacteriaceae; genus Samsonia; species Samsonia erythrinae. Next base: position 287,433 of record NZ_SMBY01000001.1, on the reverse strand, counting down.
CCAACAACGGATACGACCTGACAAGTAGCCTAGCAGAGGTCTACAGCCCAGATGAAAAACTCAGCCGGGCTGCGACCAATATCACAGTTTTAGACGAGAGAGATTACGTTCAACCAATGCCGCCCCAATGCCAGGAACCTCGATTAATTGATCGAGCTGGGTAAAAGGACCATTTTGCTCGCGGTAGTTGACTATCGCTTCCGCTTTTTTAAGACCGACGCCATTCATAACGTTAGCCAGCTCGTTCGCACTTGCCGTATTAATACTCACTTCATCCTCATCACCGTCAGGAAGCGTTGCGTTATCCACTTTCTGCTCGGACGATGCAGGCTTCAGCGTCGTTACCGTACTTTCAGCTTTCGCTGCCGCCTGAGTCAGTAGCGGTAATCCAGACAAACTCATGCCAATCATCAAGCACAGTACTTTTATTCCCGATTTCTTCATGCTGTTTCCTCCATGTATGTGACAGCACCGCTACCTTGCCGCATGCCGGTGCGAGTCGCAAACAGCAGAATTTAAATGTGGAAAAGGCCGCGAAAGCGGCCTTTGATTGTTGCAATAATTTGCAAATTTCTGCGAGGCTTATTGCTGTTCCTGTGCGGCATTACCCAGCTTGATTTTCGCTTCATTACGCAAGCTGGCCAACAGAGAGTCAAACATTGACCCCAGAGAGCTCTGTTGAATCTGGTTGGCAAACTGCTCTTTTTGCTGCTCATTCAGCGGATGTGGCGTAACGCTATCCAGGGCAACCAGCACAACATTACCCGCCTGATCCTGAGTCATTGCGTAAGACGGTTTATCTTTCTCTGGATGCGGCATGGCAAAAATGGCCTCAGTCGTTGCATCGCCTTGAGAAATAGAAGAGATCGTTTTTGCCGGCGCAAAGCTCAATCCAGCCGCCTTCAACGCATCGTCCTTGCCCTGTTTCAACTCAGCCAGGATCTTCTCTGCGTCAGCGCGAACCTGCTGTTCTGCCTTCTGACGTTTCAGCAAGTCCACTATCTCATTACGCACCTGATCCAACGGACGCGTACTTTCAGCCTTATGGTCGGCGATACGCAGCACAAAAGCTCGGTCGCCATCGACGTTAATCACATCAGAGTTGTTACCCGCCGAGCCGTTCTCTCCCAGCAACGCACCATTGAAGATCGCCTGCGTGACCGGTTGGAAGTTCAGGGCTGCCGGAACCTGCTCGCGCGTGAACCAATCTGTTTGTGTCGCTTTCGCGCCAGCCGCTTCTTCTGCCGAGGCTAGGGACTCGTTATCGTTGCTGGCCGCTTCGCTCACCTTCTGTTGCAAAGCATAGAACTCATCCTGCGCTTTTTCGTGCTTCACCTTTTCGGCGATGTCGGCGCGCACCTCGCTCAGCGGTTTGACCTGCTGCGGCTGAACATCATCCAAACGCACAATCAGATAGCCAACGGATGATTTAATCGCATCGGAAATCTGGCCTTTCTCGGTCAGTTTCACCTGCTTTAACTCATCAATCATGCTGTTTTCGTCCATCCATCCCAGATCGCCGCCGTTGCGACGTGAGATGACGTCCGTGGATTTATCTTTTGCCAGCGTCGCAAAATCACCACCTTGCTTCAAAGCCTCCAGAACAGATTTCGCATCGGATTCGTCCTTCACCTGAATCACGCTGAATTTCTTACGCTCAGGCTGAGAATAATCGTTCTTATTCTGTTCATAGAAATCGCTGATAGCGGCATCATCGACTTTCACGCTATCCATAATGCTCGCGGCATCCAGCATGATATAGCTGACTTTGAATTCTTCCGGTGCGATAAAGCGTCCTTTGTTCTGCTCGTAATAGCTCTGGACTTCATCGTCAGCAACCGTCTGAGCCTTCGCTTTTCCCGCAATATCCAGCGTTGCCAGGCGAACAACACGATCTTGCGCCGCCAGTTTCACCAGATTGTCGATCTCCTGCGGCAACAGGAACGCCGTATTGCCAAACCCACGAATCAGCTGTTGCGACGTCAGCTGCTTGCGCAGCATCTGCGCATACATGTCCGGCGTTACGCCAAGACGACGAACCTGATCCAGATACTTTTCATTGTCAAAACGATTGTTGGTCTGAAATGCGGGAACCTCAAAGATCGCCTGTTTAATCTGCTCATCACTGATGTTCAGCCCCAGCTTGTCGGCATACTGATCCAGCAGGGTTTCATCAATGAGTTGAGAAAGCGCCTGTTTACGCAACTGCTGCATGTAGCCATCATTGCCCGCCAATATAGAGAAGTTTTCTCCCAACGCTTCCTGTTGACGGTTGCGCTCGTTCTGTACCGCCTGCTCAAGCTGTGCCCGGGTAATTTCCTGCCCGTTCACCTTTGCCGCGTAATCGCCTGAACCACCAATAAGATAATCACCAACGCCGGTTAAAACGAATGATAAAATGATCAAAGCAAGAATAATTTTGAGCACGACGTTATTTGCGGCCGTACGTAAATTGTCCATCATAATGTGACAACACTCCGCTGTAGAATGGATAACACTCCCTGCGCTGGCCGGGGCCATGCATCCTTGCGATTGCTATAGCCCAATACAAGGCTAGGGCGCATTAAGCTTAATGTCCGCCGCCAAACGACCAGCAACGCGATGTTAGAGAAAACAGCATGCTGTTTTAACGCCACCTTTGCAGCGTCCTGCCGGGTGCGGATATGTATAGCCCATAAATAAAAGGCACATCATAAAAATGATGCGCCTCGTATCTTACCTTACCAATATCTTCGCGTCAGGTAATGTTTGGCAGCCAGAAATAGCCATCCCCCAAACCTGTGACGTAATAATCAGTTAACGGCGTCTTTCAGCGTCTTACCAGCTCGGAACCCTGGTACTTTCGCCGCTGGAATACTGATTTCCTTACCAGTTTGCGGGTTGCGACCGGTACGCGCAGCACGTTCACGCACTGAGAAAGTACCAAAGCCAACTAAAGCAACATCATCCCCTTCTTTCAGGGATTCAGTAACGGAACTAATAATTGCATCCAACACACGCCCTGCTGCCGCTTTGGAAATATCAGCATCTGCGGCAATTTTGTCGATCAATTGTGACTTGTTCACTCTCTCATCCCCTCTGGAATTTTCTTATCGCGCTGTCATATCCCCAAACGCGATACTTTAGCTTTATATCAATCCTGTCGGACCTTAGCAAGTTACGGCTAGAACTAACAGTGCTCTAACTTAGCGGTACAAAAAAAAGCTGGCAAGCATGATTTCACTCACCAGCCCCGTTTTTCTCAAGGGTTTTTGCGATAGGTCACTATTTTGCCCTGGCTTTAACTTTAGTAGGCGATACCACCTGTATGCCATAAGGCGCATTCTGCAACGCTAACGCTAATACTTCCTCAATACTCTTCACCGGATGGATTTCCAGATCGGCAATGACATTCTGCGGAATTTCCTCCAGATCGCGCTTATTGTCATCTGGAATCAATACCGTTTTGATACCGCCACGGTGTGCAGCCAACAGTTTCTCTTTCAACCCGCCGATCGGCAGCACCAGACCACGCAGGGTAATTTCCCCTGTCATCGCCACATCGGCACGAACCGGATTTCCGGTCAGACAAGAAACCAGCGCAGTACACATAGCAATACCCGCACTTGGCCCATCTTTCGGCGTTGCCCCTTCAGGAACGTGGACATGGATATCACGCTTCTCATAAAAATCGGCATTAATACCCAGTTTTTCCGCTCTGGCGCGAACGACGGTGAGTGCTGCCTGAATCGACTCCTGCATCACTTCACCTAAAGAACCAGTATAGGTCAGTTTCCCTTTACCCGGCACACAAGCGGTCTCAATCGTTAACAAATCGCCGCCGACTTCCGTCCACGCCAGACCGGTCACCTGCCCTACACGATTTTCATCATCTGCACGACCATAGTCAAAACGCTGCACCCCGAGGAAATCCTTAAGGTTATCGCCCGAGACCTTGATATGTTTAATGGATTTATCCATCAACAACGTTTTCACCGCCTTGCGACACAATTTGGAGATTTCTCGCTCCAGGCTACGCACGCCGGCTTCCCGCGTGTAGTAACGGATTATGCCGATAATTGCGCTGTCTTCTACCGACAGTTCGCCATTTTTCAGCGCATTGCGTTCAATCTGTTTTGGCAGCAGATGCTGCCTGGCGATATTCAGTTTTTCATCTTCGGTGTAGCCGGAAAGACGAATAACTTCCATACGGTCAAGTAACGGAGCCGGAATATTCATCGAGTTGGACGTGGCAACGAACATCACATCGGACAGGTCGTAGTCGACTTCCAGATAGTGATCGTTAAACGCGACGTTCTGCTCGGGATCGAGCACTTCCAACAGGGCCGATGCCGGGTCGCCACGCATGTCGGAAGACATTTTGTCGATCTCATCCAGCAGGAACAACGGGTTCTTCACGCCCACTTTCGCCATTTTCTGGATTAGCTTGCCCGGCATTGAACCGATATAAGTACGGCGGTGCCCGCGGATTTCCGCTTCGTCACGCACGCCACCCAGCGCCATACGGACATACTGACGTCCGGTCGCTTTGGCGATAGACTGGCCAAGCGAGGTTTTACCCACGCCGGGCGGCCCCACCAGACACAGAATCGGTCCTTTAATCTTGCTGACGCGACTCTGGACAGCGAGATACTCCAGGATGCGCTCTTTTACGCGCTCCAGACCGTAATGGTCGGTATCCAGCATTTCCTGCGCTTTCAGCAAGTCTTTCTTCACTTTGCTGCGCGCATTCCACGGTACCTGTACCATCCAGTCGATATAGCTGCGCACCACCGTCGCTTCCGCCGACATCGGCGACATCATTTTCAGCTTCTGTAGTTCAGCTTCGGCTTTTTCACGTGCATCTTTCGGCATTTTCGCCGCTTCAATCTTGCGTTTTAGCGCTTCGTGTTCGTCCGGCGCGTCATCCATCTCGCCCAACTCTTTCTGAATGGCTTTCATTTGCTCATTCAGATAGTACTCACGCTGGCTTTTTTCCATTTGTTTCTTAACGCGACCGCGGATCCGTTTCTCAACCTGCAACAGATCGATTTCGGATTCCATCATCGCCATCAGGTACTCCAAACGCTCCGTAATATCGGACATTTCGAGCGCAGACTGCTTATCGGCCAGTTTCAGCGGCATGTGCGCGGCGATGGTGTCCGCCAGACGCGCGGCATCATCAATACTGTTCAGAGACGTCAGGACTTCCGGCGGGATTTTTTTATTCAGTTTGATATATCCCTCAAACTGATTGATCGCCGTGCGCATGAGGACTTCCTGCTCACGTTCATCAATCGCCGGCGAATCAAGGTATTCGGCCTGCGCCGCGAAATGTTCGCCGCTGTCAGAGAGCGTAGTGATACGCGCGCGCTGAAGCCCTTCGACGAGCACTTTCACCGTGCCGTCTGGCAGCTTGAGCATTTGCAGAATAGAGGCGACCGTCCCTACCGAGAAAAGATCGTTAATACTTGGCTCATCCGTTGAGGCTTCTTTCTGTGCCACCAGCATGATCTTCTTATCATGATCCATTGCGGCTTCAAGGCACCGAATCGATTTCTCCCGACCAACAAACAACGGAATGACCATGTGCGGATAAACCACCACATCGCGCAACGGCAATACGGGGATTTCTATGCGTTCGGAACGCTCAGGGTTCATAGAGCTCTCTCTTAGTTTCGTTTCCGCCAGGTTAAGGGAATCTCGTGAAACGCAGTCTTCACGGGTTTCACCAAATACATATTTGAGTATATGGGGATAAATGTCTCACATTCAACGACCAGAATACGCGTAAAAGCAAATGGGGGATAAGATCCCCCATTTTCATCTTTCAATACAGATTTCAGTTGGTTAATTATTCACCGGAAGCCTGTTGCGCCTCGTGCTTGCCGTAAATCAATAGCGGCTCAGACTGGCCTGCAATAACGGATTCATCAATGACGACTTTATCCACGCTTTCCAGCGAAGGCAGGTCGTACATTGTTTCCAGCAGGGCGGCTTCCACGATGGAACGCAGCCCGCGCGCGCCGGTCTTGCGCGCCATCGCTTTTTTAGCGATCGCCGTCAGCGCCTCATCACGGAATTCCAATTCGACGCCTTCCAAATTGAACAGCGCCTGATACTGTTTGGTCAGCGCGTTTTTCGGCTCACGTAAAATCTGAATCAGCGCGTCTTCGCTCAGCTCTTTCAGTGTCGCAACCACCGGCAAACGGCCAATAAATTCAGGGATCAAACCAAATTTAATCAAATCTTCCGGCTCAACATGACTTAACAATTCCCCTTCCGTCGCTTTATCTGAAGAGCCTTTGACCGTCGCGTTAAAGCCAATGCCGCGGCCCGTATCGGTCCGCTGCTCAATCACTTTATCCAAACCGGCAAACGCGCCCCCGCAAATAAAGAGGATCTTGGAGGTGTCGACCTGCAAGAACTCCTGCTGAGGATGTTTACGCCCGCCTTGAGGCGGAACGGCGGCGATGGTGCCTTCAATAAGCTTCAACAGCGCCTGCTGTACCCCTTCGCCGGAGACGTCACGGGTGATAGAAGGATTGTCTGACTTACGGGAAATCTTATCGATTTCATCAATGTAAACAATCCCGCGCTGTGCTTTTTGCACATCGTAATCGCATTTTTGCAACAGCTTCTGGATGATGTTCTCAACGTCTTCACCGACATAACCGGCTTCAGTCAACGTGGTGGCATCCGCCATCGTGAACGGAACATCCAGAAAACGCGCCAACGTTTCAGCCAGCAGGGTTTTACCGCTCCCTGTCGGGCCAATCAGCAGAATGTTACTTTTACCCAGTTCTATCCCGTTGCTGCTGTCACCATTACGCAAACGCTTGTAATGGTTATACACTGCGACAGCCAACACTTTCTTGGCCTGCTCCTGACCAATGACGTAATCGTCAAGGTGACGGCGAATTTCATGCGGCGTCGGCAGCGCACTGCGCTCACGGTGGGGCGCTACTTCCTTAATTTCTTCGCGAATAATGTCGTTACATAAATCAACACATTCATCGCAGATATACACTGACGGCCCGGCAATCAGCTTACGCACTTCATGCTGGCTTTTGCCGCAAAAAGAACAGTACAGTAACTTTCCTGAACCGTCTTTGCGCTTATCTGTCATGAGTCAAACCTCTTCTTCGTCTTTTGCCCGCAGGCCAACCACAGCGATACCGCTACAGAGTACGCCAATATTTATAGCCAATACGTGCAATACAACCTCGCACAACAGACTATCGGTCGAACACTGTTCGCCACGCCAGACCACTAAGATGGCGGAGCATTACCCACGGTTCGTGAATACGGAGTCTACCAGACCGTAGTCTACTGCCTCATTGGCAGAGAGGAAACGATCGCGCTCGGTGTCCCTCTCTATCACTTCAAGAGGCTGTCCCGTGTGTTTGGCCATCAGCTCATTCATTTTGGCTTTTACTTTCAGTATTTCTTTGGCGTGGATTTCAATATCTGTCGCCTGCCCCTGGAATCCACCCAGCGGCTGGTGAATCATAACGCGCGAGTTAGGCAGACATATGCGTTTGCCTTTAGCGCCCGCCGTCAACAGGAACGCCCCCATTGAGCAAGCTTGCCCCATACAAATGGTACTGACATCCGGCTTGATAAACTGCATGGTGTCATAAATAGACATGCCGGCAGTGATGACGCCCCCCGGCGAGTTGATGTACAGATAAATATCTTTTTCCGGATTTTCCGCTTCCAGAAACAGCATCTGTGCCACAACCAGATTCGCCATGTGATCTTCCACCTGACCGGTCAGGAAGATTATCCGTTCTTTTAGCAGACGGGAATAGATATCGTAAGAACGCTCGCCGCGCGAGGTCTGTTCAACCACCATCGGCACTAACGCCATTTGAGATGCTTGTCTTTCTTGTTCGTCACTGTATGACATTCACGTCTCCTAGATAAAATGCGTCCGGCACTTTTATTGCATTGTCCAATTCTACTAAAGATAGGGAAGGATGACTATGGGCCCCGCCCATGTTGAACACCCCACCCGATGGCCGAACATCCTTACCTGCCAAGCCAGCTCTTACACTTCAATGAATTGGGGCACGCACACTGTATATCAAGCTTACACCATCAATTGTTCCCTATTAAAGAACCAATTCTTTTATTGCGCCGCATGTCCGGCCCCTAAGCCAGCGATTTAACGCGTTGCCTGACATAATAATAATGCAATTTACGGAGCACGTTTGGCCTCTTGATTGCCAGTCCTCGCACATTCAACGCCAAAGGCGACCGAATCGCTTTCCCGCACGGGCTCAGATTTCCGCCAAATCATCAGCAAAAAGCCCGTGCCATAAGGCACGGGCTTTGACAGGAAAGCGTAACGCTACGCGAAAGCAACCTTTAAAAAAGTTACGCCGCCGTTGTTTGATTCATCAGCTCGTTGAAGCTGACTGCCTTCTCAACAACTTTCGCTTTGGAAAGCACGGTTTCAACCGCTTGCTCTTCCAGCGCAACGTTGCGCATATTGTTCATCAGCTCTTTATTTTTGCTGTAGAACTCGATCACTTCCTGCGGATCTTCGTAAGCGGAAGCCATCTCTTCAATCAGCGTCTTAACGCGATCTTCGTCTGCTTTCAGTTCGTTGCTGCTGATGACTTCACCCAGTAACAGACCGACAACGACGCGACGTTTGGCTTGTTCTTCGAACAGCTCGCGAGGTAATTCCAGCGCTTGCTTCTCATTACCGCCAAAACGCTGTGCCGCCTGACGACGAAGAACATCAATTTCGCCCTCGATCAGCGCAGCAGGAACATCAATCTCATTGGCATTAACCAACCCGTCCAGAACCTGCGTTTTCACACGGTTGCGCACCGCGCCTTTCAACTCACGCTCCATGTTTTTACGTACTTCGGCACGCAGACCTTCCTGAGAACCGTCAGCGACGCCGAAACGTTTGATGAACTCTTCGGTCAGTTCAGGCAGTTCACGCTCTTCCACCTTCTTCAGGACGATCGCGAACTGAGCCGCTTTCCCTTTCAGGTTTTCAGCGTGGTAATCGTCCGGGAAGTTCACGTCGATAGTGAATTCTTCGCCCGCTTTGTGCCCGACGACACCGTCTTCAAAACCGGGGATCATGCGGTTCTGACCCATTGCCAGAACGAAGTCGGACGCTTTGCCGCCTTCAAAAACTTCACCGTCGATAGAGCCGGTAAAATCGATGGTCACACGATCTTCCGCTGCCGCAGCGCGATCGGTTTCTTTCCAAGTCGCCTGCTGCTTACGCAGCGTTTCCAGCATGGTATCTACGTCGGCATCGGTGACTTCGACAATCGGCTTTTCCACTTCGATGGCGTCCAGCCCCTTCAGTTCAACTTCCGGGTAGACTTCAAACTCAACAGAGTAAGTGAAATCCCCACCAACGGCATACTCACCAGGGATATAGTTCGGCGCACCCACCGGATTAATTTTTTCTTTGATGATCGCGTCAACAAAATTGCGCTGCATCAGGTCACCCAATACGTCCTGACGCACGGAGGCACCATAACGCTGAGCAACAATATTCATCGGCACTTTGCCTTTACGGAAACCGTCGATACGTACTTTTTTGGCCGCGTTGACCAGCTCGCTCTTCACCGCATTCTCAATGACGTCCGCAGCAACGGTGATCGTTACGCGACGTCCCAGGCCTTGGGTGGTTTCAACTGAAACTTGCATCTTGTTACCTCAAAAAATCACAGTGCTCGGTCAACCCCAAAACTATTCTCACGACAGCAAGGCTCATTCAGACAACTGTCACCAAGGCGCACAGCTTGAATCAATCTCGCAGAACCGGGAAATTGCCACTCCCTGTTCCCCTGTAGTCAGAAGCGTCCCGAATACATTCCGGAAAAATAGACGCGGCATTATAGCGATATAGACAGGATGAGTCGAGAACGGCAGCGAGACTATTACAGCAGCCTATTCACACTTTTGTCAGTCAGGCGTCCGGGATGTCAGCAACCGGCTCTCGCGATGAATCAAGACAGGATGCCACCGCCGCCGCACGGGGGAGAAGAGGGAACGGCATTTTGTAAACTCCGCCACTCTTTGGTCGTGTAGGTGTGCAGCGCCAGCGCATGCACCGACCCCGCCAGTTCCTCAGCCAGCACTGCATAGACCGCGCGATGACGCCCAATCACGCGCTCGCCGTCGAATTTATCGCTGACCATTACGACTTTAAAATGGCTTTCCGCGCCCGCGGGCACATTGTGACGATAGCTTTCGTCACTCACCTCTAAATGAACGGGTTCAAACCCCACACGCAATTTTTCTTCGATCGTTTCACGCATCATACGGCTACCCTTTCGGCCTGAGGCAAAGTTGATATTCACGCCCTTTCCGGTCATTCATCGGCGTCTTAACCATTATAACCTTAACGCTTTTCAATGTGTTATGCGTAGAAACGGCACGACGAAAAGAACGCGTTCTCAAACGGTTGATATATCGTCAACGCTGTTAACATGGTAGACGTATTTTCCTGGTCATCACGATAAGAAAGATAAATTTCAGGACAATTTACCCGCTATCCGCTCTTTTTCCTGCCCGTGGCGATGATATGATACCAACAATATTTATCGGCTCACTACACCAATCATTATTGAGAACATACGAATGTTAAAAAAATTATTTTTCCCTTTTCTGACCGCGATCTTGCTTGCGGGCTGTGCGGCAAAAAGCAATACGCTCAACATCACTCCGAAAATCAGCCTGCCTTCACAGGATCCGAGCCTGATGGGCGTGACAATCAGCATCAACGGCGCAGATCAGCGTGCCGATCAAGCGCTGGCGAAAGTGAATCGTGATGGTCAACTGATCACCCTGACGCCTTCCCGCGACCTGCGCTTCCTGCTGCAAGAAGCGCTGGAAAAACAAATGGCCGCCCGGGGTTATATGATTGGGACCGGTGGCCCGGTAGCCTTGCAAATCGTGGTTAACCACCTCTATGCCGATGTCTCCGAAGGCAACCTGCGTTACAACATCACGACGAAAGCGGACATCTCCATCATTTCTCAGGCCGCGAACGGAAACAAGCAGGTGAAAAACTACCGCTCAACCTATAACGTTCAAGGCGCATTTACCGCCAGCAACGAAAAAATTACCGATGCCGTTAATACGGTGCTGGGTGATGTCATCAACGACATGGCGCAAGACACCAGCGTAAGCAGCTTCATCAAAGAAAACGCCCGTTAATTTCCGCACGCCGCTTCCCTTGTTCCTGATACATCATGGAACAAGGGAAAGGACTTCCTATGCTTAGTCGCGTTATAACTTTATTTAGCCAGCGTAATTCACTTTTTCTGCTGCTATTAGGCTTTGCTTCCGGTTTACCGCTGGCATTGACATCCGGCACGCTGCAAGCCTGGATGACCGTCGAGAATGTCGATCTGAAAACCATCGGCTTTTTCTCTCTGGTGGGGCAGGCTTACGTATTCAAGTTTCTGTGGTCCCCGCTGATGGATCGCTATACCCCGCCTTTTCTGGGGCGTCGCCGCGGCTGGCTGGTGCTCAGCCAACTCCTGCTCATTGCCGCCATCATCGGTATGGGGTTTATGAATCCGGCGCGCGATCTCTGGTGGCTGGCCGCGCTGGCGGTGCTGGTCGCTTTTTGCTCTGCCTCTCAGGATATCGTCTTTGACGCCTATAAGACGGACCTGCTTCCTCCCGAAGAGCGCGGCACGGGGGCGGCGACCTCCGTATTAGGTTACCGTCTGGCCATGTTGGTTTCGGGCGGGCTGGCGTTATGGATTGCGGACCGCTACCTCGGCTGGCAAGCCACCTACTGGCTAATGGCGGGGCTTATGCTGATCGGCGTCTGCGCGACGCTGCTGGCGCCTGAACCGTTGAATAGTCAACCCGCACCTCGCAGCATGGAGCAGGCGATTGCCGCTCCTCTGCGCGATTTTTTCTCACGCAACAACGCCTGGCTGATTCTTTTGCTCATCGTTTTATATAAACTCGGTGATGCCTTTGCGATCAGCCTGACGACGACATTCCTCATTCGCGGCGTTGGCTTTAACGCGGGCGATGTGGGGATGGTTAATAAAACGCTGGGGCTCTTCGCCACTATCGTCGGCGCGATTTACGGCGGGCTACTGATGCAGCGTCTCTCCTTGTTCAAGGCGTTGATACTGTTTGGTATTCTTCAGGCCGTGTCCAACGCAGGTTACTGGCTGCTGGCGATAACGGCTAAAAATATGGTCACGATGGCCAGCGCCGTTTTTCTGGAAAATCTGTGCGGCGGCATGGGGACCGCAGCGTTTGTCGCACTGCTGATGACGCTGTGTAATAAATCCTTCTCGGCGACACAATTCGCCCTGCTTTCCGCCCTTTCCGCCGTCGGTCGGGTTTACGTCGGCCCCATTGCGGGTTGGTTTGTCGAGTCCTACGGTTGGGCGTGGTTTTACCTGTTTTCTATTGTGGCCGCTTTGCCGGGTCTGGCGATCCTGTTGATTTGCCGTGAAACGCTGGAGTTCACTCAGCGAACAGACGCATTCCAGCCGCGTACGAATTTTCCCCACCATTACCGGAAAGCGCTGCATCTGCTGGGCCTGGGGACGGCGCTACTGGGGATATGGCTTCTCTTGCTCATCACCAATACGTTGGGGTGGTCCGCACTACCGCAATTGGCCGAATACCTGCTTGCCGCAGGCTGTGCGCTCGCGCTGTCAGGGCTTGTCCTTGGTAGCCTGTTGGACTATCTTTCACTCAGGCGTATTTCCCGGCTATCCGGCTCCTGACGAGAGTTCAGGCCAGCGCAGTGGGCGTGGCCTGAATCTATTGTTTTCTTCCTTTATTTAATTATTTTTCTCACACTTTTCTTTCCTAAAAAAAGTTTATTTCTGTACGGGAAAGTTTTTTACAAACTAATTTCATTTGTCATAAAAAACGCCCGATCGATAGAAAAGCGAAATCAATCGAAAATAAGCGCCGTGATGAGTTGTAATTTCTTATTATCCATCCATACTCTTATGGAGGTATGCGTTTAATTTGCTGTTTTTAAAAATTATTTTTTCACCCTCTCTACCTTTGTGACATTAAGGGCAAAAAACAGCAACAACAGGCTGACATAACCTTAATCATGTTTACAGTGCAGTAACCTTCCCGTAAAATGCCCGCTCGCGTGAAATGACAATAGAGCCCTTGTTATTGAGGTCGCTACATGAGACTCAGGAAATACAATAAAATTTTTGGGATGCTGTCTTTATTTGCAGCCACGGCTTTGCTGAGTGGTTGCGATATGGCGCTGATGAACCCCAAAGGAGACGTCGGGTTAGAGCAACGATCGCTAATACTGACAGCCATCGGGCTGATGTTGATCGTTGTGCTGCCCGTCATCATTATGACGATAGCTTTTGCCTGGAAGTTTCGAGCTTCAAACGAAAAGGCAAAATATACCCCGAATTGGTCACATTCCAATAAGATAGAAGCGGTAGTCTGGACTGTACCAATCATCATTATCGTCATTCTTGGCACGATTACCTGGAAGACGACCCATTCGCTTGATCCTTACAAGCCGTTGGAGTCAGACGTCAAACCTATCAATGTCGAAGTGGTTTCGCTTGACTGGAAATGGCTGTTTGTCTATCCGGATCTGGGTATTGCCACCGTTAACGAACTCGCGTTTCCGGCGAATGTGCCAGTAGCGTTCAAGATCACATCCGACTCCGTGATGAACTCCTTCTTCATTCCTCGTCTTGGCGGACAAATTTATGCCATGGCCGGAATGCAGACGAAGCTCCACCTGATCGCTAATGAACCGGGTAAATATGACGGTATTTCCGGCGGTTACAGTGGTAAAGGCTTCTCGGGCATGAAGTTCACCGCGATCGCCACGCCAACTCAGCAGGAATTTGACCAATGGGTTGCCAAAGTCCGTGCGTCTTCCAAGACACTCAACACCACGGATGAATTCAATGCGCTGGCTAAACCGAGTGAATTCCACCCTGTCGAATACTTCTCCAGTGTCCAGCCGGATTTGTTTAATAACATTATTCGCAAATTCATAGGCAACGACATGAACATGCAACATCATGGTGAAGGCATGAAGCACGATGAAAACATGCAGCACGGTGAGGGTATGAACATGGGCGAGCACAGTTCGCACAAAGGAGCCGAGGGATAATACGATGTTCGGAAAACTTACACTTGATGCGGTTCCGTACCACGAACCCATCATTATGGTCACCGTGGCGGGGATCATCGTTGGCGGCCTGGCACTGCTGGCGGCAATAACCTATTTCGGTAAATGGAAATGGCTGTGGGCCGAGTGGTTCACCTCCGTCGACCACAAGAAAATCGGTATCATGTACATCATCGTCGGTCTGGTGATGATGCTACGCGGTTTTGCCGATGCCATCATGATGCGTGGCCAACAGGTGCTCGCCTCTGCCGGGCATGAAGGGTTCCTCAACGCTCACCACTACGATCAGATTTTCACCGCGCACGGCGTGATCATGATCTTTTTTGTGGCGACACCGTTTGTCGTTGGGTTGATGAACCTTGCCGTTCCGTTACAGATCGGCGCGCGTGACGTTGCCTTCCCTTTCCTGAACTCCCTCAGTTTCTGGTTGTTCGTGGTCGGCGTCATTCTGATTAACATCTCCCTTGGGGTCGGTGAATTCGCACAGACCGGATGGGTTGCCTATCCGCCGCTTTCCGGTAAGGAGTACAGTCCCGGCGTCGGGGTCGATTACTGGATATGGAGCTTACAGATATCCGGTCTGGGCACCACGCTGACGGGGGTTAACTTCTTCGCGACCATTCTGAAGATGCGTGCTCCTGGCATGACGCTGATGAAAATGCCGGTTTTTACCTGGACCGCGCTGTGCACCAACGTCCTGATTATTGCCGCATTCCCGATCCTGACCGTGACCATTGCGTTGCTGACGCTCGACCGTTACCTCGGTACCCATTTCTTTACCAACGATATGGGCGGCAACATGATGATGTACATCAACCTGATCTGGGCATGGGGTCATCCTGAGGTTTACATTTTGGTGCTGCCGGTATTCGGTATTTATTCCGAAGTGGTTGCGACCTTCTGTAAAAAACGCCTGTTTGGTTACACCTCGTTGGTGTGGGCGACCATTGCGATTACGGTTCTGTCGTTCATCGTATGGCTGCACCACTTCTTTACCATGGGGTCCGGCGCGAACGTCAACGCCTTCTTTGGTATCGCCACCATGATTATTTCAATCCCGACCGGGGTTAAAATTTTCAACTGGCTGTTTACCATGTATCAGGGCCGAATCCAGTCTCACTCCGCCATGCTGTGGACGACCGGTTTCATCATCACCTTTAGTATCGGGGGGATGACCGGGGTGCTGCTGGCCGTGCCGGGCGCCAACTTTGTTCTGCACAACAGCCTGTTCCTGATTGCCCACTTCCATAACGTGATTATCGGCGGCGTGGTATTCGGTTGTTTCGCGGGGATTACCTATTGGTTCCCGAAAGCCTTTGGCTTCACGCTGAACGAAACCTGGGGTAAACGCGCATTCTGGTTCTGGATCATCGGCTTCTTCGTTGCCTTCATGCCGCTCTACGTACTGGGCTTCATGGGGATGACGCGTCGCCTGAGCCAGCAGATCAACCCGGAATTCCACCCGCTATTGGTTGTGGCCTCTATCGGTGCGGTACTGATCGGTATTGGTGTTCTGTGTCAGGTGGTCCAGTTCTACGTCAGTATCCGTGACCGCCATCAGAATCGCGATCTGACAGGTGACCCGTGGGATGCGCGTACGCTGGAGTGGTCTACGTCTTCCCCTGCGCCGTTCTACAATTTTGCCACCGTGCCGCACGTCAACGAACGTGACGCCTTCTGGGAAGCAAAAGAGAAAGGCGAAGCTTACAAGCGCCCTGCCAGCTACGAAGAGATCCACATGCCGAAAAATACCGGCGCCGGTGTGGTTATCTCCGCATTCAGTTTGGTGTTTGGTTTTGCCATGATCTGGCACATCTGGTGGATGGCAATCATCGGTTTCGCCGGCATGATTGTGACCTGGATTGTGCACAGCTTTAATCAGGACGTGGATTACTACGTACCGGTTAAGGAAATTGAGCAAATTGAGAATCAGAATTTTGATCAACTCAGTAAGGCAGGCGTGAAACATGTCAACTGAAACTCTGACTAACCACAATATTGCCCATGCCGAGCATGGGCACCACGACGCAGGAGCCACCAAGGTATTCGGCTTCTGGGTCTACCTGATGAGCGACCTCATCATTTTCGGCTCGCTGTTCGCAACCTTTGCGGTACTGGTTAACGGTACCGCTGGCGGTCCAAGCGGGAAGGACATCTTCGATTTGTCCTTCGTGCTGGTTGAAACCTTCGCGTTACTGTTCAGTAGTATTACTTACGGTATGGCGATGATCGCCATGAACAAGGGCAATAAGTCTCAGGTGAACGCCTGGCTTGCACTGACGTTCCTGCTCGGTCTGGTGTTCATCGTGATGGAAATCTATGAATTCCATCACCTGATAGTGGAAGGCTACGGCCCGGATCGCAGTGCGTTCCTCTCCGCCTTCTTTGCTCTGGTCGGCACCCACGGAATCCACGTAACGGGCGGTCTGATCTGGCTGGTTATCATGATGATTCAGGTGTCATCCCGCGGCCTGACGGCGGTCAACAAAACGCGTCTGATGTGCCTGAGCCTGTTCTGGCACTTCCTCGATGTCGTCTGGATTTGTGTCTTCACCGTTGTTTATCTGCTGGGGGCGATGTAATGAGTCATTCAACAACCGATCATGCAGGCGCCAGCCACGGTAGCGTTAAGTCATATGTGATTGGTTTTGTCCTGTCTGTCATTCTGACGGTCATTCCTTTCGGTATGGTCATGGACGGTTCCGCCTCACATAACGCCATTCTTTTCACGGTGGTGGGATGTGCTGTGGTGCAAATTTTGGTGCATCTGGTGTATTTCCTGCATCTGAATACGTCCTCGGAAGAGCGCTGGAACGTGGTGGCTCTTGTGTTTGCCATCCTGATTATCGCCATTGTCGTCGTGGGCTCCATCTGGATTATGATGAGCGCGCACCACAACATGATGATCCAGTAACTGAGCTGTAAAAGATGATTAAGCAATACCTGCAAGTGACGAAACCAGGAATTATTTTCGGTAATCTAATTTCTGTTATCGGTGGATTTCTCCTTGCTGCCCAAGGCAGCATCGATTATCCCTTGTTTCTCGCCACCCTCATGGGTGTGTCGTTGGTCGTTGCCTCTGGCTGCGTATTTAACAATGTCATTGACCGCGACATCGACAAGAAAATGGAGAGAACGAAAAATCGGGTTCTGGTAAAGGGACTGATTTCGGTGAAGGTAACGCTGGTTTACGCATCGCTACTAGGTATTGCGGGCTTTGCTCTGCTGTACATCGCGGCTAACCCGCTGGCCATGTGGCTGGCGGTGATGGGCTTCGTCGTCTATGTCGGTGTGTATAGTCTGTACATGAAGCGCCATTCTGTTTATGGCACGCTGATTGGCAGCCTGTCCGGCGCGGCGCCACCGGTTATCGGCTACTGCGCCGTCAGCAACCAGTTCGACGCCGGCGCGTTGATTCTGCTGCTGATTTTTAGCCTGTGGCAGATGCCTCACTCTTATGCGATTGCCATTTTCCGTTTCAAAGACTACCAGGCGGCCAACATTCCGGTATTGCCTGTCGTGAAGGGGATCTCCGTTGCGAAAAACCACATCACGCTATATATCATAGCCTTTGCGGTAGCGACGCTGATGCTCTCTCTCGGCGGTTATGCGGGCTACAAGTATCTGGTCGTCGCCGCCGCGGTAAGCGTGTGGTGGCTGGGAATGGCGCTGTCAGGTTATAAAAATGCGATTGATGACCGTATATGGGCGAGAAAACTGTTTGTATTCTCCATCGTCGCGATTACCTCGCTAAGCGTCATGATGTCCGTTGATTCCATCGCGCCTGCGCACGACGTCCTGCTGACTTACGTGCGTTGATCGCAAGCACTGCCCTTTGCGAAAACAGGTGGCTTGTCCACCTGTTTTTTTTATCCTTTCCTCCCCCTGCGCCACAACGTAACAAACCTGTCGTTTACGGACTGCAAAAGAACGCTCTAAAATAGCGTCAATTTATTTTCAGAGGTACGAATGAACGATAACAAAATGACCCCGGGCGAGTTACGCGCCACATGGGGGCTGGGGACCGTTTTTTCACTGCGTATGCTTGGCATGTTTATGGTGCTGCCCGTTCTGACGACCTATGGCATGGCCTTACAAGGCGCAAGTGAAACGCTGATCGGTATCGCGATCGGCATTTACGGCCTGATGCAGGCAATCTTTCAAATTCCCTTCGGACTAATTTCCGATCGCGTTGGCAGGAAACCGCTCATCGTTGGAGGATTGCTGATTTTTGCGCTCGGTAGCATTATCGCGGCATTGAGCGATACCATCTGGGGCATTATTCTCGGCCGGGCATTGCAGGGGGCCGGCGCCATATCCGCCGCCGTCATGGCGCTGCTTTCCGACCTGACCCGCGAGCAAAATCGCACCAAGGCGATGGCATTTATTGGCGTTAGTTTCGGCATCACTTTCGCTATCGCCATGGTCATTGGCCCTATCGTTACCCATGCTTTCGGATTACAGGCGCTCTTCTGGGGCATTACCGTTTTGTCCCTCACCGGTATTGCGATCACGCTGTTCCTGATCCCCGCCGCTCCGGTGCATATCCTGAACCGGGAATCCGCGATGGTGCGCGGCAGTTTTCGCAAAGTGCTCGGCAATAGCCGCCTGCTGAAGCTGAATATCGGTATCATGTGCCTGCATATCTTACTGATGTCGAGCTTCGTCGCCCTGCCCCGTGTCATGGAATCCGCCGGATTAGCGCCGCAGGAGCATTGGAAAGTCTATCTGGTCACCATGTTGATCTCCTTTGCCGGCGTCGTTCCCTTCATTATTTATGCTGAAGTGAAACGGCGGATGAAACGGGTCTTCATCGGCTGCATCACGGTATTGATTGCCGCAGAGGTGATCTTGTGGTCAGCAGGCGGTCATCTCTGGCAGATTATCCTCGGCGTACAGTTTTTCTTTTTAGCTTTCAACGTGATGGAAGCGCTGTTACCGTCGCTGATTAGCAAAGAATCGCCGGCGGGATACAAAGGTACCGCCATGGGCGTTTACTCCACGACGCAATTTATCGGCGTGGCGATTGGCGGGAGCCTCGGCGGGGGATTATTTGAGCTTTACGGCGCCGCTGTCGTGTTTATGGCCGGTGCGGCCATTGCCGCCGTTTGGCTATTAATCAGCCTTACGATGCAGGAACCGCCTTATCTCAGTAGCCTGAGGATCGCACTGTCTGATTTTGCACTACGCGATACTGATCTGGAACATAAAATACGTACCCAACCGGGCGTCGTAGACGTCGTGATCGTGCCAGATGAATACAGCGCTTATGTAAAGATCGATAACAAGAAAACGAACCGACAGCAGGTAGAACAGTTGGCGGGATTGGCCTAACAACCGGTGCCACGGGTCTCAGGGCAATAACAACCGATTTATCGAATGAAAACGGGAGTCACGGCCTGCGCCAGCGACCTCAGGCCAGTATTCGCTGGCCTGAGCGTTAATCGGAGGCGCGCGCCAATCAATCACGGAAGTTAGTAAACTGGAACGGTTGTCCCAGATTGCCGCCCCGGATCAGCGCCATCACGCCTTGTAAATCATCGCGTGATTTCCCGGTGACGCGAACCTGTTCGCCCTGAATCTGCGCTTGCACTTTCAGTTTACTGTCTTTAATCAGTTTGACGATTTTCTTCGCTAGCGAGGTTTCAATTCCCTGCTTTAGTTTCGCCTCTACGCTATACGTCTTACCGCTGTGTTCTATTTCTTCCGGGACCTCTAACGCACCGCCTTCAATCCCGCGCTTGAGCAGCTTTTCACGCAGGATATCAATCAATTGCTGCACCTGAAAATCAGACTCGCTGGTGACTTTAACACTTTGCGATTTCTCATTCAGTTCAAAGCTGGCCGGTACATTGCGAAAATCCCAGCGGGTGCTCAGTTCACGCGTGGCGTTATCCACCGCATTACGGACTTCCTGCATATCAATTTCCGAAACAATATCGAAAGATGGCATAATTCCCTCTCCTGACAATTTGTCTGGCGAGCATGATAACCACTCTCGTGCGATAAGCAAGTTACCAGACACGATGCCAACGTTTCCACCGTGCGACCCCAACACGCAAGATCGCGCCATGGATAACAGCCTCTGCACGGGGACAACAAGACAGGCATCAACAAGGGAGACGCACATGAAGATCACCGTTCTTGGCTGTGGCGCACTGGGTCAACTATGGCTCGCGGCGTTACATCAGCAAGGGCATGATGTACAGGGATGGCTACGCATTCCCCAACCGTATTGTTCGGTTAATGTCACCATGCTGGACGGCCAACACTGTCATCTCAACCTGACGACAAACGATCCTGACCACCTTGCCCAGAGTGAATTGCTGCTGGTCACACTAAAAGCCTGGCAGGTTTCCAATGCCGTTACCACGCTGCTGCCACAGTTGAATCCTCACTGCGCAATTTTGTTGTTACATAACGGAATGGGAATACGGGAAGAACTGCCGACGCTGAAACAGCCGCTGATTCATGGTATTACCACACATGCCGCGCGGCGTGACGCCATGAATGTCGTGCATGTGGCCGCTGGCACAACGCATATCGGCACGTTTAACGGAGATGACAGCCAAAGCCATCTGGCCGAGGGGTTACATCAGGCCTTGCCTGACGTTGCCTGGCATACCAATATCAGCGCGGTCTGTTGGCTGAAACTGGCCGCTAACTGCATCATCAATCCACTCACGGTGAAATATCGCTGCACAAACGGCGAGCTTGCCCTGTACCCGGAGAAGATTATGCGACTTTGTCGGGAAGTGGCTGAAGTCATGGAACGGGAAGGCTTCCATACGTCACGGGACAGCCTGCTGAGCTACGTTAACCAGATTATTCAGAATACGGCCGCCAACACCTCATCCATGTTGCAGGATGTCATCGCTCAGCGCCATACCGAAATCGACTACATTACCGGGTATTTACTGCGCCGTGCGCGCCTCCATGGCCTGACGCTGCCGGAAAATGCCCGTCTGTTTGACTATATTAAGCAAAAGGAAAAGGATTATGACCGCATTGGCACTGGTGTGTCTGGCCCCTGGTAGTGAAGAGACCGAAGCCGTCACCACCATCGACCTGCTCGTCCGGGCCGGGATTAAGGTGACGCTCGCCAGTGTCGCCAGCGACGGCAACCTCGAAATCGTCTGCTCACGCGGCGTCAGGCTTCTGGCCGATGCGCCGTTGGCCACCGTCGCCGATCGACCTTTTGATGTGCTGGTGTTGCCCGGAGGACGACAAGGGGCGGAATGTTTCCGCGATAGCCCGATACTGGTGGAGTGCATCCGGCAAGCGCATCAGGAAGGGAAAATTGTCGCCGCGATGTGCGCGACACCGGCACTGGTGCTTGAATATCATCAACTTTTTCCGGTAGGAAACATGACAGGGTATCCAACTTTCAAAGAGAGCATTGCGCCAGAGAAATGGATGGAGAAACGCGTCGTCTACGACCCACGCGTGAATCTGTTAACCACGCAAGGTCCCGGAACCAGCATGGATTTTGCGTTAAAGATTATTGAATTACTGATGGGTAAAGAAAAAGCGGCCGAAGTCGCAGCCCAGCTTATCCTGCCGCCGGGCATTTATAACTATCGTGACTAACCTTGCGGAAAAAGGCGCATACGCGCCTTTAGTTGTTAAGGCCGATATACCTTCACATTGCTGAATCCCTGTTCGCGCAGATAGAGCGCCTGTAAACGGCTCATCACACCGCGTTCACAGTAAAGCAGGTAGGTTTTGCTCTGATCCAGATCGCCAAACTGCGTACCCAACTTGTAGAACGGTAAGGCTTTAATTTCCACCTGTTCCAGCTTAAGCGGCTTATCTTCTTGCTCATCTGGCGCACGAATATCCAGCAGCACATCGGTGGGCGCAAACGCCACTACCGTCTCGACTTCAACCACCTCTTGCTTCGTCTGTTCTGCAATCTCACGGATGTCGATATTACGGGCTTCGCTCACCACGCGATCCAGAATAGCGAAATCAAAATGCGCTTCTTCAGCTTCAATCTTTGCTTTCACCGCCTTCACGGTAGGGCTTTTGGAGATCACCCCACAGTACTCCGGCATCGTCTTGGCGAAATCTTCCGTACCAATCTCACGCGCCTGCCTGATGATATGCTCTTTATCATGAGAAATCAGCGGACGCAAAATGAGCGTATCGGACGCATTATCGATCAGGCGCAGGTTAGTCAGGGTCTGGCTGGACACCTGCCCTAACGCTTCGCCGGTCACCAATGCCTGAACACCATAACGCTCAGCGACTTTGGAGGCCGCACGCACCATCATACGCTTTAGCACAACCCCCATCTGACCATCATCGATTTTTTCCAGGATTTCACCCACCACCGGCTCGAAATCAATAGCGACAAAACGCACCCGGTGCGAGCTGCCGAAACGGTTCCAAAGATAGTGTGCGACCTGCTTCACGCCAATCTCATGCGCCGCGCCGCCCAGATTAAAGAAACAGTAATGCACGCGACACCCGCGACGCATCAGCATATAGCTGGATACGCCAGAATCGAACCCACCTGAAATCAGTGATAACACATCTTCCTGCGAACCAATCGGGTAACCGCCGATGCCCTCAACGCGCGCTTTAATCAACAGCAACCGATCCTGCTCGATTTCCAGATGCACCGTCATCTGCGGCGTGGTGAGATTCACGCGCGCGCTCTCAATATGCTGGTTCAAACCGCCGCCGACATAACGCTCAACATCCTGCGAGCTGAATTCATGCTTACCGCGGCGTTTTACCCGCACGCAAAAGGTTTTGCCTTCCAGCTGTTCGCGATACAGCGCCAGTGTCTGCTCGAAAATGTCGTGCATATCGGTATACGGGCGATCTTCAACGTCCAGAATATGGTGGATACCGGGAATTCTCGTCAGTGCATCACGAATCGCACCACGCTGACTTTCGTCTTTGGCTCGAACTTCGATATGATCCCAATGACGGACAACCGCCAGCGTTTCATCATAGTGTTTGAGTACGTTGCGAATGTTACCGGTCAGAATCTTAATAAAGCGCAACCGCACAGATTGGCTCTTGATGGTGATTTCCGGGAACAATTTAATGATAAACTTCATGGTGGCTGTCGTTACTTGGTCAGAAAGGCGTAAATAAATTTACCCTGAGCGCTAAAATCACGTTATCGGTAAAACCAGCGCGGACAGTGATGATTTTACCAATAGCATCCAGGGCGCGGAGTATATCATTATATGAGGCTATACTGTGCGCTTTAACCGTATAATTGTCGCACCATCATCGGATGCCCGAACGCAACACCGCGCTTTGCCGCCTTAAGCCAACAGCGTATAAAATCAGGATTCTGAAACCACTATGCCCAAGAAGACCGAGCAGCCAGTCAGCTTTGAGAGCTCGCTGAACGAACTGGAAAAAATCGTTACCCGCCTTGAATCAGGCGAACTGCCGCTGGACGATGCGCTAAATGAGTTTGAGCACGGCATTCAGCTCGCCCGTCAGGGGCAGCAAAAATTGCAACAGGCCGAACAGCGTGTACAAATCCTGCTCAGCGACGATCCCGATGCCCCGCTGTCACCGTTCACGCCGGACAACGACGCGCTATGACAGATTTCAGCGCGCAATTGAATGCGCATTACCAACGCACCAACCGTGTACTGGGCGATTTTATCGCCAGCCTCCCCTTTCAGAGTAGTCCACTGGTCAATGCGATGGAGTATGGCTCACTCTTAGGAGGCAAACGCCTGCGTCCGTTTCTGGTTTATACTACCGGAGAACTGTTTGGCATGCCGCTGGACAGTCTGGATGCCCCCGCAGCCGCGGTAGAATGTATTCATGCCTACTCGCTGATTCATGACGATCTGCCTGCCATGGACGACGACGATTTGCGCCGCGGGCAACCAACTTGTCATATTAAATTTGGCGAAGCGAATGCCATTCTGGCGGGCGATGCGCTGCAAACACTGGCATTTTCCATTTTAGCCGACGCCCCGATGCCTCAGGTAGCCGAGCGCGATCGGCTGGCGATGCTCTCTGAGCTGGCTCAGGCCAGCGGCGTAGCGGGAATGTGCGGCGGTCAGGCTTTCGATCTGGAGGCGGAAGGCCATCAGGTGGATTTAACGACATTAGAGAAAATCCACCGCCATAAAACCGGCGCGTTGATCCGCGCCGCCGTTCGGCTCGGCGCACTGGCGGCCGGAGAACCGGGGCGTGCCGCGTTGCCTTATCTGGATCGCTACGCTAACGCCATTGGTCTCGCTTTTCAGGTTCAAGACGATATTTTAGATGTTGTCGGCGATAGCGCGACAACAGGCAAGCGTCAGGGTGCAGACCAGCAACTCGGCAAAAGCACTTACCCTGGTTTACTGGGGCTTAACAATGCACGACAAAAAGCACAGGAACTCTATCAGGAATCACTGGCTTCGCTGGACGATCTCGCCGCATCCAGTTCGATCTCTCTGAATATTGCTCCACTACAAGCGCTGGCGAATTTCATCGTTGAACGCGATAAGTAATTATTTAATGAGTCTCTAATGAGTTTTGATACCGTAAAGTACCCGACACTAGCGTTAGTGGAAACACCGGATGAGCTTCGACTGCTGCCGAAAGAGAGCCTGCCGAAGCTGTGCGATGAATTACGCCAATATCTGTTGGACAGCGTCAGCCGTTCAAGCGGCCATTTTGCCTCAGGATTAGGGACGGTTGAGCTGACAGTCGCACTGCATTACGTCTATAACACGCCTTTCGATCATCTGGTCTGGGACGTCGGTCATCAGGCCTACCCGCACAAGATCCTGACGGGCCGTCGCGATCGTATTTCCACGATCCGTCAAAAAGGCGGTTTGCATCCATTTCCATGGCGAGATGAGAGTGAATACGACGTGTTAAGCGTCGGGCATTCATCCACGTCTATCAGCGCCAGTCTGGGTATGGCCGTTGCCGCCGAACGGGAAGGTAAAGGCCGCCGTACCGTTTGCGTCATCGGCGACGGTGCGATTACCGCAGGTATGGCTTTTGAAGCGATGAACCACGCGGGCGACATCAAATCCGATTTTCTGGTTGTGCTGAACGACAATGAAATGTCGATTTCGGAAAACGTCGGGGCATTGAATAACCATTTAGCACAGCTCTTGTCCGGCAAACTTTACGCCAGCCTGCGTGAAGGCGGTAAAAAAGTATTATCCGGTCTGCCTCCAATCAAAGAATTGGTAAAACGCACCGAAGAACACCTTAAAGGCATGGTCGTGCCGGGGACGCTCTTTGAAGAACTGGGTTTCAACTATATCGGCCCGGTTGACGGTCATGACGTTCAGGCGTTGGTCCATACGCTGAAAAACATGCGTAACCTGAAAGGCCCACAGCTCCTGCATATCATGACGAAAAAAGGCAAAGGCTACGCGCCAGCCGAGCAGGATCCGATCAGTTGGCACGCCGTACCAAAATTCGATCCGGCCAGCGGCACGCTGCCGAAAAGTAAAGACGGCGCATTGCCGACTTACTCCAGGATCTTCGGGCAATGGCTTCAGGAAACCGCTGCTAAAGACAGCAAACTGATGGCCATTACGCCCGCGATGCGTGAAGGTTCCGGCATGGTGCAGTTCTCTCGCGACTATCCACAGCAATATTTCGACGTAGCGATTGCCGAACAGCACGCGGTAACGTTTGCCGCCGGTCTGGCTGTCGGTGGTTATCATCCCGTCGTGGCTATTTATTCCACGTTTCTGCAACGCGCCTATGATCAGGTTATTCACGACGTGGCGATTCAGAATTTACCGGTTCTGTTCGCGATTGACCGGGGCGGTATCGTCGGCGCAGACGGGCAAACTCACCAGGGCGCGTTCGATCTCTCTTTTTTGCGCTGCATCCCAAACATGGTGATCATGACGCCCAGCGATGAGAATGAGTGCCGCCTGATGCTGCACACCGGATATCACTATCAGAAAGGCCCGGCTGCGGTACGTTATCCGCGCGGCGCTGGCACAGGAACAGAGCTGGGCGCGCTCGAAGAACTCCCTATAGGTAAAGGCGTGGTCTGTCGTCAGGGCGAGAAAATCGCCATTCTGAACTTCGGTACGCTACTGGCGGAAGCGAAAATTACGGCAGAAAAGTTGAACGCGACGCTCGTCGATATGCGTTTTGTAAAACCGCTGGACGAAACACTGCTGGAAGAGTTGGCTCAGTCCCATGACACGCTGGTGACGCTGGAAGAAAACGCCATCATGGGAGGTGCAGGCAGCGGTGTAAATGAATTCCTGCTCGCGAAACGCTTCGCCGTTTCGGTATTGAACCTCGGACTCCCGGACATCTTCATTCCGCAAGGCTCGCAGGAGGAAATTCGCGCCGATCTGGGGCTGGATGCCGCAGGTATTGAGCGCAGGATCGTAGAGTGGATGGAATAAACGCGTAGCGATAGCCGGTGCGATGCCCGGCTACACATACTGAAAGTCAGAACATCGGCCAGTGATGGCCGATAAAATAGATAATCCCCGCCGAAATCACCCCCGCGACGATATCATCGATCATGATGCCCATGCCTCCATGCACGTTGCGATCGAACCAGCGAATCGGCCAAGGCTTCCAGATATCCAGACAGCGAAAGACGACAAATCCCGCAGCCACCCATTGCCAGTCATCCACCGGGATCGCCATCAGGGTAATCCACATACCGACAAATTCGTCCCAGACGATACTGCCGTGATCGTGAACACCCATATCTTTTGCTGTCTGATGACACAGATAAACGCCGATGCAGATACTCAACATTACTAACAGAGAATACAGTTCGAGCGGCAGGAACGACATGAGATACCACAGAGGGATCGCCGCCAGCGATCCTACCGTGCCCGGCATCCAGGGCGACAGACCGCTACCAAACCCGCTCGCCAGCAAATGCCAGGGATTACGCAACCGCAGGCGACGCTTTGCCACTTCTGAGCCTTTCGACGTGTTCGCGGAATCAGTTTTGCCCGCTAAAATGGTCATATCCCTTCCAGTTGAGTTCAGTGGCTTTATCATCCCGGAAAAAACGCAGGCCTTCAGAAGCGGGGCCAATCTGCCCGATACAGGTATAATCTGCGCCGAGATGCCCCAAGGCAAGATCCAGCGCGCCACGGTTAATTTCCGGCACGGTAAAGCACAGTTCGTAATCTTCGCCGCCGGAGAGCGCCCAGCGCAGCGCCTGTTCTTTGTCCGTGCAGTCCCGCAGCCATTGAGATTGAGGAATCGCATCCAGATTAATGCGCGCCCCACACTCGCTGGCGTTGAGTATGTGTTGCAGGTCAGAGATGAGACCGTCGGAAAGATCAATGGCAGAGCTGGCCAGATCGCGCAGCGCCTGCCCCTGCAAAATTCTGGGCTGTGGACGAAGGTGGCGCTTAATCAATGCCTGACGAACGACGTCATCATCTGGATGTAGCCGGTTCTGGAGGATCGCCAAACCGGCGGCGCTATCGCCCAATGATCCGGTAACGTACACCCAGTCGCCGATTCTGGCGCCGCGGCGAGTCAGCGCCCGGCCAGCAGGCACCAACCCGTGGATAGTCAGCGTCAGGCTCAGCGGACCACGCGTGGTATCCCCCCCCACCAGCTGCATTCCATAGTAATCGAGTAATTCAAACAAGCTGTCGCTGTACGCGGACAACCACTGGCTATTGTTGTCCGGCAAGGTCATAGCCAGAGAGAGCCAGGCTGGATCGGCCCCCATCGCGGCCAGATCGCTTAGATTGACCGC
Organism: Samsonia erythrinae; assembly: GCF_004342665.1. Lineage (GTDB taxonomy): Bacteria > Pseudomonadota > Gammaproteobacteria > Enterobacterales > Enterobacteriaceae > Samsonia > Samsonia erythrinae. Next base: position 259,603 of record NZ_SMBY01000001.1, on the reverse strand, counting down.
CAGAGATTTGTAGCCTAAATCCGCAGGATCGATATCCGGCAAAAAATGCACGCCAGAGACCAGCGTATCGGCACTGACTGCCAGCACCTGTTTATCCGCAACCGTCAGTAACGCACAGTCGTCCCCAATGCCTAATTCAACATCGCGACGCGAACTTCGAACCCGATTAAAATAGCGGGCAATAAGGTCAAACTCACCCTCAACCATAACCTTTCCAGCCAGACTATCATTAAAAGCGATCAGGGCCGGATAACCGGCCCTGATTCAATTCATTTACTTCTTGCCTTTTCGCACGCTAGGAGCGGCTTTATCCAGCACGCCATTCACAAACTTATGGCTATCTTCCGCGCCAAAGACTTTCGCCAGTTCGATAGCTTCGTTTATCGCCACTTTGTAAGGAACGTCTTCACGCTTGCTTAGTTCAAACATCGCCAAACGCAGAATCGCTCTTTCAACCTGTCCCAGTTCCTCAAGCTGACGGGACAAGAACGGCGCCATCAATTGGTCCAGCTTTTCAGCCTGAGTGGCAACGCCCGCCAGCAATTCACGGAAATAGGTAATGTCGACATCTTTAACATCCTGCTCGCTCAGGAATTGTAGTTCAACATCGGCAATATCATTTTTAGATAACTGCCAAGAATAAAGCGCTTGAACCGCACATTCACGAGCGCGGCGACGAGCAGCAGGTTTCACAGAATTCCCCTTACTTAATCAGGCTTACTTAATCGCTTTCAATACATTAATCATTTCTAGCGCGGTTAGGGCGGCTTCTGCGCCTTTATTCCCCGCTTTTGTGCCGGCACGCTCAATTGCCTGTTCAATGCTTTCCGTCGTCAACACGCCGAAAGCCACAGGAATTTCGCTGCTCATCGCAACAGAGGACAGCCCAGAGCTGCATTCTCCGGCCACAAATTCAAAATGCGCCGTTCCACCACGGATAACCGTTCCCAGAGCAATCACGGCATCGTACCCGCCATCTTGCGTACTTTTCGTCAGCGCACGAACGGTCAACGGCAGCTCGTAAGCCCCCGGCACCCAGACAACGGTGATGTTTTCGTCTTTCACCTGCCCGATGCGTTTCAATGCATCCACCGCACCTTCCAGCAGGCTGTCGTTAATAAAATGGTTAAAACGCGCAATCGCAATCGCCACACGAGCATCAGGAGTCGCAACAACACCTTCGATAACGTTCATAGCTTTCCTTCTATCTGGTCTTTTTATCCGGTTTTTATCGCCCGCAGGGGGGCGGATTCTATCATAATTTTTGTTGGCGCATATCCGGTTTTGTCGGACCAGCGCCACGTATTTACCTGAACATCAGTATTTGGGGCTAAGACGCAGGCGCAAATCCGGGCCTACCTGACAAACGTCTGCGATGTCAAATTCCGGCGCCTGAGACAGCTGATTCAAACCGGGCAGGAAACACAAGGGGCGGGCATTTTCCCCCAGCAACTTAGGCGCAAGATAAACGATAAGCTCATCAACCACGCCCGCATTCAGCAGCGCTCCCGCTAAACTTGCCCCCGCTTCAACCCAGACGGAGTTAATCTGTCGCTTCCCCAACACCATCATCAGCGCAACCAAATCAACCCCTGCACGATGCCGTGGCAGCATCAATTGTTCGACCCCCTGGGGCCATGCTTGCTCATCCGCCTGCACGCGCGCCAGCCAGGTCTCTCCTGGTTGATGGACAACCCGATGCTGTGGCGTCACTCGTTGCTGGCTATCCACGATCACCCGCACGGGCTGCCTGACATCCACCTCTGCATAGCGCTGTTGCGTATCGGTATCCAGTTCAGACCAGCGCACCGTGAGCGAGGGGTCGTCAGCTAACACCGTCGCGCTGCTACTGAGGATCGCCGCACTCTGCGCACGAAAACGCTGCACATCCTGTCGCGCCTGTGACGAGGTAATCCACTGGCTTTCTCCCGATGCCATCGCCGTCCGCCCATCCAACGATGCCGCCATTTTAAGCTGAACAAAGGGGAACCCCGTCCGCATACGTTTCAGAAAGCCCCGGTTCACTTTCTCGGCCTCAGCCATCATCAGACCATGGCTAACCGCTATGCCGGCTTGCTGTAAACGATGCAAGCCACGACCAGCGACCTGCGGATTAGGATCCTGCATCGCGGCCACCACACGGGAAACACCAGCAGCAATCAGAGCATCAGCGCACGGAGGGGTTCGCCCCTGATGGCTGCATGGTTCCAACGTGACGTAGGCCGTTGCGCCGCGCGCCCGCTCGCCCGCCATTCTCAATGCATGAACTTCCGCATGCGGTTCGCCAGCGCGGAAATGATAGCCTTCCCCCACAATTTCCGCATCCCGCACGATCACACAACCGACATTCGGATTGGGGGCCGTCGTAAAGTGACCACGCCGCGCCAGTTCCAGCGCTCGCGCCATGTAGAATTCATCCTGCGGCGATTGACCGTTGCTCTGATTATCGCCGTTCTCAAAAACGCTCATTTTGCCCCTATTTCTCTCTGCCGGTTCGCCACGGTTTAATCCTGCAAACGCGCAATTTCTTCGCCGAATTCGCGGATATCCTCAAAACTGCGATACACCGAGGCAAACCGGATATAGGCGACTTTATCCAGTTTTCTCAGGGCTTCCATCACCAGATTCCCGACCATTTTGGTCGTGACTTCACGTTCCCCGGTCGCTCGCAGATCGGATTTAATCTGGGTAATCGCCATTTCTACATCATCAGAACTGACCGGCCTTTTTTCCAGCGCCTTCAACATGCCGCTACGCAACTTATCTTCATTAAAAGGCTCGCGTACTTCATTACTTTTGATGACGCGCGGCATCACCAGTTCAGCCACTTCAAATGTGGTGAAACGTTCATGACAAACCAGACACTGCCGACGGCGGCGCACCTGTGAGCCTTCGCCCACCAGACGGGAATCAATGACTTTGGTATCAACAGCGGAACAAAACGGGCAATGCATGATGCGTCCTGATCGGTAATCCATAACGTAAAGACAGTTTACCCTGAATTAATGGACTAACCAAAACTCCTGATCCACATTGCGAAGAGTTTCGCATCTCTTTCATTAAGCGGATGAAAAAAGCTGTCTCAACTATGACTTGCGCATAATCGAGGCTAAACTCAGCAACAGGGAGAAACGGATCAATGGATAAGACAGTGAAAGGGGAACCATAGAGATGAAAGCCCGCTATCGCGTACTCACCTTCCTGCCAGCGCTGCTTTTGCTTGCAGGGTGCGCCGAACAACGCCAGATGCCAAAATTGCAGAATCAGATAGGTCAGTTAAATCAGCAATTACAAACGCTGACCGTTCAGGCGACGGCGTTGGAACAACAAAATGCGCTTAATGCCCAGTCTACATCCGGCGTTTATCTGCTGCCTGCCGCACAAACCAGCGCCGAGCTGGAAAGCCGTATCGGCAGACTGAGTGCGTCATTACGCAATATAGAGACGGAAGCAAATGGCACCAGTGCATTGCTGCACATTCGCACGCTGGATGAGAAAGGACTCCCGGCCTTTAGCGCCCGGCTAGATTGGGGACGACTCGATCCCGTAAGCGGGAAACCGTTAGCCGGCGATACGCAAACGCAGTCCTTTGTCGTTTCGCCGTCACTTCTGCCCAAAGCCGAGGCCGTCATTGAGTTACGCCTGAGTAATTTATCGCCAGAAGATCTGGGTTTTGTGCGTCTGTATCAGGTTCAGGAAATACAAACGCCGCCGCCCGTTGCCGCTATCGAATCCCCATAGTTCCTGCTCGATCAAAAGCCGGAATGCAAAAAACCCCGTAAAACGGGGTTTCAAACCGTTGACAAACCCATCACTTTTTATCGAACGGTGAGAATGGAATGGAAGAGTAAAGCGTCCGCGCCAGGGACAAAAGCGTCAGGAACGCTTTTGAACGTCGCAAGCTACGGCCCTGAAAGGGTGAATCTCAGGGATGAGATTCATATCTGCGCGGTTCGAGCTTACAGGGACGTACTTGCAGCGTCTTTACGATCCATCCATTATCACCGCATATCGGACTTTGTCAGCAAACTCAAACCCCGTAAAACGGGGTTTTTCATATCAATAAGGCGGATTAAGGCAGGATAGACGGTTGATCCGCTCCCTCTTTTTCCACTTTCTGAATCAGCAGGTGTTCACGCTTCATCCCCAGTTTCAACGCCAGAGCAGAAGCAACATAAATGGAAGACACCGTACCGATAGACACACCAATCAGCATCGCCAGTGAGAAGCCTTCAAGCATTGCGCCGCCAAAGATGTAGAGCATCAGCACGACAACCAGAGTCGTTGCAGAAGTCATAATGGTGCGGCTCAGCGTCTGCGTCAGCGAGATATTCATGATCTCATAAGGCGTCCCGCGACGGATCTTACGGAAGTTTTCACGAATACGGTCAGACACCACGATACTGTCGTTCAGCGAGTAACCAATAACCGACATCAGAGAAGCGACAATGGTCAAATCGATTTCAATCCGAAACAGCGACAGCACCCCCATCGTGATGATGACGTCATGCGCCAATGCGATCACTGCCCCCAATGCCAGGCGCCACTCAAAGCGGAACCCCACGTAGATCAAAATACAGATCAGCGCACTCAGTAGCGCCATACCGCCTGCCTGTGCCAGATCGCTCCCGACGCTGGGGCCAACAAACTCGATACGTTTCACCGTCGCGTGTTGTTGCGTCCCCTCGTTGATAACCTCCAGCACTCGGTTCCCCAACGCCTGACCGGAAGTCCCGACGCTCGGCGGCATACGCACCATCACATCACGGCTGCTGCCAAAATTCTGGATCAACGGATCGTGGAACCCCGCCTTTTCCAGAGAGTCCCGGATCTGATCCAGATCGGCGGGTTTTTCGAGATTGATTTCGATCACCGTACCGCCGGTGAAATCCAATCCCCAGTTAAAACCGCGCGCGCCTATCACTATCAGAGAAAGAATAAGCAGCGTTCCTGAAATCAGAAAGGCGACGTTATCCCAACGCATGAAATCATAAACACGGCGTCCGTAGTTCAGTTGTTCAACGGTATAATCCTGTGCCACAACGCACTCCTCAGATAGACAGCTTGTTAATGCGTTTGCCGCCGTAAAGCAGGTTAACGATGGCACGAGTACCGACTATCGCCGTGAACATGGAGGTCGCAACCCCAATTGCCGTCGTGATAGCAAAGCCTTTAATCGAACCGGTTCCCACCGCATAAAGAATAACGGCGGTAATGAGCGTCGTCAGGTTCGCATCCACAATACTGGAAAACGCGCCCTTATACCCTTCGTGAATCGCCTGCTGGACTGAACGTCCATTCTTCAGCTCTTCTTTTATACGCTCATTAATCAATACGTTGGCATCCACCGCGACCGCCAGCGTCAACACGATACCGGCAATCCCCGGCATGGTCAGCGTGGCTCCCGGCAGCAGCGACATGATGCCAACGATCAACACCAGGTTCGCAACCAGCGCGGTGGTCGCAATCATGCCAAACTTACGGTAGTACACCACCATAAAGACGATAGAAGCCACAAGCCCCCACAAACAGGCTTCCAGCCCCTGGGTGATATTCTGCATCCCCAGCGTTGGCCCAATGGTGCGCTCTTCCACAATCTGAATCGGCGCAATCAATGCCCCTGCACGCAGCAGCAGAGAGAGCTGACGCGCCTCATTCGGGTTATTGATCCCCGTAATGCGGAAGCTATTGCCCAGACGCGATTGGATCGTCGCCACGTTAATGACTTCTTCGTGTTTCTCCAGCAGCGCACGACCATTGGCGTCTTTCTTGCCGCTGTCTTTATACTCGACAAACAGCGTCGCCATCAGTTTGCCAATACTGTCCTTGGTAAAGTTGGACATGGTATTGCCACCCGCGCCGTCCAGTGAAATATTCACCTGCGGCTGATTGTACTCATCCGTACTTGATGTTGAATCGGTAATGTGGTCGCCCGTCAGAATCACACGCTTAAACAGCACCACCGGCGAGCCGTCACGCATATTCTTCACTTCGGAATCGCCCGGCACACGACCGTTTGCTGCGGCGGTCACATCGGCGTCACTATTAACCAAACGGAATTCCAAAGTGGCGGTCGCGCCAAGAATTTCTTTCGCGCGCGCGGTATCCTGAATACCCGGCAGCTCAACAACAATACGGTCTGCGCCCTGACGTTGTACCAGCGGCTCTGCTACCCCCAGTTGGTTCACACGGTTACGCAGGATATTGATGTTCTGCTGTACCGCGTATTCACGCGCTTCACGCAGGCGTTCATCCGACATGACCGCACGCAGCAGGTTGCTGCCGCTGCCGCTGAGAACCAGATCGCGATGGCGAGAGGTCAGGTAGCTGAGGCCGCTATCACGGGTTTGGCCGTCACGAAAGCGGATTTCAACGCCGTAATTATCAATCTTACGTACGGCGGCATAAGGGATGTTCTTTTCACGCAGATCGCTGCGCAGCGAGTCCATCGTTTGCTCTTGCAGTTTCCCCAGCGCGGTATCCATATCCACCTCCATCAGGAAGTGAACGCCGCCACGCAGGTCAAGCCCCAGCTTCATCGGCTCAGCGCCCAACACGCGTAGCCAGGTTGGCGTTGCCGGAGCCAGATTGAGTGCAACGACAAATTTTTCGCCCAGCGCATTAACGAGCGCTTCGCGCGCGCGCAGCTGTACATCGGGGTTAGAGAAGCGAGCCAAAATCGCACCGTTTTCCAATGCAATCGACTTACTGGTGATATTCTGTTCTTTTAAGACATTCTGGACTTGGATCAGCGTCGTTTCGCTGGCGGCGGTTCCCCGCGCGCCAGTAACTTGTACCGCCGGATCCTCACCATAAAGGTTAGGAAGCGCATAGAGCAGGCCGATGATCAACACCACGGCCAGCATCAGGTACTTCCACAAAGGATAACGGTTTAACACGGCAGTTCCCTTCGGGAAAATCGGAAATTACAGGGCCTTAATCGTGCCTTTCGGCAGCACGGCAGCCACGAAATCACGTTTGATGACCACTTCATTGGTCTCATTCAACGCGATGGCAATATAGCCCGTTTCAGACACTTTCGTCACGCGCCCGACCAGACCACCGGTCGTTAACACTTCATCACCTTTGCTGATGGAGTCCATGAGCTTTTTGTGCTCCTTCGCGCGTTTTTGCTGAGGACGCAGGATCATAAAGTAGAAAATCAGACCAAAAACGGCCAGCATAATAACCAGAGAGTACGGGCTTCCCTGAGCCGGAGCACCGGTCGCAGCCACGGCATCGGAGATGAAAAGACTCATTTAAATATCCTCTTTTTTGTCAAAAGATAAGCTATCAAAAAGATAAGTTATCAACCTTACAATCGTAAAAACGCTTCACAGCAAAATGCAATTCATAACAGCGCGTAGTGTCAGTTGCCTGCGGCAACGTTTTCTTCAGCAAGCGGCGGAATGGGTTTACCTAACCGCTGGTAAAAGTCCACCACAAAGCGCTCTAATTTACCCTCTTCAATGGCCTGACGTAAACCCGCCATTAAACGCTGATAATAACGCAAGTTATGGATGGTATTGAGTCGCGCGCCGAGTATTTCGTTACAACGGTCAAGGTGATGCAAGTAGGCCCGGCTATAATTGCGACACGTGTAGCAATCACAATGTTCATCCAGCGGGCTGACGTCATCTTTATACTTCGCGTTACGGATTTTCACCACGCCGTCAGTGACAAACAGATGTCCGTTACGGGCGTTGCGCGTCGGCATCACACAGTCAAACATGTCGATCCCGCGGCGCACGCCTTCCACCAGATCTTCCGGTTTACCAACGCCCATCAGATAACGCGGTTTATCTTCCGGGATCTGCGGACAGACATGCTCCAGAATGCGATGCATATCCTCTTTCGGTTCACCCACGGCCAAACCGCCCACAGCGTACCCATCAAAGCCAATATCTACCAGACCTTTTACGGATACATCACGTAAATCTTCGTAAACGCCGCCTTGAATAATCCCGAACAGCGCATTCTTATTATTCAGCTCATCAAAACGCTGACGGCTGCGTTTCGCCCAGCGCAGCGACATCTCCATCGAACGTTTGGCATAATCCCAATCGGCAGGATACGGCGTACACTCATCGAAGATCATGACGATATCGGAACCGAGATCGTACTGAATCTCCATTGATTTTTCCGGGCTAAGGAAAATCGCGTCTCCGTTGATCGGGTTACGGAAATGTACGCCTTGTTCGGTAATTTTGCGGATATCGCCAAGACTGAACACCTGAAAACCACCGGAGTCCGTCAGAATCGGACCATGCCATTGCATGAAATCGTGCAGATCGCCGTGCAACTTCATAATTTCCTGACCGGGGCGCAGCCACAAATGGAACGTGTTGCCGAGCAGGATCTGCGCGCCGGTCTCTTTCACTTCTTCCGGCGTCATCCCTTTCACCGTGCCATAGGTCCCTACGGGCATAAAAGCCGGTGTTTCCACCACGCCGCGTTCAAAAATCAATCTGCCGCGTCGCGCACGACCGTCCGTTGTGTGTAATTCGTACTTCACTTAGCCTCCAACACCAGAAAACAGTCTGATGGTCATCATATTTACGCCTGACAGAGCCTGGTCTGTGGCGTCCCTATTTGTATGAAAAGCGGGTTTATCCCACGTTTTCCTGTTCGGCTGCCGGGTTGCGCGTAATAAACATGGCATCGCCGTAGCTGAAAAAACGGTATTGTTGCGCCACCGCCTCACGGTAGGCGGACATGGTGTTCCGATAGCCGGCAAAGGCCGATACCAACATGATTAAGGTGGATTCCGGCAAATGGAAATTCGTCACCAGCGCATCAATAATACGGTAGTGGTAGCCAGGATAGATAAAAATTCGGGTATCGCCAAAAAAGGGCGCAATCAACGCGTCCTGACTGGCTTGCGCGGCACTTTCCAGTGAGCGTACCGAGGTCGTGCCAACGGCTATTACGCGGTTTCCCCGCGCTTTGCACGCGAGCACGGAGTCGACGACATCCTGCGGTACTTCGGCGTATTCGGCATGCATGATATGGTCTTCAATGGTTTCCACACGCACAGGCTGGAATGTTCCCGCCCCGACATGCAGCGTGACAAATGCCATTTCAATGCCTTTCTCGCGCAGCGCGGCCAGCATCGGTTCATCAAAGTGCAGCCCTGCCGTCGGCGCGGCCACGGCCCCCGGACGTCGACTGTACACGGTCTGATAAAGTTCGCGATCGGCATCTTCATCAGGCCTGTCGATATACGGCGGCAACGGCATGTGGCCGATATCATTCAGGATCGACAGGACATCGCGGGAATCGTCGAAATGCAGTTCAAACAGCGCATCGTGGCGAGCCGCCATCGTGGCTTTGACGCTTTCGTCATCCCCCAGCAGCAGTTCCGTTCCGGGCTTCGGCGCTTTTGACGCTCGAACATGCGCCAGCACCCGATGTTCATCCAATACGCGCTCAACCAGTACTTCCAGCTTGCCGCCGCTTGCCTTACGGCCAAACAAACGCGCCGGAATGACGCGCGTATTGTTGAACACCAGCAGGTCGCCCGGGTTCAGTTTCTCCAGTAAATCAGTAAATACACCGTGCGTCAGGTTCCCCGTCGACCCCTCCAGCGTCAGCAGGCGGCATCCGCTGCGTTCCGTCTGTGGATAGTGGGCAATCAATGAGTCAGGGAGTTCAAATGAAAAATCGGCAACGCGCATGGCAATTCACTTAGCTGTTAATACATGGAAAATGGGCGGCCTAGTCTAGAGCCGCAAGCGCATGGCTGCAAGAAATAAGCACGTACCAACGCGACACTCTCCTCGCAACGTCATTCCCTGCGCGCAATCGTCCCTTGCGAACAATGGGATGTGCGCAGGCGGTGATGAAAGGTATATACTATCGCGATGAATTTTCTTGCTCACCTCCATCTCGCCGCGCTGGCCGACAGTTCCCTGTTAGGCAACCTGATGGCGGACTTTGTGCGCGGTAACCCGCAGAACGGTTACCCCAACGAGATCGTCGCAGGCATACGCCTGCATCGCCGCGTCGATGTGCTCACCGACAGCCTGCCGGAAGTCAAACAGGCGCGTCAGTATTTCAGCGAAGCCCATCGCCGCGTTGCGCCGATCACGCTGGATGTTCTGTGGGATCATTATCTCGCGCGCCACTGGCAGCATCTGGTGCCGGATACGCCGTTACAGACGTTTATTGACGGCGCGCAATCACAAATTGAGCCGTATCTGGCACTCACGCCCGATGGCTTTCAGCATCTCAATCGCTATCTGTGGCCAGAACGCTGGCTGACCCGCTATGCGGAACTGCCGTTTATCGCCGATGTGCTGCGGAGAATGTCGGTACGTCGTCCGAAACTGGTCGCGCTGGCCGGCTCTTTTCAGGATATCGAGCAGCATTATCACCAATTCGAAACGCTCTTCTGGCAATTTTATCCGCGCATGATGCAGTTAGCGAAAGCTCATCAGCTCTGAGATCGCCACGTTTGTCTGGTATTTCACGCTTGATATCAGAAGCGTCAGCGTAAATCCCTGAAAGGAAACAGCGATTACATCAATAGGTAGAAACTATCTCACTGATTGGTCTCTTTGCCTGTATTCGTGCGGGCAGAATCCCTATACTAATTGCTGTTTTTTATATCCTCCAACCATTAACCGTTATCTACAGGAGTAATTATGGTCCTGGTAACTCGTCAAGCTCCAGACTTCACCGCAGCTGCCGTTTTAGGCAGTGGCGAAATCGTCGAAAATTTCAACCTTAAGAAGCACATTAATGGCAAAGCCGCCGTGATCTTCTTCTGGCCGATGGACTTCACCTTTGTTTGTCCTTCTGAGTTGATTGCCTTCGATCACCGCTATGCCGAATTCCAGAAACGTGGCGTAGAAGTGGTTGGGGTTTCTTTCGACTCCGAATTTGTTCACAACGCATGGCGTAAAACCCCGGTCGATAAAGGCGGTATCGGGGAAGTGCAATACGCGATGGTTGCGGACGTTAAGCGTGAAATTCAAAAAGCCTACGGCATCGAACACCCAGAAGCCGGTGTTGCGCTGCGTGGTTCTTTCCTGATCGACAAAAACGGTATCGTTCGCCATCAGGTCGTTAACGATCTGCCGCTGGGCCGTAACATTGATGAAATGCTGCGTACCGTTGATGCCCTGCAATTCCACGAAGAGCACGGCGAAGTGTGCCCGGCACAGTGGGAAAAAGGAAAGTCCGGGATGGGCGCGTCACCAGACGGCGTGGCTAAATACCTGTCTGAAAACGCGGATAAGCTGTAATCCCTATTCTGCCTGACAGCAGGATAATGACCAGGCCAGTTACCCCGGTAACTGGCTTTTTCTTTGCCCGCGATTTTCGCACATCGCCTTCCCTGCCTCGTCCTTCCCGTCGAGATCCCAGCCAATACAAAAGGTTGACTGGGGCCGCTAAATCCTTAGCCTTAATACATCGTGTTCATGCACGACAGATTCATTGAACTAAAGGAGAACGCATGCAACAAAATCTCGCGCGCTGGCTGGAACAGGCACAGATACAACACGCTGGCATCATTGCGTTACTGATTGTTCTCGGGCTGATATTGCTCATTTCTGCCGTCATTCACCTGATTTTGCATCAGGTTGTGCTGAAAAGAATGGTGCTGCGTTCACTCAATAAACCCGGTAAAACCGAGGGGCACGGGTGGAAACAGGCGCTGACGCAGCACAACTTGTTTAACCGTCTGGCCTTCTTGCTACAAGGGGTGATCCTCAATATTCAGGTCTTTGTGTGGCTTCCCGCACAGAGTGAAACCCGTGAAGCGCTGATTATCTGCTCCCAGGTGTGGATCATGATTTTTGCGCTGCTGTCCCTGTTCTCGCTACTCGACGTTCTCCTCAACGTCTCCGCCCGAACCAAAGTCGCCGCGCAGCTGCCGCTACGCGGTATCTTCCAGAGCCTGAAACTGATCGCCACTGTCGTCATCAGTATCATGGTGGTCTCATTACTCATCGGTAAATCGCCGCTGATTCTCATCAGTGGCTTAGGTGCCATGGCCGCCGTACTGATGTTGGTATTCAAGGATCCGATCATGGGGCTGGTCGCCGGTATCCAGCTCTCCGCCAACGATATGCTGACGCTGGGAGACTGGCTGGAAATGCCGAAATACGGCGCTGACGGCGCCGTTATCGATATCGGGCTGACGACGGTCAAAGTGAAAAACTGGGATAACACCGTCACCACCATCCCGACCTACTCGCTGGTTTCCGACTCTTTCAAAAACTGGCGTTCGATGTCGGAATCCGGCGGCAGGCGGATCAAGCGCAGTATCAATATCGATACCACCAGCGTACATTTCATGACGGAAGACGAGCAGGCGCGCTTGCTGCGCAGCACCTTGCTGTCGTCTTACATTCAGAACAAACAGAGCGAACTGGAGCAACACAATGCGCAATCCAATTCCGACCTGACCTCGCCGCTTAACGGCAGACGTCTGACGAATTTAGGGACGTTCCGCGCTTATCTTCAGGTTTATCTGCGCGCGCATCCGGGCATTCATAAAGGGATGACGCTGATGGTGAGACAGCTTTCACCAACGTCTGAAGGCGTACCACTGGAGATTTACGCCTTTACCAACACCACCGCCTGGGTCGATTACGAAAGCATTCAGTCTGATATCTTTGACCATATCTTTGCGATTTTACCGGAGTTCGATCTCCGCGTTCATCAAACGCCGACCGGCCACGATATGCGGATAATGGCGCAGCAAATGACTGCTCCGAAAGCGTAATATCAGCTCAAAAAAACGCGCTGATGGGAGCGCTCTGACGGGAGCGCTCCTTCTGATAGTTTAATGCTGTGCAGCCACCGCGTTCTGACGCTTCTTCTTCCAGACATAGCCCAGTAAGAGCAGCGCGATCCAGATGACGCCGACATACAGCGACACGCGGGTATCCGGGAAGTAGCCGATCAAACCGATAATGAAGAACAGGAAGAGAATACCGAATATGGACGTGGCAATACCACCGCGCAGCGGGAACGCCAGCGCCTTCACTTCATCCCGGCTCAAGCGGCGGCGGAACGCGATCTGGGAAAACAGAATCATGATCCATACCCACACCGTGGCGAAAGTCGCCAGCGACGCAATCACCAGGAAAACCTTGCCGGGCATGATGTAGTTCAGGTACACCGCCACCAGCAGCGCCATCATCATGACAACAACCGTTACCCACGGAATACCGCGATGGGAAATGCGGGTGAACATTTTCGGCGCATGCCCCTGCTCCGCCATCCCGTGCAGCATACGGCCTACGCCAAATACATCGCTATTAATCGCCGACAGTGACGCGGTAATCACGACAAAATTGAGGATACCCGCCGCAGCGGTAATGCCCATATGCTGGAACGTCAGTACAAACGGGCTCCCATTGGTGCCGACCTGATTCCACGGGTAAATCGACATAATGACGAACAGCGTGCCCACATAAAACACCAGAATACGCCAGGGAACAGAGTTAATGGCGCGGGGAATGGATTTATGCGGATCTTTGGCCTCACCCGCAGTAATCCCGATAATCTCAACGCCGCCATACGCAAACATCACCAGTTGCAGCGATAGGATCATCCCCATCACCCCGTTACTGAAGAATCCGCCATTGGTCCACAGATTATGAATGCCGGTAGGTTCACCGCCGTTGCCAATCCCCCAAATGATAATGCCGATCCCGGCGACGATCATGATGATAATCGTGGCAACTTTAAAAAAGGAGAGCCAGAATTCCAGCTCGCCGAACGCCTTCACATTCATGAGGTTGATAGCGCCGATAATGAGTACCACGCTCAAAACCCAAACCCAGTGCGGCACCGCCGGGAACCAAACGCCCATGTAGATACCGAACGCGGTCACATCGGCAATGGCAACAATCAGCATCTCAAAACAGTAGGTCCAGCCGGTGATATACCCCGCCAGCGGACCGAGATAATCCTGTGCATAGCGAGAAAAAGAGCTGGATTGCGGATTGTGTACAGACATTTCGCCCAGCGCGCGCATGATAATGTAAGCGACGACGCCGCCAATCAGATAAGCCAACAGCACGCTGGGGCCTGCCATCTGAATTGCGCTGGCGGAACCATAAAAAAGGCCGGTTCCTATCGCCGAACCCAAGGCAATAAAACGAATGTGCCGCGTACTTAATCCACGCTTGAGCTTGGAAGATGGTTGTTCCATTGGTAAGCAACCCTGTCTTATAAAGAGAATTTTACAAAAGAAAAACCACAGGCAAGGCCTGTGGTATCAACATCCAACATATTTTCAGGGGCAAAGCGCCCCTGCATAGTGGACATTACATACGATTATTGATGTACCGTCACTTCCTGACCGCCACAAAATCTGTCGTAAATCACTGCCGCCAGTAAAACCAGCAGCGACGGCGGCAGCCACGCCAGCCCTTGCTCATTGAGCGGCAGGCGGAGACTCCATTCTGGCAACATCGATGCGAAAGCCGATGATTTTATACCATCTATCACGCCGAACAATAGACTGATTAACATGACCGGTGCCACAATGCGCGAACGATTATTCCACCAACGCAGTGTAAAACTCAATAAAACCAGAACGATACAGGGTGGATAGATTGCCGTCAGTACGGGAATAGAAAGTTGAATCAGATGGCTCAGCCCAAGATTGGACACCACCATGGAAAACACACCGAGCACAAACACCAGCGTCCGGTAGGACAAGGGTAAATACTGAGCAAAGAATTCAGCACAGGCGCAGGTCAGGCCGACGGCCGTTACCAGACACGCAATAAAGATGAGCAACGCCAGGAAATTGCTTCCCATATTGCCAAACGTATATTGCACATAGGCATGAAGGATCTCGGCTCCGTTTTGCGCCTGCGGCACCAGTGAACTACTGACAGAGCCAAGCTGGAACAGGCTCAAATAAACCAATGTCAGACCAACGCCCGCAATGAGCCCTGCCCACACGGTATAACGCGTGAGCAGCGCAGGGCTTGCCACGCCGCGCGAACGGGCCGCGTTAACGATCACAATACCAAAGACCATCGCGCCCAGCGTATCCATCGTCAGATAGCCGTTTACAAAACCATTAGAGAACGGCAGATGCTCATACGCTTCTGTCGCCGGAATCGGCGTACCGGCTGGCCATATCACCGCGGCAATGCCCAGCACCCCCAGCGCAATGATCTTCAGCGGCGCCAATACATGGCCGACCGTATCCAGCAACTTGCCTGGGTACAGAGAAATCGCGATGACAATAGCAAAGTAGATCAGGCTGTAAATCAGCAGCGGGGACGCGCCATTGCCAAACAGAGGCGCAAGACCGACTTCAAACGAGACGGTGGCGGTACGCGGCGTCGCAAACAGCGGCCCAACGGCCAGATAACACACGGTTGCCAGAACAACGCCCGCCTTTTTACCTATCGGCGAGCTTAGCGCATCAACACCGCCGCCGACACGGGCAAGCGCGATCACCGTCAGTACCGGCAGCCCAACCGCCGTCAATAGAAAACCGGTCGCCGCAGTCCACACGTGCTCTCCCGACTGCAAACCCACCATAGGCGGGAAGATAATATTCCCCGCCCCAACGAATAAGGCAAAGGTCATAAAACCTAATGCCACAATGTCCTTGGACGCTAAACGATGACTCATAGTGATGTCGTGTTGCCTGTATAAATCGATAAAAAGAAAACTGTGCCATTATCACCACCAGCAATCGTTCACAAAGAGGGAGAAGAATGACGCCAACACCCCGGCGATTCGAAAGATGGCGGGCTTTATATGGGAGTTAATTTTCGCACAGCTACATTGGGGGCTAAGTAAAACGTTTATAGCGTAAAAAGACAAGTGGAGATCGAAAAACCAGAGTATATTACCTAATCGGCGACAAAAATCAGAATATAAATTGGTTTATCATGTTTTACATAACACATGATTTGTGCATTTATTGATACTTCATTGCAAAAAGACTGAAATAAAAAGGGATAAAATGCGCTTTTCGGTCATAAAAAACGCATATCGTATATAAGCGCGCCTTAGCCGGCACTGGCTGAATGGGCAAGCGCACCCATAAAAAAAGCCGGATCGCACGATCCGGCCTTCTCATTACCGATGCTGTCAATTCAGCGTTTTCGCGTCGTCACCACACGCGATGAGCGATATCCGCCACCAGCTTTAACTTGTTCCACTGCTGCTCTTCCGTCAGGCTATTGCCTTCTTCCGTTGACGCAAAGCCGCACTGCGGGCTCAGGCAAATCTGATTAATATCCACATATCTGGCGGCTTCTTCGATACGTGCCTGTACGACGTCAGCATCTTCCAGCTCACCGTTTTTCGTCGTGATCAATCCCAGCACAACCTGCTGATGACCCGGCTTCACAAAACGCAGCGGTTCAAATCCACCGGCTCTCTCAGTATCGTATTCCAGGAAGAACTCATCAACGTTGACTTCGCCAAACAAAATTTCCGCAACGGGTTCATAGCCGCCTTCGGAAATCCAGGTCGAACGGAAGTTACCGCGGCACACGTGCAACCCCACCACCAGATCGGCGGGTTTATCCGCCAGCGCTTTGTTCAGAACATCGGCATAAATCCGCGCCAGTTGGTCTGGATCCTCACCACGCTCGCGAATTTGACGTTTTTGATCATCAGAGCACAAATAAGCCCAGACGGTATCATCCAGTTGCAGAAAGCGGCACCCCGCATCATAAAACGCGTGAATAGCATCCCGCCAGGTTCGTGCCAGATCGTCGAAATAATTCGCCAGATCAGGATAAACCGTTGCATCAATCGCTTTGCGTCCGCCGCGGAAATGCATCACGCTGGGGCTGGGGATCGTCATTTTAGGCACCGCATCACCGCAAATACTTTTCAGATACCGGAAATGATCAAGCATCGGGTGCTGAGGATTGAAGCTGACTTTATCAACCACCCGGATGGAATGGGATTTCGTCTGAACACCGTTAAACTGGATACCCTGATCAGCTTCATAGCGCTCTACCCCGTGCAGATCGGCGAAAAAATCGAAATGCCACCAGGCACGACGCAGTTCACCATCCGTCACCACCCGTAAACCCGCTTCACGCTGTTTTTCTACTATGCGCAGAATCTCGCGATCTTCAATATTACGCAGTGCCACATCATCAATCTCGCCTGCCTGATGCTGAAGGCGCGCCTGCTTAATCGCGGTTGGGCGCAAGAAACTGCCGACGATATCAGCACGGAAAGGGGGAAATGTGTTTGCCATATGTCACTCCTGACAGCTCGCCAGCACAATCTCCAATGGGGTAAACAGGCTGGCTGATAGTTTCGCTAGGAAATATTTGCCCAAAGAGATAGTTACGAAAATGCACACCTAGCCATCTGGACGTCCAAATTGGAGCTATCCTGTCATGCTACTCTGAGCAGGGCAATGGAAGAATTTTCACGTTACATGAATAAATTTCAAGTAACGTGAAAATTTTGCAAATTTGTGTGGGGAAACGCGGATTATTCCGCCAGACCAAGCTGCCGACGCGCGAGCCGGCGTGTCTCTTCCGGCAGCGGTAAATAACCATCCTTATTCACCAGCGCTTGCCCGCTCTCAGACAACACCCGGCCTAAGAATGCCGCCGTCAGGGCTTCCAGCGGTTGTCCCGGAGGCTTATTCACATAGATGTAGAGATAGCGCGTATAGGGATACAGGCCGCTGCGAATATTTTCGGTCGAGGGATAAATATAGTTAACACCCTGTGCGGCTAACGGCACCATCTTCACACCGCTGGTACGAAACCCCACGCTGGCATAACCGATAGCGTCAGTTGACGCCGCAACCGCCTGCACCACCGACGCCGAACCGGGCAGCTCATTGACCTGTGGCAGAAAATCGCCGTGGCAGAGCGCTTTTTGTTTAAAAAACCCATAGGTTCCGGATGCCGAATTTCGTCCATAGCGCAGTAAGGCACGTTTTTCCCAGTGGCCGCGCAGCCCCAACTCCCCCCATCGTTTTATCGGACGAGGGCTGCCGCAACGCTGAGTAATCGAAAAGATGGCGTCTAACTGCGACACATTCAGCCCGGACAGCGGGTTGTCCTGATTAACCAACACCACCAGCGCGTCCATCGCGACCGGCACGGCCAGCGGGGGATAGCCATAATGCTGAACGAATGCCTCAATTTCGCTGGCCTTCATTGCCCTACTCATCGGGCCAAGCTGCACCGCGCCGGATGCCAGAGACGTCGGCGCAGACGAGGATCCCGCCGCCTGAATCTGTAAATTCACATTAGGGTAATGCTGGCTGAAATCCGCAGCCCAAAAGGCCATCAGATTCGCCAGCGTATCCGACCCCGCGCTGGAGAGGTTGCCCGCCAGCATCTGGCGAGGCTGGGCAGCGCCAAACGCACTGAACAGCAATAAAAAGACGCCTGCAATATAGGTGGCGGTTCTCATGAATAGCGTTTCCGTCAGGCTGAAGGTTTCACCGTATTTTCAGCCAGAGAGAAGGGGACAATCAACCGGTTAGGCAAGGTAAAGACAAAACGCGAGCCCTGTCCCTCCTCGCTGATGATTTCCAGACGTGATTCATGATGGTTGAGCGCATGCTTAACGATAGCCAGCCCTAAACCACTGCCGCCCGTCTGCCGCGAGCGCGCCTTATCCACCCGATAAAAACGCTCGGTCAGGCGTGGCAAATGCTCTGCCTCAATTCCCGGCCCGTTATCGCTGACCTGAAACTGAGCCCCCTGAGGGATCTTTTGCCAGCAGACTTCGATACGCGTTCCCGTTGGCGTGTGGTTAATCGCGTTATACACCAGATTTGACACGGCGCTGCGCAGTTGTTCTTCATTACCAAATACACGAAGGGTCTCATTCACGCGAAAGATGATCTCATGACGGCCCTGACTGAGCGCCTGTGCTTCACGTTGCAGTACGCGTAACATCAAGGGGATATCCACTTTCTCGTTCAGATCGATCGCCGTCGCGCCTTCAATCCGTGACAATGTCAGCAGTTGTTTCACCAGCCCATCCATGCGTCGGGTCTGCTCCTGCATGGTATTCAACGCTTTCCCACGCAATGCGCTATCCAGCGTTTCTTCCTGCATCATTTCCAAATACCCTTGTAATACCGTCAGCGGGGTACGCAGCTCGTGGCTCACATTGGCAAAAAAGTTACGTCTTGCGCCTTCAAGCTGGTGCATTTGTGTAATATCGCGCGCCACCATCAGCAATTGCCCTTCGGAATACGGCATCACGCGAAATTCAACATGGTGGGCATTATTCAACTGCAAGGTGAGAGGACGGCTAAAATCCTGATTTTTCATGTAATCGCTGAATTCAGGGTAGCGCAATAAGTTAAGGATATTCTGGCCATTATCTTCCGGCCAGCGAAAATTCAACAGGTGCTGCGCCAAATGATTACACCAGAAGATCGTTCCTTCCTCCGTTGTCATCACTACGGCATCCGGCAAGGATTCGGCCCCGCTACGAAACCGCTTGATTAAGAGCGCCAACTCACGGCGGCGACGGCGGTTACGTAACTGCATCTGATACAGCCCGTAAAACAGCGGCTCCCAGCTCCAACGTCCGGGAGGGGGCGTCATACTGCGATCAACCCACAGCCAGTAAGAGAGTTTTAACTGGTTATAAAAATTCCAACAAAGTAATACGACGACCGCAGCCAACAGAAACCAAGGCAAATGACCAAAGATCAGCCCCAGCAGCGCGGCGGGAAGACAAAAAAAAGCCAGCTCCAATGCCAGCCTTTTCCAGGATAAACGTTCTAGCACGTTAATATTTCTCCGAAACTATCGCCTCAGTAACGCGTTGAAAAACGGTACCCCGTTCCCCGCACTGTTTGCACCATTTTATCGTGCCCGCTGGTTTCCAGCGCCTTACGCAGGCGTCGAATATGGACGTCGACGGTTCTGTCCTCCACATAAACATTAGTGCCCCACACGTGATTCAGCAACTGCTCCCGGCTATAAACACGTTCAGGATGGGTCATAAAGAAATGTAACAACTTAAACTCCGTCGGCCCCATATCCAGCGCATGTTCTTCCGTCGTTACACGGTGGGAGGAAGGATCGAGACTCAGGCCGCGCATTTCAATCACCTCTTCGACGGCCATCGGCGAAATACGACGCATAACGGCTTTGATACGCGCCACCAGCTCTTTGGGCGAAAACGGCTTGGTAATATAGTCATCGGCGCCAACTTCAAGCCCGCGCACGCGGTCTTCTTCTTCGCCACGCGCAGTCAACATCATCACGGGGATATCACGCGTCAGCGCCTCGCGTTTCATGTGTTTGATGAATTGCAGACCTGACCCACCCGGCAGCATCCAGTCCAATAACACCAGTTCCGGGAACGGCTCTGACAGCTGAATCACCGCGCTGTCATAATCTTCGGCTTCAACTGGCTGATAACCATTTTGCTCCAGTACAAAGCAGACCATCTCACGAATTGGCGCTTCATCTTCCACGACTAATATGCGTTTTGCCATTGTTAATCCTGTCGTTAATCATCGTCGCTGTTAGCAGGCGATAGGCATTATGCGTCAGTTTTATGACAGATTTATGAAAAACACGCACTCCCGCACGCGCCCTTTATTACAGCACATACACGCCATTTTTCGAGCGGCTTTCTAAACTTGTTGACGCAGTAAAGGCCGCCACTCTCTCTTTAACGTATATAATCACGGCATTGCGATTACGGGCGCGATGGCGACGACGAAACACAAGGCAACCTCACTCGATGCCAGCGCCAGCAACACGAAAATTGAGAGAACGCGATGCGTATCATCCACACCGCCGATTGGCACTTAGGACAGTATTTTTATACCCAAAGCCGCGCCGCTGAACATCGGGCTTTTCTACACTGGCTGATCGCTCAGGTGGAGGAGCATCAGGTCGATGCCATTATCGTGGCGGGCGATATTTTTGATAACGGCTCGCCCCCTAGCTATGCGCGGGAAATGTACTATCGCTTCGTGGTCGCGCTACAGCACACAGGTTGCCAGCTCATCGTGCTTGGCGGCAACCACGATTCCGTCGCGATGTTAAATGAATCCCGAGACGTGCTGGCCTGTCTGAACACGCGAGTCATCGCCTGCGCCAGCGACGCCCCCTCCGAACAGGTGATCGTGCTGGAAAACCGCCGGCGACAGCCCGGCGCCCTGCTCTGCGCTATCCCGTATTTGCGCCCGCGCGATGTACTGACCAGCAAAGCCGGGCAATCCGGTGATGAAAAACAGCTGGCGCTACAGGAAGCCATTACCGCGCACTACCAGCAATGCTATCAGTTGGCCTGTAAAAAGCGTGACGAGCTTGGTCTGCCGCTACCGATTATTGCCACCGGCCACCTGACGACGATAGGCGCAACGGCGTCTGAATCCGTGCGCGATATCTACATCGGCACGCTGGATGCGTTCCCCGCTCAGGCATTTCCTCCCGCGGATTACATCGCCCTCGGCCACATCCACCGCCCGCAGAGAGTGACAAAAAGTGACCATATCCGCTACAGCGGCTCGCCCATTCCACTCAGTTTTGATGAGCTTGGCAGCGAGAAGTCCGTTTGTCTGGTCAGTTTTACGCCGGGAGCGCCGCCACAAATCGACCTGCTCCCCGTTCCGGTAACCCAACCGATGCAGCTCATTAAAGGCACCCTGAGCGACATTGAGCGACAGTTGACCGCTTTTCAGCATTATCAGGGCGACAAACCGGTCTGGCTGGATATCGAAATCAGTACGCAGGACTACCTGAACGAGCTGCAACAACGCGTTCAGGCGATGACCGAAAACCTGCCTGTAGAAGTCCTTTTACTGCGGCGCACGCGCGAACAGCGCTTGCAGGCGCTAATCCGGCAGGATAAGGAAACCCTGAATGAATTGAGTGTCCATGACGTTTTTGAACGTCGTCTGGCGATGGAGACAGAAATGGAAGACGGCCGCCAACAGCGCGTGCGATCGCTGTTTAATCAGGTGATTGATGAACTGGAAAATAGCGAGTCAGCCAAATGAAGATTCTCAGCCTGCGCTTAAAAAACCTCAATGCGCTGAAAGGGGAATGGAAGATCGATTTCACACAGGCGCCATTTTCCAGTAGCGGCTTATTTGCAATAACCGGCCCAACCGGCGCGGGAAAAACCACGCTGCTGGATGCGATCTGTCTGGCGCTGTATCACGAAACGCCGCGGTTAGGCCCGCTTTCCACCGGCAGCAATGACCTGATGACCCGCAACACGGCGGAGTGCCTTGCCGAGGTAGAATTTGAAGTTAAGGGTATCGGATACCGCGCCTTCTGGAGCCAGCGCCGGGCAAGAAACGCACCGGACGGCAACCTGCAAGCGCCCAAGGCTGAACTTGCCCTGATTGAGGGCGGTAAGATCCTGTGCGAAAAGCTTAACGACAAGAAAGAAAAAGTGGCACAGATTACCGGACTGGATTTTGGCCGCTTTACGCGTTCCATGATGTTGTCACAGGGGCAATTTGCCGCTTTCCTCAACGCGAAAGCCGATGATCGTGCGGCGCTATTGGAAGAGTTAACCGGTACGGATATCTACGGTCTGATCTCCCTGCGCGTTTTTGAAAATCATAAACAGGCAAGCGCGGTACTCGACATGCAGCGAGCGCGCGTATCAGGCATTCAACTTTTAACCGGCGAGCAGCGTCAACAGATAGAAATACAGCTTGCCGGGCTAATCCAGCAGGAGCAACGGTGCAACGTCGAACGTGAGCAAGCGCTGACTACGCTGCGCTGGTTCGAGCAGTTGGCGCAGCAACAAACACAGTTGACCCATGCGCAGGCCCGACACGCCAATGCGGAGTCCGCCATTCAACAGGCGAGGCCACAGCTCGACAGATTAGCCGCCAGCGAACCGGCAGAAAAGCTTCGACCACTGTATGAAGAGCGCGAGCGCCAGCAACAGGAATCTCGCCAGCTCTCTCAGTATATTGAACAACTGAGCGGGAAACAGACGGCCGAGCAAGCGACGTTAGCGACGCTGCGCCAGCAGGAAGAAAAGGCGGAGCGGGATGTCAACGCACACAAACAGGCGCGCCTGCAACAGGAACGGTTGATAAACGAACGCGTGGTGCCGCTCGATCACCGCATTGCTACGCTGGAGCAGCAGAAAACCCAACTGCAAGATGAACTGGCGAAAACGCAGGCACGTCTGGAGGCCGACACGCGCAGGCAGTCGCAGACAGCGACGGAGCAACAACAGGTTGAGCAGCGACTTGCGCAGATCCACGCTTACCGTCAGCGGCACGCGACGCATCAACAGTGGGGAGAACAGCTTCCTCTGTGGCGCGCGCAGTTTCAGCAGCTGACCCCGCTCCAGGACGAACAGCAGCAACTAAGCCAGAAGCAGAGGCAATACACGGAGCAATTGGCAACGCTACAGCGCGAGGCCGAAACGCTGGCAGCACAACGGCATGAACAAAACGTCGAGGTCGATGCGACCCGTCGGCAATTCACACGGCTTGAAGAAACGCGACAAGATCTGGAAGCGACTCAGCCGCTTTCCACACTGCACCAGCAGTTTAATCAACTGACCGATCGGCGAAATGCTCGCCAAAAGCTGGCCATTGCCAGCGATCAGTTTCAGCGTCTACGTGTCCGCAAGCATCAGCTCATAACCAGACAAACAGAGGTGCGAGCACAGATTGAGCAAGCGGAAAGTGAGCAGAAACAGCGACAGTCTGAGTATGAGCAACACAACCAGCATTTGGCCGATCTGGAAACGCTGTACCGGCAGGAAGAGCAGATCATCAGGCTGGAAGCCGAAAGACAAAGACTACAGGCTGGCGCCCCTTGTCCGCTGTGCGGTTCGACCGAACATCCGGCTGTCAAACGCTATCAGGCGTTGCAATCTTCGCAAACCGAACAGCGCCTGCTCGCCAAACGGCAGGAGGTCAACCGGTTAGCAACCGCACTGGCCAACATCACCACACAGTTGACCTTGTTCCAACAGCAGTCGGCGCAGCTACAGCGCGACATCGATCAGCATGACAGTGAGTATCAAACTTGTCTGCAATCGTGGCGAGATGTCAGTGAACACTTACAAGTTAACTATTCGCCGGAACAAGCGGATGAGGTCGAGTCATGGCTTGCGCGCTGTGAAACAGATGAGCAGGACATCCGACAGCAAATATCAGCACGTGAACAGCAGCAAAAGCAATGGCAGGAAAGTAAGGATTCACTGACGGTTGCAGAGGCATCGCTGCGGGAGCTTGACCAGAAAATCTTGCTGAATGCCGAGCAGCAAAACACGCTCAATAATGCGCTGACGGAAATGGCACGGTCACGACAGGGGATACAACAGCGCTTAACGCAATACCATCAGGATATGACGCAGACGCTCACCGCGTTAGGGCTGACGCTGCCGGATGCCGATAGACAGAATGACTGGCTGGCTCAGCGAGATAGCGAATGGCAAGATTGGAAAGCCAAAGAACAGGAACTGTCGCGGTTAATCCCGCAGTTGGCAACGCTGGAAAGCGACCTTCAGCACCTGAATCACAACCTGAACGAAGCGATGCAACAGTGCCAGGCGCAACAACAGCAACGGGATCGACACATCGCGCAACTTGAGGCAAGCCGTCAGGAACGGAGGGCGCTTTTCGGGGAGAAAAGGATCGCAGACGTTCGCGAACAGTGGCAGCAAACCAGCCAGCAGTATGACGATACGTTCCGGCTGGCCCAGTCAGCTCGTCAGAAAAGCGAAACCGCGTTGAGCCGCCTGACGGGAGAACGAGCACGCACGCAGCAACAGTATGAACAGAGCGTGAGTCTGCATCAGCAGGCGATAGCGCGCTTTCATCAGGCGTTGCAACACAGCGACTTTGCTGATGAAACGGCTTTCCTCAATGCGTTGATCGATGAGCAGGAACGTCTGGCGTTACAGGCACTGAAAGAAAAACTGAACCAAGACTTACAGCAAGCGGTGGCGCTTCTCCGGCAGGCTGAACAGGCACTGTTCGCGCATCAACGCAATCAGCCCGCCTCACTGACGGAAGACGTGACGCGGGAATCGCTACAGCAGCAGTTGACAGCGCAGGATGAAGCGCTGAAAGCCAACCTGCGCCAGCAGGGGGAAATACAACGCCAGTTGGCTGACGACCGACAGCAGCGCCAGAACCAGCAGGATTTGCTCGCCGAGATCGCCCAAAGCCAGCAAACTTATGATGACTGGAGCGAACTCAACCGGCTTATTGGTTCACAAAGCGGGCACAAATTCCGCACATTTGCGCAGGGACTCACGCTGGACCATCTGGTTCACCTTGCTAATTTACAGCTTTCTCGCTTGCACGGACGCTACCAGTTGAAACGGAAGCTGGGAGAGAAACTGGAATTACTGGTGATAGACACCTGGCAGGCTGAAGCCGAACGCGACACCAAGACGCTTTCTGGCGGGGAGAGCTTTCTGGTTAGTCTGGCGCTGGCGCTGGCGCTGTCCGATTTGGTCAGTAACAAAACCAGCATTGATTCCCTGTTTCTGGATGAAGGCTTCGGAACGCTGGATACCGAAACGCTGGATATAGCACTGGACGCGCTTGATAACCTGAACGCCACCGGCAAAACCATCGGCGTCATCAGCCACGTCGAAGCGATGAAAGACCGCATTCCGGTACAAATTAAAGTGCAGAAGATCAACGGACTGGGTATCAGTCGGCTGGCGCCACACTACGCGGTTTAACCGCTATTCCGTCTTCGGCCATAGCCAGGCGGCGCCGCGCACGCCGCTGGAATCACCGTGTATGGCCTGAAGGACGGGCGTTGCGCACTCGCCGCCGAAAATCCACCGCGGGATGTTTGCCGGCACGGTCTGATAAAGACGGGAAACATTACTCATTCCGCCGCCCAGCACCACCACATCCGGGTCGAGCAAATTAATCACATGCGCCAGCGATTTCGCCAGACGATGTTCATAACGCTGCAAAGCCCGCTCCGCGATGGGATCGCCCTGCTCCGCTAAAGCGATAATCGCCTCCCCTTTGCGTGCCTGCCCGCTCAGACGCTGATAATCCACGGCAAACCCGGTGCCGGAGATAAAGGTTTCAATACACCCCGATTTGCCACAGTAGCAGGGAACCGTCTGCCGATAGTTCAGTTCATCTTCATCCATCCAGGGCAGCGGGTTATGTCCCCATTCGCCGGCAATGCCATTGCCGCCCACTTGAACCTGCCCGTTTAGCGCAATTCCTGCCCCGCAGCCGGTTCCAAGGATCACAGCAAAAACGGTCTGCTTCCCGGCTCCGGCGCCGTCAACCGCTTCCGAAACGGCAAAACAGTTTGCGTCATTAGCTATCCGAACAGGGCGATTCAGCAATGCGGCGAGATCGCGATCCAGCGGCTGACCGTTTAGCCAGATGGAGTTAGCGTTTTTTACCTTGCCGGTAAACGGCGACAGTGTGCCCGGGATCCCCACGCCGACGCTGCCGCGACAACCGGTCGCCTTTTCCGCCAGCGCAACCAGCGAGCTAATCGTACGCAATGTTTCCCGGTAATCATTCCTTGGCGTCGGCATACGCTGTCTAAAGCGCTCTTTTCCCCCATCATCGAGCGCAATGACTTCTGTTTTTGTTCCACCCAGGTCGATGCCGATTCTCATGATGCCCCCACGCGTTATAAATAATTCCGGACTTGCCGGAAAATGTTCTAATACAGAAATAGTCAAATAAACCAATTCGTTATAACACGAAGCCGGACGATCAGCGCGCTGAATTTCGCTATTTTATTCCACATTGCGGCGTCGAATTCGTTATCATGCGCGCAACATTGCAACCTCGCGTGCAAACCTGCGCGCCCAGTCAGGGATAACTCCATGCTGTGGTTTAAAAATTTAATGATTTACCGCTTAAGCCGGGACAGCGCGCTGTCCAAAGATAATGTGTTATCGGCAGATGAAATGGAAAAACGGCTCAGTGCTTTTGCCTTCACCCCGTGTGGCAGTCAGGATATGATGAAAACGGGTTGGGTGCCGCCGATGGGCTCACATAGCGATGCGCTGACCCACGTCGTTAACGGGCAAATTGCCATTTGTGCGCGTAAAGAAGAGAAAATCCTACCGTCTCCCGTCATCAAACAGACGCTTCAGGCCAAGATCGAACGTCTGGAGGCCGAGCAGCATCGCAAGCTGAAAAAAACCGAAAAAGACGCGTTGAAGGATGAAGTGCTGCATAGCCTGTTGCCGCGAGCCTTCAGCCGCTTCAGTCAGGTTTGGCTGTGGGTCGATACCGTTAATGGCCTGATTATGGTCGATGCCGCCAGCGCCAAAAAAGCGGAAGACACGCTGGCACTGCTGCGAAAGACGCTGGGATCGTTGCCCGTGGTACCGCTGACGATGGAAAACCCAATCGAACTGACGCTGACCGAGTGGGTACGCTCCGGCGAACCTGCCCCCGGCTTTGCCCTACAGGATGAAGCCGAGCTAAAAGCCATTCTGGAAGACGGCGGCGTTATTCGCTGTAAAAAACAGGATTTGGTCTGCGATGAAATCGCCGTACATATCGAAGCAGGCAAGCTCGTCACCAAATTGGCGTTGGACTGGCAGGAGCGCATTCAACTGGTTTTATCTGACGATGGCTCGCTAAAACGGCTGAAATTCTCAGATACGCTGCGGGAACAGAATGACGATATCGATCGGGACGATTTTGCTCAGCGCTTTGATGCCGACTTTATTTTGATGACCAGCGAGCTGGCGGCACTGATTGCAAACCTGATTGAAGCGCTGGGCGGAGAAGCCCAGCGTTAACTGCCGTTTCTCTGTCGTTGTCCGCCATCGTTCTGATGGCGGACAATCAAGAGCTTGTCACTGAATCCGCCAGATTCGGCAATGCCCGACCACCGCGTTCAGATCTTCAGCCGGTGATTGCCGCGTCGACTGCGGCGTTAGCGGGAAAGAAAAAAGTGGTTTTCCACTAACAGGAAAAACCACTTTATCATGGGAAAATCGACTAATTATAAATACTTACATAAATAAGATGTCGGTTCGACGACCTGCAAATTGAATTCGCTTTTTCCCGGAACGAAAAAACTCTCTCCCGGAACAAACACCTGCCAGTCCGGCGAACCCGGCAGCAATACTTTCAACGCCCCGGTAATCACCGTCATTTCTTCCGGCTGCCCGGTTCCAAACGTGTATTCCCCCACGTCCATCACACCGACGCTGGCGCGGCCAATGCTGTCACCTTCAAAACCGATTGATTTGACCTTCCCTGCAAAATACTCATTCACATTCAGCATAGCGCGGCACCTATCGTCGAAAAATTCAGTAAATTCATCTTAAAAGGAGAGTCGCGCCGCTGTCACGATCTATTCATTGAAAGTTAGCGCTCAGTAACAATGACAGGGGATTATTTTGTCAGCGCCCCGCTGACCTTGCTACGCGGCCGATGAGCGTAGCGCCTTCAACACGCTTGCCACAATTTCTTCCGGTCTCTGGGCGGCGTCTATAACATGGTGGGCCAGACCGCGATAAAGGGCTTCACGCGCGGCCAACACATCGGCCATCTCTTCGGCGATCGGGCGCCCTGTCAACGTCGGCCGCTGGCTATCCTCCGGATTTTTTTCCAGACGCTGGGCCAACAGTTCCGCATCGGCATGGAGATAAATGACAATGCCTTTATCATGCATAAACCGCCGGTTGGCTTCCGCCAGCACCATTCCGCCGCCGGTCGCAATAATGCAACGATTAGACGTTACCTGCTGAAGAGCAAGGCTTTCGCGCTGGCGGAAACCGTGCCAGCCTTCCTGAGCGACGACCTCAGCCACCGTCATGTTGGTGGTCTGCTGCATAAACAGGTCGGTATCGACAAAGTCATATCCCAACGCCTGCGCCAGCTGATGCCCGACGGTTGTTTTACCGCAGCCTCTGGCACCAACCATAAAAATGGGGTGTGTCATGTAATGACGTATCCTTCTTCTTAAATCCTCCCGTTCCGCCATACTTCAAACGGCCTACACATGGCGATGCTGTCCCCGAACGACGCCGGGTATCAGTTAACGAGGGGGTGTCTACTTTGTCGTGGGCTGAATCATACCGATAAAATCGGCATTGGGGAAAGCGACTTCTCCGCGGAGATTTCACAAGGCAGCGATAAAACAAAGCCCCACACATCAAGGTGGGGCTCAGACCGTTGACAAGCCCATCACCGTTTATCGAACGGTGATAATGGAATGGAAGAGTAAAGCGTCCGCGCCAGGGACAAAAGCGTCAGGAACGCTTTTGAACGTCGCATGCGACGGCCCTGAAAGGGTGAATCTCAGGGATGAGATTCATATCTGCGCGGTTCGAGCTTACATGGACGTACTTGCAGCGTCTTTACGATCCATCCATTATCACTGCGCATCGGACTTTGTCAGCAAACTCAGCCCCACACATCAAGTGTGGGGCTTCTACACTAAAAAACCGCTCAGGCGATTAATAAGAATGGAAATACGCCTGAATGACGGCAGGATTCGTGGTCTTCGTCAGCGCCAGCATCAGTAAGATGCGTGATTTCGCCGGGCTCAGCGAATCCGAAACCAGACCGGGCAGTTCAGCATTCTCCGGCACAATCCCGCTACCGGTGCGGCTAGAGCGTACCACGACGATGCCTTTGCTTTCCGCTTTGCGCATCCCCGCATCCCCGCGTTTAGAAACGCTGCCTGCGCCCATGCCGGCATAGACAATGCCTTTCACGCCATGTTTGATGGCCGCGTCATACATGTATTCCGGGTCATCCTGATAGCCATAAATGATGTCGACCGCCGGCAGTTTATCAACATGGGTGATATCAAAGACAGAACGCGTGGTGTGGATTTTATCCAGACGAGTCTGGAAATAGACCTTATCCCCGATAATCGCGCCAAGGTAGCCTTCTTCCGGCGCTTTAAAGGTATCCAGCGTAGAAGCGTTGGTTTTGCTGATAAAACGGGCAGAACCAATGCGATCGTTTAACACCACCATGACGCCGCGACCACGGGCGTTTTTATCTGCCGCCACTTTTACTGCGCCATACAGGTTCATCGGGCCATCGGCACTGATTGCCGTTGCCGGACGCATCGCGGCGACAAAGACTACGGGCTTGTCGCTCTTCACCGTCAGATTCAGGAAGTAGGGAGATTCGTCAAGCGTATCCGTACCGTGCGTAATGACTACGCCGTCAACATCGCTGCGCGCCAGCAGTTCATTCACCCGCTTGCTCAACTTCAGCAGCACATCGCTGGTCATATTTTCGCTGCCGATACTGGCAACCTGTTCGCCTTTGATATTGGCAAGCGTTTTCAGCTCCGGCACCGCCTGAATCAGCGTTTCTACGCCCAGCGCACCGGCTTTATACCCGGTGGTTTGCGTATTGGCCGCCGCAGAACCCGCAATCGTACCGCCCGTTGCCAGAATGACAATGTTAGGGAGATTTTCTGCCGCATTCGCCAGAGAGGAAAAGCAAACAAAGACAACAACGAATAATGCGTTAAACATCCTTTTCATAACTTTTACCAACTTATTAGGTTAAGTAGCAGCTCAGAGACATCAGGTGGCTGCTTTGTAAGTAAAAACATCCATTCTGTTGGCAAATCGCCAACATTGGCGCTTATAGTGCCCCAGAATTCAACGAATTAACATAGTCTGTCGCGCTTCACGCCTGAGGTGCGCCATGGCGCACAAGACAACATACACAGACTCAGGCCTGCGCTATCGGCTAATCTGCGCCACCGCATCCCGCGAGGCCAGTTCGCGCGCCTCTCCTGTGAGTTCCGACAGCTTGCCCTGATGCATTTCGAGCAGACGGTCGGCGCGTTCAAAGTAACCATCATCATGGCTGATCGCCACTATCGTTTTTCCTAACGCCCGCAGTTGAGGCAATAGTTCAAGATAGAATACGCGGCGGAATTGCGGATCCTGATCGGCCGCCCATTCGTCCAGCAGCAAAATATCCCGCTGTTCAGCCACGGCCAGTAACAGCGCCACACGCTTACGCTGTCCCTGCGAAAGCTGTAAATTCATCACCTGATGGTTTTCCAGCGTCAGCTTGTGACGCATCTTCAAACGATCCAGCCAGTCATCGGCCAGCGCCATATCCGGTTGCGTACCCTGCGGCCCAATCATCTGCCCGAACAGATGAAAATCTGTAAAAATGGCGGAAAACAGTTTTTGATAGTCCTCGCGCGTTTCCGCGGTTACCGGCCGATCGTCCAGCAGCAGCGTCCCCGACACCGGGGTATAAAGCCCGGTCAGCAGCATCGCCAGCGTGGATTTTCCGCTTCCGTTCCCACCGATAAGGAAGACCAGCTCGCCGCGTTTTATCACCATGTTAATCGGGCCGACCTCGAAGCCGGAATCGCCATAACGAAACACGACATCGCGCAGCGCCAGCGTGTGCCAGTCAGCCGGCGCCCTCGCCGAGCGGAACGATTCCTGATAATCCGCCAAATTGAGGCCATTCAGCTTATTAAACGCCACCTGTGCGCTGAGTAACGTCGGCAATGCGCCAACCGCCTGAAGCATTGGCGTGCGCAGGAAAAGCAGCGTCAGCGAGTAGGTCGCCGCCACGTTGGTATCCGCCCAGCCGAGGTTATTCGCCATAAAAAAGACCGCGCCAATCGCGCCCAACATCATGATGTTCGACCAGTTCACCGCGCTCAGATGAAACGTATCGGCACGGATCACATGTTGACGATAATCCTGCGCGTTGGACTGATAAATCTCGTCATACAGCTTCTGAGCTCGTTCACGGTTGAGCGCCAGCTCTTTTCGCCCGTTAATCACGGTTTCATAATCTTTCTGTAGACGATCTTCCGCATTACGAACCTTGGTCAGATGGCGATAAACGCGGGAAACCAGCATAAAGCCGCCCCAAATGGTCACCAGGATCCAGATGGACGTCACCGCCAGCATTTTAGGGGAAAGCCACGCCAGATAGGCCGCCGATCCTATCGTCAGCACAATTCCCTGAATCAGTTCAGGCAGGCGTACAAACGCAATCGTGATATTACGAATATCGCTGGACAGGCTGGCGAGTAGTTGCGCACTGCCGATCTGCTCAATTCGCGCTACGTTGGTGTCCAGAATACGCTTGATAAACTGCCCGCGCAGTCGATAAACGAAATGGTGCCCTAACGTGGTTAACGCCAGTTGCGACGCCAGCGTTACCCCCATCAGGAGCAGGAGTAAACCCAGAAACTGTGGCAAAACGCTTAGTGACTGATTGACCGACTCAATCAATTGCAGGTTGATAAAGGCAATAAGCCCAATTCCCAACCCGGCACTCAGCAAACTTAGCGCGATAACGGCAAGAAACGGCCAACGGTATTGTTGGTAAACAATGCGGAGCAACGCCATAACAACTCGATCTCTGTAATGAAAGCAACGGCTCGCAGTTTAATGGCGGTGGCAGTGATATCAAGAATAATTCTCATATTCCGTCACATTTCAAACATCTTACGCCAGCCCCCTTCGTATCATAATGATAATGAAAGATATTTATACCAAGCCGGAAAACGACAGGCGCATCGCTCAGTCACCTGGCAAGCGCTGGCATTCGCTTGCCGTCCATGAATCAGCAGCCCGTCGATATGCTGAACAGGCAATCTGCATCAATGAGAAGGACAAAGCACACATAGCTCCGCGATACTGCATACCCAGCGTTACTTCATAGACATGCACCATTTCACGGTGGAAAAAATGATGAATTTCTTTTCTTAACAAAAAAGAAATGACCGTCGTTTCGTAAAATCATTAACGACGAGATAAATGAACAAATGCCAATCACATAAAACCTTACTTATGTTTCTTAGAAAATACATTCATTATTACCTTAATAAAAACATCAGAAAAAGCCAACATCAATAGAAGACAAAACCAACATAATTCCGTTACGTGAAAAATAGCAAAATAACATAAACCCACACATTAAGAATAAAAAACACCCCTATCGTTCCTTTTTAAAAAATCTAAAACAATAGCAGGAGTAGTGTTAATAAAAAAATAATAACAAAAATAAACAACCACTCAATTTATCGAATATTTATTTTTAATCATTACGCATTTTTTATTATCTATTATATAATCTCTCTTGATGCGTTGACGCCCTCTTTATTCCCCCCGCAAAAAATAAAGAGAAAAATATCTGTTTAATTTACAAGGAAAAACATATGTTTAAGTATTTAACACCGATATTTTTATGTACCGCTGCTTTTTCTTTTCAGGCCCAGGCTGATGACACCATGCTGATGCTACTGAAAAAAGATAATGCCACGTATTTAAGCTGGTCTACGGGCGCAGGTAATTTAGTTCGTCAGGATGTGTATCGCAGCACCAGTAATAACCCGGCAGGTAGTGAAAAAATCGCAGAACTCAATCCCAACGACAGAACATTTACCGATGTGACGGCAAATCCTCAGTCAGAATATTGGTATTGGGTGGATACCGTGAGCGGTAATAACAGCATCAAAAAATCCAATGCGGCACCGACGGACAAAACCGCAGAGGTTGCCGCGTTACATTCTGCCGGGCTATTGGCCGCCAGCTCAGAATGTAAAGCGGGTGCAGTCATCAAAAATAAAACCGTCGACTGCGGCGGTAAAACGCTGGGGTTACAGTGTAAAGGCGACAGCGACAAGCAGCCGCCGGTTATTACACTGGAAAACGCCAACATCAAAAACCTGCGTATCGCAGCCAATGGCGGCTCTGACGGCATTCATTGCAAATCCGGCAACTGTCGTCTTGAGAACGTGATTTGGGAAGATATCTGTGAAGATGCGGCGACCAACAACGGTAAAACCATGACCGTCGTGGGGGGGATCGCACACAACACCAAGAATGGCCCCGGCGGTAAACCGGACAAAGTATTGCAGCAGAATGCTAAAAATAGTCACACTATCGTACAGGGCAATTTCACACTGACGGGTGAGCACGGCAAACTGTGGCGCTCCTGTGGTAACTGCACCAATAACGGCGGCCCGCGTAATCTCACCATCATCAGCGCGACGGTTGACGGCGTTATCGACAGTATCGCCGGCGTAAACCGCAACTTTGGCGACGTCGCTGAAATTCGCGATATACGGATCAAAAACTATAAACCGGGTAAGCCTAAAGTGTGTGAAGAGTTTACCGGGGTACAGAAAGGCCAAGGGGAATCGCCTAAACACGGCGAGCAATGGGATACCAAGAACTGCAAAGTCAGCCGTTCAAACGTTCGCGCTCTGTAAACTTGCCGTCAGAACGCTTTTCCAAATGCTAAATCATGCAGGTTGCCGGCAGGCGGCACGCGGGGGTGCATCACCGGAAACGGATGACATCCGCCAAAGCAACTTGCAGGACAACGGAAGTACGTTAAATCCGTCGTAATCTTAACGCATCCGCTTTTAACAGACCGTGTTTACACACGGTCTGTTTTTTCATTACCGTTATCGCAAGTCGCTAAACAGCGTGCGCTTCAGCGCCAATTCGACGCCACGCAGCTCAGCCAACCCTTTCAACCGCCCAATCGCTGAATAGCCAGGATTGGTTTTCTTTTGCAGATCGTCGAGCATCTGATGCCCGTGATCCGGACGCATCGGAATCGGACGGCGGTCACCCGCCTTCTGGCGGCGCAGCTCCTCCGCTAGTATCCCTTTGATTACCGCGACCATATCCACATCACCCTCTAAGTGTGCGCCTTCATGGAACGAATTAGGATTGTCTTCCCGACAGGTCGCACGCAGGTGAATGAAATGCACGCGATCGCCAAAGTTTTCCAGCATATTGACCAGATCATTATCAGCCCGCACGCCGTAAGAGCCGGTGCAAAAGGTAAAGCCATTATGCAGGCTATCGACCGTCTTTTTCAGCCATTGCATGTCGTCGAACGTAGACATCACACGCGGCAGCCCAAGGATTGGGCGCGGCGGATCGTCCGGATGAATGGCCAGCCGAATCCCCACGCTTTCCGCCACGGGTACAACCTGGCGCAGAAAATGCCCAAGGTGTTCACGTAATTTCGCGTGGTCGATGCCCTCATACTCGGCCAGTCGGGCACGGAACTGATCCAACGTATAGCCTTCTTCCGACCCCGGCAGGCCGGCGATAATATTGCCCGTCAGGCGAGCAATGTCGGCATCATTCATCGCCCGGTAATAGTCGGCAGCCTGTGCCCGCTCATCCGCCGTGTACTCCGTTTCAGCGCCGCGGCGTTGCAGAATATGCAGTTCAAATGCCGCAAAGGCAATGTAATCAAAGCGCAGCGCCTTAGCGCCATTTGGCAACTCATACGCTAAATCGGTTCGCGTCCAATCCAGTACGGGCATGAAGTTATAACACACCGTATCAATGCCACACTGCGCCAGGTTGCGCAGCGTTTGCTGATAATTAGCGATATACTGCTGATAGCGCCCCTGCTGGGTTTTGATCGTTTCATGAACCGGCACGCTTTCCACCACTGACCACACCAGCCCTTTGACTTTCAATTCTGCTTTACGTTTTTCAATCTCCTCAACCGACCAGATTTCACCATTGGGAATGTGGTGCAACGCCGTCACCACGCCGGTTGCTCCGGCTTGCCGGATATCATCCAGTGAGACTGGATCGTTCGGACCGTACCAACGCCAGGTTTGTTCCATATCGAGTTACCCCTGTGTTTCATCAAGATGGTAAAAGCCTACCTCAGCGAAACAAGGTGTCAAACAGAACCCGAAAATTGGTTGATCAATTACACAAAAAAATCGAAATCTGGACTGATATGTTGCCCGCGATGTTCGCCGAACGATGGCATGCAGCAGGAAGGGGGAATTGGGCCTGCCCTGTTTATATCGACATGGCAGTCGGGCAGTCCGTTTCACAAGGGGAAAAACCAGAAGAGGATTAGGATTCCAGACGGGGAGGAACGGAGTCAAACAGATAACCGTCAAAAGCGGGATCGTCAACATTGGATATTTCCAACAGTTTAAATTTTACATTCTCCAGATGTTGCCACATGGCCTGGCGCGCCTTGTTTGCATCACGACGGGACACCGCTCTCAGGATAAGCTCATGATCGTCCAACCACTGGCGCTGATAGCTGTAATCATCGGTATGAGCATGAATCCCCTGCCACATCGGGCTATGCTTACGAGCCTGCCAGACGTCATAAACCATCCTGGCTAATACGCTATTTTGAGTGGACTGCGCCAACAGACAATGGAATTGCTCGTCAGCGCTTTCATCCACGTTGCCATTTTCAAGCGAAACCCTTTCCTGTTCGATCGCCTGCCGCATTTTTACAATATCGCTTTTGGTCGCCTGCATTGCCGCAAACGCAGCCACCTCGCTTTCCAGCAGTTGACGCGCCTGCATAAGCTCAAATGGGCCATAGCCGCTGTCCACCGCGCCGCCTTCTTCTTGAGCCGTTGGAAGTTGCATAACATAAACGCCAGAGCCTTTGCGCACGTCAATCAGCTTTTCCAACTCCAGCATTATCAGGGCTTCACGCACCACGCTGCGGCTAACATTATAGGTTTGAGCAATATCGCGTTCGGGAGGAAGACGATCGCCAATCTGATAATTTCCCTTTAGGATTTCCGCGCGCAGATTCTCACCAATTTGCTGATATAAACGCATACCGCTCTTTCCTTATTCAACAACAGCCCTAAATTGGCCTGACCAAATAAAATAAGAATGCCTGAATTACCTGAAGTATAACATGAAGTCAGACCGCTTCCGTCGGTAAACTCACTGCGTGCCAAAATGCTGTTCAGCCTGTTTAATCGCCTCAATAGGTCGAGGAGAGCCGCGATCGTCCATGACGACGATCTATGCGCGTTACATCGAAGCAATGTTGAGGAAAAAATGAAGAGGCTGGTAAACAATGCTGCCGAAGCGCGATGGGGATCGGGCCTGTGCGCCTCCCGCCGGAAAGACGGGAGGCAATTACCGCTGAAAAATGCTAGCGTGCGCGGCCCACCGCTTCACCCAGTTGCCATACCGCCATAGCATAGTGCGTACTGTGGTTATAGCGCGTGATCGTGTAGAAGTTCGGCAACCCGTACCAGTACTGGTAGCCCGTACCGATATCCAGTCGCAGCAGGCTGGCTTCCTGGTATCCCCACAACGAGTGCAGAGGCGTTAAACCTGCCGCCTGTAGTTCCGTGAGCGAGTAACGGGTATTAAACCCAGTCGCGAGCTGCGGCGCCTGACCGTTTGCCTGCACCGCGACCGGCGCACCGTTTACCCAGCCATGCGCTTTGAAATAGTTGGCTACGCTGCCTATGGCATCCACCGGATCCCATAGGTTGATATGTCCATCACCATCAAAATCCACCGCGTAACGTTTGAACGACGAGGGCATAAATTGTCCATACCCCATCGCCCCCGCATAGGAGCCACGCAGGCTGAGGGGATCGTTACCTTCCTTGCGCGCCATCAGCAAATACGTTTCTAATTCGCCAGCAAAATATTCGGCGCGTCGGGGATAATCAAACGCCAGCGTTGCCAGTGCATCAATAATCCGCGTTTTCCCCATCACTCTTCCCCAGCGAGTTTCAACGCCGATAATGCCGACGATGATCTCCGGCGGAACGCCATAAAGCGTCTGAGCGCGCTGTAACGCCTCCTGATACTGGTTCCAGAATACTACGCCATTCTGCACATTGTCTGGCGTAATAAACTTATTACGATAACGGTTCCAGGCACCGTTGGGCCCCGCTGGAGGGCGGGACGTCGGCGCCTGTCTGTCCATCAGGCGAATCACCCAATCCAGACTTTTCGTCTGGGCCAGTACATCATGCAACTGTTGACGGTTAAAACCATGCTCCAGCACCATTTTATCAATAAACCGTGCGGCTGCCGGGTTAGTCGCGAAGTCGCCACCTAATGGGTGAACCTGATGTGCAGGCTCCAGCAGGAAGCCACCGTTGAAAGGATTACCCGAAGGGGCTTCTGCGGGAGGCGGTGCCGGCTGACTGCTACAGGCGGAAAGCAAGATGAGCAAAGGGAAAAAACGAGCCAAACGTCGCATCAGATATCCGTATAGCAAGTAAGAAATCAATATTCGCTATGGTAAAGGATTGTCCGCTGTGAAAAAACCAGCCAGAGGTGAAAAAAGAGGGCTTAATTAAGAAAAGGGCAAACGCCCCTAAAAGCGGCCATTTGCCCTGAAAAACCGGAGGTGACGCACAGCGTTCAGCAAAAAGAGGGGAAGCGCGCGTCATCACGCCCAGATTAACTTTTCTTCACAAACTCGGATTTCAGCTTCATCGCGCCAAAACCTTCAATTTTACAGTCGATATTGTGATCGCCTTCCACCAGACGAATCCCCTTCACGCGGGTGCCGATCTTCAGCGGAGACGAGCTGCCTTTCACTTTAAGATCTTTAATGATGGTCACCGTATCGCCGTCCGCCAGCAGGTTGCCGTGAGCATCTTTTACGATGAGTTCATCATCCTGCGCAGCCGTATCACCAAGCGCCGACCACTCATTCCCACATTCAGGGCAGTTAAACATTTCGCCATCTTGCCAGGTATATTCAGAACTGCATTTCGGACAATGAGGTAACTGTTGCACCATAGACTCCTGAAAAGTAAACAATAAAAAAACAATAAATATCATTATGTAAATTACGCAGATGCGGTATTTTACCTTCTTTATCACCATTTTGATAGTGAAGCCGAAATTGTTGTGATTTTACTGCTTTTTCCCGTCATTATTACTTCGATGGCGTATTACCAATCAATATTCACCCGGGAAAAAAAGCAAGGGATGGAGGTATTGCGCGAACACGTCAAAACTGTATGGATTCAGGTAGATTTCTGATTATTTTTCGAACAAACATCGGAGCAAGCTGACGGAGTAAAAACCGAGTAAAATCAACATGGTTGAAACCACTGACAAGAGCTTCTTCCCCGC
The DNA here is from genome assembly GCF_004342665.1 of Samsonia erythrinae. Classification (GTDB taxonomy): domain Bacteria; phylum Pseudomonadota; class Gammaproteobacteria; order Enterobacterales; family Enterobacteriaceae; genus Samsonia; species Samsonia erythrinae. The sequence continues at coordinate 220,819 of NZ_SMBY01000001.1, read as the reverse complement.
ACGCCGATGGCAAAGCAGTAATGGATTAAATGTTACTCATTGATAAATAAAAATAATTCTATCATTTCCGATTTTGGGTATACAGAAGGGCGACATTTCGGATTATCCTCTCACCGCAATTAACATCAGCATAAATAATTACCACCACAACCATAAATAAAAGAAATCATTAAATATCATACATATTGCACGATAACGTCTATTGACTCATTTGCTAAAAAATACAGAAATTAGTCAGCCCATAGGGAGCAAGGATTTATGGGAACACGATTACGGATATCGTTAAGGAATAAATAATGGCACATTTGATTTATCTGAAACTCACTGATGTAAAGTAAGGTCTTATCTCTGCGGGCTGTTCAGGTGTGGATTCGATTGGCAACAAGTATCAGGCCGCTCATGAAGATGAAATTTTTGTTTATGAGTTAATGAATAGAATAACCCGGCAGGATAATGTTGCTCCCAACCCGAACGTCTCAATCCGGTGGTAACGAACTCTATTTCAAAATGGTGCTGGAAGATGCCATTATCAACGATAATCTTCAACATAAGCTTCAATATTGGCACATTCTTCCCTGATATTATTAATAGAAACTTTGCATTCCGATGAATGACTGGCATTTCTAATAGCGTCCATATTTCCCCCATATCCTTGACGTCAAAAAATATTGAGAATTATCAATACCACTTAATTAATTTCGAAAACGAGATGCTGAAACCTTTACTTCCAATTGCGTTAATAAAAAAAGAGCAATATAAAAGCTCATATGATAAAAAATTCAACCCTGATTTTAAGATTAGTGTTCTTTTATCCACCACTCATTCCCTGAATTATCTATTCTGCTAATCAGCTAAGCTTCCCCCCCTTCGGCTCAATCCCCTGCCTGAGAAGCGCTTTACGGGCACGTTCCTTGAACCCGTTGCGAGACTGCTCCCCTCTTTTGCAACGATATCATTAAGCTGTTCACGAAGCTCAGGCGATATCCGAATCCGGAAGGTCGGAGACTTGCCTGCCAATGCTTCATCGTCCGGGCAAAGTTGCGAGCCGTTTCGCGTGCCTGATCGATATTGGCAAAATCAGATACCTTTCCAATTATGGCTTTGGTAACGTCCTGTAGTGTTTTACCGACGGTTGCCGTTCGTTATCCAGAACCCACACGGCGCTGAATGATATAGGTTTTTTCCGTGGCACGGATTTTTACGCCAAAGCCGACGGGTGAATCACGATGGTTATCGGTGATAAGATAACGTCTTCGCTCTGAACCGGGAACATTGATGCTGCACGCTTCAGTGCCAAAAAACGACGCCACACCGAAGATAACGTATTGGTTATAATGGGTTAATTGAGTGTCATTTTCATTAGTTCATCCCTGATGGGTATCAACCGGACAAGATGTCTCTCGCATCTTATCCCGAGTATGAATTATGGATTCAGGTGGGTTTCTGACTATTTTACGGACAGCCATCTGAGCAAGCAGACTGAGTAAAAACCGAGTAAAATCAATATGAATGAAGCCACAGACAAGGACTTCACCGCCCACACGCCGATGATGCAGCAGTACCTCAGGTTAAAGGCCGAACATCCGGAAATTCTGCTGTTTTACCGTATGGGCGATTTTTACGAGCTGTTCTATGACGATGCCAAACGGGCTTCTCAACTGCTGGATATCTCACTGACTAAACGCGGCGCCTCCGCCGGAGAACCCATACCGATGGCGGGCGTTCCCCACCACGCCGTTGAGAACTACCTCGCCAGGCTGGTGCAAATGGGTGAATCCGTTGCGATCTGCGAACAGATCGGCGATCCCGCCACCAGCAAGGGGCCGGTCGAGCGTAAAGTCGTCCGCATCGTCACGCCGGGAACCATCAGCGATGAAGCTCTGTTACAGGAAAAACAGGATAACCTGCTGGCAGCGCTCTGGCAGGATAGTCGGGGATTCGGTTACGCTACGCTGGACATTAGCTCCGGGCGCTTTCGGGTCAGTGAACCCATCGATCGGGAAACGATGGCGGCAGAATTACAGCGCACCAACCCAGCGGAATTACTCTACCCTGAATCCTTTGAGTCTATGGATTTAATCGACAATCGTCATGGGCTTCGCCGCCGTCCGCTGTGGGAATTTGAACTCGATACCGCACGACAACAGCTCAACCTGCAATTTGGCACCCGCGACCTGACCGGTTTCGGCGTAGAACAGGCGAAGCTCGCGCTGCGCGCTGCGGGCTGCCTGTTGCAATACGCCAAAGATACACAGCGCACCTCGCTGCCGCATATCCGCGGGATCACGATGGAGCGCCAGCAGGACGGCATCATCATGGATGCGGCAACGCGTCGTAACCTTGAACTGACGCAGAATCTCTCCGGCGGTGTGGAAAATACGCTCGCTGCCGTGCTGGATTGTACCGTGACGGCAATGGGCAGCCGCATGCTGAAGCGGTGGATCCATATGCCCAGCCGCGATAGGGACACGTTAAAACAGCGTCAACAGGCCATCAGCGCTTTGCAAGACATAGTTCCAGCGCTCCAGCCCTCTCTGCAACAGGTCGGCGATTTAGAACGAATTCTGGCACGTCTCGCTTTACGTACCGCGCGTCCACGCGATCTGGCCCGTATGCGGCATGCATTCCAGCAGCTTCCCGTCATCCGCGAACAGCTTGAGCCGCTGGAAACCGCCTCGATTCGGCGTTTGGTCAGCCTCATCGGCCAATTTGATGAACTCCGTGACTTACTGGAACGCGCCGTGGTCGAAACCCCGCCGGTGCTGGTGCGCGATGGTGGCGTTATTGCGCCGGGTTACCATGCGGAACTGGATGAGTGGCGCGCTTTAGCGGATGGAGCCAGCGATTATCTGGATCGTCTGGAGATCCGCGAGCGCGAGAAACTGGGAATTGATACGCTGAAAGTCGGCTTTAATGGCGTACACGGCTATTACATTCAGGTCAGCCGCGGTCAAAGTCATCTGGTGCCAATCCATTACGTGCGCCGCCAGACGCTGAAAAACGCCGAACGCTATATCATTCCCGAATTGAAAGAGTATGAAGACAAAGTCTTAACCTCGAAAGGCAAAGCACTGGCGCTGGAAAAAGCGCTCTATGATGAACTTTTCGATCTGCTGCTGCCTCATCTGGCAGAGCTTCAGCAAAGTGCGGCGGCATTGGCCGAGCTGGACGTCCTGACGAATCTGGCCGAACGCGCCGATACGCTGAATTACGTTTGCCCGACGCTGAGTGATAAACCCGGTATCAAAATTACCGGCGGTCGTCACCCTGTGGTGGAGCAGGTGCTTCGCGCCCCCTTTATCTCCAACCCGCTCTCACTGTCGCCACAGCGCCGTATGCTGATCATCACCGGCCCGAATATGGGGGGGAAAAGTACCTATATGCGTCAGGCCGCGCTCATTGTGCTGATGGCACATATTGGCTGCTTTGTGCCTGCGGACCAGGCGGTCATTGGTCCGGTGGATCGCATTTTCACTCGCGTCGGTGCGGCGGACGATCTGGCGTCAGGGCGCTCTACCTTCATGGTGGAAATGACGGAAACCGCCAATATCCTGCATAACGCTACGGAAAATAGTCTGGTGTTGATGGACGAAATCGGCCGCGGCACCTCAACTTATGATGGGCTGTCGCTGGCATGGGCCTGCGCGGAAAATCTGGCGAACCGCATCAAAGCGATGACGCTATTTGCAACGCACTATTTTGAACTGACCACCCTGCCGGAAAAAATGGAAGGCGTCGTGAACGTTCATTTAGATGCGCGCGAACACGGCGATACCATCGCCTTCATGCATAGCGTACAGGATGGCGCGGCCAGCAAGAGTTACGGCCTTGCCGTCGCGGCGTTGGCGGGCGTGCCCAAAGATGTCATCAAGCGCGCGCGCCAGAAACTGAAGGAGCTGGAAACGTTATCGAATAGCGCCTCATCCAGCCATATCGATGGCGCGCAGTTGGCGTTATTGAGCGATGATGAGCCATCGCCGGCGATGGAGGCGCTGGAAGCTCTCGATCCTGATACGCTTACGCCACGTCAGGCTCTGGACTGGCTGTATCAGCTAAAGAAAATGCTCTGATACACCGTAAAAAGCAAAAAGGCACTGGAATAGTGCCTTTTCATTGTCAGCGCCACGTCAGTCTATCTGCGTATCACAGTTTTCGCGTGCGCTCATACGCGCTTTATCACTGTTGCCGGGGATGATGGCCTTGACCATTTGCCCTTCCTCCATCGACGGAATAATGGCGAAATGAGCCGTTAGAACAAGGAGTACTGGCTCACCCGCCGTATTTCTTACCCGAAAATATTGCCTTTCCAGCTCAGCGCTATCCTCCATCACGAAGGTTTTCCCCGTCGCACAGTCGGAGAAGGTCGCGACGTCCGCCATATAACGGTACATTCCCTTCATCGCCATCAGCGTATTGGGCAACGGCTGTTCTGTCTCCGTCAACTGATGAGGAAACGAGGCATTGATGGGTAGCCCCTGTCGATCCAGCATTTCCAGAGAATGACCAACGGGGCGGAAATAGCGTTTTTCCCCTTTACTATCGGTTAATACCAGCTTATCCGCGGTACGACGCCATTGCCCGTAAGATGCGAACGTATCAGGGCCTTGCGGTATCGACTGATATTGTTCACGCAGGATAAAAGTGCCGTCTTTTTCCAGAAACAACGAGGTATCAATTCCGTCGCAATCGGCACAGGGTAAGACGCCGCGATAACTTTGCGCCATGGGTTCCAGCGGTTCCTCCTGAACCTGCGAACGAGCATGGCACCCGATCAGCACTGACATTCCCACCATCAACAGCATACTGATAACCCGATTCTTCATCATTATTTCCTGCCGTCTCCGCCCTGTTGTTATCGTTATTACTCGCTATTTGGAAAAACTTCCGTCTGTTATCATCCCTGACTCTGCGCTATTTTCCACTCAGAAAATGTGATTTCCAGACTATTCTTGTCGTCAGACAGCCAGATCGTACCGTCCTGTATCGTAGCCTGCAATATCATCGTGCGTTGAATCAGCGTGGCAAGCAGGGCAAGCTGGCCATCATCCAGAAAACGGATAGCCAGATTTTTGTAGCCGGCGAGTTTGCCGGATATCCCCTTCCACCAGACCTGCGCCGCCCGCTCGCTGTAGGCATACAACACGACGGAACGCGACTGACTACAGGCTTTCTTCAGCCGTTTCTCATCCGGCAGACCGAGCTCGATCCACAACGCCAACTCCATCGTATCGTTGTGTAACCAAATTTCCGGTTCGTCATCCGCACTAAGCCCTTTAGTGAACCGCAGGTTCTCGTCCGCATGGCAAATCCACGCCAAAAGCCTCAGCATCATGCGCTGTTCAGTTTCAGACGGGTGCTGCGCTATTGTCAGGCTCGCGTCGTGAAAAAAATGCCGATCCATATCGGCAATATTGATTGTTGCTTTGTAAACCGTTGCTTTTAATGCCATCTGTAACCTCGTCGTTGTTCCGTCCCAGTCTACTTGAGTTGCCGCCATCCTCACAGTAAAGGTGATATCTGCCGCGTAACGGAGAGATTAGGCTTCTATAGGTTACTAATATCCTGCCGGTGCCTATGCTATAGTCGGTTGGATGAATAGCGTTTATCTTCGTAGGCTTACAACCGTTGCGCGCCACCACAGGCGAGAATGCATGAATGTCTACCGGGCTAAGCTTTCAAGGGAGGATATAGTGCAAAAATACTGTGAATTAGTACGTCGCTTATACGCAGAGATCGCCAGTGGCGATCTGGGCTATATACCCGATTCGCTGGGCTGTGTTTTAAAAACCCTGGATGGCATTGCCGCAGACGATGCGCTGCCCTCCTCCGTTAGGGAACAGGCGGCCTTTGCCGCCGCTAACTTATTGGTGAGTGATTATGTCAATGAGTAACGAATATCAACCCATCAACTGTGATGATTACGACAGCCTGGAAGCCACTTGTCAGCAGAATCTGACGCTGACCCTGGAACTACGCAACGGTGAAGTCGTCACCGGCAAGGCCAGCGACATGGTCTCTCGCAAACACGTTGAGTATCTGATTATTGAAGAATCGGGTGCCGCACGTGAATTACGTCTCGATCACATCGTCAGTTTCAGCCATCCTGATATCGGGAAAGTCGTCGTCAGTGAATCCTGATCCCTGTTTTTCTTTAGCGACACACGCTAAATGACGCTTACCAAAACGGACAACGCGAGTTGTCCGTTTTTCATGTCAGCCCTTTCGCCAGAGAACACGCCGCACGGGCTGATGTTCCTGAACCTGCCCTTCCCGCGTAACGAACCGTCCCACGGCGGCAATCAACCGTTCATTATAGAACACGAGCGGCGTGCGGTCGCGCCACCAGGGAGGAACGCCCAGCTCCTGCCAGAGTTTCTTGATCTGCCGTCCGCGGTCCCTTCCGACGATATGCACAATCCCGCTGGTCGAAAAGCGAATGCTCACCGTTTCCCCTTTCTCCGGCGCACGCATTGCCATACCACCCTCGTCCAGCGCCAGCGTCCCCAAATTATCGGGTAACGACAGCGGGCGCGACATGGGCTTCCACGGCAGGATACGCGTTTTTAGCGACGGCATCGGCGGCAGCAGATAGAGACATTGGCGAAAGCGGCGAATCTGCATCTGGTTCAATTGCAACACCGGCTCCGCATCCTGACGGCTCATCGCGACCTCATCCCATAGGCGCTGAAGCTGCTCGCGCGCAGGCATCATCGCCCCTTGCTGAGCCAGCCAGCGCCGCAGCAGCGCAAAACGACGCACCGGACTGAGCGGCAGCAAGCCATCAATGCTCAGTGCGCCATCCGGCTGGCATAGCGCCTGTAAAGACGCGTCGAGCAGTTCATCCAATAGCTGTTCCTGCTCGGCGCAAAGCTGGGCGCTACGTGCCACCGCAGAGGAGAAATGCGGCCAGCGCTGTGTCAACCGCGGTAAGATCTGGCGGCGGAGGAAATTGCGGTCGAAACGCTCATCCTGATTGCTGTCATCTTCAATCCAACGTAGCTGATGCCGTTGCGCATACGCCTCTAATTGATGACGAGCAACGTCTAACAGCGGTCGCATGAGGCGGTGGGCGCCAAGAGAGGTACTTGCCGCCATCGCTGATAATCCGGCCGGCCCGCTGCCGCGTTTGAGCGCCAGTAAAAAAGTTTCGCTCTGGTCGTCAAGATGCTGCGCCGTCAACAGCGTCTCCCCCTTCTGCAAATGCGCTTGCAGCGCCTGATAACGCGCGGCTCTGGCGGCGGCTTCAATGCCGCCGTTTTGCGCCGCGACCGTCACCGGTAACGAGGTAAACGGCACCTGCCAATGTTCGCACTGCCGGCGGCAATGTTCAGCCCAACTGTCTGCCAGCGGATTCAACCCGTGGTGCACATAAGCGGCGCGAACAATTATCCCCGAATGCTGGCGTGCCGCCACCAGCAAATGCAGCAGGACGCTGGAATCCAGACCGCCGCTGTATGCCAGCAGGATCTTGCCGCATCCGGCGATTTGCGCCATGAGCGTTTGGAGTAGTACATCACCGGGTTCGATATGGCTCACGGCATCAGATCTCATACAGTTCTAACGGCAAACCGTCAGGATCGGCAAAAAAGGTGAAGCGCTGCTGCGTTTCAGGATCGATTCTGACAGGCTCGCAGACCACGCCGGCGCGCGCCAGTTCGGCGATGGACGCCTCAACATCACGCACGGCAAAAGCCAGATGGCGCAGGCCACAGGCTTCAGGCCGGCTGATTCGCGCGGGGGGATGAGGGAACGAAAAAAGCTCAATGGTGTAACGCCCATTCAGTGAGAGATCGCCTTTCCATGACTGTCGGGCGGCGCGGTAGACCTCATTATTCAACGTGAATCCCAGCACATCACAATAAAATGCCTTGCTGCGCTCATAGTCAGAGGCAATCACCGCGATGTGATGTACGTCAAGCAATGCCAGCATGGCTCAGACCCTCATGGCAAAAAGTCCGCTGCCAGGAATGACAACGGACTTTCAGATTAACACCTGGATACGGCGTCGGATAATGTCATGGCGAATAACGCTATCCCGTCATCATGCGATCAGCAGTAGCCGTAATTCATCAAACGCTGATAGCGACGATTCAACAACTCTTCTTCACTCAGACCGTCAAGATCGAGCAAATCGGTCAGCAGTTGCGTTTTCAGGGATGCCGCCATGGCCGGTACGTTGCGGTGAGCGGAGCCCAGCGGTTCAGGGATCACGGAGTCAATCAGCTTCAGCTCTTTCAGACGCGGCGCAGTGATGCCCATGGCCTCCGCAGCCAGCGGCGCTTTATCCGCACTTTTCCACAGAATCGACGCGCAACCTTCCGGCGAAATCACCGAGTAGGTGCTGTATTGCAGCATGTTGACTTTATCGCCCACGCCGATAGCCAACGCCCCGCCAGAGCCACCTTCACCGATAACGGTGCAAATGATAGGAACACGCAGCGTCGACATTTCACGCAGGTTGCGCGCAATCGCTTCAGACTGGCCGCGTTCTTCCGCGCCCACCCCCGGATAAGCCCCCGGCGTATCGATAAAGGTGATGATCGGCATCCTGAAGCGTTCAGCCATCTCCATTAAGCGCAGCGCTTTACGATACCCTTCCGGCGCAGGCATACCGAAATTGCGACGAATCTTTTCTTTGGTTTCACGCCCTTTCTGGTGACCAATGATCATCACCGGGCGCCCATCCAGACGGGCGATCCCGCCAACAATGGCTTTATCATCGGCATAGGCGCGATCGCCCGCCAGCTCATCGAAATCGGTAAAAATATGCTTAATATAATCAAGCGTATACGGACGTTGCGGATGACGCGCCAACTGAGCGACCTGCCAGGCCCCCAAATCAGAGAAGATTTTGCGCGTCAGTTCAACGCTCTTCTCACGCAGGCGCTGAACTTCTTCGTCCAGATTAATATCCAATTTTTCGTCTTGACGGCTGACTGCGGTCAGCGAGTCAATTTTCGCTTCCAACTCTGCAATCGGCTGCTCAAAATCAAGAAAATTCAGACTCATAGTATTCCCATATTAGTCAAATTCCAGTTCCACCTGCTCATTCCCTACTAATGTGCGTAGCTCGTTAAGTAGCGCATCGGCTGGCGTTATACGCCATGCAGCGCCGAAACGTAATCGAGCGCGCGCATCTTCACGCTGGTAATAGAGATGCACTGGGATCGTCCCCGATCGGTGGGGTTCCAACGATTGGCGGAGACGGTTTAATAGCTGGTCATCAATTTGCCTGTCAGTCAGCGAGATAGCAAGCCCGCGCGCGTATTTTTCCCGCGCTTCGCTGATATCCATTAGCTCCCGGACGGTCATTTTAAGCCCGCCGCTGAAGTCATCAAAGCTGACCTGTCCACTGGCGATAAGGATACGGTCTTTCTCCAGCAAATGCTGATATTTTTCCAATGCATCGGTAAACAGCATTATTTCGAGACGACCAGAGCGATCGTCCAGCGTACAGACACCAATACGGTTGCCCCGTTTGGTAACCATCACGCGGGCCGCCAACACCAGCCCAACCGCCGTCGTCATTTTGCCCCGTTCCGTCGGGTGCATGTCTTTCAAACGCACGCCGCCGGCATAACGTTCGATTTCCTTCAGATATTGCGTAATCGGGTGTCCGGTCAGGTATAGGCCCAGCGTCTCCCGTTCACCATCCAGCACCACCTGTTCCGGCCACGGCGGCACCGTACTGTAGGATTGTTCAACCTGTTCGGGCGCCTCAGCCAACACGCCGAACATATCCACCTGGCCGGTGGCTTCGGCTTTAGCATGCTGATCGGCGGCTTTCAGCGCATCGCCCAGCGAATTCATTAGCGCGGCGCGGTGTGGCCCTAACCGATCGAACGCGCCGGACATAATCAGCTTTTCCAGCACGCGGCGGTTCAGCTTTTTGATGTCGGTACGGGCACAGAGGTCGAACAGCTCCCTAAAATACCCGCCCTGATTACGCGCTTCAATGATCGCTTCAATCGGCCCTTCACCCACGCCTTTGATCGCACCGATGCCGTAAACAATCTCACCGTCGTCATTAACGTGGAAATGGTACAGCCCGCTGTTGATATCCGGCGGCAGGATTTTTAACCCCATCCGCCAGCACTCATCAACCAGCCCCACCACTTTATCGGTATTGTCCATGTCGGCCGTCATGACCGCCGCCATAAATTCAGCCGGATAGTGTGCTTTCAGCCACAGCGTCTGGTAAGACACCAGCGCATAGGCCGCCGAGTGGGATTTATTAAAACCATAGCCGGCGAATTTTTCCACCAGGTCGAAGATTTTCATCGACAGTTCACCGTCGACGCCCATCCTCTCCGCCCCTTCTTTGAAGACGGAACGCTGCTTAGCCATCTCCTCAGGCTTTTTCTTACCCATGGCGCGACGCAGCATATCCGCCCCGCCGAGCGTATAACCAGACAGCACTTGAGCAATCTGCATGACCTGTTCCTGATACAGGATGATGCCGTAGGTCGGTTCCAGCACCGGCTTGAGTGACTCGTGCTGCCACTCGATATCAGGATAGGAAATCTCTTCGCGACCATGTTTACGGTCGATGAAGTTATCCACCATGCCTGACTGTAACGGACCGGGGCGGAATAGCGCCACCAGCGCGATCATATCTTCAAAACAGTCGGGCTTCAGGCGCTTAATGAGATCCTTCATTCCGCGCGATTCAAGCTGGAATACCGCGGTGGTTTCCGAACGTTGCAGCATGTCGAAGCTTTTTTTATCGTCGAGCGGGATCGCCGCGATATCAATCGGCTCCAGCCCTTGCTTCGCTCGGCGTGCGTTAATCATCCCCAGCGCCCAATCGATGATGGTTAACGTGCGCAGACCGAGGAAGTCAAACTTCACCAGTCCGGCATACTCCACATCGTTTTTATCAAACTGGGTAACCGGGTGATTCCCTTCCGCATCGCAATACAGCGGGGCGAAATCCGTGATCTTGGTGGGGGATATCACCACCCCCCCGGCGTGTTTACCGGCGTTACGCGTGACCCCTTCGAGCTTACGCGCCATATCGATGAGCGCCCTGACTTCTTCATCGGCCTCATAAATTTCCGGCAGCTGCGGTTCGGCGGCAAAAGCTTTTTCCAGCGTCATGCCCGGATCGGGCGGCACCAGCTTGGAGATCCGATCGACAAAACCATAAGGGTGTCCGAGCACACGACCTACGTCACGGATCACCGCCTTCGCCGCCATCGTGCCGAACGTGATAATCTGCGACACCGCGTCACGGCCATACATTTCCGCAACGTGGTCGATAACCCTGTCGCGTTTTTCCATACAGAAATCGACATCGAAGTCGGGCATGGAAACACGTTCAGGGTTGAGGAAACGTTCAAACAGCAGGTCGAATTCCAATGGATCCAGATCGGTGATCTTCAGCGCGTAGGCCACCAGCGATCCCGCGCCAGAACCGCGTCCCGGCCCCACCGGCACATCATTGTCCTTCGACCACTGAATAAACTCCATCACAATCAGGAAGTAGCCGGGGAACCCCATCTGGTTGATCACGCCCAGTTCAATATCCAGACGCTCATCGTATTCTGGCCGACGCGCAGCGCGCACTTCCGGGTCCGGAAACAGGAACTCAAGGCGTTCTTCCAACCCTTCTTTTGCACACTTGATCAAAAAATCTTCGGTGGTCATATCGCCTGTCGGGAACTGCGGCAGAAAATATTCCCCCAGACGAATCGTGACGTTACAACGCTTGGCGATTTCTACGCTATTCGCCAACGCCTCGGGAATATCCGCAAAGAGCTGGCACATCTCTTCTTCGGTGCGCATATACTGCTGCGGGCTGTATTTGCGTGGGCGCTTCGGGTCATCAAGCGTATAGCCATCGTGGATCGCGACGCGGATCTCGTGTGCGTCAAAATCGTCAGAGCTAATAAAGCAGACTTCATTGGTCGCCACGACAGGCACCCCGTGCTTCGTTGCCAATTCAACGGCGGCGTGCAGGTAACTCTCTTCGTCGGGGCGGGAAGTCCGGATCAGTTCCAGATAGTAGCGCTGGGGGAAATGCATCTGATAGAACGCCAGACATTGCTCAGCCTGTACCTGATTTCCCCGTAGCAAAAATTTGCCGACGTCGCCATGGCGACCGCCTGACAATAAAATCAGCCCTTCCTGATATTCAATCAGCCAGTCGCGATCTATCGTCGGCCCGGCGGGACCGTAGCCGCGTTGGTAAGCATGGGAGATCAGCTGCGTCAGGTTCTGGTAACCGACATTATTCATGGCCAGCACCGTAAGATGCGCCAGTTCATCCCCTAATTCGTCGCTTTCGACACAGAAATCCGCGCCGACAATAGGCTTAATCCCTGCCCCATGCGCGCCGCCATAGAATTTCACCAGCCCGCACAGGTTGGTGAAATCGGTGATCGCCAGCGCTGGCATGCCGAGCGCAGCCGCTTTTTTTACCAGCGGCCCGACCTTGGCCAGCCCATCGATCATGGAATAGTCACTGTGAACACGCAGGTGAACAAAACGTAGTTCGGCCATCTCCAGATCCCAGAATTTATCGATTAGTCAGCATGGCCTACATTATCGCATGCCACGCCGAGAGTGAATGATGTTGTTTTACGCCAGCCCTAGAGCCCGTTTTACTGGCGCAAAGCTCCGACGATGAAACTCGGTCGCGCCCAACGCGGCCAGTTTCTGTAGATGAAAAGCGGTTGGATAGCCCTTATGCTGAGCAAAACCGTAATCAGGAAAGCGATGATCCAACTCGACCATCTCACGGTCACGGGTCACTTTCGCCATAATCGAAGCCGCGCTGATTTCCGCTACGCGGCTATCTCCTTTAACGACCGCCTGAGCGGGCATCGGCAACGCCGGACAACGATTGCCATCAATGAGCACGAAATCAGGGACGATAGCCAATCCCGCCACCGCACGCTGCATCGCCAGCATGGTAGCATGCAGAATATTCAGCCGATCGATTTCTTCCGGCTCTGCCCGACCGAGGCTCCACGCCAGCGCTTTCTCTTTGATTTCATCATAAAGCGCCTGTCGACGTTTCTCACTCAGCTGTTTGGAATCAGCCAGTCCGACAATGGGCCGCGTGGGGTCAAGAATGACCGCTGCCGTCACAACCGCGCCAACCAGAGGACCACGGCCCACTTCATCAACCCCTGCGATACAGGTCGCCTGCGGATAGATAAACATTTCATTCATGATTTTACGAATTCCAGCACGGCCTGAGCGGCTTGCTCATCGGCGTTACAGCGGATCTGTTGGTGTAAATCCACAAACGTCGTGCGTAGCGCCGCCGTTTTCTGCGCATCAAACAGCGGCAACAGCGCCTCCGCCAGCTTATCCGGCGTGCAGTCAGTCTGTAGCAATTCCGTCACCAGTTCCCGCCCGGCCAGCAAATTCGGCAGCGACACCCACGGTGTTTTCACCAGCCGCTGCGCTAACCAAAAGGTAAAGGGCTTCATACGATACCCCACAACCATCGGGCATTTCGCCAGCATACACTCCAGCGCCGCCGTACCGGATGCCAATAGCGCCGCATCGCTGGCAATCATGGCTTCTCGCGCCTGCCCATCCAGCAGGTGCACGCGCAAATCGGGAGCGACGCTGCTTTTGATCCGCTCAAACTGTTCACGCCGTTTGCTATTTACCAGCGGAACCACAATGTCCAAATCGGGGAAATGCCGGCTTAGCAATACCGCCGTGTTGAGAAAATCCGCGCTCAGCATTTCAACCTCCGCGCCGCGGCTGCCCGGCAACAGCGCCAGACAATGCGCGGAAGGCGCAATACCCAACGCCGCGCGCGCCGCCGTCTTATCAGGATGCAACGGCATCGCATCAGCCATGGTATGACCAATAAAACGACAAGGCACATTGAAACGATCGTAAAACGCTTTTTCAAAAGGCAAAAACGCCAACACCAGATTCGTCGCTTTACCTATTTTGAAAACGCGTTTTTGCCGCCATGCCCATACGGATGGGCTGACGTAATGAATCGTGTGAATACCCCGCTGTTTGAGGTTGGCCTCCAGCGTGATGTTGAAATCAGGCGCATCAATGCCGACAAACACATCCGGGCGGAGTTCACTAAAACGCTGGGTTAAATCCCGCCGGATTTTCAGCAGACGAGGCAACCGCCCAAGCACTTCCACAATACCCATGACGGCCAGCTCTTCCATCTCATACCAGACTTCACAGCCTTCGGCCTGCATCCTCGGCCCGGCGACACCCACAAAGCGCGCATCGGGCACCTTTTCTTTTAGCGCGCGGATCAAGCCTGCGCCAAGGATGTCGCCGGAGGTTTCCCCGGCGACCAGCCCAATAGTCAAAGGACGAGATGACATAGATTAACGAATGATGCCGCGCGTAGAACGGGCAAAGAAATCGGAAAATGCCTGCACGGCGGGGTGTTCAGCCGCCAGCGCGTCGATTTCCGGCTTCACGTCATCCAGCGTTTTACCGCTGCGATAGATCAGCTTATAAGCATTGCGGATAGCGTGCAGCGTCTCTTTCTCGAAACCACGACGCTTCAATCCTTCAATGTTGAGGCCAAACGGCGAAGCATGGTTACCCTGCGCGATAACATAAGGCGGCACGTCCTGAGCCACGCCGGAACACCCGCCAACCATGACGTGCGTCCCGATGATGCAGAACTGGTGCACGGCCGTCATTCCACCAATGATGGCGAAATCATCAATAGAGACATGCCCGCCCAGCGTGGCGTTATTCGCCAGAATACAGCGATTACCGACCACGCAGTCGTGTGCGATATGCGTATTGATCATCAGCAAGTTATCGCTACCGACTTTAGTCAACCCACCGCCCTGCGTCGTGCCACGATGAATTGTGACGCTTTCACGAATACGGTTACGATCGCCAATCTCAACGCGGGTCGGCTCACCGGCGTATTTGAGATCCTGATTCACCTCTCCAATCGAGGTAAACTGATAGATTTCGTTGTCACGGCCAATTTTAGTCACACCATTGACGACGACATGCGATTTCAGCACCGTACCCGCTCCGATCTCTACCTGAGAGCCGATAAAGCAGAAAGGGCCAATATGAACACCGGCACCAATGACGGCGCCGTCTTCAACAATGGAACTGGGATGAATAAAGGCGGTTTGATCAATCACGTTATCAGGCCTCCCGACGACGAGCACACATCATTGACGCTTCACAGGCCACTTCGCCATCAACTTTGGCAACACCTTTAAAGCGTGCAACGCCGCGACGCTCTTTGATGAATTCAACTTCCAGGATCATTTGATCGCCAGGCTGTACAGGGCGCTTAAAGCGCGCTTCGTCGACAGCCGCAAAATAGTACAACTCGCCCGGCTCCAGTTTGCCAACGCTTTTGAACGCCAGAATACCGGTTGCCTGAGCCATCGCTTCCAGAATCAATACGCCGGGAAAAATCGGCTTACCGGGAAAGTGCCCCTGAAAGAAAGGTTCGTTGAAAGAGACGTTTTTCACCGCCCGCAGAAATTTCCCTTCTTCGAAATCCAGAACCCGATCAACCAGCAAAAACGGGAAACGGTGGGGTAATAGTTCTAAAATCTCTTCAATATGCAGAGTATGAGTGTCAGTAGTCAAAATACTCTTCCTGTCCATAAAACTGATGCCATTAACAACACGGCCTGCGCAGACCCTAAATAGGTGTCTTCAGGCAGGCCGCAAATAAATACGCAAGTGATTAAATGTTATCGACTTTTCGTTCAACGGCTTTCAACCGTTTGCTTATCTCATCAATATTCATCACCAGCGCTGCGGTTTTACGCCATACTTTATTGGGTTGCAAAGGAATGCCCGAAGAGTATACCCCAGGTTCGGTAATCGGTCGCATGACCATTCCCATTCCCGTAACCGTCACTTTATCGCAGATCTCCATGTGCCCATTAATCACGCTGGCACCGCCGATCATGCAATAACGGCCGATTTTCAAGCTCCCCGCCATAATGACGCCGCCCGCCACGGCAGTATTGTCGCCAATCACGACGTTGTGCGCAATCTGACATTGGTTATCAATGATGACGCCATGACCAATAACGGTATCATCCAGTGCGCCGCGATCGATCGTCGTGCTCGCCCCGATTTCAACCCGATCGCCAATTCTGACCGTTCCCAACTGCGGGATCTTGATCCAGTTGCCGCGATCGTTGGCGTAACCAAAACCGTCCGAACCTATCACCGCGCCGGACTGAATCAGGCAGTGCTCGCCGAGGATAACATGATGGTAAATCGTGACGTTGGCCCATAGACGCGTTCCTGCGCCAATGCGGGCATTTTTACCGACAAAACAGCCTGGCCCAATGACGACGCCATCACCCAGCTGCGCGCCGGATTCAATCACGGCGTTCGCGCCGACGGAAACAGCCTCGCCCAGCGTCGCATCTGACGCAATCACCGCGCTCGGGGCAATATCAGTGGCCGGCGACGGCGTCGTATCCATTAGCTGCGCCATGCGCGCATAGGTAAGATAGGGATTTTTCACCACCAGCGCCGCGACCTGACAGTAAGGTAAATCCGCCTCAGTCAGCACAACCGCCGACGCTTGCGTCCCTGCGAGTTGCTCACGGTAACGACTGTCGGAAAGAAACGTAATCTGCCCAGTTTTTGCCGAATGCATAGAAGCAATACCGGTGATGACGATATCGCCATCACCGTGTAATTGTGCATCCAACTGTTGAGCTAACGCGTCCAGTCGAATTGAATACATGTATTATTTAACCTGTTTCAGTACATCGGCCGTAATGTCTTTGGCATTGGCGACATACGCAACCGCATTCGCGTCAATCACAACATCATAACCTTCTTTGGTTGCAACGGCTTTCACCGCATCCTGAATACGGCTCAGGATTTTGTTGCGTTCTTCCATCTGACGACGGCGATTATCCTGGTCGAAAGCCTGAGCTTTTGTCGAAAATTGCTCACGCTGCGCCATGATATCTTTTTCCATTTTGCTGCGCTCGCTCGCCTTCATGGTAGAGCCATCACGTTGCAGTTTTTGCATTTTTGTCTGCAGGCTGTTTTCCATCGTCTGAAGCTCAGAAGCACGGCCCTTGAACTCGTTTTCCAGCTGTTTGCCGACGGTTTCACGCTGCGGCAGCTGTTGGAAAATGCTGGAGACGTTAACAACGGCGATTTTATCAGCAGCCTGAACGCTGGCTGAAGCAGCCAATGCTAAACCGAGGCCTGCGGCACATAACCACTTTTTCACTATAAACTCCTCAACCTAACCTAGTTGTGTCTTGACACTTTAACGATGGGCATCATGTCTTGATATAAATGTTACCCACATTTATTGCGTTTGGACTCGTCATATCGATGAATCACGATGCAACATTCCCTGCATACGACCTGTTGACGTCACATTACCAGGTTTTGCCAATGTTAAACTGGAACTGTTCCGACTTGTCTCCATCGTACTTTTTAACCGGCTGGGCATAGGAGAAGACCAATGGCCCAAGCGGAGACATCCATTGCAACGCGATACCGCTGGAAACACGGAAGTTACTCGCCTTGCTGTAATCCGGCACGCCTGCATCAATCGTTGCCTGCGTATTTTCCCAGTTGGTATCCCATACCGTACCGCCATCCACAAAGAAGGAGGTGCGCACAGAGTTTGCGTATTTATCGCTGATAAATGGCGTAGGCACAATTAGTTCAACACTTGCGACCGCCATAGCATTACCGCCGACGGCATCATCCAGATTATCTTTATCGATCGGACAGCCGGAATACGAACCCGGAAGCGGCGTTGAACACTTATAATACGCCGCTTTAGGCCCAATCGTGTTTGACTGGAAGCCACGCACCGTACCAGATCCCCCGGCATAGAAGTTGTCATAGAACGGCACTTCTTTACTGCCGAGACCATCAGCAAAGCCTGCGCGCGTACGGCCCATCACGACCCATTTACCGCTGTCGGTCAACGGGTAGTAGCTCGCCGAATCAAACGTCAGTTTGTAGTATTCGTTGTCAGATCCCGGCACGGTAACTTTGACGTTTGCAGAAGCCCGCGTCCCTTTCGTCGGGAAGTAACCGCGATCGAGATTGTTATACGACCATCCGGTATTCAGGAAGAAATCGTTCGCCTTGAAGTCAGCGCTGGATTTATTGCCTTCTTCAACGACCGAGGGCTTCACGCCGACAGAGTCCAGATAGCGCCACATCGCCACCTGCGGTTTCATATCCGACAGATCGTTATGCACGTAATCCAAACCGAGGCGCAGTGAGTTATTCTCGTTAATCGGGAAACCAAGCGTACTCCCGATGCCATAACTCACATTGGTGTAATCAGACAGATCCGCGTCATAGGCTTCAAATTTGTTGTAGAAGATGCGACCGCCGAGGCTGACGCCGTCAACCGTAAAGTACGGATCGGTCAGTGACAGTTCGACGTACGTCTGATAGTCGTTTTTCGTCCCGCTGATACCAACGGAGTTACCCGTCCCCAGCCAGTTATCCTGCTGAACTCCGGCCTGGAAGCTCACGCCGCTTTCCGTACCGAAACCGACCCCAAAGTTAAATGTACCGGTATTGCGCTCTTTAACTTTATACGTCACATCCACCTGATCGGCCGTACCGGGCACGCGCTGCGTTTCCACATCCACGTTTTCAAAATAGCCAAGGCGGTTTAAACGCTCTTTACCCTGCTCAACCAGATCGTTGCCTAACCAGGCGCCTTCCATCTGACGCATTTCTCGGCGCAGGACGGAATCTTTCGAGGTATCATTGCCGTCAAAGCGGATATGACGCACATAGAAACGGTTACCGGCATCAACATTGATGTTCAGTTTCACCGTCTTGTCCGCGTCATTGATTTCCGGCTGCGTGACGACGCGCGGATAGGCGTAACCGTAGCGGCCCAGCAGCTTCTTGATGTCCTCTTCCATTCGGGTTACTTTCGCCCCGTTGTAGAGTTCACCCGGCTCGATCTTCGTCAGGCCTTCGATTTCCGCAGAGTGACCAGCCAGATTGCCTTTCACCACAACATCAGAGAGCTTGTACTGATCGCCCTCTGTCATATTGATGGTGATGTAGATGCCTTTTTTGTCCGGCGTCAGGCTCACCTGAGTGGAGTCGATGTTGAATCGCGCGTAGCCGCGATCCAGATAGAAACTGCGTAAGGTTTCCAGATCGCCAGACAGCTTTTGCTTCTGGTATTTACGATCGCCCACCACGTTCCACCACGGCACCTCATCGCGCAGTTGGAAACGGGAGATCAACTCGTCAGAGCTAAACGCCTTATTACCGACGATATTGATCTGCTGGATTTTGGCGGAAACCCCTTCCGTGAAGACCAGCTTCAGGTCTACACGATTGCGCGGTAATGGCGTAACGACGGCTTTTACCGACGCGCTGTACTTACCGACGCTGTAGTAGAAGTCTTCCAACCCTTTTTCGATGGTGGTAAGCGCCGTGCGATCCAGCGCTTCGCCGACCCGCACGCCAGAGGCTTCCAGGTTTTCTTTCAGCATGTCGTCTTTGACCGACTTATTGCCGGAAAAAGTGAGGCTGGCGATTGTCGGGCGTTCTTTCACCTGCACAATCAGCGTTTGACCATCGCGCAGGACGCGAACATCTTCAAAATTTCCGGTCGCAAACAAGGCTCGGATGGTATTACCGATATCATCATCGCTGATGGTATCACCAACACGGACTGGCATACTAAGCAGTGCCGCCCCGACGGCCACTCTTTGCAGGCCTTCGAAATGAATGTCCTTCACTACGAACCCGTCTGCACCGTATACGGTTGCGCTGCTGAACAGCAGCGACGCTATGAGCAACTTTTTCATCGCCATCGTTGTTATGCGTTTTTCCTAACCTAATCCCGCGCCTAGAGGCGAGAGAAATCATTGAAAAGTGCGAGTCCCATTAACAACATCAGCAATACTGTACCAATGCGGTAGCTAACGTCCTGCACACGCTCAGAAACCGGCCTGCCCTTTAGCTTTTCAACCGCAAGAAAAAGCAGGTGTCCTCCATCCAATACCGGCAAAGGGAACAGATTGATGATCCCCAGATTAACGCTGATTAAGGCCAAAAACATCAGGTAATAGATCAAGCCATAATCGGCTGACATGCCAGCACCCTGCGCAATCGAAATCGGACCACTCAGATTGTTCAGCTTAACATCACCCGTAACCAGTTTCCCTAACATACTGACGGTCAACTTCATCAGTTGCCAGGTTTTATCCGTTGCCTGATAGACCGCGCTGAACGGCCCATACTGACGTACAGTCCTGTACTCTTCGGGCAGCGGCGTCACACTCGGCATCACGCCTGCCAGACCTTCAACTCTGCCATTTCCTACGGATTTACTGTCGGGCGTCAGCGTTAACGGCAAAACTTCGCCGTTGCGTTCCACCTCCAGAGCGAGAGATTGCCCGGGATTATCACGCACGGCGATGACAAAATCACGCCATTGCGCTAAAACCTGCCCGTCGACTTTAACGATCCTGTCCCCGACTTGCAAACCCGCTTTTTCTGCCGCCGACCCGTTCTGTACCTGATGCAATACCGGCTCGATTTGCGGACCTCGCGGGACAATCCCCAACGATGTCGCAGGATCTTGTCTATCTGGCTCGAACTGCCAGTCACGTAAATCCAGGGTTTTCTGGACGACACGATCGGATCCCAAAGGCGCAGTACCAATCACTACGTCGCTATCGCCAATCTTGCCGATCAGCGCCAGACGAGCCGAATCCCAATCAGGCGTTTCGATACCATCAACGGACTTTAGTTCCATTCCTGCCGACATTTCCGCCTGTGCGGCAATGGAGTTGGGCAATATTTCACCAACAACCGGACGCACACCCGGTACGCCGAGAATAAACACCAGCCAGTAAGCCGCAATGGCAAACAGGAAGTTGGCAACCGGGCCTGCACTGACAATCGCTGCACGCTGCCAGACGGTTTTGCTGTTGAACGACAGGTGGCGGAATTCCGGCGCGACGGTGTCCACGCGCTCATCCAGCATCTTCACATAGCCGCCAAGCGGGATCAGCGCGACCACGAATTCCGTCCCCGTGCGGTCACGACGACGCCACAACGCACGGCCAAAGCCGACGGAGAAACGCTCGACCTTTACGCCACAGCGTCGCGCGACCCAAAAATGACCAAACTCATGGACGGTGACCAACACACCCAGTGCGATGATAAACGCGGCCAGACTCCAGAGGAAATTCAGCATAAATACACTCTACCGCTTCATTTTTAAGCTACGTTATATAGCAGCAACATCAGGCAAGAAAAAACCGGGACCGCCGCAGTCAGGCTATCAATACGATCGAGCACGCCACCATGCCCTGGAATCAAATGGCTACTGTCTTTGATGCCCGCTTCGCGTTTAAACATGCTTTCCGTCAAATCCCCCAGTACCGAGGCCAGCGCAGCAGCGACAGAACAAATCAGCAACGTCGATGTCACCACCGTTAATGGCGCATAGAGGCTAAACAGCAGAGAGATTAACGCCGAGGTCGCCAGACCGCCGAGAAACCCTTCCCAGGTTTTGCCCGGCGAAACCTTTGGCGCGAGTTTGCGTTTACCAAACAGTTTACCGAACAGATAAGCGCCACTGTCCGCTCCCCACACCAGCAGCATGACATAGAGCAACCACCAGGCGCCAATGAACGGGTTAATCGCGTAATGATATTGGCGAAGCGCGACCATGCCCCAAAAAAACGGCACGATTGTCATAACCCCGAAGAGGATCCGTAGCGTGCGCGAATGACGCCAGAAAGATGCGGAGGACGGATAAAACAGAACCAAAAACAACGCGATACCCCACCACACCAGCGATGACCACAGGGTAATACTGATTTGCGGAATATGAACGGAATAATGATAAGCCGGGAGCGATAATAACATCAGGGCCAACAAGAAGCCGCACAGAATGGCGAGCCACAAACGTTGAGCATAAGAGGCGAAACCTGCCAGTTGCCCCCATTCCCACGCAGCCAGCATGCAGATAGCCAGCGTAACAAGCTTGAACCCCAGCGGGGGCAGCAAAAAAAGCGCCGCAATAACAATCGGAATTAAAATAAAAGCAGTAATCAGGCGATACTTCAGCAAAAGTTCCCCCTAGGATGCATCAGCATCGATAGGTGTTGTTCCCCCGAAGCGGCGCTCGCGTTGTGCAAAAGCATTCAGCGCACCTTCAAAGACTTGTTCATCGAAATCAGGCCAAAGGACATCAGTAAAGTAAAGTTCAGCGTAAGCGATTTGCCACAGCAAAAAATTACTAATGCGGTGTTCTCCACCGGTTCTGATCACCAAATCAACCGGAGCCAGATCGTTCAGGCAAATATACTGACATAATGACGCTTCGTTAATACTATCAGGCCGTAAAATGCCTTCCTGCACCTGTTCTGCAAGTTGCCGTACTCCCTGAATAATATCCCAACGCCCGCCGTAATTCGCAGCAATATTCAGCGTGAGCCCCTGATTATTTTCCGTGAGCGCTTCCGAGCGGCGGATCCGCTCCTGTAAACGCGGGCTGAAGCGCCCGATGTCACCCACCACCCGCAGGCGAACGTTGTGCTTATGGAGGCTTTTCACTTCGCTGTCCAGCGCCCGGACGAACAGCTCCATGAGGGCGGAAACCTCTTGCGCCGGGCGGTTCCAGTTTTCACTGCTAAATGCATAAAGCGTCAACGCGTCCAGTTTCTGGTTCACCGCGAAACTGACTGAACGTCGCACGGCTTTTACACCAGCCTGATGGCCAAAAATCCGCATTTTCCCTCGGTTTTTCGCCCAGCGACCATTGCCATCCATAATAATGGCAACATGGCGCGGCCCAGAGGGTAACAGATCGTTAGTGTTTTTTTGATTATCGGACGGCATAACGCGTACTTATTTCCTCAAGCAAGAAATACAACATTCCTTCCGTAACATCAGACCCCCATGGCGCAAAAAAGCCGTGAGCGATCACGGCTTAACCTCACCGTCGGTGCGACAAACTCCGCATAACCGACCGTTGAAGGGTGCAAACTATACCACCTCCACCGCACACGAACAAATTGTGCTACGGGTCTATTCGGCTAACGTGCGTAATGTGTCAGGGTCTGTGTTGCGGCCTGTCTGGCCCAGCTATCGATGGACAACACATCCTCAACGCTAGCCGGTTCCGGCAATGTAAGTTGTTCAACAACATGTCGATTTACCGCTGCAATATCCGTAAAGCGAATCTGCGACTGTAAAAACGCGGCAACGGCAATTTCATTCGCAGCATTCAATGCCGTCGTGGCCGACTGACCATGATTACAGGCATCTATTGCCAGTTGTAAACAAGGGTATCGCGCATAGTCCGGCGTCAAAAACGTCAACGCGCCGATCTGGCAAAAATCCAACGCAGCGACCCCCGATGTCACACGTTCGGGATAAGCCATGGCATGCGCAATCGGCGTTCGCATATCGGGCGATCCTAATTGCGCCAGCACACTGCCGTCGCGATAACGCACCATCGAATGAATCACCGACTGCGGATGAATAATGACTTCCATCTGCTCGGCTGACGCATTAAACAGCCAGCGCGCTTCGATATATTCCAGCCCTTTATTCATCATCGTGGCCGAATCAACCGAGATTTTACGTCCCATTGACCAGTTTGGGTGCGCACACGCCTGTTCGGGTGTCATCTCCGCCAGCGCCGACAGCGGCGTTTCGCGAAACGGCCCGCCGGACCCGGTCAGGATGATGCGCTCAACCCCATATTGTGACAATGAAGAGTAGCCTAATTGACGCTGAATTTGCTCAGGTAAACTCTGAAAAATCGCATTATGTTCGCTATCAATCGGTAACAGCTGTGCGCCGCTTTGCGCGACGGCGTCCATAAAGAGACGTCCGCAGGTCACCAGCGATTCTTTATTCGCCAGTAACACCTGCTTTCCCGCATGGATGGCAGACAATGTGGGTAATAATCCGGCTGCCCCGACAATCGCCGCCATCACCTGATCGACGCCGTCCAATGCAGCAAGATCACAGGCCGCCTGTTCTCCGGCTAATACGTCGGTTTTACAACCGTGCTCCGCCAGTTGCCGACGTAGCGCGGCGGCAGAAGCTTCATCCGCCATAGAGGCATAAGCGGGCTCGAACGCCAGACACTGCTCCAGCATTAACCTGACATTGCGCCCGGCGGCTAACGCGCGTACAGCAAATTTATCTGGATTAGCCTTAATCACTGCCAGCGAACTGACGCCAATAGAGCCGGTGGAACCAAGAATTGTCAGTTGCTTCATTAAAATGCTCTGAATAACCGGATTTGATGACAGGAAGGTACACAAGTCTGAGGCGGTTGCCATGATATGTCTCTGCTCTTCGTCACAATCGCGAGCATCGCAGAAACACATGGCAAAAAATCATTTACTGCCCAGAGGGGCTGGCCTTCACCCATTTATGACATAACAGCCATTATATACTCTCTCAGTCATTCAGGTTTCAGGACAGAACGTTCTCGTTTTAAATAACGCGCGTTCAATCTGAAGACTGACGAATATAAAAATAAAGCGCCGCAGGAAAAAGGGGCAATCCACCGATTTCCTGCGACGCAATAGTCAACGGCCTGATTAGAACTCCATCAGCTCCGCTTCTTTTTCTGCCAGTGCGGCATCCACTTTCTTGATAAAGCTGTCGGTCAGTTTTTGCACGTCGTCCTGAGCGCGACGTTCATCATCTTCACTGATCGCTTTATCTTTCAGCAGCGCTTTCAGCTTGTCGTTAGCATCACGACGCACGTTGCGTACAGAAACACGCCCTTGCTCAGCTTCACCGCGAACCACTTTGATCAGATCTTTACGACGTTCTTCCGTCAGCGGCGGCAGTGGAACACGGATTACGGTGCCGGCAGAGGACGGGTTCAGACCAAGATCGGAAGACATGATCGCCTTCTCAACCGCCGGACCGAGAGAACGATCGAACACCGTAATCGCCAGCGTGCGGGAATCTTCTACGACAACGTTAGCAACCTGACGCAGCGGCGTTGCGCTGCCATAGTATTCAACCTGGATGCCATCGAGAATACTCGGTGATGCACGACCGGTACGAATTTTGCTGATCTGGTTTTTAAACGCTTCAACACACTTTTCCATGCGCGTTTCAGCATCTTTTCTGATTTCATTAGTCACGTTGTGAACCCTTGAAAACTGGTTGCCTGTCAGGCCATGCCAGCGCATAGCCCGGTGAATAATTAATACCAGCGCTCGGCTGGAGTATGGGGTAATACTGGAAATATACTACCCCATAATTGGCGTTAACCGTTATTACTGACTAATCAACGTCCCTTCTTTTTCACCCATGACAACACGACGCAGCGCGCCGGGCTTATTCATGTTGAAAACACGGATAGGCAAGTTATGGTCACGTGCCAGTGTGAATGCAGCAAGATCCATCACTTTGAGTTCACGTTCTAACACTTCCTGATAGGTCAGCGTCTCGTACAGCGTCGCTGACGGATCTTTTACCGGGTCGGCAGAGTACACGCCATCGACCTTCGTCGCTTTCAAAACGACATCGGCCTCAATTTCAATACCGCGCAGGCAGGCCGCAGAGTCGGTAGTAAAGAAAGGATTGCCTGTCCCGGCAGAGAAAATGACGACGCGATTATTGCGCAGCAGGCTGATCGCTTCCGCCCAACTGTAATTATCACAAACGCCATTCAAGGGAATGGCGGACATCAGGCGAGCGTTCACATAGGCACGGTGCAACGCATCGCGCATTGCCAGACCATTCATGACGGTCGCCAGCATTCCCATGTGGTCGCCCACAACACGGTTCATACCCGCTTTAGCCAAACCCGCGCCGCGAAACAGGTTGCCACCGCCGATAACCACACCGACCTGAATGCCTAACTCAACCAGTTCTTTCACTTCCTGAGCCATGCGATCCAGAATGCTCGCATCGATACCAAAACCTTCGGTTCCCTGCAAAGCTTCGCCACTGAGCTTCAGCAGGATTCGTTGATAGACGGGTTTTGCATTGGTTGCCATGGTGTTCTTGTCCTACAGGCTGTCATCGTATTGGGGGTTGTTACCGTTCCACCCGAGCCATCCCGCTGAACGCAGGAAGTCAGGTGTACTGAAACTATTTCGGCTGGATAAAAAGGAACCGCCAACTGGCGGCTCTTTTTTTACTATTAAGACTGCTTGCTCATTGCTGCAACTTCAGCAGCAAAATCAGTCTCAACTTTCTCAATACCTTCACCCACTTCGAAACGGATGAAGCTTGTTACATCAGCATTGTGTTCTTTCAGCAACTGACCTACAGATTTGGCCGGGTCCATAACGAAAGGCTGGCCAGTCAGAGAAACTTCGCCGGTGAATTTCTTCATACGGCCTTCAACCATTTTCTCTGCGATTTCTTTCGGCTTGCCGGACTGCATCGCGATTTCCAACTGAACCTGGTACTCTTTTTCTACCACGTCAGCAGACACGTCTTCTGGCTTAACGAATTCAGGTTTGCTTGCCGCAACGTGCATCGCCAGATGTTTAACCAGCTCTTCATCAGCGCCTTTCGCCGCAACCAGAACGCCGATGCGCGCACCGTGCTGATAGCTGCCCAGCACTTCGCCTTCCAGAGCGGAAACGCGGCGAATGTTGATGTTCTCACCGATTTTCGCCACCAGCGCAACGCGCTCATCTTCGAACTGCGCCTTCAGCACCTCAACGTCAGTGATTTTGCCTGCAACCGCAGCGTCCAGCACTTTGTCGGCAAACGCCTGGAAACCGGCATCTTTAGCAACAAAGTCAGTCTGGCAGTTAACTTCCAGAATCACAGCATAGTTACCGTCGATCTTGGTTTTGATCACGCCATCGGCAGCAACGTTACCTGCTTTTTTCGCCGCTTTGATCGCGCCGGATTTACGCATGTTCTCGATAGCAAGCTCGATGTCGCCGTTAGCTTCAACCAGCGCTTTCTTACATTCCATCATGCCAGCGGCGGTACGCTCACGCAGCTCTTTTACCAGGGATGCGGTAATTTCAGCCATTCTAAAATCCTCGGAAGATTTGTTCTGCCCGGTCGTCACGACCAAACAGCTTTAAAAGTGAAAAAGGGGCCATAAAAAGGCCCCTAACCAAACTAGTACTACCTGGTTAATAAGGGCTCAACGAGCCAGACTTATTATTCAGCTTCGACTAAGCCTTCTTCTGCCTGCACAGCCAGATCCTGAGAACGGCCTTCACGGACAGCAGTAGCAACAGCGCTCAGGTACAGGCTAACTGCACGGATTGCGTCATCGTTGCCCGGGATGATGTAGTCAACGCCATCCGGATCGGAGTTGGTATCTACTACGGCGAATACAGGAATACCCAGGTTGTTAGCTTCTTTGATGGCGATGTGCTCGTGATCGGCGTCGATAACGAACAGCGCGTCTGGCAGACCGCCCATATCTTTGATACCGCCCAGGCTGTTTTCCAGCTTGTCCAGCTCACGAGTACGCATCAGCGCCTCTTTTTTGGTCAGCTTGTCGAACGTGCCGTCTTGAGATTGGGTTTCCAGATCTTTCAAACGTTTGATGGACTGACGAACGGTTTTCCAGTTAGTCAGCATACCGCCCAACCAACGATGGTTCACGAAGAACTGATCGCAGTTGTTGGCTGCATCTTTTACCGCTTCGCTTGCTGCGCGTTTCGTACCAACGAACAGAATCTTGCCTTTGCGAGAAGCAATTTTGCTCAGCTCGGCCAGCGCGTCGTTGAACATCGGTACCGTTTTTTCAAGGTTGATGATGTGAACTTTGTTACGCGCGCCGAAGATGAATGGCTTCATTTTCGGGTTCCAGTAACGGGTCTGGTGACCAAAGTGTACGCCAGCCTTGAGCATATCGCGCATGGAAACAGTTGCCATGATTACCTCTATTAATTAAGTATGGGGTTATGCCTCCACATGTCCCATTGCGCCGACCCCTCCGGTGAAGCCACCTTCAGAGCACCCCGGCGAACGTGCCGACATGTGTGTGTTATTGACACAAAGTGAGTTTAGTCGATGCCGTTGAATACCGAATAACCGATACCCAGCCGGATCACCGGCGCGCTTTATACCATAAATCCCTTGTCGACACCAACATTTGTTGCGCCGCCATTCCCGTCATTCGAATGATAATTGGCAAGCCTGCCGCGAGGCTGATAACATAAGTTATTAGTTATTCATCTTAATTCTCGTGTCTTATATGGCACCTGTGGACGACCACCAATGGCAATATCAATTAAAACCCCTGAAGACATCGAAAAAATGCGCGTAGCCGGGCGTCTGGCTGCCGAAGTTCTGGAAATCATCGAACCCCACGTGGTGCCGGGCATCAGTACCGCCGAATTAGACAGAATTTGTCACGATCATATTACGAATAAACAGCAGGCGATTTCCGCTTGTCTGGGCTATCACGGCTTCCCGAAATCCGTTTGTATCTCCATCAATGAAGTGGTGTGTCACGGTATTCCAAGCGAAGAAAAAATCCTGAAGGATGGCGATATCGTCAACATCGACGTTACGGTGATCAAAGATGGTTTCCACGGTGATACGTCAAAAATGTTTATCGCGGGCAAGCCAACCATTCTGGGTGAACGTCTTTGCCGTATTACGCAAGAAAGCCTCTATCTGGCGCTGAAAATGGTTAAACCGGGGATTCGCCTGCGCACGCTGGGCAAAGCGATCCAGCAATTTGCGGAAGGCAACAATTTCTCCGTCGTGCGTGAATATTGTGGTCACGGTATCGGTAAAGGCTTCCATGAAGAGCCGCAGGTTCTGCACTACGATGCCGATGACGGCGGCGTAGTGTTACAGGCAGGGATGGCGTTTACCATCGAGCCCATGCTCAACGCCGGTGATTACCGTATCCGCACCATGAAAGACGGTTGGACGGTGAAAACCAAAGATCGCAGCTTGTCGGCACAGTATGAGCATACTATTGTGGTAACCGATAACGGCTGCGAAATAATGACGTTGCGTAAGGACGATACGATCCCCAACATTATTACGCATGAACAATAAACACGAAGCCGGCGGTCGCCGGCTTTTTTATGGGTTGCGCTATGACAGAAAAACGCTTTCCTTCAGACAACATGTTTCCTGATAACGCCCCATCAGACAGTCTTGCCGACGCCATCACGACAGTACCGCTCCCTCTCTCGCCGTTAACCTATTCTGACGACATGTTGAACTGTCATACGTTGAAACAGCAATTGGAGCTGTTCCAGCTCTGGCTTGGTTCAGAATTCCGTTCCGGCGTTAGCGCAGAAAAGCTGATTGATGCCAGAACGCTGTTTATCGACCGTTTGTTACAACGGCTCTGGTATTTTTACGGTTTTGAAAACATCGCGCAAACGGCGTTGGTCGCGGTAGGCGGCTATGGCCGCGGCGAACTGCACCCGCTTTCCGATATCGACCTGCTGGTATTAAGCCACACCAAACTCAGCGATGAGCATTCCCAGCGCGTCGGCCAATTCATTACCCTGCTGTGGGATCTAAAGCTGGAAGTGGGACATAGCGTCCGAACGTTGGAAGAGTGCTTAGAGCAAGGACGCGCCGATATTTCCGTCGCAACCAACCTGATCGAATCCCGCATGATATGCGGTGACGTCGCGCTGTTTCTCACGCTGCAAAAACAGGTGTTCAGCGACGACTTCTGGCCGTCATCAGAATTTTTTCCGGCAAAAATCACCGAACAGCAGGAACGCCATCAGCGCTATCACAGCACCAGCTACAATCTGGAACCCGATATCAAAAGCAGCCCGGGCGGGCTACGCGACATCCATACCCTGTTATGGGTCGCAAGACGTCACTTTGGCGCCACCTCACTCGACGAAATGGTCGGGTTTGGCTTTCTGACGGAAGCCGAACGCAAAGAGCTTAACGACTGTCAGAGTTTTTTGTGGCGTATCCGCTTCGCTCTACACTTGATCCTGCCGCGTTACGACAACCGTCTGCTGTTCGATAGGCAGCTTAACGTCGCGCATTTGTTGCAATATCAGGGCGAAGGCAATACGCCCGTAGAGCGCATGATGAAGGATTTCTACCGTATGACGCGCCGCGTCAGCGAATTGAACCAGATGCTGCTACAGCTCTTTGACGAAGCAATTCTGGCGCTGGATGCGAATGAAAAACCGCGCCCGATTGATGACGAATTCCAACTACGCGGCAATCTGGTGGATCTGCGCGATGAAGCGCTGTTTATCAAAAAACCGGAAGCCATCATGCGTATGTTCTATCTGATGGTGCGCAACCGCGATATCCAGGGCATCTACTCCACGACCCTGCGCCAGCTACGCCACGCGCGGCGCCACTTGAGCAGCCCGCTCTGCACCATTCCAGAAGCGCGCCAACTGTTCATGAATATTTTGCGCCATCCTTATGCCGTCAGCCGCGCGCTACTGCCGATGCACCGCCACAGCGTGCTGTGGGCCTATATGCCACTGTGGGGCAATATCGTCGGCCAGATGCAGTTCGATCTGTTTCATGCCTATACCGTGGATGAACACACTATCCGCGTCCTGCTGAAACTAGAAAGCTTTGCCGATGAAGAGACGCGCCCACAGCACCCTTTGTGCGTGGAACTTTATCCGCGCCTGCCCCAGCCTGAACTGCTGCTATTAGCGGCGCTGTTCCACGATATCGCCAAAGGGCGTGGCGGCGATCACTCCGAACTGGGCGCGCAGGATGTGCTGGAGTTTGCCGCGTTACACGAATTAAACTCGCGTGAAGCCCAGTTGGTCTCCTGGCTGGTGCGCTGCCACCTGCTGATGTCCGTCACGGCACAGCGTCGTGATATTCAGGATCCCACCGTCATTCAGCAATTCGCCACGGAAGTGCAAAGCGAAACCCGCTTACGTTATCTGGTTAGCCTGACGGTTGCCGATATCTGCGCCACCAATGAAACGCTGTGGAACAGCTGGAAGCAGAGCCTGTTACGCGAACTCTATTTCGCCACGGAGAAACAATTGCGTCGCGGCATGCAAAATACGCCGGATTTACGCGAGCGCGTGCGGCATCACCGCTTGCAGGCGCTTGCATTACTGCGCATGGATAACATCGACGAAGAAGCGCTGCATCACATCTGGAGCCGCTGTCGCGCCGATTACTTCCTACGCCATTCGCCCAATCAGCTTGCGTGGCACGCGCGCCACCTGCTGGAACATGATACCAATAAACCGCTGGTACTCATCAGCCATCAGGCCAGCCGCGGCGGCACGGAAATCTTTATCTGGAGTCCGGACAGACCTTATCTTTTCGCCGCCGTCGCCGGCGAGTTGGACAGACGTAACCTCAGCGTCCACGACGCACAAATCTTTACCAGCCGTGACGGCATGGCGATGGATACGTTTATCGTGCTGGAACCGGATGGCAGCCCGCTGGCACCGGATCGACACGATATGATCCGTCATGCGCTGGAACAGGCGCTGACACAGAAACACTATCAACACCCTCGCGTGCGCCGGCCCTCGCCCAAGCTGCGTCACTTCAGCGTGCCAACCGAAGTCAACTTTCTGCCAACCCATACGGACAGGCGCAGTTATATGGAGCTCAGCGCGCTTGACCAGCCGGGTTTACTGGCGCGTATCGGGGAAATCTTCGCCGATTTCAACCTGTCGCTGCACGGCGCGCGCATTTCCACCATCGGGGAACGGGTAGAGGATCTTTTCATTCTGGCCGACAGCGACCGGCGGGCATTGAAGCCGGAATTACGCCTTAAATTACAAGAACGGTTGACAGAAGCCCTAAACCCAAACGATAAAGTACCATTGGGTTAATTTTTACAATCAGGAAAGAGAAATCAGGATGCACCAACAACTACAGAACATCATCGAGACGGCTTTTGAGCGCCGCGCTGAAATCACTCCGGCCAATGCAGACGCCGCCACGCGTGAAGCCGTCAATCAGGCAATCAACCTGCTGGATAGCGGTGTGCTGCGCGTTGCAGAGAAAATTGATGGCCAATGGGTTACTCATCAATGGCTGAAAAAAGCCGTGCTGCTCTCTTTCCGCATTAACGACAACCACCTTATCGAAGGCGGAGAAACGCGCTTTTTCGATAAAGTGCCGATGAAGTTTGCGGACTATGATGAAGCGCGTTTTCAACGTGAAGGGGTTCGCGTTGCACCGCCGGCCAGCGTGCGTCGCGGCGCTTATATCGCCCGCAATACCGTCCTGATGCCATCCTATGTCAACATCGGCGCCTACGTCGATGAAGGCACAATGGTGGATACCTGGGTCACCGTCGGCTCCTGCGCCCAAATCGGTAAAAATGTTCACCTGTCCGGCGGCGTAGGTATTGGCGGCGTTCTCGAACCGCTACAGGCTAACCCGACCATCATTGAAGACAACTGCTTCATCGGCGCGCGTTCTGAAGTGGTGGAAGGCGTTGTCGTCGAAGAAGGCTCCGTGATTTCCATGGGCGTGTTCATCAGCCAAAGTACCCGCATTTACGATCGTGAAACCGGCGAAATTCACTACGGCCGCGTCCCGGCGGGTTCCGTCGTGGTTTCCGGCAGCCTGCCATCCAAAGACGGCAGCCACAGCCTCTACTGCGCCGTTATTGTGAAGAAAGTGGATGCCAAAACCCGCGGTAAAGTGGGTATCAATGAGTTGTTGCGCTCTATCGACTAAACGAAAAACGGCGGGTTAAATAACCCGCCGTTTTTTTACGCCTGAGCAAGACGTTATTTAGTCACGCCTGAATACGTCGGTGTTGTAGAACTCACGCACCGGCAACCTGAAGTATGTTAGATATGAGCAGCGTAGGTTCTCGCTGACATGAGAATCAGAACCAGATAAACCGAGAGGGTGACGCTATGTATGACAATCTGAAAAGCCTGGGCATTACCAATCCCGATGATATCGATCGCTATAGCCTGCGTCAGGAAGCAAACAACGACATTTTGAAGATTTATTTCCGCAAGGATAAAGGCGAATTTTTCGCCAAGAGCGTAAAGTTCAAATATCCTCGCCAGCGCAAAACCATCGTGTCCGATAACAGCGGGCAAGGCTATAAAGAGATCAACGAGATTAGCCCAAACCTACGTTATGTGATTGAAGAGCTGGATAACATCTG
The DNA here is from genome assembly GCF_004342665.1 of Samsonia erythrinae. Classification (GTDB taxonomy): domain Bacteria; phylum Pseudomonadota; class Gammaproteobacteria; order Enterobacterales; family Enterobacteriaceae; genus Samsonia; species Samsonia erythrinae. The sequence continues at coordinate 187,797 of NZ_SMBY01000001.1, read as the reverse complement.
CCAAAAAGAACAGGTGGAAGTCGATCTGAAACGTAAAATCCTCGACGATCTGCGCCATCTTGAAAGCGTGGTCTCAAACAAAATCGCCGAAATCGAGGCTGATTTAGACAAATTGACCAAAAACCGCTAGTACAGCAAAACCGGGAGCGTTGGCTCCCGTTGTTTACTTCAGTGAAAATTACTGTGCGTCAATCCGTTCAGCCCACGCTTCAACCCACGGACATGAGATCACTTCAGGTTCAGGGTGTTCGGTCGCATCGATTTCCAGAACATCCCCCAAACGCTTAGCGCCGATTTCCTGCAACAGTGCATCAAACAGGTGGCCACCCGCGCAAAAATTCGGATAGCTGCTGTCGCCCAACGCAATCACGCCATAGCGCAACGCAGGCTGATAGCCCCCGCTCTCGCGTAGTGCGGCATAAAGCGGAACGATAGCGTCAGGCAATTGCCCTTGTCCTGTCGTCGACGTAACCACTAAAACGAAGTGTTCACGGTAGTCCAGCCAGGACTCAAGCGTTGCCTCTTCAAAGACGTTGACCTCATGGCCGCGCGCTCTGAGAATGTTTTCCGCTTCTTCAGCCACCAGCAATGCATTTCCGTAGACCGTACCGACAAAAACGCCAATCTGCGCCATGCTCCCGACTCCCTTTTTAATACGACACATTACGATGTCAAATATGACCCAATGAGGTGCCCGCTATCCTGACCTGACTCGGCAGGAAACTCAACCCTTTCAAAATCAGGGAGAATCCCTTGCCAGCCAAACTGCCTCATCACGCCCTGCCACGGCGCATCCCAGCGCGCCTGCAACGTTAAACGCTCACCACTCACCGGATGATTCAACTGTAACTCGCTGGCATGCAACATCAGCCTGCCGCAGGAGAAATGGGCCGCCATACCGCGATTATGCCGCAGATCGCCATGGGCGGTATCGCCGATAATCGGATGCCGGATATGTGACATATGACGACGTAGCTGATGCTTACGCCCGGTCTGTGGATTCAGCGCCACCAAACTGTAGCGCGCCGTGGAATAACGGCCGATAGCGACAGGCATTTCAACCTGCGCCAGAGAATGGTAATGACTAACTGCGGGCTGCGGGGCTTTATCCGGATTGGCAAACTTATCCGCGATCTTGTCCAGCTCTTCGGTCAGCGCATAGTCGATCACACCGTCCCCCTGAACATAACCCCGCACAACGGCGTGATAAGTTTTCTGCATCTGATGCGATTCAAACTGCTGCGACAGTGCTCGCGCCACCTCGCTGGACAACGCCAGCAGCAGCACACCGGATGTTGGCCGGTCAAGACGATGAACGGTATACACATGCTGGCCGATCTGATCGCGCACGGTCTGCATTACCACGACCTTTTCTTTGCGATCCAGCCAGCTGCGATGGACTAGCCAGCCGCTGGGTTTATTGACGGCCACCAGATGCTCATCCTGATAAACGATCTCAAGCATCGTGCGCTGCACCATCCGACGTCTCCGGGCGGAATAACGCATCCAACAGCCCGATGTGCGACAGGATAGCCGCCGTCTCTTCCGGCGAGCCTTGCAACGCCTCTTCAAAATAGGGAAGCAGCGACAGCTCGTCGGGCAGCGCTAACTCACTATCCAATAAAGCATGCATGCGCGGCAAAAACACCCACTGTAACCACTCTTCGGGCCGCATGGTATCAAGGCTGAACGGCTCCGTACTGTTAAACGCCTCATCCTCCGGCGGAACAACCTGCCAAAAAGGGCTTTCCCGCAGTGCGCGCTCAATCGCGAATAATGACTGACGAACCCGATGTTCTCTACTCATGTGGCATCTCGCCCCTGAAGTCGACATTAATGGCGGCAAAGCATAGCACTGATATTCGCCGCGCCCAATCTTCGCCCTCTCATGGCCTGGCCGATCAATATTCACCGCAAAAAATTGGGGGTACTGATTGCTCAGTACCCCCGGTTCGTTTTATAGCTATCCCGCTACACATTTGCATCCCTGCTCATCCATGAAAACTTTTCCTTATTTGGTCATCCTGACCCACAATCCCTGCTGGCGTCCCACTTTCTTCCTGACGTTTCCATCCTGTCTCATCCGTGATTCAATCCCTTTAGGCTCCTGCCCCACCGATATTCCTAATCGGCTCTCAATCTCCTTCCTGGAGGTGTCCTTGATTTCATCCTGAAACCCGGTTTCTTCCTGAAAACAGGTCGAATAAGGTAACGTTATTTTGTTACCGATAGTCACCGTTACACACACTGTAACCGGTTACTATTTTAGGTAATAAGATGTATTAATTGCCAGCGTTCGGCAAGGGGTAAGTAACAACCTTTCTCAATAGATCTTAAACAATATTACGAAAAATTATAATAACCAATTGATAATAAATAAAAAATTAAAACTGAAACCATACTTCAATATTAAAGAGAAGACATTTCTTACAGCAAATGTAAGAGATCTCTTACAAGCTCAAACGTAAAACCCGATTAATCATTAGAAGGCTACCGGATTAAGGTCAGAAAGAAATTCAGCCAGCGTCGGCGCTAAAACCTGACGCTTTTTCGTTCCGAATACCTCCAGTATCACTTCCCCGGAAACATTACAGAGCGATACCATCGTCATGTCAGAATCCGTCGTCGCTAAAAATAGCGTCGGCGGGAGCTTAAGACGTTTCTGGGTTAGCAAATGGCCAATCAGGTTTTCCTGCATACGGGTGAAATCCTCTTCACTCCACACCTGCAACAGTTGGCAGGAGAGTGAATCGAACTGCGCCGCCATATCGCCGGCATACTGTGTGGTATAGAAGGGGTGGATATCAGGGTGCAAGCCAATTTCCAGCGCGCGCGCCACCCCATCCAGCGTGGCAGAGGGAGAAAAAGGCTGCGGCGCCCAGTAAACCGCCTCTCCGCGATTTTCGACAATGCACGGAGAAGGCACTCCATACAGCGCGTCACTGGCGGGCAAATGCCCCTTCTGCTGCTGCCAGTGTTCCACATAGCGCTGGGTAAACGCGGCCAATGCCGAAACCACCCCATTTTCCATAATTTTTTTCATCACTCTTTTAGTCAGGTTACACTATTCATCATCACGTTTATCATACCGAAGGTATCAGCATGTCCGTTTACGACAAGCATCAGGCCTTAAGCGACCTGACGCTGGGGAAGCCCACCCCCTATCACGATCATTATAATGCCGCGCTTCTGCAACCCGTACCGCGCAGCCTGAATCGCGAACCGCTCGGTCTTCATCCAGACAGCCTGCCGTTTCATGGCGCAGACATCTGGACGCTCTATGAACTCTCCTGGCTCAACGCCCGCGGTGTCCCTCAGGTTGCCGTCGGCGAAGTGCGCCTCAACGCAGAAAGTCTCAACCTGATAGAGTCAAAAAGCTTTAAACTGTACCTGAATAGCTTTAACCAGACGACATTCGGCAGTTGGGAGAGCGTGCGCGCAACGTTAGCCAGGGATCTGTCACACTGCGCACAAGGCGACGTGAGCGTCACGCTTTTCAAACTCAGCGAGCTTGAGAGCCAACCTCTGGCCGCATTCGCCGGCGAGTGCATCGACGAGCAAGACATTCAGATAGATAATTACGACTTCAACGCCGACTATCTGGCCGCCAACGTGCAGGATGCCCCTGTCGTTGAAGAAACGCTGGTCAGCCACCTGCTGAAATCCAACTGTTTGATCACCCATCAGCCCGACTGGGGTTCAGTACAAATTCACTATCGCGGCAAGCGCATCAACCGTGAAGCGCTGCTGCGCTACATCGTTTCATTCCGTCATCATAACGAATTTCACGAGCAGTGTGTGGAACGAATTTTTAATGACCTGACGCGCTATTATCAGCCGGAAAAACTCAGCGTATATGCTCGCTATACCCGACGAGGCGGGCTGGATATCAACCCGTGGCGCAGTAACTCTCCCTTTAATCCGCCAAATGGACGCCTGCCGCGCCAGTAACCGACCAATCAACCGCGTGTCTTTAAGGTAATAATGCGTAATGCCGCGCAAGTGCTCGCGAAGAGCACCGCCAACATTGGAAAAAAGACTGGCCGCGCGCTAAGGTGGTATGCCAGACAAACAGAGCCACAGCGCCTCAACCGCGTTCAAGTCGGTTTTGGCATTGCGAATTATATTGCATTTCAAGGAGCAAAATTGATTACACATATCAGCCCATTGGGATCGATGGATTTGTTATCGCAGTTGGAAGTGGACATGCTGAAAAGCACCGCCAGCAGCGATCTCTACCGTTTGTTTCGCAACTGTTCTCTTGCCGTATTGAATTCCGGAAGCCAGACAGACAACAGCAAAGAACTGCTGTCTCGTTATGAAGATTTTGATATCAACGTGCTGCGCCGCGAACGCGGCGTCAAACTGGAATTGGTCAACCCGCCGGAAGATGCCTTCGTAGACGGCAACATTATCCGCGCATTGCAGGCGAACCTGTTCGCCGTCCTGCGCGACATTCTTTTTGTCAACGGCCAAATCACCAGCGCAGGGCACTATCAGAACCTCAACCTGGAAAATTCCGCCCACATCACCAATCTGGTGTTTTCCATCTTGCGCAATGCCAGAGCCCTCCACGTTGGGGAAGAACCGAACATGGTCGTGTGCTGGGGCGGCCATTCGATTAATGAAACCGAATACCTGTATGCCCGCAAGGTGGGCAGCCAGCTCGGCCTGCGTGAACTCAACATCTGCACGGGGTGCGGTCCGGGCGCAATGGAAGCGCCAATGAAAGGCGCCGCGGTCGGCCATGCGCAGCAGCGCTACAAAGATGGACGTTTTATCGGTATGACCGAGCCATCCATCATCGCCGCCGAGCCGCCAAACCCGCTGGTCAATGAGCTGATTATCATGCCGGACATCGAAAAACGTCTGGAAGCATTTGTCCGCATCGGACATGGCATCATCATTTTCCCCGGCGGCGTAGGGACGGCAGAAGAGTTCCTTTACCTGCTGGGCATCATGATGAACCCGGAAAACAGCGAGCAGGTGTTGCCGATAATCCTGACGGGACCAGAGGAAAGCGCAGACTATTTTCGCGTGCTGGATGAGTTCATTGTCGGTACGCTGGGCCGTCAGGCACGCCGCTATTACTCGATCATCATTAATGATGCCGCAGACGTCGCCCGGCAGATGAAAAAAGCGATGCCGCAAGTGAAAGAAAGCCGTCGTCACTCGGGGGACGCCTACAGTTTTAACTGGTCGCTGCGCATCGCGCCGGATTTGCAATTGCCGTTCGAACCGACGCATGAAAACATGGCCGCGCTCAATTTGCACCCCAACCAACCGGCAGAAGAGCTTGCCGCGGCCCTGCGCCGTGCGTTCTCCGGCATCGTCGCGGGTAATGTGAAAGAAGTCGGCATTCAGGCCATTGAACAGCGCGGGCCTTACAAAATTCATGGCGATCCGCAGATAATGAAAAGCATGGACACTCTGTTACAGGGCTTCGTCGCGCAACAGCGCATGAAGCTCCCCGGCAGTGCTTACATTCCCTGCTACGAAATCTGCGCATAATCGACCGCGCTATCGATACCTACGCGGGGGAAGCTCAGCTTCCCTCTTTTATCACGGATAGCACTCTCAGGAATTACGCTATGCCCGCCCATTTGCTGATTGTCGACGCACTCAATCTGATACGTCGCATCCATGCGGTACAGGGCTCTCCCTGTGTCACGGCATGCCAACATGCCCTGCATCAGCTCTTACAACACAGCCGCCCCACCCATGCCGTCGCCGTGTTTGATGATGAGGATCGCGAACTGAGCTGGCGCCACCAGCTCTTGCCGGATTACAAAGCGGGGCGCGCGCCGATGCCGGAAAACCTGAAACAGGAACTCCCGCAGATCAAGGCCGCTTTTGCCGCGGCTGGCGTGGCGAGCTGGCATAGCCCCGGCAATGAAGCCGACGATCTGGCCGCCACGCTGGCGATCAAACTGTCATCGACCGGACATCAGGCAACGATCGTTTCAACCGATAAAGGGTACTGCCAGCTATTGGCGCCCACCATCCAGATCAGAGATTACTTTCAAAAACGCTGGCTGGATTTACCCTTCATTGAACAGGAGTTCGGCGTTGCACCGCAGCAGCTGACGGACTATTGGGGGCTTGCCGGCATTAGCAGCAGCAAGATCCCCGGCGTCAGCGGCATTGGCCCGAAAAGCGCGGCGCAGCTCTTACGGCAGGCCGGGAGTCTGGAGGCGCTGTATCAGCAATTGGACGCCATACCAGAGAAGTGGCGTAAGAAGCTGGAACAACATAAAGAGATGGCGCTGATCAGCCGTCAGGTGGCGACCCTGCGTACCGACCTGACGCTCAATGGCAATCTGCAACAGTTGAGATTACCGGCATAAGCGGCCTCTCGGGCCACTTATGCCGACTTGTACCGTATCGACCGGTTCAAAACAGGCGCGTACAATGTTACCGCTCGTCACGGCGGCCAGGCACCGCACTCCAGAAACGGCGAACGTGCACGGTGATCTCCTCACGATCGTGATACAAATGCTTGGCATGCACTTGCGCATTAATCCCATTCTCACTCAGGCGCTCGCGCAGCCGCGTCAGATTCTGCGCAACTTCCTCGTAGCGCTTTTTCATCGGCAATTTCAGGTTGAAAATCGCTTCGCGGCACCAGCCTTTTACCAGCCAGTCGCTCATCAGGCTCGTGACTTTCGCCGGTTTCTCCACCATGTCGCACACTAACCAGTACACATTATTACGCGGCGGCTCGAAACGAAAACCGTCGGCCTGATGGTGCATGACCTGTCCGGTTTCCATCAGGCTGGGGGCCATTGGCCCATTATCTACCGCATAAACCATCATACTGCGTTTGACCAGTTGATAAGTCCAGCCGCCGGGACACGCCCCCAAATCCACCGCGTACATCCCGCTTCCCAGACGTTCATCCCATTCATCCGCAGGAATAAAGACATGAAACGCTTCTTCCAGCTTCAGAGTCGAACGGCTCGGCGCATCGGCGGGGAACTTGAGCCGTGGAATGCCCATATAAAACGGCGAGTTGTTATTGCTGTAAGAATAACCGACATAGCAACAGCCGGGAGCAATGAATAACACGTGCAGAACCGGCCTATCGGCCTTTTCATAGCCCAGCAAAATGTTTTGTTCACGAAACGCGGCACGCAGCGGCACCGTGAATTTGCGGCAGAACTTCATCAGCTCTTTGCTTTCATTGGTGTCCGGAACTTCAACACGCAGCGCGCCCGCCCGTTCAATGGCTCCCGACAACATGCCGACAATTGGCGTGATACGATCGTCCGGCGGCAGATCGCGCAGTAGTTCGCCACTAACGAACATCTGGCGGGCAAAAATCAGCTCGTGAAACGGTAGCGTCTTCACCAGTCGTTCAGCATCATCATGCTGATAGCACTCAAATACGACGTAACCACTGTTCTCTTTTACCCGAGCAAAGCCATAGGCCTCGTACTGTGTCGCTTTTTCGGTGATTTCCGCCGCACACTCTTTCTCAAACCCTGGGCGACAATACAAAATGACTTTATTCATGGCGTTCAGCCTTTCTCTTCAGACGCAGTGCGCCAATCACGATTAATATCCATCCCACCAGAAAACAGGTGCCGCCAATCGGCGTCACATAAACCCAAAGCTTAAGATGGGAAAGCGCCAGACAGTACAAACTTCCGCTGAAGAGTACCGTACCTAACGCCAGAAAAATGCTACTCCAGTAAAACCACAAATTGGTACGCTGCTGCATGGCGACCGCCAACACCAGAATCGCCAGCGTGTGAAATGCCTGATACTCAAGGCCGGTATGCAACCAGCCAAGCTCCTTCGCACCCAGCGTCTTGCTAAGAACGTGGGAGCCAAACGCCCCCAGCGCGACAAAAACGAAACCGCTGATAGCAGCAAACACCAGCATAAAACGACTATTCATCGTGGTTACCTACATAAGTTATTCGGTCGAGCGAGATACCATAAACAACGGTGCGGCTTCAGCGCGTACCGTTATCATAGCGAAAACGAAATTTTTCCTGTTCACTGGCTGCTCGCGCCAGAATCCAATGGCGAAAGGCGGCTATTTTACCCAGTTCTGCCTGACTGTCATGACATACCAGATAAAAAGCATTCCGGCTAACCAGCACATCGTTAAACGGACAGACCAGCCGTCCGGCCTCGATCTCCGTTTGCGCCATCACATTGTTCGCCAGCGCGACGCCCTGCCCGTGAATCGCGGCCTGCAACACCATGGCGCTGTGGCTGAAAATCGGCCCTTGCTGCACATTAATTTGCACGCCAAGCTGGCGCGTATAGGACAGCCAGTCACGCCGAGAAGCATCGTGCAACAGCGTATGAGCAGCCAAATCGTTCGGCGTTTTCAACGGATGTTCGCCGGTCAGGAGCAAAGGAGAACAAACCGGAAGCAGATATTCCGCATACAGTTTCTCTACCCGCAATCCCGGCCAGTTTCCGCGACCGTAAAAAATCGCGACGTCGACATCGTCCGCCAAACGATCCTCTTCACGATCCACGGCCTGAATACGAACATCAATGCCCGGATAGTCGGTATTAAAACTCGACAACCGTGGCACCAGCCAGTGAATGGCGAAACTGGGTAACAGGCTGACGGTTAAGGCCCCTTTCGCGCTGCGCGACTGAAGCTTTCTCGTCGCCTCATTGATAGACGAAAAAATTTCCTTTATATCAAGATAATAGCTTTGTCCCTCTTCCGTCAGCAGCAAAGAGCGATTACGGCGACGAAATAGCTTCAGCCCCAGAAAATCCTCCAGTGACTTAATCTGATGGCTGACGGCAGCCTGAGTAACAAACAATTCTTCCGCCGCTTTGGTAAAACTCAAGTGGCGAGCCGCCGCATCAAAAACGCGTAATGCATTCAGCGGAGGTAAACGTTTTGACATGAACGAAATCTTTTTATTTGCGCTGAACCAGCGAGTGATCGAACACATTAATACCCGATAAATCTAAAGATGCAGAACGAGGATCGCGGGAAACACACCAGTCAATTAGCTGCCTAAGCAATTAATGTCATCGACGACGGTCGGCCTATCTGCAACACATGACAACGGGTACATCCATTAGTTTTTTTTATCCGAGACATTATAAATTGTCCGTTGAGGATGTACCAGCAAATACCTATATTAGCGCAACTTCCTGAGCCGGAACGAAAAGTGCAGAGGGGTAACCTGAAGTGCTTTTGGCTTGTGGTTGTGATGTTGTGTTTGCTATTTGTTTGTCTGTCTTTTGCAGATTATGGTAGCAAGTCTACCTTATTCACTTCCTGTACATTTACCCTGTCTGTTTAAAGTGATTTTTTATATGGCACCGCAATAGCGGTGCTTTTTTTTGCTTACGATAAAACAAAAACGCCAGCGTCTCTGGCGCTGGCGTTTTTATCGGGATTAACGTTGCAGCATAATTACTTCGCTTCCACCATTTCCCTAACATTATCACGGCTAATTTGCTGCTTCTGACCATAGGCATCGGTATAGCTGATCATACCGGTATCATTATCCACTTTGGGTTTGCCGTCAGAAATAATGGTACGTCCGTCATTGGTATGTAAAACATAGTTGCTAGAACAGGCGGCCAGAGAAAATGCCATTACGACAGCGGCAAAAATAGAGATTTTATTCTTCATAATTAGCCCTCATCAAATTTATGTTTCTTCCAATTAACCTTATGCATCAGGAAACCCTGAAATTTAACACTTTAAAGCTTAGCAAGAGTTGGTTTTTTTTCCATAAAATCATACTAAGTATAGTCCTAAACTTGTCTCACCGAGCAAAATGGGACAGGATCTGCCCTCCAAAAGAGGATACCTATGACGCCGTTTACTCCTGCGACCTTTCGCCAGCAATTCCCCGCACTTCAGCATCCGACGGTGTATCTTGATAGCGCCGCAACCGCACTGAAACCCCAGGTCGTCATTGATGCGGTACAACGGTTCTATCGCAGTGAAAGCGGCACGGTACACCGCAGCCAGCATCGCGGAGCACAGGCATTGACCCAACGGTTTGAAGGCACGAGAGAGCAGGTTGCCGCTCTGCTCCATGCCAAAGATCCCCGCGCTATCGTCTGGACGAAAGGAACGACAGAAGCGATCAATCTGGTCGCGCAAAGCTACGCCCGGCCCCGTCTTCAGCCGGGCGATGAGATTATCGTCAGCGAGGCGGAACACCACGCCAACCTGATTCCGTGGCTGATGGTCGCTCAGCAAACCGGCGCGAACATCGTAAAATGGCCAATAGGCGCTGATTTTTTACCGGATATTGCGCAATTAGCTACGCTAATCACGCCTCAAACCCGCCTGCTGGCGCTGGGGCAGATGTCAAACGTGACGGGCGCAATGCCTGAGCTGGCGTCGGCCATTGCGCTGGCACACGCCAATGGCGCTGTTGTGATGGTTGACGGTGCGCAGGGCATCGTCCACTGTCCGCCGGATGTCGAGGCGTTGGATATCGACTTCTATGCATTTTCCGGTCACAAGCTTTATGCGCCGACCGGGATTGGCGTGCTGTACGGTAAAACAACCTTACTAGAGAGCATGGCGCCGTGGCAGGGCGGCGGAAAAATGATGACGCAGGTCTCTTTTGACGGCTTTTTTCCGCAGGCTATCCCGCAGCGATTTGAGGCCGGCACACCACATATTGCCGGTGTTCTCGGCTTGTCCGCCGCGTTAGAGTGGTTAGCGCAACTAGACTGGCGCGCCGCCGAGCGGCACAGCCAGCAGTTGGCGCAGTTGGCCGAAACGCAACTGGCGCAGTTTCCCGGTTTCCGCAGCTTTCGTAGTCCAGGCTCCAGCGTGTTGTCCTTTGATTTTGCCGGTGTCCATCATAGCGATCTGGTTACGCTGCTCGCGGAAAAACATATTGCGCTGCGTGCGGGGCATCACTGTGCCCAGCCGTTAATGGCTGCGCTTGGCGTAAGCGGTACGCTGCGCGCCTCATTTTCGCCCTATAATAATGAGCAAGACGTCGCCGCGCTGATATCAGCACTGGGATACTCCCTTGAATTACTTATCGATTAACCAACACAACAGATCATGATCGAGACAACCGAGACCACACACCCTTTTGGTCGGCATATTACCGTTGCCGACCTACAGGCGACATTTTCCGCCTGTCACGCTTGGGAAGATCGCTATCGTCAGCTCATTGTGCTGGCCAAAGCGCTGCCCGCGCTGTCCGCGTCGCTGAAAACGGCAGAGATTTCACTCTCCGGCTGTGAAAATCGCGTTTGGCTGGGCTACCAGCGTCAGGAAGACGGCACGTTACATTTTTACGGCGACAGTGATGGGCGTATCGTGAAGGGATTGCTGGCGATATTGCTCACCGCCGTTGAAGGGAAGACCGCTGAAACGCTATTACGGGACGATCCGCTGGCGCTCTTTGACACGCTGGGGTTACGCGCCCAGCTTAGCGCCTCGCGTTCAAGCGGTCTGGCTGCACTGGCTGACAGAATCAGGCACATTGCCGGACAGGAAGCCGCCGGCAAGGGGTGAACCTCACGCTAGTTCGGTGCCGCAGACGCTCTTTCCATTTTCGCGATCATTTTTTTCAACGCATGTGATACCGCGACAAAACCAAAGGTTGCGGTCACCATCGTCGCCGCGCCAAAGCCCGAAGCGCAATCCATACGCAGTACGCCGTCTGCCGTACTGCGGGAAGCGCACACGGAACCATCAGGCTGCGGATAAACCAGCGGCTCGCTGGAATACACGCAGTCAATCCCCAGCTTTCCTTTGCTGTTCTTCACCACGTTAAAATCATGCTTTAGCCGTTCACGCAGCTTGGCAGCCAGCGGATCCTGAATGGTTTTCGCCAAATCGGTAACATCAATACGGGTCGGATCGGTTTGTCCCCCCGCGCCGCCCGTGGTCACCACCGGGATTTTATAACGGCGGCAATAAGAAAGCAGCGCGGCTTTTGGCCGCACGCTGTCGATAGCGTCAATCACATAGCTGAAGTTCGGGTTGAGCAGCTCAGCCACGTTTTCCACACTGATGAAATCATCCACGCAGGTGACATGACATTCGGGGTTGATCGCCAGAATGCGTTCAGCCATAACTTCCGTCTTCGCCTGCCCGGTATGCTGACGCAGTGCGTGGATCTGCCGGTTTGTATTACTGACGCACACATCATCCATATCGATCAGCGTGATCGCGCCAATGCCAGTCCGCGCCAGCGCCTCTGCGGCCCAGGAGCCCACGCCGCCAATACCAATCACGCAAACGTGAGCCTGAGAAAACAGCGTCAGCGCCCGCTGACCATATAAACGCGCCGTGCCGCCGAAGCGCTGCAAATAGGCTTCGGATAATTGCGTACTCATTCAACTGACCTTCAAAAACAGAGCAATAAAAAATAACAACGGCGCAGCATAACGCTAAACCCGCACCACATCCACCAGACAGCTCATGGCATTCGGCCCTTGTGTTAGCGGAGACGTGCCGATATCCAACGTCAGCACATTGGCATTGCCGGATTGTTCAACCGGATGCCACGTGTTCTGGCCAAAACCGGGATCAAACCAGGCGCCGGTGGACATAATGACCACACCCGGCGTCACGCCATCGGTAATCTGCACGCCAGCCAGAATACGACCACGCGCATTTCTGACTTCCACCTGTGAACGGTCGACGATATCCCGCGCGGCAGCGTCCTGCGGATGCATATACAGCGTCTCTTTTCCTGCGGTCTTATTCGCGGCAACCTGCGGCGTGGCGGCGAGCTGGCTGTGCAAACGGTCAGACGGCTGAATGGAAATAAAGTGCAGCGGCCACTCTTTCGTACTTTCCGCCCCCAGCCATTCGACGGGCGGCTGCCACTCAGGATGAGGCGCAAAATCGGCATAGCCATAGCCGGCAATGGCCGAGCTGAACAGTTCAATTTTACCGCTTGGCGTATTCAGTGCGTGCTGTTGTGGATCGCGGCGAAAATCTTCAAAAAACACAAACGGCTTCTCGCCCATCGGAATTTCCACATACCCTCGCTGCCAGAACGCCTCAAACGACGGCCAATCCTCGGCAGCACCCTGCTGTCTTGCGCGACATTCATCATAGAGATGTTCCAGCCACTGCTGCTCGCTGCGGTTTTGCGTGAACACATCGCCATAACCCAAACGTTGCGCCAGTTCGCTGAAGATATCCACGTCATTACGCGCCTGATGCTGCGGCGCAATCGCCTGATGCATGGCGAAAATAAAGCGATCGCGGGACGAACCGCCGATATCATTACGCTCCAGCGTGGTGGTCACAGGCAGCACAATATCAGCCATCTGCGCCGCGGGCGTCCAGACAATGTCCTGCACAATCACCGTATCCGGCTTACGCCAGCCATCCACCAGTCTGTTCAACTGCTGATGATGATGGAACGGATTGCCGCCCGCCCAGTGAATCAGATGAATATCGGGATAAGTATGGGTTTCGCCCTGAAAGGTATAAGACGTTCCGGGATGCAAGAGCATATCGGCGATACGCGCGACCGGGATCGCCCGCCCCGCATTCGGGCTGGACGGTGAAGCCGGTGCGGGCGTTGAAATACGTTCGTTGCCGACGCTGTTCATCGAGCCATGGCCGAAGGAGAAGCCACCGCCGGGTAAACCCACCTGCCCCAGCATGGAAGACAGCGCAATCATCATCCAGTAAGGCTGTTCGCCGCGGTGTGCGCGTTGCACAGAATAAGAGCAGGTAATAAAGCTACGCACGCCGATAAGCTGCTGCGCCAGACGCCGGATACGATCGGCAGGAATGCCCGTGATATCGCTGGCCCACTCAGGGGTTTTCGTCACACCATCACCGCGACCGTGCAAATAGTCGCTCAGTTGTTCATAACCAACGCAGTAGCGTTGCAGGAAATCCTTATCCTCTGCGCCCAAACGCTGAATCTCATAGCCCAACGCCAGCATCAAGGCGACATCGGTATTCGGGCGGATGGGGATCCACTCAGCATTCACAAACTCAGGACAATCGTCACGCATCGGGCTGATGTTAATGACCGGGATCCCTTTTGCGACCAGCGTTTCCAGCGCCGGCTTGAGCGTGTGGTGCCCGGCGCCGCCGGAGGCCACCTGCGCGTTTTTTAGCGCCAGACCGCCAAACGCGAGGAAAATGTCACAGTGCTCCGCCACGCTGCGCCATTCCGTTACTTTTCCCGTCAGCGGGTGGAAAGTGCCAATCACGTAAGGCAGGAAGAACTGCGCCGCGCCCCAGCTGTAATTTCCCTGCTGATCCACCGCGCCGCCGCCGGAAAAGTAGAAACGACGCACCTGAGATCGCGCATGGTGATAACGTCCGGCAGATGACCAACCGTAGGAACCGGCAAAAATACCGTCGGCACCGTAACGGTCGCGAACGCGGCGATTCTCTTGTGCGATCAGATCAAGCGCCACGTCCCAATCGACCTCAACAAAATCCTCTCGACCGCGCAGGCTTTTGTCGCTGTTCTCCCGTCTCTGTAGCCAGGAACGGCGTATCGCAGGCCGACGGATACGTCGATCGGAATACACCAGCGGCACGATGGAATCGAGCATGGCGGAAGGGGCGGGATCGTCGGCAAACGGCTCGCATCGAATCAGCTTGCCGTCTTCAACCACAGCGGTAAACGCGCCCCAATGCGCAAGATGTGGATAACGTTTCATTGTCATAGCTGCCTCAGGGACGTATTAGTTCTGTTGATGGTTAACCAGCAGCAATTCTGATCCATCGGCATTCGTCGCCGGCTTATTTTGCGCACGACTAAACAACGGCGTGCTGTTCTGAGCATTTTTCAGAACCCAGACCCGACCATAGTGGTTGTAGAAACCCGCCTCATGGCCGGCATCCGGCCCAATACCCTGATAGATATCGAAGTGTTGTCCTTTAATCGCGCCGCCGACATCCAGTGCAATCATCAGACGCATTTCATATTTGCCGGTGAACTTCCCTTCATTATCCAGCAGCGGAACTTCGGCCAGCAGCGTGGTGCCCGCCGGGATCAGCGAACGGTCAGAAGCCACAGACGCTTTGGCCACCAGCGGCACGGCGCTTGCCCCTTTGACCGGAGCCGACATCATCGGTTTGAAGAAAACGAAAGAAGGATTTTGTTGCAGCAGTTCACGCACCTCATATTCGGTGTGCTGCTCCGCCCATTTGCGGATTGCCTGCATGGACATGTCTTCACGCGCCACTTCACCACGGTCAATCAATACTTTACCGATGCTGCGATAGGCGTGACCATTTTTGCCTGCGTAGCCGAAGAACGTCAAAGGGCGTCCATCGCCAAAATCAATATAGGCGCTGCCCTGTACTTCCATCATGAAGTTATCGACCAGCGAGTTGGTCCAGGCGAGAGCCAGTCGCTCATCGAGCGCACCCGAATAAATCGCGGCGCGATCCGGCAGTCGGCGGTTCTTTTTCCCTCTGGACGGCATCGCATAGAGAGGGTGGCGGAACTCGCCCTGCCGGGTATAGCGCGCCTGCAACACCGGCGTGTAATAACCGGTAAACTGCACGTTGCCAAAATTGTCCACGCCTTCCATTTGCCAGGCGCTCAGGCCAAACCGGCTCAGCTCACGGGTATCGGATCCGGACATCATCCAGCTTTCAATCGCCTGAAAGGTCGCGCGATTGTTCGCATACAAATTGGGTGACGCGGCCTGAATTTCAGCAACCTGCGTCATGAAATCCCGTGCGTTAACCGGTTTGCCTTTAGCGCTCGGTTCGTTGACCAATTCCAGAGGCTGATTAAGATGACCATCTTTATATTGCTGCCCGCGATCGGTTGGCCTGGATTGACACCCCGCCAGAATGGCAATGACCACACCGGTCAGCACATATTTCCCCCACCGTCCCTTCATCTTTTGCGCTCGCTTCTCACATCAACAAATTTACTGTTGAACGATAACAAACGACTCCCGATAAAGGAATGGGACGGCACAGAAATCCGCAGGGCGAAAACCACGATGCCAGAAAGCGCGGTATCACGGCACGATTTTACTGTTTTTTACCGCAATAACGCTCAAAAAAACACCCAACGGGCGGTAAATTCAGCACCTGATGACTAAATGCCGTCTTTTTTTAAGAAATAGGTTGCATCAATGCTCACGGAGAGTATAGTGCGCATCCACGGACGCGGGGTGGAGCAGCCTGGTAGCTCGTCGGGCTCATAACCCGAAGGTCGTCGGTTCAAATCCGGCCCCCGCAACCAATTGATGTGAGTCGTCCATCAAAAAAATAGAAGTAAGTCATACGGACGCGGGGTGGAGCAGCCTGGTAGCTCGTCGGGCTCATAACCCGAAGGTCGTCGGTTCAAATCCGGCCCCCGCAACCAATCGACAATGTCGATGATGACATAATTAAGCACCTTAACGGGTGCTTTTTTATTTTTTACGCCCTGCTTTCTACGCTGGCGCCAGCGGGCCATCTCCTCTTTCTCCGCAGCCGCGCGTGGCACACGCGACCACAGTAAAACCTACTACCCTTTAGCCTGACTGGCGAAATAAGCTTTAATTCCCGCAAATATGGATTCGGCAATCTGCTGCTGGAAATGGCTGGTGCGCAGCTTACGCTCCTCTTCAAGATTGCTGATAAATGCCGTTTCGACCAGAACCGAAGGAATGTCCGGCGCTTTCAACACCGCAAACCCGGCCTGATCGACACGGTTCTTATGCAGACGATTCACTCTACCCAGCCGCGTCAGGATCTCTTTGCCAAATTTCAGGCTGTCGCTGATCGTCACGGTCTGCACCAGATCGAACATCGTGTGGTCCAGATAACGATCGCCGCTCATGCTGACGCCACCGATCAAATCCGATTCATTCTGCGTTTCCGCCAGAAACCTCGCCGCGGTACTGGTTGCCCCTTTCTTCGAGAGGGCGAAAACTGACGAGCCGCGCGCCGAACGGTTGGTGAAAGCATCCGCATGAATGGAGATGAACAGATCGGCGCGCTGCTTACGCGCTTTCGCGACACGCACGCGCAGCGGAATGAAAACATCTTCATTTCGCGTCATGTAGGCCTTCATCGTGGATTCGTTATCGATCAGCTTACGCAGTCGACGGGCGATTTGCAGTACGACATCCTTCTCCCGCGTTTTATTCTTGCCTATCGCGCCGGGATCTTCACCGCCATGACCGGGATCGAGCATAATGACCAAAGGGCGATCGCGCCCGGCCTTCCCCGCCTGCGGCGCTTCCGCGGGCAGCGTGCGTTCCAGATCGCCTTTGTTGTAATCCTCCAGCAGCGCCAGCAGCGGATCCTCTTCATTGTCGTAACGGCCTGCGGCGGGATACAAATCCAGCACCAATCGGTGTCTGAATTTCGCCACCGGGCTCAGCGTAAAGACCTTGGCCGTCGCCTGCTGCTTTAGCTCCAGCACCAGACGTACCGTGCTTTTATCAAACTGGCCAATGCGCGCGTCTTTAATCAGCGGATCGTGATCGGGCTGAAGCTGACTGGTGATCGCCTTCAGTACGCTGTTCAAATGGATATTTTCAATATCCACCACGATACGTTCAGGGTTGCTCAGACTAAACTGTTTATATTTCAGTGAGTTATCGGATTCCAGTGTGACGCGGGTATAAGAAGAGGGCCAGACGCGCACGGCAATCACCTTTGCGGTCGCAGCCAGCCCCACACCGCTGACGCTTAACAGCCAGGTTGCCGCCGCGCTTTGTAACAGGCGCCGACGAGTCAGACTATGATTCGAATGAGACATGCCACTCCGATCTGATTGCGATACGTTATCCTGCGTTTCCGCGCTATGAATACGCGGGACAAACTATGCAAACATAAAAAAACGGTAAAAATTGCCAAAAACTTTAACGAATCTGTCCTGAGCTGTCATGCAAAAATCATAATAAGCCGTTATAACAGGCGGATTATCTTGACCGTAAAGTCCGAAACTCACGATCCTGACTCATACTTGCCCTTGCGTTTTTCCCCATAAAAGAATAAAAATACAAAAATTACGAATAAAAATGCAAAGAGGGCTCACAGTGAAGGAACGTAGTACAGAACTGGTTCAGGGCTTCCGCCATTCAGTTCCCTATATCAACGCCCACCGCGGCAAAACGTTTGTCATCATGTTGGGTGGCGAGGCCATCGAACATCCTAACTTCTCTAACATCGTCAATGACATCGGGCTATTGCACAGTCTGGGGATCAGGCTGGTGGTAGTCTACGGCGCCCGCCCACAGATTGACGCCAGCCTGACCATGCATCACTACGAGCCTCACTATCATAAAAATACCCGCATTACCGACAGCGCCACGCTGGATCTGGTCAAACAGGCGGCGGGCATGCTGCAACTGGATATCACCGCCAGACTGTCGATGAGCCTGAACAACACGCCGCTACAGGGCGCGCACATTAATGTCGTCAGCGGCAATTTTATTATCGCGCAGCCGCTCGGCGTTGATGACGGCGTAGACTATTGCCATAGCGGCCGCATTCGTCGTATTGATGAAGAGGCGGTAAATCGCCAGTTGAATAGCGGCGCCATTGTGCTGCTTGGTCCGGTCGCCGTTTCAGTCACCGGAGAAAGTTTCAATTTGACCTCGGAAGAGGTGGCGACTCAGTTAGCTATCAAGCTAAAAGCCGAGAAAATGATCGGCTTTTGCTCCTCGCAGGGCGTCATCAATGAAGAGGGCCGCATCATTTCCGAACTGTTCCCGGACGATGCGCAACGGCGCATTGATACGCTGGAACAGAGCGGCGATTATCATTCCGGTACGGTCAGGTTCCTGCGCGGCGCGGTCAAAGCCTGCCGCAGCGGCGTACGCCGCAGCCACCTGATCAGCTATCAGGACGACGGCGCGCTATTACAGGAGCTGTTCTCTCGCGACGGGATCGGTACACAGATCGTGATGGAAAGCGCCGAGCAGGTTCGTCGGGCGACCATTAATGACATCGGCGGCATTCTGGAACTGATCCGCCCGCTGGAAGAGCAAGGCATTCTGGTCAGACGCTCGCGCGAACAGTTAGAAATGGAGATCGACAAATTTACCGTGGTAGTACGCGATAACCTGACTATCGCCTGCGCCGCGCTTTACCCCTTCCCTGAAGAAAGCATCGGCGAAATGGCTTGCGTAGCGGTTCATCCGGATTATCGCAGTTCATCGCGCGGCGATATGCTGCTGCTGCGCATTGCCGCTCAGGCGCGCCAGCAGGGGCTGAAAAAGCTGTTTGTGCTGACAACACACAGCATCCACTGGTTCCAGGAGCGTGGCTTCCTGCCCGCCGAAGTGGAG
The DNA here is from genome assembly GCF_004342665.1 of Samsonia erythrinae. Classification (GTDB taxonomy): domain Bacteria; phylum Pseudomonadota; class Gammaproteobacteria; order Enterobacterales; family Enterobacteriaceae; genus Samsonia; species Samsonia erythrinae. The sequence continues at coordinate 168,585 of NZ_SMBY01000001.1, read as the reverse complement.
ATGCTGCCGAAGAAAAAGCAGGCGTTGTATAACTACCAGCGCCGCTCGAAGATTCTGGTGATGGATCTCTGAATGACGTTTTTCAACGAAGCCTCTCGTGGCCGACCGTAAAATCGGCCACGCTCGTTGATCAGTTTATGGCTGCCTGCCAAACTCACAGCTCAGCGTTGTCCACTTCCTTGCCTGTTCACTCAGCGTAAATCCCAGTCCCAGACGATCGGATACCCACATCCGCCCGTCGCGCAGTTCTAGCTGCTCGTTGAAAAGTGGATTCAGCCACTCGAAGTGTTCCAGCCAGGGTTCAATCGGATAAGCGGCAGCCAGATGCAAATGCACTTCCATCGCAAAGTGCGGCGCCAGCTTACGCCCATGCTTCGCGGCCAAATCCATGATTTTCAGGAAAGGCGAAATCCCGCCCACCCGCGGTGCATCCGGCTGAACGAAATCACTGGCATTACCAAGGATCAGCTGTTCGTGTTCGCGGAAACTGGTCAGCATCTCGCCCGTGGCAATCGGCGTATCCAGTGCCGCCGTCAGCGCCGCATGGCCTTCCACATCGTAGGCATCCAGCGGCTCTTCAATCCAGATCAGGTTAAAGGCCTCCATCTTTCTCCCCATCCGAATCGCCGTTTCGCGATCCCACTGCTGATTGGCGTCCACCATCAGCGGGAAATCGTCTCCCAGCGCTTCGCGCACCGCCGTAAGGCGACGGATATCCTCCGTCGTATTCGGTTGCCCGACTTTTAGTTTTATCCCGCCGATACCACTTTCACGGGAGATGACGACATTTTTTAATACCTGATCCAATGGCGTATGCAGGAAGCCGCCTGAGGTGTTGTAGCACTGCACGGAATCACGGTGTGAGCCCAACAGCTTAGACAGAGGCAAACCTGCACGCTTGGCTTTCATGTCCCACAGGGCGATGTCGAGCGGAGAAATCGCCTGTACTGCCATGCCACTGCGGCCAACCGATGCGCCAGCCCACAGCAGCTTGGTATAGATCTTATCGATATCGTTCGGATCTTCGCCCAACAGGTTATCCGCAATCTCTTTGGCATGCGCATAGATGCCCTGACCGCCCGCTCGCTTGGAGTAGCTGAACCCCACGCCTTCAAACCCATCACGACTGCGAATTTCCGCAAAAATAATGGCCACTTCGGTCAGCGGTTTCTGCCTTCCGGTCAGCACCTTCGCATCGCTAACCGGCGTGGCCAGCGGCAAAAACGCCAGAGAGAGTTTTACCCATTCAATTCGATCGCCCGACTCGGCAGCCGATCTGACGTTCGTGACTTTTGCGTAGCTCACCGCCGCTGAATTTGCACTGATGGTCATGTCTCACCTCATTAAATGATTGCGCTAACATTCATAAACAGAAAAGAAGATAGCGATAAATGAAGAAAAAACATGCAATACAGATCACACAACATTCATTATCACGATAAAATCGTTCATTAACCGTAGAAATGAATGATTGCGCAATCACCACAAAAAGTAAGAGGATACAACGGGAATGCAGGGCGACCAGTTCAGAGGCCAACACGAAAAAACGAGACAATTCGGCAGGTTGCCAGATACACGGGCGACTGGAAAACCGATATGCCATCAACGATAATCCGACGATATATGCCTGTGCGCATAGCCTCAGAAGGGAACCCGTGATTGAAACGCGATAAGAACGCCAACAGCCTCCCACCGCGTGCACCCACGCTTGAAGATGTCGCGCGTGCCGCAGGCATTTCGCCTATGACAGTCAGCCGCGCGTTAAACAACCCGAAGATTGTGCGCGCGGAAACCGTAAACAAAGTGATGGAAGCCGTCCGTGCTACGGGCTACATCCCGAATATGTTAGCGGGCGGTCTGGCTTCCAGACGCAGTAAGCTGATTGCCGTCGTGGTGCCGCAGATCAATAACAATATGTTTGTTGATACCATTCAGGCGATAAGCGATGAACTGGCGGCACGCGGTTACCACATGCTGCTGTGCGTTGCGGGCGATACCAATGAATCCGAGGCGGAGATCGTCGCCACCCTGCTTTCTCGTCGCCCGGACGGCATCGTCCTTACCGGTATTCACCACACGCCAGAACTTAAACGTCTCCTGCTCAACGCCACGATCCCCATCGTTGAAATCTGGGATCTCACGCCAACGCCGCTCGATATGCTGGTGGGTTTTTCCCATGAAAGCATCGGGAACGCCATCGGGCATTATTTACTGGGTAAAGGACATTCGCGTTTCGGCCTTGTCTGGACTGAAGACGCGCGTGCCGGTCTGCGTAAGAAAGGGATTTATGACGTCATACAAAAACAGCAGGGCAGTCATGCACGTGAGGCCATCGTTCCCTGGCCAGCCACGCTGGCACTCGGAAGGCAGGGATTAAGCGATCTTCTCGCCAATGGCGAGGATTTTGACGCCATTATTTGCAGTTCCGACACGCTGGCGCAGGGCGTTATGATCGAGGCCGCAGCCAGAGGGTTAGCGGTGCCGAAAACCCTGGCAGTGATGGGATTTGGCGATCTCGATTTCGCCGCCCACTGCACACCGAGCATTACCACGGTCAGGGTCGATCGCTGGAAAATCGGTACCGACGCAGCGGCCATGTTAGCGGAAAAAATTGAGGGGAAAAGCGTGCCCTCCCCCATCGTAGATATTGGTTTTTCACTGATTGAGCGTGAATCGGCCTGACATTCCATCCCTCACTCGCCAAGCGGCATGGGCATGAGCTTCTCTTACCGACTCGGCCTGCTATAGGCCCTGCCTGCCTGCCGCCACGCGAATTATTTAGGATGTGTCGCCATTCATTAACGCGCTAATGCGCTCTTCCAAACCGCTATAGCGTTGCGTCGGCGTTTTCACCGCCCGACAGAGGATGCGGATGTCGGCATAAAGTGACAAGCGCTGGCGCGCACGCGTAATGGCGGTATACACCAACTCCCGCGTCAGCACCGGCAAATAGTGGTTCGGCAACACCAGCGCGGTATGCTCAAACTCCGATCCCTGCGATTTATGCACCGTCATCGCGTAGGCCGTTTCATGCGGCGGCAGACGACTCGGCGTGACATCCTTGGTTTCACCATTCGGCAGGGAGAAAAATACGCGCAGCTCCCCGCGTTTCCCCGGCATGGCAATGCCGATATCCCCATTGAACAGGCCCAATGCGGCATCATTACGCTCAATCATGACCGGTCGGCCGGGATACCAGCGGTTAAGCGGATGGCGACCGCGCTGAATCAACCCGACCTGATGCAAAGCCTGCTCAATACGCTGATTCAGCCCCGCGACGCCAAACGGCCCCTCCCGTAACGCGCACAGTTGGCGATAGCGCTGGAAGGCTGACAGCACGGCCTCCGGCGCGGCGCCCGTCGCGATAAGCTTTAGATAGTCGCGATATCCTTCGACACACTGTGTCAGCATGGTCTGGTACTCTTCAGCCGCCGCTAACGGACGACAGGTAATATCGGTAAACTCACCGCTCAGCACGGCGCGCACGCGCGCCTCATCGCCACCGTTCACCGCCCGCGCCAGTTGCCCGATACCGGAATGCGGATCAAAGCGGTAACTCCGGCGCAACAGGCAGATACAGTCTCCCACCGTCGTCTCCCCTTGAGAACCGCTGTCATCCAGCATACAGCCCGTCAGCCGCTGCAATTGCTGCGCACGCGCACGGCTATAGCCCGCCTCGGCAAAACGGCAGATATCGCCCAGTACCGCCCCCGCCTCGACAGAGGCCAACTGATCGCGATCGCCCAGAAAGATAATTCTGGCCCCCGCCGGAAGCGCCGCAATCACATTCGCCATCATCGGCAGATCGACCATTGACGCCTCATCCACAATCAGCACATCCAAATGCAGTGGGTTTTCCTGATGATGACGTAGCCGCTGGCTATCCGCTGTCGCGCCCAAAAGCCGATGCAGCGTTGTCGCCTCCTGAGGAAAGGCGTCGCGCTGTCGTTGATCCACGTTCAGACGGCGCAATGCCATCCCCAGCGACTCCGTTAAACGGGCCGCTGCCTTCCCGGTGGGAGCCGCCAGTTGAATACGCAACGCCTGTCCCGCGTTCAGCTCAATCAGCGCCGCCAGCAGCTTGGCGACCGTCGTGGTTTTCCCCGTTCCCGGCCCGCCGGAAATAATCGCTATACGGCGCGTCAGTGCAATCGCCGCGGCCACCTTCTGCCAGTCGGTTTCCTCACCGGTATCAGGAAACAGCCGATCCAACAGCGCGCGGATCGCCGGTTCATCAGCCGGCACGTCATCGTGCTCGCTGGCGATAAATTGCGCCACGCGGCCTTCACTCTGCCAGCTACGCTGTAAATAAAGCTTATCGCCTTGCAGCACCAGCGGCGTCGGCAAATGGCCGTCGCTGACGGCATCGGACGCCAGCAGGCGCTGCCGCCATTCTGCAACAGCGCTCACACCGGCCATTGAAAGAAGCTGCTGGGCCAGTTCAGGTTCGCGGCCATCAAACAGCGTCTGCGCCTGCAAATTCGCCAGCGGAAAACACACGTGTCCAGCGCCGGAATATGCGCTCAGGCAGGCAGCAGCCAACAGCAGATGAGGCTGTCCATCATCCGCCAGCATTCTGGCAAACTGAACATCCAGCGGGCGTAACAGTCGTCGCGCCAGCGCGGTTTCAAGTAACGCAATCATGAGGGAATTCCTGCATCCGCATCGTCGGGTAGCTTACCCAGAAATAACGCATCAAGCCCAAAGACCAATTCCGCAGAGGGACGGCAGGTAAATATTCCGTTGCCGGGGTGAGACGCGTCAACGCCACGTAAAAACAGATAAAACACCCCGCCAAAATGGCGATCGTAGTCGTAATCCGCAATACGGTGCCCCAGATAGCGATGCAAAGCCAGCGTGTAAAGCTGATATTGCAGGTCATAGCGGTGTTCAGCCATCGAGTGCATCATTGCCGTTTGGGTATAGGCACTCACATCGGCGCCAAGCCAATTGGATTTATAGTCCAGCAGGTAGTAACGCCCTTCCCAACGGAACACCAGGTCGATAAACCCCTTGAGCATGCCTTTAACTTGCTGAAAAGAGAGCGGCGGACACTGCGCGGATAGCGGGTCATGCCGCTTTGCCAGCCGATCGAGCTGCACCGCCAGCATCGGCGCCGCAATCGGCAGGTAGAACTGTAATTCCGTCTGTTTATCCGGCTTACCCATCGCCGATAGCCGGATCCCCTGCGCATTAAGCGGCGTATTCAGCAGCGTATCCATCCATGCCTTCAATACCGGGTGCCAGTGCGCCTCCAGTCCCTGACGCTGCAATTGTTCAGCCAGCCAGTCGTCATCAACCGGCTGGGTAAAATCCAGCGTTTCAAACAGGCTATGTAAAAACGTGCCCGGACTCGCCCCGCGCGGAAAGGTATGCGGCGTCAGTTGGCCTTCATCCCCCTCCTGACGTTCGCCTATCGCTTCAATATCCAGACGCGGCACCAGATCCTGTACGTTTGCCGCGCCATGTTGCTGAAGCCCTGAATAGCTCGTCACTCGCCAGCCGTCGTGCAGCGGGCGTGTGATTTGGCGAGCCTGCAACTCGGTCAATACCGGGCTATCCGGCTCTAAACGCTGCGCTTCCGTCGCCTGTAGCGGCGTCAACGCGATACCGTCACCGACCAGACCTTCCAACTCGCTGACGAACACAGCCGTCTCGGCTTCCTGGCCCCGCTGGAGCAAATAGCCCAGCGCGTTATGGTGCATAGCGCTGACGCCGTCTTTTTTACCCGCTCGCTGAACGACGGGCGCCACACCAACACTACAGTGGTACACAGAACGAGTCAGAGCGACATAAAGCAAACGCAAATCTTCCGCCAGCCGTTCTTCTTCCGCCAGCGCCTGACTTTCTTCACTCTGTTGCAAATCCAGTACGGCCTGGTAACTGTCCCTATCGTGATAAATCCCCTGCTCCTGTACGCGGAAACTGCTGATAAAAGGCAACCACACCAGCGGATATTCCAGCCCTTTCGATTTATGAATCGTCACGATCTGCACCAGATGACGATCGCTTTCCAGACGCAGCTGCTGGTTCTCCGCCTGTGGATTAGGCTGAAGGATCTGTTGCGATAGCCAGCGCACCAGAGCATGTTCGCCATCAAGCGTCGCCGACGCATCCTGCAAGAGCTCGCCGATATGCAGAATGTCGGTAAGACGACGCTCTCCCTCTGCGCTCGCCAGCAGGTTCTCAGCCAACTGATGTCGGCTCATCAACGCACGCAGCATCGGTAATACGCCGCGCTGACGCCACAAATCACGGTAGCCTGCAAACTCCTCCACCAGCGCGTCCCAGGTGGATTCGCTTTGCCCTAATGCATCAACCTGCCCGGCATCCAACCCCATCAGCGCCGTCGCCATTGCGCTGCGTAGCGTGCGTTCCTGTTCCGGCGCCAACACCGCCTGCAATAGCCATAAGATATCGCTGGCCTCCGGCGTACTAAACACGCTGTCGCGGTTGGACAAGTACACCGAGGGAATAGACAGACGGCTCAACGCATCACGAATCAGCGAGGCTTCACGTCGACTACGCACCAGCACGCTCATGTCGGATGCCTTGAGCAAACGTCGGGAACCATCCGTCATCAGCCAGGCGTCATGACGCTGGCTGGCGAGCAGCCAGTCACGGATCTGCGCTGCGCATTGGCGCGCCATCTGCTGCTGATAATCCCCCACGCTAATCGCTTCCGATCCCGTTAGCCAGAATTGCAGTGCGGGCTGGGATTCACCGGCGATCTCAAAGCGCAAACCGCGCTTTGACTCGGCGGGTTTGACGGGAAGGAAAGGAATATTATGGAAAATAAAAGGGTGCTCGACGCGTTCAAACAGACGGTTAACGCCGCGCACCATCTGGAGCGATGAACGCCAGTTGGTACCGAGGGTATAATGCGCCGCGACTTCGCCACGCGCATGCATGTAGGTAAAAATATCCGCACCGCGAAACGCATAAATCGCCTGTTTAGGGTCGCCGATCAGCATCAGCCCGCACTGCGACTGCCCGACGTAAAGCGTTCGGAAAATGCGATACTGCTGGGGGTCGGTATCCTGAAATTCATCGATCATCGCCACCGGATAGCGCTCACGAATGGCGCCGGCAAGGCGTTCGCCCTCCGGCTGCTGTAATGCTTCGTCCAGCCGCCCCAGCAGGTCGTCAAATCCCAGTTCCGCACGCTGTCGTTTTTCTTCACGTACCGAATCACGAATTGCCGACAGCGCCCGAACAATCACCAGGTCGCGCAGTGACAGCGGCGTTTCCAGCAGTTGTTCCGTCGCCTCAAAAATGGCATGAACCGGCGGTTCGCCTTTTCTGGTTTTTTCGATTAACGTGCGCTGTGTAAATCGCGTCAAATCTTTCGGCAGCCGATAATCCAGCGTAGGCTGTTCTGCCCACAGGGTGATTTTCTGTAGCCAATTGGGAAGATGCCGACTGCTGTAACTGCGTTTATCCACGCCCGAAGCGCTAATCAACACGTCCAGATCCGGCGCTGACGCCAGCCAACGCTGCTTGTAAGCATCGATCGTGGCAACGATCTTCTCATGTCGACTGAGCAGGGTTTCATCCGCTTCGGGCTGAACCCGGAATACCGGCGCTTCACCGTGCAGATAAGGCGCCAGATCGGCCAGCAAGTTTTCCGGCCCCTTCCACTCCTGACTGACGATACGCGCAACGTCCACCGGCAGTGGATAACAATAACGCCGCCAGAAATCGGCGCAGGCCTGACGACGCAACGGCAGCTCATCTTCTATCAGTTGCTGCTCGAAAAGCACGCCGGATTCGAACGCATTAATGCTTAACATCCGTTGGCAAAAGCCGTGGATCGTATAGATCGCCGCCTCATCCATTTGTTGTTCGGCCGCTAACAACACCTCGGCTGCCGCCCGGTGGTCGGTGATTTCCGCCAGCAGCGGCGTGAGCCCAGCATCTTTCGGCTTTTCGTCCTTCTCCCCCTGCGTACTTTTACGCAGGCAGGCGATACGCAAGTCGTGGATTCTCGCGCGAATACGCTCGCGCAGCTCTTCGGTCGCCGCCTCGGTAAAGGTGACAACCAGAATCTCCTCCACCAACAGCGGGCGCGGATACGCGGCCTGTTTACCCAACCCCAGCAACAGGCGCAGGTAGAGCACTGCCAGCGTATAGGTTTTCCCGGTTCCTGCCGACGCCTCAATCAGCCGCTCTCCGACGAGCGGCAACGTCATGACGTCTAAGGATTGCGGCGCGGCGCTTGTCATTCTGCTAACGCCTTAACTTCCGATACCGTGGCACCTGCCGCCGTCTGTACTGCCGGCGCAGGGATCATCGCAGGCGGTTTTTCACGCGGTAACGTTTTTTGTAATGACGAGGCGTCCGCATAGGTATGCCATCCCTTCGGTGCGGCATAGTCGGCTTTACCATGATGGCTGCCGGAAACCTGCGACAGCACGGCAAGGCCTTCAGGCTTCAGCGCCTGCTGGAAGAATTCGGCCAGTTGCACCACCGTCAGCGGTTTAATTTGTGCCAGCAGTTTCTCACGCGAGTCAAAAGCAAAGTTTTCCCGGTCCAAATCTTTACGCAGCCGACCGGCCTCTTCAGCCAATGTTTGCGGACGCTGACTGAGTTCATTCACCACGCCTTGCTTATACTGCGCAAACTCCTCTTCACGCATTTCACGCAGTCGTTTTTGCGCTTTCAGGTAGAAGTCTTCATAGCGCTGGTACAGATAAGCAGGCTGTTTGACATTACTTTGCAGCAGTAAGCCGATGCCCATCTGTCTGCCAATGGACATCGGGAAGGCGAACACCGCATAGCCGAGTTGCTCTTCCGTTCTCAGTTGGCTGTAAAACCAAGGCTGAAGGATCTGCCCCAGCACCGAGCTGTACGCCATGCTCTGCGTTTCCGAGTAGCCGGTCGGTACATACACCGCCGCTAACGCAGAATCCGTACTGCTGCCCGGCCGCTGGAGATTAGCAAACTGCGGCTTGCTGACTTTGACGTCATCGCTGCGCGACAGATTTTCCCCTCCCGCCTTCAAATGCGCTTTCAGCGCATGCGCCAGCTCGGTTACGCGTTCCGGAGCCAGATTGCCGACGACCAGCATTTCAGGCGCGGCTTTTTGCAGCAGCGTTTTCCGGTAGTTAACCACATCCTGTAAGCTGATATCTTTCAGCAAGCGACGGCGTTCGCTGCGCTCGAAATACGGCAGTTGAGACAGCGCCTGAATCGGCTGTAGCGCCTGTTCAAAGGCTTTTGCTTTCTCGACCGCATCCAATTGCTGCAAATACCAGGACTTGGCCTGTTCCAACTGTGCTTCCGTTGAGGTAAAGGAGGCATAGCCATCCGCCAGTGTCACCAGCAGACGTGGTAAATGCTGGGTATAGCCATTGGCGCTAATCACCAGACCATCATTGCTGCGGGTGGAGAAGCTAATACCGCCAATTGAGGCCTGATAACTCAGTTCATCCAACGCCAGCCCTGCCAGATAATCATTCAACGCAAACAACACTTGATTGCGGGCGGTGCTGCGCGCGTCCTGATTACGCAGATACAAGGTGATTTCCGCTTTCGGCTCATCGGCGAAATAGCGACTTGGCATATACAGTACGCGTAACCCCGGCTGATCCAACAGGAGCGTCGGTTTGGTCAGCGATTTATCCGCGTTGATCAGGGAAAAATCATCCGGGATGTAGGGGTTAATCGTCGGCAACGACAGCGATATTTTCTGACCCAGCGTCTTCCACTTGGTATATGTCGCTGAAGAAATTTTATTCATCTCATACGGCGCATCGACAAAATAGGCCACTTTATTATGCGGTTCATTCGGGCTGATAACCCAGACACGCGCGTTCTGAGGCGCCATCTCGTCCAGCCGTGCAGCGATAGCGTTCGGATCGTAGCGATCCGCGATATACTGCGCATCAAGCGTATGTTCGATGGGCACGCGCAGCATGGTATCAACCAACCATTCGATGTAGTCCATGTCCCGGCTGATGGACGGATAGCGGAAATCCAGATCCAGAACGCGGGCGATTTCATCAAAATAACGCTGCTGAATCCCCTCAGTGCGGATTTGTTGCAAATAACGGAATATCGCCGCGATCACCTCGTCACGCTGCGCCAGCCCTTTATCCGTCAGCGAGACGGAAATCGCAAACATGCCGCCGTTTCGATCGATGATCGGCGAAGAACCCGCCCCGATAGATTCCGCCAATCCTTCCTTTTGCAGCCAGTCAGAGAGCGTATTCTGGCTGCGGTTGCCAATCAGATAGCTAATGTAGGTATCCGTCTTGCTGCGAAACGCCTGACTAATATCACTGACGCGAAACTCAATACGCAGCTGTTTCCTCGGCTGAGCGGGAACATAGTGGATCATGACGCCGCGTTGCTTCTCCGTAGTGACGGGAACAGTCACCACAGGCACGCTGGCATGATGATTAGCAATACGCCCGAATGTGTCGGCCGCCAGACGCGCCAGTTCTGGCAAGGGTTGATTGCTGTAAATCACCCCTTTCATCAGGTTGGCTGAGTAGTATTGCTGATAGAATTTCACCAGTTCATCATGCAGCTTGCTGCCGGGTTTATCGCTCAGGGTTTCAAGGTTTCCCCCCGAAAAACGCGCGCTAGGGTGCGCGGGGTTCAACGTCTCCGCCCCGACCTGCGCCATACGATGGCCGTCGCGTGAACGCGCCATCGTCAATTCCGCATTAACCGCGTTACGCTCACGATCGGCGTTCACCGGATCGAGCAACGGCTCTGCAATCGCATCAGCCATCCGATCCACCGCTGGCCGCAGCGCATCATTCTCGACTTCCAGATAAAACGCCGTGCGGTAAGACGCCGTACTGGCGTTGTGGCTGCCGCCGTGCTTTTTCAAAAACTCGGACAGCGCCTCCGGCGCCGGGTAACGTTTCGACCCCATCAACACCATGTGTTCAAGGTAGTGCGCCAACCCCAGTTGACTATCGGGATCGTCCAGCGAACCGATGGGAAGCGCCAGAGAAGCCAGTGATTTTGTTGCCTGCGGATCGGACACCAACAGCACCGTCATCCCGTTATCCAGCTTGATTGCCTGATATTGCCGTGGATCTTTTTCGCTTTTTCGAATGGTCTGAGCCAGCGTTTGCCACCCCGTCTCTGCCCAACTCATCGGCAACCAGCATGTGAACAACAGAAACCACCCGGTAATCCAGACCCACTGTTTACGCATGAAATTCTCCAACCTTATGTCCATCACGTTACGGCGCGTTACGTTTCGCCCCCAACATTTATAAAAGCAGCATTCCCAAACGGGCCGTCAGGCCAGATTAAAACGGAACGCCGGCAGTAACCAGACTTGCGCCGCCTCGATGATCTCACTCATCCTTTTTTCGTCCAACTCACGGACGATGCGTTGCAGGTAATAATCCTCACCTTCCCCCCGCACTTTCATGTTGCCCTGCCAGGCTTGCAACAAACGAGCGCGTGCCTTCGCCTGTGTCTCCTCATCCCAACGCAGACTATCGCTTTCACGATCGTAGCATTCAGCCAGCCAGGCGCCGCCTGCTTTATTTAGTAATAACAACGGCTCATTCATGCCCTGACGGTATCCGGCGAGCATCGCCATCAACCACTCTCTGGCCTGCTTTTCCGGCAACGGGGCAAAACGCCATGCGCTCTCCTCCCGACCGTACAGCCGGCTTTCCCCCTGTCCACCGATGGCGCAATACGCCAGATGTTCCAGCCACAGCGTAATGCCATCCTTCATCGAGAGCGTCCCCGGACGCCAGCGCAGTAGACCATCCGGCTGCACTTGATTAAGCCAACCCGTAACGCGCATGCCGTCAAGACGAAGATCGATCTCCCGGCTTTCCAATCGATCAGGCATGAGTTCATCACGCACCCGTGCCGCCAGCAACGTCATCTCTTGCCGCTGTTCCTGCCAGTAAATTTCGCCGAACGCGCCGTAGGGCAACTCCCCAGCCGCTTTGGCCCGACGATACAGTCTTTCCGTCTCCCCATCCTTAATCAAGGTATTCAGCAATTCACTGTTTAATTGATAGCGCCGCAGACTATCCACCACGAAAGGCTCTTCATCCAGCAGTTCGTCGCTTTGCAGCATAAAGCTCACGCCAAGCCGCAGTTGGAAAAAAGCCCGCACCGGGTGACGATAAAAACGTTTCAAGTTGTCCAGACTGACCTCGCTGTCGCCCGCTCTTTCAGGCAACGGCTCTCGATCAAAATCAGGCTGAGCGTTCCCCTTTCGGTGCGCCGCCGCCAGCCATTCCGTCGCAAAACTCAAGGGCTGCGGTTCCGGCAGAAAATTATTCGCATCAAAAGGCATCCGGCTGTGTTCACGGCAAAGATGCTTCATAACCCGTTCCGCGCTGCTATCGATATCCAGCTCTTCATCGCCCGGCAGAACATGGCTTTGCGCGATGTATTCCATGAGTTCATTCACCAGCACGGAGGGGTAGCGGGGCGTATTATCCTGAATCGAACGCCCTATATAGCTGATATAGAGTTTTTGCTGTGCCGACAGGAGCGCTTCAAGAAACAGATAACGGTCATCGTCACGTCGACTGCGATCGCCACGTTTGATTTTACGCCCCATCAAGTCAAACCCGAGCGGCGGCAGCGTGCGAGGATAAACCCCATCGTTCATGCCCAGCAGGCACACAACCTTAAACGGAATGGAACGCATCGGCATCAGCGTACAGAAATTGATGGCGCCCGCCAGGAAACGCTGGCTGAGCCGCTCCTGATCGAGACGCCGCGACAGCTCATCGCGTAAACGGGAGATCGACACCGGTTGCGGATAACGCGCCGCCATTCCCATGTCGATCACGTACTGCCACTGTTTTTCAACCAATGCCAACGCCGCTTCGGTATCGCGATCGGCATCAAAGAAGGCGTCAATCAATTCCCGACACAGCGGCTGCCACTCAGCAAGCTCGCGTGACTGCGATAACCGCTGACGCCATTGATGAATCTGCATCAGCAGCTCAGCCAGTTGACCAGCCAGTTCGGCAATCAGGCCGCTGGATTCATCATAGGGCAGCACCCCTTGCCAGTCGCCGGCCTGGCTGTCCATAGCATAACCCAGCAGCATTCTCGTCAAACCGAAACGCCACGTGTGCTGGCCCGTTGGCGGCAGCATAAAATCGCGCACGTTGTCGTCATCCAATCCCCAGCGTATGCCAGACTCCACCACCCACAATCGCAGGCGCCGCAGCCCCTCTTCCCGAATACCGAAACGGGCAGCCAGCGCGGGCACTTCCAGCAGCGCCAGAACCTGTTCCGCGGTGAAACGGCGGGTCGGCAAGTCCAGCAGGCTGAGCACCGCCTGCAACGCAGGATGGGCATGACGTGCGCGCTGATCGGAGATGGAAAAAGGCAGATAGCGTTCATCCGGCGCATTGCCAAACACCGCCTGAATAAACGGCATATAGCTGTCGATATCCGCCATCATCACGATGATATCGCGCGGCATCAGTTCAGGATTGTCCGCCATCATCACCAACAGCTGGTCATGAAGGACTTCGACTTCACGCTGCGGGCTATGGCAGGCATGAAAATCGATCGAACGATCGTCAGGCGACAACAGGCATTTTTGCGTGCTGGCGCACTGCGCCTCGTAGCTGACCGCAACCACCGCGCGGTCTTCCAGCTCAAGCATATCGCGCTGCAAGGTTTGCAATAAATTCTCGCCACCCGACTCAACAAACGCATCAACTTCCTGCACGTTGTCCAGTTCCGCCAGTAAATAAAGGTGGTCGCGTCCCAGTTTCCCCCAGGATGCCAGCAACGGGTTATTGAGTAATTGCTTCCCGTCGTCGTTGAATAACGTTTCGGCCCGTTGAGGATCGCGAAATAGCGCACGCGTTTCCTCAGGCTGCGTGCTGTCCCGGCGGTGTAAACGACGATTACGGGCTTTTAGCTTTGCCAGAAATTTATAGTCCTGAATGTCACTCCAGTAATGACGGCAAGGATTGGTGAACAGCAGATGCACATCAATGTGGCGCGCCAGTGCATTCAGCGCCTGTAAATAAATGGGGGGTAACGCCGAAATGCCACAGATGAACACGCGTGGCGGCAAGCCTTTCGGACAGCTTGTCGCCTGCGTCAACGCCGTAATAAAGCGCTGATACAAAATGGCATGATGCCATTCGGGCTGCGCCAGTTCACGCGTGTAATCCACAAGAGCGCGCCACAGCGACGCCTGCCAGCCTTGGTCGCCGCCGAGCTCGTCAACCAGCTTCCCCGCCTGCCATGCCTTGATCCACTCAGGACGATAAATCAAATATTGATCAAAAAGGTCCGCCACGCGTCCGGCAAGCTGATGCAACTTACGCTGGTCATCATCGTCTTCCAGATAGTGCTCAAGTGCTGAAAAATCAGGCTGCGCCAACAAATCCGGCAGCAGATGCACCAGTTTCCATGTCATGGCATCCTTGCTGAAAGCGCTTTCTTCTGGGATATCCGACAGCACGTGGCGACACATATTCCACAAAAAAACACCGGGCAACGGGAACTGGATATTCGCGGCGATACCAAACGCCCCGGCCAGTTCAATTTGCAGCCACTGCGCCATGCCAGGACTTTGCACCAAAATCACTTCCGGCTGGAAAGGATCTGTAAGCGGCTGCCGCTTCATCAGTTCAACCATCAGCATTTTTAAGACATCTAACTGATTGGAGTGATAGATTCTGAACATTGTTGCTCCTGTTCGCCGCAGCCTACGATGCTTAAAGACGGGGGATGAAATGAAACGAAACACATCTACTCAACGGCCGGTAACCGGCAAAACCAACGGTCTAGTGTAGCCTGATAGCGACGTGGCGTCATGACCCTTGCCACGACCTGACGGCATTCTCCCTTTTGTCGCCCCTCTGACACAGTGAACTGCCAGCGTTTCTCTAAAGACGGCACCGAATTCCCAAGCGTAGCACTGCCAGACATGCCGCCCTCTGACTTGCTCGTCGGGCCATGTGTGACGGACGGATGATACGCTATCCCCGCCTCGTAAGCGTCCAGCAGTTGCGAAGCAAGACGCCATGCCTGACGCTGCTGCCACTGATGCTGAAATGACTGTTGCAGGATCTGGTGATATTGCAGCAGCCCGTTCAGCGACACGGTAAACAGCAACGCCGCTGCCAGCGTCTCCGGCAGGCTGAAGCCTGATTGATTCGCGATAGACCTGCGGCGGGTGGCGCTACCTGCCATCACAACGCGCCGCCTCTTTATCAGGGCAAAAATCCAACCAGCCGTTTCCCAACGGCTGAAGGGCAATCTGACCCGACACCAGTGGCGAAAACGACACCCGTTGGTACAGCCTCAGCGGCCCGTCTGTTGTGGGAAGTTCCCCTTCCCCGCGAAGGATTCCCCGAACGCCGTCGGAGGCCGCGCGCAAACACACCACGAGTGGATCTGGCGATAGCCGCTGACATTGCCAGTGTTGCGTTAACGCACTCCAGCGCTGCCCCAGCCCCCGATTTAATGCGGACAAAGCCTGATTGAACGCGCTGAGATAAAGCCGTTCATCGTTCCCCAGCCGCATGGCGGCATCAAGCTGGCGCTGTAAACCGGATATCAACAGCAGCCCAATGATGGCGCTCAGCAGTACCATTGCCAGCGTAGCGCTACCCCTTTGCCCTCTTTTCCTCATTGATTAAGTCCCCGGATCAAACGGGTGACATGAAGCCCGACCTCTGGACGCTTTGCCCAATGCCCCGCCAGTTGCAATTCATACAGCGCCAGCGCGTTTTGCGCCGTCAATCGCTGTACCCGGAATGTCGTCAGTATGACCTCCTGCGGATCAAACCGCTTTTCCCATCTGTCGCCCCGACAGTTATGCGCTCCGCTTTGCATCTCCAGCGCCCGATCGCGCAGGCGATAGCCAAACGATTCGGCATCCTGTTGCTCCCCGCCATCCCATACGCCATTTCGGTTCAGGTCATAAGAGACATTGAGGCAACTGTTTTCGTGCTCTCCCGGATACTGCCCGATAGTGATCGCCTTTCCCTGACAGGATCCCGCGCAAAAACCTGCGCGCCGGATATCTTTCTCAATCCCCATGACGACCTGATTAAACAACTGCTCCAGACGAACAAGCTGCGCACTGTTCTGGCTTTGGCTGCGTAACAGAGGATATAGCTGCGCTACCGACAGCATAATCAGGCTACTCAAGCTCAGTGCCAGCAACATTTCCAGCAGGGTAAAGCCGCTTGGTTTACGCTCCGGCGTTGCATGACTCAACACAGCGGAATCGCCAGTACCGGTTGTGATTCGCTACACAGACGCATACGCCCCCTTACCGAGATAACCAGACGCAGTTGACCAGCGGAATTCGACAGCGAAAGATGCCCAGCCTGCGCGGTGTTACGTAAACCAAAAAACGTCAATGTCTTGCTGGTAAACGTGACTAACGCCACCGCTTGCGAGCGGCGAACAAACTGCCCCGGATCGTCTGACCGGCACCGTTCCTCTGACGGTTTATCATTGTGCACGAGCGTCATACACCACAGCGCGCCCTGTCGCAGGAGTTTTACCGTCCGGGCTTCGTTATGCCAGTAGGCATTCGCCTGAACCCGACTCAAAAAGTCCAGCAGTTGCTGCGCATTCTGTTCCAGACGGATGGCCTGCTGATACTGAATCCAGCCATGTAAGCCGCCGCCCGCCATCAGCGCCACGATCGTCAGCACCACTAATAATTCCAGCAAGGTAACCCCCCGCCATTGTCGATGTCCTGTTTTCATGGCATCAGGATAGTGCGTTTTATCAGCAAAGACAGCGCATTAACGGCATTCTACGCGGCGGCTCGCAGTGTTTTACTGCAACGATGCAACAGCAGAAAAACGTTGCGGAGAGGCATGAAAAGCCAGAAAAAAGCAGAACTCTACCGCCGATAAAAGCGGTAATCTCAAACGGAAAAATAGGGAAACATAGCGAAAGAACAACAGGGCCGTATGGCTCGGCCCTGAAATATGCGGGAAAGCGCTAGATGGCAACCGGCGCTTTGATGGCGGGATGGGGATCGTATCCCTCAATGTCGAAATCGTCGAAGCGGTAATCAAACAGCGTATCCGGACGGCGTTTGATGACCAGTTTCGGCAACGCTCGCGGTTCACGGCTCAATTGCAAATGCGTCTGCGCCATGTGGTTGTTGTACAGGTGCGTGTCGCCGCCAGTCCACACAAAATCGCCAACGTCCAGATCGCACTGCTGCGCGACCATGTGCACCAGCAGCGCATAGCTGGCGATGTTGAACGGTAAACCGAGGAACACGTCGCAGGAGCGCTGATAGAGCTGACAGGAGAGCTTACCATCCGCCACGTAGAACTGGAAAAAGGCGTGGCACGGCGCCAGCGCCATTTTATCCAGTTCGCCCACGTTCCAGGCGGAGACGATGATACGGCGAGAATCGGGATCCTGTTTCAACTGCGCCAGAACCGTCTTTAACTGGTCGATCTGCCGGCCATCTGCCGCCCCCCACGAACGCCACTGCTTACCATATATTGGCCCCAAATCGCCCTTTTCATCGGCCCACTCATCCCAAATACTTACCTTGT
Source organism: Samsonia erythrinae (assembly GCF_004342665.1). Lineage (GTDB taxonomy): Bacteria > Pseudomonadota > Gammaproteobacteria > Enterobacterales > Enterobacteriaceae > Samsonia > Samsonia erythrinae. The sequence continues at coordinate 151,069 of NZ_SMBY01000001.1, read as the reverse complement.
TTTCATGCAGATAAGCAACATTGGTATCGCCGTTCAGGAACCAGAGCAGTTCATGGATAATCGAACGCAGGTGACATTTTTTCGTGGTAACCAGCGGAAACCCGTCCTGCAAGTTGAAACGCATCTGATGACCGAAAATGGAACGCGTGCCCGTGCCGGTGCGATCGGCCTTCGGCGTGCCCTCTTCGAGCACTTTTTTCATCAGATCCAGATACTGTTTCATACTACCTCACCACAAAGATTAAAAAATGACGGCGAATCATGACTACGCCGGCTGACGGCGATAGGCCCAGACCATCATCAGGATACCGGCAATCACCATCGGCAGCGACAGAATTTGCCCCATGCTGAACAGGCCGCCTAACAACCCCAGTTGCGCATCGGGCTGACGGAAAAACTCGGAAATAATCCGGAACGTACCGTAACCGATAAGGAAAAGTCCCGATACGCTGCCCATCGGCCGAGGTTTACGAATAAAGAGATTCAGGATGATAAACAGCGCCACGCCTTCCAGCATCATTTGATACAGCTGGGACGGATGGCGCGGCAGCATACCGTACTGATTGAAAATCGCCTGCCACTGCGGATTGCTGACGGCCAGAACGCTATCTTCACCAGACGAACCGGGAAATAGCATGGCCCACGGCGTGTCCGTCGTCACCCGCCCCCACAGTTCGCCATTGATAAAGTTGCCCAAACGGCCTGCCCCGAGCCCAAAAGGAATTAAAGGGGCAATAAAATCAGCAACCTGGAAGAAATGGCGCTTGGTGCGTCGAGCGAACCACAGCATCACGCAGATGACCCCGATCAAACCGCCGTGGAACGACATACCGCCATCCCAGACTTTGAAAAGATAGAGCGGATTGTCAATAAATGATGGAAACGCATAAAACAGGACATACCCTAAACGTCCACCGACAAAAACCCCCAAGAATCCCATATACAGCAGGTTTTCTACTTCCTCCTTCGTCCACCCGCTCCCCGGTTTATTCGCCCGGCGTACCGCCAGCCACATGGCAAAGACAAAACCAACCAGATACATCAATCCATACCAATGCAGCGCTAGCGGACCAATTGAGAAAATCACGGGATCAAACTGAGGAAACGCCAGATAGCTTGTCGTCATCATTCACCACATCGTTTATTGTGTTACCCCGACTTCCGGGATCGTCATTGATAGGCAAAAGCAGGAAAATGCGTTCATTCCTGCATGCTGCGGTTGCGCATCATAACACACGCGCCCGCCGTTAAATATCAACGCTCCGTCACGCTGCTACGCGCGATTAAACATGGGGCCCATCAAACAAAGGCCGGGCACATTGCTCAACGGCGCCTTGACCAAGCTGGCTAGCGTCCACCACGAATCAAACCGCCGAGCCCGCGATCTTCCATGAAACGCGACGCCCGCTGTCGGACTTCCGTCGCGCTCGGCGCGCTCAGCAACGATTTCACCAGCGCCTGCGTCTCGGAGAGCGAAATCTGACGCAGCAGGTATTTGATCCGCGCCACGCTGCGTCCATTCATGCTGAGCGAGCGATATCCCAACCCGATCAGCAGCAGAGCGCCGAGCGCTTCCCCGGCCATTTCCCCGCACACGGAAAACGGGATGTGATACCGCTCGCACTCGACGGCGATCGTGTTTAACGCCAGCAACATCGCCGGGTGCAGACTGTCGTAAAGCGACGCCACATGAGCATTGTTACGATCCACCGCCAGCAGGTATTGCGTCAGGTCGTTAGTACCAACCGAGACAAAATCGATACGGGAAGCCAGATGTGGAAGTAGGAAAAGCATCGACGGAACCTCGATCATGATGCCAATCGGCGGTCTGGGCTGGGGAAAACCCAATTGCTCTTCCACCTCACCGGCCGCCTGATCGATCAAGCGTCGCGCGTCGCTGATTTCATCCAGGCTGCTGATCATCGGCAGAAGGATACTCAGATTGCCGATGTGCGCATTGGCACGCAGCATGGCGCGCACCTGAATCAGAAAGATTTCAGGCTGATCGAGCGTAATACGAATACCGCGCCAGCCAAGACAGGGATTCTCTTCACCGATCGGCAAATAGGGCAACGGCTTATCCGCCCCGATATCCAACGTGCGCAGCACCACGGGGCGAGAGGGATAAAGCTGCAACATGCTTTGGTATTGCGCCATCTGTTCATCTTCGGACGGAAAACCGCTTTGCAGCATAAAAGGGATTTCCGTGCGATACAGACCAACGCCATCAACCTGATCGATATAGTGTTTTTCATGATCGGCGCTGAGCCCCGTATTCAACATTACCTGAACACGTTCGCCGCTTTTCAGCATGGCCGGCTGCGCCATATCACCTTCGACCATCCGGGTCAGCGCACTCTCTTCCGTCAACAGGCGTTGATATTCCTGCACCAGCGCCGCTTCGGGATCGACCAGCAGTTCGCCGCGATAGCCGTCGATGACCAACAGACGCTGATGCAGCAGATCGGGCTGGATCTCCACACCGACCAACGTCGGAATGCCCATAGCGCGAACCAGGATCGCGGCATGCGAATTGGCCGCGCCGTCATACACCACAACGCCCGCCAGCCGCTCAGGCGGCAATTCCGCCAGTAGCGTGGCGGTTAATTCATCCGTAACGAGAATGAAGCGTTCAGGCCAGTGGCCCATGATTTGCGCGTTATCATCAAGGTGAAACAACAGCCGTTGTCCCAACGCCCGCAGGTCGCCGGCGCGCTCGCGTAAATAGGTGTCCTGCAAATTTGCAAACTGCGCCGCAAAACGTTCAATAACCTGTTTGACCGCCCATTCAGCGGTTTTACCCGCGGCCACTTCCTGAAACAGTTCGCCTTTGAGCCGCGCATCGTTCAGCAAATGCGAATACAGGTCGAAAATCGCCGCGCTCTCTTTCTGAGCGCTGGCGCTAAAACGTTTGCTAAATCGCCGGAACTCCGCCGTTGCGTCTTCCAGCGCCTGCGTTAAACGGGCGCGCTCGCGCTCGTGGTCCAAACTCGACGCGGGAAAAACCTGTTCCAGCGAGGGCTGAGTACAATCCCGCCAGCCGGGTGCAATCGCCACGCCGGGCGATGCCACCAGCGCGTTAAGGCGCGTCTGGCGATATTGGCCGAATAACGTTTTTATCTGCGAAAGAGAAAGAATGGCCGCCATCTGCGTGGCCAGCGTCACCATGAACGATTCTTCGTTTTTATTAAACTGACGAGGTTCACGCTGCTGTACCACCAGAACGCCAAGCAGATGGCGACGGTGAATAATGGGAACACCGAGAAAGGAGCGGAAATGCTGCTCTTTCACGGCGGGGATATATTTGAAACTGGGATGGGCGCGAGCATCGGCCAGATTGATGGGCTCGGCGCGTTGCCCTACCAGCCCGACAATGCCTTGCCCAAACGCCAGAGTCACCGAGCGCCCGCGCGGTTTTTTCAACCCGCGCGTCGCCATCAGGTAATAACATTGACGATCGTGATCGGCCAGATAAATGGAACAGACTTCCGTGTCCATTGCCTGACAGGTCTCATTGACCAGCATGTTCAGCGCATCATTGAGACGGGGCGTCGCCGCCACGTTTTCGACAATTTCTCGCAAGCGCGTGAGCATAATGTGCCTGAATTACCCTCTTTTTCGTCGGGAACCCGATGAGGTTGCCATCCGGGCCGCACTACTCTCCTGAAGCTGTATCACCGGGTTGATAAACTCCTTCATCACGCGACGGTACACATCTCGCTTAAAAGAGACGACCTGACGCACCGGATACCAGTAACTCACCCAGCGCCAACCATCAAACTCTGGCGTGCCGCTACTCTGCATATTGATATCCGACTCATTACACATTAACTGTAGCAAAAACCATTTCTGCTTTTGGCCGATACAGACCGGTTTTGTATCCCAACGCACCAAACGTTTTGGTAATTTATAGCGCAACCAGTTACGGGTAAATGCCAGTACACGGACATCCTTTTTTCTTAACCCGACTTCTTCAAACAGTTCGCGGTACATCGCCTGCTCGGCACTTTCACCGGGGTTAATCCCCCCTTGCGGAAACTGCCAGGAGTGCTGACCGTAGCGCCGGGCCCACATCACCTGCCCCTGCCGATTACAAATTACAATACCAACGTTTGGGCGGTAGCCATCATCATCGATCACCGGACTACCTCGATAAACATCAATGCAAAGATGACCTGATTGTTTCACACTCCCGTCAGGCGGTAAACCATTGCTTAGAAAGCATGTGATACGAATAAAACTAAGATAACCCACAGATAAAATCAAAGTTATAAACATGTGAAGATCATCATCGTCAGTTTATTCACTTTTTCTGTGGACATCTTTGTGCAGAACCCATGAAAAAGTGAGTAAAACTCATTTTCCATGACGAAACCCCTTCGCCGAAAAAACAAAAATAAATCTTAATATTCATAATAATAAATTACATCGCAACCTAAAAAACCTCCAGCCATTACCGAACAAACCGTATTCAACGTCAGCGTGGCGAAAGATCGCACTGTGCCGATTTTATCCACAGCGGATGGCTCAAAGTCAGGCAATAAATATGCAAAACCAGCAAGAACGGCCAGCGTCAAGGCTGTAAATAGAACCAGTAATCGATGTTGATGCAGGTTATCCAAGAAATCTGTGGATAACCTAGTGTAAAATCCTGTTCATTGTCGGTGGCTATACGTGCACAGTTTGCAAAAGCACATTCAGCGCTCAGCATGATGCTGGAAAAAAGTGCTAAGAATCATGCTATTATTGTTCCTCACCACAGCATCGCGGACTGTGCACAGGCATGCGTCGTCGGCTGTGTTTTTTTTGAGCGGAAAAATCGAGCGATATATGATGAATTCACCCTCGGTTCACACGGCTGCGCCGCAGAATGAGCAAGCCTTGCGAGAACGGGCCCAATCTCTCGCGGGCTATAATCTCGCAGAGTTGGCGGAGATCGCTGGCCTGCCGCTTCCTGCCGACCTGAAACGCGATAAGGGTTGGATCGGCGTCTTGCTGGAGCGTTTTCTGGGCGCAAGCGCCGGCAGTAAGCCTGAGCAGGACTTCCCTGATCTTGGCATTGAGTTAAAAACCATCCCTATTGATGAACAAGGTAAACCGCTGGAGACAACCTTTGTCTGCGTCGCGCCATTAACGGGCAACAGCGGGGTAACGTGGGAAAGCAGCCACGTTCGACACAAGCTCGCCCGGGTCCTGTGGATTCCGGTTGAAGGTTCGCGCCATATTCCCCTTGGGGAACGCCGTATCGGCACACCGCTGATCTGGAGCCCCAGTGAAGAAGAAGAGGAACAGCTGCGCCGTGACTGGGAAGAACTAATGGACCTGATCGTGCTTGGTCAGGTAGAAAGCATCACCGCCCGACACGGCGAAGTGCTACAATTACGTCCCAAGGCGGCAAATAGCCGGGCATTGACGGAAGCGATCGGGGAATTTGGTCAACCGATTCTGACTTTGCCGCGCGGGTTCTATCTGAAAAAGACGTTCACCGCGCCGCTATTGGCTCGCCACTTCATGCAGCCCGGCGGTTAAGTGTTATTAACATCACGCAACACCGTACATTCGCCTGTATGCCGCCGTCACGGGGCAAGGAAAGATGATCCGGGGTATGGGGTGACGCCGCGCCGGCACATAAGGGATGTCGGCACACAGGACGTAGTGGAATATGAGGTGCATACCGCCTGCCATCATACTTTCACTTGCCTACGCACCAAGCTGGCAGCGTATAATATCGTTTACTTTTCGTTTAAGGTGTATTGATATAATGTTTGATTGGATTGTTGATCCGAACGCATGGTTGGCATTGGGAACGCTGACTATCCTGGAAATCGTTCTTGGTATCGATAACATTATCTTCCTGTCTCTGGTTGTCGCCAAACTGCCTAAAGCCCAGCAAAACAAAGCTCGACGTATCGGGCTGATGGGGGCGATGTTAATGCGTCTGGGGCTGCTGGCTTCCATCGCCTGGGTCATGCGTCTGACCAACCCGCTGTTTACCGTGCTAGACAATGAAATATCCACGCGCGATCTGATCCTGTTCTTTGGGGGATTGTTCCTGATCTGGAAATCGAGTAAGGAAATTCATGAAACGGTCGAAGGCGGCTCAGCAGAACATGCTTCCAAGGTACACTCCTTTTTTGGCGCCATTGTGCAGATCATGCTGCTGGACATTATCTTCAGCCTGGATTCCGTGATCACCGCCGTCGGCCTGTCTGATCATCTCTTTATTATGATGGCCGCCGTCGTCATCGCCGTGGGTGTGATGATGTTCTCCGCCCGCCCTATCGGCGAGTTTGTCGAACGCCATCCTTCCGTTAAAATGCTGGCGTTGTCATTCCTGATCCTTGTCGGCTTCACGTTGATTCTGGAAAGCTTCGACATTCACGTACCGAAAGGCTACATCTACTTCGCGATGTTCTTCTCGATGTCCGTTGAGGCATTGAACCTGCTTCGCAACAAAAAAGATCGCACAACGCACTGATTGCCGCATGGCGCTGACTTTCACGATAAATACGTTATCCGGGCGGTAATTTTCCGCCCGGTTACATAAAACTAACTTCCTCAAAACGCATTTTTTCCATAATTCCTACGTTATCTCCCACGGCGATTTGCTAGACTCATTGAAGTTATCGCATTTATTAACGGGTTAATACAATGAAAATAGCAGTCACCCTGGCGTTACTCTTTACCCTCGTCGGCTGTTCGAGTAACTATGTAATGGCGACAAAGGAAGGGCAAATGCTCCTGACGCAGGGTAAGCCGGAGTTGGATAAAAAAACCGGTCTCCTCAGCTATACCGATGAACAGGGAAATCAGAGGCAAATCAACAGCGATCGGATTTCCCAGATCATAAAGCGCTAAGCTGTCGCCAGCCCGAAACACGCCCCCAATCGGGCTGCGCTCACCAGAATAATCTGAAAAGGATAACAGAAGAGACTTCCCCACTCGCTGCGGCTTCGTTATAGTCGAATTCAGGCGTGTTTTCCCAAAGTCATTGGAATCGCAGTCAATCACGCGCAGATGACGGGAGCTTCGCCTGCTATTTTCAGACATAAGGAAGCTGGCAATGCAATATCACCGTATTCCCCATAGTTCTTTAGAAGTGAGCGTGCTGGGTCTTGGTACGATGACCTTTGGCGAACAAAACAGCGAAGCAGACGCGCACGCCCAGTTGGATCATGCCATTGCCGCAGGTGTTAACCTGATTGACACAGCAGAAATGTACGCCGTTCCTCCTCGCCCGGAAACCCAAGGGCTAACCGAGAGCTATATCGGATCCTGGCTAAAGTCTCGCGGCGGACGTGAAAAGCTGATTGTGGCCAGTAAAGTCTCCGGCCCTGTACGCGGTAACGACCATAGCATTCGTCCACAGCAGGCGCTGGACAGAAAAAACATCCGCGCAGCGCTGGATGCCAGCCTGCAACGCCTGAATACCGACTACATTGACCTGTACCAACTGCACTGGCCGCAGCGTCAGACCAACTGTTTTGGCAAGCTGAATTATCAGTATACCGATGACAAACCGGTAGTGACGCTGCTGGAAACGCTGGAGGCGCTGAATGAACAGGTACGCGCGGGTAAAATCCGCTATGTCGGCGTTTCCAATGAAACCCCGTGGGGCGTGATGCGCTATCTGCATCTGGCGGAAAAACACGACCTGCCGCGCATCGTGTCGATCCAGAACCCTTACAGCCTGCTCAACCGCAGTTTTGAAGTCGGTTTGGCGGAAATCAGCCAGCATGAAGGCGTGGAACTACTCGCCTATTCGTCACTGGCGTTCGGGACGCTGACCGGCAAATACCTGAATGGCGCAAAACCCGCTAACGCGCGCAACACCTTATTTAGCCGCTTCACCCGCTATACCGGCCCGCAGGCTGAGGCTGCGATTGCCGAATACGTCGCGCTGGCGCAAAAGCACGGTCTGAACCCGGCGCAAATGGCATTGGCGTTTGTGCGCCAGCAACCGTTTGTCGCCAGTACGCTGCTGGGCGCGACCACGCTCGAACAGTTGCAAATCAACCTCGACAGCCAGAACCTGACGCTGGACGGCGAGATCCTTGATGAGCTGGAAGCCATCCACCGTCGTTTTACGTTCCCTGCGCCGTAAACGTAAAAACCGGGTATTGCGCCCGGTTTTTCCTGCATCTTTGGGTTATTTCAACGACTGCACCAGACTTTTGCGCTGGTTTTCCAGCGACATCGCGCGGCTGCACACATCGTTGCCAAAACGCTGGAACGCCAGTTCCTGATTATTCCATTCGGCCTGAATCGCTTTCTGTAACCCGCCGAGGTTGCCCATCATCGCCTGTAGCGGATTGCCGCCGCTGGACATCTGTTTTACCCCCATCTCATTCAGACTGTCCTGCAAAACGCCGCCCATGCTTTGCTGCACGATTTGTCTGCCGTCTTGTTCAACCTGCTTAATAGCCTGATGATGGAAGGTCAAACCATCGCTGCGATGCTCGATAATGCGGTTCATTTGCTGCTTGAGCTGTTTATCCAGCGTGGTCAGACGATTACGCACGTTACTGTCGCTACCGAGTTCCTGCACGATCACTTTATCCAGTGCGATGCGTGCCTTTTCAAGATGCGCCTGCGCCCCTTGCTCGATCCACGGCAGTTGCTGGCGTAAATCCGCCTGATAGGCTTTGGATTTCTCACGTTGTTCTGCGTTGAGGGTCAGAGGCGAGCCATTGCGGACGATGTCGCCCTGTGGAGAGATCCGTAAATTGCCGCTGGCCCCCACAACCTGTACATATTGCGGGCTGATAATGATATCGTCCTGCGGATTAACGTCACATTGATAGGCCGCCTGCGCTTGCCAGGACAGCAGCATCAACAGACCCAGGGTCATTTTACGCGACATATTTTCTCCTGAAGAAAATAACAGCAGTGGCGGGAGAGAGGCGATCCGCCTCCCCGGAGGCGGATGATGCTTGAACCAGAATTACAACAGGTTTTCCGGCAGATCCCACCAGATGTCGAACAAATCGCTGACTTTCACATCCGTCAGTTTCTGCTCTTCCAGCCAGCGGCTGACCAGTTGGCGATGCTCTTCGGTGCAGTGACCGATTTTTTGCAGACAGATCAGACCTTCCCAGTGCAGATAGCCGCTGCCTTCAAACGCCAGCCCCTGAGGCTCAATCACCTCATCGACGAATTTATCCATCAACCGATCGATATCTTCCACGCTGGTGCCTTCCGGGAAGCGGAAGCTGACCGAAAAGCCTAACTCCTGAAACTCATCAATGTGCAGTTTTTTACGTAAACGACGGCTACGAGCTTGTGCCATTTTATTTTGTCCTCTCAAACATCAGATCCCACACGCCATGCCCTAAACGCTGGCCGCGCGCTTCAAATTTCGTCAGCGGACGAGAAGCCGGCCGCTCAACATAATCATTGCTCTCAGAAAGATTGCGATATCCGTCGATGGATGTCATCACTTCGAGCATGTGTTGCGCATAAGGTTCCCAGTCCGTTGCCATATGGAACACGCCGCCAACCTTCAGTTTACGCTGTACCAGTTCAACGAAAGGCGTTTGCACAATGCGGCGTTTATTGTGACGGGCCTTGTGCCACGGGTCAGGAAAGAAGAGTTGAACCATGGACAGCGAACCATCCGGGATCATCATTTCCAGCACTTCAACGGCGTCGTGACACATCACCCGCAAGTTGCTGATGTCTCTTTCCCGCGCGGAGGCCAAACATGCCCCGACGCCCGGCAGGTGAACCTCAATACCAAGGAAATTCTGTTCAGGGTGCTGCTCCGCCATAGTGACCAGCGATGCGCCCATACCAAACCCAATCTCCAGCACGACCGGCGCGTCACGACCAAACAGCGTATTAAAATCTACCGCTTCAGTCCGATACTCTACGCCCATCACCGGCCAATAGTTATCCAGCGCCTGCTGCTGCCCGTTCGTCAAACGCCCCTGACGTCGGACAAAACTGCGGATACGACGCATCGGGCGCCCGTTTTCATCAAACTCCGGTGAAATGACGTTGTTAATCATAAAAAGTGCTTACTTGCTGTCCGATTTCGTTAAGGAAACGCGCATTATGCAAGGATACCGTGGTTTAGCAAGCCCACCGCCTCGGAAAGTTCCGGTTTACAGCACATTCACTCTGTGCTGGAATCGCTGTCAAACTTTTTACCTGTCGGATAGTGACCCCATTTTATGATGCAAGCGCAACAGTTCGCCCATCAGGTGCTGGACTGGTATCACCGCTATGGCCGCAAAACGCTGCCGTGGCAGCTTGAGAAAACACCCTATAAAGTATGGCTATCCGAAGTGATGTTGCAACAAACGCAGGTCGCCACGGTTATTCCCTATTTCCAACGCTTTATGGAACGTTTTCCAAACGTGAGCGCGCTGGCGGCAGCGCCGCTGGACGAAGTGCTCCACTTATGGACCGGGCTGGGTTACTACGCCCGAGCGCGCAACCTGCATAAGGCCGCCCAAACCATCGTCTCCCGGCACGGCGGCGAATTCCCCACCACGTTTGATGAAGTCGCGGCGCTACCGGGCGTCGGGCGCTCTACCGCCGGCGCGGTGCTGTCGCTCTCTCTCGGCCAGCATTACGCGATTCTCGACGGCAACGTGAAGCGCGTACTGGCACGCTGCTACGCCGTTGACGGCTGGCCGGGCAAAAAAGAGGTCGAAAAGCAACTGTGGGCGCGGAGTGAAGCCGTCACGCCGGCCGAGGGCGTCAGCCAGTTTAATCAGGCGATGATGGATCTCGGCGCGATGGTCTGTACTCGCAGCCGGCCCAAGTGCGAGCTGTGCCCGCTGAACACGGGCTGCATTGCCTACGCCAACCACAGTTGGGCAAAATACCCCGGCAAGAAACCGAAGCAGACGCTACCGGAGAAAACCGGCTGGTTCCTGCTGATGCAACAAGGTTCGCAGGTCTGGCTGCAACAGCGTCCCGCCGCAGGTCTGTGGGGCGGGTTATTTTGCTTCCCGCAGTTCAGCGAGCGTCGGGAATTGGAACTCTGGCTGAGACAACGTGGTCTGAATCCTGATGGATTGCAACAGCTTGTCGCGTTCCGCCACACTTTCAGCCATTTCCATCTGGATATCGTACCGCTTTGGCTCGACGTATCGCAGTTGGATCGCTCACAACACCGGTCCTGCATGGAGGATGACGCGGGTCTCTGGTATAACTTAGCGCAGCCGCCGTCTGTCGGATTAGCCACCCCGGTAGAACGTCTGCTGAGGGAAATGGCCCACCCACAGCCGCCACGTTTGAATACCTGCGCAATTGATGAGGAAGAAGCATGAGCAGAACGATTTTTTGTACTTTTTTACAACGCGACGCCGAAGGTCAGGATTTCCAGCTCTATCCCGGCGAGCTGGGTAAGCGCATCTATAACGAGATATCTAAAGAAGCCTGGGCGCAGTGGCAAACGAAACAAACCATGCTGATCAATGAAAAAAAACTCAGCATGATGAACGTCGACGATCGTAAGATGCTGGAACAGGAAATGATCAAATTCCTGTTTGAGGGGAAGGACGTACATATCGATGGCTATACGCCTCCGAGTCACTGAAATTGCAGGCTTCCGGGCCTGCTGACGTTCCTATTCCGACACGGCTTGTGATATGAAGAAAATGTTAGCTCTGCTGGTGATCGCACCGCTACTGGTTTCCTGTTCGGGAAACAAAGGTAATGCCAATAACGAAGAATTCATCAAAGATACCAACGCGTTCGATATTTTGATGGGGCAGTTTGCCAACAACATCGAGAATATCTGGGGTATTAATGAGGTGTTGATCGCGGGTCCGAAAGACTACGTCAAATACACCGATGGCTATCAGACTCGTAGCCACATCAACTTTGATGACGGCACCATCACGATAGAAACCATTTCTGCGACCAATTCCGTCGCCAGTCTGCGCCAGGCGATCATCACGACGCTGTTGATGGGCGATGACGCCAGTAACACCGACCTGTATTCCGACGCGAACGATATCCAGATCAGCCGTGAACCGTTGCTGTATGGACAGGTGTTGGATAACACCGGACAGCCGATCCGCTGGGAAGGACGCGCCGCCAGCTTCGCGGATTACCTGCTCCAGAACCGTTTGCAACAGCGGACTTCCGGCCTGCATGTTATCTGGTCAGTCACGATCCAGCTCGTTCCCAACCATCTGGATAAACGTGCGCATAAATACCTGCCGCTGGTACGAAAAGCCTCTGAACGTTACGGTATAGAAGAATCGCTAATTCTGGCGATTATGCAGACAGAATCCAGCTTCAACCCCTATGCAGTCAGCCGCTCCGATGCGCTCGGTCTGATGCAGGTGGTCCAGCACAGCGCCGGACGCGATGTCTTCAAAATGAAAGGCAAATGGGGACAGCCGAGTCGCAGCTATCTGTTCGATCCGGAAAAGAATATCGATGCCGGTACGGCGTATCTGTCGATTCTGAAAAATAGCTATCTGGCGGGTATTAAAAACCCGACATCACAGCGTTATGCCGTCATTACCGCTTACAACGGCGGCGCAAGCAGCGTGTTACGCGTTTTCTCCAGCGACAAAGAGCGGGCGGTGCGCCTGATCAATAATATGTCACCAGGCGATGTTTATCAGACGCTGACGACGAAACACCCGTCGGGCGAATCTCGCCGCTACCTGTACAAAGTCAACACGGCGCAGAAGAATTACCGTCGCTGACTGGCATCCCCCGCGCAAGCGGGGGATGTCCTCAGAGGCATGACGACATAAAAAACATTAGCGCAGTGTTCATGCTTTCTATTGTCAGAACACTCACCACGCTAGGTAATATACGCGATATCTTCCCGATCCTCGGATGCAATATGGCTTTTCAAATAGCGCCCGAACTCAGACAGCGAATGCTTTTTATAATTTTCATTGTGCCAAACAAAATAATAACTGCGGCCAGAAAACACGGCCTTTTGTATCGGAATGACTAACATATTATTTTGCAGCTCGGCTGCCACCATATTCATATCAACGATAGCCGTACCTATCCCTTGTACGGCGGCATTAATCGTGCGTTCTATTGAGTCAAACATCCAGGGCCGAACCGACTTTGACTGAAATTTTTCTCCCGATTTATTACACCAGATATTGATATAGTCGGGGGTAAGCGCGGAACATAACCAACAATCCTGCCAACGGACCTTTTTCTGGCGTTCATCTAATAGTGACGGCGCACAGACGGGGACTAACCATTCGTCCACCAATCGGGTCACCTCCCAGTGAATTGGAAACAGGCCGTCACCATATTGAATGGCCCCGTCACAGTTATCTTTCTCGAAATCGACAAACATGAGCATGTTTTCCGCCATATCAAGATGACACGTAATATCGTTAACCGATGCATGAAAATCTTTTAATACAGGAATAAGCCAACGAAGGGAGAAAAGATAAGGAGAGGTGATATATAAAATAAAATCCTGATGTGAAAACCGTTTACAAGCCATTGAAAGGGCGCCAAACACCGGTTCCAGATCTCTGGCAAACGCTTCACCTTCAGGCGTTAGCATTATCCGTGGACCATTACGATAAAATAATTTTACGCCAAAAAAATTCTCAAGCGTTTTTATATGCTTACTAATGGAACTTTGTGTAATTGACAAATCTTCGGCCGCTAATGTATAAGATTTATATCTTGCCGCTGATTCAAACGCTCTCAATGCATAAAGTGGGGGAAGCGTACTCATAATTTGTCCATCCATATAGACCATAAATAATATTATAAGCAATACCATTCAATTAATCTTCATCATGATAATAATTTCAAAAAAATCCAAATCCCTCTCCAACTTCCTCGCAATACTAACATTTATTCCCTTCACCATGAAACATCGGATTATTTATTTTCTCTATTATGAATTTATCTCATAATAAATATTAGTTTTTTCCTTTTCCCAAAAGGAAAAATATCCCATACGGTAAAGCACCTTCTGATTAATCCACACCGATCTCGTGCCGATAACGAATGGAGATTAGAGATGGGAATGAATATCAATATCGTTGGAATAGGCTCATTAGGATTTGCGCTAATGTCGCGATTTTTAAATGAAAAATATAACACCTCGGTATTCAACAGAACAAAGAGCAAATACAAACAGGCTATTGACCTCGGAGCAAACCCACTTCATAGCATCAATGAAATAATCAATACCAATATAACGATTGCCTGTTTGAACGATGCGGAAAGCATTATTTCAACGTTTATGCCGTTATTGAGTGACAAGCCTTTTTTCCGTCAACGAGGGTTAATGATTAACACCAGCACGCTGGGGCCTGACGAATCAGATCGGGTTAATGATTTTATGGCGAGTATCAATTTTGATTATACCGAACTCCCGGTTTCCGGCGGCCCCGAAGGGGCGCTCAAAGGTGAACTGATTGCCTATGTCGGTAAAATCCCGGAAAAAGATAATCAACAGGTTATCGAGATCATCGCCACGATCTGCAAACAGTATACGTTGATGGAAAACAATCGCCACGCTCAGGGAATCAAGGTAATTAACAATTATTGCGAAGCAATGAATATGGCTGTTGCGGCAGAAGCGATTATTCTGGCCGAAAAAATAGGACTAAAGAAGGAAAAAATTTGTCAGTCGCTTCCGATGGGAAGGGGGCGCTCCGCGTACATGGATGTGTTGTTAGATAAATACCAACGTGAAGATAGCAGCATTTCTTTTCCGCTTCATTTACGAGTGAAGGATATAAAACTCGCGGCTTCCCTGTTTCTTGCAACAGAGACTGACAGTTTTTTTTATCGGGAACTGCAAAATGCCTATCAGCAAGCCTTGGCGCAATATCCCGATCGCGTCGATCAAACCGCCTATATGGCCTTTCTGAAAACCCATCATCATTGAAATTGAGAGGGAATTTATCATGAATGAGACTAACCGACTTAGCAGCATCACGCCTGATGAAAGACGTAAATCACTCAAGCGGGCGCTTGAGAAAAAACACAGTATTCGCGTAATGGAAGCCCATAGCCCGCTGGCCGCGCTTCTGGTTGAGCAGGCAAACTATCATGATGGCAAAAAAAATATTGAGTTTGATGCCTTCTGGTCCAGCTCATTGACCGATTCAACCGTGCGAGGAAAACCCGATATCGAACTGCTGTCGCTGAATAGCCGCATGAACAGTATTAACGATATTTTCGATGTTACGACGAAACCGCTTATTCTCGACGGGGATACCGGCGGTCAGATTGAACATCTTCCTTATCATATTAATGCCGCCGAGAAGCTCGGAATATCGACGATCATTATTGAAGATAAAACCGGATTGAAGAAAAACTCGCTATTTGGTACTGACGTCAAGCAAACTCAGGACGACCCGGTTCACTTTGCACAAAAGATTTCCGCCGCGAAGCAGCATCAGCTGACGGAGGATTTCATGGTTATTGCCCGCGTGGAAAGCTTGATTCTCAATGCAGGAATGAAAGACGCGATTGATCGCGCACTAACCTACGTTGAGGCCGGCGCGGATGGCATTATGATTCATAGCAGAAAAAAAGAGCCGAATGAAATCATCGAATTCGCTAAAATATTCAAACAATCCGCACCGGATACGCCGCTGGTTTGCGTCCCCACCAGCTTTAATAATATTACTTTTAATGAACTATCCGATTACGGGTTTAACATCATCATTTACGCTAACCATTTGCTTCGGGCATCCTATCCGGCCATGCGCAATATACTGAGCGACATTCTCAAGTATGGAAGAACTCAGGAAATTGAGGACAAATGCATGCCCATAAATGAGATCCTCAATTTAATTCCGGGAACAAAATAACACCCCAACCAGAGTTAACACTACAGGAGGTATCTATGATTTCTCCCGATGAATTCATAGTGCAATTGCTTAAGCAAGGAATTGATTTTTATACCGGCGTACCTGACTCTCTTTTAAAACATCTCTGCCGTGCGATTTCATCCGCGGAAAAGCCCACTCAACACATTACGGCCTGTAATGAAGGGACAGCAATGGGCATCGCCATCGGCTATTATTTGGCGACAAACAAAACGCCCGCTATTTATTTACAAAATTCAGGGTTAGGGAATTTAATTAACCCCTACTGTTCACTCAGTGATATCCATGTTTATTCGATTCCCGCGCTGCTGATTATTGGCTGGCGCTGTGAATTAAGCGACAACGGCCAGCAAATCCATGACGAGCCTCAGCACGTTAAGCAGGGAAAAGTCACGCTGTCCTTGCTTGAAACGTTGGATATCCCCTACCTCGTTATGGATGCAGAACAGCAAGGGCCACAGGACGCAATCGTCGCGCTACTGGAAAAGGCGCAAAGAGAGAAGCGCCCTGTGGCATTGGTCTGTCGAAAAAACACGTTTTCCGCCGTTGAAAACACCTCGCCAGCGCCATTCACCCCCCTATCAGGCGACATGACGCGGGAAGAAATCGTTGCCCATTGTCTGAAAAAACTGCCGGCGGATGCCCCTATTGTCAGCACGACGGGCATGTTATCCAGAGAACTCTATGAACTGCGAGAGCAACAGCAGTCAGGTCATGCGAGAGATTTTCTGACGGTTGGCGGCATGGGGCACGCCTCACAAATCGCGCTCGGCATTGCATTGGCCTCGCCAAAACGACGCGTAGTGTGTCTGGATGGCGACGGGGCGCTACTCATGCACATGGGCGGGCTGACCAATACCGCACAGCGCGACAACCTACTGCATATTGTTGTCAACAACGGCGTTTATGACTCTGTGGGGGGGCAGCCAACCATGGCGATGCATTTATGCCTGTCCGATATCGCGCGGGCCGCGGGCTACCGCTACGCGCAGACGGTGAGAACCCCACAGCAACTTCATGACTCGCTCACCGCCGCGTTGTCCCAGCCTCAGAGCGCCTTTATTGAGGTGTTATCCCGCCCAGGAAACCGGGCCGACTTAGGACGCCCTAAACGCAGCCCGATCGAGAATAAAACTGAATTCATGGCTTTTCTGCAAGAAAGGAGAGCATAGCCGCGTTTGGTCGAGATGATGGGCATATTGCGATGATGCCCGTTCTCGCGCGGCATGCAGGACCCTGCTCATTGATAAAACAGGACAGATTATGAGTACAGATTCCGTTCGCCAACATTGGATGTCAGTGTTGGCGCATAGCGACCCTGAGAGGCTACAAACACAATGGCAGTCTCTTGGCATAACGCCGAATTATCGCCTCATCAGACCGCCGGAAGTCGGCATGATCCAGGTACAGGCGCGGATGGGAGGAGAAGGACAGCGCTTTTTCATGGGAGATGTCACCGTGACCCGCGCCGTTGTGCAATTAAGCGAACATAGCGCGCCATCATCCTATGGCTATAGCTATGTCATCGGCCGCAACAAACCGCATGCCGAACTCAGCGCGCTGATTGATGCGCTGTTACAACGTCCCTCACTGCACCGCCAGTTACAGAACGCCCTGATTGAACCGCTTTACGACCAGTTGCTCTCACTGCGTAAGCAACGGGCACAGGCCATTGCTGCCAGTCAGGTGGATTTCTTCACATTGGTAAGAGGAGAAGATTAATGGCGCTTCTGAACGGTTTTTCAGACCCCGTTACCGATGCTCAGCAATCCTTCAGAGCCATCCTGACCGCGATGAGCGAGCCGGGACATCTTGTAACACTGAACACCGATCTTTGCTGGCCCGGCCTGTCACCCGCCGCCTGCGCGGTGCTGCTCACTCTTTCCGATCATGACACCCCACTTTATCTTGCGCCGTCGTTTTGCCAAACCACGTTGCAGGAAAATCTGCGTTTTCATACCGGTGCCGTCTTAACCCAGGACGCCAGCCATGCCGCCTATGCGTTACTGGACGCGGATTTTTCGCCTGCGCTACTGCGGCATTTTTCCATTGGCAGCACAGAAAGCCCGGACCAAAGCACCACGGTCATTATGGCGCTCCCGGACTTCAACGGCGGACACTCAATGACGTTAAGCGGTCCGGGAATTAAAACGACGCGCACGCTATCGGCGCAGTTGCCAGAGGCCCTCATTCACTATCTTTGCCATCGCCCGACGCACTTCCCCCAAGGGCTGGATTTTATTTTTACCTGCGGTGAGCAGCTACTGGCTATCCCAAGAACAACTCAGGTGGAGGTGAACTAATGTACGTCGCCGTTAAAGGTGGAGAAAAGGCCATCGCCGCCGCGCATCAGCTACAGGAACACCAGCGTCGGGGCGATAATGCTCAACGTGAAGTCGAATGCGCCCAGATTGAACAACAGTTGGAACTGGGGGTACAGCGCGTGATGAATGAAGGCGGGGTTTACGATCCCGGCCTGGCCGCTCTGGCAATCAAACAGGCCAGCGGCGATCTGGTCGAGGCGATTTTCCTGCTTCGCGCCTACCGCACAACGCTTTCCCGCTTTATGAACAGTGAGCCTCTCGATATGGGCGAGATAAGGCTGGAGCGCCGTATCTCCGCCATCTACAAAGATATTCCCGGCGGACAAGTCCTCGGCCCAACCTATGATTACACCCATCGCCTGCTGAATTTTGCCCTCTTTGATGAAACGCCGGAGACCCCAATCCCTCGGCGTGAGAGCGAGCATACGGCGCATAGCCCGCGCATTTTCAGTTTAATGATACGAGAAGGTTTGATCGAAAAAGAGACTGACGACGGAAGCATGCCAGACGATATCACCCGTCAGCCCCTGACCTATCCATGCAGCCGTTCAGCACGTTTACAACAGTTGGTCAGAACCGATGAGGGGTTTCTGCTTTCTCTTGGCTACTCCATTCAGCGTGGATACGGACGTAATCACCCCTTCGTGGGCGAGATTCGGACAGGCTATATCAGCCTGACCTGCATACCGGAAGAGCTCGGCTTTCCGATCGCGATCGGCGAAATCCTGCTGACCGAATGCGAGATGGTCAATAGCATTCGCACGATTCCCGGTGAAATCCCCCGCTTTACCCGCGGCTATGGTCTGGTCTTTGGCCGCTCGGAGAGGAAAGCGATGTCGATGGCGCTGGTGGACAGATCGCTACGCGCGGCGGAGTACGGGGAACCGATCACCAGTCCCGCGCAGGATGAAGAGTTTGTTCTTTCCCATGCAGATAACGTGGACGCATCCGGGTTTATCTCTCACCTGAAACTCCCCCACTATGTCGATTTTCAGTCTGAACTGAGTTTACTGCGGCAATTGCGTGAGGACTTTGAGGATCAATACCATGAATAACACCCAGTTAACCGGTTATAACATGGGCTACCTCGACGAACAGAGTAAGCGCATGATCCGCCGGGCGATTTTAAAAGCGGTCGCGATCCCTGGGTTCCAGGTGCCCTTTGGCGGGCGGGAAATGCCGATGCCTTACGGGTGGGGCACCGGCGGTATTCAGGTCACCGCCAGTCTGATTGGTCACGATGACACCCTGAAAGTGATCGATCAAGGATCTGACGATACTACTAACGCCGTGTCAATCCGCCACTTCTTCCAGCGGGTAACGCAAGCGAAAACGACCACGCATACCGCGCAAGCCACGCTGATACAAACCCGCCATCGCATCCCTGAAACGCCACTGAAAAACGGGCAAATCATCGTGTTTCAGGTGCCTATCCCTGAACCGCTGCGTTTTATCGAACCGCGGGAAACGGAAACGCGCAAAATGCATGCGCTGGAAGAATACGGTGTAATGCATGTAAAGCTCTATGAAGACATCGCGCACTACGGCCACATTGCGACGACGTATGCCTATCCCGTGCTGGTTAACCGACGCTATGTGATGGATCCGTCCCCCATTCCCAAATTTGACAACCCCAAAATGCATATGATGCCGGCCCTGCAACTCTTCGGCGCCGGGCGGGAAAAACGCATTTATGCATTGCCGCCCTTTACTGAGGTGAAGAGTCTTGATTTTGAAGATCATCCTTTCACCGTACAGCAATGGGAGCAACCCTGTGCGCTATGCGGTTCACGGCACAGTTTTCTCGATGAGGTCGTGCTGGACGATCGCGGGAAACGCATGTTTGTGTGCTCGGACACCGACTTCTGCCAACAACATCAAGAGGAACAGGGGTTATGAAACTATCATTATCCACCGCACCGTTGCTCAGCGTGCGGGAACTGACCTATCTCTACACCCCGGACACCGGATTTTCCGACGTGTCTTTTGAACTCTATCCCGGTGAAGTATTAGGCATCGTTGGTGAGTCGGGTTCGGGCAAAAGCACCCTGCTCAGAGCATTAAGCGGCCAGTTGCTTCCACAGCACGGTCAAGTCACGTATGGCCACACCGACGAGGAAACGCTGGACGTTTATGCCATTAGCGAAAATCGGCGCCGGCAATTACTCCGCCATGAGTGGGGAGTCGTGTATCAACACGCGCTGGACGGTCTGCGCCCGCAAATATCGGCGGGCGGAAACATTGGCGAAAGACTGATGGCCATCGGCCAGCGCCATTACGGGAACATCCGTCAGGAAGCGGCGAAATGGCTCGAATATGTCGAAATTCCCCTTAATCGGCTGGATGACAAACCCGTTGCGTTTTCAGGGGGGATGCAGCAACGCCTGCAAATTGCCTGCAATCTGGTCACCTCCCCCCGCCTGATCTTCATGGATGAACCCACCAGCGGGTTAGACGTTTCCGTTCAGGCCCGGCTGCTGGACCTGCTGCGTAGTCTGGTTGTCGACATGAAGCTGGCCGTCGTCATTGTTACTCACGACTTGGGGGTAGCCAGACTCCTGACACATCGATTGATGGTGATGCAAAAAGGGAAAATTGTAGAAAGCGGGCTGACCGACCGCGTTCTCGACGACCCGCTTCACCCCTATACCCAGCTACTGACTTCATCCGTTTTGGTATGACCCTATAAGGGGACCGCGCGGGGGATCCCGTCACACGTATCGACGACATTTATGGGAGGGACATCCATGTATCAGGTTACACCGGCCATACAAATCAACGTTGAAAATCTGTCAAAAACATTCGTTTTGCATAATCAGGACGGGGCGCGTTTACCCGTTCTCTCCAACATCAACCTTAACGCGAAAAAAGGCGAGTGCGTCGCCCTTCATGGGCAATCCGGTTGCGGTAAATCGACACTATTACGCACGCTCTATGCAAATTATCAGGCGGATAGCGGTTCGATCTGGGTTACACATCACCAAACGCCCATAAACATAGTCACTGCGCCAGCACGCACGATCTTCGCGATTCGGCGGGAAACGTTAGGCTGGGTAAGCCAGTTTCTGCACGTTATCCCTCGCATCAGTACGTTAGATATCGTGATGCAACCCTTGATCGAACAAGGTATTGAGAGGAAGGAAAGTGCGGAACGCGCCCGTCAGCTACTGGCGCGATTACGCATTCCCAAACGGCTGTGGTCACTGGCGCCCTCGACGTTTTCCGGCGGGGAACAGCAGCGCATTAATATTGCCAGAGGTTTTATTTCCCACTACCCCATCCTGCTGCTGGATGAACCGACGGCCTCGCTGGACGATAAAAACCGCCAAACGGTGGCAGAACTGATTCTGGAAGCCAAGCAGCGCGATACTGCGATCATCGGCATTTTTCATGACCGCGAAATCCGGGAAAAGGTGTCCGATCGCCTGTTCACGCTGCAAGAAAATGTATCTGAGAAGGGATAAAGCATGATTATCAATAATGTCCATATCGTTACCGCCAGTGATGTCATTTTCGGTTCAATCCATATTGATAACGGCATGATCCGCGACATTTCCGATACGCCAAGCCGTTTACCCGCCGCGCTGGACGGTGAGGGAAATTGGTTATTACCCGGTCTGATTGAGCTGCATACCGACAATCTGGACAAATGTTTCACACCGCGTCCCGGCGTCAGTTGGCCTGCGGCCTCGGCGATGAAAAGCCATGACGCGGGCATCATCAGCAGCGGTATAACTACCGTACTTGATGCCATCGCCATTGGCGATGTTCGTGCCGGCGGGCACCGCATGGAAAACCTTCAGACGATGATTGATGCCATTCAATTTTCGCGAAAAAACACGCTTAACCGTGCCGACCACTACATCCATTTACGCTGCGAACTACCGCACAACACCACGCTTCCGCTGTTCGAAAAGCTGAAATCGCTGCCTGAGCTGCATCTGGTTTCTCTGATGGATCATTCACCGGGGCAACGTCAATTTATTTCGCGAGAAAAATACCGCACCTACTATCAAGGGAAATACCATCTGACCAATAGCCAGATGGATGAATTTACCCAACAGCAGCTCGACTTCGCCGCACAGTGGTCGCAGCCTAATCGTGAATCCATTGCTGCCCAATGCCGCGAACTCGGACTCCCGCTGTCCAGCCATGATGACGCCACCGAAGCGCACATCGATGAGTCTTATGCTCTGGGCGTAAACATTGCCGAATTCCCGACGACGCTGGAGGCTGCTCGCCTTGCCTACCAAAAACATCTCCAGGTGATGATGGGCGCACCGAACGTCGTGCGCGGTAAATCACACTCCGGCAATGTTTCCGCGCTGCAACTGGCCCACGAAGACGTACTCACGATACTCTCTTCAGATTATTTTCCCGTCAGCTTGCTGGATGCCGTTTTCAAAATCGCAGGGGATGAAACATTACCTCACACGCTGCCGCAAAGTGTCGCCATGGCCACGCGCCATCCCGCTCAGGCACTGGGATTTGATGACAGAGGAACCCTCGCTATCGGTCTGCGTGCTGACCTGCTACTGGTAAAAACACACCAGCAGCAGCCTTACATCCAGTCCGTGTGGCGGCAAGGTGAAAGGGTCTACTAATGGCCAGACTCATTTATCTGATTGGCGCATCGGGCTGTGGCAAGGATAGTCTGTTAACCGCGCTGGCGCCTCAGGCCAGCGCCCGTCAATTGCTGATTGCACATCGCTACATTACGCGTCCGGCCTCTTCAGGAGGCGAAAATCATATCGCACTGAGCAAGCACGATTTTCTCTATCGTCAGCAGCGCGGGCTGTTCTGCCTGTCATGGCAGGCGCATCAGCTATATTACGGCGTCGGTATCGAAATCGATCTGTGGCTGGAAAAAGGACTCAGCGTTATCGTCAACGGCTCGCGCGCCTATCTGCCACAGGCCGAAGCCCGCTATGGCCCCAGCTTGCTTCCGCTTTGTTTAACCGTTCCCGCCGATATTCTCAGACAACGGTTGCAACAACGCGGCAGGGAAAATGCGGAACAAATACAGGAGCGGCTGCAACGGGCGGACGATTACCAAAGCGTACTGCCCCCAACCTGCGTACGGCTGCCAAATAGCGGCCCATTGGACAATACGGTCAGAATGTTTTGGGACTGGATGGCGTCAACAGCCGTTAAATAAGGAGGCCCACGGTGGTCGATTCCCCCTTATCACTTACTTTCATTGGCACCGGAGGCGTGCGGGCAGCGCCGCTGTTTGGCTGCAATTGCCAGGGTTGCCAGCAGGCAAGACAATTCACTGCGTTCTTGCGTCGCCCGTGTAGCGCGCTGATCCAATGCGGCAATGACCGCACACTACTCGACGCCGGGGCGGATCTATTATCACTGGGGCTTTTGGACGCCGATCGCGACGAGCCGCCACGACAGCGAATTTTACTCACGCATTATCATATGGACCATGTACAGGGTCTTTTTCCTCTGCGCTGGAGTAACGGTCCCCGGATCCCGGTATTTTCCCCGCCCGACCCAAAGGGGTGCGACGATCTCTTCAAACACCCCGGCCTGCTGGATTTTCAGTTTTTACCCACCCCTTTTTCCCGTTATACGCTAGGCCCTTTGACCGTGATACCGATCCCTCTTCAGCACTCTCGTCTAACCTGGGGCTATCTCATTCGTGGTGAAAAGGTTCAGTTGGCTTATCTGACCGACACACGAGGGCTTCCGGAACGCTCTCTGGCTTTTCTCTGTCAACAGCCGCTCGACGGCGTCATTATAGATTGCACTTACCCGCCACTCGACACGCCAGACAAAAATCATAACGACATCAACAGCGCTACGGTCTTATATAACCGGTTACGCCCCAAACGTTTCCTGCTTACGCATATCGATCACTCGCTGGATGAGTGGCTGCTATCACATTCACTGCCGACAGGCATGGAGATCGCCTATGACAATCAAACTATCGTGTTCGGATAAGGTTCAGAGATAACCACAGATGAGCGATGGGCGTCACGTTCGCTGAAGCCCCACGCTGAGAATTCAGCAGCTTTAAAAAGGCATCGCGCATCGGGTGAAGCATTCACGCACCGTGTTCTTATCTTCATTATTACTTTTACTTGCATGCTCGCGGCCACCAGGCTCTGGCCGCGTTTCCCCTGATATTGGCGCAATATTCACCCACCTTTATTCCTGTTTAGAACATCGGTTAAGTATCAAGCCCCAAAAAATGTATTAACGCTTAATTTTTTTGAACTGCTGTGTCGTTGCCATTAACGCCGTTTCCGTCGGCAGCCGCTCCATGGAGCTGGCGCCGTAAAAACCATCGCACTGCGGACAGTGCGCCATAATAAACTGCGCATCCTCCGGTGTTGAAATCGGCCCGCCATGACAGAGCACGATCACATCCTGACGAATAGCTTTCGCTGCATCCGCCCAGTGGTTAATCAACGGAACGCAATCCGCCAGATTGAGCGACGTTTCCGCACCAATCTTGCCGCCGGTGGTGAGCCCCATGTGCGGCACAATGATATCCGCCCCCGCGCGGGTCATTGCGACCGCATCTTCCGCGCTGAAGACATAAGGCGTGGTCAGCATGTCTTTCTCATGCGCCAGCCGAATCATGTCCACCTCCAGCGCGTATCCCATGCCGGTTTCTTCCAGATTGGCGCGAAATTTGCCGTCAATCAGCCCGACCGTCGGGAAATTTTGCACGCCAGAAAACCCCATCGCTTTCAGATCGTCCAGGAATTTATCGAACTGGCAAAAAGGATCGGTACCGTTCACCCCTGCCAATACCGGCGTTTGCTTCACCACAGGCAGGACTTCCTTCGCCATATCCACGACGATCTCATTCGCGTTACCGTAAGCCAGCAGGCCCGCCAGCGACCCCCTCCCCGCCATACGATAGCGCCCGGAGTTATAGATCACGATCAGGTCAATGCCGCCGGCCTCTTCACATTTTGCGGAAAGGCCCGTCCCCGCACCGCCGCCGATAATCGGTTCACGGCGGGCGATCATTTCACGAAATTTCGTCAGCAACGTCTGACGACAGATACCTGACATTATGCTTCTCCCTGTTGCTTCATAAGCGCCCGAAACGTGTCGACAGCCGCGTGGGCAAATAAAGGATCGTTAATATGGAAAGGCAGACGAATAATCTGTCGTTTTGCCGTTTGCTGCACGACGCCCTCCAGCGTGCTGATAAACGCCGTGCGCGCTTCAGGGTGCCAAAACGCCTGATCCGGCGCGTCCAGCGCGGAGAATCCCTCTTCGGGGATCAGAAAGCGCACCTCCCCTTCACAGCGGTTAAGTTTCTCCCCAATCCACCGCGCCAGAGCGATGTTTTCATCGACAGTGGTGCGCATCAGAGTGACCTGCGCGTTATGATGGTAAAACAGGCGATGTGCATATTTCTTCGGCACGCTGGCGGGATCGCCAAAGTTCACCATATCCAGCGCGCCGCACGAAGCGACATAAGGCACCTGCGTCCTCGCTATCGCATCAAACCGTTCCGGCCCGCAGGCCAGCACGCCGTCAAACAATAAATCGCATACCTCTGTCGTGGTGACGTCGAGCACGCCGGAAAGCAAATGGCTGTCCACCAGCTTTTCCATCGCTTTCCCGCCGCTGCCGGTCGCATGAAAAACCAGACAATCAAACGCCGTTTCCAGCGCGCGGCAGGCTTCCTGAATACACGGCGTCGTGACGCCAAACATCGTCAGCCCAATCGCCGGTTTGTCTTCACTCGCCTTCTGGATATGAAACTTCACGGCGCCGGCAATCTGATGCGCCGCGTTGCCAAGAACCTGACGGGAAATACGGTTCAGACCCGCCACATCGGTAACGGAATACATCATGCTGATATCGCTGGCACCGATATAGCCGGAAATATCACCGGATGCCATTGTCGATACCATCAACTTTGGCAGGCCAATCGGCAGCGCCTGCATCGCGGGGGTGATCAGCGCCGTGCCGCCGGAGCCGCCAAGCCCCAGCACACCAGCCACATCATTACGAGACAGCATAAAGCGCTCAAACGCGGCGGCCATCCCATTAATCGCCTGCCCTCGGTCCTGACAAAACACCGCCGATGCGCCCTGCGGATGGAAAGACGCGACGGTTTCGGCACGGATATCTACCGTCTCCATCTCCGGCGAACGTGTTGATGGCGCCGTCGTTGAGAGATCGACCATGACGGTTTCCAAACCGGTGGCGGCAATCAGGTCGCGAACATAAAGCTGTTCTTTCCCTTTAGTATCTGCCGTGCTTGCGATATAAATTCTGCCGACGCCACGTCCCATCTGGTATCCCTCCCACCCTTAGCAAAACCATTAACAGTTTGATATAAAGAGTAATAACAAAGATTGAAAACAGAAAAGCTTAATTTATCGCCATATTGAGACGTAAGTATCATAAAGACAAATCATTAAATTACTAAATGAGACGAAAGTCCCAAAACGTTATGTATGGCAATAGGTTCATAGTAAGAAAGCTTGACGTAGCACAAGAATCATTCCGTTTGCTATAGTTCAGGCACTGACGTCGGCCGACCGGAAGCACCCGGCCCGAAAAATTCAATGAGGTCTATGTGATTGAACGGGACGAAAAACTGACATCGACGCGGGCAAAAACCCGCCGTTTGCTAATTGATACCGCCATGAATATGTTTGACCAGGGTATATTTCCCTCCATTACCGACATTGCCTCTGCGGCTCAACTTTCACGTGCGACGGCCTACCGGTACTTCCCGACGCAAAGCGCGCTGGTTTCTGCGGTGGTGGGCGAAAGTCTGGGACCGATTCTTGCGTGGCGTCCTACACAGCCGAACGCCAACGCGCGCGTTTCCGAACTGTTGCGTTTCGCCTACCCAAGGATGCTGGAACATGAAGGCGCGCTGCGCGCGGCCTTGCATCTTTCGCTTCAGCAATGGGCCGATCGCCGTTCCAAGCGTCTCAATACAGAAACGCTGATACGCGGCAACCGTAAACGCCTGCTCAAGATCGCAACCGAACCGTTGGAAGGGAAAGTGACGCCTGAAGCGCACCAGCGCGTCATTTACGCCCTATCGCTGATTTATGGTTCTGAAGTTTTTCTGGTGCTGAAAGATATCTGGAATCTGGGTGAAGATGACATTCAGGATGTTACCCAATGGGTTGCCAAAGCCATTTTACGACAGGCGGAAGAAGATGCGGCGCAGGCCGATGCACAAGCATAGAACACGCGCATACGCTCTCGAATAACCCTCCTTCACCCGACATAGGTTAAGAAAAAAGATCTTCAGGCTCGTCGTTTCCGAGCCTGAAGTGAAACGCCATTATGCCTCTATGACATAACCGAACAAACGCGTGCGGCCATCCTCTTGCGCGATGCTGTAAACCCCTTGCAGCTCCGGAGAGAAACCGGGTAGCAGGTTGATTCCCGCCTCCAGCGCCAGAAAATAACGCTGCACCGCGCCGCCCCACACCTCTCCCGGCACCACACACAGCACGCCCGGCGGGTAAGGCAACGCGCCCTCCGCCGCGATGCGCCCTTCCGCTTCGGCAATCGGCACCAGTTCGATATTGCCGCGCACGAATTCTCTGTTGGCATCTTGCGGCAGCATGACCGCGGGCGGGAAATCCGTTTTACGGAACATCGCCTTTTGCAGATCTTTCACGCCGTGGCTGGCGTAAAAATCATGCATTTCCTGACACAGTCGACGCAGCCGGTAGCCCCGATAACGCGCTTTATGCTTCTGATACAGGCTGGGCAGCACTTCACTGAGCGGCGCATCACGGGCAATCAGTGCTTCAAAATGAACCAGCGCATCAACCAGCTCCCGCATTTTGGCGCCATCTTCCGCAGGCGTTAACAGAAACAGGATCGAGTTCATATCGCATTTTTCCGGGATGATACCGTGCTCGCGCAGATAGTTGGCAAGGATCGTCGCCGGAATACCAAACTCGGTATAATCGCCGCTCATCGCATCAATACCCGGCGTGGTCAGCAGTAACTTGCACGGATCGACGACATACTGATCCTGCGCATACCCGGCAAAAGCGTGCCATTTCTCACCCGGTTCAAAATTAAAGAAGCGAATATCCCGCGCGATCGTTTCCGTGTCGTGATCCTGCCAGCGCATGCCGCCGACAACCTCTGGCACAAACGGCTTGATGAGCGAACAGCGCGCCAGCAGTTGTTTGCGCGCCTCAATGCCCAGCTTCACACAGTCCATCCACAGACGGCGGCCGCTGGCGCCTTCATGCATTTTGGCATTGATATCCAACGCCGCGAACAGCGGGTAAAACGGACTGGTCGAGGCGTGCAGCATAAAAGCGTTATTCAACTGCTTATGGTTGCAGAAACGGCGCTGTCCTTTGATGTGCGTATCTTTTTTGTGGATCTGCGAGGTCTGAGAGAAGCCCGCCTGCTGCTTATGCACCGACTGGGTAACGAAAATCCCCGGATCGTCCTCATCCAGCGCCAGCAACAGCGGCGAACAAGCCTCTAACATCGGAACGAACTGCTCATAGCCGACCCAGGCGGAATCAAACAGGATGTAGTCGCACAGGGGCCCGATGCTATCAACCACCTGACGCGCGTTATAAATCGTCCCATCGTAGGTGCCGAGCTGGATCACGGCCAGACGGAACGGACGCGGCGCGTCGGCACGTTCCGGGGCGACTTCCGCAACCAGCTTGCGCAGGTAGGCCTCATCAAAACAGTGAGCATCCACACCGCCGATAAAACCGTACGGATTGCGCACGGTTTCCAGATAGACGGGCGTCGCCCCCGCCTGAATCAGCGCGCCGTGATGATTGGATTTATGGTTGTTACGGTCAAACAGCACCAGATCGCCGCGCGCCAGCAGCGCATTTGTCACCACCTTGTTCGCGGAAGACGTCCCGTTTAACACAAAATAGGTTTTATCCGCGTTAAACACGCGCGCCGCGTGCTTCTGTGCCTTCTTCGCCGCGCCTTCATGAATCAGCAAATCACCCAGCCTGACGTCGGCGTTACAAATGTCCGAGCGAAAAATATTCTCGCCATAAAACTCAAAAAACTGACGTCCCGCAGGATGCCGGCGAAAGAACTGACCGCCCTGATGCCCCGGGCAGGCAAACGTCGTATTTTTCATTTTGACGTATTTGGTCAGCGTATCGAAAAACGGCGGCAGCAGCGCGTCCTGATAGGCTTTCGCCGCCTGTTCCAACACAGTGGCATGCTCACCGTCATCATCCAGCGACAGCCATGCGCTGCCCGCTGGCAGGACATCTGACTCTCTGTCCTCATCCGGCTCTTCCACGAACGCCGGGATCGTAAAACCCGTGTGTTGCAATAGCGACAAAATGCCGCTGCGCGCTTCCTCAATCGAGACCACAACCGCGGCCACATCGGTAAAGTCTGTCTGGCTAAGCGCGACAATCTCGCGCGTCGTGATCAAGCGCGTGGCAACCGCCGCGTTCGCCGCAATTTTTAACTGTTTCATGTAACCAAACCCAAACGGTAAGGGTAAAAGTATGTGCCAGGAAGACACCGTTCAGGGATGACAATCCCGACCTATCACAATGCCAATCAACAACGACAAGCGTATGACCCCTACAGCTGAACTGTAGGCCAAGAATGGAAAACTGCTGACAGCACCATCCGATAGACATCAGTAAAAGCAGAGCAACACGCTATTTTTACTCATGCCTAACAGTGAGCGAAAAAACGCCTCACCGCATGGTGAAAGGGGATAATCGACGGGAAGAGAAACAGGTCGCGCAGCGATGATAAGAAGACACGCGCAGAGACATCATCAACGAGCTGGCGCGAATATTTTGCACCATAAGCAATGACTCTGACATATCGGCGATCCTCTTTAACTATACGCTAACGGCGCTTAAAGGGGCGTTCAGGTGAACGAGACGTTAAAACCGCGCAATAGTGGCATTATTCTGCATCAAATTCAATAATCCTACCCGTCCCCAACGCCGCAAAAATGCAACAAAACATACCGTACATTGATGCGCCCGCAGGGGAAACATCGCTAGGCTCAGAACGCGGAGAGGATCGCCAGAAATCGACTAGTAAATAATACAATTGCCTGAAAATGGCGCAGGCGCTCCGCTTTGTGACAGAAACCCGTTGACGCCGACAGGCCTTTACGGTTTAATGCGCCCCGTTGCCCGGATAGCTCAGTCGGTAGAGCAGAGGATTGAAAATCCTCGTGTCCTTGGTTCGATTCCGAGTCCGGGCACCATATTTTTGTTTTGGGACGTTCCTATGCGTCCGGGAACATAGCAAAATCAGTAAGTTGATGAAAGTCTGGAGTACCTCAAGGTACTACCAGATTTTTTGACATCCGTAGTTTTTGGGGGCTTAATTGGGGGCCTGTCGGTTCGATAAACTACGGAGCCCCCACCATGCCTCTGACTGATACCGCCATCCGCAACGCCAAGCCGCTCGATAAACCTTACAAACTCAGCGACGCGCAGGGCTTATACCTGCTGATCAAACCTAACGGTTCCAAGCTCTGGCATCTTAAGTACCGCTTCGGCGGCAAAGAGAAGAAGCTGGCGTTTGGCGCTTACCCGACGGTCTCGCTGGCAACTGCACGTAAACTACGCGAGGAAGCCCGGACTATTCTCAGCGCAGGGGACGATCCCGGCGTAAAAAAACAGCACGACAAACAGGCGAAGAAAAACGGCAATACCTTTGAAGCCATTGCTCGTCAGTGGGTGGCCGCCAACATTCGCTGGAGTGAGGCACACGCCGCCAAAGTCTTGCGCTCACTGGAGTTGCACGTTTTCCCGTTCATCGGCAATGCCCTTATCACCGACCTGAAAACCGCCAATTTGCTGATCCCGCTGCGGGTAGCAGAGAAAAAAGGCTGTCTGGAGACGGCTGCACGGATACAGCAACGCACGACGGTCATCATGCGTTACGCCGTACAGGAAGGACTGATTGCCAGCAATCCAGCCAATGACCTCTGCGGCGCTATCACCCCACCGCCGAAAAACCATTACCCTGCCCTGCCGTTAGAAAAGTTGCCGGAACTACTGGAAAGAATCGAAGGCTATTCCGGCAGACTGCTGACAAGATTGGCGGTACAGCTTAATTTGCTGATCTTTATCCGCTCCAGCGAATTACGTTTTGCCCGTTGGACGGAGATCGATCTGGATAACGCCATGTGGACACTTCCCGCACAGCGTGAGCCTATCGCTGGCGTGCGTCACTCAGAGCGCGGCGCAAAGATGAAAACGCCGCATCTGGTGCCGCTGTCAAAACAGGCGGTAACGGCACTGAAGCAGCTAAAACTACTATCCGGCAACGGGGATTTACTTTTTCCCGGCGATCACGATCCACATAAGCCAATGAGCGAAAACACCATCAACAAGGCGCTGCGCACGATGGGCTATGACACACAGATGGATATCTGCGGACATGGCTTCCGCACGATGGCCTGTAGCGCATTGATTGAATCAGGCCGCTGGTCAAAAGATGCAGTGGAGCGGCAGATGAGCCATCAGGAGCGCAACCACGTTCGCGCCGCCTATATTCACAAAGCGGAACACCTCGACGAACGCACGCAGATGATGCAATGGTGGTCGGACTATCTCGATGCCTGCCGGCAGAAATTCATCCCGGCTTATCGTTTTGAGAGGCAGACTCAGGTTGCCTGAACCCGCGACAAATTGACGCCGAAAAGCAGATCTTTGCGCCAGCGGATCTGCTTTTTATTTGCGCCAGTTCACTGACGCCGGAAAATCGCAGAACTGCACCAGATTCCCCGTCGAACGAACATAGAACTGCGCCAATCACGGCCTTTTCAGCCCTTTGGCCTTTTCCGGTTTGGCGCTGTTACCCTTAGCCTTCCTTTACCCTTTCGGCCTTTTTCCTTTTGACTGCACCAGCACAAAAATCATCCGTCGTTTCAACGCCCATAGACCTGCGCCACATAGCGCCCGCGCCCGTCGCCGTGGCCTAAATCCATCGCCGTCAGCGCCAGCGCCTCTTTTTCGCTAAATCCCTGCGCCAGATAATGGCGAATGGCATCCTGCGCCCAGGCGTAACGCAATGAGTGCGGGGAATATGCGCCAGTCAAGCCGATACGCGACGCCTGACCATGCCAGTACTTCACTGCGCTTTTCAGGTCGGGCTTATCAATCAGCCTGCCGTTGCGACTCTCTGCAACAGATAAAGCGTTATCCAGCGCTTTTCTGACTGCGCCAACATCCAGAATTATTGTCTCGCGAGGCCGTCCGCCTTTGGTGCCGAATACCACAGTGAGCCGGGATTCGCCACGCTCTAGCGCCTGTTTCCACGTTCCGAGCGATTGCGCGCACTGCACCGCTTCCTGCGAGCGTAATCCCATCAACCTTGAAAGTTCCAGCGCCGCCGCCATTCCGGCGTCTTTTGCTCGAGCGATTTCCAGCACCTGCCTATAATGCTCCACCGTGATGGCTTGCCGGGTGCCGTTGCGGGATACGCCGGACAAACCGAGAGATTTATTGGACAGCCGTTCACTGGCTGCTAACCGATCACGCCCTGCCTGCTTCAGCAGACAGCGGATCGCCGCCATTTCGTTTTGCAGGCTGCGTTTCGTTATGCCCTGTTCCAGCCGTTCCCGGATGTAGCTTTCAACATGTCGGGCTTTCAGTTGCTCCACCCGCCGGATCTGCACATTCTGTTCCAGCAAACGGATACAGAATCGCTGCGCCAGCGCCATGCGATCGTGAACGGTTTTATGACTGCCGCCCGCCTGCCGCGCCAGCGTTTTCATTTCCTGCTCCAGAAAACTCATTTTTTGCATTTCCCCCTTTCATGATTGCAGCAACTCCAAAATCTGATACAACCTTCCCCGGCGCGTAGGCCGATAGCCCTGAATGGTGGTCGGGCTGCGAACGATACCTGAGCGCCGGGGCGGCAGCCGTTGAGGTGTTACGGGGCTTCGGTTGTGATCTCTGAGCAGCCGCCCGCTGGCGCGGGTTATCCCCCGGATCGTCCTGATCCCCCTCCGGTATCGGTTCACGTTCTCCTGTAAGTGAAAGTGGGTTGAATCACGGTGTCAGAATCCCGCCGCGTGCTGGCGCAGTGGAATTGTCTGGTGCAGTAACATGGCGCTGGTGCGTCACTTTCCCGCTTGGCGCGGTTAAAGTGACGCACTGGATTGGCGCAGTGAATGAAAATTGAAATTTTGGTGCAGGATTGCGGTCACTCGGCAGCAAAGCCTTACGGCAATGCAGGCCGCTGCCCGTTATAAGGGGGGTTGACGCTCCATTTCATGGAGCGTCAGTGTTTACAGTACAAATCCGTAGTGAGAACCGTCTGGCAGTTCCACGTCAAGGCGCAGTTTGCCGCCCGCCGCCTCAACGTAACGTTTAAGCGTGGACAGTTTCAGGTCGCGGCCCGGCTTTTCCATACCGGCAACGGTAGGTTGTCTGATGCCCAGCGCCTGCGCCATTTCAACCTGTGTTTTCTGTACTATTTCACGCAGTTCGGCAAGGTGGATGTTGAGCAGGATGTCCGCCGCCATCGCCTGAGCGTCGGCCACGACTTCCGGTTTTTCATCCGCAAGAAGCTGTTCGAGCGTTCTGCCCATCGCGTTACTCCTTATCATCTAATGTCTTCAGATAATTCGTGAATTCCCGGTCAGCAACCGGGATCATCTGGTCATAAAAACGTTTTTCATTGCCGACCTTGTTACCGCCGCAAAGCAGAATGCCGGTACGGTAAGGATCGAAGGCGAAAAACACCCGTATCGGATCGCCCCGGCTCTGAACGCGTAATTCTTTCATGTTGCTGTAGCGAGAGCCTTTAATCGTATCGGCATATGGCCTGGGCAAGCCCGGCCCTTTTTGCCGCAGAACGATAAGCGCCGCCAGCACGCGGGTTCGATCGATGGTAGTGAGTGAACTGAACCAGCCGTCAAATATGTCCGTTGTTTTAATCGTCCACACGGGATCTCCTTATTAATATAGTTTAAAACCTATATAGGTGCAAAGCGATAATGAAGAGTCTGAAGTCGCCCCAGGCGAAATGCATTCCTCTCTACCGGGAAACTCAAGACGTGTTCCGGTAACTCGTTACATGTGGTGCAAATGTGTTGTCGTTTTGCGGCGCAGGCTTCAGAAACAGCGGGAAGGTGAAGCAGAGTAGAGGATGACCTTAACCGCAACGCGGTCCGGCATTTTCAAAGGTTGATGCCGGTAAAAGGCGACCATCCTGATACATCAGGCGCTTCTCTCAGGTCATGAAGCATTTTGTGCAGGTGAAAACTTACACCCGTGGCAATAACGCGGAAAGGGAAAACTGTTTTTTGCTTTTACACAGTTGTTTGTTGATTTTTTCATCATTTTATGAATGTAAATCTGCCGCGTTTCACTTGCCTTCTCCCGTCCCGTTATCCGCGTTCGCCGATAACGGGACGGGAGAGCTTGTTTTACTTTAGTGATCCTCTGGCTTGCGGTAACGGGAAGGCCAGATTTCCGCAGGGGAAACGCCAAGTTCTTCCGCAATCAGCTTTTCACCCTTGGGCCAGTGTTTTGTCAGCGCATTCGCCAGCGTGGAAGAGGCCAGCCCTGCGTTACGCGAAACCGCCGCCAGTGTTGTTCCCCGTTTTTTCAACGCCGCAATAATATCGGCGGGATGCCAATCCTGTTGGTTCATGCCGCCTCCTCATCAATACACTTCACGCCGTCAACTGTACGTATCCAGCGCGGGGCTTTCAGCTCAGCGGCAAAGTAATCAACCAGTTCAGCCAGAAGCCAGCGCAATTGTTCTTCCGCTTGTGGTGGAAACATCCGGCAAAGCAGAAGTTGAGTCAGGGTAAAACAGTAATCGCAAAGCGTATCCGCATCGGGGGCAAAACGGGGAGAATTTGTGGGCAAGGTATCAACGGTCAGGCTGTCTATCAGGTGAGATGGGATAGGATCGCGCAAGCCCGGTTTCAGTAGCGCAAGACCGGCGGCAAGCCGACCGCAGAGAGCCATCTTCAGCGCCGGATCGTAGCATTCCGCCTGAGTATCTGCGCACTTTTCACAATGATCGGCCAGTACGGTGAAATCTGTATCGGAGCTGAAAGGAACGGTAAGTAACGGGTCTGTTTGAGTGGGGATCGTAGCCATAGGAGCAACCTCCTGTAACGGGTTTAAAACCCACCACCAGAGGTTCCAATCTCATGGTGGTGGACTGAACGGGGTTGGAACTACCGGCGTTACAGGCAACCGGCGCACCTTACGGTGCCCCCGCCCAGCCCACCATTGAGGTATGCCGAGCGCACGACATAAAAAAAGACGCGGGCGCGTCATATGTCGCCTGTAACTTTCCCAGGGTTCCAATCCCGGCACCTGATTTTGCAGGTGCCTATAAAAGATACCGCGATTGATTCGCGGCGGCAAGGAGTATCCTTTTTCGGCTGGCTGATTAATGACTTTCATCAAGGAATTAAGGTGCTTATACTACCTCAATCAATTATCTCGACAGTACACTTATTCATTTCCCTGATATAGCTAAAAAATACAGGGAATTATTCAGGCAGTAGCAGCCATCAGGTTTGCCCCATGACAACAACAGAAAAGCAGATCGAACAGGACTTAATCGGCAAACTGGCCGACCTTAAATATGTTTATCGTTCTGATATCCGCGATCGTGACACACTGGAGCACAATTTCCGCGAGAAGTTCGAAGCGCTGAACCGTGTACATCTGACCGATGGTGAGTTTTCCCGCCTGATGGAGAAGATCGTCAGTCAGGACGTATTTGTAGCTGCAACGCAACTTCGCGAGCGCAGCAGCTTTGAACGCGACGACGGTACACCCCTTCACTACACGCTGGTGAATATTAAAGACTGGTGCAAAAACACCTTTGAATGTGTTAACCAGCTACGGATAAACACCGACAACAGCCACCACCGCTATGACGTGCTGCTACTGATCAACGGCATTCCGGTGGTGCAGATCGAACTGAAAGCGCTGGCGATCAGTCCGCGTCGCGCCATGCAGCAGATAGTCGATTATAAAAATGATCCCGGTAACGGTTACGGCCGTACTCTGCTTTGTTTCCTGCAACTGTTTATCGTCAGCAACCGCAGTGATACGTGGTATTTCGCCAACAATAATAACCGCCACTTCAGCTTTGACGCGGACGAACGTTTTCTGCCGCTTTACCAGCTTGCCGATGAAAGCAACCGAAAAATCACTCAGCTTGATACGTTTGTCGGTAAATTTCTTGCTAAATGTACGCTCGGTGAAACGATCAGCCGCTATATGGTACTGGTTGCCAGCGAGCAGAAGCTGTTGATGATGCGGCCCTACCAGATTTACGCCGTGCAGGCCATTGTGGACTGTATCCATCAACGCCGGGGTAATGGCTATATCTGGCATACCACCGGCAGCGGCAAAACGCTAACTTCCTTTAAGGCATCGACGCTGCTAAAGGATAACCCTGATATCGAAAAGTGCCTGTTTGTCGTCGATCGTAAGGATCTCGATCGGCAGACCCGTGAGGAATTTAACCGGTTTCAGGCCGGATGCGTAGAGGAAAATACGAATACCGAAGCGCTGGTCCGGCGTTTGTTATCTGACGATTACGCCGATAAGGTGATCGTTACAACCATTCAAAAACTCGGTCTGGCGCTGGACGGTAACAGCAAACGCAACTATAAGGCGCGTCTTGAGCCGCTGCGCCATAAGCGCATGGTATTTATATTCGACGAGTGCCACCGCTCACAGTTCGGTGATAACCATCAGGCCATTAAAGAATTTTTCCCCAACGCCCAACTATTCGGTTTTACCGGTACGCCTATTTTCCCGGAAAACGGGACTTACAAGCAGATTGACGGGCAGGAAAAATCCATTGTCACCACGGCGGATGTGTTCCAAAAGCAGCTTCACGCTTATACCATCACCCACGCGATAGAGGATCGTAACGTTCTGCGTTTCCATGTCGACTATTACAAAGCGGAAGGGAAAGGCCGACTGAAACCCGGCGAAATGCTGGCGCAGGAAGCTGTGGTCAGGGCGATTCTGGATAAACACGATACCGCCACCGCCGGACGAAAATTTAATGCCATTCTGGCAACCGCATCCATTAACAACGCCATTGAGTATCACCGCCTGTTTCAGGATATTCAGGCGTTACGGCTGATGGAAGAAAGTTCGTTTACGCCGCTGAATGTAGCCTGCGTGTTCTCCCCACCTGCCGATGGTAACAAAGATGTCCAGCAGATTCAGGAAGACCTGCCGCAGGAAAAAGCGGATAACGAAGATGCGCCGGAAGAGAAAAAAGCCGCGCTGAAAGCGATCATCGCCGATTACAACACCCGCTACGGCACCAACCACGATATCAATAATTTTGATCTGTATTATCAGGACGTTCAGACACGCATTAAAGCGCAACAGTACCCAAATCAGGATTATCCCCACGAGCAAAAAATCGATGTGGTGATTGTGGTCGATATGCTGCTGACCGGTTTCGATTCCAAATTCCTGAATACGCTATATGTGGATAAGAATCTGAAATATCACGGTTTGATTCAGGCATTTTCCCGCACCAATCGCGTGTTGAACGACACCAAGCCTTACGGCAATGTGCTGGATTTCCGCCAGCAGCAGGATTCGGTTAACGACGCTATCGCGCTGTTTTCCGGTGAGAAGCAAGAACACGCCAGAGAAATCTGGCTGGTTGACCCCGCGCCTGTGGTCATCGACAAACTGGAACAAGCGGTCGCTACGCTGGACAGCTTTATGACATCACAGGGTTTGCCCTGCGCGCCGGAAGAAGTGGCGAATCTGAGAGGGGATGAGGCTCGGAGTCAGTTTATTAACCTGTTTAAAGAGGTGCAGCGGCTAAAAACCCAGCTCGATCAATATACCGATCTGACGCCGGAGAATACCGCCAGCATTGAACAGGCTCTGCCGGAAGATACGTTACGCGCTTTCCGTGGCGTGTACCTAGAGACCGCGCAACGTCTGAAAGCACAGCAGGAAAAAAATGACGATACCATCGCTCGTGAAGTGCAAGAGCTGGATTTCGAGTTCGTACTGTTTGCTTCAGCGGTAATTGATTATGACTACATTATGAGCTTGCTGGCTCGTTATACCCAGAACAAGCCCGGCAAGCAGAAGATGACCCGTGAGCAATTGATCGGCCTGATTTGCGCTGAGGCTAAATTTATCGATGAGCGCGAGGAAATCACGGCCTATATCGATACGCTTAAAGCGGGCGAAGGAATGAGTGAGGAAGAGATACGTCAAGGGTATGAAGAGTTTAAAGCGCAGAAGTTTACCCGCGAACTGGCAACGGTGGCGGAACAGCACGGACTGGACAGCACCGCGTTGCAGGCGTTTGTCGATGGGATTATGCAGCGGATGATTTTCGACGGCGAGCAACTGAGCGATTTGCTGTCACCGCTGGATCTGGGCTGGAAGGCGAGAACGGAGAAGAGTCTGGCATTGATGGAAGATTTAGCGCCGTTGTTGCATAAGCTGGCGCAGGGGCGTGAGATTTCGGGATTGGCGGCGTATGAGCAGTGAGATGAAAATTTCAGATATGAGTAAAAAAAAGGTCGAAAAACAGTTGACTGCATTGAGGTTCCCGGAGTTTCGAAATGGAACGGATTGGGATATTGTGACTATTGGTTCTAAAGCAACTAAAGTCGGTAGTGGGATTACGCCGAAAGGGGGAGATAAAAATTATAAAAATGAAGGTCACCCATTTATTCGTAGTCAAAATATTGGATGGGGGAATCTGCTCCTTGATGATGTCGTATTTATCGATAATGACACTCACTCAACCTTTTCCTCGACTGAAATCGAAAACGGTGATGTTTTATTAAATATTACCGGTGCATCCATTGGAAGAAGTGCTGTTGCAAATAGTTGTATTAAAGGCGGCAATGTAAACCAACATGTTTGTATCATCCGTACAAAGAAATCTGAGCTTTCCCCCTATTTTCTCAATCAATATCTTCTGTCATCTGACGGCCAAAAACAGATAGACAGTTTTCAGGCTGGTGGTAACAGACAAGGGCTCAACTTTGCTCAAATTCGCTCTTTTTCTTTATTGTTGCCATCTATAAAAGAACAGAAAAAGATCGCCGACTGTCTTTCTTCGCTTGATAACGTTATTTCATTACAGACGAAGAAAATTGATGCACTTCAGCAGTATAAAAAAGGACTAATGCAGAAGCTGTTTCCGGCCGAGGGGGCGACTTTGCCAGAGTTGCGATTTGCTGAGTTTCAAGGTGCTCCTGAATGGGAAGAAAGAAAACTGTCCGAAGTTTCCTCTTCAATTTTTGATGGCACACATCAAACCCCAAATTATAAAGATGAGGGTATTCCATTCTTTAGTGTTGAAAATATTGTCAGTGGGAAAGAAAATAAATTCATTTCAGAAAATGACTTTAAAATTAGCACTAAAAAAAACAAACCTGAAAAAGGTGATATTCTATTAACCAGAATCGGGAAAATTGGTTATACAAGAGTAGTCGACTGGGACTATGATTTTAGTATTTATGTTACATTGGCCGTAATAAAAAAATCAAAATCTTTTAACTCTTTCTTTATGCATTATTTTATGCAATCTAGTCGATATCAAGCAGAAATACATGGAAAATCATTATTGAATGCAGTTCCGTGTAAAACCAATATGGATAGTTTAAGAAATACATTGGTTTTATTGCCCAAGTTGGATGAACAGAAAAGAATCGCAGATAATTTTTTTGCTCTTGATGAATTAATTACTGCCCAACGCCAAAAACTAGATGTTCTCAAAGCCCAAAAAACCGGTCTGATGCAGCAGCTTTTTCCTGCGATGGATGAGGCAAATTGATGAGCAATAAACCCAAAATTCTGAGCTACAAAACCATAGAGCGCGTTGTTACCCGCCTGCGTGATGACCTGAATAATATGGATTATGTTCTGCTCTACGCTTATAACGGCACCGGAAAAACACGCCTGTCGATGGCTTTTAAGGACAAAGGGAAAAAGAAAATTCGTCGTCCTTTTTCCGTCGGCGATCATGTCGGTCAGCCGTTAATGATCGAAGAAATACTAGGCGATACCCTCTATTTTAACGCCTACACCGAGGATTTGTTCTCTTGGGACAACGATCTCAATGCCGATACTGAGCGTGTATTACGCATCAATTCAGAGTCAAAATTCTTTGCTGGCCTGCGGGAACTGGCGTTGGAAGAGAAAATCTTTGCTTACCTTGAACGCTATGCGAATTTTGATTTTCGCATTGATTATGAACAATGGACCGTCACCTTCTCTCGCAATGATGCGACAAATATTAAAGTCTCGCGTGGCGAGGAGAATATCTTTATCTGGTGCATCTATCTGGCAATCTGCGAACTGGCGATTGACGGCGACGAAACCGGTCCTTATCACTGGGTGAAATATCTGTATATTGACGATCCTATTTCGTCGCTGGATGATAATAATGCCATTGCCGTCGCCAGCGATCTGGCTCAACTGCTTAAGCGTGCAAAGGGTAAACTGAAAACGGCGATCTCGTCGCATCATGGCCTGTTTTTCAATGTGATGTGCAATGAGCTTAAAAAGTTAAGCCATAAGAAATATTTTTTTTATTGTGAAAAGCAGTCCAACACCTATACGCTACGCCCAACTGACGATACACCGTTCTTTCACCATGTTGCCATGCTCTGCGAATTACAGAAAGCGGCGGCATCGGATAAACTGTATACGCATCATTTCAATATGCTGCGCAGCATTCTTGAAAAAACGGCGACCTTTTTTGGCTTTAACGACTTTTCCGCCTGCATTCACGGCGTGGAAGATGAAGTGCTGTACGCCCGAGCCCTGAACCTGTTAAGCCATGGCAAATACTCGGCCTATGAGCCCAGAGAAATGGTTGATGATACCAGAGCCTTATTCAAAGACATTCTGAACGCATTTCTGGATAAATATCGATTCGCGCTGCCGGATCTGCTTGCCGAACAGCAGGATCCGCCAGTTACAGAACCTGAAATTCCCGTTGAATCTCCTGACCCCGTGGATCACGCATGACTGAACAAGACCAAAAACAACTGGGCGATACCCTGTGGAATATCGCTGACAATCTGCGCGGCGCAATGAATGCCGATGACTTTCGCGATTACATGCTGTCATTTCTGTTCTTGCGCTACCTGTCGGATAACTACGAAACTGCCGCGAAAAAAGAACTAGGTCCGGATTATCCGAGCACTGAAGACTCATCCATCGCCCCGTTAAGCCGGTGGTATCAGAATAACCCTAATGACATCAAAGACTTTGAGGCAATGATGCGCCGTAGGGTTCATTACGTTATTGAACCGCAATACCTGTGGAGCAGCATCGCAGAAATGGCCCGCACACAGGATAAAGAGTTACTTCGTACGCTGGATAAAGGGTTTGACTATATAGAAAATCAATCCTTTGCAAGTACCTTTCAGGGACTATTTTCTGAGATTAACCTGACGTCCGATAAACTCGGTAAAAAATACGAGGAACGTAATACCCGGCTATGCGTCATCATTAGCGAAATTTCTAAAAGTATCGCTAAGTTTTCCACTAGTAGCGATATTCTGGGTGATGCCTACGAATATCTGATCGGACAGTTTGCCGCCGGTTCTGGTAAAAAAGCGGGCGAATTTTATACCCCGCAGCAAATTTCCAGCATTCTTTCCGAGATTGTCACTCTCGACAGTCAGGACCCGACGACCGGAAAGAAAAAACGTCTTGATCAAGTGCTCGATTTTGCCTGCGGTTCCGGTTCATTGCTGCTAAATGTGCGCAACAAACTTGGCGCACACGGCATCGGCAAAATTTATGGTCAGGAAAAGAACATTACCACCTACAACCTCGCGCGCATGAACATGTTGCTGCATGGTGTGAAGGATTCTGAATTTGAGATTTTCCACGGCGACTCATTGCATAATGACTGGGATATTCTGAAAGAAGCCAATCCTGCCCATAAGATGTACTTTGACGCCGTAGTGGCTAATCCACCTTTCAGCTATCGTTGGGAGCCAAACGAAGCGATGGGAGAGGATTTCCGTTTCAAAAACTATGGGCTCGCGCCCAAATCCGCTGCCGATTTCGCCTTTCTGCTGCACGGTTTCCACTTCCTGTCTCCAGAAGGCACCATGGCGATTATCCTACCGCACGGCGTCCTGTTTCGTGGCGGTGCGGAAGAACGTATCCGGCGTAAATTATTGGAAGATGGCAATATAGACACGGTGATTGGCCTGCCTGCTAACCTGTTTTTCTCGACGGGTATTCCGGTCTGTATCCTCGTGCTGAAAAAGTGCAAGAAACCGGATGATGTGTTGTTCATCAACGCCAGTGAAAATTTTGACAAAGGCAAACGCCAAAACCGTCTGAATAAAGATCACATCAGTAAGATTGTCGATACTTACCAGTTCCGCAAGGAAGAGGATCGCTACTCTCGTCGCGTCTCATTGGATGAGATAAAAAAGAACGACTATAACCTGAACATTTCTCGCTATATCAGCACGGCCATGCCAGAGGAAAAAATCGATCTGGCAACAGTAAACAGCCAACTAACAGACTTAGAAAAGGAAATAGCCAAGGCCAGAGATACGCATAACGCATTTCTTAAAGAGCTTGGCCTACCGCCACTGCCCTGAATCTGCGTCGCTATCACAAATCAGCCCTCTGTTTTGGCAGGGCTGATTTATTCTGGTATTCCCCAGCACTATCATTTTCAGTTTAGCTTTTGTCTGTATTGTCCGTTATGGATGGACAATACAGACAAAATGTAAACTAAGTTAATATCGTCACACATAACGAAATACAGCACCTAAAAAGGCGCATTAACATAATAATGTTACTTTTAAGGTGCAGTTAACAGATCCCCACTTCGTCGCCTCCCAGATAACGGGCATGCAAAAATGCGGGACTGACTGCATCAATATCGTTTCCTGCTACACCCAGTTCCTCAAAATGATTACGCCATTCTCTGACCACGCGCCAGATAGCATCAATTTCCACCATTGCCTCTACCCGGCTTAAGCTAAAACGCTCACACCAAGAAAGCGCATTAACCAGCGTTGCCTCTTTACCAAACGCGCCCACCCCAAGGTGCAGGCGACGCTGGTGAGAATGAACAGGACGAGGAACCACATCGTATAACGGGCTAATACGCCATGCGAGCTTGACGGCATGTTGAGGCTCTTTTGCCCCTCTTACAGGCGTTTGCGCTGGTGACTCCATAAGGACAAAGCCATGATTTCGTAAATGGTCATCATCATTGTTAACCAATATATTAAATACCATTCGACGGTAAAGCTCTTTCAAATCTTCAACGAGGCTGGCAGCATCAAGATAGCGTCGCATGGCGTTTGCCAATTCAGCATAGCTGCTTTCTATTGATGCCATTTCATGAATATTCATCAGCGTCAATGCGGAGACAAAATGACGTCGTCCGGTAGTATCACCTCCCCCCACACGGTCAAAACGCTTAATCAGCATCGCGAAGCGCCCCGAACCGATCTCTTCAAGGCGAGTTTCAGGTACACGGAGTCCTGCCGCATGCGCAAGCCTTAAGGTCGCGTGTTCAATTGCCGGGTAACAAAAACCACGGTCGTTACGGGAAGAGAATTTCGCCAGCCAGTGGCTACCATCCTCAACCACTACTGTTGCTTTTGGCCGCATCCCCCCCATGCTGGACCCTGCATCAAATATTCCATGCAGATTTGCAGGTAAAGGCACGCCATTCTCAATTCTCTCGGCGGCCTCTAACAGATATCCCAATGATTTAATATCCGTCGAAGCGCCCAACTCTCTGG
This sequence comes from Samsonia erythrinae, assembly GCF_004342665.1. Lineage (GTDB taxonomy): Bacteria > Pseudomonadota > Gammaproteobacteria > Enterobacterales > Enterobacteriaceae > Samsonia > Samsonia erythrinae. The sequence continues at coordinate 107,207 of NZ_SMBY01000001.1, read as the reverse complement.
CCGGTTCACCATCGGGAGTGACATCTAACGCCCCAGTCCGGTTTGGCCCAGCCTCAAGAAGATACACTGACTCCGGCAATGAGTTTGCCGGAACCCGCTTTTTGGCTTCGATGACGCGACGGCCCCAGGCATCAGGTGCTGCATCGCGAATGCCACCAAACAGCGCAGATTCTTGTGCAAACAACGCCTGTCCTGCTACTTGCTGCCCTTGTAGTATACCAAGCCCGACAGGGTCGATTTCGATTGCTCCATTTCGTTTCAGGTATTTCAGACCATAAACAAAACGCGACGCCTGAAGATTGACGCCTTCTTCCTGTAAGTGCAATTTACCGGTAGGAACAGACTGAGTTGAACCTGGTAGAAATGCATGCACCATTAACGTTTGTTCAGAAGTCATATTCTTCTAGCTCCTTGTTACTTAGCGGCCTTGCACGACGAGGGCGATTAGCGGTTTCCAGGGCAGTAACCGCGTTATCTTTTTGGGTCAACACGTCTGCCAGCGTTGCGCCGGGACGAATAACGCTAAGGTAACGAAGAATCTGGCCGATTGCGACGCCAGCATCGCCATTTTCAATGCGGCTTACCGTGTTACGGCTAAGATTTGCGCGTACGGCGACTTCTGATTGAAGTATTTTGCGCGAAATTCGGCTATACGCCAGGGTTCGACCCAACGTGACTAACTGGAGAGATTGTTCCGGCGAGAGGAGCTCCTGTTGTGACCGTTTCATTTTTGCACCTTAAAATAATCATTATCTTTGATTGTGCCATATTTTAGGTGCGTGCGAGCAAATTTCAACCTCAAGAATCCTGATGTCAGCTTGGATATCATCACTTATGTACCTTAAAACACGCAATAATCAGATTATGACTATTTTAAGGTGCATTGCATCTACCTACCTCTTCTCCCCATCGAATCACTCCCTGAGGTCCATCTGTAACGGAAACTCCTGCGGCTTTTGCTCATCAACCCTTTTCAGGTTTGTACCCTACGACATAACTTAAAGAGAGCGTATTTCAGATAGTTTTTTCAATTGAGAGAGATATTCTGGGCTATTGTCCATCAACCAATGCAATACTCTGGCATTATCAAGGATTTTCGTTATATGTGACTTTATAATTACCAATTTAAGATTATTGCCACCATAATCATCACTTAACTTTTCAGTATCAATCTGAACGGCTGCCATTTCTCTTTCTAATCGCTCGATACTTGCCTTGTGATCTCGCTGTTCCATTTTGGATTTTTTATCATTTACAAGTTGTTCTGTTGGTGTACCCTGAAGCAGGGATAATGCAAACTTTCTGGTAAAATTATTAAGCGTTGTCATTATATTTATAACTTCCAACTGCCGAGTAGACTTCATTTTCTTCAGCACTTCAAATAAAGCTCTGGGGACATGTTTATCTGCCAGTAACACAACAACCTCATCACAGATCCCATCAAGTAAACGAAAACGAGCAGTCAAAATCGCAGGCGTTATACCTAAAGCTGCACTTAACATTTCAACCGGAACCCCTGCTTCAACGGCAATACGCAACATCTTTTGTTCCTGAATAACAGACAACCTATTTACATGCTTGTTATAGGTATATGACTCCTCATCGGGTGATATAATACAAGGTACAGTTGGCATATTAAGTTCTTTCAATGCCTCGATGCGTAAATGACCATCAAGAATTTTTATCACCTTCCCTGAGTCCTGAAAACAAACAACAACGGGTTCAACCAGTCCTAACTCTTTCACGGACAAAACTATTTGCTTATATTTATGACTGATTTTAACATTTACCGGAAGTGGTTTCGATGGCATTAATGCTTCAACTGGCATATCCACACACTTATTACTAAAACAATACTTAATCATAATTTCATCCTTTATGTAATAGAGAGTTATCCAGTATCTGTTTTGGTACGGCATTTAGTCCTTCTCTTTTAAGCAAATCTACGAATTGACTATTTTTCAAGAGTTCTGACATCATTTGTCTGGCTAATAGTAAAGACTCTTTTGCCAATTCAGCTTTTCTTTGCATTTCTTTATGTTCATTAATGTTTTTTTGATACACCCCCATCAACTCCTCAAGAGTCATTCTCCGTTGATCTTTGTGCTGAATATAATTAGTATTAGAGCTTCCTTTATTACCTTGATTCCTTCTTGCCACTATATTTCTCAGCAGTGTTATTTGTTTTATATTTAGTAACTTCTGAGTATAAGCATCCAGTAATAACTGTTGTATCTCTTCATTACTTGAGCGAGCAATGGTTACCGCAATTGAGAGTGGTATATGTCCTGATTCAAATGCCCCTAGTAATTTTTTCTCTCCTTTTTCAAGCAGCATCGTCACATTGTTCACCCATTGTGTAGAGTAACCAATTCGTTTACCTATATCATGATCAGATAACCCCATATTTTTCAGATCTTTTACTCTATCAAATAGCTCGGTAGAGCGGGGACGTCTTCTGGCCACGTTTTCGACCAGACTCATCACATGTCCAATTTTTTCGTCTACATTTTTTATTATTGCCGGGATGGTATCCTGATTTAATTTTTTTAATGACTCCAACCGCCCCTGCCCACAAATTAGTGCATATTTATACCCATCACAATCATTCTTAAGTATCCTGACTGTTATTGGTTTTTTTAATCCTACAGCATCAATATTTTTTGTTATTTCATCATGAATACGTTTATTGCGAACTCTGGGATTAACGATTTTTATAGCGGATATATCTAACATAACAACTTCAGATTCGTTAATTTCTTTCATATTGCCTCCTGTAATATAACTTGCTCAACCATTTCAAATAAAGGTGACAGAGAGTCGAAACGATATAAATCGAGAAACCAGGGATTCATATCATTCATTAACAACTCATCATAAACATTATCGATTGCTGGTATAATGTAATAATCCAATGGATTTTTATTGTCGTCATCCATTCGAACAGCAATTGTAATATCAGGAGATAACGTATTCTCGAACCTAACCTTCCAGCGTCTACGGCCAAGAGATCTATGCTGACAACGAGAAATGGTTATAGACAAGTCAAATTCATTATTTATTCTCAGTAATGAGTTTCCTTTCTTTTTTTCAACAAAACTACTGCCAGAGGCAATTTCTGACATTAATGAATTGACTACATCAGAGTGATAACAACGTAGATTCCGATTTATATCAATATAACTATAATCATGTTCAGGTTTATAGTTAATTAGCGAATATGCTCTGAGCAATCCCCCGAATCTACTACGATAAATGCTACTGGATGGCATCAAATCCTCTTCGTCAATAACAAATCCAGACAAATAACCTTTCTTTTTATATAAATTTCTCAGGGAATTGAGTAACTGTTCATCGCTTAGTCGCTCAGATCTCAACCTAATAATTTCTTGCGCTTCATAGAAGATATTTTTATCGACTATTGGTTTAAATGCTCTATTACATCTGACCCAGTCTTTCTTCTCATTTTTTATGAAATTTTTTTTGAGCTTGAACGAGGTTTTATTATATACGTTATTCCCTATGTATTTCTCGTTTGTCAATATCTGATGTATTTTCCCTCTTGTCCATAACGTCCCATTTTCAGCAGAAACATTCTCTCGGTTAAGTTCTGACGCAATAACTCTCTCCGGCTTAGCTTGTTTAACGAACATAGAAAATATTCTGGAAACAGTAAATAATTCATTTTCTGGCCCAGGAACCAGAATTACCCTATCGGTCTGTATACTCTTTTTTTGCCCTAATATAAGAATTTGCTTGGGGTTATGATTTTCATCAATCAGTTGGCGTCGCAATCCATACCCCGGAGAACCACCTTGCCGATAACCCTGTTTAACTAAATTTACCTGACCAATAAAAACCTTATCTGAAAGATTCTTACTGAAAGCCGCTGCACCAAATCGTTGTGTATTCAATATGAGCATTGACGCTTCGGGATAGGCATCAGATATCGGCTCAGCGCAATAAACAACCTTAACCCCATGAATTTTTAGAAGAAACTCATAATATGCAGGTTCGTTCATATCCTGAAACCGACCAAATCGACTCACGTCGTAAACCAGGACAATTTCAACATCAATAAGATGACGGGTAACATCTTCAATGAGCTGCTGCAATCCTTGTCTACCTGCAATTGTTACACCACTTTTACCAGAATCAGCATATGAGACAATAATCTCCATTTCATGCTTTTTTGCAAAGTCATGATTAAATGTGGACTGATTTTGCAAAGAGTATTGTTGATGATCGGTCGACATTCGTAGATATTCTGCGACTCTAATCTTCCTTGTCGTTCCCTCCTTTTCTGACATCGGCTATGTCTCCCAAAACAAAACTGATCATTATTTAACCAGATGCACAACAAAACCTCACAGCTTATTGGTTAAAAAATGATCTATATCAAATAATTAAAATCATATGGCGGGTTAATACGCGATGATGACATCGTCTAATGCAGCTTTGGAATTCCCAGCACATTCCGCCCCCATTCGCCGGATTAACTAGGTTTGGCGTGCAAAATCCTGCCAGCCGCTATTTAGCTTCGGCTATGATGCTAACCTAACCAAGCATCAGGACGATGAGAACGCATAGATACCCAATCGTTGTCTGCGATGAATCAAGGATAGGGCTGAATTTTGAACACTGTTATGTGTGGGTCTAACGCCACACATAACGAAACGGTTAACCGCTTAAACACCGATTTTTCGTGACAACCATCACAAAAACAAAGCGATTTTTTATGGGGGCTTTCGTGGGGGCGCTGTTTACGATAAACATCAACAAAATAGATAATTAACAGCAAGTTAATCGTGAGTATGATTCCGAGTCCGACCACCTTTCCCTTTTTATGCCTCCTTATCAATCCCTGTGTTATTGCGATTCAATAAGTTGGCGTGAAAATCTTTTCCGATGCGTTTTGATTTATCCCTTCGTATCGGGGAATTTGTGGGTCAGATTGCGAGTCATTCAGTTCGATGAACGGGAGTGACCCTCATAGGTTAACTGATAGCAAAGTCCGATCCGCAAAACCTCTCGCAAAATCTTATAAGCTCACTGACTCGCAAGGCCTGTACCTGACGATATCCACCAGCGGTACATTAATCGTACAGCGACCGTAACACTAATATCATTACGATTTAGTGGTATCGCAGGGAATCGGACCGAATGACCGTCAACCAAGGTGCGATGGTCAATTTTCCCGGATAGCTTAAAACCAAGGTGACCGGGCTTCCCATCCACGTTTCATTCACCGGGTAAGCGTGGGGTTGACGGTATTCTTTGCCGTTATTCCACGCCTTTTTCCGAGCGAATCAATACAGAAGCGATAAACTCCAGTCCCAGGAGGCCCTCTTCAAACAATTGCTTGTCCTGCGGTAGTAAAATATAACTTCTCACCAGACCGGAAAAAATATAGAAGACAATACATGCCAGCGTTTCACTACGAACCGGCGTATTGATTTCTCCCCTTTTTTTCGCTAATTCAAAAATATCACTGAGGATCCGTATAAAATCCGCCGTTACGTCATTTTCCTGCCAATATTTAATATCAAGATCTTCCGTACATTCGCGCTGAAATATCAGTAAATGAATGACGTTACGCAAATGAATATTATCCTGAATGTCTTCCAGATTCCGGCGTAAACATTGATACATGGCTTTTATCGGTCGGGAAAAAGCGCCGTTGCTTATTAACGCTAACTCATCCAGAAGTAACAAGGGGGAACGTTCTAATACCTGACGAACCAGGTCATTCTTTTCTGTGAAATGCCAATAAATAGCTCCACGAGTGCATCCTGCTCGTTCCGCTATCATTCCCAGCGTTGTTTTTGCAATACCCCGTTCGTGGAAGCAATCCTCTGCTGCATCGAGTATTTTGTTGCGGGTCTTCTCCGCTGCATACTTTGAGCGTCGTGCCATTGACCATTACCCCATTGCTATTAACGGGTTGTCGATATCTTCGTTATTCTGAACGGCGCCAACAATGCCATGGCAGACGTAACCATACTCCGGCTACGCCTGCCAGTGGTTTAGGTCTCAGACTGACTGGCTTCAACAGGTTCAGACGATACCCGACGCCTTTTGCTGAAGAACCCGGCAATCAGCATGTAAAACAAAGGAATGTAAAAGATGGCCAGAATAGTGGCGGTCAGCATTCCGCCGATCACCCCTGTACCGATAGCATGTTTACTCCCGGAACTGGCTCCCGACGCCACCGCAAGCGGAATAACCCCCATGACAAATGCCAGAGATGTCATGATGATCGGCCTTAACCTCACTCTGGCGGCTTCCAGCGCAGCATCTTTAATCGACATGCCCTCTTTTTCATGCAGTTCGCGCGCAAACTCTACAATCAGGATGGCATTTTTGGCCGACAGACCAATGGTGGTCAATAAACCGACCTGGAAAAAAACGTCGTTACCCAACCCGCGTAACAGCGTGGCGCTGACGGCGCCAATGACACCAAGGGGCACGACCAGCATAACGGAGAAAGGAATACTCCAGCTTTCATACAACGCCGCCAGACACAGGAACACAATCAGCAAAGAGAGCGCATATAAGGCCGGTGCCTGCGAGCCGGAAAGCCGCTCCTCAAAGGATAAACCGGTCCAGGAGACGTGGAACCCTTCCGGAAGCCGCGCGGCAATGTCCTCAATTGCTTTCATCGCATCGCCAGAGCTGTATCCCGGAGCGGGCTCACCGAGTAGTTCAACGGCGGGAGTACCATTGTACCGTTCCAGTTTTGGCGAGCCGTAAACCCATTTGCCTGTAGCAAAAGAGGCAAACGATACCATGTCGCCGTCGCTGTTACGTACATACCATTTATCAAAATCCTGAGGAGAGATACGCGCGCCGGGCTCACCTTGGATATAGACTTTTTTCACACGACCGCGATCGTTAAAGTCATTCACATAGGTTGACCCCCAGGCCGCTGACATCGTGTTATTCACGTCGCTCATACTCAGCTTGAGCGCCTGCACTTTTTCATCATCGATCAAAATCTGGTATTGCGGCTCATCATTCATCCCGTTAGGACGCACCATGCGCAGCGCAGGGTTCCTGGCGGCTTCCCCCAGTAACTGGTTTCGAGCCTGCATCAGTTTTTCATGACCGGCACTGCTACGATCCTCAAGAAACAGGTTGAAGCCCGTCGCATTCCCCAGTTCAGATACGGCTGGCGGCGCAAAGGCGATAACGTTGGCTTCTTTAATACTGCTTAGGTAACCCATCGCCCGGCCAGAAAGTTCGAAGACATTGCCTTTACGCTCGCCCCATGGTTTCAACTGTACGAATGCCATCGCCGAACCTTGTCCACGACCGGCGAAGTTAAAACCATTGACCAGCATCACGGAAGATACCATGTCTTTTTCCTGATTCAGGAAATACTCGGATACCTTCGTCAGCACCTTTTGCGTCTGCTGTGAGCTGCTGTTTGGCGGCATCTGTACCTGAACAAACAGGTTTCCCTGATCCTCATCGGGCAGGAAGGAGGTAGGAATTTTAGGAAACAGTACCGCCAGCAATGCGATAATCAATAAAAAGAAAGCCATGGCTCTTTTCGGCGCCCCCAGCGTGCGATTCACGCCGTTATGGTACAGAGCGGTGCTGCGGTCAAAGACCCGGTTGAACCAACCAAAGAACCCTTTTCCGCCATGCTGAGTATGCTGGGTTGGCCTGAGCAAGGTTACACATAATACGGGTGTAAATATCAGTGCGACGAAGACAGACAGCGCCATCGCCGACACGATTGTAATGGAAAACTGCCTATAGATAACCCCGGTGGATCCGCCAAAAAAAGCCATCGGTACAAATACCGCTGACAACACCAGCCCAATCCCGATCAGGGCGCCGGAAATTTGGTCCATTGACTTCCGGGTCGCTTCCAGAGGAGACAATTTATCCTCCGTCATCACACGCTCAACGTTTTCCACCACCACAATCGCATCATCGACCAGCAGACCGATGGCAAGCACCAGACCGAACATAGTGAGGATGTTAATGGTGAAGCCGAATGCCGACATGATGCCGAAAGTGCCTAACAGAACAACGGGGACGGCAAGCGTGGGAATAAGCGTCGCCCGCCAGTTTTGCAGGAACAGGAACATCACCAGAAAGACCAGCACAATCGCTTCAATCAGCGTATGAACAACGCCTTCAATGGATTCGCTGATAACCGGCTCGGTATCATACGGATACACAATCTCTACGCCGCGCGGTAGTTCTGATTTCAGTTCCTGTAGTTTTTCCCGAACGGCAGTGATGGTTTCCAGCGCGTTGCCGCCGGTTGCCAGACGCAGCGCGATACCGGTACTGGGTAGATTTTTTCCGTATTTAGCCTGAATGGAAAAATTCTCCGACCCTAACCCCACTTTCGCCACGTCTTTAAGCAGCACGCGCGATCCGTCTGGCTGTACTTTCAGGAGGATATTTTCAAACTGTTCGGCGTTGGTAAAACGAGTTTTACCAATAACGGTTGCATTGAGTTGAACGCCATCCTCCGTCGGCAAACCGCCGAGCTGCCCGGATGAAACCTGAACGTTCTGCGCCTGGATGGCCGCACTGACATCCAGCGGCGTCAGGTTATAGCTGTTCAACTTCGCGGGATCCATCCAGATGCGCATTGCGTATTGCGACCCCATCATCATGAAGTCGCCTACCCCATTAACGCGCGAGAGAGGATCCTGTAATTTGGAGACCATGATGTCCCCTAAATCAAAACCATTAAGTCGGCCATCCGTTGAAACCAAGCCGACCACCAGCATAAAGTTAATCTGGTACTTGGCTACGCGTATGCCCTGCTGCTGGACTTCGTCAGGAATAAGCGGGGTAGCCAGCGAGAGTTTATTCTGCACCTGCACCTGTGCGATGTCCGCATCGGTGCCCTGATTAAAGGTGACCGTGATGTTAAATGAACCATCCGAGTTGCTTTCGGATTTCAGATAACGCAGGTTATCCAACCCGTTAAGTTGCTGTTCGATAACCTGAACCACGGTGTCCTGTACCGTATTGGCGGACGCGCCGGGATAGGTGCCGCTAATCTGAATAGCCGGCGCGGCAATGTTGGGGTACTGGTTAATGGGGAGTTTGATGATTGACAATGCCCCGGCCAGCATCACTACCAGCGCGATAACCCAGGCAAAAACCGGGCGGTCGATAAAAAAGCGCGACATAGCGGTTCCTTATTGCGGTTGAGTTGAAGCCATTGCATCGGCATTCGCCGCAACGACGTTGACTTCATTGCCTGGCTGGGCTTTTTGCACGCCATCAACAATGACTTTGTCTCCGGGCATAAGGCCGTCGCTCACCAACCACTGATTACCGACAACCCTTTCCGTGACCACATTTTTCAACTCAACCTTATTGTCCTTATTCACGACCAGCGCCGTCGCCTGTCCACTGGCGTCGCGCGTAATGCCACGCTGCGGCACGAGTATAGCGTGCTCTCTTATTCCCTCTTGCAACTTCGCGCGGACAAACATGCCCGGCAGCAGTCGGTTATCGGGATTGGGGAATACGGCGCGGATAATGATGGCGTTCGTTCCCTCATCCACGGTGACTTCCGAGAATTTCAGCCGTCCCGGTAGGGGATACTCCGAACCGTTATCCAGAACCAACCTGACTTCGGCCTGCTGCTCGTCATTTTGTTTGATGCGACCCGCGGCCAAATCATCCTGAAGACGCAGCAATGACGTCGACGATTGGGGAATATCTACATAAATGGGATCCAATTGCTGAATGGTCGCCAACGCATCCGACTGGTTCGCCGTCATCAAGGCTCCTTGAGTCACGGACGAACGTCCTATCCGCCCTGAAATGGGGGCGATGATTTTCGTGTAACCCAGATTGATTCGCGCTGAATCTACCGAGGCCTTCGCCTGTAACCAGGATGAGCGGGCATCATCACGATCCTGTTGGCTGATAGCGCTGGTTTTCACGAGCGCCTCATAACGGCGCGCAAGAAGTCGAGCGGATTCCAGACTGGCTTCAGCTTTTGCCAGCTCGGCCTGATAAGGTGCGGGATCTATCTGGTATAATACCTGATTAGCGTTCACCATACTGCCTTCTTCAAAAAGGCGTTTCTGAAGGATACCACCGACCTGTGGCCTGATTTCAGCGACCAGAAAAGGGGCGGTTCTGCCAGGTAATTCCGTTGTTAACGGGACATCGGTCGCGCTCAGGGTGACAACGCCAACCTCAGGAACCACGGCAGCAGGCTGCTGTGGTTTATCGCATCCAGAGAGAGAAAGCACGAGAAATGCAGGCACCACAGGCCATGCTGCATGGCGTAACCAGACAAACATCACATCGACACTCCGTTGAGACTGAATATTCATTCTAGTATATTCATACTAATTTTTTTTTTGCAAGCGTTGACACGGCCAGACGTCAACGATAAGAGGATGAAATATGAGCCATAGTCAGGCTAACGATACTCGGATAAAAAGTCAGGAAAGAAGGAAGCAAGTCATTGATGCTGCGGCGAAATGCTTCAGAAAAGAAGGGATTCACGGCTGTAGCATAGCTAAAATATCGAAAGTGTCCGGGATGAGCCCAGGACACATCTATTATCATTTTGCTAACAAAGAAGCGATCGTTGAAGCGCTGGTGAAACAGCAGGAGAACTCATTACTGGATTTGATTAAGGATATTAAGACTTCGCCACTTGAAGAAGATATGGTCGATGTCCTGATCAGACATACCGCTGAAAACGTTGAACGACACACCGATGAAAAGTTTGTCGGCCTGTGGCTTGAAATCGCCGCCGAGTCAGCGCGGAACCCCGCCGTTGCGGAATTACTAAAACAATCACGCAACAGCATTATGAAGCAATTTAACGAACAGCTGAGCCTGCGCTGTCAGGTTAAGAGCGAAAAAGAGATGTTGCGCTTGCAAGCAAGTATGGAAATTATGTCCGCCATTTTTGTCGGTCTTGCGGTAAATACGCCACAGCAGGATCCAGAAAACAAAATCGATAATTCTTTGCTGATTGAAATCCTTAACGATATGACCAACTATCTGTTTAGCACCAAAAATTGAGATCACGTCAGACGTTGAAGGGCTGTGCAGGCGACGACGTGGTTCAGCGTCTGAGTCTTTCCGCGCGCACTAACCACAATCGCCTTTCCACCCGCACATAGCGGGAGCGCGTCCGGTAATGTCTGACGATTATCACTCACTGGCGCAGGCCTCAGCCGCAAGCCTGCCCATGTTTGCGGCACACTAGCCTTTCATCTGCACAACGCATCGAATAAATGCGCTATAGCTCAAAGCCATCTGATAATAATTCCGCCCTCATCCATTCAATGAAGGTCCTGACTTTATAGTTAAGTTCATTTCCGTGAGGAAAAACAACGTGATGAGCATTGATTGGATATTCATATTCTTTACCAAACACCGGGTGGAGCGTTCCCTTGGCGACAAATTCAGCGCCGAGTAATGAACTTTCGAATATCATGCCAAGCCCCATCTTCGCCGCTTCAAAGCTCATATAGGATCGGTCAAAGATCATGTTATAGGCGGGCTTTTTAGTTAAGTTAATTTTGAAGAAAGAAAACCAGCGCTCCCAGTTAACCAGCGTGACAGATGAATAAATTAAATCATGACTCTCAACATCATTAATATTTTCCACCGGACATCTGAGGAGATATTCAGGTGATGCCATGACATTAAGCTTCTCATTTTTAATTGTTAATATTTTATATCCATCCCAGTCAGGAATACCATGCCGGATATCAATATCAATATTATCGCGAGAAAACTGAAGCGTTTCATATGAACAATTCAGGTTAATCAATATATCCGGGTGTTTACTTCTGAAAGAACCCAGTTTTCTAATCAACCATAACATACCGAAAGACGGCGAGGAATGCACACGTAATATATCGTTATAAGGCTCATTAATAATTTTATCAGAGATTCTGCCAATGGTGTTCATCGCGCCGGATATTTGAAAAAGATATTCTTCACCTAATTGCGTTAAAATAATTCCCTTGCCATTTCGGATAAATAGCTTCTTGCCTAAAAAAGCCTCTAACGAGGCTATCTGATGGCTCACCGCAGAGGCCGTAACATTCAGTTGCATCGCCGCTATATTAATACTTCCTGCATTGGCAACTTCAATGAATGCTTGCAGATTCCTCAAAGAAGGCAATGGCAGTTTATCTATGGCTTCTTTCTTCATTCGGCACTCCAAAAATATAGATTTCCCATACAGATTAATTAGTTGAATGGAAAATTTCATAACATTGAAGAGGAAGTGTGATTGCGAACACAAAAATCCCGCCTACCTGGTTATTTTTTATAACCTGACAGTTGTCACACTTTTTTTGTGATTAATAACACGACTCAAATTTTACTCAACGTGAAATGAGTTTTTTTGAATTCAAATTCAGAACGCACCCGTTATAGTGAGGACGCTGCATAAAAATGACAAACATAACATTCACAAAAAAGTTGTTCATACAAAGAGGTTTATATAATGTCACGTATAGAACAAACCGTACCCTACCAGGCCACAAAAAAGACGAACTATCGTTTTGTTGTGTTGGCATTAATTTTTATCGTATATACGTTGAATTACGCTGACCGTACAAACATCGGCGCCGTACTTCCCTTCATTATTGAAGAATTCCATATTAATAATTTTGAAGCGGGTGCGATTGCCAGTATGTTTTTTCTCGGATACGCATTGAGTCAGATCCCCGCTGGATTTTTAATCGCCAAGAAGGGAACCAGAGGCATGGTCGCCGTATCAATCTTCGGCTTCTCCGCGTTTACCTGGCTGATGGGTACGGCGTCCTCCGTACTGAGTTTGAAGTTCATTCGTCTCGGCTTAGGCCTAACGGAAGGCCCCTGTCCGGTCGGACTGGCATCAACAATCAATAACTGGTTTCCGGCTAAGGAAAAAGCGACGGCAACAGGAGTATATATTGCCTCGACGATGTTTGCGCCAATACTGGTTCCCCCATTAGCCGTGTGGATCGCCGTGACATATGGATGGCGCTGGGTCTTTTTTTCCTTTGCTATTCCGGGGTTAGTTATCGCGGTCGTATGGTATTTATTAGTTAAATCCAAACCTTCGGAAAGTAAATTCGTTTCCAAAGAAGAACTGGACTATATCAACGCGGATCATGCGCAAACCGATACTGTCAGACAAAATATTGTTATAGATAAAAAATTCAACACGCTTGATAAATTCATTAAAGTCCGTGAGCTTTCGCCCATTAGTACCGTAAAAGGATTATTCACATCAAAGAACATTCTGGGTGACTGCCTTGCCTATTTTATGATGGTGAGTGTCCTGTACGGGTTATTAACATGGATACCCCTTTATCTGGTCAAAGAGAAAGGGTTTGATTTTATGAGCATGGGCCTGGTTGCGACCATGCCTTGTATTGGTGGATTTATCGGCGCCATTTTTGGCGGCTATGTTTCGGATAAATTACTTGGTCGTCGTAGAAAACCCACCATGATATTTACCGCCATCAGTACAATCTTAATGATGATCATCATGTTGAATATTCCGCAAAGCACCTTTGCAGTTTGCGCCGGATTATTCTTCGTAGGGTTATGTCTGAATATTGGTTGGCCGGCATTTACCGCCTATGGCATGGCGGCATCGGACTCGAATACCTATCCTATTACCGCCGCCGTCATTAATACCGGGGGTAACCTCGGCGGGTTTGTCTCCCCCATGCTGGCCGGTTTTTTACTGGATAACACCGGCAGCTTTAGTACTGTCTTTATTTATTTCGGCATATGCGCGGCAATTGGCCTGATATCAATACTCGTTATTGACGAACCTCGTTAATTGTTTCGTTAATCGTTAATACAAAAATATTTAACTTAATATCACACATCGATATTTAACCACTGGAGTTAATTATGTTACTGAAAGATAAAGTCGCCATTGTTACCGGTGCCGCGTCGCCTCGCGGATTAGGGTTTGCCACCGCTAAATTATTTGCTGAGAACGGTGCAAAGGTCGTTATCGTTGATCTTGATACCGAAGCAAGTAAAAAAGCCGCTGCCGCACTGGGTGAACAACATCTGGGCGTCGCAGCAAACGTGGCGAATGAACAACAGGTTCAGGCGGCGATTGAACAAGTGATAGCGAAGTATGGCCGCGTGGATGTTCTGGTGAATAACGCGGGTATTACTCAGCCGATTAAGACGATGGATATCAAGCGTGAAAATTATGATGCCGTGCTTGACGTCAGCCTACGCGGCACGCTGCTCATGTCGCAGGCCGTCATCCCGACGATGCGTGCGCAAAAATCCGGCAGCATCGTCTGTATCTCTTCCGTCTCCGCGCAGCGTGGCGGCGGCATCTTCGGCGGCCCGCATTACAGCGCGGCGAAAGCCGGCGTTCTGGGGCTGGCGCGGGCGATGGCGCGGGAGCTGGGGCCGGATAACGTACGCGTCAATTGCATCACGCCGGGACTGATTCAAACCGATATCACCGCCGGTAAGCTGACCGATGAAATGACGGCCAACATTCTCGCCGGCATTCCGATGAATCGCTTAGGCGACGCCATCGACATTGCCCGTGCGGCCCTGTTCCTCGGTAGCGACCTTTCGTCTTACTCAACGGGCATCACCCTGGACGTTAACGGCGGCATGTTAATCCATTAATCGAGGGCAGTATGATGAATATGACAGAATTTCATAACGTCGCGGCAGCGGCATGGCGGATCCGTCGTTACGCCCTGCGTATGGGCGAAGTTCAGGGGCAAGGCTATATCGGTCAGGCGCTGGGTTACGCGGATGTACTGGCGACCGCGTTTAGCCATTCCATGACGTTTCGTCCGGACGAACCGGAGTGGGAGGGCCGCGATCGCTTCCTGCTTTCTCATGGTCACTATGCCATCGCCTACTATGCGGCGCTGCTGGAAGCCGGGATCATCCCCGAAGAAGAGCTGGAAACTTACGGCTCTGATGACAGCCGCCTGCCGATGTCCGGGATGGCCACCTACACGCCGGCGATGGAAATGTCCGGCGGTTCTCTGGGGCAAGGGCTTTCTATCGCCGTGGGCATGGCGCTGGGCCTGAAGCAGAAACAGAGCACGTCGTGGGTTTACAACTCCATGTCCGACGGCGAACTGGATGAGGGATCTACCTGGGAAGCGGCGATGTCAGCGGCACACTACGGGCTGACGAACTTGATCAATATCGTCGATGTCAACCGTCAGCAGGCAGATGGCAACTCGCAGAAAATCCTCGGTTATGAGCCATTGCATGACAAATGGGCCGCTTTCGGTTGGTACGTACAGCGTGTCGATGGCAACGATCTGGCAGCGGTGATTGCAGCGTTTGACAACGCCAAACGTTATCAGGGCGAGCAGCCTCGCGTCATTATTTGCGACACCCTGATGGGCAAAGCTGTTCCGTTCCTCGAAACCCGTGACAAGAACCACTTTATTCGCGTCGATGCTGATGAATGGCAAAAAGCCATTGCGGTACTGGATGCCAATAAACCAGAAGGAGTGCTGTAATGAGCCAGACAACGCAGAAAACACGCTTAAAAACATCCGCGATGATTGCGTCTATCGCTGATGAAGGACAGGCGACGGTAGCAGCCCCCTTCGGCACCGCGCTGTCGAAACTGGCAGCGGAGCGTCCGGAAATCGTCGGCATGACCGCCGACCTGTCGAAATACACCGACATGCATATTTTCGCGCAGAACTTCCCGGATCGCTTTTTCCAGATGGGTATGGCGGAGCAACTGCTGATGGGCGCCGCCGGCGGGATGGCGAAAGAAGGGTTTATCCCGTTCGCCACCACCTATGCAGTGTTTGCTACCCGCCGCGCTTACGACTTTATCCATCAGGTGATTGCGGAAGAGCACCTGAATGTGAAAATTTGCGCGGCCTTACCCGGCCTGACGACAGGCTATGGCCCCAGCCATCAGGCGACGGAAGATCTGGCGATTATGCGCGGCATTCCGGGCATGACGATTATCGACCCTTGCGATGCGCGGGAAATCGAGCAGGCGGTTCCGGCCATCGCCGACCATAATGGCCCGGTCTATATGCGTCTGTTGCGCGGCAAGGTACCGCTGGTGCTGGACAAATATGACTACAAGTTCGAGATTGGCAAAGCCAAACTGCTGGAAGACGGTAATGACGTACTGATTATCTCTTCCGGGCTGATGACCATGCGCGCGCTGGAAGCGGCGGAAAAAATGCGTGCTGACAACATCAGCGTCGCCGTCCTGCATGTGCCGACTATCAAGCCATTTGATGAAAAAACCATCATCGAGCAGGCCTCGAAGCCAGGCCGTCTGGTGGTGACTGCTGAGAACCATACCAGTATCGGCGGGCTGGGCGAAGCCGTCGCGTCGCTGCTGATGCGTAAAGGCGTGCGCTGCGAGCTGGATACGGTCGGCTTGCCGGATGAGTTCTTACTGGCTGGCGCGCTACCGACGCTGCACGACCGCTACGGTATCTCTACCGCCATGATGATTGAGAAAATTAAACGCCGTTTAGGTTAATGTTTTCGCCGCCGTTCACCACGGCGGCAATTTTCCCGCTTATTTTATTCATTTGATGCCTTCAGTCGCTCTTCCCGCGGCGTCAGATTATAAAACCTTTTGTAACTTTGCGAGAAATGGGACAGATTTTTAAACCCGCTTTGCAATGCAATATCCGAAATCGACGTCTCGCTGAAAAGAAGCAAATGCTTGGCCGTTCTAAGCCGTAGCCGCATCAGGTAATTCTCGGGAGAATAACCGGTGATCCGGCGAACCGCCCGGTAGAGCGTTCTTTCCGACAGTCCGTGCCGCCGGCAAAGTTCGCGCCAATCCACCGGCGAGCAGTGCTCCGCGCGCAGTTGTTCAAGCAGCCGTTCGATATTGGTGGATATGCGATGCGCCACGACCGGTTGTTTACTGGAATTCAATAACGAAAATAACTGTAACAGCAGCCCTTCACGTCTGGCGGTAACGGACGCGCCCGACTCGGGCAATAGCGCATTAATCTGTGCGATCAAATTAAAAAAAGGCGCGCGATGCCTGATGTTCAGCGAATAAGTTAAATATTCTCCGCTTCCGAATATATCTTTCAAAATTTCTTTCTGGGAAGGAATATAGTTAAATTTTACGTCATCCCTGAACAGAATATTCGTGAGGCAAAGCGACCCAAGATTCTCGTAATAATGGTAATCGTACCGATTTACATAAAAAACATCGCCCATTTGTATGGAAATAGGTTCCCCGTTCAGAATATGGGTGCCGCTGCCTTTGTCAACAATCACTAACTCCTCGAATTCATGGTCGTGTTCGATATCATTCACTTCGGGCATCGTGCGATGAATGGCAACGGGCTGTTCCTGAAAAACAAAATATTTATCGAGCAGAATCTTTTTCATCGCCTTATCCGCCTGTAAACACGCGTCCGCCTATCTTATACACAAGGAAATGCGCCGGTCGCCAGTAAAGTCCCGAATTGTGATACCGAGCTGACGCTTTATGCTCAAACCGCCACGGCATGCCGAATCCTGGCAGCCAGAATAATGTAAAGTTTTATGGCCGCAGTTAAAACAGATACGACAATATCGCAAACCCTACCCTGCAACGAAGAAAGAGCACATCATCATGAAGCTAACAATAAGAGAGAAAGGGTGTTTTGGCGTCGGCGCGTTCAGCAAAGACATTTTCAGCGTGGTCATCACCTCCTACCTGATGGTTTTCTATACCGACGTTTTCGGACTGTCCGCCTCTCTGGCTGGCATGGTGCTCATGATCACTCGCTTGATCGACGCGCTGTCCAACCCGGTATTAGGTTCATTGATGGATCGCACCTCGACCCGCTGGGGCCGTTTCCGCCCCTATCTCTTCGTCGTGCCGATCCCTTTCTGTATTTTCACTATATTGACGTTCTGGACGCCCGACCTGTCCGTCGGGATGAAATTTATCTATGCGCTCATCACATTCAATATCGCCGGGCTTTGTTTCACCTGCATTGATGTCGCCATCTGGGGGTTAGTGCCCAACCTGACCCGGGACGGAGAGGAGCGCAGTCAACTGATTGCCTTGAGCCGTGCCTTTTCCAATCTGGCCGGCATGGTGTTCGCTCCCGTGGTCATCCCCCTCGTCATCTTTTTCGGCGGCGGCAACGATGCGCATGGCTGGCTATGGCTGGGGGTAGTTGTCGGCATCCTCAGCATCCTGTTCTCATGGATGCTGTTCTTCAATACGCGCGAAATCCATCGCACGACGGCGGTCGAGAGTCCGCCATTCGCTAAGGCCATTCGTCAGGTGTTCCGCAATCCAGCCGTCGGTTGCGTGGTGCTGGCCATGACGACGTTCGGATTGGGCGTCGGTTTGCAGAATGCCGTCGGCATTTATTACATGAAATATTATCTGCGCCTGCCGGACGCCATCCCTATTTATATTTTTATGAGCTATAGCTGCAAAGTCATCGGCGCGTTGATTGCACCGCTGGCGATCGCCCGTCTCGGCAATTGCCGCAGCGCGTTCGCTACCTTTGCGATAATGGGCGGCATCAGCCTGTGCATGATTTTCGCGCCAATCGCGTATCCCATCGTCTATTTTGCGCTGGCTGCCTTGTTTGCGCTGGGTATCGGCATCCTGCTGGTTGCCATCACCGGTATGATGGCCGAAACCTCGGACCGTATCGAAGCGGTCAGCGGTCAGCGTAATGACGGCATGCTGTTTTCCCTCAATGCTCTCTCGATGCAGACCGGTTTTGCGCTCTCCGGCGCTCTGGCGGGATTCATCCTGCAACTCAGCGGCTATGTTCCCAACCAGCCGGTACAGAGCGATAGTTCGCTCGCCGCCATCAATTTCATACGCTGTCTGGGGCCGGCGCTGTTCTGTTTCATGGTGCTATTCGCCTTCCGCCTGTATCCGGCAGGGAATGGCAAAATTTCGCCCTGCGGCGACGAAATGCCGGACGCCTCATCACCCCGTTAATGCACTAAATGGAGTTACGTAATGACCCAGGTAACGCAAATCACCTGTTTCGGCGCCGACAGTCTGCTGGGCGTCGCCAGAGAAAACCTACTGTTTTCATGGCTGTTGGCATCAGAAAGGAGAAACGTCGTTCAGCGGCAGTATCGTCTGCAACTGGCGTTGGATACGGCATTCGACGAACTTCAATTCGACAGCGGCTGGGTCTTGTCGGATCAGTCCGTGAACGTCCCGCTCTCCGCGTTTATTCCCCTTTCCCGAACGCGCTACTACTTTCGGGTACGCGTCATCGACGATGCGCAGCAGGAGAGCGCCTGGAGCCCCGCCGGTTGGTTTGAAACGGCGTTACAGCATGCGCATGAGTGGAAAGCCGACTGGATCACGCCCGACAGGGACGACGAACCCGCGGAAAGCGTCTATCTGTTGCGCCGCCTGTTTACCGCCGGCAAAAAGGTGGCGTCGGCCAGACTCTATAGCTCCGCGTTAGGCGTCTATCGGCTTTACCTGAACGGATCGCCGGTCGGCGACGATCTCTTCAGCCCCGGCTGGACGAGCTATGACGACCACATCCAGTTCCAGTCCGCCGATGTGACTTCCCTGCTTGTCCCCGGCGACAACGCGCTGGGCGCGATGCTGGGCGAAGGTTGGTTCAAGGGCGAACTGACGTGGCTGAAAAAACGGGAACTCTACGGTCGCCGCAAAGCGCTACTGGCGCAGTTGCATCTGCTGTTCGAAGACGGCGAAGAATGCCTCATCGTGACGGACGGCGAGTGGCGCTGCTGTAACGGCCCCATTCTCGACAGCGGTTTCTATGCGGGCGAAACGTATGATGCCCGGCGGGAAGATCCTTGCTGGTGCAGCGCGCATTCCGCGGCGGAATGGCAACCCGTGACGGTGATGGGCAAGCAACGCTACCGTCTGGTGCCGCAAATCAGCGAACCCGTCCGGGTCACGCAAACGCTGACGCCGGTGGCGTTCATCAGAACAGACGACGGCGTTATTGTCGACATGGGTCAGAACATGGTGGGACGCATCCGGCTCCGGGCCGAACTGGAGGAAGGCCAGACGATAACGCTGCGGCATGCCGAAGTGCTGGACACCTCAGGCAAGCTCTATACGGATAACCTGCGCAACGCGCGACAGACGGTGACTTACACCGCGCGCGGCGGCAGCGCGGAATATGCCCCGTACTTCTCGTTCCAGGGGTTTCGCTATGTGGAAATAACAGGGCTATCGCATCTGAACGATGAATCGCTTTCCGGGGCGATATGCGGCGAGGTACTCCACACCGATATGATGCGTACCGGGGAGTTTTCCTGCTCCAATCCCGCCATCAATCGTCTGTTTGACAATATCGTATGGGGGCAACGCGGCAATTTCGTGGATGTTCCTACCGATTGCCCGCAACGTGATGAACGTCTGGGATGGACGGGAGATGCGCAGATCTTCATTCGAACCGCCGCATACAACTACGATGTCCGTCGTTTCTTCCGTAAATGGCTACTTAGCGTCGCCGCCGACCAGAAACCCAACGGCAGCGTGCCCGTCGTCGTTCCCAACGTACTGCTCGACTACATATCCAAAATCTGGGGTGATGAAACCTACACCTCGTCCGGCTGGGGAGACGCCGCCGTTATCTGCCCATGGACCGTTTACCAATTCTACGGCGATCGCCAACTGCTGGCGGAGCAGTATTCAAGCATGAAAGCCTGGGTAAACTACATCCATAGCCGGGGAGACGACCCCTGGCTATGGAATACGGATTTCCAGTTTGGCGACTGGCTGGCGCTGGACGCAGAGCCGGACAGCTATTTCGGCGCCACGCCGGTTTATCTGGTTGCGACGGCGTTCTACGCCCTGTCGACCCGCATCGTGCGGGATGCGGCGGCGGCGCTGAACCTGCGTTCCGACGAGCGTAAGTACCGTCTGTGGCATGAAAATATCGTCGCTGCCTTCCGCCGCACGTTTATGCGGGAAGGCGAGATGATCGCCGACACGCAGACTGCGCACATTCTGCCCCTGGCTTTCGGCCTGCTTGAGGGCGCAGATCGCGTCAACGTCGCCGCCCGCCTTAATCAGCTCGTGGTCGAACAGGATTATCACCTTACCACAGGTTTTCTGGGGACGCCCTGGCTGTGCGTTGCGCTTTCCGAGAATGGATACCATGACACGGCGGTAAAGCTGGCGTGTCAGGAAAGCTATCCGTCCTGGCTGTTCTCCGTGTCTCAGGGGGCAACGACCGTATGGGAGCACTGGGACGGCATCAAGCCCGACGGCAGTTTCTGGAGTGAAAACATGAATTCGTTCAATCACTATGCCTACGGCGCGATTGGCGAATGGTTCTACCGCTTTGTGGCCGGCATCGATTTCGCGCCGGACAGCGTAGCCTGTGGGGATATCATTTTCCGCCCGGATCTGTCTGGCGGCAGTTTCACTTCCGCCGCCGCGTCTTACCGGTCGGTCCGCGGCATCATCGCCATCCGTTGGGAACGGCATGAAGAACACGCCCGGCTCTGGCTGACCGTCCCGGCCAACGCCAGAGCCGTATTGCGGCTAGCAGATGCTCAATGGAGCGTCCTTGTGGATGAGTCGGACCGGAAAATCCGATCGTTGGAAGATGTAGGCGGCGCGCCCGGTATCGCATTGGGGTCGGGGGAATACCATTTCTCGCTTGGCCGGCAAAAGGGAATAACTGTCGAATAATAAATAACGTCATGGCGCCGTCCGTCGAGGATAAAGCGGCGCCATGATTATTTCTTCTTCTCTGATCTTGCTATGAATATTCTTGTTTTACTGAAAATCATTTCTCATATTCTCTCCAAATAACCCTCCTTCAATTCAGAAGAATCGTTTACCTCGGTTATTTAGTCTGACGGAACGGTAACTTTTCAGATTAATAAATAAAATCAATTAATCGATGAAATAAATAGAATTTCTCTTCACGCTGGCGCTCCGGCTACCATGACTTTATGAATTTCGCCAAACAGGATGTACAGGCGAAAAGTAAAAATCCACGGCTCATCATTCAAAATAAAAGGAGTGGCAACATGAAAAAGATCATTGTTGTCGGGGGCGGATCTTCAGGGCTGACTGCCGCCTATACGCTAAAAAGACACGGTTATGATGTCACGCTGTTCGATCAGGATAAGAGACCGGGCGGGCGGTTGAAGATGTACCAAAAGAACGGATTCTCAATCAATATCGCCACCCAACTCTTCGTTCCGTCCTACAAAATGGCGCATCAACTGGCGAAAGAACTCGACATAGCCGATCAATTCATGACGGTAGACATGAATCTGATGCGAGTCTATTACGATAACGGCTGGGTAAACACCAACCCCCGCTCAGCTGACGAACGGGCACGAGCGGAGGCCTATGCACAGAGTATGGGGCCGAATCTGCCCAGGTTACTCGAATGGGTTGCCAACATATCACAGGGTATCTACGAGGGAAGCGCCGACTGGATGGCGGATCTGGATAGCGATGACAGCGGCAACTTCGCGGATTATATTCGCAAATATTTTGGAGAAGAGGTTCTTGAAAATTTTGTCCAGCCCATTGTCGCCACCCTTGCGCAGGACAACCCTGACAAGTTCGGTATTGCCTACGGCGTGATGTTGATGAAATCCGTGGTAGGAGGCCCGTGTGAAGTGCTGAAATACGGCGTCGGCGACCTGGCCACCCAGATGATCAACTATCTGGGGGATTCGATAGTGCCGGACTCCCCGGTGAAAGAAGTTAAGGTCGTCAACGGTCGCGCAACAGGCGTGGTGGTAAACGATACGTTTTATGAATCAGACGCCGTGATTTGCGCCACCGAAGGCAGCAAAGTCATTGGATTGATCCCCGGCCTTAGTGACGCGCAGAAACAGGCCATCTCGAAAGTCACTTACTGCGGCTGCATGCACTCCATGCTCTTTTACGATACGGTGCTATCGGACGACATGATGGGAGGGATGATCCCCCGCCGGACCGGCGCCCCCTTCTGCGGTCTGTTGCTCAACTCCCGCTATGGAAACGCGGCGTTGCCCCCCGGAAAAGAGTGCGTTTCTTTATTTTACTACGGGGCGGGCAGAGACAAATACTGGAATGCCAGTCAGGAAGAAATCGCGCAGGTCTCGGCTAGCGAATTCAAGAAGTTCTTTCCTTCATTGCCAAAAGATTATCTCTTCGCGCATACGGAAAAAATCCCATACGCGATCTATACGATGCAAGCCGGATCCGCCACGGCTATGCGAAAACTCCGTGAGCAACACTATCAGGATGTGAAGGGACTCTATCTTGCCGGCGAGTATCTGTATACCGGTTCAGTCGAAAGCGCGCTGAATTCTGGCCGAAGAGCGGCAGAATTCGTCATGGGGCAGAGAGACAGGATGTAGCGAGTCTTAAGGCATTCCGGCATTGAGCGGTTGGGAAAACATTTTTCGATGATTTGTCCTTCCGCAGTTTAGGGCCCAATGTCGATATATCTTCTCTGGCTGCCTGACGAGATCGCGGCATCATCGCCTGCTGTCTGGTATTCAGGGCAGCCAGGAACGCGGCTATCGAACGTTCTGAAAATTCAGGACCGAAAGGGATACCACATGGAAAACAAACCGAAATCTCACGAAAGTTCCGATAATCCCTGGTATGGCGTTGAACCGCAGATCCCAGAATCGGCTATCACGGAAACCGTCAATACCGAAATACTCATCATCGGCGCAG
The DNA here is from genome assembly GCF_004342665.1 of Samsonia erythrinae. Classification (GTDB taxonomy): domain Bacteria; phylum Pseudomonadota; class Gammaproteobacteria; order Enterobacterales; family Enterobacteriaceae; genus Samsonia; species Samsonia erythrinae. Next base: position 83,575 of record NZ_SMBY01000001.1, on the reverse strand, counting down.
GAACAGGCGGTATGACCGCGGCGATCTTCGCAGGAAGACAACAGGCGCAGACCCTTGTCATTGAGAAGAACGCGACCGTCGGCTATTACAAAACCTACAATGCGGCCGTCGATTGCAGGGCCCAACGGGAGGCGGGCGCCAATGCAAAATTGGATAAGGAAGCGCTGGTAAAAGAGTTGCTTCGCTATCCATTTCAGTATGATGAAGTCGACAGGCGATTGATCGCGAACGCCAATTTCGTCGATGAAAAACTGATCCGGCTATGGGTGGAAGAGAGTGGCGCCGCTTTCGACATTCTCGCCGACGAGCTGTCGGAATATGGCATCAAACATGTGGCGGAAACCGATATCGGCGACGGCTATCACGGCAATTTCAAAATCTTTCCCGTGCACACGAAATTCATTGTTCCGCTTCTCAAGGGCGGGCCGCGGGGACGCGTCCACGGCGGCGTCGGCGTCATCGAGCCGTGGTTGAAGAAAAAGGCCCAGAAATTGGGGGGGGAATTCAGATTCAATACCCCGCTGGTGAAACTGATCAAGCAGGACGACAAGGTCATTGGGGCCATCGCCAGAAAAAAAGACGGGGGCTATCTTAGGATTCACGCCAGCCGCGGCGTACTCCTTTGTACCGGCGGCTATTCGGATGACCACGAACTGTTCGCGCGGCTCAATCCTCAGGCCGCCACCGTCACGAGCTTGTATTACGGACAAAAAGGGAACATCGGCGATGGCATTAAAGCCGGTATCTGGGCCGGGGGAGAAAAAGCGCCTTACGGAACCGCCGGCCTCTTCGATCGTGGCATGGTGAAGCCGGGCGGCAAGGCAGGCCCGCCTTTCCGACGCCTCGGCCCGACGCTGGGGCCGCTGGACGCCTTTCACATGGGCAGCCAACCCTTTCTGAAGGTCAACATGGACGGCAAGCGTTTCATGAACGAATCCGTTCCCTATGACGCCATTCTTTATCCTTTGCAGTACGAAAAGAATCATGTTTGCAACGTCATCTGGGACGCCAGCTATTGGGATGCCATTAAACGCTTTCACGTCGTCGCCTGCGCCAGACAGCTTCCCAGCCCGACCCGACCCAAAACTTATGAAGGCATCGGGAAGATGATCAATCGCGTACTTTTGGCCAGAGGAGCGATGAAGGGATACATTCAGAAAGCCAATTCAATCGAAGAGCTAGCCAAAAAACTTAAGCTGCCCGTGGCGCAGTTCAAGGACACCGTCGAAAGATACAACAAGATGGCTAAAGCGGGCGTGGACGAAGACTTTGGAAAACCGGCCAAAGATCTGGTCGCCGTGGAAAATCCCCCCTTCTATGGCGTTACCAATGCGGGCTGGATGATGCACACCACCGATGGGCTGCTGATCAACAGTGATATGCAGGTCCTGAATACACAGGGCGCGGCGATCGCAGGACTCTACGCGACCGGTGACGCAGCGAGCGGCTTTTTTGCCACGAATTACTATCCGGAACTGGTTGTGGGCATTGCCTCCGGCAAAACGATCACGTTTGCGAGACATGCCGTTGCGCACATGCTGCGTGACGGCTAAGGCATCAATTCCGTTTTCCCAGACACCTCGGTAATCAACCGGAATCAGCGACGCTTATTGGCAGGCGTTCGTTGATTCCCCTGCCCAACAGAGAGGTTGAGACATATTTACGCTCGGGCGACAGAACGTTCCCTGTTCTGTCGCCAAAACGCTTGCGGCCTAACTTCTCATCGGGATGACCGCATTTCTCAGACATTAGCAATGAAAAACAACGATAAAACATGACGTTATTAAATAACGCCCCACATAACCACACTATTTTCAGGAGAGCGCCATGAGTGATGTATGGGAGGTAATGGAGCAACACATAAATGAAAAAAAACGTTCCGCAGCGACTGACCGCCCCGATTCAGGCAGGATGTCAGCATATAGAACACAGCGGAAAAAAGACGCCGGTACGTTTTTTCTCAGCGTCGCCATACTGTTATGTTTTTGCTGGTCTCCGCTGACGCAGGCATCGGAAGCGACGATTCCAGTCGGGCCGATTGGTGGAACCGATATCGGCCAGGCAATTCCTCTGCCGTCAGGTATCTATCTCACGGGCGTAGGCGTTAATACGCGCTTCGACGGCTGGTATGCCGCCGACTGGGACAAAACGATCGACGCATCGGGGCATAGCTATATCGCCGCCGGACAATTAATGTATGTTTTCGAAAATAAATTATGGGGAGGGACTGTTTCCAGTTCAATCCAGGGGGGCTACAGTGACCTGTGTCTCAAGTTGAACCATGGCAAGAAAAACTGTTCCAGCGGAATGGTCGATTCCTATTCCGACGTTTTTTCCTGGGCTAAGCTGTTCCCAAACCATGCCAGAATGGCAGGCAACCCTACGATCCCTTACGGTTTAGCCGTGCGTTTCAGCATGGGGTTACAATTGCCCATAGGCGAATACGACAGACATAAAACCGTCAACGTCGGCGCAAATTTTTGGGATATTGTACCGAGTGTCGCGTTGACTTATACGGGGCCTAGCCTATTGGGTCGCTATTTCGGCGAAGCGACCGAATATAGCGGCAGACTTTTTTACCACCATTACACTAAAAACGATGACACAGATTACGATACCGCCGACGTCGTCAGTCTGGATTTTGCCCTTACCCAGAGAATGCAGGACTGGCAGTACGGCATTGCCGGATATTGGTTTTCGCAAATCGACGACGACACGTTACACGGGGATAAAGTTTCCGACAAACGCAGTCGACTTTTGATTGTGGGTCCCATCGTACAGAAGACTTTCGTCGTCAATGATCGCCCCTGGATCGTAGCGATAAAGGCGGGCACATCATTGGGCGGTACGAACACCGGCGACGTCAGTTCCGCCATCATCAGGGTTACAACAAAACTTTAAAATAATCAACACAATACCTTTAAACCAGGCCGCGATTTCGAGACAAGACGCGGCCACCGCCTCCGCATGCGGCATCATCGCACTCTGCGTGGCTTAGCGAGGGGTTTACACCAGCTCACAGGCGGATACCGACGCCTCTGAATGGAGACTTCGGGTGCAATGTTCCACAAAGTTCGTCAACGTGCGACTGTTGGCGTTTTTACTCCAGCACATTTGGAGTTGCAGCGTCCGCGTAGGCAAAAGCGGGCGAAACACGACGTCAGGGATGGTCACCGCACTGCCGGTATTAAACGTGAAGCTCACGCAAAGACCGGCGCTGACCAACGGGAACACGGCAAGAGGGCTATAGACAGAAAATGGCGCATGAGGCACAAAATCCGCCTCCCGGCAAAGACTGAGCAGCGATTCATGCAGTTCCCACATGCTTGAGTAAGGCGGTAACGCGAGCTTCTCATCCCTCAAATCTCGCCAGTGAATGACGTTTTTCGCGGCCAGAGGGTGGTCTTTGTGAATGGCGCAAAGCCAGGACGGCATTTCCAGCGTCACAGAGTCAAGTTGGGGATGGCGTCTTCCCCCACAGGTATAAATCACATCGAGTTTACCCGTTAACACCTGTTCCAAAAGCCGATCGGGAATATTCTCATGAGGGATGAGTTCAACATCCGGAAACGACCGCTGAAACTGCTTGATCGCGGCAGGCATACGGCTTAGCACGACACAATTATCGTAGCCGAAATTAAGATACCCCGCCCCGCCCTGCTCTGCCTTTTGCGCGGCATGGGCCGCATTATCCATATACTGAATGAGCCGGATTGACTTATGGAGATACGTGCGGCCCGCCTCGGTCAGTTCCACTTTGCGCGTATTACGGACAAACAAACGAACGCCAAGCTCTTCTTCCAACTGCCGAAGATTGTGGCTAAGCGCAGGTTGCTCAATGTGCAAGGCGCTCGCCGCATGGCCAAAATGTAACTCACGGGCCAAAACCACAAAATATCTCAGATGTCGTAATTCAACCATCCGAAACCTCCGTAGCATGATGCATAAGTAACAACGATGATGGGATAAGGCTATCCACACGGTTATTCCCCGCCAGATGCCATCTAAACGGGGACTTTCCCCGTATGCGAGGACTCGCCTGCCATCTGCACTATAACCATAACCACACGGGCAAGACTCTGATACATCCGACAAAGTACGATTAATTTTATGCCGGTGCGGTAATACACGCTCATTCCGGTACGGGGCGCAATGTGACGGGTTGAAATTGAGGCTAAGCCGCCTGACCGCGAGCGGCACCGACATTCCCTATTCGACAAAGCGCATGCGCCATGAGTGACAAACCGCTGAAACCCTTTTCGACAACGGGCGATAGGGCATCCGTAGTGCGAGTGAACACCTCTCTCCGGGATCCTCCCCGGTTAAAACTTGATCACAATCAATAAAAATTCATGAAATACATAAATTTACCTTTCTATACGCCCCGCCTTTTGACCTTCCCCTTAGGGGAAGGTTTAGCCTCATGGGTTGTGATTCCAAAACGAAAACGCTATTGAGGGAAACCATGATGAATATGCATATAACGGCGGCCTTGCTGACCCTGACATTGAGCGGAGCAAGTTTCGCCGCGACGTCTGACGCCAATACGTTCCTGGCAAAACAAGGGCTGTCGGGTAAAACCGTCGAACAAATGGTTGAGGCGATCGATCAATCCCCCCAGACGAGGCCTTTACCTTACAGCGCCGCCATTACCAGTAAAGAATTGAAACTGACTGATGGGCAGCAGCAATATCACTATCCGCTGGGAGAGAAATTCTATCTGTCATTCGCCCCCTATATCCAACACACGCATCCCTGTTTTAACCACAGTTTATCCGGGTGTCAGGGGGAGCTTGCTAATACGACGTTTGACGTCAAAATCACCGATAAATCGGGCCATGTTATCATGCAGAAGGCCTTAAACAGCCACCAGAACGGCTTTGTCGGCGTATGGCTACCGCGCAATATTGAAGGAACGCTGCACGTCACCTATCAGGGACGTGAAGCAAGCGCGCCCTTCGCCACCTACGATGATAGCCAGACCTGTATGACAACGTTGCCCTTGAAAAAACAGGCGTAATATAACCTGCTCATCGTATAGCCAGCCGCCTGACACCGAATTCCATCGTAACGTGGCTGGCTCCTCACAACCTACCAGCTCGAAACTTGCCTTCAGACGTATAAGCAGGATTAGAAGGCACCGTGAAACGGTGCCTGCGGAAGATCATCAGAAGAGGTGCGCCAGCGAAATCAAATCGTATTTCGCTGGCATTAACCGGGATATATGAATAAGTATCCAAAAGCACGACAAAGAAAAAACTAATAAGAAATATACTTCCAATATAATATATGCTGTTATTATTAATTATCTGACATTTCCCTGATGTAGCGAATTCACACTTAACTTCTGATTTCTATAAACATAGAATCATTAACGTATCAGATTATTTTTTATCATAAGGCAATACCGTTTCATGGCAAGGGGTGAAATCCCCCCTTGTCTGATAACTTTAAATATGATAGAGGAATAGCCACACCGGAATTATAATTTAGCATGCTAATAATTAATAATGAGGTATTATTACAATGAAGTTGAATATTACTGCCACACCGGATCCCGATGAAGAAGAATTTGTCATCGCAAGCCTGTGGAAACACAACGAACAATATGACGCGGTTGACATTTCTCCCCTTTTCTTGAATTTTAAAGATGCTGAAAATAATATCATCGCTGGATTAATTTCCAGAACCTGGTGGGGAGCGCTGGAAGTTCAATACCTTTGGGTCGCTGAAGCCCAGCGTAAAAGCGGCCTTGGCCGCCAACTTATGCTGGCCGCTGAAAAAGAAGCGTTAAAACGCGGTTGTCATCTGGCTTATGTGGATACCTTCAACTTTCAGGCCAAAGGATTTTACGAAAAACTGGGCTACAAGGAGTACGGTAATCTACCGGGGTACGCACACAAACACACTCGACATTATTTAGCGAAATTGATTCGCTGAATTCATTACGACCATTAAGGAGTACAGGATGCCATCCGCCCCCCAAAACATCACTGATTATATTCGTAATCTGATTATCATGATGGAAGGCTTAAATGAACCATGGGGAATTAAAGATTTAGCGTCTCGTCATGTTTACATGAATAAAAGTGCTTATCTTTATACCAACACACCCAGGAGTTTTGATATTGAGGGGCGATTCGATGATGAGTTTCCTGCCAGTTGGAGTGAGCTTGCCGACGATTTAAAGGAGCACGACAGACTAACGGAAAACAGCGAACAGCGAGTCACGGTGATTGAAACCCATTACTGGTATGGCAAAAAGACGTTGACGCCATTCGTCAGTGAAAAGATCCCTATTTTCGACGCAAACAAAAATTGTATTGGTACGATGTGGAATGCCAGACCGCTGGATACCCGATCGCCACTGATATATATCGATCAGAAAAAGCCGACCACATTACAAACAGAGTTAACCACCAGTATTTTTACCCAATCAGAGCTGGATATTATCTTTCTAATATTACAGCGTTTCTCAAATAAAGAAATTGCAAGGAAAATGAACGTTTCACCCAAAACCATCCAAAACAGGATATATAACATGTATCAAAAGGCCGGGACACATTCGCTGCCTCAGTTTGAAGAGTTCTGCCGCCATCTTGGGATAGACAGTTATATTCCCAATACCCTTATCGAAAAAGGCATTCAATTTATATAAGAGAGCAGCCCACATGGAAAAAGTAGATGATTACCCGGTTAGCCGCGTCCCGTTGAACGTCCGGATGCCTTTTCTCAACGTGGCCCTGGTCCACATCGGCATGTTGACGGCGCTGGATCAATTTATGTTGGGCGCGGTGCTGGGACATTCGATGACGTTAAGTCAGGCGATGTTAGCCATCCTTATTGGCAGCGCGATTTTCGGCGTGGTGACGGTGGGGCTTGGCTATGCCGGCATGAAAGAAGGCATGTCCGGTAGTCTGCTCGCACGCTGGTGCGGGTTTGGTCGTATAGGCTCCGTCCTGATAGGGTTGGTGATCGCGGTGAGCCTTATCGGCTGGTTTGGCGTTCAGAATGCCGTGTTCGCCAAAGCGCTCAATTTCGCCATGGCGGATAAGCTCGGCTTTGGCGCGTCCGCGGCGCTTTCCGGCATCGCCCTGACGCTGCTGGTGGCCTTTGGCTTCAAGGCGTTACGTTTTACCGCCAAAATCGCCGTGCCGATGTTTATCATCGTCGTCGGCTATATTTCGATCATGACACTTTCCGGCCACAATATTACCGAGCTGCTCGTTTCCATACCTAACGGCGAGAGGATATCGATTAGCGCAGGGGCAACCATTGTGGTCGGGGGATGTATCGTCGCCAGCTTAATTACCCCGGATATGACGCGTTATTCGCAAAAAGGGAAACACGTATTCTGGATGACGATGCTGTCGATTATCGTCGGAGAGTTTATTGTCAATGGCCTTGCCATTGTTATTGCCCGGGCGCTCAATACCGCTGACGTTGTCACGATCATGTCTCAGGCGGCAGGCGGCATCGGACTGGTCGCCGTTATATTTTCGACATTAAGAGTGAACGATATCAATCTTTATTCTTCCTCGTTGGGCATCGCCAATGCCATAGAAGGCATCACGGGAAAAAAATTACGCTATGTCTCCATCACGTTAATCATCGGCTTCATTGGCACCGCACTTTCCGTCGCTGGTATCCTCGACCGTTTTGTTGATTTCCTGACGCTATTAGGCGTGTTGTTTCCACCGATAATTGGCGTGATGCTGGTCGACTATTATATTTTACGCACACACCAAACGTTACTCACCGCCAGCCGCGCGAAAGGCGAGTTACCGACCAGCGAGGAAACACCGCTGATTGGCTGGCCTGCGCTGCTCGCCAGCCTGACGGGGGCCGCTATCGGGTTAGCCTTTGAATGGGGCATCCCCGCGTTTAATTCGCTACTGGCAGCCAGCGTACTTTATTGGATAATAACCTATTCTCTCAATAACGTTTTTTATACGCGAGTAAGTAAGACATAACAAAAATTTAAAATGAAATAGGTTAAACGATAAAACTGAATTATACTTTTACCCGGCCTCTCATAGAGAGGCCAAATATATTTCTTTTACTTAAGTAAAATTGGCCATGATGGCCATAGGATTGCCTGTTCATTATGAGAAATAACCTCTCATAAATAATAAGGCTGATTAGCAATATTCATGCTAGGAAAAGGATTTATGTCAAAAATAAAGACGATGGTTACGCCACTCAATTGCCTGCTAATATTAAGCGGCGCATTAATGCTCAATACGGCTAACGCCGCTGAAACCTGTGTTGCGGGTGACTGGCAGGTTGATAATTTCAACAATGATATGCCTTCCGTACAATACCAGACCGAGCACTTCGCCTTTCGTTGGAATAATAACGACGCGGACCGTAACGATGTCATTGCCGCTGGGCAGAAATTAGAACAAATTTGGGACAAATTTATTAACCAGATTCAGTTCTCCGAGCCTTACTGCAAACAGACGGTGAAATATAAAGCCAATATTCATATCGATCCCACCTTTGGGCTCAGCGGGGGTATCGCGGGCGGCAACACCATGGGAATGTGGATTGGACCGGCCTCACTGAAGGATAACTGGGGACTGGCACACGAATTTACCCACGCGCTGCAAGGACAAACCGGCAGCTTCCAGAACGCGGAGGGAGAAAACTACGTTGGCTGGATTTGGGAATCCCATGCGAACTGGATGACGCACCAGATGGATGAATTCCGCGGTACGTCGGCCCACTGTTCAGAAATGCTGGTTAACTACCCGCATATCTATCTGGGCTCAACGCGTAACCGTTACTGCAACTGGCAGTTTATGGAATACCTGAAGAACCGCTTTGGCTATAGCATCATCAACGATATGTGGTCAAAAGCGCCCAAAATAGGCGAAAGCGGCCATGCCACCGCCGATCCGCTGTCCGTCCTGCGTACCAACATGGGCTGGAGCCAGTCGGAATTTAACGATGTTTTCGGCGACTGGGCAATGCACAACGTTAACTGGGATTACGTCGATCCCGATGGTTTTGATCGTGGCCGTTTCTACCGCTCAACCTACGGCAGCTATGATACGGTGCAACCCAATGAGTTTAATGCAGACCGTTTGCTGAGGACCACAGCGCTTGAACCGGTGGATGGCGCCAGCGCCCGACGCTTCGCCGTGCCGTTCGATCAGGCCCCGCAGCAGTTAGGCTACAACATCGTTCGATTGATACCGGAAAGCGGCGCGACGAATATCACCGTTCAATTCCACGGTATGGTGCAAAATCAACCCGCCGTCACTCGTTTCCCGGGGCTGAAGAACGATCCGGCAACGGTGCCACAGCCGCATTCCGACTGGCGTTGGGGGATTGTCGCCATCGGTGCTGACGGCGTTTCACGCTACAGCGAATTGCAGCGCGGCGCGTCAGCGACGGTGGAAAACTTTGCTATCCGCCACGACGATCGCGGCATTTATATGGTGGTGATGGGCACGCCGTCAGTCATGCAGAAGATCAAATGGGATCAATCCTATTACTCACTCTATCGCTACCCCTGGATGGCCGATTTCACCAACGTCTGGCCGGAAGGCAGCCAGCCTGACGCCCCCAATCCCACCGCGAATGGCCACCGTCACGCAAACGGCGGCGGTTGGGTATCCCAATCAGCCAATGTTGCGCCTACCGCCTATGTCGGCCCGTATGCCCGCGTCATCGGTGGCAACGTGATGGATAACGCCAGAATCGAAGATCGCGCCACCATCCTGAGCGGTACGGTAGAAGGACATGCGGTTGTCGGCGGTTTGACGGTCATGCAAGGCGACACGGTGGTTCGCGATAACGCGCGCTTGCATACGGTCTTCATGGGGCCGGGCGCGTTTGAGCGCGGCATTGTACTATCGGGTTCTGCGCAGATGCGCGGGGATGCGGAAATTCGCGGCGCTTCCGCGTCGCAAGGCGTATTCTATGGCTTTATTGATGAAAATGAAGTCAGAAGCGGCGATTCCGGCGCTTTCCTGACGGATGCCGTACCGGAAGTCACCGCCGTGCCTAACTACAGCGCAAAATAGAATAAAGACTCACTCAACAGCGTTGAGTCTGAAGTGATAAACAATCAGGCCGCCAAATGGCGGCCTGATTGACACAGCGTACAGATGCTTAGAACAGCGCGCCAGGCGGCACGTTTTTATAGGTATTCAGGTAAGCCGCCAGCATTTTTTTAAAGAAGTTACGCACTTTTTCACCTCAATGACTTAAGACGTTAGCTTGATTATGCGATGGAATAACTCGTGTTCCATGCCGGTGATTGTACGACGACTGTGGTGCGAAAGCTAATTTTTTGTGACGTACATCACAAAAACAAATCAACAACGTTTTTTCCCGCCCGTAGCGATTTTCTTTTGTTGCTAATTATTACCCATGAGTGACTCATGCCCTGCCGCGTATGCTATGCTCATGATGAAAGACGATATTTTAATCACTTTCCGTTATCACTTTGGCGTTACTCTGTGCTGATCAGCACACATTTTCACGCACGGTCACTGAGGTTCGCCATGAGTTATTCGCTGAAAAAGGCTCATTCCTATTCCCATGGAAACCTGGAAACTTAACCTCTTCTCTGCCTGGCTGGGATGTTTTTTCACCGGGCTGGCGATGAGCCAGATATTGCCCTTTCTGCCGCTATATATTGAACAGCTTGGCGTCCGTTCGCATGAATCGCTGAGCCTGTGGTCCGGCTTAATCTTTAGTTCGTCTTTTCTCGTCTCCGCCGTTGTTGCGCCACTATGGGGAAGTCTCGCAGACCGCAAAGGGCGCAAACTAATGCTGTTGCGCGCCGCGCTGGGCATGGCCATTGTGATGTCGCTGCAAGGTCTGGCCACCAATGTCTGGCACCTGTTCATCCTGCGTGCGTTAATGGGGCTCACTTCCGGCTATATTCCCAATGCGATGGCGCTGATTGCTTCACAGGTTCCGCGCGAAAAAAGCGGCTGGGCGCTGGGCACGCTCTCAACCGGGCAGATAGCCGGAGTGATCCTCGGGCCGTTATTTGGTGGCTTTATGGCCGACCACATCGGCCTACGCACCGTCTTTTTCATCACGGGGGGCCTGTTGTTTACCAGCTTCCTGATTACGCTTTTTGCCATTAAAGAGAGCGTGGTGAAAGTGACGAAAGAGAACCGACTCAGCGGGAAAGCCGTGTTCGCCTCTCTGCCTTATCCATCGCTCATCGTTTGCCTGTTTGTGACGACGATGATGATCCAAATGGCAAACGGCTCCATCAGCCCCATTCTCACGCTCTTCATTCGCGATCTCTCCCCCAATATGGACAACATCGCCTTTGTCAGCGGTGTGATTGCCGCCATCCCCGGCGTTTCAGCCCTGATGTCGGCTTCACCGCTTGGACGTCTGGGGGACCGCATCGGTGCGCACCGCGTACTGATTGTCGCCCTGTCGCTCAGTGTGCTGCTGTTTCTGGTGATGGCAACGGTTCAAAGCCCCACGCAGCTCGGCATCCTGCGTTTTTTGCTGGGCTTTGCCGATGGCGCGCTCATGCCAACCGTGCAGGCGCTGCTGGTCAAATACAGCAGCCAGCAGGTAACAGGCCGCATCTTCGGCTATAACCAGTCATTCATGTATCTGGGTAACGTACTGGGGCCGCTGGTCGGTTCCGGCGTCTCCGCCATGATGGGGTTCCGCTGGGTTTTCGGTATCACCGCGCTCTTCGTTTTCTGCAATACGCTGCAACTCATTTTCGCCTTCAGGAAACCGGGAAGAAAAAAATAAGCCACTGGCCGGAGGGATCTACCGGCCTCTTCCAGCCTTATTTTTCGCCTTAGCCGCGACACCGCTTCCTGCCCCTCTTTTTTGCCTTGTCACCGTTAAAAATGATGTAACAACATCAAAAAGCCTATTTTTTGACTAAAAAGTATCATCAGACCGCCTCTGAGTGAAAAATTCATCACATAAATGTAAAAAAAATTAAACAAAACCACCCTATATTGGCTGCTTCATTTCGGCACCTGACGAATTGCTCCGTTCAGAAAGCTGGAAATTACGCCAGCAGGAAAATGAGCCATGAGAAACTGGAACGAACCAAAGAAGCAAAAAGCCCACATCGATCTGGTTCCAATGATTGATGTGATGATGTTTCTGCTGGTCTTTTTTGTTCTGATCAGCATGAACGTGATCCCGGCGCTCGGTTTAAAAACCCAGTTGCCCGCCGCCGGCAGCGTGCAGCAACTCAAGCCGCAAAAAAAAGCGATCATTACGCTAAGTGGACAAGATCATCTTGAGCTGGACGGACAACCGCTGGCACTGCCCGAGCTGGTCAATACGCTAAAGCAGCAGCAAGACAACCCAAACACCACCACCATTATCATTAACAGTGATAAGAGCGTCGCCGTCGAGCGTCTGGTGACGGTCATGGATGCCCTGCGTCAGGGCGGGTTCTCGTCTATTTCTATCGCGACCCGGAAATTGTGACATGTACCTGCTCTATCGCTCGCGTCATCCGCTCAGTTGGTTGCCCTTGCCGGTGCTGGCGACCTGCCTGTTCTTCGCCAGCCAACACCCGCCGCTGAAAGTGCAACAACAATACGATGATACCGTCATGGCGCTCACGCTGGCGGAACCGGAACCCCTTCCGCAGCCCGAACCGATCGCCGAACCGGAAGCGGCGCCACAACCGGCTCCCGAACCCGAGCCGATCCCGGTTGATGAACCGGATCCGATTATTGAAGCACCGCCGGTTACGCCCCCTAAACCGGAAGTGAAGCCAAAGCCGAAACCGGTGGTTAAGACCAAAGCGGAAACCCGACCTAAACCGACGCCCGCGCCAGCCAAACCAGCGGTGTCAGCGCCGAGCGCGCCAGCCAAGCGCCCGATACCGGCGGCGAATGCTGCGCCGTCGGTGAATGTGGCCGCATTGGAAAACCGCTATGTTCAGGCGCTACGCGCACAGCTAGAACAAACCAAACGTTACCCCACGGGTCGGCAGGCATCTCTGGAGCGCCCCGCAGGTCAGGTGGAAATCTGGCTGGAAGTAGATCGCAGCGGACGGGTAATCCGTACCGGGATCAGCAATAAAGCACGCAGTATGCTGCTGAACCGGGCAGCGCAGGCCAGCTTGCAGAGCATTAAACAGGTTCAGGCCTTCCCTGCCGAGGCTTTCGCAGGGCAAAACACCAAGCGTTTTTTAGTCACGTTCGACTATCAGGCGCAGTAGCGCTGCGCGTCTGAACAACACTCAAATAACATCAACAGCACAGTCATCAATCGACTAACATTAGGATTTTTAAATGAAATCTTGCAAACTTTCTGGGGTATGTTTGTCTGTCGTCAGTGCATTATTGGCGGGTTCCGCGCAGGCGGACGAAGCAACAGATATCGGCACCATCCGTGTTCAGGGGCAACCGCTCGGCGCAGGCTTAATGATTCAGGAAGACAGCGCCAAATCGCGCTCAACCGTGACAAAAGATGCGCTGGATAAGATGCCTGCGACAGGCAACGCCATTGATAAACTGAAATACACCGCGGGCCTGAACGTCAGCAGTAACGACGCCAGCGGTTTAAGCGGCGTCAGTTATACGATGCGCGGCATGAGTGCGGATCAGATTGGCCTGTCCTCAGACGGCATTCCCGTCAATGACTCCGGCGACTATGCCGTGTACCCGAACGGCATGGGCGACCCGGAAAACCTGGAACAGATCTTCGTCACCCAGGGCTCGTCAGAAATGGATGGCCCACACATCGGCGCCAGCGGCGGCAACATCGGACTGGTGTCCCACCGTCCGGCGAAAGAATTTGGCGGCTTCGTTAAGCAAACATTCGGCAGCAACAACCTTAGCAAAACCTTCGCTCGCCTCGAAACCGGCCAGCACAACGGCTTCAGCAGTTGGCTCTCTTACTCGTATACCGATTCCGACAAATGGCGTGGTTCCGGCTATTCCCGCGCCGATAAAGTCGAGTGGAGCGGCCTGTATGAGCATGAAAATGGCCACAGCAGCAACCTGATTGTCAAATACAATAAGCAAGATGTCATCAACTACTCGACGCTGAGCAAACAGCAGTTCGAGCAATTCGGGCGCAAGAAGGATTACGCCACGACGCCGGTTTACAACAGCCGCGGGCAGATATCTCAATACTACAAGATCAACCGTAATAATTTTGAAACGCTGAATGTGACCTTCACCCAGAAATTGCAGCTACGCGATAATCTGGCGCTGACGTTACAGCCGTACTATTTCTCGACCAACGGCGGCAGCTTCGGCAGCGGAAACGCCAGCGTGTTATCCGCGACATCGGATCGCGCGGGTAACTATGATCTCAGCAACCTGACCTCCAACACTTACTACCGCCCCTCCTGGACGGAGACCTGGCGGCCGGGCATCACCACCAAGCTGAAATGGGATATCAGCGACGAGCACAGTTTGGATATCGGTTACTGGTTCGAGCGCGCGCGCCAACGTCAGACGCAGCCGTTTATTCCGATCCAGAGCGACGGCAACCCGGTTAATGTCTCCGGCAAACCCGGCGATGGGCATCAGATCACCGACGCAAACGGGAAGGTGGTTCAGGGGCGTAACCAGTTTACCATCACACCAGCGCATAAAATCTGGGTGCAGGACACCTGGTTCTTCTCACCGGAATGGACGTTCACCGGCGGCCTGGCCTATCAACACGTAGAGCGTGACGGTACCAACCTCGGCAGCCTGACCAGCGTCGCTGAGAAAAAGAACAAAAAGTACCACGAGTTCCTGCCCAGCTTTAATGCCGCCTACCGCATCAATGACGAAAATCAGGTGTTCTATAACATCACACGCAACATGCGCACCCCGCCCAATTATGTCTTATATAACGTTGGCGACTCCATCAACACCAAGCCGGAACTGAGCTGGAATCAGGAGCTCGGCTGGCGCTTCCAGAATGAGAACATGCTGTTAAGCGCTTCACTGTATTTTATCCGTTTTTCCGACCGTCAGATCTCCAGCCGTAACGCCGATGGCGAGTACGTAATGATCAACGCGGGGAAAGTGGACAATAAAGGTCTGGAGTTGGAGTGGAGCGGCAAACTGCCGTACAACTTCAACTACTTCGCCGCTTATACCTACACCGATACCGAGCAGAAAAACAATCTCGCCACCCGCGGCAGCCAGCTCCCGACGTCGGGCAAACAGTCACCCAATTCACCCAAAAATATGCTCAACCTCGGACTGGGCTACGACGACGGGCGCTACTACGCCGGCGTGAACAGCCGCTACGTCGGTGCGTTCTACGGCGACATGACCAATGACGAGAAAATTGGCGGACGCACGGTGTTCGATCTCAGCGCCGGCATCTATCTGCCTGTGGATAAGAAGATCGTGAAAAGCGCCACGTTACGCGTAGGCGTCAGCAACCTGTTCGACAAATCGTACCTCGATTCCGCACGCACGGTGAGCTTCAACACCAAACCGTATAACGGCGTATCGTCAGGAACCGCGTTTTACAACGTCGGGGAAGAGCGGACGTTCAGCGCCTCGCTGGAAGCCACGTTCTAAGCTCGGAGCACGAAGACCACCAAGACAGCGCGGTTAGCCGCGCTGTCGGTATGTTAACAGACATAACCCATGTCCTCCGCGGGACTCACAGAAGGATCAGGCCATGAACGCCGATATGCTGCACGAAATTATCTTCTACATCATGTATGCCTCGCTGGTCATCGCACTGACGATCATCATCGAACGCAGTCTCTACTTTGCCTATACGCGCCGACAGGCCAGACGACTGGAACACGCCCTGACGGCGGATATTCATCACGTTCACGATCTGCCGGCGGTATTAACGCAGCGCCCAAGCCTGCCGATGACGGTTGTCGCCCCCGTTTTAGCCCAGTCGCATCAGGCAGAAAACCGCGATGCGCTTAACGACCTGATCGATGCGCAATATCTGCAAAGTAAGCCGCAGCTGTCGCGCGGGCTGTGGGTTCTGGAAACGGTCGTCACCGCCGCGCCATTGCTGGGGTTGCTCGGCACCATCATGGGGATCATCGAAACCTTCAAGGCGCTGTCCGCCGCAGGAATTTCCGATCCCAGCCAGGTTTCCGCCGGCATGGGCACCGCGCTGTACGCCACCGGATTGGGGATCGCCATCGCGCTGGTTTGCCTGCTGGGGAATAATTTCCTGCAAAGCCGGATGGAACACATCAGCGAAATGCTGAAAGTCCTGCTGATCCGCGCCGGTATGCCGCATACTCGCCAACGGCAGGCACAACCGCCGGTAGCGCACAGCGTCATGCCGGAAAAAGCGGTGGCGGAGAAGCGCTATGCGTAATCGGCAGGGTTTCAGGCTGCCGGTATTGCGCCGTAAGCGCACGATCAACTCACTGCTGACGGGAGGATTATTGTTTATTGTCAGTGCGGCTGCCCACGCCGACTTCCGCATTCCCGGCTATGAGTTAGTGTATGACGCGCCGGCGGAAACGACGCTGGACAACCCCGATCTGCGCCCCAGCGACGCGGTGTGGATATCGCTGTTCGACAACGCCCGGCACACCATCGATCTGGGCCAGTTCTATGTGGCGAATCAGGCGGGTTCACGCCTTGATAAGGTGTTACGACATCTGCGGGCGGCCGGAGAGCGCGGCGTGCGCATTCGCGTGTTGCTCGAAGAAAAAGGGCTGAAAATCTCCACTCAGGACACGCTGGAACAGCTCAAAACCATCCCGAATCTGGAACTGCGCGTGATCCCCTTTGCCCGCCTGAGCGGCGGCATCTTACATGCCAAATACCTGCTGGTCGATGGCAAACAGGCCTACATGGGCAGCCAGAATCTTGACTGGCGGGCACTGGAACATATTCAGGAAACGGGGTTATTGATCGACGATCCGCACGTGGTGACGCAGATTAACGCTATTTTCGCGCAGGATTGGCAGGCGCAGGCGCAATTAGCCAATGACGAGAGCGTCTCCGCGCAACACGTCGCGCCGCCAGCCGCTGACCGTTCGGGCAACTATCTGGTTGCCAGCCCCAAAGCATTTAATCCCGCTGGCGTGATCGCCTCCGAAGAGGAATTGCCTCGCCTGTTGGCGGAGGCCCGGCAGCGGGTTCGCATTCAGGTCATGGATTATGTCCCCCTCTCCTACGGCGACAACAAGACGCGCCCTTACTACGCGGTTATCGATAACGCGCTGCGCGCCGCCGCCGCCCGTGGCGTACAGATTGAGCTGATGGTGTCCGACTGGAGCACCAAAATGCCGAATATCGCCTATCTGAAGAGTCTGGCGCTGCTCCCCAACATCCAGATAAAAACGGTGTCGATACCGCAAGCCCGCAGCGGCTTCATCCCTTTTGCCCGCGTGATCCACAGTAAGATCATGACCATCGACGGTCAGAAATCCTGGATCGGCACCAGCAACTGGAGCGGCGGCTATCTGGATAATTCGCGTAATCTGGAAATGGTGATCCAGAACCCGACCATGACGCAGCGGGTAGACGCCCTCTATACGCAGCTCTGGGACAGCGCATACGCACATCCTTTACGCATCGATTATGACTACCCGCGGCCCAATCCGGGCGGCGTGCAAGAAAAAGAGAAGGAAAACGCGCCTTCATCCACCGCAGACGGCACGGCCACCACGCCGCTGCCATCACGACAAAATGACATTGATAAGGAATAGCATGAAACACACATTGGTCGCACTGCTGATTGCCGGGCTTCTGCCGTTCAGCGCACAGGCCGAAGGGGAAAAGGTCAAGCGCTATGTCGTCACCTTCCCGGCTGGCGAACACGTTACTTATCAGGGAAAATTCGCCGGTCATTTTCCCAACGGTCTGCCTGTCGGTATTGGTTCCGGCCTCTATTTTACCGGTCAACAGGGCGATAACCTGATGTTCACTACCGTCACCGATCGCGGCCCGAATGCCGATGCTCCACTGGTGGGAGAAAAAGAGGCCAAGATCTTCGCCAGCCCCGACTTCGCCCCGCTGATGATGGATATTCGCGTCAGCGCAAAAGCCGCCGAAGCCATGAATCCCCGTCCGCTGCATGACGCCGAAGGCAAAATCACCGGCCTGCCTCTGCCTGCGGATTTTATCGGCACCACGAATGAGACCGCGCTCAACGACGCGCTGCAACCGCTCAGTTCCAACCAGCGCGGGCTGGATACGGAAGGGATCGTGCCGGACGGTAAAGGCGGCTTCTGGCTGTGCGACGAATACGGGCCGTTTCTGATCCACGTTGATGCCAGCGGGAAGATCTTGCAAAAATTCGGGCCGACGCCAACGGACAATGAACACTCTGTCGCCAGCGGCTTGCCGAATATCATCAAATGGCGTCAGCCAAACCGGGGGTTCGAAGGACTGACCCGCCTGCCGGATGGCACGATCGTCATGGCCGTACAGAGCACGCTGGATATCGACGGCAAAACCAAAAACAAAGCGCAGTTTACGCGTCTGGTGATGTTTAACCCGGAAACCCAAACCAGCCGCATGGTGGGCTACCCCATCAACATCGACAGCTACAAGAAAGCAAGAAACGCCAAAATCGGCGATATCGTGGCGCTGGATAATCAGCGCATCCTCCTCATCGAACAGGGTGCGGATAAAGACAAACAGGTGCAAAACCGCATTTATCTGGTCGATTTCAGCAAGGCAAGCGATCTGACGCCGTTTGACGCCGAGGGCAAATCGCCGGAGTTTGACGATCGCGCCCAGTTGGAAAAACGAGGAATTACGCTGGCGCATAAACAGGAACTGGTTGATCTGCGTAAGCTCGGCTGGCAACAAGAGAAAGTGGAAGGTCTGGCGCTGATAGATAAGCAAACGCTGGCCGTCATTAACGACAACGATTTTGGCCTGCAATCCAAACTGAACGCCCCGGTGAAGGCCAAAGACAAGGCGGATGACTATCAGGCCACAGCAGATGGCAAGCTCACGCGCGAGGGAAAAGCGGTCGAGACGACGTTAACCATTGAACCGTTACAGAAGCCGGAAGCCGACACCGAACTGTGGCTGATTACGCTGGCGCAGCCGCTGAAATAATCCGCCGTAAGATCCCGGCTTCCCCTAAACATGACGTTGCGGGGGAAGCCAGATCTTTCAGACTCAGTTCTCTTCGAACCAGTCTCTGTTCTGTTGCGCAATCGGCGTGATCGAATAGATCATCTCCTGCAAATGCTCGCGAATGGCGTGTTCTGCCGCATCGGGATCGCGCGCTCTTAGGGCACTGAAAATCATATGATGTTGCTGGATAAGGCTGAGCGGAGGAGAAACCTGACTCAGACTGAGAAAACGCACGCGATCCATCGTCGCTTTTATCGATTCGATGGTCTCCCACGCCAGCGGACAGTGAGCAATCTGCGTCAAAGACTGGTGGAAGCTGTCGTCGAGACTGAGAAATTCACGCACCTGATCGTTTTGCGCAGCCAGCTCCTGACGGCGCAGGTTGTGCTCCAACATCAGCAATTGTTCATCCGTCACCATCTCCGCGGCCCGGCGTACAATGGCGCACTCCAGTGCCTGACGGATAAAGCGGGCATCCGCCACCCGCTGTTCAGAGATCTTCATGACAAACGTGCCGCGCTGCGGCAGGATTTGCACCAGCCCGGCCTCCGCCAGCTTGATAAACGCCTCTCTGACCGGCTGGCGGGAAACTTCAAAGCGCATAGAAATTTCTTTTTCAGACAGCAATTTACCGGGAGGAATGGTGCACTCCACGATGTCTTTACGTAATACGCGATAAATTTGCTGATTGACTGGTTCGCTGTTGTTGATCTGAAAAGAGGTGTCCATGCCGCTACGCTTACCCAAGAAATTTACCGCTTATGATACACGCTTAGCGCAGCGAGTGTCAGTGTTACAGCATGCCTGTCATCGAGCGATCAGGCGACACGAGGAGAGCGTCCCTGCCGTCCTCTGTCATCCACACGATCGCCGGTGCGAAGACGCAACGGGCCATCGCTTTTTCGGTTTAGCCATTCATCGCCGACAACGTACCCTTCACCCCCTTCGTCAGCAGCGACAGATAGCAGCGCGTCACCGCCGCGACGAAGACAGGGTTCGCCGGTAGATCCTCACCAAATATCGCCTTCAGCGCCAGCAACGCCGCCACGCGGCTTTCGCCTTCCACGCTGTTCCGCACGGTTTCTGCGATCGTATCCTTCAGCGGATCGCTGATTTCAATCGCCTGTCCTTGCTCATCTACGCCGCCGACATAGCGCATCCACCCCGCGACACCCAGCGCCAGCGCGTCGAAACGGCTGCCGTGCGCCAGATGCCAGCGGATAGAATCCAGCATCCGCTGCGGCAGCTTTTGCGAGCCGTCCATGGCAATCTGCCAGGTTCGGTGTTTTAACGCGCGGTTGCGATAACGCGCCAATAACGCCTGCGCATACGCCGCGAGATCGACACCCTGCGTGCGCAGCGTCGGCGCCTGCTCGCACAGCATCAGGTGCTGCGCCGCCGTGACCAGTTCAGGATCCTGCATACAGTCGCTGATGTGCTGATAACCCGCGAGATAACCCAGGTATGCCAGAAACGAGTGGCTACCGTTGAGCATACGCAACTTCATTTCCTCAAACGGCAGCACATCCTGTACCAGCTCCGCGCCGGCCTTTTCCCACGCCGGACGGCCATTAACGAAATGGTCTTCAATCACCCACTGGAAGAACGGTTCGCAGGCGACGCCCGCCGGATCGGACACGCCTAATAGCCCCTGAAGCGTTTCCTGCGTTTCCGGCGTCATCGCAGGAACAATCCGATCGACCATCGTGGAGGGAAAGGTGACGTGCTGTTCAATCCAGCGCGCCAGTTCGACATCCTGCTGCTCGGCCAACTGCACGATAACGTTACGCGTGACGTGCCCGTTTTCCGGCATATTATCGCAGGACATCACGCTGAATGCCGGTAGATGGCGTTCCCGTCTGCGTTTGATGGCAGCCAGAATCACACCGGGCAGAGAGCGTGGTTCTGTGGGCGACGCCAGGTCGTGGCAAATCAGCGGATGTTCGGTATTCAACTGTCCCGTGGCCGGATGGTGACAATAGCCTTTCTCCGTTACGGTTATCGAGACGATGGCGATATCCGGCGCGCTTAACGCCTCCAGCACCGCCTCAATGCCGTCGATTTCCGCATGCAGCGCGGCTGTCGCCACGCCGATGACCCGGCAACACCAGTCGGCGTCGGCCATTTCAGACACCGACCAGAGCAAATCCTGCTGGCGAATCGCCTCAATCTGCTGTTCGCCCCCGATCAGGTTAATTTCACAATATCCCCAGTCGCTGCCCTGCTCCGCCGCCAGCCTGTCGGCACACACCGCCTGATGCGCCCGGTGGAATGCGCCAAAACCGATATGGGCAATCCGTGTTTTGAGCTGGCTGCGATCGTAACGCGGCACCACAACCTGCGGTTTAAGCGTAGAAAACTCATTAATACTCATCGTTATCCCTGATAGGTGATTCAAAAAATATGGCAACGGCTGGAAAGCGGAGAGAAATGGAGATAATGGGTAGATCGTAACGACGCCGTGAAGACATCCCTGTACGCTCGGATTGCGCGAATATGAATCTCATCCGTGAGATTCACCCTCTCAGGGCCGTCGCAAGCGACGTTCAACAGCGTTCCTGCCCCTTTCGCTCATGGCGCAACCGCTTTATTCTTCTACCCATTCCGACCGTTTTAGCGCCACAAACAGACGCGTTGCCGTGTTCTGTTATGCTGCGTCGTCTAAGGCATCCAAATCGCGATCTTTGACTTCCGGCATGCAGATGGCCGCGAATAGCCCAATCACGGAATAGGCAATCAGCATCACGACAATCGGCCACCAGGAACCGGTCATGTTGCAGAAAATACCGGCCAGCACTGGACCAAAGCCGACGGCGATTAATCCGCCCGTCTCTTTCGCTATGGCCATTTGCGTAAAGCGGCTGCGTCCACCAAATATTTCCGCCATGGTGATATTTTCCAGCGCAAATAACCCCAACACCGCGAAGTTATGAATAATGATGATGCTGACGATAATCACATTAACGCTATTCTCTTTATCCACGATAAGAGACAGCATCGGGTAGGCTAACAATATCGCCGAGATATTCAGAATAATATAAGGTACGCGGCGCCCCACTTTATCTGACAGCCATCCTAATAACGGAATCGTGATAAACCCGATAATAGAGCTGATCATCAGAGCATCGGTAGGAATATGTTTATCGAACAACAGCGTTTGCACCAAATACCCGGCGAGGAAAGTCTGAATCAGGCCGGAGTTTCCCGCCTGCCCGAAGCGTAACCCGGTCGCCAGCCAAAAGGCTTTGCTTTTGAACATCGACAGTATCGATTTTTGCTCGCTCTGCTCAACGACCAGCGTCGGGGACGGCCCTTCCGTATCGGAGACATCATTGCTGACTTTCTCAAAGACCGGACTTTCTTTCAGGTTCATACGCAGCCAGATCGCGAAGAGCATCACGACGACGCTGGCCAGGAACGGGACGCGCCACCCCCACGCCAGTAACTCTTCTCTGGAAAGGGCAAAGAACATGACGGCCCAAATCGCGGTGGCGCTGAGCGTACCGCAGTTGGTCCCCATCGCCACCAGTGAAGAGATAATCCCGCGTTTTCCTTTCGGCGCGTATTCCGCCAGCATCGTTCCCGCGCCGGAAATCTCCGCGCCGGCGCCTAACCCCTGCACGATACGCAAGGTGACCAGCAAGATGGGCGCAAAAATACCGATCTGCGCGTAGGTCGGCAGCACGCCGATTAACGTGGTGCAGATCCCCATCATCGTAATCGTAATGAACAGGACTTTTTTTCTACCGATGGAGTCTCCCATGCGGCCAAAAATAAAGGCGCCGACGATCCGCGCCACGTAACCTGCGCCATAGGTGCCCATGGCCAGAATCAGCGCCATCGCCGCCGACTGCTCCGGGAAAAAGATTTCATGGAATACCAGTGCCGCGCCAAGCGAATACAGCTGGAAATCCATAAATTCCAATGCGGTGCCCAGCCAGCCGGACACCGCCGCTTTAACTAAATCAGAGGTACTTCTTGCAGGTTTATTTTGTCCAGATGTTATCTTAGGGTTATTCATATATCTATTCTCGACGATTTGTAATTATGGTCTATCCGTCCTAATTCAGGCTGTTTATTCGTTGGCTTTTTCAACCCGAATTATTTAGGGTATAGCGCACAGCAAATGAAATTACTGTTCATCATGGTGTCGTGATCCACGCCAGCCCATTATTTATGGTCTGGCGTAGCTAAGAGAGAAACAATCACGTTAAAGCGGTCGATATAATATTATCTAGTCGATAGGGTTTTTCCTTTCATATAAAAACCGGTTAGCCAAAACCATATTGATGACGATTAAGGTTCATTAAATGTCAGCAGGACTTTGCAGCAGCGCGTCTGATCTTTTTCAAAGACCTCCATCGCCTTTACTACCTGCTGATAATCAAACCGATGCGTAATCAGTTTTGCCGGATCGATACGTTTCTCTTTCAGCCACGTAATCACGATGGGGAATTTATTGGCATTCAACCGGGATGAAAAAATAGCGAGTTCTTTGCTTGTGATCCCCTGCTGGCTGATCTGACAAGGGTCGCTGGAAAATCCCATGATGGCGATACGCGCGGTGGGAGATGCAATCGTAATGGCCTCCTGCAAAATAGAAGGATGGCAGGCGGCGTCAATAATCAGCGTAGGCTTGATCTTCAGCGTCTCCAGTTCCCCGATCAACGACAGCGATGCGTTATTGATCACCCTGTCTGCGCCACTACGTAACGCCATATCCAGACGCTCGGGAATACGATCAACGACAATCACTTCCCGCACGTTAAACACGCCTTTCAATACCTGCACAGAGGTCAATCCCATCGGCCCTGCGCCATAAATCAGGGCGACATCCTGTTCCGTCGGTTTCACCTGTGCCGTCACGTTGGCGGAAATGGTGAAAGGCTCCACCATCACGGCGAACTCATCGGGGATTTCGTTCGGGATCGGGTGCGCGTTTTTCGCCGGTACGGTCGCGTACTCGCTGAATCCGCCGTCGCGATGTACGCCCAACACCACCAGCGTGGTGCAGACGTTGGGTTTGCCGATGGAACACGGGTAGCAATGGCCGCAGCTGACGACCGGGTCGACGGAGACGCGCTCGCCAAGCCGGGCAGCATCCACCCCTTCGCCAACGGCCTCAATCACGCCGAAAAATTCATGCCCGATCACGCGCGGGTATTTGGCAAAAGGATTATGCCCACGGTAGATGTGGCTATCCGAACCGCAGATGCCCGCCAGCTTTACCTTTACTCGCACTTCGCCCGCCGCGGGCTGGGGAATCTGGCGTTCTTCAATCACCAACGCATTCGGCTGCTGTATCACAATGCTTTTCATGTTTTGGCCTCGTCTTACCAATTCCACAACGTACCGTCTTCCAGGCGGGCAACCGGCAAATAAGCGGGATCATAGGGATATTTCGCCGCCAGCTTTTCATCAAACTCAATGCCTAAACCGGGCTTGTCGCCCGGGTGCATATAGCCGTTATCGAACGTCCAGTTATGCGGGAACACTTCCAGCATTTGCTCTGAGTACCCCATGTATTCCTGTACGCCGAAGTTTGGCACCCAGAGGTCGAAATGCAGCGCCGCCGCCATGCAGACAGGCGATAAATCCGACGGGCCATGCGAACCGGTTCGCACCTGATAGAGCGACGCAAAGTCGGCGATACGGCGCATACCGGTAATCCCCCCGGCGTGGGTTATCGTGGTACGGATATAGTCGATAAGCTGTTCTTCGATCAGCTGTTTGCAATCCCAAATGCTGTTAAAAACCTCGCCAACCGCAATCGGTGTGACGGTATGTTGACGGATTAAACGAAAGCATTCCTGATTTTCCGCCGGCGTCGGATCTTCCATCCAGAAGAGGCGATAGTCCTCAATACGCTGACCAAAGCGTGCCGCTTCAATCGGCGTCAGACGGTGATGCATGTCGTGCAGCAGGTGTTCGTTAAAACCAAACTTATCGCGCACGGCTTCAAACAGTTTTGGCGTGAAGTCGAGATATTTCTCCGTCGACCACAGCTGTTCTTCCGGCCAGTTGCCCTTCGTTGCCGGTTCATAGGCTAACCCTTTGCCTTTCGCCATCCCGTAGGTGGTTTCCATACCGGGCACCCCACACTGCACACGAATCGCCTTAAAGCCCATATCGCGGTGTTTGGCGTAATCATCCAGCACTTCATCAATGGTACGGCCCGTCGTATGGCAATAGACCATCACGCCCGTGCGCGACGCGCCGCCAAGCAGTTGATAAAGCGGCATATTGGCGGCTTTCGCCTTGATGTCCCACAGCGCCATGTCGACAGCCGAAATGGCCGACATGGTCACCGGGCCGCGACGCCAATAGGCGCCTTTGTAGAAATACTGCCAAATGTCTTCGATCTGGTGCGCATCGCGGCCAATCAGCTGCGGACAGACATGATCCTTAAGGTAAGAGGCCACCGGCAGCTCACGCCCGTTGAGTGTCGCATCGCCCAGACCGGTTAATCCGCTGTCTGTCGTAATTTTCAGGGTGACAAAATTCCGTCCCGGGCAGGTGACAAACACTTCAGCGCTGACAATCTTCACGTTACTTATCCTTCTTTACATAGAATGATTCACTTTATGGATACTACCATACAAGTATATCCATAGAGATAACTTGAATTGCTTCACATTTATGCATATAGGGGCTGTTTTTCAGACAAAGGACGAGTCAAACATCGTCAATACCGCGGGGGAATGGGCACCGCCATGCGGTACCGGAAAGATTACTCAGGCAGAGAAAACCGTGCTACCCGGCTTTACGAAACGTCAGGTTAAAGCGGCAGTCATCCGGCATCCCTTCAGGGACAGCCCCCTTTTTCAACGGCAGGATACCGTGAAAGCGGAGGCGTGATTCACCGCCCCAAACCACCACATCACCGTGCATCAGCGCAACCCGCCGCGTTTTATCGCGACGCGCCATACCGCCAAAGAGGAACGTGGCGCTGAGGCCCAGCGAAACCGAAACGATAGGCTGGCGAAAATCCCGTTCATTTCTATCCTGATGCAGAGACATACGCGTGCCGACATCATAGCGGTTGATCAAACAGGCATCGGGTTCAAAATCAGCAAAACCCGCTTCGCTGGCTGCCCGTCGCGCCAGTTGGGAAAAGATCTCCGGCATGGCGGGCCACGGTTCCCCGCTTAACGGATCGTGCGAGGTGTAACGATAGCCGGACGCATCCGTTACCCAGCCGAGCCGTCCACAATTACTCATCGCGACTGACATCACAAAACCGCCCGGCGTCACCATATGACGCAGCGGCACGCGAGCAATGATGGATTGCAGCGCCGCCATCAGTGCCGGCGCATCGTCACCGGCCCAGCCATGCAGAACAGTCGCCTGAGGCGCCAGCGTTTCCGTCCAGCGGCGCGGCGCTTCATCAGCGAATAAATCAAGGTTCATCGCGATAACTCCTCTGGTTAATATGAAACCGCGCCTCTCTCCCGTCGCCCGCATTTCCCTGAGCACCCCCAGAGATAGCCTGACAGGGCATGATAACGCCGGACAATGTAAAAGCTGTCGCGCCAGATAAAATCAAAAATAAAACGGATATTGTTCCTGATTTAACCATTTTATTTACTTAATTAATTATGGAATAAAAAATAACCCGCCACATGATGATTATTGTGATGTACTAAAGTAGTAGTTCCCGATAAAAAGCCATACTATTGTCGCGTTGACTAATTTGTATTCGAGATATTCCTGTCGTGCTGCGGTAATACGCCTTAATAACAAGACGTTTAATCATATACGCTAACCCACTGAGTATGACGGGGACATAAGGTGAAAATTTACTAATTAACGCAATTGCAAGTGAGAAAAAAATGTCGAATAAACCCTTTTATTACCAAGAGCCTTTTCCACTCGGTAAAGATGATACCGAATATCGCCTGCTGAGCAGCGATTTTGTCTCCGTCGCGCAGTTTGAAGGTCAGGACATTCTGAAAATCGAACCGGAGGCCTTGACGCTTCTGGCTCAGCAAGCCTTCCACGATGCCTCTTTTATGCTCCGTCCCGCCCACCAGCAGCAAGTTGCCGATATTCTTCACGACCCGGAAGCCAGCGAAAACGATAAATACGTCGCACTGCAATTCCTGCGCAACTCGGAAATTTCCGCCAAAGGGATCCTGCCGACCTGTCAGGACACGGGGACCGCGATTATCGTCGGTAAAAAAGGCCAGAACGTGTGGACCGGCGGTAACGATGCCGAAGCCCTGTCGCGCGGGGTGTATAACACATTCATTGAAGACAACCTTAGGTACTCGCAAAACGCCCCGCTGGATATGTATAAAGAGGTTAACACCGGCACCAACCTGCCGGCGCAGATTGACCTCTACAGCACCGACGGCGAAGACTATAAATTCCTGTTCGTCACCAAAGGCGGTGGTTCGGCTAACAAAACCTATCTGTATCAGGAAACAAAAGCGTTGCTGACGCCGGGTAAGCTGAAAAGCTTCCTGATCGAGAAAATGCGCTCGCTGGGCACCGCAGCCTGCCCGCCGTATCACATTGCTTTTGTCATCGGCGGCACGTCGGCGGAAACGACGCTGAAAACCGTTAAGCTGGCTTCAACCAAGTACTACGATGAACTGCCGACCGAAGGCAACGAACACGGTCAGGCATTCCGCGATCTCGCGCTGGAGCAGGAAATTCTGGAGGCGGCGCGCGACTTAGGTTTGGGCGCCCAGTTCGGCGGCAAATATTTTGCGCACGATGTGCGGATTATTCGCCTGCCGCGCCACGGTGCCTCTTGTCCGGTCGGCATGGGCGTGTCCTGTTCCGCAGACCGTAACATCAAAGGCAAAATCAACCGCAAGGGCATTTGGCTCGAACAACTGGAGCAGAACCCTGGCAAATACATCCCAGAGCATCTGCGTGAAGCCGGCGAAGGCGATGCGGTGAAAATCGATCTGAACCGTCCGATGGCGGAGATCCTGAAAACGCTGTCGCAATATCCGGTCTCCACGCGCCTGTCGCTCACCGGCACCATCATCGTGGGGCGCGATATCGCCCACGCCAAGTTGAAAGAGCGTCTGGATAACGGAGAGGATCTGCCGCAGTACATCAAAGATCACCCTATCTACTACGCAGGGCCGGCGAAAACGCCAGAAGGCTACCCGTCCGGTTCGCTAGGCCCGACCACCGCTGGCCGTATGGATTCTTACGTCGATTTACTGCAAGCCCACGGCGGTAGCATGATCATGCTGGCGAAAGGCAACCGTAGCCAGCAGGTGACCGACGCCTGTAAAAAACATGGCGGCTTTTATCTCGGCAGCATCGGCGGCCCGGCGGCGATACTGGCGCAGAACAGCATCAAGAGTCTGACCTGCGTGGAGTACCCCGAACTCGGTATGGAAGCGATCTGGAAGATTGAAGTGGAAGATTTCCCCGCCTTCATTCTGGTGGATGATAAAGGTAACGATTTCTTCCAGGTGATCCAGAGCGCCAAATGCGTGAAATGCGGTTAACTCAGTCTTGTCGTGATGAGAGGTTAGGAGATATTTCGTGTGCCAACGCCCCGACTATCGGGGCGTTTTTTTATTTGATACCCAGCCGCTTCGCCAGACGGTGCAGATTACCGCTGTCCATTTCCAGCGCCCGGGCGCAGGCGGACCAGTTTCCCTGATGGTGGTTCAGCGTTTGCTGGATGATCCGACGCTGATAGTCATCCGTTGCCTCACGCAGACCGCCGCCGATGAAAGAAACGGGGGAACTTTCGTTCGCATTAGACGCACCGACGGCGGAAAGGACAGGTTGGGAGGAAAGTTCGAGATTGAAATGCTCAGGCCCCAACAGCACCTCGCCCGATTCCTGCCCTGCTTTCGCCAACACGGTGGCACGATAAATGGCGTGTTCCAGCTCGCGCACGTTCCCCGGCCAATCGTACCGCTCCAGCAGCGCGCTCGCCTCCGCCGTTAATGCCAGACGCGTCAGCCCCAGTTGCGCACGACTCCGTTCGCAGAAGAAACCGGCGAGCAGCCCCACATCCTGCCCGCGCTCGCGCAGCGGCGGCACGGACAGCGGAAACACGCTCAGTCGATGGAACAAATCTGCGCGAAAAGCGCCATCCAGCACCGCCTGCCGCAGGTCGCGGTTGGTCGCCGCCAGCACGCGCACGTTGACTTTCAGGCTGCTGTCATCGCCCACCCGTTGCAGGTCGCCATACTGTAAGACGCGCAACAGCTTCGCCTGTAGCGTTAAGGATAACTCGCCAATCTCATCCAGAAACAGCGTGCCGTTGTCCGCCATTTCAAACTTGCCGGTACGATGATGAATGGCGCCGGTAAACGCCCCCTTCACATGACCAAACAGCTCGCTCTCCGCGACCGATTCCGGCAGCGCGGCGCAGTTCAGGTACACCAGAGGGTGACTGGCACGCTGGGAACCGCGATGAATCGCCCGCGCCACCAGCTCTTTACCGACGCCGGTTTCCCCCATAATCAGCACGTTGAGATCGGAACCTGCAACGATATCCACCTCTTTTTTTAATCTTTGCATCGGCTCCGACAGCCCAATCATCTCATCAACGCTTTCCGCCGCAGGGCTTTCAGCGTGAACCGGCGCGGGCAATTGCCGTTCAAGGCGCTCCATCAACAACGCGTTACTGAGCGCCGCCGCCGCCATCGCGCCCACCAGCCGCAGTTCTTCATCGCTGAAATGGTCGAACTGGTAAGGATCCATGCCATCGACGGTCAACGCGCCGATCAGGTTCTGATTAGCAAATAGCGGTAGGCCAACGCAGGCGTGAACTTTAAGCGCCGCCTGACTGGGAATTAAGCCGTCATACGGATCGGGCAGTTGGCTATCCGCCGGGAAACGCACCACATCCCCGGCGCGGGCTATCGCTTCCAACCGAGGGTGGTCGGACAGGCGAAAACGCCGGCCCAGCACATCCGGCGCCAGACCATCAATCGCCAACGGGCGAAACAGTTGATTTTCATAACGCAGCAGTGCCGATGCATCACAGCGCAGCAGTTGGCGCAGGCTGTTAATCAGGCGCTGAAAACGATCCTGATTCGAGATCCCCATTTGCAGTTCAATCGCGATACGCGCGAGATCATTGATAGAAAGCGCCACGGTATGTCCTTATGACAGAAGATGTGTCATTAAGACAATAGACAAGCAATGTCATTATGACAACGGTAATTTACTAAATATTTAAAAATCAATGAATTAAAAACTGGCACGCTTTCTGCAATCTCTACAGCATATTTTCCCGTTTATGATTATTGAGGTTTCAGACGATGGCGATTCACGTTAAGAACAACATTCACTGGGTTGGGCAACGCGACTGGGAAGTCCGTGATTTTCACGGCACAGAGTACAAAACGTTAAAAGGCAGCAGCTACAACAGCTACCTAATTCGCGAAGAGAAAACCGTACTGATCGATACCGTCGATCACAAATTCAGCCGCGACTTTGTGCAGAACCTGATGGCGGAAGTGGATCTGAATACGATTGATTACATCGTGATCAACCACGCCGAAGAGGATCACGCCGGCGCACTGAGCGAACTGATGGCCCGTATTCCCAACACGCCGATCTACTGCACCCACAACGCGATCGACTCCATCACCGGTCACCACCACCACCCTGAGTGGAATTTCCACACGGTAAAAACCGGCGACACGCTGGATATCGGTAACGGCAAGCAGCTCATCTTTATCGAAACGCCGATGCTGCACTGGCCGGACAGCATGATGACCTACATGACAGAGGATGCAGTGCTGTTTAGCAACGATGCGTTCGGCCAGCACTATTGCGATGAGCACCTGTTTAATGATGAAGTCGACCAGACTGAGCTGTTCGAACAGTGCCAGCGCTATTTCGCGAATATCCTGACGCCATTCAGCCGGTTGGTGACCGCCAAGATCCAAGAAGTGCTGGGCTTTAACCTGCCGCTGTCGATGGTCGCCACCTCGCACGGCGTGGTATGGCGCGATGACCCCGCTCAAATTATCCATCTCTATCTGAAGTGGGCGGACAGCTATCAGGAAGATCGCATCACGCTGTTTTATGACACCATGTCCAATAACACCCGCATGATGGCCGACGCCATTGCGCAAGGCATCAACGATGTCGACCCCGGCGTGGCGGTGAAAATCTATAACGTCGCCCGACACGACAAGAACGAAATCCTCACGCAGGTTTTCCGTTCGAAAGGCGTATTAGTGGGATCGTCCACGATGAACAACGTGATGATGCCGAAAGTCGCCGCCATGCTGGAAGAGATCACCGGCCTGCGTTTCCAAAACAAGAAAGCCTCCGCGTTCGGCAGCTACGGCTGGAACGGCGGCGCGGTTGATCGTATTCAAACCCGCCTGATGGACGCCGGATTTGAAACAACGCTGGCGCTGAAAACCAAGTGGCGTCCTGACGGTTCTGCGCTGGAAGTCTGCCGCGAGCACGGCCGGGAAATCGCCCGCCAGTGGGCGCTGCACCCGCTGGATGATACGCCAGCCCGTCGCGTCCTCTCCCCGCTCAAGGAGGCCGCCGCACCGCAAGTTCCCCCTGCGCCGCAAAACGAACGCGCCCTTGCCGAGAACGCCAGTGGATGCCATGAAACCGCGGCGCCAGCGTCAGAAAGCGGCTGTATGCAGTGCAGCGTCTGTCAGTGGATCTACGATCCGGCAGTCGGCGAGCCGATGCAGGATGTCATGCCCGGCACGACATGGTCGGATGTGCCAGACAGCTTCCTCTGCCCGGAGTGCGGGCTGGGTAAAGACGTCTTTAATCCGATTCGCTAAGGAGAGGCTGATGAAAGACATTGTGATTATCGGCGCGGGCTTTGCTGCCCGCCAGCTTATCAGACAGCTACGCAAACAGGATGCCCACTGCCCCATCCGCCTGATCACCGCCGACAGCGGCGATGAGTATAACAAACCGGATTTAAGTCATGTGATGAGTCAACGGCAGCATGCGGACGATCTGACCAAAATGCAGGCCGCGACGTTTGCCGAGGAAACCCGCATTACACTACAGGCCAATACCCGCGTTACGGCGATTGACCGCCATTCGCAGCAGGTCATCTGCGGCGCGGAACGTTATGATTACCATAAGCTGGTATTCGCCACCGGCGCCCGCGCCATCGTGCCGCCGATCGCGGGGCGCGAACACATGATGACGCTCAATAGCCAGCAAGAGTATCGCACGCACGAAGAGCGGCTCTGGCAGGCCGAACGGGTACTGATTTTAGGGGCTGGACTTATCGGCACCGAGCTGGCAATGGATCTGGGTCGCGCCGGGAAACGGGTCACGCTGGTCGACTGTGCCGGCACCATCCTGTCCGCGTTGATGCCGCCTGAAGTCAGCGCGCGCTTACACTTTACGCTGACACAGCAAGGGATTTCACTACTGCTGAATACCACCTTGCAGACGCTGGAAAAAACGGAAAGCGGCGTGCAAGCCAGGTTTACCGATGGACGCACCCTGGAAGTGGATGACGTCATCTCCGCCATCGGTTTACAGCCCAACGCACAATTGGCGAAAGCTGCGGGGTTAACGGTGCAAAAAGGTATCGAGACCAATGCGCAGTTACAAACCAGCGATCCACAAATTTATGCGCTGGGCGACTGCGCGGAGATTAACGGTAGGCTTCTGCCTTTCCTGCAACCGATTCAGCTTGGCGCCATTACGCTGGCGAAAAACCTGCTGGGGGCCAGTGAGGCGCTAACCCTGCCGCCGATGCTGGTTAAAATCAAAACGCCGCTGTTTCCCTTACAGATGGCCGGCGATACCACCAATAACGATTTACACTGGCAGCAGGAGTGGAACGCTCAGGGACTGGTAGCCAAAGCGCTGGACGATCGGCAAATACTGCGTGCCTTTGTCGTCGGCGGAGAACGGATGAAAGAGGCGTTTCCGCTTCTGCGACAGCTTTCCTCCATCGCCTGACGCGAAAACACAAATAATGCATATGAAATACATATTTCTGGTCAGCCCGCGCAGGGATAAATAGAATACGGCCATCGCTTTTGCAATCTACAGACCGAGGTAACAATGCAAGATCTCATTTGTTATAAGAAGATGCCGCAGTGGAACAGCCAAACGCTGCCTGCCGCGTTTCAAGAAAAGCACAACACGCAGGAAGGCACCTGGGCAAAACTGACGGTGTTGCAAGGAGAGATGACCTTTTCCATGCTGACCGAGGAAGGGGAGACGCTGGAAACCTTTCAGTTCTCCGCACAGCATCAGCCGCCGTTTGTGGAACCGCAGGCGTGGCACCGTATCGTCTCATTCTCTGACGATCTGGCGTGCCAGCTTAGCTTTTTTTGCACCCCGGAAGATTTCTATCATAAAAAGTATGGCCTGACGCGCACCCATTCCGAAGTCATCAACGCAATGCAGTACATCAAGCCCTGTAAAACGCTGGATCTAGGCTGTGGCGGCGGTCGTAATGCGCTGTATCTGAATCTGCGCGGGTTTGACGTTACCGCCTGTGATAAGAGCGAGCAAAGCATTGATTCGCTGAATAACATCATCAAAAGCGAAGCGCTGGAAAATATCCGGGCAGGCGTCTACAACATCAATCTGGCGGCCATCAAAGAACAATACGACTTTATTCTCTCGACCGTCGTGCTGATGTTTCTGGAACGCGATCGCATTCCGCATATCATCAGTAATATGCAGGACAGCACCGTTAACGGCGGCTATAACCTGATCATTGCGGCAATGTCGACCGAAGATTATCCGTGCCCCATGCCTTTCCCGTTTACGTTCAAAGAGGGCGAGTTGAAAAATTATTATGCCGACTGGAATATCCTTAAATACAATGAGGATATTGGCGAGTTACACAAAACAGATGCACAGGGTAATCGTATTAAACTGCGCTTTGCCACGCTGCTGGCGCAAAAACCGTAATCTATCGCACCACGCTGGCGATTTTCTCCAACCAGCGTGCTTCCCTATCAGCGTCATCAGACAGGTTCATGTTCCCTGAAATAATATGTTCATACAGCAGTGTATTCTCCTGTTTATTCACCGTCGAAAAGAAATAAAAAAATGACTTTTCTCATATTATCACTCAGATAAGAAATAAAAAATCTTTGCCTGTTAAAGATAACAATGTAATTAATATTCATTGAAATCATCACAATCCCTTCACTAAAGTGAAATATTCTCTTTTATTAAAATAATCATGGAAAAAACCCACCCTTAGATCTATATTCGACAATGATATCGGTGTGCTGGTTTTTATCATCCACTAATAACACATGGAATGTTTTTTAATGGAGGCAATTGATGGTGATCGAAAAAGAGACTGTTGTCTTTAATGGCTTCAAAATCAATGTTGAACGCTATATTCATGATACACAGTTAAAATCTGCCATATTAATTAACGGTGCATTAGCGACATCTTCTTCTTTCTATAACTGGGTCAGGCACTTAGAAGGTCGGGTGAATACCATTCTTTTTGATTTGCCCTTCGCGGGAAAATCCAAACTAATGAATGACTCGCTGGATATTATCACCAAAGAGCAAGAAGTCGAACTCATTAACTCCCTCATCCAGCGCTATAAGCCAGAGATCATCATGTCTGCTTCCTGGGGCGGTCTGGCAGCGCTCATGGCGATGAGCCAGAATACCGATATTATTAAAAAAGCCGTAGTCGCTTCATTCTCTACGACGATTAATAAGAAAATGGAATATTATATTCTTAAAGCTCGTGATTACGTTTATACAAACAATTTCTCAGAGCTGGGGATTTTATTAAATGATGAAGTGGGTAAATACTTGCCGCGTGCGCTGAAACGCACTAACTACAGGCACGTCTCTAATCTGGACCAGCATGAATATAAGCAAGCATGTTTTCACCTTGAGCAGATAATAAAACTTAAAGACAGTGATTACAGGAAACTGATTAATAGAACATCCACTCCGGTCATCTTCATTAATGGGGAACTTGATGAATACACCACCAGTGATGAAGTCAAGCTATTGAAGAATCATCTCCCCAATAGCGAGTTTTATACCATCAAGAATGCCGGACATTTCCTTGATTTAGAGAACAAAAAGGCTTCATTAGCCATGAAAGATATCTTTACGACCATCATCCCCTGACAAACAGGACATCATGCGCCCGTGAATAATTCCCTGTTTTAAGGTACTGGGCAAAGCGGGGAGAGTTTTTTTCGGCATCGGCGAACCGGAATATCTGGCGAACCGCGCTTTGGAATAGAAAAGCTCTGGGTACGCGGTGCCAATACAGACTGGCACAGGAATGAAAGGTGCCGACAAGGCACCTCGCGCTATGGCCGCCCGATTATCGCCTTAACGCCGGGCAGCCTATATGGTCCGTGATTAACTGGCTTTGCGCTCTGCTGCCAGGCGGTAAGCCACCAAATCCTTAATCGTCAGCACCAGCATGTCGTGCTGTTTAGCAAACGTAATGACTTCCGACGCATGAGCCATTGACCCATCATCGTTCGTCAGTTCGCACAGTACGCCAAAGGGTTTCAGACCCGCCAGCGTCATCAAATCCACCGTTGCCTCAGTGTGACCACCACGGGTTAACACGCCGCCCGGCTGAGCACGCAGCGGAAAGACATGCCCCGGACGGTTGAGATCGCTCGGCTTGGCATTATCCGCAATGGCGGTGCGGATCGTAGTCAGTCGGTCTGCCGCTGAAACGCCGGTCGTCACACCTTCAGCCGCTTCAATCGTCACGGTAAACGCCGTTTGATAATGGCTGGAATTCTTCTCCACCATCATCGGCAATTCCAACTGCTGGCGGCGCTCTTCCGTCAGGCACAGGCACACAATGCCGCTACCGTGGCGGATCGTCAGCGCCATTTGCTCAACGGTCATCTTTTCAGCGGAGAAAATCATGTCACCTTCGTTTTCACGATCTTCATCATCCAGCACTAGTACGCCGCGCCCCTGACGTAATGCATCAAGTGCACGCTCTACGCGTTCGGTCGGATTGCCAAATTCAGAAAGTAATGTCTGATTCATGGTAAAAACCTCAATGTTGTTATGAATTACCAGAATCAGGGCGAACTTGAGGAGTAACCATTACCACCGGTTGCGGGGCAATAGTTAACAAAATAACGCGAGCGGGCATATAGCCCGACAGGTACCGTTACTCTCTCCCATCCGGACTCTAACCGTCGGCCCCGGAATCACACCGGATCTGCTGACCTCACGCCGATTAAACCGGCGACAATGGCCGGAAAACACAGCGTAAGCGCTCGCGGGCTTCCAGTGCGCAGATGCTGCGTTCACTGGTTTACCGCCGGTGGGGAATTACACCCCGCCCTGAGAATAAGCGCATTTACTATAACGCGAATACCTCGACAGGGCAATTGATCCGCCACGGGAAATAAGGCAAAACATAAGCGGAAATTCAGTAAGCAAAAGTTGAACAGGTGAAAACCATTGAATCACCCAAGTGCAGGATAAAACGTTCGTATTTTGGGCGATACACGGCCCCACTGAAGTATGGCGGGGATAAATGTCAGATTTAGTTTATCCATCCCGCAACTCGCATTACACTTACTGTAGCCATTACCTTACTTAACCTATCAGGAAAGCGACATGATTGACCCAAAGAAGATTGAGCAAATCGCCCGCCAAGTGCATGAGTCCATGCCAAAAGGTATCCGGGAATTGGGTGATGATGTGGAGAAAAAGATCCGTCAGGTCTTGCAGGCGCAACTCACCCGGCTGGACTTAGTTAACCGCGAAGAGTTCGATATTCAGACACAGGTTCTGCTCCGCACGCGAGAGAAGATTGCTCGTCTGGAACAACGTCTGACCGAACTGGAAGCGAAGCTGTCCGGGGAAGAAAAGCCAGCCGCCGCACCGGAAAACGAGTAGTTAGCATCACGAGGTAATGCCCTGCGCAGGGCATTACCTTTCCTCTCTGCCATCATTTCCGTCACCACCGTACGCGTCACGACATGGTCGAAAAAAGCCGCTTAATCAGCAGACCGACGGGGTAAGAAAAACCACAGCATGGCTAACATAATCAGCGCATACCATGACTTCCAGCCAATCATCAGCAGCAGCGCGCAGCAAAGCAGACTTCCTATGGCGGCCATCACTTTGGCGCGCCCTTGCAGCAAGCGCCACCCGGCCAGCATACACAGCAGATAAACCAACACAAAAATGCCGTTCGCGTACACAATCAGTACCTCCAGCGGCAAACGGAGCCAGTAAATCAGCAGGCAACACGCCAGACAACACGCTACGACAATCGACAGCGCATTAACCGGTGCCTGCCCCGTGGACAGCTTCGCCAATGCGCTCCCTTTCGGGGCCTGAGACCAGACTAAACGGGCAAAGCCCTGCGTATAGATATTCACGCTGGCAAAGCAGGCCAAATACCCCACCAGACAGGCAATCCATAGTGCGTGCTGACCAAACAGTTGCACAACGATCCCCGGCAGCGAGGCGGTTGCCGCCCTTCCCTCACCGTAGGCCTGAAAATGCAATACCGCTACCGTACATCCCCAATAAACCGCGCCGGCAGCCAACATTCCAATGAGCAGCGCACGCGGGAAATCCCGCTCCGGCACCCGAAACTCCGTCGCCATATGGGCAAAGGCTTCCAGACCAACGAAGCACCAGAACATCACGGCCAGCGAACTGAAGGTATTCGGCCATGACAACGCAGCCAGCGACGGCCAGGGGATCTGTGCCGGCGTAATATCTCCCTGCCACCAAATCGCCGCCACCAGCGCCACCACCAGCAGCGCGATAACAATCTGGATGTTAGCGCTAGACCCCGCCCCGCGCAGCCCAAGTAGCCAGATGCTTCCCAGCGTCAGCAACTGTACGCACAACAACCCCAGATCGCTCCAGCCAAACGCGGCCTGCCAGAACCCTGCGGCAATCTGTAAGGCAGCGGGTAAGCCCAGAGGGATGACGGATAGAAATAACCAACGGGTGACGCGCGCCATGCGTGGCCCAAAGGCCATCTTGACAAAATGCGCCGCGCCGCCCGCATGAGGAAAACGTTGCCCGAGAGCGGCAAAAGCAATCGCGATAGGAAAAACCAACATGATCAAAAGCGGCCACGCCCACAGACTGTCCTGCTGTGCCAGCTGTGCCGCCAGCGTGGGAACCGCAAACACGCCGGTTCCCAATAGTGAAGTAGAAAGCAACCCCACTCCTTGAATCAACCCCAGCTCTTGTTTTAATCCTTTTGCTTCACTCACCACGTTTCACCTTTTCTTGCTTTGCGATATCCGGTCAAATCGCAGAATAAAAAAAGCCTCCATGAACGGAGGCTTCTCTTTCACTCACTGCATTCGCCTACGGGATGCGTTCGCACACTGTGTGCTATCAGGCGTTTGCTTTCAGCACATCGCGAATGCGGGCCTTGTAGGACTCAACCTTCTGCGGCGTCATCATCCGGCGCTCGTCGTCCTGCACCACGCCGCCAACGTCGTCCGCGATACGCTGGGCAGACTGTAACATCAGTTTAAAATTCTGGCTGGCGTCGCCATAAGAGGGCACCATCATGAAGATAGAGACGCCGGGCGTCGAGAATTCCGACATTTCATCCACATTAAACGAACCCGGTTTAACCATATTCGCCAAACTGAACAACACCGGCCCGGTACCGGCAGGGTTAACATGACGATGGAAGATATTCATCTCACCATACTGGAATCCCGCCTGCAGCACGCTTTGCAACAACAGCTCGCCGCCGATCACGCCGCCCTGATGTGCCACCACATGCAGTACCAAAACCGCTTCTTTCGCCGCTTCGGATTCAGCAGGCTCAGGCGCTTTCTGCGCCGGCGCAGGTGAACGCTCCTGCTGCTGATGCACGGCGGGCGGCTCCGCGGGCGGAACATCATAAGCAAACCCATCGCGTGGCGCGGCAATGTCCGGTTCAGGAATATTTTCCCCGTCAGGGACAACGACTTGCGGTTCGACGTCACCACGAACCTGAGAGCGCGAAGAATCGACCGGCGTCGCTTCATCCAACAGGGGATCGTAAGAAGAGATCGGCGACATCGACTCAAAGGGCGACTGCGCCTCTTGCCGATCGTCCTCTTGGGGAGAGTAACGGCCAAATGACGGTTCATTCTGCGGCGAACGCGTACCTTGCACGCGAACCTCACCAACGCCTTCATCAAGCTCTTCGAGCGGCGTCTCATCGCGCACTTTTTTGACACGTTTAACCGGGCGGTCACGAAAAAGGGACGAGCGCTCTTTACGGCTGGTCCACAGGCCGTGCAGTAATAGCGCTATTATAGCGATCGCGCCAACAACGATTAATATCAGACGCAAGTCCTGCATCATTGCAATCCCAATTGTTCCAACAATACATTGCCACCACGGCAAATACTTATACCTCTAACTCTATTTGCCTGCGTACACAAGTGCAAGCCTACACGGTGCTTTATGACAATAAAGATAGATACAACGCACTTTTTTGCTGTTTTTTCATTCAAATGCAGGCTGGTCAGCTTAAGATCATCCCGATATGATGCCCTAACAAACACATCATCAGGTTCATCGACACTATGTCTTCGTCTTCCGAAAAATCGCCTTACGGCCATAACGTAAACCAGACTCGTAGCGGCATACACTATTTTCTTGCCGGGTGGCGTTTGATTTCGCTGCCGGGTATTCGACGTTTTGTCATTCTCCCTTTGCTGATGAACATTGTGCTGATGGGCAGCGCTTTCTGGTGGCTCTTTACCCGGTTAGGCGACTGGATCCCTCAGTTGATGAGCCATATTCCGAACTGGCTGCAATGGCTGAGCTACCTGATTTGGCCACTTGCCGTGTTCTCCATCTTACTGGTGTTCGGCTATCTATTCAGCACCATCGCCAACTTTATCGCCGCCCCCTTTAACGGCCTATTAGCCGAACAGTTGGAAGCCCGGTTAACCGGGGAAACGCAGCCTGACGGCGGTCTACTCGGCATCGCCAAAGATGTTCCACGCATCATGAAGCGCGAAGTGCAAAAGCTGGCCTACTATCTGCCCCGCGCCGTCGTGTTATTAATTCTCTATTTCATTCCCGGCATCGGGCAAACTGTTGCGCCGGTTTTATGGTTCCTGTTCAGCGCATGGATGTTGGCCATTCAATACTGCGATTACCCGTTCGATAACCATAAAGTGAGTTTTTCGGCCATGCGTCAGGCGTTGCGACGCCATAAAGTCACTAACATGCAGTTCGGGGCGCTGGTCAGCCTGTTTACGCTGGTGCCTTTTCTTAATCTGGTTATCATGCCTATCGCCGTCTGCGGCGCAACACAGCTGTGGGTGGACCGCTACCGCCACCTATCAACGACATTACCGAAAAACACACCGCCGTCATAAGCAAAAAGGAAGGCCGTTAAGTCATCACCATGACTTACTATTGTAATGAAAAGATATTTCTTAAGAACATAACGATATAGCAATTCTTTACTTCACTGAAAAATATGAACGAGTATTCTCTTTACGTTCGCAAAAATTTCATACAGTTATAAGGACAGGCTATGAGCAAGATCTACGAAGACAATTCTTTCACAATCGGCCATACGCCGCTGGTTCGTCTGAACCGTATCGGCAACGGACGCATTCTGGCCAAGGTGGAATCCCGCAACCCCAGCTTCAGCGTTAAATGCCGTATCGGTTCTAACCTTATTTGGGATGCAGAAAAACGCGGCGTGCTGAAGCCGGGCATTGAGCTGGTTGAGCCCACCAGTGGAAATACAGGCATCGCTCTGGCTTACGTTGCCGCCGCTCGCGGTTACAAACTCACGCTCACCATGCCGGAAACCATGAGCATAGAGCGTCGTAAACTGCTCAAAGCGCTGGGCGCCAAACTGGTTCTGACCGAAGGCGCGAAAGGCATGAAAGGCGCTATCGCCAAAGCAGAAGAAATTGTCGCCAGCGATCCGAGCCGCTATCTGCTATTGCAGCAGTTCAGCAACCCGGCAAACCCGGAAATTCACGAAAAAACGACCGGCCCTGAAATCTGGGAAGATACCGATGGTCAGGTTGACGTCTTTATCTCCGGTGTCGGTACCGGTGGCACACTCACGGGCGTTAGCCGCTACATCAAAAACACCAAAGGAAAAGCGATTACAACGGTTGCCGTGGAACCGACCGACTCGCCGGTCATTAGCCAGGCGCTGGCAGGTGAAGAGCTGAAACCGGGTCCGCACAAAATTCAGGGTATCGGCGCAGGCTTTATCCCTGGCAACCTGGATCTGGCGCTGATTGACCGCGTAGAAAAAATCACCAACGAAGAAGCGATCGGCACGGCACGCCGTCTGATGGAAGAAGAAGGCATTCTGGCCGGTATTTCATCTGGCGCCGCCGTTGCCGCAGCACTGAACTTGCTGAAAGAAAAAGAGTTTGACGATAAAACGATCGTCGTCATTTTACCGTCTTCCGGCGAGCGCTACCTCAGTACCGCACTGTTTGCCGACCTGTTCACCGAGCAGGAGCTGCAACAGTAACCTACCTCGTCGTCATTGCATAAAAAGCGACCAGATTGTCAAAAAAAGCACCTATTCAGGTGCTTTTTTGTGGCATGGTTCAAACTTTCCACCACCTACACATTGCTTTTCTGCATCAGGTTTAGTATTTAACCGAACAATTATTTTGATGCGTGAAATTAATCTTCAACAGACATCGCGCCTCATCACATTGTTTGTCCTCTTCGCACGATAGCCCACATCGCCGTTTTGCGAGCGGGGTTAGAATAATTGAGGCAGAATCTGCGGTGTTTGATGATATTTTATTCAGGAAAACTTTTTATCGTTTCCTTGTCGCATCGTGGCCCGCCCCTGTAACATACATCAGGAGCTAACCAAACAGGCTAAAGTTCAGGGAATCAACTAAACTTTAGCTCCACAACATTAATCTATTCCATAAGTTGGGGAAAACAGAATGTTCCAGCAAGAAGTGACTATTACCGCACCGAATGGCCTGCACACTCGTCCCGCTGCTCAGTTCGTCAAAGAAGCTAAAGGCTTCGCCTCTGAAATCACCGTGACATCCAACGGCAAAAGCGCCAGCGCCAAGAGCCTGTTCAAATTACAAACGCTCGGTTTAACGCAAGGCACCGTGGTGACTATCGCCGCGGAAGGCGAAGACGAACAAAAAGCGGTTGAACATCTGGTTAAGCTGATGGCCGAACTCGAGTAACAACGAGCTTTTTTAGTCAACATCAGAATCGAGTAAGGTAGGGTTATGATTTCAGGCATATTAGTATCACCGGGTATTGCTTTTGGTAAGGCGCTGTTACTGAAAGAAGATGACATCATCATCAACCGGAAAAAAATCTCTGCGGATCAGGTAGATCAAGAAGTTGAACGTTTTCTGACTGGCCGTTCCAAAGCATCTGCGCAGTTGGAAGCCATCAAGAAGAAAGCGGGTGAAACGCTGGGCGCAGAGAAAG
The DNA here is from genome assembly GCF_004342665.1 of Samsonia erythrinae. Lineage (GTDB taxonomy): Bacteria > Pseudomonadota > Gammaproteobacteria > Enterobacterales > Enterobacteriaceae > Samsonia > Samsonia erythrinae. Next base: position 41,204 of record NZ_SMBY01000001.1, on the reverse strand, counting down.
AAGCCATCTTCGAAGGCCACATCATGTTGCTGGAAGATGAAGAATTCGAGCAGGAAATCATAGCCCTGATTAAAGAGGAATACGCGTCTGCCGACGCCGCGGCGTTTTCCGTCATCGAAAATCAGGCTAAAGCGCTAGAAGAGCTTGATGATGAATACTTGAAAGAACGCGCCGCAGACATGCGCGATATTGGGAAGCGTTTGCTGAAAAACATTCTCAATATGCCTATCGTCGATTTGGGCGATATTCAGGATGAAGTCATTCTGGTTGCCAGCGATCTGACGCCGTCTGAAACCGCGCAGTTGAACCTGGATAAAGTGCTGGGCTTCATCACCGACCTCGGCGGCCGGACGTCTCACACTTCCATTATGGCCCGTTCGCTGGAGCTTCCGGCAATCGTCGGCACAACGGATGTGACCCGTCAGGTCAAGAACGGCGACTATCTGATTCTGGATGCCGTCAATAACGAGATCTATCTGAATCCCACCGCAGAAAAAATTGAAGAATTAAAAGCCCTCCAGCAGCAATACCAGGCAGAAAAATATGAGCTGGCCAAGCTGAAGGATTTACCGGCGGTCACGCTGGACGGCCATCAGGTTGAAGTCTGCGCCAACATCGGTACCGTGCGTGATGTCGCCAGCGCCGAGCGTAACGGTGCGGAAGGCGTCGGCCTGTATCGTACCGAATTCCTCTTCATGGATCGTGATTCGCTGCCGACGGAAGAAGAACAGTTTCAGGCGTATAAAGCCGTTGCTGAAGCGCTCGGCGATCAGGCTGTTATCGTTCGGACAATGGATATCGGCGGAGATAAAGACCTGCCTTACATGAACCTGCCGAAAGAAGAGAACCCGTTCCTGGGCTGGCGTGCCATCCGTATCTGTCTGGACCGTAAAGAAATTCTGCATGCCCAGTTGCGCGCGATTCTGCGTGCATCCAGCTTTGGCAAGCTGCGTATCATGTTCCCGATGATCATCTCCGTGGAAGAAGTTCGCGAACTGAAAGCCGAACTGGAGCTGCTGAAAACGCAGTTGAGAGAAGAAGGGAAACCCTTCGATGAAAGCATTGAAGTCGGCGTTATGGTTGAAACGCCGGCGGCGGCGGCCATTGCGCCGCATCTGGCCAAAGAAGTCGACTTCTTTAGTATTGGGACAAATGACTTAACCCAGTATACTCTGGCAGTTGATCGTGGTAATGAGCTGATTTCTCATCTCTATAACCCGATGTCCCCCGCCGTCCTTAACCTGATTAAGCAGGTGATTGACGCGTCCCACGCCGAAGGCAAGTGGACAGGGATGTGTGGTGAGCTCGCCGGTGACGAACGTGCTACACTACTGTTATTGGGAATGGGTCTGGACGAATTCAGCATGAGCGCGATCTCTATCCCGAGCATCAAGAAAATCATCCGTAATGCGAATTACGAAGATGCGAAGGCGCTGGCGGAGCAAGCATTAACCCAACCGACAGCACAAGAGTTAAGCGATCTGGTGAGCCGTTTCATTGAAGAAAAAACGCTCTGCTGATTCTGCGTTACCTCATCGTTCTCAAGGTGGCGGCAATCAGCGCCCTCGACGGGTGATAAGCACGTTCGGGGGCAACATCAATTAATGCCGCAACAACTTGAAAGATTAGGGTATATGCTGGCCCAATATTAATGCTTAGGAGAGAATCATGGGTTTGTTCGATAAATTGAAATCTCTGGTTTCTGATGACAAAAAAGACACAGGCAGCATTGAAATCATTGCCCCGCTGTCCGGTGAAATCGTCAATATTGAAGATGTGCCTGATGTCGTATTTGCAGAAAAGATCGTCGGTGACGGCATTGCCATCAAACCAACTGGAAACAAAATCGTCGCACCGGTAGACGGCACCATTGGTAAGATTTTTGAAACCAACCATGCGTTTTCCATCGAGTCTGACAGCGGTATCGAGCTGTTTGTGCACTTTGGTATTGATACCGTTGAACTGAAAGGCGAAGGCTTTAAACGTATCGCCGAAGAAGGCCAACGCGTGAAGAAAGGCGATCTCATTATTGAATTTGATCTCGCCTTACTGGAAGAAAAAGCAAAATCGACGCTGACCCCTGTGGTTATTTCCAACATGGACGAAATTAAGGAACTGACCAAGCTGAGTGGTACGGTTGTCGTCGGTGAAACGCCGGTTATCCGTATCAAGAAGTAAACTGCCACGCTACGGGTGGTTCACTACGTTTGCACGAACACGGCACCGGGAAGGTGCCGTGTTCGTTTCAGGCTTTCCAACGCGGCACGCACAAACGAATAATTAATCCGCACGTCTCTCCATTTTCCGCCTCAATACGTCCACCGTGCGCCAGCACGACCTTGCGGGCAATCGCCAGTCCTAAACCATAGCCCTTGCCAGACAGCGGCGAATCAATACGAATAAAGGGATCGAAGATACTGGAGAGCCGGCTTTGATCGACCCCCGGCCCTTGATCCTCAACCTGAATCATCCATTCCTGCTCATGCCGAATTAACGACACCTGAACCCGCTGCGCGGGGGCGGAAAAGCGCAGCGCGTTGCGCATCACATTATCGACCGCCCTGCGCATCAGTTCCGCGTTGCCTTTGATCGTGTAGTCTTCATCTTCATCCGCCGCTAACAGGATCTCAACGTCGGTCACCTGCGCTTCATAGCGCGCATCGTTTACCACTGCCGTTACCAGCCCCAGTAAATCGAAATAGGCTTCCTCTATGCTGGCATTCTCCGTGCGCGATAGCGTCAGCAGCTCGCCGATCATCTTATCCATCAGCGCCGCCTCACGCTCTATGCGTTGCAAGGAGCTTTCGATATTGCCAGCGTTCTGCCTTGCCAGCCCGATGGCAAGCTGCAACCGCGCCAGAGGGGAGCGCAGCTCATGCGAAACATCATGGAGGAGCTGCTCGCGCGTGCTGGCTAGCCTGTGCAGGCGTTCAACCATGGAATCAAAATCACGTGCCACCTCGCTGATTTCATCATGCCGCTTACGCATCACGGGCAACAGCCGCACGCTCAGATCCCCTTGGGCAACCAGATCAAAGCCAGCGCGCAACTGATTGAGCGGGCGCGCCAGACTCCATGCCAGCACCGAGCTAAACAACAGGCCGCCAAGCCCTGCAATCACGGCGAACGGCGCAGGCACATTGAGAAACTCAACCGGGCGCGGTGGACGGAATTCGCTGCGCAGCAGCTCGGCGTCATAACGTATCTGATACCACTTTCCGCCAGGGCCATTGACCTGTTTGATCACCAGCGCGGTCTGCTGCTCGCCGTGATTATTCAGTGCAAAATCATCGTCGAGCATGGCGCTCTGCGGCGCGGAGAGCAGCGACCGTTCTGACTGTGGTAACGCTGACTCCGTCACGGAAATATATTGTCGCTCTTTATACGGCAGCAGCAACATCACATCGTGTAATTCGTCTAACCCGCCATGCTGTAACGCCATCGCCACCATTTTCGTTTGCACCGCGGCAATACGCAAAACGACGTTTTCTTCCAGCGGTTTAAGGCGTTCACCATACATGGAAAACGCCAGCCACAGCAGTTGGGACATCGCGAGGGATGTCAGCCAGAACCCCAGCAATATCTTCCAGAACAGTCTGCCTCGAATCATCATTAGCGGATCCGATACCCTACGCTGCGCACGGTTTCAATCGTCAACGTATTCCCCGTTAATGCGCTGAGTTTCTGACGAATATTGCTGATGTGAACATCCACGCTGCGATCATAAGCTTCGCGGCTACGGCCTAAACATTTTTCAGACAGCTCATCTTTTGACACCACTCGCTCCGGGAAACGCAACAGCAGCTCCAGCAAATTAAACTCAGACGCCGTGAGATCAAACGGCTGCCCACGCCATTCGCTGATGCGCGTTGCCGGATTGAGAACCAGATCGCCGCAGGCCGCCACGCTGTCATCCCGCGCGGTACTTGGCTGGTCGTCATAGCGGCGTAGCACAGCCCGCAGCCTCGCCACCAGCTCGCGCGGGTAACAGGGTTTGGGCATATAGTCATCCGCGCCCATTTCCAGACCGATCACCCTGTCGATGTTGTCGCCTCTCGCTGTCAGCATAATGATAGGTAACTGGTGGTTTTTTCTTATTTGACGCAGCACGTCAATCCCGCTCATATCCGGCAGCATCACATCCAAAATCACCGCGGTATAATCTTCCGACATCACGCGTTCGACACCTTCTTTGCCCGTCAGCACCCGGGATGTCGAAAATCCTTCCGCATTCAGATATTCGCAGAGCATATCGCCCAGCTCCACATCATCATCAACCAGCAAAATATTCATATCCTGTCCTCTTTAAATCGGATATACCCCAGAGAATTCGAGTGCGGGAAGAAAACCCACATAGCGCTTGAAGTATGAAAGAGATAGCCGATACATTTTCAGGCCTGATGTGAGTATTCGCAGCTAAATTTACTGAATCCTTACCATTCCCTTCACGAAAGATTACCTTTACCCTTGCATACTCAGCGTAAATTACCCATCGGGGTCATTGACCTCCGCGCAGTTATTAAGGACGACTCACACTCATGCAATCACGATTTTTGACACGACGGCGTGCCGCGATAATTCTTGTCCTCATCGCGGCTGGGGTGCTTATTCATCTGTCTTTCTCCCGGTCATCGCCTGCGTCAAACTATATCACCGCCACGGCAGAAATTGCGGATCTCGAAGAAACGGTACTCGCTGACGGAAAAATTGAAGCGCAGAAACAGGTCAGTGTCGGCGCGCAGGCCACAGGCCAAATCAAAGCCCTGCACGTGAAGCTCGGCGATAAAGTCAAGAAAGGGCAGTTGATCGCCGAGATTGACGATCTGACTCAGCAGGATACGCTGAGGGATGGCGAAGCGGCGCTAAAAAATATTCAGGCACAGCGTGCGGCCAAGCTGGCGGAATTACGGAATAATGAATTAAGCTGGCAACGCCAGAAAATGCTGATGAAGCGCGGCCTTGGCGCACAAGCGGACTACGACAGCGCGAAAGCGACGCTTGATGCCACCAGAGCCAACATCGACGCGCTGGATGCCCAAATCGTGCAGGCGCAGATCACCGTCAACACCGCCAAAGTTAACCTGGGCTACACCCAAATTCGCTCACCGATGGATGGCACCGTCGTGGCGATTCCTGTTGAAGCCGGCCAAACGGTCAATGCGATCCAGACTACGCCCACCATTGCCAAAGTCGCCAATCTGGAAACCATGACGATCAAAGCGCAAATATCAGAAGCCGATGTCGTCAAGGTGAAAACCGGCATGCCGGTCTGGTTCAGTATTCTGGGCGAACCCGGCAAACGTTATGAAGCCACCTTGAGTTCCATTGAACCCGCTCCGGACGCCATCAACGATGACGCCGTCTCCTCTTCCGGTATGAGCAGTTCAGGCTCATCATCCAATAGTGCGGTTTATTACAACGGTCAGTTTGAGGTAAAAAACCCTGACGGTATCTTACGTATCTCAATGACAGCACAGGTGCATATCCTGCTCTCTTCGGTGAAAAATGCCCTCGTCGTTCCCGCCACTGCGTTAACCATGCGCGATGGGAAGTGGCATATACAGGTCGTCAGCGCGAACCAGAAGGTTGAATCCCGTGCGGTGACGCTTGGCCTCAATGACAACGTCCGCACCGAAATCCGCTCCGGGCTGAGCGTAGGCGAACGGGTTGTTATCGGCCAATCGTCCGGTGATGGCGCGTCCATGCCGCCCGAACCGGCGAAAGGAAGGTAATCCATGTCGATCCCCTTGCTTAAACTGACTGATATTACGCGCCATTTTTCCAACGGAGAGCAGGAAGTCACTATCCTCAAAAACATCAACCTGACCATTAATCAGGGAGAAATGGTGGCGATTGTCGGTGCGTCAGGATCGGGTAAATCCACGCTGATGAATATTCTCGGCTGTCTGGATAAGCCATCAGGCGGTGATTATCAGGTTGAGGGACGTGCCGTCAGCGGGCTGGATAGCGACCAGTTAGCCGAACTGCGCCGCGAACATTTCGGCTTTATTTTTCAGCGCTACCACCTGCTCGGCGACCTGAGCGCCTTGGGCAATGTTGAAGTCCCGGCAATTTATGCCGGGAAGCGCCGTATGGATCGCCGTCGGCGGGCGGCAGAGCTGTTAACCAGGCTTGGTCTGGAAAATCGGCTTCACTACCGTCCCAGTCAGCTTTCCGGCGGCCAGCAACAGCGCGTCAGTATCGCCCGTGCGCTGATGAACGGTGGCGGCATCATTCTGGCCGATGAGCCTACCGGCGCGCTGGATACCCACAGCGGCAATGAAGTCCTGAGCATCCTGCGCGACCTTCATAAGCAAGGCAATACGATCGTCATCGTCACCCATGATATGACCATCGCCGAACACGCCGAGCGTATCATCGAACTGCGCGATGGCGAGGTGATTGCCGATCGGCAAACGCGGCCTGCTGAGGCTGGCGTCCCGGCCATTGTCCCCCCGGCGTCGCCGACAACATCGGCGCTGAATCAGTTTAAAGATCGCTTTATTGATGCCTTCAAGATGGCGCTGCTGGCGATGAACGCCCAGCGGATGCGAACGTTCCTGACCATGCTCGGCATCATTATCGGCATCGCGTCCGTCGTCTCCGTCGTGGCGCTGGGAAAAGGCTCGCAGGAACGGGTACTGGCCGATATCAATTCGATGGGCACCAGTACGTTGGAAATATTCCCCGGCTCGGACTTCGGCGACATGGACGCCAGCGCGATCCAGACGCTGCGCGCCAGCGATATTCGCCCCTTGTCGCAACAGCCATACGTACACAGCGTGACGCCGACCATCTCCACCAGCGCGACGATGCGCTACGGGAATATCGCGGTAACGGCCAGCGTCTCAGGGGTTGGCGAACAGTTTTTTACCGTGCGCGGCTACACGCTGCTACGCGGCATCCTGTTCCCCCGCAGCAGCGTGGATAACCTGACACAGGACGCCGTCATCGATAAAAACACTTACAACAGACTCTTTCCCCACGGTGAAGACCCCATTGGACAAGTGATTTTTCTGGCGTCGCTGCCGGTTCGCGTGATTGGCGTCGTCAGCAAGAATCAGGGAGGCTTCGGCAGCGATGAGAGTCTGAACGTCTGGGTGCCCTACACCACATTGATGACACGTCTGGTCGGGCAGTCCTATCTGGCCAGCATCACGGTGCGGATCAAAGACAATGTTGAGATGGACACCGCTGAACAAGATATCACTCGCCTACTGACGCAGCGGCACGGTACGAAAGATTTCTTTATCTTCAATACCGACAGCGTCCGACAAATGATCGAGAAAACCACCACGACCCTGACGCTCCTCGTCTCCATGATCGCCCTGATTTCACTGCTGGTCGGCGGCATTGGCGTGATGAACATCATGCTGGTTTCGGTGACGGAGCGTACCCGGGAAATCGGCGTTCGTATGGCGGTCGGCGCGCGCACCAGCGATATCATGCAGCAGTTTCTTATCGAAGCCGTGCTGGTTTGCCTGCTCGGTGGTCTGCTGGGCGTAGGGCTGTCGTTGGGGATCGGCGTACTGTTCGCGCAGTTCAATAGCAATTTCGCGATGGTCTATTCCAGCACGTCGATTATCACCGCGTTCCTGTGTTCCAGCCTGATCGGTATTCTCTTCGGCTTCTTCCCCGCTCGTCGTGCAGCGCGGATGGAGCCGATTCACGCGCTGGAGCGAGAATAACCCCTGATGCCTTATCGCGGCGGATAAGGCATCAGCCCTTAATCAAATACCCCAGTGGACAGATAACGGTCGCCGCGATCGCAGGCAATCGCCACAATCATGCTGCCGGGGTTGTCCGCCGCAATCCGCAGCGCCCCCGCCACCGCACCGCCCGAACTGACGCCACAGAAAATGCCTTCCAGCCGCGCCAACTGTCGCAGCCTATGCTCCGCATCTTCCTGCGTCACATCCAGAATTCGGTCGACCAGATCGGCGCGGAAAATGCCCGGCATATAGCCCGGCGACCAGCGCCGGATACCGGGAATGTGGCTCCCGTCAGCCGGCTGTAGCCCTACCGTACAGATTGCGGAACCCTGCTGCTTCAGATAGCGGCTAACGCCGGAAATCGTTCCTGTCGTGCCCATACTGGAGACGAAATGCGTCAGCTTGCCCGTCGTCTGCCGCCAAATTTCCGGACCGGTCGTCAGGAAATGCGCCAGCGCATTGTCCGGGTTATTAAACTGGTCGAGCGTTTTGCCCTCCCCCGACAGCACCATCTGACGCACCCAATCACGCGCGCCTTCCATCCCCATTTCGGGATTGACCAAAACCAGCTCCGCGCCGTAGGCGCGCATCGCGGACTGCCGCTCGCGACTCATGTTTTCCGGCATCAGCAAACGCAGCCGATAGCCTTTTACGGCGGCAATCATCGCCAAGGCAATACCGGTATTGCCACTGGTTGCTTCAATCAGTTGGTCGCCAGGCGCAATCTCGCCGCGGCGCTCCGCCTGCTGGATCATAAACAACACGGCCCGATCTTTTACCGAACCCGCCGGGTTATTCCCTTCCAGCTTCAGCCAGATTTCACTTCCCGTCTCTTGCGTCAGACGTTGCAGCTTTACCAGCGGCGTCTGTCCGATATGATGTTCAAGCGTTGTCAAAAGCCATCCCCGTAGAAGTGAACCCTCACCATCATAATGACAGCAGGCGTTCCAGAGAAGGGGCGAAGAAGTAGCTGCCGCTGACGGCACGCGTTAAGCGCAGCATGTCGTCGCGTTTGCCGTCGCGATCGCCGAACATGCTCAGCAACTGCTGCTCAATATTATGCAGACGCGCGCAGTAAGCGATGAAGTAAAGCCCGTTCTTCCCGCTTGCCGTGCCATAAGGCAGGCTCTGGCGCAGGATTTTCAGTCCTTTCCCCTCTTCTTTTAAATCCACGCGACTGAGGTGTGACGTCAGCGGGCGCTCATCGGGTGACAGCTCTTCATTGTCCTGCTTGGTGCGGCCAATCATCTGTTCCTGCTGTTCCACGCTAAAACGTTGCAGCTGTTTCAGGTTGTGCTCCCAGCGTTGGGTAAAGACGTAACTGCCGCCGGCATCCGGCTGGCCTTCAGGAATAATCGCCACGGCGTAACGGTCGTCGCCCTGCGGGTTTTCCGTGCCGTCGACAAAACCGCTCAAATCGCGATCGTCTACCCAGCGGAAGCCGTGCGTTTCTTCTTCGACGCGAATCGCGCTACCAAACGCGTTCAGCGCCGCCTGTGCCAGAGAAAAATTAACATCATGGCGCAGAGACTGGATATGGATCAGCAGATCGCGCTGCGTTGCCGGTGCAAGCCCTTTCCCCAGCGGCGTAAACGGCTTCAGCGCTTGCGCGCCGTGCTGACTGTCCAAATCGCGCCAGACATCGTTGCCGAACGCCAGTACCGCACCCAGACCAGCATCAGGATACTGCTGCTGTAGCACGTCCAGAGCCTGACAAAATTTTTTGCATCCCTGCCGGATAGCGTCAAACTCCCCCTGAACCATCGCCTCCATAAAAATGGCAAAACGGCGGTGTTCCAATAAAATACCGCTCTGAATTGGTGTCATTTCTGCTTCCTCAAGCGTCAGTTTTTCTTTGTTGTTATGACTTACTACCGTGGTTGTCACGTCTTGCTGCCATGGCCGCTGTCTGCGGCGCCCCCGAAAAATATCAGGCGGCACCGTTATAGCATACCGGAAGCCGCCTGATTTTTACTTTGCGTGAAAACAAATTAGTTTCGTGGCTGCGCGTGCCACACAATTTTACTGACTTTCCAATTTTTCAAAATATCGTCGGATGGCATCAGGCCCTCCGGCCCACGCCATTCGCCAGAATAGATGTAGCTGACGTGCCTGCTCTGCGGCGCGACGCATTCGACGCTTTGTGCATCATCGCCTTGTCCCAACTGACAGGACTCGAACGCTTTGCGGTAAGTGTCGCTGAACGCGTCGCCGATTTTCACGCCCCATACGCTGGCAATCTCAGAATCCATCACCTCGACTTTACGCACGCTACCTTTCGGCTCGCCGCTGACGATCATCTTGACGTTTTTTCCATCCAGCGCCTGATAAAACGCGACCAGTTGGCCGTTGGCGGTTTCCATGCCACTGCGCAGTGAGTAATTCCCCTCCAGCGCGTGCTGTAACGCCCCTTCAGACAGCGGCGTTCCCGTATTAATGCCGCCGACGCCTGCATCACTAACCTGTAACGGACTGCCGAACCAGTTAAACGGCGACAGGCTGGACCAGGAGAAATGAGAAAGCGTGCCGCATCCAGTCAGCAGCAACGTAAAACCCAACAACAGCGGGCGAAAATTCATGGTATGTCCTCTCCTCAAAATTGAACGGCTTCCCTCGTCAGCCAGCGCAGCAAGAGCAAAATTCGAGTCTGTGATTAACGAAAAGTGCCGTAAAAGACGGGATACCCCAGAAAAGATTATAGGGATGATGAGGCCAGAAACCTACCGAAACCGCTGGCCCCCGAAAGTCGGAAGGCCAGCGGTGCCATCAACCGCGCGACGAGGCGAACGCCGTTAAGTCATAGCGATGCGGGAACAGGTCGTCCAACTCCGTCTGGTGCGTAATCGCTACCACAGTACACGTGGGCAAGGCGTGTTTCACCAGCGCCAGCAACTGTCTGGCGGAATCGAGGTCCAGATTGCTGGTCGCTTCATCCAGATAGAGCGTATCGGGTTTGGCAATCAGCGCGCGGGCAAAAGCGATACGCTGCCGCTCACCGCCGGAAAATACCCGATCCCAGTTAAGCTGCTCATCCAAACGATCGCGCCACGCCCCCAGCCCGACGCTATCCAACGTTTGCCTCAGCATCTCGCTGTCCGCCAGCGCCGGATGCGGATAACAGAGGATCTCCGCCAGCGTCCCCTGCCCCAGATAGCTTTGCTGCGGTAACAGCAGGCTGCGTCCTTCAGGCGACTGCCAACTCCCCTCGTAATAGGGCCATAAGCCGTTTAAGGTACGCAACAGCGTGGATTTCCCCAACCCGCTGCGACCGGACAGCTTGCTCCAACTCCCTGCTTCACAGCTCAGATCCACGTTTTGCAACAGCGGAACACTCTGCGGCGTGGTCAGGGAGATCTGCTCAACCCGCAACGCCGGGCCTACTGGCGCGTCGACCTGATTGGACTGATGGCGCTGAATTTCCTGCTTGAACTGGCTGAGACGCGCCATACTGGCGGATAAAATCACCAGCTCTTTATATTTATGGATAAACCAGCTCAGCGCGCCGTGAACCTGACCAAACGCCCCGCGGATTTGCATTAACCCGCCCAGCGTCACCGTCTTACTCAGGAAAACGGGCAAAGCGGCAAAAATCGGCACGATCAGGCTCACGCGCATATAGCCCGTGGTGAAAAAGCCCAGATTACGTTCGGCATTCATAAAACGTCGCCAGTTTGACACGATGGAGGAGAAATGGCGTTGGAGATGACTTTTCTCTTGCGCCTCACCGCCATAGAGCGCGATTTGCTCGGCATTATCATGTTTACGCAACAATGCGGCACGAAAATCCGCCTCTGCTTTTTGCTTCTCATAGTTGATATCGTGCAGGCGCTTTCCGACCACATGCGTGATCAGGCTACCCATCAGCGTATACAGAATCGCAACCCAGACCAGATAGCCCTTAACCACCCACTCTTCGCCAAACAGGGTGAAGCGCTGAACGCCTGACAGCCCCCACAGAATAACGATGAAAGAAAACAGTCGTGCCGTGACAATCAAAAACTCCACCGACAGGCTAATGGCTTTGTCGACGAACAGGTGGATATCTTCGGCAATACGCTGGTCGGGGTTATCAATCTTGCTCGCGACCGACATCCGGTAAAACGCCCGCTTCGCCAACCAGCTATCCACCAGCTCTGCGGTTAATGCACTGCGCCAGCGGATAATCAGCAGTTTGGTAAACCACTCCTGATACACGACGACCCCGATATAAATCAGGATGTAAATGCCGTAGTCCTTCATCAGCGAAACCAGCAGATTGCTGTCGAACTCGCCTAACGCATCATAAAACGATTTACTCCATTCGTTTATCAACACGTTGAGATAGACGATCGTTCCCCCCATCGAGATGGTCACAAGCAACAGAAGCCATGCCTGCCAGCTTCGTTTACCGCCCCAAAAGGGGCGGCAAAGATCGACAAACTGTGTCGCCATCTTTGTCATTCTTTCCCCTCCTGCGGCAAGGTGATGTAGAGCACCCGGTTTTCCGGGTTATACAGTTTTGCGGCCATCGCGCGCACGCCTTCCAGCGTGATGCTATCCGCCAGTCTGGATGCGCTGTTCAAATATCGCGGATCGTTATAGTGGCGATAGCTTAAAATCAGGCGGCGCTGTATCGTCGTGATATCACCCTGACGCTCTTTTTCCGCCCGGATAAACTGCGCTTTCTGCTCATCCACATCCTGCTGAGTCAGCTTTGACGGCAATTCAGCAAACTGTTGTTCCGCCAGTTTCCACAGCGCATGCGCCCGTTCCGGCGCACTGGTGAAGCTCACTTCCGTCTCAATTCGCTGCCTTTTGTCTTCCAGCACGCTATCGACACGCATGCGATAAATACCCAATGCATCATCACGCAGGCTCGCCTTGAGATATTGATTCGCAATATTGCGGGCAATACTCACCTGTACCGCCGCCTGTGGCGTCCACCTATACGACGTGAAACTCCAGGTATTGATAACGGCGCGCGGCTCGATATTGATCGCCGATATCGCCTCACGTTTGCCGGGTCGCGCCAGATACGAAGCGATCTCACTGACAGGCTGGCGCGGAATTGTCGCCAGATAGCGTTCAACCGGTGGCAAGAGCTGTGCCGCCGGCATATCCGCCACCAGATAGTAGGTAACAGGCGCGGAGGCTGCTTTATGCCACTGCATCAGCAATGCCGGTCCGGTAATTTGCTTCAACTGTGTGATGTCAGGCTGCCGCCAGGCGGGTTCATCGAAACGCAGTTTCGCGATTTCACCCGCCCGTTTTCCTGAAACAGATTGCTCGTCATTGGCTTTTTGTCGCACCAATTTCATCATGCTTTCTTTCATCACTTCAGGATCGATACCCGGCGCAACATTCAGTTCACGGTATAGTCCCAGTAGATTTGCCAGTTGTTTAATCGGGGCGTTCCCGCTCAGCGTCAGTTGATCCGCGTCCTGTTCGATACTCAACGACAGCGTTTTTTCCTTTTTCCAATGATTTAACGCTTCACCGCTCCACGTCGCGGGGCCGCTTTGATTGACGAGTTGACTCGCCAATTGCGCCTGCCACGGATTCATCGCGGTTGCCATAAACCCTGCCTGACTGACGGCGGTGAGATACACTTTTTTACCGGCTTCCGGCGCACGTAGCCACACGACGCGATCGCCATTACTCAACTGCCATTGCTCCACCTTCTGTGCGGCAAAGGTTTTGACCGCCGTGCGTTTTCCACTTTGCGTCACGACAGGAAGCGCAGGGATGACGGGCTCTTTTTCTACCTGTAGCGGCGCCAGCGGCGCTACCGCCCACTGCTTCTGCAATTGTTTAATCGCATCCGGTTTCGGCAGAGTGAAAGGCGTCGCGCCCGGCACGCTAAACTGCACTAACGTATCGGGAGAAGCTAACCAACGCTGCAAATGATGATTCACATCTTCTGCCGTGATGGTGTTCAGCGCTTCCAGGGCGTCTTTACCACGCTGCTGGCTGCCGACATAAAGACGGCCCTGCTGCCAGACGATGGTCAACTGCTGAACCCAGTCTGCAAACTCACGCATTTCGGGGGTGGTGCTCATACGCTGTGCGACTTCACGGATATCAGATTTGATCGCCGTAATGTCCTGTTCGTTTAGCGGGTAACGCTTTAGCCGCTCAATTTCTTTCAGTACGGCGGAAATGGCGGCGTCATAGCCGCCCGGCATCACATTGGCAAAAAAACCCAGCGCGGCCGTGGTCTTACCGATATCCGATTTACGCACCACCAGACTACCCACGTCCTGCGGCAGTTCCGCTTTCTGCCGACGAACCTGACGCGTGACCGCAGACATCGTGATTTGTGTCAGTAAGCGGTGACGCAAATCGGGTTGTCCGAATGTGTCTTTATCATTGAAACGATAGACAAAAGACACCTGACTGCTGCCACTTTGGCTATCCTGCAAACGCGCGACTTTGAGCTGCGGTTTCAGCAACGGTTCGTAGTAATCACGTGCTGGCACCGCGACAGTAGGCAGCGGTGCAAAGTAGCGTTGAATTTCGCGTTCCGCATCCGCTGGCGTGATATCCCCAATAATCATCAAGCGCATATTCGACGGGTGATACCAACGCTGATAGAAATCCTGTAGCACGCTGGCTGGCGTGTCGTTAATCGATTGTTCGGTGCCAATCGTCGGGCGGGAAGGATAACGGGAGTCATGGCGAATCGCCTGTACGCGCTGCTGGTTCATGCGCTCTGCTACGCCCAGCTTGCCGCGCCACTCTTCCAGAATGATTTTACGCTCGTCATCGAGATCGCGTTGCAACAGCCTGGCATGGCCCGTCATCTGGCTCAGCGCCCGTAACGTCGCTCCCAGCTCGCGATTCCCTTTCGGCGGGCTCATCATGTACATCGTACGTTCGTAATTGGTCACGGCGTTATAGTGCTGCCCGCGCGCCCATCCCTGCTTGTGCAGTTCCGTGCTCACACCCAGAGGAAACGCGTCGCTGGCGCGGAACACCATGTGCTCCACCATGTGCGCCACGCCGGATTCGTTATCTTTCTCATCAATGGAACCGACATCCACCATCAGGCGGATGTCAACCCGTGCCGCCTGCCCGGCCAGTGGCACAAGGGTATAACGCAGTCCATTCGCCAGCGTCCCTTCTTTAATCACCGGCAACGGACTTTTTATGTCACCAGCCTGACTCACAACGCTTCCCACTAGCAGACTGACCGCCGCTAACGACAACCAGCAATATTTCTTCCAGTTCATAACAACCTTTCGTTTTTCTTGTTGCCTGAGGGCAATTTCCGGATTGCATCAATGCAAAATGCCCTGTCAGACATTAGCCAACGACAGGGCATAGGATTTACCAGGTGTAAGCGACGCCAAGCCAGAATTGACGGCCGGGTTTGTAGGTGACAATAGACTTGGTAAAGTTTCCCGTTTGGTTGGTTTCTACCACGTTATCTAAAACGTTCAGTACATCCAGCGTGATATCCAGCGTCTGAGTTTTGTATACCGGTTGAGAATAGGAGAAACGCCAATCGTAGGAGATAAAGTCTTTGTATTTCATGCCCGTATATTCAGTGAAACTTCCAGTTTCATTACCGCACGCGACATGGCCTCCGGGACATTGAACGAAGCTCGCAGAGGTGACATACCCTTTGTATCCTGAGGTATACCCCAGACGCTGCCCCCAGTTGAGACGAATTGCAGGGACATAGGTATCCACATTAAGGAATGCCGTCCACGGCGTATTGAAATTCATCGCATCAAGATCACCACGATTCATCAATTTATCATTAAAGATAACTCGCTGATCATCTTGATTAGTCAAATCGTAATAAAGTTGTGAGTTAGTTTTATTCTTCTCTATCGCGGCTCCCAGTGACCACTTCACATCGGCAAAACTAAATCGATAAGGACTAATTGGTTCAACGGTCAGCGTGTATGAGTTACCTTCTGTTCTTCCAGTGTTATCCAAAACGTAATAGCGCTTACCATTACTATCAGTCGTCGTTTTACGCCCAAACTGTTCTTTACCTTGACGGTTAACCCATTTCACCGTCCAGATAGTATCCAGAACTCGCTGTGAAATGCCCAAAGATAACTCATCACTATAAGGTGTTTTCAAATCAGAGACTTTATAATCTATAGAATCTGTTTTTATCGGATCGCTAACCCAAGGGCTATTCGCATCATTTCGTTTCTGTACAATATTAGAACTAATCCCTGTTCGTAATTTATAAGCCAACATATTCGCAGCATAATATCGGTTGGCGCCGCCAAAAATACGGGTTGAGCGATCACCGAACAAATCATAAGACGCAGCCAAACGAGGGGCGACATTCGTATTTTTCAGATAATCATCATATTGTAAGCGAACACCAGGCGTCAGTTCAGCACGACCAAAAGATATACTATCCTGAAGATAAACAGCATAGTTTACATAATCACCTTCAACGGTACGTTCTGGATATAGAGTCCGGCCCTTGTAGTACTGTTCGCCATTAATACAAAAATCATCTCCAGACTGACATACTACGCCCTGATCTACAGTTGGAGTAGCACGGCCAGAGTAAACATCACTAAAACGACGATATTTTGCACTATAAGAATCAACTTGCCAGCCTAAATCGAATTGGTGCTGAGTTCCCCAAATCGCCAACGGGTTAAGTTCATAGTTTTGCTTTAATGTAATTGTATTTTTTTCTGTTGCAAATTTCCCGAACCCTCCTATTAATGAGTTTTGATAGCGACGAGTCGGAAGGGCACTAACCCAATCAATCTCATTAGAAACAAAATTATATGTATCATGATAGCGATACCAAGTCTGGAACGAATTAAACTCATGTTCAATTTTATTCTGTTCATACTGATATCCAGCCAAACTGGTCATTTTCCCCCAACTGGCATTATGCTCCCATTCCATATTGAAACGATAGCCACCGCCTGTATTAGTAAATGCACCATTCTTTATATCTTTCTTATAATACTTAGATTCATGCGGCGCATACATGCCAGTAAAACGAAAAATATCTCCGTTATCAGACAGATACGTCCCCTTCAGCAAATATGTTTCATTAATACGCTCCTGATCACCCCACATTTGTAAGTACTGGTGATAGTTTGGAATATCTGACTGTTGACGATTGTAGGCAAAAATAAACCCAGCCTTGTCACTTAATGGTTGATTGAATGATACGGAATAAAATTGTTTTTTAAACTTCGGCTGGTAGTGCAGGTAGGTAGCAGAATAAAAATCATCTTGAATGGCATCATCAACATGATAGCTAGTCCAACTATCTTGAGTTATACGATAAGATATTTTACCAGATGCTTTATCCAATTTTGGGTCTTTGAGTTTGGCATCCACCACGCCGCCAGTAAAATCACCATACTTAGCAGATATATTGCTATCAAACACCTCTAAAGACTCAATCAACTCTGAGTTAATCCAGTACGATTGGGCTCCTCCGCCCGGTAAATCTGTAGCATTATAGCCATCTGGTGTATTGCTTAATTCACCATTATTAGCACCAGGGTTAATATTGTTATTATTCGATAGCCCATCGATCATAAAGTTATTGTTGTAAAATTTCTCGCCGTGAAACGAGACGTTTTCCGGTGCCAGCTCACCCGGTGTATTGCTACTGTTTGCCGTATTGGCGAACTGTACGTTCGGGTTATTTTTCAATAACTCTGTTATCGAACCGTTTCCGATCGGCATTTTTTTAATCTGCTCGGCATTCAGGATCTGCGTGCCCATCGACTGGCTGGTCGGGGTTGAGCGAACTAAAATGGTATCTTCACTTTCTTCCGAAGAGGAATCGCTCTGCTGATTTTCGTCGGAAGAACTTTCATCTTGCTGTGCAAATGCCGGCCCTGATAATAATGCCAACAGCATCATTAAATAGACGTTCTTATTCATTTATTTAAAATCCCCGGTGAACCTTATCATCTAAAAAAATAAAAAATTATTGTTATTTGTACCGCATATCATCTGACTGCTAGTCGTTAACCTGAACGCGTCCATTCAGTTTGAAAATGATGGAAACCACCTGATTCTCAACCGGTGCCTCCGTCCGATAGCGCCAACGTGCCATGTCTTTCATCACATCATCGCCAAATACGCCGTCTGGCGTTTCAGACAGAATCTGTACGTTAGTGACCGTACCGCTACCGGTAATATCGAATTTGACGCGCACTTTTCCTTCCACACCCAGTGCTTTTGCCCGAGAGGGATAATTCACCCGACGATGCAGCGCTTTAAAATTTTGACTATTGCTTTTCCCTGCACCACGAGCGGCCTGACCGCTATCGCTTTCTCCTGCTTTGGCCGCTGCTGCACTCCCGGACTGTTCCGCTAATGATGGTGCGGGCGACCCCCTTTCCTCCCCACGCGCGGGCGCATCGGGCGCATCGTGTGTTTTCTCCCCTTTCTGCTGCGCGATCGACCGTTGGACGATTCTGTCTGGCGTCTTGTCCGGCTGTTTTTTCTCACGTACTGGCGGCTTCTTTTCCATTACCGTTTTACGCTCCGCGACGGGCTGTTTAATGACGGGAGCAGGGTGTACTGGCAACGGTGTTAAAACCGGCATAACAACAGGTATTGGACTGGCGGGTGATTCAGGCGTCGGGAGAGCGTCAGTAGCAGCAGACGGCATTGGTGCCGCCATCGTCGTCACCTGCACGTTCCCGCCCGCGTTTCCTGCCATCTCCTCGGTTGTTCGCGGCGGCGAGCCGCGCCACAGAAGAAAAGCGACCAGTACCGCATGAACCACACAGGACAGCACGAAAAATGCCAACGGGCGCCAGTTAGCCGTATCATGGGCCAGCGCGATGGTTGAAGAAGCATAAGCAAGAGAATGGGAATTCAGCGCGTCATTGCGACGGCCTCCCGATAAAACCCCTTGACGATTTTCACCCTTCACTCGCTAACTCCACTTTCGAACATCAACTTCCTGGAGCCAGTCGCGCTATCACAATCTTCCAGGTAAAAATGTAAGCGTTTACAGCCAATTGCAGATAAGCAGGTTCGGGACACGGAAAATACGCCGGAACCGCGCACACAACATTTACCAATAAATAATAATACAAATGAGAATCGTTTTACAAATCAAAATTATTTCTAAAACTTAGCAAATTGCAGACAGAATCATGACAAAAAGTCCAATCGAGATTTAATACAGTGAGCGGCGCACACGCTGAATGCGCCTCATGCTGGAAGGAAAGTATATAAGCAATGAGGAAAACGAGCCCCCGTCAGCGAAACGGCATCGATCAATATTCCCGATCTTCAATCAGGCGTTTTCCCAGCGTGATGCAATCGACAATGTCATAATCGAGTTTTTCGTACATACCTATCACGGCATCATTATCTTCACGCACCATCAGGTGGATCTTCGGGCAACCGCGAGCAATGAGCTTTTTCTCCAAACGGCTTATCAATGCATTTGCAATACCACGACCGCGAAAATCAGGATGCACGCCAAGATAGTATGCCGACCCCCGGTGGCCGTCGTAGCCCCCCATCACCGCCCCTACGATCTCGCCGCTCACCTCTGCGACTAAAAACAGATCGGGATCGTGATTAAGCTTACGTTCGATGTCCATTTCAGGATCGTTCCACGGGCGCAGCAGATCGCAACGTTCCCAGAGGGTGATCACGGCTTCAAAGTCATCCTGCCTGAATACGCGGATTTCCATCACATTCGCCATTTTGCAATAAGGATAATGATGATTATCGCGTGATTTTTATCAGACGCAATCTCAAATTACGCGTCGTCATCAGAGATGACACAACAGATGGCAGGGAATCGATTTTATTGATGATATACTGTTCGCCTGATTATTCTGCCAACATCGCAATGGAAATGAGATGCCTAGCTTAACTGACATTCATGCAGTAAAAAATTTTTTACTTAACTTACAGGAAGATATCTGCCAGCAGCTTGCAGCGATCGATGGCGGGGCCGACTTTGCGAAGGATGAATGGCAGCGCGCCGAAGGCGGCGGCGGGTGTAGCTGCGTGCTGTCCGGCGGGCGCGTCTTTGAGCGGGCCGGCGTCAATTTTTCTCACGTGAGCGGTAAATCCCTCCCGCCTTCGGCCAGTACGCACCGCCCTGAACTAACGGGGCGCAGCTTTCAAGCCATGGGCGTCTCGCTGGTGATCCATCCATTAAGTCCTTACATCCCGACCAGCCACGCCAATGTACGCCTGTTTGTCGCCGAAAAGCCGGGAGAAGAGCCGGTCTGGTGGTTTGGCGGCGGCTTCGATCTCACCCCCTACTACGGTTTCAAAGAGGATGCCGTACACTGGCACCAGACCGCCCACGACCTGTGTCAGCCGTTCGGTGACGATGTGTATCCCCGCTATAAAAAGTGGTGCGATGATTACTTTTTCCTCAAGCACCGTAACGAAGCACGCGGCGTCGGCGGGCTCTTTTTCGACGATCTGAACGAACCGGATTTTGCGACCAGCTTCGCCTTTATTCGGGCCGTCGGCAACGGCTTCCTTGATGCTTACCTGCCCATCGTTAAGCGACGTAAAACGCTGACCTGGGGGGAACGCGAGCGCGAATTCCAGCTCTATCGCCGTGGCCGCTATGTGGAATTCAACCTGATTTGGGACCGCGGTACGCTGTTCGGCTTGCAAAGCGGCGGGCGCACCGAGTCGATTCTGATGTCCATGCCGCCTTTGGCACGCTGGGAATACCAATATCAGCCTGAACCGGGGAGTCAGGAAGCGGCGTTGTATCAGGATTTCTTACCCGCCAGAGACTGGCTGGCAGAACGTAGCGCACCATAAGGAAGCATAAAACATGCAGATTTGGGTTGATGCCGATGCCTGTCCTAACGTCATCAAAGACGTGCTCTTTCGTGCGGCGGACCGCACACAAACGTCAGTCACGCTGGTCGCCAACCAGACGATAAAAGTGCCGCCTTCGCGTTTTATTCGCACGCTGCGCGTCTCGGCCGGTTTTGACGTCGCCGACAATGAGATCGTGCGCCGCGTCGAAGCTGGCGATCTGGTGGTCACGGCGGATATTCCGCTGGCATCGGAAGTGATCGAAAAAGGCGGCGTCGCGCTGAACCCTCGTGGTGAACGCTATACGCCGGATACCATTCGGGAACGGCTGAACATGCGGGATTTTATGGACACCATGCGCGCCAGCGGGATACAAACCGGCGGGCCCAGCGCGTTAAACCAGCGGGATCGCCAACAGTTTGCTAATGAGTTGGATAAGTGGTTGCAGCAAAAGCGTTAGGATAGGCTGATATCAGCTTTCAGTGAGTGAAGGCGCTGATTAAAATAGGCGCCTTCACTGCAACAGCCTGATAGGACGATTGGATGATCGCCTTGTTCTCTATTTTGTGATCCAAAACGAAGAAAACAGGCATGGCTGCCATACGAACCATTACAGTGACAGTCCAGAAAAGGCGATATCGGCCAGAATCAGAATAACATAGCGCATTTGCGGGGCGTTTGACCGCTCGCATTAATCTGTTCTGAATTGGAGGTACGTTCATGCATCATTTTGCCTTAGTCGGCGATGTCGGCGGCACTAATGCGCGTCTCGCACTGTGCTCATTAGAAAATGGCGAGATATCTGATTATAAAAATTATTCGGTATCGGAATATGACAGTCTGGAAACCGTTATTCGCCACTATCTCCTCGAATTTGCGCACCAAACGATCAAACTGGCCTGTATTGCTATCGCCTGCCCAATCACCGGTGACTGGGTGGAAATGACCAACCATGGCTGGGCGTTTTCTATTGAAGAAATCCGACTGAACTTACAGTTTGAACGCCTGGAAGTCATCAACGATTTTACCGCCGTCAGTATGGCGATACCTGTACTCTCAGAGCGGGATCTCATACAGTTTGGCGGTGAAAAACCTGTCGCAGGTAAACCCATTGCGGTTTATGGTGCGGGAACCGGGCTCGGCGTTTCTCATCTAATCCAGGTCAACAACCAGTGGATAAACCTCCCCGGAGAAGGCGGACATGTCGATTTTGCGCCTAACAATGAAGAAGAATGGTTAATTTTACGGGTTCTACAACAAGAGTTCGGCCATGTGTCTGCCGAGCGCCTGCTCTCCGGTACTGGTCTGGTAAATCTCTATCGCGCGATAGTACTGGCTGATAACCGATCGCCTGAACCACTGTCGCCCAAAGATATTTCACGAAATGCCGTTGAAAACCAATGTATTGACTGCCACCGTGCTTTGTCTCTGTTTTGTATACTGTTGGGACGTTTCGGCGGTAATCTGGCGCTCACATTGGGAACATTTGGCGGTGTTTATATCGCTGGTGGCATCGTGCCCCGCTTTTTAGATTTTTTCCTCCAGTCCGGTTTTCGTGCCGCTTTTGAAAATAAAGGGCGTTTTCAAGACTATGTAAGCCGCATTCCGGTTTATTTGATCACCCATCGTTACCCCGGTTTACTGGGTGCTGGGGCATGGCTGAGACAAGCCTGCGGCTATTCGATATAGCCACGCCTTTTCTTGCCCCCTCTGACGTCGATAAAGTCACATTATCACTGCGACAGAGGGGGTGTTTAGCACGGCACGAATCAGCCCTTTGTCATCACTCCCCGACTTAGAACCAGATTTCAGCTTGAACGCCAAAGTTCCAGTTACCGCCAGAGGTAAAGCCCGCACTGCCGAAGTCATCATTGATAGCATAACGATCCAACTCGTCATCCCATTTCATGTAGGTGGCAAAGAAGCGGATCTCCGGGCGAGCCTTAAGATCAAAGACATCATCAACTTTAAACGTCGGGGCAAATGTCAGCTTATACACATCGCCTTTTACGGCGTTATAACGATATGTTTCCCCATCTGAACGATATGTGCGCCCATTAGGGTCAAGATCCATATACAGCCATGAGGCTTCATACAGCAACGCAAAATTACTGGTGATCTTCTGCGATGCGCGCAGGTTAAACGTCGCCCAATCATAGCGATCGCCTGACCGGTAACGATCTTCACTGTGCTGCGCAATAACAGATGGCGCGAGTTGCCAGATATCGTTCACAGGTAAAATACCGTAAGACGCAAATCGGACAGAATTTGCCGATTTCGTCAAATCGCCATCGCTGCCGGGTTGGCGAGTTTCGGCTCCTAGTCCATAACCATATTGCAACGCGCTTTCTGAAGATCCGGGTAAAATGCCATAGAACCGTTCCTTGTCATGATAAGCCAACATCGCGTAATAGCCACTTTTTGCCGTATTATCACTGCGCAAAGCATAGCTCCCCGTCGTGGAGGACGTTTTAAGCTCATCATTGCCTTGCGCTACCATACCAGTCAGCATCAGTTGCCAGTTATTCCAGAAATTATTACCGGTAAACATAATGTTCTGAATATCGTTATCTTCATAACGATCGCTGCCAAGATCGCCAAAGTTACGACCATAAACGGAGAAGTTGCTCTTGAAAGACGGCGTCCACTGTACGTCATTAATTCCCCCTCCGGTTCCACCAAGGAAGACGATATCGCTATCGGTAAAGTGGATATCGAAATTATCCCGATCAAAGCGTTTTCCTGCCCATAGCGTCGCGTGCTGCGCTACGCCGCCAAAGCTTGGCAGATCGCCCATTTCGACATACAACTGGCGCACATTGAAATGGTGGCTGTCGTTGTCATCAACCCAGGGGTCTGGATTAGTCGCGCCATCGGCCAGCATCGTTTTGAAGCGGGCCCACGAACCATCATCGTAATGGAAATTTTTAATCAGGCTGAGTTCGACATAGTTGTCTTTTTCATTTCCCAGACGGCCTATATGAGCATCCCCGCCGATTGAACTGGCAGGAGAGACGCCAGGTCCACCGCGCCCGCCACGCCCACTCCCCCCGACCAGCAAACCTGAACGCGCATAGCCGGAAAATTCAAAACCCGAATCTTTATCATCAGTGGTTTTTTTCTCCTGCACGGCGATATTTTTTGCTAGTTTTTGCTCGGTCCTGTCACTTTTTTGCTCAACCTGTACCGTACGTTGTTCCAAGACTTTCACCTGCATTTCTGCGGCTAATGCCCGTTTCTCCGCTCGCTGCATTTTCTGTTCCGCCTGATACGTGCGTGAAGATGCCTGACGCAGCTCTTTTTCCGCAAGATTCAAACGCTCTTCAAGTAACTGCATACGTTGTTCCAGCGACCTATCCTGCATCGCAGAGAATGCGTGTTCTGTATGAATCCCGGTGGCTAACGAACAAGCAACAGCAACGTAAAGTGTCTTTTTACGCATAACACCCTTCTTATAAAAATGATTAGCAGTGAGAACTAATGATTTATGATTTTCCGATGCATTCAGTTATGCGCGGTTGATGCCGACACTTCAGCGGTTGCATTACGCGAATCCAGCTCAACACGGATTTTTTCATATTGAAAATCAAGACGGTAATAGCGCCACATCCACAGCATAGAAAGCGAAATAAGAGCCATCGGGATATAGAGATAACAAGATTTTATCGCCAGTAAAGATCCTGCCGTTTGTACCTGATTAGCCACATATCCGCCACTTGACAGCAGAATACCGGTAATGGCGCCCGCACCGGCCATCGCGACCTTACCAAAAAAGCCGTTAATGGATGTCAGAATACCTGCGGTATTAATGCCGGTTTTCCATTCACCATAATCAACCGGATCGGCCTGCATAGAGAAATAGATCGCAGTGCGTTGCCCTGCGCCAAAAAACGTTATTACCGCACCAACTAACAAGATCGTAATATGCGTATCTGCAATCACCATGATTATCATACCGACCAGGTTAATGAAGGACGATAATAAATAAACATTGCGTTTAACCATTCTCTTGGCCAGGAACGGCACCGTTAACGTTCCGAGCAAAGGAACAAAGGTTGAAATACCCGCGACGATGGCGGTGATATCAGCTTGACCAATATAATAATTAAAGTAATAAACCAGTGCGCCAGTCTGGAAGAAAAAAGCCCCCCACATCAGGAAAATATTCGCAGAAAAAACGTGCCATGGTTTATTTTCGCGCAATCCTTGCCAGGCACGTTTCAATGTCATCTTTTCTTGTTGAAGAAAAACTTTTTCTTCAACATTTCGGAAGCTTAACAAAAGAAAAAATGTCGCTAACAAACCAAAAATAACTGCTGTTTTCAGAAAACCAGCCGTTTGATCCCCTTCACCTAGCGAATTAACTAAAGGCAACGTTGCTACAGCAACGATCGTCGCCCCTAATGAACCCAATAAAATTCGTACCGCAGATAATATTGTACGCTCTTTTGAATCACTGGTAATAAATGGTAACATCGCACAAAAGGGAATATTAACCAGCGTATACATTAAGGAAAGCAGTAGATACGTAAGAAAAGCATAAACCAATTTACCGACAACGCCAAAATCAGGCACATAGAATGCCATAACGCATAGCACACCAAATGGTACAGCACCGATCAATAAATAGGGGCGGCATCGTCCCCATCGAGTCGTGGTATTATCAATGAGTAATCCCATCAACACATCGGCAACGCCATCAACCAGACGGGTAACAAGAAACATTAACCCTACCCAATAAGCTGGCAACCCCATCACATCGGTATAAAAATACATGAGATATAACGATATCATTTGCCAGACGAGATTACAGGACAAATCGGCAATACCATATCCCAGGCGCTGACGCCAAAGACTTGCGAAACCAGACATAATAACACCTCTGAATTTATAAAATTAATTAGTTGCTAGGTTAGTTACAATGAATATTTCCTAATAAAATAAGCAGGCGTACAACTCCATGCATGGCAATAGCTGTTTATAATTTTACTTCCATAGGGCGAGTGATTAAGGTTATCCGGATCAAATAATTCCCAAAACGTATCAGCCCCGAGTTTTATCATCCCCCCCCAATATCGTTTTATTTCCATGATTGCGCGCTCGACTTCCCCCTCCTGCATTAGAGCATCAATAAAATGGTGCATCATATACGGCGTTCTTAATTTTATTTCAGGAGGGTAATTATAGAGTCGCTCAATTAATTTCTTCCTAAATTCCTTGTCCCCTACCTCAGATAAAATAAGCCAAACTTGTGACGCGAAAGATATCTGTTTTTCTTTTCCACTAATAAAGAATTTTTTTTCTTCATCCCACAAAATTTTTAATGCATTGGCTTTGAGTTCATCCTGTACTTTCTCCAGAAAAATTATTTTTTCTCTGTCGATCAAGCGAGCAAGATTAATCGCATGACTCAGTACATAAATGAATATACCCTGTGACGAAGCCTGTTTATTCAATGCGTCATGCCAGTCGACAAAAGACCACCAGTAATCTTGATCCTGAATAATTCCCCGATCATCCACATGTTCAAGCGCAAGTTCGATTTGCCTATATGCCGTCGGCCACAAATCAGCAAGCGTAGAAAGATCCTGCGTGACTTGAACATAGTCATGAAGCGTTGAAACAAAAAATAGAGAGTAATCAAATAGAAATGTATCGTCAGGGATAACATCAGGTTTCATAAACAGATTCGCGGAAACCAAACCATCTTCGCGTGTGACGCCAGCAAAGAGATATAAGCACCGCTTCACCAGGTCCGCACTACCCTCAAACGTATAATACGCAACCTGAGCCTGTAGCCGAAGATCGCCTAACCACAACCGTCGATCGCGTTTAGGGCCATCTTCAAACACATCCTGCATGCAGTTATGCAATGTTAATACGCTAACATCATCGATTCTTTTCAACAGACTATCTTGCGTCATTAGTGGTAATAACGACGTCATATCCGCCGATGAAACATGCTGAATATGGATATCGCGTAGACGCAGATTAAATTTGGGCGAAGTGGAAATAACCCGGACCTTCACATAGCGGCAGCAATAGCGTCGCGAGAGTGACAATGTTGCTGGCAGAACATCAATATAAATGTCTTCCTGCTGTAACCAACTACTACTCAACCAGCCCTGATATTCAGAAAATGGCTCAGCCATTTCGGCTAACGTTTCGCCAAAAATGAGCTGAACATGCGCAGGCGCATCCGGTGGACTACCGACCGATTCAAAAGAAAGCGTGATATAGCCAACGCAATGTGTACCTAAATCAACGATGAATTCTTCACCGGGTTTGATGACTTGCTGATAAATATCCTCTTTTTCTCCTGCCTGCACCGCCTTCCAACCATGCAGTTCCTGAGCATCAGCAACAGTCTCGATCAACCCCACCGGATGACGGATCTCACAATATAGGTCTGGCCTTAATGATTCCGCGATAGCGAGAAAGGCCTCATTACGTTTTGTTTTTAACCCGGCACAGTGCTGCATCATCTGCGTCATGGTGTTTCTCCATTTAACTGTCATTAAGACATAGAGTAGAGGAGAGGCAGGGGGGTGACCCGTCTGAAAATGACATTCAACGTTCACTGTTGGCAACGAGAATGGGGTTTGAGCGGCGAGGATCACAAAATAGAAACATTCGTTAGCGCTGCACGGTGAGATATTCTACCCTCAGCACGGTTCGAACAGAGATAAACAATAAAATGATGATGAAACACCATGACAATATTAAGCATTGATGAATACTTTACTTCACCAGATAAAACGTTATCACGTTATATCAGCGACCCTGAAGATAATAACAAAGAGCATGGTCATGATTTTCATGAACTTGTGATTGTCGATTCCGGTCATGGCTTACAGGTCATTAACGGGAACCCTATTTTTATTCAATCGGGTGATGTATTCTTCGTCAGTAATAAGGACTATCATTTTTATGATGAATTGGGAAACCTGAAGCTAATTAATCTCTTACTTAACCCTAATGTAGATTTCACATACCTTTCTAATATGTATTCACTTTTAAATCAATTGGATGCCAGAAAACCCAATCAATACGGCTGGCTTTCTCCGACAGCAAAATTTACCTGCAAATCATTAATTGATAATATCTTTAATATCAGCCCATCTTATTCAGATCACACTTTCCAACAGGAATCGCTATTTTTTCAATTGGTTTCCACCATATTGACACAGGGTGATTCAACCGCTAAAGGGAGTACAAAGTACAAAATCCATAAGTTACTTGGTTATCTTCAAGAGAATTACTTTAGTAATATCGACTGGGAAGCATTGTCGGGAGAATATTTATTAACACAAAGAACAATTTACCGACAAATAAAAGAAGTGACTGGGTTAACGCCAGAAAACTATCTGAAGCGTTTACGCCTTGCATCCGGTCGAGTGATGGTCAGAGAAACGGAAAAGCCGATTACGGAAATCGCGTTTATATGTGGTTTTTCGAATAGTAACCATTTCACCACAGCCTATAAGCAAGCATTCAACCTCACGCCAAGTGAAGATCGCCGGAGCAAATGCTAACTCCCTCACGTGTGAGCATCGTGGTTACCATCAGGCAGACACTTTCCCCCGCCGCACTGTGTGACAGAAAGGAAAGTGCCAGGAAAGACCTCTGACTTAGCGATAAACCGGCAGCAGATCGAGGCTGGAAAGAATGTGTATCAGCGCCGTGCCGATGCCAAACAGCAGTACTAGCGCAATCATCACGTTGCCGCCTCGCACGCGAAACTGCGGGCTACCGAAGCGGCGCCGGGACGCGCGCGCCAATAGCGCGGGCGTAATCACCGCCCATATCGTCGCCGCCAGTCCGGCAAAACCAATCGCATAAATAAAACCATTTGGGTACAGCAAGCCGCCGATAATCGGCGGTAGGAACGTCACCAGCGCCGTTTTAAAACGTCCCATTCGGCTATCGTCAAATTTCAGCAAATCAGCCAGATAATCAAACAGCCCCAGCGTGACCCCAAGAAATGAGCAGGCGACCGCGAAGTTGGAGAAGACGGTAAGCAACACGTCCAGATAAGGCGCGTTCAATACGCTCCCCAATGCCTGAACCAGCACATCAATATTACCGCCCCGCGCCACAATCGCGATAAAATCAGGACGGGCAATGTTTCCCATCGTGCCAATAAGCCAGATGACATACATGCCCAATGCCAGCACGCTGCCAATAAACAGACAGCGTTTGATGACCTGTGGCTTATGGCCGTAATGCTTCACCAGACTGGGGACATTGCCATGAAAGCCGAAAGAGGTCAGGCAAAATGGCAACGTCATCAACACATACGGCAGGTAGCTGGGGGCCTCTTCTGCTACATTGAGTAGCACAAGCGGCTTGACGTTCCACAGTAAACTTCCGAACGTCATGAAAAAGGTCAGCACCTTCGCCGCCAGAAAAAAAGCGGTCATGCGGCTCACCGCCGCAGTGCTCCACCAAACGGTCAGCGCGACAAACAGCGCAAACAGGAAGCCGCCGAGCCGCGCGGAGAAATCAATCGACATCTCAGACAGCGTATGATGGATGATGGAGCCGCTCGCCGAGATATAGGCATAAGTCAGGATATAGAGAACAAAGGCAATCGAAATGCCGTTAACGACGTTCCAGCGCTGACCCAGCAGATCTTTGGTGAGCGTATCGAAGCTGGCGCCGGTCGGATAATTAAGGTTTGCCTCCAGAATCATTAATCCTGAGTGATACATACAAAACCAGGTTAACACCAGCGCGGCTAATGACCAGAAAAACCAGGCCCCTGACATTACCACCGGCAGGGAAAACATCCCGGCGCCGATAATCGTTCCGGCGATAATCATCGATCCGCCAAACAGCGAAGGAAGACGCTTTCCTGTATCGCTTTTTTCTACTGTATTTTCTTGCACTGCGTATGTTGCCATAGCCGATATTCGCTCGTTGGTTTTTTTATCGAGTCTGTGGAAAGAGGCTCCTACAGACGAGGCAGGATCATGGCATAAAATGAAAATTATTCCATTGATTTAACTTATGCCACAGGGTTCATATTGGTTAGACGGTTTTTTTGGTCGATAAACTGCGGTAAATAAAAAACCCAGCCAACAGTCGACTGGGTTTGTCTGTATTAATGGAAATAACTTACAGCGGTTGAGTTTGTGCTTCCACAACGGCCAGCGCCACCATGTTGACAATACGACGCACAGAGGCAATCGGCGTCAGGATGTGTACCGGTTTCGCAATCCCCATCAGCACCGGTCCCACCGTCACGCCTTCTGAAGAGGACACGCGCAGCAGGTTATAGCTGATACGTGCAGATTCCATATTCGGCATAATCAGGATGTTAGCCGAACCTTTCAGCGGGCTGTCCGGCATCTGTTCGCGGCGGATCGCTTCCACCAGCGCGGCGTCGCCGTGCATCTCGCCATCAATTTCCAGCTCCGGCGCCAGCTTGTTGACTAATGCCAGCGTTTCGCGCATTTTCTGCGCCGTCGGGGAATCCGACGTACCGAAACTGGAGTGCGACAGCAGCGCGACCTTCGGCTCAATACCAAAACGACGCACGCTTTCCGCAGCCATCAGGGTGATCTCCGCCAGTTGTTCCGGCGTCGGATCTGCATTGACATAGGTATCAGCGATAAAGGTATTTCCACTCGGCAGCATCAGCGCATTCATCGCGCCAGCCGCATGCACGCCCTCACGGTAACCGAACACGCTCTCTACCACGTCGAAGTGTTCTTCATACGTGCCGATCGTGCCGCAAATCAGCGCATCCGCTTCGCCACGGTGAACCATAATGGCGCCAATCAGGGTCGGGTTGCCGATCACCGCCCGCTGCGCTTTTTCCTGCGATACGCCACGGCGTTTCATGATCTCGAAATATTCGCTCCAATATTCTTTGAAGCGCGGATCGGATTCGTTGTTGACCACTTCAAAATCTTTGCCGATGGTCAGTTGCAGCCCCAGTTTTTGCAGGCGCATTTCAATCACGCTCGGCCGACCGATCAGAACCGGAAACGCCAGCCCCAGCGTGACCAGCTCCTGCGTGGCATGCAGCACGCGCGGATCTTCCCCTTCCGCCAATACCACGCGGCGCGGTTGTTGGCGCGCCTGTGAGAAGATCGGCTTCATAAACAGGTTCGTTTTGTAAACAAACTGGGCCAGTTTTTCGACGTAGGCGTCAAAGTCGTCGATCGGACGCGTAGCTACGCCGGAATCCATCGCCGCTTTCGCGACCGCCGGGGCGATCTTGATGATCAGACGCGGATCGAACGGTTTTGGAATCAGGTATTCCGGGCCAAACGACAGATCCTGATCGCCATAGGCGGAGGCGACCACTTCACTCTGTTCCGCTAACGCCAGATCGGCAATCGCATGGACGCAGGCCAGCTTCATCTCTTCGTTAATCGTGGTTGCGCCGACATCCAGCGCGCCGCGGAAAATGAACGGGAAGCACAGCACGTTGTTCACCTGATTCGGGTAGTCCGAACGACCGGTACAGATAATCGCATCCGGGCGCACCGCCTTCGCCAGCGGCGGCAGGATCTCCGGTTCAGGATTCGCCAACGCCAAAATCAACGGGCGCGGCGCCATGGTTTTCACCATATCCTGCGTCAACACGCCGGGGCCGGAACAGCCCAGGAAAATGTCCGCGTCAGGGATCACGTCCGCCAGCTTGCGCGCGCCGTTATCCTCCACCGCATACGCGGCTTTGGTTTCTTCCATGTTTTCATCGCGGCCGCGATAAATCACGCCGCGCGAATCACACACCACAATGTTGTGCTTCTTCATCCCCAGCGCCACCAGCAGGTTCAGGCAGGCGATAGACGCCGCGCCCGCGCCGGATACCACCAGACGCACATCGGAAATATTCTTCTCGACCACGCGCAGACCGTTCAGAACCGCGGCGGTACAGATGATCGCGGTGCCATGCTGGTCGTCGTGGAAGACCGGAATATTCATGCGTTCACGCAGCTTCTTCTCAATGTAGAAGCACTCCGGCGCCTTGATGTCTTCCAGATTGATGCCACCGAACGTTGGCTCCAGCGCGGCGACCACGTCGATCAGTTTGTCCGGATCCAGCTCGTCCACTTCGATATCGAATACATCAATACCGGAGAATTTCTTAAACAGGACGCCTTTACCTTCCATGACTGGCTTACCGGCCAGTGCGCCGATATTCCCCAGGCCCAGCACAGCGGTCCCGTTAGAGATCACCGCCACCAGATTGCCGCGCGCGGTGTATTTGTAAGCAGCCAGCGGATCTTCCGCAATTTCCAGACAGGGCGCGGCGACACCGGGAGAATACGCCAGCGCCAGATCGCGCTGCGTCGCCAGCGGTTTCGTCGGGGAAACCTGAATTTTTCCGGGGATAGGATATTGGTGAAAATCAAGGGCGCTTTGCTTCAGCTGTTCATCCATTTTATGTACCTTTTCGGTTTTGTTGTTTGTAGGGTAAAGAGTACCCAGTATAATGTTTGCCAAGCGTTAAACTACCGAGGATGGCAAAAACTGAGGGGGAATGCAGGTTAATATAATTATTTTATCTGACGGTTTTTTGCCCGGTTCGCTGGCGAGGTCGGATACACCGCGCGGGATAACCGGAAGTCGTTCGGCGAACAGGGAGAGGCTCGTCGCGTGATGCCAACACACCACGCAACGGAGAAAGGTAGGTTACTGCGTCATATTCAGAATCGTACGGATGTTGCCTGCACTGGTGGCGATAATATCGATGGCTCCCGTGCGCAGTGCGCCGAGAATCGCTAAGGCTTTGGTGTTTTCAGAAGCAATCGCAATCACACAGGGGATTTGATGTAACTCTTCAATACTCACGCCAATCACCCGTTCGTTCATCACCGTATCGACATGCTGCCCCTGCGCGTTAAAGAAATCATATCCGGCAATATCCCCAATCACGCCCTGATTGAGGCTGGCATCGACAATTTCATGCGGAGTGAACCAGCCGAGTTTAACCATGTAACTGTTCTCGTTCATATCCCCAATGCCCACCAGCGCGATATCGGCTTTGCGCGCCCGATCCAGCGTTTCCTTAATCGTGCCGTTCTGCATGAACGCTTCTTTTAGCGCCCGGTTTTCGACATAAGCAGGGGAATACAGCGTTTCGCTACTGCCACCGAATTTCTTTGCCAGACGGCGGCTGATGTGGTCGGCGTTAATCGCATCGCCGGGACGGTGTGTTCCGCCGATACCGCAGATAAAGCGACAGTTACGTTCCGTCACATTGCTCACATGGTCGGCGACCGCCGCCACATTACGCCCCTGACCCACCGCGACTACCGTACCGTCTTTCAACGACAGCGCCAGATAGTTGGAAACCAGTGCCGCAACCTGCCGCCGCTGCTCTTCTTCATCCTGATGATCGAGTGCAATCAGCGCTCGCTTGATCGAAAAACGCTCCAGCATCTGCTGTTCAAGACGCGTGCTGAAGACCGGGTGATAACGCACGGTAATTTCAACAATGCCTTCTTCTTTCGCGCGTTTCAGCAAACGCCCGACTTTGATACGCGAAATTCCGAATTTCTTAGCGATCTCTTCCTGAGTAATTTCGTCCTGATAATAAGCGACGGCAATTTCAGTCAGAAGTTCGCTTTCCTGAGATCCTGATTGTTTTTCCATCTGGTCACATTTTCCTTACGCAAGGGGATCGGTTTATACAGACGCTGTGTCTACAGATGAAAACCGTCGCGATGAATAATTGTTACACGCCGGGAGAAGAGGCTCAAGCCCAGCGAGATTATCCCTGATGGGGGTGCAGACGGACAGAAGCAGAAGCGCCGAAGCCAGAGGAAAAGGCTGACTCCGGCAACGTGACACATTACCGCTGAATGGCATCGATCTTCAGCATTTTGGCAATCACCAGATCGAGCTCTTTCTCATCGAAAATCTTCTTCCAATCCGGCTTGATGATGTTCTCTTTACCGTATTCAATCGCGATCATACACGCGTCCGAGAACGGGTTCGTGCTGCGGAAAGCCACCGCCAATGCGATCTGAATATGACCGTAAAGCATCGCTTTCGCCGCGGCTTCCGGCACGCCAATGGTGTTGATGGTTTCATCCAGCGCTTCTTTCATCAAGGTGCCAACCATACAGGCTACCGTTTCAACCAGCGTCGGTTCCAGATAGGCCAGCTGTTTTACCGTCACCCAGTGCACATCAAGCACCGGGCCATACATCACTTTCACTACGCGAGCTAAGGCGGCTTTCTGCTCGTCGCTGCCCGTCTCATAAGCGGCGGCAACGTGCTGTGGCGCGGCCACGCCGCCAAAAGCATCGGCGTGTTCTTCCGGCGTGAAGCGATCCAGGAACACTGAAGGATGGCACGGATGTGCGACGGCGTAATTGATATCATCACGTTTGGCAATAAGATTGGCGTAGGCCGCCGCCGGGTCCAGCGTCAGCAGCACCGCGTTGCTTTTCATCTGCGGAACGACAATCCCGGAGACCGCTTTCAGCGCAATATCCGGCACCGCTAAAATCACCACATCGCTTTCAGGAATCACCTGTTCAGCAACGGACAATTCTCTGCCAGCGGCAACCACTTGCTCCTGCGCGCGCGGCGAGTTCTCGCAGTAAAACACCCGATAGTCACTTTTCTGGAAATTGGCAGAAATACGCATGCCCATTTTTCCGCCAGCGCCCAGTACGGTAATGGTTTTCAATTCAGCAGCCATGATTATTACTCCTCAGATTAGGATATTCAAAGAATGTGTGATGAACGGTTCGCATCGGGATTACGCATGTAGAGATAATTCAGGCTATGGCGCGTCCAGGCGTCTTCCAGACGGCAGGTTTCCTCCGCGTTAGCCTGCCACGGCAGCCAATGCTCGACGATCTGGTTAATGTTTCGTTCGTTCGGGCGAACGATCTGGTGAAGTGCGTCGTAATCCAGCAGGCCCGTTCCCAGCAGACAGCCGGAATAGGTAAAGCCCACCCACCCTTCCTGACGGGCAAACGCAAAATCTTTGATGTGCAGGTTAACCACCCGTGAGGCGGTTAATTCAATCACCTCATGCGGGTATTCCAATGCCGCGACACAGTTACCGGGATCGAGGCAGATTCCCAGCGCCGGGCTGTCGATGGCGTCAACCACCGCCAGCACATCGCGCGTTTTGACCTGTTCGTAGGTTTCCAACCCCAGTTGGATGTTGTAGCGCTCAAACTCAGGCAGTACGCGACGTAGCAAGGCCAACGCTTCATCTTGCGTCGGCTTATGTGTTGCGGTGTTGAACATGGTGCGGATAAAACGGACATCCAGCGCACGAGCCATAGCGAGATAGCGCGTCAGGTGTTCGGTGGCTAATCCTCGCGTTCCCAGCTCCAACTGAATACCGAGATCGGCCGCACGCTGTCGCAATTTTTCCAACTCGGCAGACGAAAGTGCTTCCACCGCCGCGTAATCACAAATCTGAAAAACGCCCGCGCCGGACTCCGCCGTTTGCTCCAGCATGGCGTCCAACCCCAGCGGATCCGGCACGCGGGAAGAGGCTCGCCAGAAGAACGCATAGGTACTTAATCCAATTGCCATATTTATTTCCTCTCTCTTACGCCTGCGAGCAGAGCGCGAAGGCTTCATCCATAATGGCGTTAAACGCGGCCGGCTCGTGGGCAAAGCGCCCCAGAAACAGGCCATCAACGGCGTCGCCGAGCTGACTCAGCAATCCCGGTCCAGCGCTACCGCCGTAAATCATTCGGCCCTCACGCACACCTGCCTGTGTTGGAAAATGCTGTTTTAATGCCTGACACACCTCGTGGATGTATGTCGTCGGGGCGGGCTCCGTGCTGCCAATCGCCCACTGCGGCTCGTAGGCCAGTACCAGATCGCCCGCCAGCTGTTGCTTCTGAGCCAGATTCAGTGCCGCTTCTAGCTGAGCCTGACAGGTGTCGATTGCCTGTTGCGTCGAGCCACGTTTCTCCTCTCCGACGCATAGCACCGGCGTTAACCCATTACGCCAGGCCGCCGCCGTTTTCAGCGCGAAATGCTCATCCGTTTCACCAAAATAGCGACGGCGCTCGGCGTGCCCGATTTCGACATAGCGACACCCCATTTCGTGCAGCATGGTGCCGCTCACTTCCCCGGTGAAGGCACCGTTATCCGCCCAGTGCAGATCTTGTGCCCCGACATGAACGGCTGACGAGGCAAACCGCTGCACCACAGGCGCTAACGTCGGGAAGGCGGGCAACACAAACAGCCGGGCCGAGGGCAGTGACGCCAGCGGATGCTGTTCGGTTATTTCGTGGATTTTCTGGCACCAGTCGAGCGTCTGCTGATAGCCGAAATACATTTTCAGGCTGACGCCCAGCGTCAATTTGCGCGAACTCATCGTTCACTCTCCGCTTGCGTCGCTGTTTGATGAGAAGGAATCGGCGTCGTATCGCTGTTCAACACGGACGACACCGCATCAAGGATCATGGCGAGCGATATCGCGCCCGCATCGGGCGTTCCCAGACTTTTTTCTGCCAGCGGCCGGGCGCGGCCAATTTTGGGTAACAGTTGCGCCGTGTCGTCAGCGGCCTGTTGGGCACGCTGAGCAGCCTGCTGCCAGGCTTCTGGCAAGCGCATTCCTGCTTCAACTCGTTGTGTCAGCGCCGAACTAAAAGGGATGAGCGCATCCACCAGCGTTTTATCCCCCGGTTTCGCTTTACCAAAATGCATCACGCTCTCTTTGGCCTGACGTATCCCGTCCGCCACGCGACGACCGTCAGGGCGTTGTTCATCACCCAATACGGTTCCCAGCGCATTTAGCGCGACACCCCAGATTGCGCCAGACGTCCCTCCGGCCCGATCGGCCCAGGCATCTGCCGCACGTTGCAATAACGTGCCGGCACCCGCCTGCCGTTCCAGCATCTCCGCGGCCTTTTCCGCGGCGGCAATCACCCCGCGCTCCATACCAATGCCGTGATCGCCATCTCCGGCAATCGCGTCGATACGGCCTAACTCGGTAACGTTAGCCAGCACAATGTCGCGCGCCGCATTCAACGCCGCCGCGACACAGTGTGCCGCCGCTTTCGATGCCGCCGTAGCGGTTGGGATCACATCGAGTTCTGCCGTGAATGCCCGTTCAGCCAGCGGTTCGGCGGGCGACAGACTGCCTTTACGAAATGCCGGTGCATCGGCAGGCGCACGCCAGAAACGCTCCAATTCTTCATCCAGCCAGAACAGCGTGAGCGACAGGCCGGCCATATCGAAGCTGGTGACCAGCTCACCGACTTCCGGCTCGACCACCGTCAGCCCCTGATCCACCAGCAGTTGCGAAATACGGCGATAAACCACAAACAGCTCTTCATACTTCACGCCCCCGAGGCCATTGAGCACCACGCTGATCCGCTGCCCGGAGAGCGTCGTAATACCGTGCGGCACCTCTTTCAACAGTGAACCGACCAACAGTTCGGCCAGTTCATCGGCGGTTGAGATGGGAACGTCACGGATGCCCGGCTCGCCGTGAATCCCCATGCCCACCGCCATCATGCCCTCAGGAACGGTAAACAGCGGGTGTTCTGCGCCCGGTAAAGTACAGCCAGAGAAGGCCACGCCGAGCGAGCGGGTGCGCTGGTTGGCGCGTTCGGCGACCTCAAGCACCGCGGCCAAATCGTAGCCCGCTTCCGCCGCCGCAGAAGCCGCCTTAAAGACCATCAAATCACCCGCGACTCCGCGACGCTTTTGCCATTCGTTCAGTGGCGCACTGGAAATGTCATCGGTCACCGCCAGCAGCTCACACGGAATACCTTCCGCGTTCAGACGCGCCCTGGCCTGTCCGAAATGAAGCACATCGCCCGCATAGTTTCCAAACGTCAGCAGCACGCCACCGCCATTGTGTGCCGCGCGGGCGACGGCGCAGATCTGCTGGGCCGATGGCGAAGCAAACAGGTTACCCATCGCCGCGCCGTGCGCCAGTCCCTGCCCGACCAGCCCGGCAAACGCCGGGTAGTGGCCGGAGCCACCCCCGACCACAATGGCGACCCCACCTTCACGACTGCGAGTGCTTCTGACTACGCCGCCGGGCACCTGACGCACTTTGTCAGCATGCGCTGCCACAAAGCCTTCGGTCAGTTCCCGGGCAAAGGCGGAAGGTTGGTTGAACAAATACGTCATATCAATGCTCCTGTGTGGCTGATGCGGTTTTCGATAACCGGTCCGAACGACTGAGCAGGACAATCAATACGGCGGAGAGCAGCATCAACCCGCCGACAATCATCATGGGCAGCACATAGGTTCCCGTTACACCCCGCACCGCACCGGTGATGTATCCCGCGGAGAATCCGGCAACATTGCCAATGGTATTGATGAGCGCGATGGCCGCTGCCGCTGACGCGCCCGTCAGGAACTGAGTCGGTAATGTCCAGAAGTTAGGTAGCGCGGCGAAGATGGAGCAGGCAGTTACGGTAATCACCGCAATGGTCGCCGTCGGGGACTCCATAAACAGCGCCAACGGAATGCTGATCGCGCCGGTCAAAGCAGGGATAGCGATGTGCCATGAACGACAACCGCGACGCGTTGCATCACGCGACCAGAAATACATCACGATGGCGGCAGGCAAATAAGGGATGGCGGTAATCAGCCCTTTATCCATGACATTGAACGTCGTGCCGAACTGCTGTTGGAAACCCGCGATAATCGTGGGCAGGAAGAACGCCAGCGCGTAGAGGCCGTAAATAAAACCAAAGTAAATCAGGCACAGTACCCAGACGCGTTTGTTGAACATCACGGTCATCACACCAGGGTGTTTGCTGTGATTTTTGGTGGCATGTTCGCTTTCCAGTTCACTGACCAGCCAGCGTTTCTCATCGGCGTTAAGCCACTTGGCATCGGCCGGACGATCCACCAGATAGAACCAGGTAATGATACCGACGACAATGGCAGGAACGGATACGCCGAGGAACATCACCCGCCAACCGGACAGGCCGAACAAGCCGTGCTGCTCAATCAGCCAGGCAGCCAACGGTGCGCCTAACACCACCGTCAGCGGCTGTGCCAGATAGAACAGTGACAGGATTTTGCTGCGATAGCGGGCTGGCACCCACAGACTGAGGAACAGGATCGCGCCGGGGAAAAAGCCCGCCTCTGCAATCCCCAACAGGAAACGGAGAATATATAACCCTTCAATACTGCTTACCCAGGTAAACAGCAATGACACAATGCCCCACGACACCATGATGCGCGACAGCCATTTGCGCGCGCCGAAGCGGTGCAGCGCCAGATTGCTCGGGACTTCCAGCAGAATATAACCAATGAAGAAAATGCCGGAAGCCAGCCCGAACTGTGCCACGGTTAGCGCAAGATCGGTGTTCATACCATTCGGTCCCGCGAACGAAATGGCCGTACGATCGAGGAAGTTAATGAAAAACATCAAGCCGACGAAAGGCACCAAACGCCAGGAGACCTTACGAATGGCCGATTGTTCTACAGCAGATGGTGTTGTGATGGACGGTTTTGTTGCAGATTGCCCCGCCGTTGCAGCAGCCGATACTTTACTCATACAACCCCCTTACTACCGATAGCCAACCCCTTCCCTGTCATTGCCTTTACGCCAGGCTGTTCCTGCATTTCATCCTCTCTCGTCATTCGATACCCGGTGTGACCTTTGTTGTTTGTTGTCTTTTTTATGGTTTGCATACAGGTCTGACACATTGTTATGCCCTCTAAAGATTTAGATCATTAACACACACTGTGAACATATGAACGATATATTTGCCCCAATCTTTTGCCTATCTCTCTGTTTAAAAATTGTGAGCATGATCTAAATATGTATCAAAAAGGTAAAATATCGCCTTAAAAGCCATAAAAGTGACCAAGATCACTCTTTTAATCCCCTTTTCTTCTCTGAGAAAATAAAAAACAAATAATCACACATTGAACATTTGAAAGAAGCGGTATATGTTTAGCCATGAAAAGGCCGGAAATGTACGGAATCAGGCAGGGAGATTCTCGTTAGTGTTTGTTTATTCATGGTTTTATAAACAATCTAACGAAAGCGACATATCAGGCTCACTTTGACCCTCAGCCAGGCAGGAGATAGATATGCTCTCGATTGCAATTGGCGCAGACAGCGCCGCGATTGATCTGAAAAATACGATTACTGATTATTTACAGCAGAAGGGTCTGACGGTGACCGACTACAGCTACGATCCCTCTGGGGAAAACCCGATCTACCCCGATGTCGCCTACACGCTGGCGCATGCGATTAAAGACGGTAAGCATCAGCGTGGGATCCTGCTGTGCGGCACGGGGATCGGCATGAGTATCGTGGCTAACAAGGTCAATGGCATTCGTGCCGCTCAGTGCCATGACACCTATTCCGCTCAGCGGGCCAGAAAAAGTAACGATGCGCAGGTGATCGCTCTGGGTGCGCGGGTTATCGGCCCGGAACTGGCAAAAGAGATTGTCGGCGCCTGGCTGGAGTCTGAGTTTGAAGGCGGCGGATCCGCACCAAAAGTCGAGAAAATCAGCTACTACGAACATCAGGAAAACCACCGGTAATCCTGTCTGACGGCCCGTGGTGATCCTCAGACTGACAGGCCGTCAGTCTTACTGTGCGTTTAGCCGACTTCCCGTGCAGCAAAATAGTGTTCAGTCGAGAGAGCCCAACCGCAGCAATCGGAAAAAGCGCATGTTATTCCACGACCTCATGGTGCAGTGCGTTGGCTCTGTTTTACGCATGCCATTTCTCTATTGACATCAAGGAGCTCAATCATGAATCAATTAGAAGCCCTTAAGCAGTTTACCGTGGTGGTCGCCGATAGCGGTGATATCGACTCCATTCGTCAATTTTCACCGCAAGATGCCACCACGAACCCGTCCTTAATTCTGAAAGCCGCTACCCTGCCCCAATACCAACCGCTGTTTGATGACGCGATTGCCTATGCGAACCAGCAAGGCGGTAGCCCGGAAACGCGGCTCATCAACGCCAGCGACCGGCTGGCGGTGAACATCGGCGCAGAAGTGCTGAAAAGTATTCCGGGCCGCATCTCCACCGAAGTGGATGCCCGCCTCTCGTTCGACCGCGGGATGTGCGTCGCCAAAGCCCGTAAACTCATTGGGATGTATCAGGAAAAAGACATTCCGCGCTCGCGCATTCTGATCAAGCTCGCCGCAACCTGGGAAGGCATTCGCGCCGCGGAAGAGCTGGAAAAAGAAGGGATTAACTGCAATTTGACGCTGCTGTTCTCATTTGCTCAGGCGCGTGCCTGCGCTGAAGCGGGCGTCTTTCTGATCTCGCCGTTTGTGGGCCGGATTTATGACTGGCATCAGGAAAAACAGCCCACAAGCGACTATCAGGCCGAAAGCGATCCCGGCGTGATCTCCG
The DNA here is from genome assembly GCF_004342665.1 of Samsonia erythrinae. Lineage (GTDB taxonomy): Bacteria > Pseudomonadota > Gammaproteobacteria > Enterobacterales > Enterobacteriaceae > Samsonia > Samsonia erythrinae. Next base: position 437 of record NZ_SMBY01000001.1, on the reverse strand, counting down.
TGCGCAATATCTATGACTATTACAAACGCCACCGCTATCAAACCGTCATCATGGGTGCCAGTTTCCGCAAAGTGGAACAGATTCTTGCCCTGGCGGGATGCGATCGCCTGACGATTTCCCCTGCGCTGCTGGAGCAGTTGAAAAACAGCAGCGATCCGGTTGAACGCCAACTGACACCGTCAACCGAAGGATTCCATCATCCTTCACCGCTGTCTGAAGCTGAATTCCGCTGGGAACACCATCAGGATGCCATGGCCGTCGATAAACTGGCGGAAGGCATTCGCCAGTTCGCTGCCGATCAACAAAAGCTGGAAGCGCAGCTGGCAGCCAAGCTGTAACTTTTGGAGTCAAGCATGTCCTCTCGTAAAGAACTTGCCAATGCTATCCGCGCGCTGAGCATGGATGGCGTGCAGAAAGCCAAATCCGGTCACCCGGGC